>NZ_SNXV01000001.1:0-1224262 GCF_004362645.1 Brachybacterium sp. AG952 | reverse complement strand
GCACGCCGCCAGCGTTCGTCCTGAGCCAGGATCAAACTCTCCATGAAAATCATGAAAAACTATAAACCTGACAAAATAAACAAACAACCAGCATTTAACTGCTGTATTATCCGTTATAATCTGCCATTCAAAATAATGGCATCGATAAACAGACACGCTATTGAGATATCAAGCAACACGCGCACATCGTCGAGTCCCCGCTTCTGCGGTTCATCTCTGAGGCTCGTTGCCGGCGGGTGATCCCGTCGACGACTCCTACTTGCTTCGTCGTCCCGGCGCGAGTCACTACTCTAGCAGTTCTTCGCGGCCAGGTCCAACTCCGCTCCGTGTGGTCCCGGTCACCTCCGGATCGCGGTGCGATCCTTCCGTGCCCGAGTCACGGCCGCTGGTCCGATCTCTCGTCCCGGCGGGCCGGCAGTGAGTCCCAGTCGCTCCGTTCCTCGCTCCTCCCGGGGGAGGCTCTCGGCCCTTCGCGTCTGCGTCCTCGCTGCTGACAAGAAAGAACATTACGGGTCCCGCGAGGGGCCGTCAAGCCGCTCCGTTCAGCCTCCGTTCACCCTCCGAAACTGGAGTTCCTGCAGGTCAGTGCCCACTTTGCTCGACTGGGAAAGCGCTCGTTCATCCGAATGTGACCCACGCTTGAGAGAGGGGTCACCGGTCCTTATCGTCAGGTTGACAAGCAAGCTCGTCGACGGCTAACCGCGTGCCGCGGACGGTCGCTCCGGAGAGCCCGTCGGTCCACCGTCCCGGCATGCCCCCGGGCATGCACCGAGCCCCGCCTCTCGGCTGTGCGTCGAGTGGCGGGGCTCGGTGGGGCGGCGGCGGGATCCGTGCCGGCGTGTCGACTCGGGGAGCCGACATGACGGACCGGTCAGTCGAGGCGGTGCACCATCGCGGCGTTCTTGCGACCGCGACGCAGCAGGAGCCTCGCCCCCGGCAGGGCGTCGAGCTCGCCGACCTCCCGTGCGAGGTCGTCGGCGGAGATCTTCTCCCCGTTCACGGAGAGTCCTCCCCCATCGGCGTCCCGTCGGGCCGCGCCCTTGGACCGCGCGATGCCGGCGCTGACGAACGCGTCCACCAGCGGCGTGGTCGCGGAGACCTCCGCCCCGGGCAGCTCACGGGCGATGGCGAGGACGGTCTGCTCGTCCAGCGCGCGCACGTCCCCGCGGCCGAAGAGGACGGAGGCCGCGGCCTTCGCCTGCTCGGTGGCCTGGGCTCCGTGGACCATGGTGGTGAGCTCGTCGGCCAGGGCCCTCTGCGCGGCGCGCTCGTGCGAGGCCGTCTCGGTGGCGTGCTCCAGCTCCGCGATCTCCTCCTGGCTGCGGAAGGTGAAGAAGCGCAGGTAGTTCACGACGTCCGCGTCGGCCGCGTTGAGCCAGAACTGGTGGAACGCGTAGGGGCTGGTGAGCTCCGCGTCCAGCCACACCGCGCCGCCCTCGCTCTTGCCGAACTTGGTGCCGTCGGCCTTGGTGACCAGCGGAGTGGTCAGCGCATGGACCTCATGCCCCTCCACCTTGTGGATGAGGTCGACCCCGGAGAGGAGGTTGCCCCACTGGTCGTTGCCCCCGTATTGCAGGGACACCCCGTGCCGGCGATGCAGCTCGAGGTAGTCGATGCCCTGCAGCACCTGGTAGCTGAACTCCGTGTAGCTGATGCCCTCATCGCTCTGGAGACGGCGGGCGACGGTGTCCTTCGCGAGCATCGTGCCCATGCGGTAGTGCTTGCCCATGTCCCGCAGGAAGTCGAGCGCGCTCATCTGCCCGATCCAGTCAAGGTTGTTCACCATGGTCACGCCGAACTCCCCCTCGAGGTCGAGGAAGCGGGAGATCTGGCCGCGCAGGCTCTCGACCCAGGTCGCGACGATCTCGGCGTCGTTGAGCACGCGTTCGCCGGACATGCGGGGGTCGCCGATCAGACCGGTCGCCCCGCCCACGAGGGCGAAGGGGCGGTGGCCGGCCAGCTGCAGGCGACGCATCGTGAGCACCTGGGTCAGGTGGCCGACGTGCAGGGAGGCGGCGGTCGGGTCGAAGCCGCAATAGAGGCTGATCGGTCCGTCCGCCAGAGCGCTTCCGAGCGCCTCGCGCCCGGTGGTCTGCACGACGAGTCCTCGCCAGGCGAGCTCGTCCAGGACGGAATGCATCGATCGTTTCCTCTCGGTGGTGCGGTGCGGTCCCCGGTCGGGGCCACGGTCATTGTCCCCCACTCACGGGGCGGGGTGCCACGCGATATCGCGCGCGGGCCCGACGGCGTCGGCGGTCGTGGACGGCAGGCGAGAGGCCCGGGACCTGTCATGTGCAGGTCCCGGGCCTCTCCCATCCTTCCGGTGGACACCGCGCCCGGAGGCGGGTGTCGCAGCGCGGAGCCCGGCCGTCCAGGGGCGGAGCTCCCCCGGCAGGCAGGGCCCGGAGCGCCGCCTCGTCGCGCGGGTGTCAGCCCTCGGCGCGGTCCCGGGTGAAGGCGCGCAGGCCGGCGACCTGGGCGGCCGCGGCGTCGGTCTGCTCGGCCACCCGCACCGGGGCGGTGCCGCCCTTCGCATCACGGGAGGCGATGGAGCCCTCGACGGAGAGCACCTCCCGGACCGAGGGGTCGAGGTGCTCGGAGATCCCGGCGAGCTCGTCGTCGGTGAGGTCCCACAGCTCCTTGTCCTGCTCCTCGGCGACCTTCACGCAGGAGCCGGAGATCTCGTGCGCTACCCGGAACGGGACGCCGCGGCGCACGAGGTGGTCGGCGATGTCGGTGGCGAGGGAGAAGCCCTGCGGGGCCAGCTCCGCCATCCGCTCCGTGTAGAAGGTCAGCGTCGCCATCATCCCGGTGAAGGCCGGGAGCACGAGGTCGAGCGAGTCGACCTGGTCGAAGACCGGCTCCTTGTCCTCCTGCAGGTCGCGGTTGTACGCCAGCGGCAGCGCCTTGAGCGTGGTCAGCAGCCCCACCAGGTCGCCCACCACGCGCCCGGCCTTGCCGCGGGCGAGCTCGGCGATGTCGGGGTTCTTCTTCTGCGGCATGATCGAGGAGCCGGTGGAGTAGGAGTCGTCCAGGGTGATGAACGAGAACTCCTTCGTGTTCCACAGGATGACCTCCTCCGCGAGGCGCGAGAGGTCGATGCCGATCATCGCCAGCACGAAGGAGAACTCCGCCGTCAGGTCCCGCGAGGCGGTCCCGTCGATCGAGTTCCACACCGAGTCGCCGAACCCGAGCTCGCGGGCGACGGCCTGCGGGTCCAGGCCCAGGCTCGAGCCCGCCAGGGCGCCCGAGCCGTACGGGGAGGAGTCCGCGCGGGCGTCCAGGTCCCGCAGCCGCTCCACGTCCCGCAGCAGCGGCCAGGCATGGGCCAGCAGGTGGTGGCTGAGCAGCAGCGGCTGGGCGTGCTGGAGGTGGGTGCGGCCCGGCATGGGCGCGCCGTGCACCTCGCGGGCCCGGGCCACGAGCACGTCGACGAGGTCCAGGACCTGATCGCCGACCGCACGGGCCTGGTCGCGGATGAACAGGCGGATCAGGGTCGCGATCTGGTCGTTGCGGGAGCGGCCGGCCCGCAGCTTGCCGCCGAGGTCCTTCCCGGCCCGCTCGATCAGGCCGCGCTCGAGGGCGGTGTGCACGTCCTCGTCCTCGGGCGCGGCGGCGAACGCGCCGGAGGCGACGTCGGCCGCGAGGCGGTCCAGCGCGTCCTGCATCCCGGCGAGCTCCTCGTCGCTCAGCAGCCCGGCGGCGTGGAGCACGTTCGCGTGCGCCTTCGAGCCGCGCAGGTCGTACTGGGCGAGCCGCCAGTCGAAGTGCGTGGACACGGACAGCGCTGCCAGCGCGGCCGCCGGACCGGAGCCGAAGCGTCCGCCCCACAGCGCGGCGCTCTCCTGCGCGGCCGACGCGTCGGCCCCGGGACCGACGGCGCCCGTCGGCTCCCCGTGCGAGTTCGCGGAGGGGGCGTCGCTCATGCCTGGTCCTCGGCGGCGTCGAGGTCCTCACCGTTGCCGAGCGCCACGTCGCGGGCCGCGGCCTGCTTGGCGGCGAGGCCGTAGATGTCGATGAAGCCGCGGGCGCTGGCCTGGTCGAAGGTGTCGCCCTCGTCGTAGGTGGCGAGGTTGAAGTCGTACAGGCCGGTCTCGGAGCGGCGCCCGGTGACGGTGGCGCGGCCGCCGTGCAGGGTCATGCGGATGTCGCCGTTGACGTAGCGCTGGGTGTCCTCGATGAAGGCGTCGAGCGACTTCTTCAGCGGGGAGAACCACTGGCCGTCGTAGACCATCTCGGTCCAGCGGTCGCCGACCTGGCGCTTGAAGCGGGCCTGCTCGCGCTCGAGGGTCACGCGCTCGAGCTCCTGGTGGGCGGTGATCAGCGTCATCGCGCCCGGCGCCTCGTAGACCTCGCGGGACTTGATGCCCACCAGGCGGTCCTCGACGATGTCGATGCGGCCGATGCCCTGGGCGCCCGCGCGGCGGTTGAGCTCCTGGATCGCCTCGAGCGGGGTGACGGCGCGGCCGTCGATCGCGACCGGGACGCCCTGCTCGAAGGAGATCACGACCTCGTCGGCGACCGGCGGGAAGGCGGGGTCGTCGGTGTAGGAGAAGACGTCCTTGGTGGGCTCGTTCCAGATGTCCTCGAGGAAGCCGGTCTCGATGGCGCGGCCCCACACGTTCTGGTCGATGGAGAAGGGGTTGTGCTTGGTGGTCGCGATCGGCAGGCCCTTGCGCTCGGCGTACTCGATCGCCTTGTCGCGGGTCAGCGCGAGGTCGCGCACGGGGGCGATGCACTTGAGCTCGGGGGCGAGGGAGGTGATCGAGACCTCGAAGCGCACCTGGTCGTTGCCCTTGCCGGTGCAGCCGTGGGCGACGGTGGTGGCGCCGTACTTCTTCGCGGCCTTGACCAGGTGCTTGGTGATCACGGGGCGGGAGATCGCGGAGACGTTCGGGTAGGCGTCCATGTACAGCGAGTTCGCCTTGAGGGCGGGCATGCAGTACTCGTTCGCGAACTCGTCGCGGGCGTCGGCGACGTAGGCCTCGACGGCGCCGCAGTCGAGGGCGCGCTGGCGGATGACCTCGAGGTCCTCGCCGCCCTGGCCCACGTCGACCGCGCAGGCGATGACGTCGGCGCCGGTGGCGTCGTGGATCCAGCCGATGGCGACGGAGGTGTCGAGTCCGCCGGAGTAGGCGAGGACGATCTTCTCGGTCATGAGTGGTGCTCCTAGGTCGTGGGGGTTCAGTGGTGGTCGGGGTGGTGCCGCGATGGCCGGGGCGGGCCGTGCGGCGGCGGGACGGGCGCGGGGGCCCGGTCCCTGGGTCCGGAGGTGGGCGAGGTCAGGGTCTGCGAGGTCAGGGTGCCGGGGTCGTCCCGGCAGGGGCCGACGGGCGGACCTGCCCGGTGCGCGCCGTCACGGCGCCTCGATGCCCTCGTCCTCGTCGAGGGCGCCGAGCTCGCGCCGGCCCTCGGCGAGGTCGAGGAGCCGCTCGGCGAGGCGGTCACCGCCGGCGGGGTCCCGGGAGACCAGCAGGACGGTGTCGTCCCCGGCGATGGTACCGAGCACGTCGGGCATGACGGAGCGGTCCATCGCGGAGGCGAGGTACTGCGCGCCGCCGGGCGGGGTGCGCACGACGACGAGGTTCCCGCTCGCCTCGGCGGAGACGAGCAGCCCCTCGGCCAGCCGCGGCAGGCGCGCCTCGAGCAGCTCGCCCTCGGCGCCGACGGGACGGGCGGTGCCGCCCTCGGGCGGGAGGCGGTAGACGAGGCTCCCGGCGGAGCCGCGGACCTTCTCGGCCTGCAGCTCGACGAGGTCCCGCGAGAGGGTCGCCTGGGTGACCTCGATCCCCTCCGCGGTCAGCAGCTGCGCGAGCTGCGACTGGGAGGAGACCTCCTCGTGGGTCAGCAGCTGCACGATGCGCTGCTGGCGCGAGGTCTTGGTCTGCGCGAGGGCGCGCCGGGAGTCGCTCATGCGCGCTCCCGGGCGCCGCGGGTGCGGACGTGCGCGACGGCGTGGGCGGCGGTGCTCTCGTCGGGGTGCTCGAGCAGCCAGGTCAGCAGGGCCTTCTGGGCGTGGAGGCGGTTCTCCGCCTCGTCCCACACCACGGAGGCGGGGCCGTCGATGACCTCGGCGGCGACCTCCTTGCCGCGATAGGCGGGCAGGCAGTGCAGGAAGATCCCGCCGGAGAGCGCCATCAGCTCGGAGGTGACCTGGAAGGGGGCGAAGGTCTCCTCGCCGCGGCCGTCCTCGCCCTCCTGGCCCATGGAGACCCAGGTGTCGGTGATGACGGCGGTGGCGCCGGCGACCGCCTCGCGCGGGTCGTCGGTGACGAGCACCGCGCCGCCGGTCGACGCGGCGATCTCCTCGGCGCGGGCGACGATCGCGGGGTCGGGGCGGTGGGAGGCGGGCGAGGCGATCCGCACGTCCATCCCGGCGGTGACGCCGCCGAGCAGGTAGGAGTGGGCCATGTTGTTCGCGCCGTCGCCGAGATAGGCGAGGGAGCGCCCGGCGAGCGCGGCGTCGCCGTCGGCCAGTCCCCCGGTGTGCTGGGCGATGGTCTGGAGATCGGCGAGGATCTGGCAGGGGTGGAACTCGTCGGTCAGCGCGTTGACCACGGGCACGGTCGCGTGGGCCGCCATCTCCTCGATCCGCTCCTGTCCGAACGTGCGCCACACGATCGCGGAGACCATGCGCGTGAGCACCTCGGTGGTGTCGGCGACGGACTCGCCGCGTCCCAGCTGGCTGGAGCCCGCGTCGATCACCAGCGGGCTGCCGCCGAGCTCGGCGATGCCGGTGGCGAAGGAGACGCGGGTGCGGGTGGAGGCCTTGTCGAACATGACCGCGACGGTGCGCGGTCCCTCCAGGGGGCGCTTGGCGAAGCGGTCGCCGGCGAGCTCGAGGGCGAGGGCCAGGACCTCCTTCTGCTCCGCGGGGCTCAGGTCGTCGTCGCGCAGGAAGTGGCGGGGCATGTCAGGACCTCTTCTCGTCGGTGGTGGAGGCGGCGGCCTGCTCGGCGGCGTCGAGCAGGGCGGGCAGCGCCTCGACGAAGGAGCCGAGCTCCTCGTCGGTGATGATCAGCGGCGGGGCGAGTCGCAGGGTGCTGGGGTTCGCGGCGTTGAGGATGAAGCCGTGCTCGAGGGCGGCGGCGACGACCTGCGGCGCGATCGGGGCGGCGAGGGTGATCCCCTGCAGCAGTCCCGCGCCGCGCACGCCGGTGATCCGCGGATCGCGCCCGGCGAGCTCGAGGATCCGGGCCTGCAGCTGCGTGCCGAGGGTACGGGCCTTCTCGAGCAGGCCGTCCTCGGCGAGGGTGCCGAGCACGGCGAGGGACACGGCCGCGCCCAGCGGGTTGCCGCCGAAGGTGGTGCCGTGCTGGCCGGGGCTCAGCAGGCCGGTGGCGTGCTCGCCGAAGGTGAGCACGGCACCGATCGGGAAGCCGCCGCCGAGGCCCTTGGCCAGCGTCATCACGTCGGGCTGCAGCCCCTCGATCGCCTGGTGGGCGAACCACTCCCCCGTCCGCCCGACGCCGGTCTGGACCTCGTCGAGGATCAGCAGGGCGCCGTGGCGGGCGGTGAGCTCGCGGGCCGCGCGGAGGTACTCCTCCGTCAGCGGCAGCACTCCGGCCTCGCCCTGGATCGGCTCGAGCACGAGCGCGGCGACGTCCCCCGGGGCGAGGGCCGCCTCGAGTGCGGCCACGTCGCCGGCGGGCAGGAACTCGACCCCGCCGGGCAGCGGCTCGAAGGGGGCGCGGTAGGCCTCCTTGTGGGTGAGGGCGAGCGCGCCCATGGTGCGGCCGTGGAAGCTCTTCTCGAGCGCGAGGATCCGGGGCCGCCCGGTGCGGCGGGCGATCTTGAAGGCGGCCTCGTTGGACTCGGTGCCGGAGTTCGTGAAGAACACGCCCGAGCCCTCAGGGGCCTGCGCCAGCTGCAGCAGGCGCTCGGCGAGCTCGATCTGGGTGGGGGTGGCGAAGAAGTTCGAGACGTGCACGAGGGTGCCCGCCTGCTTCGTCATTGCGGCGACCACGTCGGGGTGGGCGTGGCCGAGGGCGTTGACGGCGATCCCGCCGAGGAGGTCGAGGTACTCCTTCCCGTCGGCGTCCCACACGTGCGTGCCCTCGCCGCGCACGAGCACGCGCTGCGGGGTGCCGAACACGCCGATCATGGAGCGGGAGTAGCGGCCGGCGAGCTCCTGGGCACCCTGCGGCGTCGTGCCTTGCGGCGTCGTGTCCTGCGTCTGCGTCTCAGACATAGTCGTCCCTCCTGACCATCGTGCCCACGCCCTTGTCGGTGAAGACCTCCAGCAGCACGGCGTGCTCGATCCTGCCGTCGGTCATGGCCGCGGTGCGCACCCCGGAGTCCACCGCGTCCAGCAGCGACTCGGCCTTGGGGATCATCCCGGCGGTGAGGCCGGGCAGCATCTCCCGCAGCTCGCTCGCGGAGATCTCGGGGATCAGCGAGTCGCGATCCGGCCAGTCGCGGTAGAGGCCCTCGACGTCGGTGAGCACCACGAGCTTCTCGGCGTCCAGGCCGGCGGCGAGCGCGGCGGCGGCGAGGTCGGCGTTGATGTTCAGGACCGCGCCGGTGGGGCGGCCGTCCTCGTCGATCTCGGGCGCGATCGAGGAGACCACCGGGATCCGGCCGGCGTCCAGGAGGTCCTGGATCGACTCGGTCCGCACCTCGGTGACCTCGCCGACGTTGCCGAGGTCGACCTCCTGGCCGTCGACGACGGTGCCGCGGCGGCGGGCGGCGAACAGCCGCGCGTCCTCGCCGGACATGCCGATCGCGTAGGGGCCGTGGCTGTTGATCAGGCCGACGAGCTCGCGGCCCACCTGGCCCACCAGCACCATCCGCACCACGTCCATGGTGTCCTCGTCGGTCACGCGCAGCCCGCCGCGGAACTCGGACTCGATGCCGACGCGGCCCAGCATCGCGTTGATCTGGGGGCCGCCGCCGTGGACGACGACGACGTGGATGCCGGCGTGGCGCATGAACACCATGTCGGCGGCGAAGGCGCGGCGCAGGTCGTCGTCGATCATGGCGTTGCCGCCGTACTTGACCACGACGATCTTGCCGCGGAAGCGCTGCATCCAGGGCAGCGCCTCGATGAGGATCTCGGACTTCGCATGCGCCGCGGCCTGGGCCGGGGTGAGGTCGGCCAGCGGGTTCTTGGAGGGTGCGGCGGGCGGCTTCGATGTGGTCATGAGGAGTAGGCGCTGTTCTCTTCGACGTAGTCGTGGGTGAGGTCGTTCGTCCAGATGTCCGCGCTCGCGGAGCCCGCGCCGAGGTCCACCTCGATGAGGGTCTCGCGCGGGGTCATGTCGACCTCGGAGCGGTCGCGGTGGGCGCCGCCGCCGCGGCACACCTCCACGCCGTTGACGGTGACGGAGAGGTCCTCGACTGCGAAGGGGGCGACGGCCTCGGGCACGCAGCCGGCCGCCGCGACGATCCGGCCCCAGTTGGGGTCGTTGCCGAAGATCGCGGCCTTGACCAGGTTGGAGCGGGCGATCTCGCGGGCCACGGCCTCGGCGGCGTCCTCGGCGGTGGCGGAGCGGACCACGACGTGCACGTCGTGGCTGGCGCCCTCGGCGTCGGCGACGAGCTGGCGGGCGAGGTCCGCGCTGACCGTGCGCACCGCCTCGGTGAGCTCCTGGACGCCCAGGGTCACGCCGCTCGCGCCGGAGGCCAGCAGGATGACGGTGTCGTTGGTGGACATGCAGGCGTCGGAGTCGACGCGGTCGAAGGTGGTGCGCGTCGCGCCGCGCAGCGCCTCCTCGGCGGTGGCGGCGTCGACGTCGGCGTCGGTGGTGAGGACGACGAGCATGGTCGCGAGCTGCGGGGCGAGCATGCCGGCGCCCTTCGCGATCCCGCCCACGACGACGCCGGAGGGGAGCGTGACCTCGGCCGTCTTCGGGACGGAGTCGGTGGTCATGATGGCGCGGGAGGCGGAGGCGTCGGCCTCCTCCCCGGCGTCGAGCCGGTCGATCGCCGAGGTGACGCCGGCCAGCAGCGGCTCCATCGGCAGCCGCTCCCCGATCAGGCCGGTGGAGCACACGAGCACGTCCTGGGCCGCGATGTCGAGGAGGCCGGCGAGATGCTCGGCGGTGCGGTGGGTGTCCTGGAACCCCTCGGGGCCGGTGCAGGCGTTGGCGCCGCCGGAGTTCAGGACCACGGCGCGGGCGCGGCCGTCGGCGACGGCCCGACGAGACCACTGCACGGGAGCGGCCTGGACGCGGTTGGCGGTGAACACGGCGGCGGCGACGTCGCGCGGGCCGTCGTTGAGGACGAGGGCGAGGTCCTCCTTGGGGGCGGCCTTGATGCCGGCGGCGAGGCCGACGGCGCGGAAGCCGCGGGGGCGGGTGATCGACACGGGGTCTCCTGGGAGCGTGGGGCGAGGGGCGCGGTGGATGGAGCTCGGACGGGCGCTCCGGCCGGCCGGCGGGGCCCGGCGGGCGACGGTCAGGGGGCGAGCGCGGTGCGGCTGAGCCCGGTCGCCTCGGGCAGACCGAGGGCGAGGTTCATCGACTGGAGCGCGGCGCCGGCCGTGCCCTTGACGAGGTTGTCGATCGCGGAGATGACGGTGGCCTGGCCGCTGCGGGCGTCGACCGCGGCGCCGAGGCGGATCGTGTTCGCGCCGGCGACCTGCCCGGTCGCGGGGGCGCTGCCCTCGGGCAGGACGGTCACGAAGTGCTCGCCGGCGTAGTCGTGCTCGAGGGCGGCGAGGAGGTCGGCGGTGGTGGTGCCCTCGGCGACCGGGGCGGTGCACACGGCGAGGATCCCGCGGCTCATCGGGACGAGCACCGGGGTGAAGCCGAGGCGGGCGTCCTCACGGCCGGTGGCGCGGCGGAGGTTCTGCAGCACCTCGGGGATGTGGCGGTGGGTGCCGCCGACGGCGTAGGGCGCGGCGGTGCCGGAGGCCTCGGAGAACAGCAGGTGCTGCTTGGCGGCGCGGCCGGCGCCGGAGTAGCCGACCGGCAGCACGGCGCTGAGCGCGGTGCTGTCCACGAGCTCGGCGCGCAGCAGCGGGGCCAGGGCGAGGGTCACGGCGGTCGCGTTGCAGCCGGGCACGGCGATCTCGCGGGCGGTGCGCAGCTGCTCGCGCTGGCGGGTGCCGTCGGCCAGCGGCAGCTCGGGCATGCCGTAGGTCCAGGTCCCGGAGTGCTCGCTGCGGTAGTAGGCCTCCCACTCCTCGGCGCTCTCGAGCCGGTGGTCGGCGCCGAGGTCGAGCACGAGCACGTCCGGGTCCTCGGCGCGCAGAGCGGCGGCGATCTGTCCCGACTGGCCGTGCGGGAGGGCGAGGACCACGACGTCGTGGCCGCGCAGGGTCTCCACGCCCGTCTCCTGCAGCACGGGGTCGTGGCCGAGGTCGATGTGCGGGGCAACCTCGGAGAGCCTCTTGCCGGCGCTCGAGTGCGCGGTCACGGTCGCGACCTCGATGCCGGGGTGGCCGGCGAGCAGGCGCAGGGTCTCCCCGCCGGCGTAGCCGGAGGCGCCGACGACGGCGACGCGCGGGCGTCGCGCGGCCTGCTCGGTCGCCGGGACGGGGGCGGTGGCGCTGCTCTCGGACATCATGCCGGAAGTATATACAGCCAACTGCATGAACAGCCAGCGGGGGTGCGCGGTGTTCACGTGGTGGACGGCGGAGTTCGCGGCGCGCACGCCATTCTCGGCGGCGAGGTCGCCGTGGCGACGCCTCCCGAGGCCGACGACGAGCGCCGTGCGCCTGAGGAGCGTCCCGGACACAGGAGGGGCCCCGCTCGGTCGAGCGGGGCCCCTCCCCTGCGTGGTGGCTGCTGCGCGCCTCGTCGGCGCGGCGGCCGCTCAGGCCCGCAGCACGCCGCCGACGGCGGACTCGACCGCGGCGATGATCCGCCGGCGGGTCTCGCCGATCTGCTCGGCGGTCAGCGTGCCCTCGCCGGAGCGGAGCCGGATCGCGAAGGCGAGGGACTTCTTCCCCTCCCCGATCTGCTCGCCGGTGAACACGTCGAACAGGTGGACGCGCTCGGCGAGGTCGCCGGCGCCCACCACGATCGCGGCCTCGACGGCGCTCGCAGGCACGGACTCGTCCACCACGAAGGCGAAGTCCTCCTTCGCCGGCGGGTAGGTGGGCACCGGCACGGCGCGCACCACGGCGGGGGCGGCGGCGATCACGGCCTCGAGGTCGAGCTCGAAGGCGGCCGAGCGGGCCGGCAGGTCGAACTCCTTCAGCACGGCGGGGTGCAGCTCGCCGGCGGCGCCGACGACGCGGCTGTCCCCGTCGGCCGTGTGGACGCGCAGCTCGGCGGCGCGGCCCGGATGGAAGGGCGCGCGCTCCGTCTGGCGCACCTCGAGCTCGGCGCCGACGGCCGCGGCCGCACGGCGGGCGAGGTCGAGCGCATCGGTCCAGCCCCACGGCGCGGGCTCGCCCTGCCAGGAGTCGGGGCCGGAGGCACCGCCGACGACCGCGGCGAGCGCCCCGGTCTGCGCGGGCAGCGCGGCGAGGATCGCCTCGAGCTCCTGCTCGCTCGGACGCTGCGCGGCGGCGGGCACCGGGGCGGCGCCCTGTCCCCCGCGGGCGCGGAACACGGAGCCGCGCTGGAAGATCGCGACCGACTCCTCGCCGCGGCCGAGGTTGCGGCGCGCGGTGGGCAGGAGACTCTGCAGCAGCTCGGTGCGCAGCAGCGGCTCGTCCTCCGAGAGCGGGTTGAGGATCCGCACGGCCTCGCGGCGCGCGTCGTCCGTCCCGTAGCGGAGCCGGTCGTGCACGGAGCCGGCGACGAACGGGGCGGAGTTCACCTCGACCAGGCCCGCCTCGGCGAGCGCGCGGCGGGCGGCGCGTCGGCCGCGCTGGGCGACCGTCAGGCCGCGCCCGCCCGGCGCCGTCGGCAGCACCGAGGGGATCTCGGCGTAGCCGACCAGGCGCGCAATCTCCTCGACGAGGTCCTCGCGGATCGTGAGGTCGGGGCGCCACGACGGCGGGGTGACCAGCAGGCCGTCCTCGCCCTCGCGCGCGACGGTGCAGCCGATCGCCTCGAGGGAGGAGATCACCTGCACGTCGGTATAGGCGATGCCGACGACGCGCTCGGCGTCGTGCAGGTCCGCGCTGATCGGGGCGGGTGCGGCGACCGCGCCCTCGTCGGTCACGCGGGCGGAGACGGTGCCGCCGCCGTGCTCGACGATCAGCTGGGCGGCGCGGTGCGCGGCGATCAGCGGGAGCTGCGGGTCCACGCCGCGCTCGAAGCGCTTGGACGCCTCGGAGGGAAGGCGGTGGCGGCGCGCGGTGCGGGCCACGGTGACGGGGTCAAAGGTCGCGGCCTCGAGCACGATGCTCGTGGTCGTGCTGGACACCTCGGTGTCCTCGCCGCCCATGACGCCCGCGAGGCCGAGCACGCGGTCTCCCGCCGGGCCGCCGGCGTCGGTGATCAGCAGGTCCTCGGGGTCGAGGGTGCGGGTGACGTCGTCGAGGGTCGTGAGCTCCTCGCCCTTCCGTGCGCGGCGCACGGTGATGGGGCCGACGAGCTTCTCGGCGTCGTAGGCGTGCAGCGGCTGGCCCAGGTCGAGCATCACGTAGTTGGTGACGTCGACGATCAGGGAGATCGGGCGCATGCCGGCGAGGGTGAGGCGGCGGGCCATCCAGCGCGGGGTCTGCGCGGCGGGGTCCACGCCCTCGACCTCGAGCGCGACGAATCGGGTGCAGCCCTCGGCGCCGTTCAGCGGCGCCTCGTCCCGGAGCTGGACGGGCACTCCCCCGGCCTCGGTCGCGGTGATCTCGACAGCGGCGGCCGGATCGGTGAAGGCGGCGCCGGTGGCGTGGCCGTACTCCCGCGCCACGCCCCGCATCGAGAAGCAGTAGCCGCGGTCGGGGGTCACGTTGATCTCGACGACCTCGTCCGCGAGGCCGAGCAGCGCGATAGCGTCGTCGCCGGGCTCGGCGGTCAGGCCCTTCGCGTGGCCGCGGCCGAGCACGATGATGCCGTCCTCGCCATCGGGGTCCGGGCCCAGGCCCAGCTCCTCCCCGGAGCAGATCATGCCGTCGGAGGTGTGGCCGTAGGTCTTCCGCGCGGCGATCGCGAAGTCGCCGGGCAGCACGGTGCCAGGGAGGGAGACGACCACCAGATCGCCCTCGACGAAGTTGTGCGCGCCGCAGATGATGCCGCGGCTCGGGCGCTCCTCGCCGGGCTGCGGCTCCTTCGGGTCGTCGGCGTCCTCGTTGTGCTCGGGGCCGACGTCCACGCGGACCCAGTTGATGGTCTTGCCGTTCTTCTGCGGCTCCTTGACGAGCTCGAGCACACGGCCGACCACGAGCGGGCCGGTCACCTGCGCGCCGAACAGCGCTTCTTCCTCGAGGCCGACGCGGGAGAGGTCGGTGGCGACCTCGAGCGCGGAGGCGGTCGCGGGGAGCTCGACGTGCTCGCCGAGCCAGGTCAGGGGAATGCGCGGCATCTCAGATCTCCGTCCCGTAGTGCTGGGAGAAGCGGACGTCGCCCTCCACCATGTCCCGCATGTCCGCCACGCCGTTGCGCAGCATGAGGATGCGCTCGATCCCGAGGCCGAAGGCGAAGCCCTGGTGCTCCTCGGGGTCCACCCCGGCGGCGCGCAGCACGTTCGGGTGGACCATGCCGCAGCCGCCCATCTCGATCCAGCCGGTGCCGCCGCAGACGCGGCAGTCCGGGTCCGCGTCGTGCTCGAGGCCGAGCCGCGCCTCGCAGGCGAAGCAGCGGAAGTCCATCTCGGCGCTCGGCTCGGTGAAGGGGAAGTGGTTGGGGCGCAGGCGGGTGATCGGCGCGCCGCCGAAGAGGTGCGCGGCGAGCGCGTCGAGGGTGCCGACCAGGTTCGCCATCGTCAGGCCCTTGTCGATCGCGAGACCCTCGACCTGGTTGAACATCGGCGAGTGGGTCGCGTCGATCTCGTCGGCCCGGTAGACGGTGCCGGGGCACGCGATGTACAGCGGGGCGCCGCGCTCGAGCATCGCGCGGATCTGCACCGGGGAGGTCTGGGTGCGCAGCAGCATCCCGGAGTTCTCGGGCGCGAGGTAGAGCGTGTCCTGCAGCGAGCGCGAGGGGTGCTCCGCATCGGCGTTCAGCGCGTCGAAGTTCAGCCAGGAGGACTCCGCCTCGGGGCCCTCGGCGATCTCCCAGCCGATCCCGACGAAGAAGTCCTCGATCCGCTCGGTGAGGGTCCACAGCGGATGCGCGGCGCCGCGGGGGCGACGGTCCGTCGGCAGCGTCATGTCGACGGTCTCCGCGGCGAGCGCGGCCTCCTCCTCGGCGGCGGCGAGCTCGGCCTGGCGGGCGGCGAGCTCCTTCTGCACGCGGCCCTTGCCCTGGCCGACGAGCTTGCCGGCGGCGGCCTTCTGGTCCTTGGGCAGGTCCTTGATGGCGCGGTTCGCGGAGGTCAGCACGCTGGCATCGCCGACGTGCCGGGTGCGCACCTGCTTGAGGGCGGCGGTGTCGGGGGCCGCGGCGATCGCGGCGAGCGCGGCGTCGACGGCGGCGGTGATCGACTGCTCGTCGATCGAGGGCCCGCCGGGCGCGGGGGATGTCTCGGACACGGGGTTCGCTTTCGTCCTGGAGTGCTCGGAGGATGCGCGCGCCGGGACGCGGGCACCGCGGACCATTCTAGGAGAGGCTGCGCCGCCGGGGCGCCGGGCATGGGGAGTGCTCCCCATGTCCCTCTCCGCCGCGCCGCGCTAGCCTCGTGGCACGCCCGGAGCACGGGCCGGCACGATCAGGGGACCAGGAGCGTCCGCCGTGCCTGGGAACCGCCGCACGGTGAGGCGAAGCCGCTGACCGCGCACGGACGACGCAGGGGACGGGACGGGAACGCGATGGCCTTCCAGGGGGCGGACACGCAGCAGCTGCGGGCTCAGGCGAGCCTCACGCGGCAGGGCTCGGAGCAGCTGCGCGCGAGCGCGCTGGGAATCAGCCGCTCGGCGCGCTCCGTCACCTGGTACGGGGAGGACGCAGAGCGCTTCCGCGAGAGCTGCTCCCTGGTGGTGCGGAAGATGGAGGCGCTCGGCGAGCGCCTGACCGCGCTCGAGGACGAGCTCGGCCGTCATGCCGAGGAGCAGGACACGGCCTCCGACGGCGACGGGAGCGGGCTGTCCGCTCTGTTCGGAGGGCTGCTCGGGGGACCGTTCGGCGGGATGGCCGGCGGCCTGCTGGGGCTGCTGGGGGGACTTCGCGCCCCGGCCGGGAGCCGATGGGGCGGCCTGCCCGGCGAGAACATCGGGATGGGCAACGTCCTCACCCACGATGCTGGCGGTGCAGGTGGTACCGACCGGCCCCCGATCGAGGACGAGGACTTCAAGGAAGCGACGCGCGAGGGCGACACCACGCTCGAGGGCGAGGTCCACGCGGGCGCGGTGAAGGGGGAGGCGACCCAGAACTCGCAGAAGATCACGCTGTCCGAAGACCTGGTGGATCTGGAGAGCAAGGGGACGGTCGACCTCTCGAAGAAGATCACGCGGAGCCAATCGGTCGAGCGCATAGTCAACGACGACGGCACCCTCACCTATGTGTTCGAGGCCTCGCTCACCGACACGTCAACGGTGGGCGCGGACGGGAAGGTCGTCGACGGATCCGTCACCTCCGAGGTGGGGAACAGCCACTCCTACTCCGTGACGGTCCCCGCGGGCACCAGCGTCGCCGACGCCGCAGCCATCGACCCGTTCGACCCGTCTACGTTGCCGTCGGGATCGTCGGCCACAGTGGAGAACTCGCTCACCGGCGAGCTCTCGGCCACTGCCGGTGTCACCTACCGCGGGGTGCGGGCCGGCGCCGACGTCTCGGTCTCCGAGGAGCTGACCTATGTCACCACCGTCGCGCGGGGCGAAGACGGCACCATCTCGGTGGACCAGGGGCCGGGGACCGCGCACGGCATCGACGGGGGCTTCTCCGTCGGCGTGGAGGACGTGGCCTCGATCAAGGCCGGCATCGGGGCCGACGTCGAGGTGAGCACGGTGGAGCACGCACGGTTCACCGGCGATGAGAGCGGCATGCAAGCGGCCCAGGAAGCCCTCCTGAGCGGTGCCATGCCGGAGGACACCGGCGGTCCGGTCCTCGAGCGCTACCAGGACGTCCGCGAGACGGTGGTCGGCAGCTTCGGCGCTTCGGGGACCATCGGCTCCGAGGAGTCGGGAGCCTCCGGTGGGGCGTCGACGGAGTTCTCCGCTCGGGAGAAGATCACGCGCACCTATCCGGACGGCCATCAAGTCTGGGAGGCACGTGCTGCGTCGTGGGGCAAGGGGCACGACGCCATCGCCGTCGAGCAGGGAGAGACCGGCCGCGCCCCGACGTACATGCTCGACCTCGGGACCAGCGCCCCGTCGCTGAACGAGATGTATCCCGAGACGCTCCACACTGATCCCCACAGCAGCGCTCCCGACACCCGCATCGCCTACACCGAGCAGGAGCTCCGCAGCATGATGGAGTACAGCGAGGTCGGCGAGGACCCCTTCGACTACCTCGCCACGCGGGCGATGGACGGCCCGTCGGGTGCCGAACGGATGTACTACGACTACAAGCACCTCGACACGGCCGAGCAGGAGATGTTGGTCGAGACGGGGCAGGCTTCGGCACCCACGGGGTACAGGCCGGATGCTCCGGGGCAGGTCCTCGAGCCCGGGCAGACCAGCGAGGCCGTGGCCGATCGCGGCGGCGCCACGGCTTCCGGCGCCCCCGGCGGCCGGCACGCCACCCCGTCAGCCACCTGAGGTACGGACTTCTGAAGGCAGAGTGTCGGGAGCACGGATAGGCTGGCCAGGACCCCGTTCCCTCGAAGGAGGCCAGCATGTCCTGGACCGTGAAGGGCGTCGTCGCCCTCGCAGAGAAGAAGCCCGCCGAGCTCGTGGACATCGTGATCCCCGATCCCGGCCCCAACGACGTCGTCGTCGACATCGAGGCGACCGGCGTGTGCCACACCGACCTCGCCTATCGCGACGGCGGCATCAACGACGAGTTCCCGTTCCTGCTGGGCCATGAGTCCGCCGGCCGCGTCTCCGCGATCGGCGAGGACGTCACCCACGTCGAGATCGGCGACTACGTCGTGCTGAACTGGCGCGCCGTGTGCGGCGAGTGCCGCGCCTGCAAGAAGGGCGTGCAGCAGTACTGCTTCGACACCCATAACGCCTCCAAGCCCATGACGCTGACCGACGGCACCGAGCTCACCGCCGCCCTCGGCATCGGCTCCTTCTCGGAGAAGACCCTGGTCCACGAGGGCCAGTGCACGAAGGTCTCCGAGGACGCCCCGGCCGAGGTCGCCGGTCTGCTGGGCTGCGGCGTGATGGCCGGCATCGGCGCGGCGATCAACACCGGCCAGGTCCAGCGCGGCGAGTCGCTCGCCGTGATCGGCCTGGGCGGCGTGGGCTGCGCCGCGATCGCGGGCGCGAAGCTCGCCGGCGCCACCACGATCATCGGCCTCGACGTCGACGAGAAGAAGCTCGCCGCCGCCGAGGAGCTCGGCGCGACCCACACCCTGTGCACCAAGGACCTCTCGCCGCAGCAGGTCGCGGAGAAGGTGCAGGAGCTCACCGGCGGCTTCGGCGCGGACGTCGTCGTCGACGCGGTCGGCATCCCGCAGACCTACGAGACCGCGTTCTACGCCCGCGACCTCGCCGGCCGCGTGGTGCTCGTCGGCGTGCCCCGCCCGGGCGTCGAGATCACGCTCCCCATGCTCGACGTGTTCGGTCGCGGCGGTGCGCTGAAGTCCTCCTGGTACGGCGACTGTCTCCCCGAGCGGGACTTCCCCTATCTCACCGACCTGTTCCTGCAGGGCCGTCTGCCGCTGGACCGCTTCGTCACCGGCCGCACCGATCTCGCCGGCACGGACGCGGCGCTGGACGGACTGCACGACGGCGCGAACCTGCGCACCGTGGTGGAGGTGGCCAAGTGACCGCGCGGCTGGACCATGCCGTCACCTCGGGGACGTTCTCCCTGGACGGCGAGACCCACGAGGTCGACAACAACGTGTGGGTGCTCGGCGACGACGAGCAGTGCGTCGTCTTCGACGCCCCGCACGACGTCGAGAAGGTCGAGGAGCTCGTCGGGAACCGCGAGTGCGTGGGCATCCTGCTCACCCACGCGCACGACGACCACGTGCGCTTCGCCCCGGAGCTCTCCGAGGCGCTCGAGGCCCCGATCCTGCTGAACCCCGCCGACCGCGAGGTCTGGCAGCTCACCCACGGCGACCTGCCCTGGGACGACGACGTCGCCGACGGGGACATGTTCACGATCGCGGGCGTGAACCTCGAGGCGCTGCACACCCCGGGCCACTCCCCCGGCTCGACCTGCTACTACTCCGAGGAGCTGGGCGCGGTGTTCACCGGGGACACCCTGTTCCAGGGCGGCCCCGGTGCGACCGGCCGCTCCTTCTCCTCGCGGGAGACGATCGAGCAGTCGATCCGCGAGCGGCTGTTCCAGCTCCCGGACGACACCGTGGTGCACACCGGCCATGGCCCCGACACCACGATCGGAGCGGAGAAGAAGGCCGCGCAGGGCGACTGGCTCTGAGAGAGGTCTCGATCCGATCGACGCCCGAGCGCCACGTGCCTGAGGCGTCGCATCGCTCGATGACACCGGCGGCGGTCCTCCACGGAGGGCCGCCGCTGGTGTCTGTCATGCCCCTGCGCACGACGCCGGCGAAGCACAGTCACGGCTGTTCAGCGCCTCTCCAGGGTTGTCCACACACCTTTCGACTGTCGGGGCGAATCGGTAGAATCGGTCACATCTCCCGGAGGTGAGGAGCATCCCGGGTGGCCGTGAGGAGGCGGTGAGGGTGGGCGAGTTCGAGGCCGACGCCGAACCGCTGCTGCTCGCGCCTCCGAGCCCCGAGGCGGCCTCCGCCCTGTCCCGTGTCCGGGCCCGTCGGCGCCGACGCCGCCGTGCGACCCGCGAGCACATCTCGCGCATCGGCGAGCATCGGGCGCCGGAGACGGCCGAGCTGCTCGAGCAGCTGTGGGACGGCGGCGCCGAGGACTCGCGCCGGCTGGCCCGGAGGTTCCGCGCGATCGTCGGCGCGACCCACGACCCGCTCTCTCCCGAGGAGCTCCCCCGCGAGGCGCGCGCGATGGAGGAGCTGCACCTCTCCCTCGCCCTGCGGTGCACCCGCGCCCAGGCGCGCTCGGCCATCCGCGAGGCGCATCGCGTGGCCACGCTGCTCCCCCTGTGCTTCGCACGGCTCTCCCGCGGCGAGCTCCCGGCGCCGTGGTTCGAGAAGCTGCTGGAACGCACGGGGAGCCTCGAGGATGATGCACTCCGGCGGCTCGACGTCGAGCTCTCCCGCACCGACCTCTCCGTCTCCCCCGAGGTCTTCTCGCGGGTCCTCGGTCATCTCCTCGCCGCCGCGGTCGCGCGCAGCGAGGAGCCGGAGCATGCCCGGCCCGAGAGCCGCCGCCGCGTGGTCCTGGACCCGCCCCGGCCCGACGGCACCGGCTGCCTGCGCATCATCGGACCGATCCCGGAGATCCTCGACCTGTCGCGACGGCTGGATCTCGCTGCTCATGCCGTCCGCGACGGTCAGCGCCGCGCCTTCGAGCAGGGCACCCCGCTGCCGGTCGATCCGGGAGGCGAGATCGAGGCCAGCTGCCTGATCCCCTCCCTCGCCCACACCCGTTACAACGTGCTGATGAGCTCGGCCCTCGCCACGGGCGACGCCGCACCTCCCCCGCCCCAGGTCCGCGTCAACGTGACGGTCCCGGTCATGACCCTCCTCGGGCAGTCGGACGCTCCCGGCATGCTCGACGGCACCATCCCGCTTCCCGCCCGGATGGCCCGCGAGCTCGCCGGGCACGAGAGCACCTGGTACCGGGTCCTGACGGATCCGACGTCGGGCCGCTTCCTCCCCGCCCCGGCGCAGCGCTACCGGCCCACCGCGGAGATGCGCGCGCACCTGCTGCTGCGCCATCCCACCTGCGCAGTGCCCGGCTGCGGCCGCCCCTCCTCGATGCTGTCCGAGACGGATCACCTCGAGGAGTACGACCACGGCGATCCGCCTGCCGGCGGTACGACCGACGCGGAGAACCTGCACGAGCTCTGCCGCGAGCACCACCGGCTGAAGACGCTGGGGCTGCTGGACCCGGTGCGCGACGACCTCGAGGGCATGACCTGGTGGGAGAGCTCCGGGCTGATGATGGCCCGGCAGGAGGACGGTCGGGATCTCGCCACCGCGCAGGTCGTCGACGAGATGACCGCCGCCTGGGAGCAGCACGAGCATCTCCGACACCTGCGGGCCGAGGCGGCCGCGCGCCGACGATGGGTGCGGGAGCAGGGACTCTCCCCCGGCGACCTGGTCACCGGACCGGATGGCGATGACGACTGGCGGGTGGGGCACGACGGGGACCTGCATCCGCCCGGCGAACCGCCGCCGTACTGACCGCAGTCCAGGCTCGCCCCACTGTGTGGCGTGCGTCACATTTCGGCTCCGAGGTCTGGAGTGTGCCGCTCCGGCACAGTGTGTGCTCCTTGTCGACAGCATTCCTCGACTCCCCGACGGAGGCGAACGATGAGTATCGACAAGGCAGAGAGCAAGACCACTGCGAGCACCACCGGAGAGAGCACCACCGCAGAAGGCACCACCACCGAGCAGATCATCGAGCAGATGGGCGGAGCCTCCGGGCTCGTCCTCTCGACCGTCCCCGTCATCGCCCTGGTGGTGGCGCACATGTTCCTCCCGCTGATGCCCACGCTCGCCGTCGCGCTCGGCGCGGGAGCCGTGCTGTTCGTGATCCGCCTGGGCCGCGGCGAGAAGGTGCCCTCGGCGATCGGCAGCCTTCTCGGCGTGGCCGTGGCCGCCACGCTCGTGATCTGGACCGGTTCGGTCCGGGACTTCTTCGTCATCGGCATCTGGGCCGCCCTGGCGATCTTCCTCCCCACCGCGATCTCCGTCGTGGCGAGGCGTCCCCTGACCGGCATGATCTGGAACGCCGTGCACGGCGGTGAGCACGCCTGGCGCGAGGACCGCCCCACCTACCGTGCGCACGTCATCGCCACCTCGGCCATCGCCGTCGCCCATCTCGCCAAGTTCGTCGTGCAGCAGTGGCTGTACGTCGCGGAGAGCATCACCGCTCTGGGCATCGCGGACACCCTCATGGGAGCTCCGCTGACCATCGCGCTCGCCCTCGTCGTGGTGTGGGCGTTCCGCCGCAGCACGACGCGGATGCGCACCGCCGAGGCACGTCATGCGGCGACCGCCACCGGCGACCTGATCGACGAGAGGAACCTCTGATGACCACCGCTGCGACCCTCACCATCGACGACCTCCTGCGGCCGCCGGAGCGCTCGGGCATCTCGATCTCCCCGGACGGCACCCGGCTCGCCCACCTGGCCATGTGGCACGAGCGGCTCAACATCTGGGTCGAGGAGATCGACGCCGACGCCCCGCCCCGCTGCGTCACCGCCGACGACTCCCGCTCCATCACCCGGTACCTCTGGGCCGACGACTCCCGCCACCTGCTCTACCAGCAGGACAGCGGCGGCGACGAGAACTGGCACGTCTTCCGCATCGACCTCGACCAGCTCGGCGCCCCCGCGGTGGACCTCACCCCGTTCCGCGGTGCCACGGTCCAGGCGCTCGAGCTCCGACGGGGACGGCCCGGCCACGCCACCCTGCAGATGAACGCGGAGGACCCCACCGCCTTCGATCTCTACGACCTCGAGATCGCCACCGGAGCCCTCACCCGGCTCGCTCCCAGCCCCGGAGAGGGGAGCACCTGGATGCTCGTCGGCGAGACGCTCCTGCGCAGGAGCATGCGAGCAGACGGCACCTGGGAGCTCTGGCGCGGCGAGTCTCTCGTCGCCGCCTTCGACGGAGACGCCTACCCGATGGACGTCCACCCCTTCGAGGCCGCGGCAGACGGGTCGAGCATCTGGCTCGGCTCCTATCGCGGCACCGACCACCTGCATCCGGCCCGCCTCGACCTGGCCACCGGGGAGGAGACGATGATCCACCACCACCCCCACGCCGATCTGGACACCCGGTCCCTGGTCTTCCCGAACCTGCCGTCCCCGCTGATCCGCCATCGCCGCACCGGTGAGCTGCTGGGGCTGCGCTATCACGGGATGCGGATGCACACCGTCCCCCTCGACCCGCACTTCGCGGAGGTCCTCGAGGCGGTGGCGGCGCTGTGCGACGGGGACATCGGCGCCCTCACCAGCGATGTCGACCAACAGCGGTGGGTCGTGTCGTTCGTGCACGACCGCGATCCGCAGACCTGGCTCTACGACCACCGGACCGGCCGCAGCCGGCTCCTGGCACGGAGCCTGGAGCACCTGGACGTCGATCAGCTCGCCCCCGTCGAGAGCGTCGAGATCACGGCCCGCGACGGCCTGCCACTGCCCGCCTATCTCACGCTCCCCGTGCACGAGGAGCCGCAAGACCTGCCCCTGGTCCTGATGCCCCACGGCGGCCCCTGGGCACGGGACTGGTGGGGATACGATTCCGTCGTCCAGCTCTGGGCCGGCCGGGGATACGCCGTGCTGCAGCCCCAGTTCCGCGGCTCCGCCGGCTTCGGACGCAGGCACATGGAGGCGGCCGTGGGCGAGCTCGCCGGACGCATGCACGACGACCTCCTCGACGCCGTCGACTGGGCGATCGCCCAGGGCCTCGCGGACCCCGAGCGGATCGGCGTGTTCGGCGGCTCCTACGGCGGCTATGCCGCGCTCGTGGGCCTCGCGTTCACCCCGGAGCGGTTCGCGGCGGCGGTGGAGTACGTGGGGGTCTCCGACCTCGTCGACTACCTGCGCTCCCTGCCCGAGTACGCGCGAGCAGGCCTCGTGAACAACTGGTACCGCTACGCAGGCGACCCGTCGGACCCGGAGCAGGCCGCCGACCTGAGGGCCCGCTCGCCGATCACCCGGATCGCGGACATCCGCTCACCGCTGATGGTGGTGCAGGGCGCCAACGATGTGCGGGTGCGACGGGCGAACTCCGACCGGATCGTCGCCGGCCTGCGGGAAAAGGGGAACGAGGTGGAGTACCTGGTCTTCGACGACGAGGGGCACTTCATCCTCAACCCCGAGAACGTGCTGGCGCTGTACCGCGCGGCGGACGAGTTCTTCGCGCGACACCTGGCGAAGGTGCCCGCCGCCGCCCAGGACGCTTGAACGTCCCTCACTCGGCGGACAGCAGCTCGTGGCACCTGACCAGCACTCGCAGCTGGGCGGGTGAGTACAGCTCGGCCAGGGCCTCGCCGATGCTCCGCGTCCCCAGGGCGCGCGAGGTGCCCTCGCCGAAACCGGGATCGTCCAGCTCGGGGGCGGCGGCAAGGCCATCGCGGACCGCCTCCGCCATCCGTGCCGCGACGTCCTCGCGCATCTCGGCCGACGCCTCCTCCGGCAGGTTCTCGAAGTCCGCCAGGACCTGCGCATCGGGGATGGACTCTCCCACGCGCCGCCACGCCTGGAGCGAGTCCTCGTCGAGCACGCGGGAGAGGACGGTGAGGAAGTCTCCGTCCGTGCTGCCGGTCGTCCCACTGGACATCTCCCACGTCCCGGGCTCCTCGAGGAGCTGGGCGATCTCGTCCCGGACGACCACCAGCCGTTCGATCTCCGCGGTGGTCTCCGAGGCCAGGGCCTCCAGGACCTCCCGGTAGCTGTCGGCGGAGGGATCCAGGGACGGGATCTCCGCCAGCGGCACGCCCAGGTCGACCAGCCGCCTGATGTGCATCAGCTGGATCAGGTGCCGGACCCCGTAGTGCTTGTACCCGTTCGAGGAACGGGGCGGCTCGGGCAGCAGGCCCTCGTCGTGGTAGTGCCGCACCGCGCGCAGCGACGTCCCTGCGAGCTCGGCGAGCTCCCGCGTGCTCCACGCCATCGGTCACCTCCTCCTGTCCCTCAGGTCCCGCTCCGCGCTGACTCGGGCAAGCCACCACGCTAGGGGACGCACCCGGCTGGTCGTGCCACCATGGCCTCATGCGCGTGCCCATGCCTTCTGCACCCTGGAAGAGAGTCGTCATCCGCGGAGTCATGATCGCTGTGCTGGCGCTCGCCCTCAGGGCCGTGCTGGACGGCGGGGTGACGGGGCCGGCGATCACGTTCGCCGTGGTGTTCGGTCTTGTCTTTGCGCTCGTCACAGCAGCATTCGAACGAGCAGGCCGTTCCCCGGCCGGCCGCCCGGACGGCGAGTAGGCTCGAGCGATTCAGCCGTCCCGGCGCTCACCGGCGCGGTCCGGCGCACTGCCCCCCGAACTGTCCCCCGGGCTGTCCGCACCTGCGGTGGGCGCGGGTGCGCCGCCTCCCCCGCGCAGGCTCTCGAGATAGGCGTTGTACGCGGCGAGCTCGGCGCCGCCGTCCCGCTCGGCCTTGCGGTCGTACTGCCGGGCCCGTCGGTCCTCGGACTTCATCCACAGGACCGCCACGATGATCGCGTACCCGACCGTCGGCACCTCGGAGATCGCCCACATGATCGAGGCGCCCCGCTCCTGGATCAGCATCAGCCGGTCGGGGCCGTACATCCCCAGCTCCGTGTACCAGCCCTCCGCGACCAGCCAGGTCGCCGAGTACAGCGCGATCCCGAAGAAGGCGTGGAACGCGAGGGTCACCAGCAGCGTGATCAGCTTCAGCACCGGATTGATCGGCTTGGTGGAGGGGTCGATGCCGATCAACACCCAGGCGAAGAGATAGCCCGAGGCGAGGAAGTGCACCGTCATCAGCACATGGCCGAGATGGTTGTACATCGCCAGCTCGAACAGGGGGGTGAAGTAGAAGATCACCAGCGAGCCGGCGAAGATCAGCCCGGCCAGCGGCGGGGAGGAGACCAGCCGCGAGTAGCCCGAGTGCAGGGCGGCGAGCACCCATTCGCGCACCCCGCGGGACCCGTCGGTGCGGGGCGAGGTGGCGCGGGACAGCATCGTCACCGGCGCGCCGAGCACCCACAGCGGCGGCACGATCATCATCATCGCCATGTGCTGGACCATGTGGGCGTCGAAGCGGAACTTCCCCCAGGCCGCCGCGCCGCCGGAGATCACCCAGGCGAAGGCGAGGCAGCCGGCGAGGAAGGCGAGGGTGCGATGCCATGGCCAGTCGTCGCCGCGACGGACCAGGCGCACCGCCCCGGTCAGATACAGCCCCGCCATCACCACGGCGAGGGCGATCGCGATCCAGTCCGGCTGGACGACGGTGAGCATCGTCGTGGGCGAGAACTCCTGCTCGGGCGGGAGGAAGCCCGCCAGTGAGAGCACCTTGAGGTCGCCGCTGGCGGGGACCGACTGCGGCACGGGCGGGGCGGAGCGGCCCAGCGCGATCGACGCCCCGATGACGGCGGCCATCAGCACGCCCTCGGTGAGCGCGAGATGGCGGAAGCGGAGCCGCTCGCCGAGCCGTGCGCGCTGGAGGGCACCGAGCACGGCGAGGACGACGAGGCCGAGCGTCTTGGCGAGCACGACCCGGCCGTAGCCGGTCGTGAGCAGGTCTCCCCAGCCCGACAGCCGGATCCCGGCGCTGATCAGTCCGCTGAGGGCGAGCGAGAGCACCGCGGCCAGGGCCCAGGGCGAGTAGCGGCGGACCACGACGCCGAGCACCTCGTCGTCCATCCGCCCGGCGAGCAGCGCGATGGCCAGCAGCCCGCCCGCCCAGACGGTCACGGCGACGAGGTGCAGCGCCATGGCGTTGACGGCGTTGATGTGGTCCAGGCTCGCCCCGGCGTGCCCCACCAGCCCCAGGGACAGCGTGCCGAGGCCGGCGAAGGCGAGGCCCCAGCAGGCCAACACGGTGGAGCGGGCCAGGGCGTAGGCGAGGGTCGCGAGCGCGGCGAGCACGGCGACGAGCATCTGCAGGCGACCGAGCGCCCCGCCCATCGCGACGTCCCAGACGTTCAGCGCGGTGCCGGCACCGGTCGCCTCGAGCCCGCCGAGCGGGATCTGGGCGAGGGCGGCGAGGGTCCACAGCAGCGCCCCGGCGGCGGCGAGGCGCACGGCGCGGCGGCGCAGCGGGTCCAGCACCGTCGCCTCGCGGCGCGAGGGGCCGGGCAGCAGGAGCACGGCGGTCGCGCCCGCGCCGACGGCGAGGAGGAGGCCGAGGTGGTGCAGCGCGCGCACGACGGGCAGCCCGAAGGTCACCAGCGGCGAGGCGGGCACGAGGGTCGCCGGGGACAGCGCCCCGGTGGCGAGCATGCCGAGCCCCGCGGCGAGCAGGGCCAGCAGGATCAGGAGGGGGACCGCGGCGGTGCCGAGGGCGCGGCCGGGGCCGCGGCGGCGCGCGGGGGCGGTCTCTGCGACGGGCGCGCTCATGCCCCGGCCCGCCGTCGGCGAAGGGTCTCGAAGAGGCAGACGGTCGCGGCGGTGTGCACGTTCAACGATTCCGCGTGGCCGGCCAGCGGGATCCGCACGGTCAGCGGCGCGGCGGCGAGGGTCGCCTCGTCCAGCCCGTGCGCCTCGTTGCCGAGGATCCACGCGATCCGCTCGGGCAAGTCGACGTCGAACAGCTCGGAGTCCGCGTAGCCGCTGGTCGCGGCGGCGGTGATGCCGCGGGCGGCGAGTGCCTCGAGCAGGGACCCGCTCTCGGCGCCGGTGAGGACGGGGAGGTGGAAGAGCCCGCCGACGCTCGCCCGCACGGCCTTCGGCGAGTACGGGTCGGCGCTGGTGCGGGTCAGCAGCACGAGGTCGGCGCCGGCGGCGTCCGCGGTGCGGATCAGGGTGCCGACGTTCCCGGGATCGCGGACCTCGTGGAGCACGACCACGGTGAGCGGCCCGTCATCGGGCAGCGCCTCCAGCGCGGCGGTCGCGGCGTCCGGGTCCTCGGCGGGCAGGGCGCCGACGGCGACGACGCCCTGCGGGGAGACGAGCGCTCCCGGGGCGCCCGTGCCGACGGAGCCGGCAGGACCGGACCCGCCGTCGGCGGCCGCGTCGGCCGGGCCGCTCTCGCGCACCATGGCGCGCAGGATCTGCTCGTCGACGAGGCGGGCCGGAATGCCCGCCGCGCGGGCGAGGCGCTCGAGCTCGGGGTGCGCCTCGGCGGCGCGCTCGGTGAGGTGCACTTCGAGGGCCAGCTCGGGCCTGTGCGCAAGGAGGGAGCGCACGGCCTGCGGTCCCTCGACGCGGAAGCGTCCCTGCTTGCGACGCGCCGAGCGCCCGGTCAGCGCCGCCACCTTCCGCACCCGCTCGGAGCGGGGGGAGGTGATCGGGGACTGATCCGGGCGCTCGGTCATCGCTGGACGGGCAGCGATGTCAGGCCGCGGGGGCGTTGACGTCCTCGGGGAGGGCGTTCTTGGCGACCTCGACCAGGGCGGCGAAAGCCGGCGCGTCGTTGACGGCGAGCTCGGCGAGCATGCGACGGTCCACCTCGACACCCGCGAGGCCGAGGCCCTGGATGAAGCGGTTGTAGGTCAGGCCGTTGGCGCGGGACGCCGCGTTGATGCGCTGGATCCAGAGCTGACGGAAGTCGCCCTTGCGCTTCTTGCGGTCGCGGAAGTTGTAGGTCTGCGAGTGCAGCACCTGCTCCTTCGCCTTGCGGTACAGGCGCGAGCGCTGGCCGCGGTAGCCGCTGGCCTGCTCGAGGATCTCCCGACGCTTCTTCTGGGCGTTGACCGCCCGCTTCACGCGTGCCACGTGATACTCCTTCGATCGTAAGTTCAGGGTCGCGGGAGGCGTGCTCCCGCGTGGGCGATCAGCGGCCCAGCAGCTTCTTCATGCGCTTGGCATCGGCCTTCGACACGTCGGTGTCGGAGCCCAGACGGCGCTTGCGGGTGGAGGACTTGTGCTCCAGGAGGTGGCGAGCGTTCGCCTTCTCCCGCATGAGCTTGCCCGAGCCGGTGACGCGGACGCGCTTCTTGGTACCCGAGTGGGTCTTGTTCTTCGGCATTGGCCTGTTTCTCCTTGTGACGTTCTCAGGACTCGGCGCCGGCCTCGGCCTCGGGCGCGGACTCGTCGTCCTTGCCGCGGGCCGCTGCCTTCTCGGCGTCGGTCTTGCGCTTGCGGGCCTCGGCCATGGCCTGGGCCTTCTTCTTGTGAGGCCCGAAGACCATCACCATGTTGCGGCCGTCCTGCCGCGGGTGGGACTCGACGAAGCCGTACTCCGAGACGTCCTCCGCCATGCGCTGCAGGAGCTTGACGCCCCGCTCGGGACGGGACTGCTCACGACCGCGGAAGCGGATGATGACCTTCACCTTGTCGCCGCCGTCGAGGAACTTCTCGACGTTGCGACGCTTGGTCTCGTAGTCGTGCGTGTCGATCTTGAGGCCCATCCGAATTTCCTTCTGGACCGTGTTCGCCTGGTTCTTCCGAGCCTCGCGGGCCTTCAGGTTGGCTTCGTACTTGTACTTGCCGTAATCCATGAGCCGCGCGACGGGCGGGTTCGCACCCGGTGCGACCTCGACCAGGTCGAGGTCTGCTTCCTGGGCGAGACGCAGGGCGTCCTCGACACGGACCTCACCGACCTGCTCGCCGTTGGGACCGACCAGGAGGACCTTGGGGACCCTGATCTGACCGTTGATGCGCTGTTCGCTGATGTTGGCTCCTCACCTTGTTTCGAGTCGGAAGACGACGAAGGCCCCCGCAGTCATGCGGAGGCCCCAAGGTGCGAGCGCTGCGACGGCGGTCGGGCGCGACGGCCCGCTCGCCGGACGATGACGCCCGACTGCGATACTGACCCAGCGGCTGGATGCCACGAGGTGGGAAGGGACTCCACTTGAGGAACGTATGACGAGGGTTTCGACCTGTTCCAGTCGTCTATCCTACCAGGAGTACGACGGACGTCCAGGTGATGTGCGTCGCGCCGCCAGGCCGCGATCAGCGAGGAGTACAGGTGCACACCGACCGCGAGGCGTCCGAGCAGGACGGCCGGCCAGCGCTCCCCACCGACCCCGCCCCTGCGGAGCCGGCCGGCACCCCGGAGCTCCCCGCCCCGCAGGGCCCCGTGGACGCCTCCCACGAGTACGGCTACGGGAACGACGAGGAGCTCCCGGCCCCGGGCGGCGTCGAGCCCGCCGAGCCCGCCCAGCAGACCGAGGGCCCGGACGACCTCTCCGAGACCGAGCGCCGCTCGGTCACCGGCGTCCAGGGCGTCACCGCATCCCGAGCGATGCTGCGCCCGGTGCCCGAGGGGTTCCCGACCCCTCCCCCGCGCCCGGCCGTCCCGAACCGTCGGCCCGCGAAGGTGCAGGACCCCGACGAGGCGAAGGGCTCGCGCCGCGGGCTGCTCATCGGCGCGATCGTCCTCGTCGCCGTGCTGGTCCTCGCCGTCGCGGTCGGCGGGGGCATCCTCGCCTTCCGCGCCCTGGGCTCCGACGACCCGGGCGACTCCGATCCGGCGGCGCCAGCCGGGACCGCCGCCCCGCAGGACGGGGCCTCCGGCGGCAGCGCGACGATCGGCGAGGTCGAGATGACCACGGTGAGCACCGAGGCGGGCGTGCGCAGCGTCGGCAGCCGGAGCAACCCGGTCGAGCCGGAGGGCGAGTTCGTCATCGCCACCGTCGAGATCGACAACCAGGGAGACCGGGCGGCGCCGCTCACCCCGGAGTCGATCTCGCTGGAGTCCGCCGACGGCGCCACCCACCCGCTCGACCTCGATGCGAGCCGCGTGCACATCGCCGACAGCAAGAGGCCCACCCAGATCCCGGGCGGCGGCAGCGGCACCGTCCACCTGGTCTTCGACGTGCCGATCGGCACCGAGCCCTCCGCGATCCTCGTCGACTTCGGCGAGGACATGACCGGATCCCTGCCCCTGGCCGGCTGAGCCACTCCCTCCGCCCGCCGCGGACCACCACCCCCGCACCGCGTCCGAGCCGGACGCGGACCGAGAACGAAGGACCCCCAGTGACCGAGCACTCCCACGACAGCACCCCGCACGCGCACGACGCCGCGCACAGCCACGACGCCCCGCACAGCCACGACGAGGGGATCGGCGCCGACGAGCTGCGCGACATCGCCGAGGTCTCCTCGGTAGAGATCATCACCTCCGCCTGCGTGCACCTGATGAGCGCCGCGGCGGTGAAGGTCGGCCTCGCCGAGGACGAGGAGACCGGGCAGTACCAGGACCTCGCCGAGGCGCGGAAGCTGATCACCGCCCTCGCGGGCCTGGTCACCGCCGCCGCCCCCGAGATCGGCAACGAGCACGCCCGCTCGCTGCGAGACGGTCTGCGCTCGCTGCAGCTCGCCTTCGCGGAGGCCCTGCCCTTCCCCGACGAGCCGGGCAAGGCGCCGGGCGAGAAGTACACCGGCCGGGTCTCCTGACGAGGCCGGGCCGCGGCGTCGCGGGCCGGGCTACGGCTCGGGCTCCGGCTACGGCTACGGCTACGGCTCAGGAGCCGAGCACGAGCCGCATCGAGCTGATCCGCTCGGCGACGAGCTGCGATCCCCCGAGCCCCTGCGTCACCAGCTGGACCACCGCGGAGACCTGCTCCGCGGTCAGGCCCGGGCGCAGCCGCAGGTGGAGGTCCACCTCGGCGCGCTCGCCGGCGCGGGCCGCGAGGCCCAGCACGGCGGGCGAGGCGGAGGTCCCGACCCGCTCGAGCTCCGCGGCGAGCTCGCCGTCCTCATGCGGCGGGATCCACTCTCGTCCCTGTGCGAGCGCCCACAGCACCGAGCGCGGCAGCAGCACGGGGCCGCCCTCGGCCTCCGGCGTCGCGGCGTCCAGCAGCAGCGCGGTGCAGCCCTCCTGGACCGCGGCCTGCGCCGCCTGCGGCGCGACCACGGGCACGGGCCGGGCATCTCCGCGCCAGGCGGAGAGCTGGTCGACGGAGGTGAACAGCGGCAGCACCGTCGTCCCGTCGGGCGCGGAGATCGAGACCATCGCCATGTCGGCACCGTTGTCGCCGGTGAGGCCGTGGGCGGTGGTGCCCGTCTCGGTCGCGACCGCCATGATCGGCACCAGCACCCGGGAGGTCGTCAGCGCGGCGACGAGCGCGCGCCGGTGCGGGTCCCGGCCCGCCCGGTGCGCCTGCAGCGCCTCGGCGAGGTGCGCCGGGGTCGCGCCGTCGTCGCCGGGGAACGGGCTGACGGTGTAGTCGCGGCCCTCCCAGGAGACGCCCGCGGTGTCGGTCAGCGGGGACTTCTCGCGGAAGTGGGAGGGCAGGGCCCGACGGGCCCGTCCGCCGGGGTCGGCGTCCGGGCCCGACGGGCCGTGGTCCTCGTTCTGCGAGGTGTTCTCGGAGGTCACGGGCGTCCCGCGACGTCGAGCGCCTCGCTCATCGTGAAGGCCTGCGCGTACAGGGCCTTGCCCACGATGGCGCCCTCGACCCCGGCGGGGACCAGCTCGCGCAGCGCGCGCAGGTCGTCGAGGGAGGAGATGCCGCCGGAGGCGACGACCTTTGCGTCGGTGCGCTCGCAGACCTGGGCGAGCAGGTCCACGTTCGGGCCCTGGAGCGTGCCGTCCTTGGTGACGTCGGTGACGACGTAGCGCTGGCAGCCGGCGGCGTCGAGTCGCTCGAGGGTCTCCCACAGGTCGCCGCCCTCGCGGGTCCAGCCGCGGGCGGCGAGGGTGGTGCCGCGCACGTCGAGGCCGACGGCGATGCGGTCGCCGTGCTCGGCGATGATGTCGGCCGTCCACTCGGGGTTCTCGAGCGCGGCGGTGCCGAGGTTCACGCGGCGGCAGCCGGTGGCGAGCGCCGCGGCGAGGGACTCGTCGTCGCGGATCCCGCCGGAGAGCTCGACGTTCATGTCCACGGCGGCGACGACCTCGGCGAGCAGGGAGGCGTTGGAGCCGCGGCCGAAGGCGGCGTCGAGGTCGACCAGGTGCAGCCAGCTCGCGCCGCCCTCCTGGAAGGCGAGCGCGGCGTCCAGCGGCGCGCCGTAGCCGGTCTCGGTGCCGGCCTCGCCCTGGACGAGGCGGACGGCCTGGCCTCCCTGCACGTCGACGGCGGGGAGCAGCTCGAGCACGGGAGCGGTCATGGGGGTCCTCCTGGGACTGAGGGGATGGTGCCCGGTCGGGCACGGGGACGGACGGGGTGGGGAGGCGGGCTCAGCCGCTCTGGATGCGCCAGAAGGAGATGCCCAGGCACACGAGGCCGAGCACGGCCAGTCCCGCGATCGCCCACCAGGGCTTCTTCGAGCGGTAGAAGGACCAGGCGCCGCCGAGGAGCATCCCGCCGGCGAAGAGCATCAGGAACGCGAGGATCATGCGTCCTGCTCCCGGTCGCGGCGCGGCAGGGTGCCCAGCCAGTTCGCGAGCAGGCGGGCGCCGGCCGCGCCGGACTTCTCGGGGTGGAACTGGGTGGCGCTGAGCGCCCCGTTCTCGACGGCGGCGACGAAGCGGTCCTGCTCGTGCTGGGCCCAGGTCACCCGCGGCGCCTTGAGCGGGCCGGTGTCCTCCAGCTCCCAGCTGCGGGCGGCGTAGGAGTGGACGAAGTAGAAGCGCTCCTGCTCGATCCCGGCGAACAGCGCGCTGCCCGCAGCGGGTTCGACGGTGTTCCAGCCCATGTGGGGCACGACCTCGGCCTGGAGGTGGGTGACCTCGCCCGGCCACTGGCCGAGCCCGCGGGTGCGCTCGCCGTGCTCGGTGCCTGCCTCGAACATCGCCTGCAGGCCCACGCAGATGCCGAGCACCGGCAGGCCGCCGGCCAGGCGGCGCTCGATGATCCGGTCGCCGCCGACGGCGAGGATCTGCGCGAGGGTCGCGGAGTAGGCGCCGACGCCGGGGACGACGAGCCCGTCGGCCGCGAGGGCGCGCCCGCGGTCCGCGGTGAGCTCGACCTCCGCCCCCGCGGCCTCGAGGGCGCGGACGACGGAGCGGACGTTGCCGGAGCCGTGGTCGAGGACGACCACGCGCGGGGCGGGACCTGGCGCTCCGGCGGTGGCCGGTGCGTCCGCGGGGCCCGCGGCGGCCGACGACCCGGGCTCGGTCGTGCTCACGGGCGCTTCCTCCCGCCGGAGGAGATCCACTCCAGCGCCTCGGCCCGGGAGAGCGAGGCGGGGTCGAGGCCCTCGCCGAGCTCGTCGAGCGAGGTCGTGCCCAGCAGCAGCTCCTCGACGAGGTCGTCGACGGCGCCGAGCACGATCGCGGGCGAGATGTCCTCGCCGCGCTCGCCGTTCTTGTACCGGGTCGCGGTCATGCGGTCGCCGCGGCGCCAGAAGACCACGATGCCGTTGCGCTGCAGGGCGGTGGAGGTGATCGCGGCGAGGTCGTGCGCCGCCGCCTCGGACAGCGGGCCGACGGCGACCGCGCCGGTGGCGGTGTCGAAGGTGCGGGAGTCGGTGGGGATGTCGATCCCGTCGGTGCGCGCCTCGCGGCCCAGCCGGATCACGCCGGCCAGCGCCTTCGCGGTCGCGACGGAGGTGGCGACCACGGCGATCGTGGGGACCTCGTCCTCCTCGGGCGCGGCCGAGGCGTCGGACAGGACGTCCTCGACGGTCAGCGGCGCGTCGTCGAGGGAGAGCCCCTCGGTGAGGCGGGCGAACTCGGCGTCGATGTCCTCGGGCTCGGGCCCGCGGCCGGTGGTGTCGTCGGTGTTCACAGCGCTCCCTTGGTGGACGGCACCCCGAGGACCCGGTCGTCGGGGGCGCAGGCGGCGCGCAGCGCCCGGGCGAGCGCCTTGAACTGCGCCTCGACGATGTGGTGCGGGTCGCGGCCCTCGATCACCCGGATGTGCAGGCAGATCGCGGCGTGGTGGGCGAGGGACTCGAAGACGTGACGGGTCAGGGAGCCCGTGAAGTGCCCGCCGATGAGGTGGGTGGCCTGGGCCTCGCTCTCCCCGGAGTGGACGCAGTAGGGGCGGCCGGAGAGGTCCACGACGGCCTGGGCGAGCGCCTCGTCCAGCGGGACCAGCGCGTCGCCGAAGCGGGTGATGCCGTGCTTGTCGCCGAGCGCCTCGCGCAGCGCCTGGCCGAGCACGATCGCGGTGTCCTCGACGGTGTGGTGGGCGTCGATATGGGTATCACCTGTCGCCGACACCTTCAGGTCGAAGCGGGCGTGGGTGCCCAGCGCCGTGAGCATGTGGTCGAAGAAGGGCACGGAGGTGGAGATGTCCACCTGGCCGGTGCCGTCGATGTCGAGGCTGACCTCGACGGAGGACTCGCGGGTGGTGCGGGAGAGGGTCGCGGTGCGCGACGGGCGGGCGGTCTCGGTCATCGGGGGTCGGCCTCCTCGAGGGCGGTGCGGAATGCGGTGTTGTCCTCGGGGGTGCCCACGCTGACGCGGAGCCAGCCGGCCGGTCCGACGGCGCGGATCAGCACGTCGCGCTCCAGGAGGGCCTGGAACACGTCGTCGCGGCCTCGGAAGGCGCGGAAGAGGACGAAGTTGGCGTCGGACGGCGCGACCTCGTGGCCGCGACCGGCGAGATGGGCGGCGAGCGCGTCGCGCTCGGTGCGCAGCAGCGCGACCTTCCCCAGCAGCTCCTCCCGGTGCGCGAGGGCGGTGCGGGCCACCGCCTGGGTGACGGCGGAGAGGTGGTAGGGCAGGCGCACCACGCGCACGGTGTCGACGATCGCGGGATCGGCGACGAGATAGCCGAGGCGGGCGCCGGCGAGCGCGAAGGCCTTGGACATGGTGCGGGCCACGACGAGGTTCGGGTGCTCGGCCAGGAGGGTGAGGGCGCTGGGCACCCCGTCGCGGCGGAACTCGCCGTAGGCCTCGTCGACCACGAGCAGCCCGCGGGTGGGCTCGAGCGCGCGGGCGGCGGCGCGGGCGACGTCGAGGTCGAGCGCCGTGCCGGTGGGGTTGTTCGGCGAGGTGAGCACCACGATCGAGGGTCGGTGCTCGGCGATCGCGGCGGTGACCGTCTCCGCGGTGAGCGCGAAGTCGGGAGCGGGACCCCGCTCGGCGGTGACCCAGGCGGTATAGGTGTCGCGCGCGTACTCGGGGTACATCGAGTAGTGCGGCGTGAAGCCGAGCGCCGTGCGGCCGGGCCCGCCGTAGGCGAGCATCAGCTGGTGCATGACCTCGTTGGAGCCGTTCGCGGCCCAGACCGCCTCGGCCGGCGGGGCGGGCACGTCGGACTCCTCGGCGAGGTACTCCCCCAGCTCGCGGCGCAGGTCCAGCGCCTCCCGGTCCGGGTAGCGGTTCAGGCCCGCCGCGGCCTGCGCGGCGGCGGCGCCGATCGCGGCGGCGAGCTCCTCCGAGGGGCCGTAGGGGTTCTCGTTCACGTTCAGCGCATGCGCGACCGGGAGCTGCGGCGCGCCGTAGGGGGCGGCGCCGGCGATGCCGTCACGCGGGACGGGCAGGACCGAGGGCTCACGGGTCGGGACGGGCGAGGCGGACATGGCACTCATCGTAGTTGGCGTCGCAGGGGCGGGTCGTCCCGGTCCGCGTCGAGGCCCCGGGGCCGGGGCCGACGTGACGTGGCTCATCGTGCGGACGCCGCGCGCCGCCGCGTCGGCCCACCCGGCGCCCCTCCCTCGGGGAGCTCCCCGCCGCGTCCCAGTACCCTGGCGGGATGTTCCGTTCCCTGGGTGCCCTCGTCGGCGACCTGCTGGTCGTCATCCTCTTCGTCGCCGTCGGCTTCGTGCAGCACGGCACGCCCCTGACCACCGAGAACATCTTCCTGGTGGGGTGGCCCTTCGCCGTCGGCGCGCTGCTGGGCCATCTCGCGATCCGCGCCTGGCGCGCCCCGTTCCGGATCTGGCCGCACGGACTCTTCGTGTGGGCGATCACCCTCGCGACCGGGATGGCGGTCCGCACCCTGTTCGGGGCGGGCACCGAGGTGTCCTTCCTCATCGTCACCGCGATCGTGCTGGCGGTCGGGATGCTGGGCTGGCGCGCGATCGCGCTGTGGCTCACCCGGGGCGAGCGTGCCGCGGAGCGCCGCGCCGCCGTCGAGGAGACCCCGATGGGCGCCGACGAGGCGGCGACAGACGCCGACCGCACGGCCGACGCCGGCTGAGCTCAGCCCTCGAAGCGGACGTCGATCGCGGTGCCGTGGGCGGGCAGCCCCTCGGCACGGGCGAGCGTGGTCGCCGCGACGCGGGCGCCGGCGAGCGCGTCGCGGTCGTAGCGGACCACGTGGATGCCGCGCAGGAAGGTCTGCACCCCGAGCCCGCCGGTGAAGCGGGAGGTGCCGCCCGTGGGCAGCACGTGGTTGGAGCCTGCGGCGTAGTCGCCGAGGCTGACGGGGCTGTGGGGGCCGACGAAGACGGCGCCGGCGTTGGTGACGCGTGCGGCGACCTCGTCGGCCTCGGCCGTCTGGATCTCGAGGTGCTCGGCACCGTAGGCGTCCACGACCGCGAGGCCCTGGGCGAGGTCCGCGACGAGCACGGCGCCGCTCTGCGGTCCGCGCAGCGCCTCCTCGATCCGTTCGCGGTGGAGGGCGGCGGGGACCTGCGCGGCGAGCGCCGCCTCGACCGCCTCGACCAGTGCATCGGACGGCGTGACCAGGACGCTCGCGGCCATCGGGTCGTGCTCGGCCTGGGAGATGAGGTCCGCGGCGACAAAGGCGGGATCGGCGGTGTCGTCGGCGAGGATCGCGATCTCGGTGGGGCCGGCCTCGGCGTCGATGCCGACCTTCCCGCGCACGAGGCGCTTGGCGGCGGCGACGTAGACGTTGCCGGGTCCGGTGACGAGGTCCACGCCCTCGAGCCCGTCGCCGTCGCCGAGGTCCTCCGCGCCGTGGGCGAGCAGCGCGATCGCCTGGGCGCCGCCGGCGGCGAGCACCTCGGTGACCCCGAGCAGCGCGCAGGCGGCGAGGATCGTGGGGTGGGGCAGGCCGCCGAACTCCTTCTGCGGCGGGGAGGCGAGCACGATCTGCTCGACCCCGGCGGCCTGGGCGGGCACCACGTTCATCACCACGGAGCTGGGCAGCACGGCGCGGCCGCCCGGCACGTACAGGCCGACGCGGCGCACCGGGACCCAGCGCTGGGTGACGGTGCCGCCGGGCACCACCTCGACGGTCTCGGCGGGACGGACCTGTGCGGCGTCGACCGCGCGCACACGGGCGATCGACTCCTCGAGCGCGGAGCGGATCTGCGGGTCGAGCTCCGCGAGGGCGCGCTCGAGCTCGGCGGTGGGGACCCGCAGATGCGCGGGACGGATCCCGTCGAAGCGCTCGGAGGCCTCGAGCACCGCCTCGGCGCCGCGGGCGGCGACGTCCTCGACGACAGGGCGCACGGCCTCGGCGGCCGCGGCGACGTCGAGCTCCGCGCGCGGCAGGGCGGCGGTGAGCTGGGCGGCGCTCAGGCTGCGGGCGCGCAGGTCGGTGACGGTGAGGAAGGCGTCGGCGAGGGACATGGGGTCAGTCTAGGAGCGGTCACCCGGCGTCGGCCGTGGTGCCCACCACGGGACGGGCCGAGGGTCCCCGCCGAGGCGCGGACCGCCCAGTAGGGTGCACGGGTGCTCGTCGCCTTCCTCCTCACCCTCGTCGCCGGCGGCGCCACCTCGATCGGCGCCGCTCTCGGCGTGCTCGGCCGCGGGACCGGGCCGAGGTTCCTCGCCGGCGGGCTGGGCCTGTCGGCAGGCGTCATGCTCTACGTCTCCTTCGTCGAGCTGCTGCCCGAGGGTGCCCGGGTGCTCTCCGGCGGCGCGGCCCCGACCGGGCGCGGCACGGCGCTGGCGACCCTGTCCTTCTTCCTCGGGATCGCGCTGATCGCAGTGCTCGACCGACTCGTGCCCCGCGCCGTCAGCCCCCACGAGTTCGCCGGTCGCATGGACGGCAGCCATGGACGGGCCGAGGTGCGCGAGCCCGACGAGCAGCTCGAGGACCGGGCGCTGCGCGCCCGCCTGCTGCGCACCGGCGCGATCACCGCCGCGGCCCTGGCCCTGCACAACGTGCCCGAGGGCTTCGCGACCTTCGTCGCCGCGCTGCAGGCCCCCGAGGTCGCGATCCCCGTGGTCGCCGCGATCGCCCTGCACAACATCCCCGAGGGCCTCGCCGTCGCCGTGCCCGTGCGCCGCGCGACCGGCTCGCGCAGCAAGGCGTTCTGGCTGGCGACGATGACGGGGCTCGCCGAGCCCGTCGGCGCCGTGATCGGCTACCTGCTGCTCGCCCCCGTGCTCACCGGCGACGCGATGGGTGCGATCCTGGCCGGCGTGGCCGGGGTGATGGTGTTCGTGTCCCTGGACGAGCTGCTGCCCGCCGCGGAGGAGACCGGGGAGCACCACACGGTCATCTACTCGCTCATCGCCGGCATGGCCGTCATGGCGGTGACCCTGCTGGTGCTGTGACGCTCCGGTAGGTTCTGTGCGCGGACCACGAGGAGGGGGACACGATGACGACGAGGACAGCCAGGCGGCTCGCGCGCCCGGGACGGATCGTCGCCGCCGCCGCAGGGGCGCTCGCGCTCGCCGCCTCCCTCGTCGCCTGCGATGCGCTGCCGGGACCGCTCGGCGGCGAGGACCCCTCGAGCCCGGCGGCGACCGCGGCCCCGATGGCCCCCGAGCAGGTGGCCGGCGCCGAGACCGTCCCGGTGGATCCCGCCTGGCTGTGCGAGCCCGGCACGGCGGAGGACCCCCTGCCCTCCCGCGACGCGGGGACGCTGACCCCCACGAGCGTGCAGGCGGAGGGCAACGAGGTGATGATCACCGGCGACCTCGCCCTCGAGTCGGGCGCCGCCTACGGCGGGCTCGCCCCCGAGGCCGTGATCGTGCCCGCGCACCCCGCGGACCGCGCCGCACCGGCCGAGGGGTACGGGGACGCGCTCGGCGTCGACGGCGCCCCGGCGCCGCCGATGGTCGTGCGGGCCCGGGTCGAGACGACCGCCGAGGGCCCCGCCCCCTCCACCGTCACCGTCCGGCTCGTGCTCGGCACCTGCGACGACGCCCCTCTGCCCGATGGGCAGTACCTGCTGCGCCTTTCCGGCGCGGGCCCGGAGGGCTCCGGCCGCGCCGCGGAGCGCAGCGGCTGGGAGGCGAGCGCCTACGTGCTGCTGGACGTGGTCGACGGCCGCCTGCGGGCCGTTCCCGGCGCGGTCACGACGGAGGACGGCGAGACCCCCGCGGACCTCTCCTCCCTCGGCTGCGGCCGCGAGCTCGCCCCCGTCGGCGACGGCGCCGGGCTGAGCGTCGCCGCCGCCGACCCCTCCCCCGCCGTCCATGCCGAGGCGGGCGAGGACGAGGCGGGCGCGGGCGCGACCGCGCAGGTCACCGCCGCTTCCGAGGATCACGGCACCCTGCCCCTGATGACCGGGATCGTGGTGACCCGCCCCGGGGACGGCGTCATCGTCGCCGGGGCCCGGAACGCCGGCAGCATCCCGCTGCAGTGGATGGACGGCGAGGGGGTGAGCACCGCGGAGACCGCCTGGACCACGCACGGCACCTGCCACGGCGCCCTCTCCCCCGGCGACTACCGCGCCCACGCCTTCGCCGTCACGGTCGACGTCGAGGGCGCCACCCACGTCGTGCTCTCCGACCCCTGGGACCTCGAGGTGCTCGAGGGCGCCGAGCCCGAGGACGGCTGAGCGCCGCGGCGACTCGCCGCCTCTCCGCCTTGCCGCCGCGTCGGCTCGCCTCCTCGTCGGCCGCTCTGTCGTCCCGTCGGCCGCCCCGTCGATCCACCGGCCGCCCGGGACTGCGCCCCGCACCCCGCTCACGTACCGTGGGGGCGTCCGGATCGACGGCCGGCCGTGCCCGCCGTCGAAGAATTCTTGACGTCAAGATAGTCTTGGCCCGAGACCCATGACGCATCGACCCGAGGGAGCCCCGCGACACATGGCGCGCATCATCTACACCCACACCGACGAGGCACCGATGCTGGCGACCGCCTCGTTCCTGCCGATCCTCGACGCCTTCTCCGACACCGCCGGGATCGAGGTCACCACCCGTGACATCTCCCTGGCCGGACGCATCGTCGCGGCGTTCTCGGACCTCCTGCCCGAGGAGCAGCGGGAGGCCGACGCCCTCGCCGAGCTGGGCGAGCTCGCCAGGACGCCCGAGGCGAACATCATCAAGCTGCCCAACATCTCCGCCTCCGTGCCGCAGCTGAAGGCCGCGATCGCCGAGCTGCAGGGCCAGGGCATCGCCCTGCCCGAGTACCCCGACAACCCCGAGACCGACGAGGAGAAGGACGCCCGCGCCCGCTACGACTCCGTCAAGGGCTCTGCCGTGAACCCCGTCCTGCGCGAGGGCAACTCCGACCGCCGCGCCCCCGCTGCGGTGAAGAACTTCGCCAAGAAGCACCCCCACCGCATGGGCGAGTGGAGCAAGGACTCCAGGACCTCGGTCGCGACGATGGGCGCGGACGACTTCCGCTCCAACGAGCAGTCCGTGGTGATGGACGCCGAGGACACCCTCTCGCTCGTGCACGTCGCCGCCGACGGCACGGAGACCGTGCTCAAGCCGTCCGTGCCGGTGCTGGCCGGCGAGGTCGTCGACTCCACCGTCATGCGGGTCGCGGCGCTGGAGACCTTCCTGCGCGAGCAGATCGCCGCGGCGAAGGAGCAGGGCGTGCTCTTCTCCCTGCATCTCAAGGCCACGATGATGAAGGTCTCCGACCCGATCCTCTTCGGCCACGCGGTCCGCGCCTTCTTCCCCACCCTGTTCACCCAGTACGGCGACGTGCTCGCCGAGGCGGGCCTGTCCCCGAACAACGGGCTCGGCGGCCTGCTCGCCGGGATCGACGAGCTCGACGAATCGGTGCGCGAGGGCGCCCGCGCCGCGATCGACCAGGACCTCGCCGCCGGTCCCGACCTCGCGATGGTGAACTCCCACAAGGGCATCACCAATCTCCACGTCCCCTCCGACGTCATCATCGACGCCTCGATGCCGGCGATGATCCGCACCTCGGGCCACATGTGGAACAAGGACGACGCCGAGCAGGACACCCTCGCGGTGATCCCGGACTCCTCCTACGCGGGCGTCTACTCCGCGACCATCGAGGACTGCCAGCGCAACGGCGCCTTCGACCCCACCACCATGGGCACCGTCCCCAACGTCGGCCTCATGGCGCAGAAGGCCGAGGAGTACGGCTCCCACGACAAGACCTTCGAGATCGGCTCCGACGGGCGCGTCGAGGTGCGCGACTCCTCCGGTGCGGCGCTGATGACCCACGAGGTCGCCGCCGGCGACGTGTTCCGCGCATGCCAGGCCAAGGACGCGCCGATCCGCGACTGGGTGCAGCTCGCCGTGCGCCGCTCGCGCCAGTCCGGGATGCCGGCCGTGTTCTGGCTGGACGAGACCCGCGCCCACGATCGCAACCTCATCGAGAAGGTCAACGCCTACCTGGCCGAGGAGGACACCGAGGGCCTGGACCTCCGCATCCTCTCCCCGATCGAGGCGACGAAGCACACCCTGGCCCGCGTCCGCGCCGGCGAGGACACCATCTCCGTCACCGGCAACGTGCTGCGCGACTACCTCACCGACCTCTTCCCGATCATGGAGCTCGGCACGAGCGCCAAGATGCTCTCGGTGGTGCCGCTGATGAACGGCGGCGGCCTGTTCGAGACCGGTGCCGGCGGCTCCGCGCCCAAGCACGTCCAGCAGCTCATCGAGGAGGACTACCTGCGCTGGGACTCCCTGGGCGAGTTCCTGGCGCTGGCCGAGTCGCTGCGCCACCTCTCCCGCACCGCGGACAACGCCCGCGCCGCCGTGCTGGCCGACGCGCTGGACCGCGCGACCGAGACCCTGCTGAACGAGGGGAAGTCCCCGCAGCGCAGGCTCGGCTCGATCGACAACCGCGGCAGCCACTTCTACCTCGCGATGTACTGGGCGCAGGAGCTGGCGAAGCAGACCGAGGACGCGGAGCTCGCCACCGCCTTCGGCCCTATCGCGAAGGAGCTCACCGACGGCGAGGAGACCATCGCCGCGGAGCTGCTCGCGGTGCAGGGCGAGCCCGCGGACATCGGCGGCTACTACCGGCCCGACCCGGAGAAGACCGCCGCGGTGATGCGCCCGTCGGCGACCTTCAACCGCATCCTCGAGGAGATCTCCGCGGCGCTGTGACCGCGGCGCGCTCCTGACAGGGGCCGGGCCGGTCATCCTTCGATGACCCGCCCGGTCCCTTCTCCGTGCGCTCGCCCCGAACGGCACGGAGCCGCGGCGCTCCGTATCCTGGTCCCGCCCGCTCCCGCGCCCGAAGGACCTCCCCATGCCCGTCATCCCCTCCCCCGTCGACGGCGTCGACCTGCGCTACGACGTCTCCGGGGACGGGCCGCCGCTGGTGCTGCTGCACGGCTCGGTGCTCTCCCGCGCGATCTGGCGGGGCCTCGGCTATCTCGAACCGCTCACTGCCGAGCACACCGTGCTCCGGGTGGACCTGCGCGGCCACGGCACCTCCGGGAAGCCCCACGACCCCGCGGCGTACACGCAGGAGGTCTTCGTGCAGGACCTGCTCGCCGTGCTCGACGCGGAGGGGATCGGCCGCGCGGCGCTGATGGGCTACTCGCTCGGCGCACGCATCGCGCTGAGCACGACGCTGGCGCATCCTGGCCTGGTCACGCGCCTGGTGAGCCTCGGCGGCTCGGCCTCCGCGCAGCGGGGCGCGGTGGACTCGGTGTTCTTCCCGGGCGTGATCGACGCGGTCCGCGAGCAGGGCATGGAGTCGTTCTGCGCCGGTCAGGGGCTGGGGCCGGAGGTCACCTCGCGCCGTGCGCGCGCCACGCGCACCGCCTTCCTCGCCGCGGACCACGAGGCGGTCGCGGCGCTGCTCGCCGCGACCGACGCCACCGCCGCCGTGCCGGACGAGATGCTGGAGAGCTGCACGGTTCCCGCGCTGTGGATGGCAGGCAGCGAGGACCATCCCCGCCACGAGGAGTCCGCCCGGGCGGCCTCGCTGATGCCGGACGCGGAGTTCGTGTCCCTGCCCGGCCGGGACCACGGCGGCACCCTGTTCCCGCCCGACGAGGTGCTCGCCGAGGTCATGCCGTTCCTGTCCTGAGCCGGTGCCGGCCGGGCTCGTCGACTGGGCGCTCAGGACCCGTCGGCCCGAGGCGCAGCGCCCGTCGGCCGACGGCTCAGACGACCTCGCGGAAGAGCGCCACCAGCGCGACCACCACGATCACGCCGCGCAGCGCCCACTCGGGCAGGCGCTTGGCCAGGTGCGCACCGAAGAAGCCGCCCAGCAGCGAGCCCACCGCGATCGCGGCGCTCGCGGCCCACACCACCTGCGCGTCGACCGCGAAGAAGGCGATCACGTAGATCAGCGCCGCGGCGAGGTTCACGCACAGGCTCAGCAGGTTCTTGACGCTGTTGACCGAGCCCATCGGACGCCCGGTGAAGACGCCGAGGATCCCCAGGTACAGCACCCCCTGCGCGGCGGTGAAGTAGCCGCCGTAGACGGAGGCCGCACCGATCGAGCCGACCAGCGCCGGGGAGCGCAGCGGGCTGCGCTCGGAGCCGTCCGCCGACGCGCCCGCATCGGTCGCCCCCTCGGTCCCCGACGCGTCGGCCGCGGCGCGGTGCTCGGCCCGCTTCTCCGAGCGGGAGCGCAGCGCGGTGGTCAGCGGCTTCTGCAGGACGACGAGGGCGAGGGCGACGACGATCAGCACGGGCACGACCACGTCGAGCGCCTCGGCAGGGGAGGTCAGCAGCAGCAGCGCGCCCGCGCTCGCGCCGAGCAGCGCGGTGAGCACCAGCGGCGTGAGATGGCGTCGCTCCTCGGAGATCTCGCGGCGATAGCCGAGCACGGAGCCGACGGTGGAGAAGAACATCCCCACCGTGTTCGTGCGGACCGCGACGCCGGGCGGGAGGCCCAGCGCCATCAGCACCGGGAGGGTGAGGAGGGAGCCGGATCCCACCGCCGCGTTGATGGCGCCGGCGACCACGCCCATGACGAGCAGGACGAGAAGGGAGAGGGGTTCCACGAGGGACGACCCTAGTCCTCCTCCGCCGTCCGCGACGGGCGGTCCACGTTGCTCAGGCGCCCGGGAGCAGCCAGTCGTTCGGGGAGAACAGCTCCACGTGCATCCGCTCCTCGTCGGCCCCGGCGGCGAGCAGCTGCTCGCGGGCGCCGCGCAGGAAGCCGCTGCCGCCGCAGAGATAGATCTCCGCACCCTCGGGCAGGTGCTCGCCCGTGATCGTCATCCGTCCCGCATGCGCCGAGAGGCGGGGGTCCGTCCGGCCCGCGAGGGGGTCCTCGCCGAGCTCGCCGGAGAACCACAGCCGGGCGCGGGAGCCGCTGTGCTCGGGCAGGGAGGCGACGGTGTCCAGCAGCTCGGGCAGGTGCGCGGCGTCGGCCGCGTCGCCGTCGGCGTGCAGCACGACCACCTCGCGCTCGCTGTCGACCGCGGCGAGATGGCGCAGCATCCCCAGCATCGGGGTGATCCCGATGCCCGCCGAGACCAGCACGAGGGGCGAGGTCGCCTGCGCGTCCAGGACCAGGTCGCCGGCGGGGAGGGTCACCTGCAGCTCGTCCCCCTCGTGGAGGGTGCGGTGGAGGTGCGAGGAGACCTCGCCGGCCGGGTCCCCGTCCTCGCGCCGTACCGAGATCCGCCAGCGTCCCCGGCCGGGGGCGTCGGAGAGCGAGTACTGGCGCAGCTGCCTCGCCCCGTCGGCCAGGCGCACGCCGACGCTGATGTACTGGCCGGGCAGGAAGTCGGCGAGCGGCTCGTCCCCCTCGGGGGCGGCCAGCTCGAAGCTCGCCACGCTCGAGCTCTCCTCGATCCGGCGGATGACGCGGGCGGTGCGGAACACGTCGCCCGGGGTCACCTGCGCCTCGGCGTACAGGCCGTTCTCGAAGGCGATGAGCGTGCGGGCCATGTGCCAGTAGACGGCGTCCCACGCGGCGGCCACGTCCCCGGTGATCACGTCGGCGCCGAGGACCTCGACGATCGCGGCCATCAGGTGCTCGTGGACGATCTCGTACTGGTCCTCGGTGATGCCGAGGGAGACGTGCTTGTGCCCGATCCGGGACAGCAGCGCGGCGGGGCTCGGCCCGTCCGGGGCGACCAGCAGGGTCGCATAGGTCGCGACGGAGGCGGCGAGCGCCTTCTGCTGGGCGCCCTGGGCCTGGTTGCCGCGGTTGAAGGTGTCGCGCAGCAGCTCGGGGTGCGCGGCGAACATCCGCCCGTAGAACACCGGGGCGATCTCCTCGACGTGCTCCCCGACGAGCGGGAGGGTGTCCCGCACGATCTGCTCGTGAGCAGGCACGAGGCGCTCCTCGATGTCGAGCTGCGGGTGGAGGATCGAGGCGGTCGCCACGGACATGGCAGGTCCTTCCTGGACGGGGACGGGGCTGTCGGCCGTCTGCCGTCGACGGCCTGCTCGTCCACGTTAGGGGCGCGTTGACAGGAAGCGCCCGGACCTTCGTCCCCGTCGACGGCGGCGGGATCAGCCGACGGGGAGCGGGGGCAAAGGCCTCAGCCGGCGAGCTCGTGCAGCACCTCCTGCAGCACCTGGGCGTGGTTGTGCTCGACGTCCTTCGCGGCGAACAGCAGCACGAGGGTGTCCGCCCCGTCCTCCTCCGCCCGGTCCAGCAGCGCCTGGGCGGCCTCGCCCTCCTCCAGCTCGCGGCGATAGCGGGCGGAGAACTCCTCGAAGTCGAGCTCCCCGCCGTGGAACTCCTTGCGGAGCTCGGAGCTCGGGGCGACGTCCTTGTCCCACTCGTCGTGGACGAGGCGCTCCTTCTTCACCCCGCGCGGCCACAGCCGGTCCACCAGCACACGGCGCTCGCCGTCGGCGGGGCCGTCGTCGTCCAGCAGGTCGTGGACGCGCTCGAGGGAGATCGTGAGGGCGGACATGGCGGGCTCCTTCCGTCGGGCGGCCCCCGGGATCGATGGGGCGGCCGGTGCGCAGGGGCCGGGGTGCGCGGGGCCGGGGAGCACAGGACCCGGCGCGCGACGAGGAGTCGCGGCCGGGTCCGGCGGGGCGGGCGGTCTCAGGCGAGCACGGCCGCGGCGGCGTCGTAGTCGGGCTCCTCGGAGACCTCGGCGACCTGCTCGGTGTACAGGACCGTGCCGTCGGCGTCGGCGACGACGACCGCGCGCGAGAGCAGACCCGCGAGCGGGCCGTCCTTCATGGTCACGCCGAAGTCCTCGCCGAAGGAGGAGCGGAAGGCGGAGCCGGTGATCACGTTCTCGATGCCCTCGGCGCCGCAGAAGCGTGCCTGCGCGAAGGGCAGGTCCTTTGAGACGCAGACGACGACGGTGTTCTCGAAGCCGGCGGCGAGCTCGTTGAACTTCCGCACGGACATGGCACAGGTGCCGGTGTCCAGGGACGGGAAGATGTTCAGCACGACGCGCTTGCCGGCGAGGTCCGCGCCGGAGACGGCGCCGAGGTCCTGGCCCACGAGCTCGAAGGCCGGCAGGGTCGAGCCCTTCGCGGGCAGCTCGCCGACGGTGGTGACGGGGTCGTTCTTGAAGGTGATGGAAGCCATGCCCCCATCATCGGCCTGCGAGCGCGCGGACACAAGCCGAGGTCACGGGCCCGGACGCGCTCAGTCCGACTCGTCCTGCCCCATCGTGCCGCGCAGACGATCGATCTCCGCCAGGACGTCGAAGTCCGCCGTCGGCCACTGCGGGTCGATGTCCGTCAGCGCGTCGATCAGCAGCTGCTGCACGGCGATCCGCGCGTACCACTTGCGGTCGGCGGGGATCACGTGCCAGGGCGCACCGACGGTGGAGGTGGCGCGCAGCGCCCTGGTGTACGCGTCCATGTAGTCGTCCCAGTGCTGGCGCTCGTCGACGTCGCCGGGGTTGTACTTCCAGTGCTTGTCCGGGCGCTCGAGCCGCTCCATCAGCCTCGATCCCTGCTCCTCGTAGGAGACGTGGAGCATGACCTTCACGACCGTGGTGCCGGCCGCGGCGAGCTCCCGCTCGAAGGCGTTGATCGCCGTGTACCGCGAGCGGATCTCCTTCGAGTCCGCCCAGCCGTGGACGCGGTGGATCAGCACGTCCTCGTAGTGAGAGCGGTCGAAGACGCCGATCGTGCCCGGGACGGGGGCGTGGGGGCGGATCCGCCAGAGGAAGTCGTGCTTCTTCTCCTCCGCCGTCGGGGCCTTGAACGCGGTGATCTCCACGCCCTGCGGATCGACGCTCCCCACGACGTGGCGCATGATCCCGCCCTTGCCGGAGGTGTCCATCCCCTGCACGATCAGCAGCACCGACCGGCCCTCGCCGCCTCCGTGGTGGGCGGCGTAGAGACGCTCCTGGAGCTCGTCGAGCTCGGCATCGCGGGCCAGCAGGAACTCCTTGCCCTCGGCCTTCTTGCCGGAGAAGCCGGGGGTGGCGCGCGGGTCGAAGTCCTGCACGTCGCCCTTCCAGTCGTTCGCGATCCGGAACCCGCGGGGCGCCTTCTCCGCGGGCCCGTCGGCCTTCTTCTTCGAGGACTTCTTCGAGTTCGCCATAGGCAGGAGGGTAACGGGCAGGGCGGGCCGCGGGGAGCCGTTCGGCGGCGGGTCGTCAGTCGTCGACGCGGACCTCGCCCGTCTCGACGTCCACCTCGACCTCCACGTCGTCGCCGCCGCTGCGGTCGATGTCGATCGTGTAGCGGATGCGGCCGTCGTCGGAGGAGAGGTCCCAGCCGGAGACCCGGCCCGGCTCCTTCCCGAGCGCGATCTCGATCGCCTCGGCGTAGGGCATCGGGGAGGTCACGTCGACGGCCGGGTCCTGGTCGTCGACATCGTCCTGGTCATGCTCGGTGACCTCGCCGCGGGTCGCGTCGATGTCGAGGTCGTGCTGGCGACCGCCGTCCACGATCTCGAGCTCCCACTCCCACACGTCGTCGTCGTGGTCGATCTCGATCTGCACCAGCTCGCCGCCGCCGGCCGCGCCGAGGCCGATCTCGACGGCCTTCTCCGCGGTGATCGGCAGCTGCTCGGTGGCGAGGTCGGCGTCCTCGGGCAGCGCCACGGCGCCGGCCCCCGGGGCCTCTCCCCCGTCGGCGCCCGTCGCGCCGTCGTCGGAGGCGCCGTCGTCGCTCGCGCCGTCGGAGGCGGCGCTCCCGCTCTCCTCCTCGGAGGCACCGGGGCCCTCGACAGCGGACGCCTCGTCGCTGCCGGAGTCGCCGCCGCAACCGGCTGCGAGGCCGATCACGAGCACGCCGAGGGCGGCGGCGCGAGCAGTGCTGCGGGAACGCGTGGTCGTGGACGTCATGGGGACCTCAGCTTTCTCGACGGGCGCACCGCGGGTCGCTGCGGCGGCCCCTGGACGATCGGGCTCCTTCAGATTAGGCCGGGCCCTGCCGGTCCGCGTCGGCCTGAGAACACTCTCATCGTGCTCTCATCCCGGCGCCGCTCTCCGTGAGCGACGCAGCGGCACCGGAGGACGACGGACCGGGAGACCGGAGCGGCTCCGCGACCGCGACCGACCGACCGTGCGGTCCCTGCAGATCCGGCGCGGCGGCGACGGCCGTCGCCGCACCCCTGCGCCGGCACGTCGGCCACGCCCGCAACCGCTTGCCGACGGTCTGCGCACGAGCCGGAAGATCACGGTCAGGTCACGACGATCGGTTCCGTGACCAGTACTTCTCCCCGTCAATCCGAGGATCCCCGCGATGAGGGGACTGTCGTCTCCGGGCCGGCCCGCCCGGTGCCGCCGCGCACGGTCCCGGGACATCGCCGGGAGTCCGTCGCCCCGCGCCGGCCATCGCCCGATCCGGCCGAGGTGCACTAGCGTCGAGCACAGCCCCGGCACAGGACGCACGCCGTCCCTCGGACGTCTCCGGCCCTGTCCGGGCAGCAGGAATCCTGAACGTTGGCACGAAGGAGGATCTGATGACTTTCCGAGGCACCATCGAGGAACTGCAGAACGCCGTGGTCCTGGACCGGAACGGCGACAAGGTGGGAAAGGTCGGCCAGGTGTACCTGGACAACGACACCCAGCAGCCGTCATGGGTGACGGTGAACACCGGCTTCTTCGGGACGAACGAGAGCTTCATCCCGCTCGACCAGGCGCACTACGCGGACGGGACCATCACGGTCCCCCACGAGAAGTCCTTCATCAAGGACGCCCCGAACCTCGAGGAGCACGGCGAGCTGGCTCGCGAGCAGGAGGGCGAGCTGTACCGCTACTACGGGCTGGACGGCGCTGCGGGAGCGACCGGTGGCGAGACCGACCGGGCCGCGCGCGGCACCGCCGGGCCCGGACCGGACGCCACCGACCGTCGCGACGCGGACGCCCGCGCTGCGGCGGGCCCCGGCCCCGTCAACGGTCCCGGCCCGAGCGATCGCACCGCGCGCACCGGTGGTGATGAGGGCGGCGACGTCACGCTCCACGAGGAGCAGGCGCACGTCGGCACCGAGCGGGTGCAGACCGGCAGGGCACGCCTGCGCAAGCACGTCGTGACCGACACCGAGCGCGTCGAGGTCCCGGTGCAGCGTGAGGAGGTCGTCCTCGAGCGCGAGCCCGCCGACGGCCGCTCCGGCGGCACCCTCTCGGAGGAGGAGGTCGACGTCACCCTCACCGAGGAGCGTCCGGTCGTGGAGAAGGAGACCGTCGCCACGGAGAACGTGCGCCTGGGCAAGCGGTCCGTGCAGGACGAGGAGACGGTCCAGACCGACGTCTCCCGGGAGGAGATCGAGGTCGACGGCGCGGACGGCCGTCGTGATCCGCGCACGGACGACGAGAACCGCGGGCGGGGCCTCTGAGGCTCCGGACGACCCCGTGACCGCGGCATGAGCGACGGGCGCGCCACCCTCGGGGTGTCGCGCCCGTCGCCGTCGTCGCAGGGCCCGCAGCGGCAGGACCTCCGACCTTCCCCCGCCGAGGAGAAGGGCATACCGTCGAGGTGCTGGCGCAATCAGCCGACATCACTGCACGCCGGACCTGAGGAGATCTCGTGACCGTCATCCCGACCTGGCCGAACCGACCGTCCACCGCACCCGGCACGGAGGAGCTCGCCGCTCTGCACGCCTGGTGGCGCGCCGCGAACTACCTCTCGGTCGGCCAGATCTACCTCAAGGACAACCCGCTGCTGCGCAAGCCCCTGCAGCGCGAGCACGTCAAGCCGCGACTGCTCGGGCACTGGGGCACCACCCCGGGCCTGACCTTCCTCTACGCCCACGCGAACCGGGCCATCGCCCAGCGCGGGCTGAACGCCATGTACATCACCGGTCCCGGGCACGGCGGCCCCGGCCTGGTCGCCGCGTCCTATCTCGAGGGCACCTACTCCGAGGTGTACCACGCGGTCGGCGAGGACGAGGAGGGGATGAAGCGCCTGTTCACGCAGTTCTCCTTCCCCGGCGGGATCCCCTCGCACGTCGCCCCGGAGACGCCCGGCTCGATCCACGAGGGCGGGGAGCTCGGCTACGCCCTCTCCCACGCCTACGGCGCCATGTTCGACAGCCCCGACCAGATCGCGTTCACCGTGGTCGGCGACGGCGAGGCGGAGACCGGGCCGCTGGCCACCTCCTGGCACTCCAACAAGTTCGTCAACCCCCAGCAGGACGGGGTGGTGCTGCCGATCCTGCACCTGAACGGCTACAAGATCGCGAACCCGACGGTCCTGGCCCGCATCGGCGACGACGAGCTCGAGGCGCTGATGCGCGGTTACGGGCACGAGCCGCTCCTCTTCACCGGCGGCTTCGACGACGAGGACCCGCTCGAGACCCACCGCCGCTTCGCCGAGGTGCTAGATACGGCCCTCGACAGGATCGCGGAGATCAAGGCGCAGGCCGCGGAGGACGCCGAGGCCGGCCGCGAGACCGAGCGCCCCGCCTGGCCGATGATCGTGCTGCGCACCCCGAAGGGCTGGACCGGCCCGAAGGAGATCGACGGCCAGCAGACCGAGGGGTCCTGGCGCTCGCACCAGGTGCCGCTGGCCAGCGCCCGGGACACCGACGCGCACCTCGCCGATCTCGACGCCTGGCTGCGCTCCTACCGCCCCGAGGAGCTCTTCGACGAGAACGGGACGCTGGTCCCCGACGTCGCCTCCACCGCCCCGACCGGCACGCTGCGGATGTCCGCGAACCCGTCGACCAACGGCGGCGCCGTGCTCACCCCGCTGCGCCTGCCCGACTTCCGCGACTACGCCGTGGACGTGCCCGCGCCCGGCGGCTCCGTCTCCGAGGCCACGAAGGTGCTGGGCACCTGGCTGCGGGACGTGGTGCGCGACAACCCAGACAACTTCCGCATCTTCGGACCCGACGAGACCGCCTCGAACCGGCTCCAGGCCGTCTACGAGGTCACGGACAAGCAGTGGAACGCGGACTTCGAGGAGCATGACCGCTCCGAGCACCTCGCCCGGGCCGGCCGCGTCATGGAGATGCTCTCGGAGCACCAGTGCCAGGGCTGGCTCGAGGGCTACCTGCTCACCGGCCGGCACGGCATGTTCTCCTCCTACGAGGCGTTCATCCACATCGTCGACTCGATGGTGAACCAGCACGCGAAGTGGCTGAAGGTGACCAACGAACTCGAGTGGCGCCGGCCGATCGCCTCGCTGAACTACCTGCTGAGCTCGCACGTGTGGCGCCAGGACCACAACGGCTTCTCCCACCAGGACCCCGGCTTCATCGACCATATGGTCAACAAGAAGGCCGAGATCGTGCGGGTCTACCTGCCGCCGGACGCGAACACGCTGCTGTCCACCTACGACCACTGCCTGCGCTCGAAGCAGTACGTCAACGTGGTCGTGGCCGGGAAGCAGCCCAACCCGAACTGGCTGACGATGGACGAGGCGATCGTGCACTGCACGCGCGGCCTCGGCATCTGGGACTGGGCCGGGACCGAGCAGCCCGGCGAGGAGCCGGAGGTGGTGCTCGCCGCGGCCGGCGACATCCCCACCATCGAGGTGCTCGCCGCGGCGAAAATCCTCCGCGAGGAGATCCCCGACCTGCGGGTCCGGGTCGTCAACGTGGTGGACCTGATGCGGCTACAGGACGAATCCGAGCACCCGCACGGCCTCTCGCAGAAGGACTTCGACGGGTACTTCGGGGAGGACGTCCCGGTGGTGTTCGCCTACCACGGCTATCCATGGCTGATCCACCGCCTCGCCTACCGCCACGACCGGCATTCGCGCATCCACGTGCGCGGCTACAAGGAGGAGGGCACGACCACCACGCCCTTCGACATGCTGATGCTCAACGACACGGACCGCTACCACCTGGTGATGGACGTGATCGACCGCGTCGACGGGCTGGGAACGCGATTCGCCGGACTGCGCCAACGCATGGTCGATGCCCGGGTCCGCGCCCGGGCCCACGCCTACGAGCACGGCGAGGACGCCCCGGACATCACCGCCTGGCAGTGGGGCGACGGCGGCGACGCGGTCCCGAACGAGCTGGAGGACACCGGCGGCGACAACGAGTGACCCCGTCCCGTCCCGGCCCGCGGGCCGGGACGGGCCAGCGGGCGGGGCCCGGCACCGGTGTCGAGTCGGGCTCAGGTGCCGGGGCGTTCGAGGTCAGGGACGTCGGGCAGCGCCCGGTAGCCCGCCGAGCGATACGTCGCCACCGCTGCAGAGAGCGAGCGCGGCGTGCAGACGCCTGCGCTCGAGGCCCCCGCGCGGCGCAGCCATGCGGCCGCGGCCAGGCACATCGACCGTCCGTGGCCGTGGCCGCGATGCTCGGGAGACACGCCGAGCGGTTCGATGAGACCGGGCCGGCCAGGGCCGGCCGACCATGCCGTGAGGACCGCGACCGCGATGCCCGAGCCGTCCCGGCCGAGCAGCGAGACCGCGTCGCGGTGGGCGGGGCCCGCGAGCATCGTGCGCAGCCGCTCCTCTGCCACGCCCGAGCTGCCGAAGGCCGCCCGGTGCACGGCGGCGTACTCGGCGAGGTCGGCGTCCGCGACCTGCGTGATCGACAGCGAGGTCTCCTCGACCGGCTCGGCGAGGCCCCTCCGCAGGGGCACCCACGGGTCCCCCTCGGCCCAGCCGCGCGCGAGCAGCTCGCGGCACAGCGCCGGGGCCGAGCGCGCCTCGACCGCGGCCCTGCCCGCGGGGAGCACTCCGCGCTCGGGGTCCGCGATGTCCTCGCCGACGGCGGCGGCGAGACCTTCGTCCCCGACGAGATCGGGCGCGAGCGCGAGGCGCACCAGCTGCGGGCCGTCGAGCATCCCCACCGCGACCGGGCGCTCGCCCCGGCTCCACAGGCGCAGAGCCGCGGCGGTGGCCTCGGCGCCCCGCAGATGATGCCAACCCAGGTCACCGGGATGGAGCGGGACCGGATGGGCGTCGCTCTGCCACGACCGGAGCGCTGCGAGCACGGACTCGAGCTCGGCCGGTCGCGGAGAGGACAGGCGCAGGGGAGCCATGAGGGCATGTCACCATCGCGGTGTGCGCCGCGTCCACCGAATACCCGGCGACGGGGCGGTTCCCGGGCCGTACCCTCGTCGGAACGGGCGCTGCGGCGCACGCGTGGTGCGAGGAGAACGGGAGGCGGAAGAGATGAGCGAGCCGGAGCAGGACCGGGATCGGGGCGCCGACGCAGGCGTCGACGGCGCGGAGCGGATCCGCCGGATCGTGCGCGTGCACGGAAGCGTCCAGGGCGTCGGCTTCCGGATGGACGCCGCCCGGGAGGCGGCGCGGCTCGGCGCCGTCGGGACCGTGCGCAACCTGTGGGACGGCACCGTCGAGGCGGACGTCGAGGGCACGAAGGAGGTGGTCGAGGCGATGCTCGACCACCTCCGGCAGGGACCTTCCAGCGCTCGCGTCGACGGGATCGACGTGCGTCGCGAGACGCCGCGCGGCGCGACGGGCTTCCGGATCAGCGGCTGAGGGAGGCGAAGGCCTCGCCGATCTCCTGCTCGCCGTCGTTGTAGGTCACGAACCTGCCCACCGAGGCGGGCTCGGCGAGGGCCGCGAGGATCGTGCGCGCGACATTGCCGCGCGAGACCGTGCCGGACTCCGAGGCGGCGGTGTCGATGCGACCGGTCGGCTCCTCGAGGGTGAGGCCCGAGGGGCCGAGGATCGTCCAGGCCAGGCCGGTGCCGCGCAGGTGCTCGTCGGCCCGGGCCTTCGCCTCGGCGTAGGTGTGGAACGGGTTGTCCTCGGGCACGCCGTGGTCGAGCGAGGCGCCGAAGTAGCTGACCATCACGTAACGGGTCGCGCCGACGCGATCGGCGGCGTCCATCGAGGCGACCGCCGCGTCGAGATCCACGGCGCGGGTGCGCTCGGGGTCGCCGCCGCCGGCGCCCGCGGCCCACACCACGGCGTCCTTCCCGCGCAGCAGCTCGTCCCAGCCTCCCTCGTCGAGGGTCTCGATGTCCGCCAGCACGGCCGTCGCGCCGGTCGCCTCGACCTCGCCGGCGTGGTCCGGGTTGCGGATCACCGAGTGCACCGTGTGACCGGCCTCGACCAGCAGCGGGGCCGCGAGCAGCGCGACCTTCCCATGTCCTCCGATGAGTGCGATATCCATGCCCGCCACTCTGTCACCGGTGCGGCGACACGTCGAGGGACGGTCGCGGATGTTCGCCGTGGGGCGAAGTCGGGCCGCGGCCGGGCCGAGGACCTGCCCGGCACCGGGCCGTGGACGGGCCGGACCCGTGCCGTGATCACGGCCTCCGCCGCGCGGTCCGGCCTGATGCGCCGTTATCCTTAGCCCGGTCGCGCCCGCGGCCGACCCCTCGGAAGAAGGACTCTCATGGCCGGTGGACTCGCCGCCCTGCTCGACGACGTCGCCGCGCTCGCGCGCCTCGCGGCGGCCAGCGCCGACGACGTCGCCGCCGCCTCCGCGAAGGCCGGCTCCAAGGCGATCGGCGTCGTGATCGACGATGCCGCGGTGACGCCGCAGTACGTCCAGGGGATCAAGCCCAACCGGGAGCTGCCGATCATCTGGCGGATCACCAAGGGCTCGCTGCGCAACAAGCTCGTCTTCATCCTGCCGGTCCTGCTGCTGCTGAGCGTGTTCGCGCCCTGGCTGCTCACACCGATCCTCATGCTCGGCGGCCTGTACCTCAGCTTCGAGGGCGCCGAGAAGGTCTGGGAGCTGGTGCGCGGAAAGCCCAAGGAGGCGCCTGCGAGCACCAAGGGCGCCGGGGCGGAGGACAAGGTCGTCTCGGGCGCCGTGCGCACCGACCTGATCCTCTCGGCCGAGATCATGGTGATCTCGATGAACTCGGTGGACACCGACAACCTGTGGATGCGCGCCGCGGTGCTCGTGGTGATCGCGCTCGGCATCACCGCGCTGGTCTACGGCGCCGTGGGCCTGCTGGTGAAGATGGACGACATCGGCCTGGCGATGGCCATGGACGAGGACACCTCCGAGAGGAAGAAGCGCTTCGGCCGCGGCCTGGTCGGCGCGATGCCGCGAGTCATGGACGTGATCAGCTACATCGGCATGATCGCGATGCTGTGGGTGGGCGGCCACATCCTGCTGGTCGGCACCCATGAGCTCGGGCTCGCCCAGCCCTACGGCCTGGTGCACCACCTCGAGGGCCTGGTCGCGGGGGTCGCCGGCGTCGGCGCGCTGCTCGCCTGGCTGGTCAACACCTTCTTCTCCTTCGTGTTCGGCCTGCTCATCGGCGGGATCGTCGCCGTGATCGTGCACTTCCTGCCCTTCGGCCACCACGGCGGCGGCGAGGGGCACGGCGAGGGCGAGGAGCACGCCACGGCCGACGGACGCGGCACCGCCGACGCGCACGATGCACGAGCCGGCAGCGATCAGGAGCCCGCCGGCGACTCGACGGAGCCGCCGGCCGCCCGCTGAGTCCGTGCCCGGCGAGGCGCCCGAGCAGCCGACGGTCGTCTCGGCCCGCTCCGCCGCCGACGGCGTGCAGGCGCGATGGCACCTCCATCGCGCTGTGGCACCTGCCCGACGAGGAGATCGGGGAGGCGCAGGTCGCCGACGGACGCCGCCTCGTCGCCGCGGTGCGGGCCGAGCGTGCCGCGCGCGAGATCGTGCACGAGGGCGCCGACGGGAGCGGGTTCTACGCCGTGACGGCCTATGACCGCACCTGGCAGCAGAGCGAGCCCTCGGCGTCGGTGTCCGTCCGCCGCTGAGCCCGCTCCGACTCCGCTCCGTCGCGGGCGCGCCCGCGATCGCGACGGGACCAGGTCACCCAAGGAGCAGGTCGCGGGGGGACCTGGTCGCGGCGGGTCAGCCCACCGACGGGGTGACGGGCGGCTCGGCCGACCAGGGGAAGACGATCCACTCGTCGGTGCGGCGCCAGACGAAGTCCGGGTCCACGACCGAACGGGGCTTGCCGTAGATGACGGCGCTGCGGGCGTCGGCGCCCATCTCGCGCATCAGGTCGAGCACGAGCGCGAGGGTGCGGCCGGAGTCGGCGACGTCGTCGACGACCAGCAGGCGCTTGCCCTTGATCGACTCGGTGTCGAGCATGGGGGCGAGCAGCACCGGATCGGGCAGGGTCTCGTGCACGTCGGTGTAGAACTCGACGTTGATCGCGTCGGAGAGCTTCACGCCCAGCGCATAGGAGAGCGCCCCGGCCGGGAGCAGACCGCCACGGGCCACGGCGATGATGATCTCCGGCTCGAAGTCGGAGTCGGCGATCGTCTGGGCCAGCTCGCGCGAGGCGGTGCCGAACAGCTCCCAGGTCAGCACCTCCTTCCGGGCGAGGTCGGAGGAATCGGCGTGGTAGGCCTGGGTCATCGGGTCACAGCTCCTGTGGATGGGCGGCGCGGAGTGCTCCGATGGTAGCGGCCCGCCCGCCTCGCGCCTCCCTCGCGGCTTCACGGGGATGGCCGATGCCTCAGTCTCGCCCCGCGCACCGGGCGCGCCCCGCGCCGCGGGCCCCGCGCTGCCGACGGTGCGGCGCCTCAGGCCCGCCCGGCGCCTCCGCCCGGTCGCCGTGCGGGCCCGTCGCCGTCCTCGGGAGCCTCCTCCAGCGAGCTCTCCGCGGAGTCGTCCCCCTCGGCATCATCCGCCCCGGGATCCGCGGCGTCGTCCGCCCCGGGGTCCGCGCCCTCGTCCTCGTCGGGCAGCGGGTTCCCGTCGGCGTCGAGGTAGACGCCCCGCTCGTAGTCGTAGTCGATCGGGTTGCCGTCCTCGTCGGTGCGGGCGTACCACTCGGTGACCTCGGGCGCGGTGGAGTCGAACTCGCCGCCGGTGGCGTACTCGCTGTCCGGGGCGGTCGGCTCGATCGCGAGGGCGAAATGATCGCCGTACTCCGCCACGCCCGCCTTGACCGCGTTCTCGACCGCGGCCTCCTGGTAGTGCTCACGGATGGCCATGGGGTCGTTGCGCAGCTCCTTGACCAGCGCGACCGCCATCAGCACCAGCACCACGGCGAAGGGCAGGGCCGAGACGACGATGAGGTTCTGCAGGCCCTGCAGGGCGTTCTGCCCGCCGAACAGCAGGATCACCACGGCGATGCCCGCCATGCACAGCGCCCAGAATGCGGTGATGAGGCGGTTCGGCGCCGGGTTGCCCTTCTGGGACAGCTGCGAGTTCACCAGCGAGGCGGAGTCGGCGGAGGTGATGAAGAAGATCGCGAGCATCACGATCACCACGGCGGAGATGATGCCGGCGCCGGGCAGCTGGTCCACGACCGCGAAGAAGATCTCCTCCGGGGCGGGGAGCGACTCGATCGTCCCGTCGGGCGCGATCGCGCGATCGGGGTCGGCGATGCCGACGGTGTTCCCGACGGCGTCGAGCTCGCTGGCCCGGCGCTGCAGCCAGATCGCGGAGCCGCCGAGGACGGCGACGGCGAGCACGATGATCGAGGAGGGGATCAGCAGCACGCCGAGCACGAACTGTCGGATGGTGCGGCCGCGGGAGATCTTCGCGGTGAACATGCCGACGAAGGGCGCCCAGCTGACCCACCACGCCCAGTAGAAGGTGGTCCAGCTCGAGAGGATGGTCTGCATGTCCTCGCCCTCGGACATGTACGCACCGAGCATGTCGGGCAGGGTGCCGAAGTACTCGGTGATCGCTCCGGGGATGATGTTCATCAGGAACACGGTGGGGCCGACGACGAAGATGAACACGGCCAGCACGAGGGCGAGCGCCATGTCGATGTTCGACAGCCAGCGGATGCCGCCCGCGACGCCGGAGACCGCCGAGGCGATCGTGCCGAGGGTCAGCACGCCGATGATCGTCATCGCCAGCGCCGTACCCGTGGGCGGCAGCTCTGGCTCGCGCGCGGCGTCTGGTCCGCCGGGGTCATCGTTCCTCCTGGGAGTGGACGGCTCGCTCACTCCAGGTGCGCTCTCGCCCCTCGCCCGAGCCACCTCACCCCTTCCACAGAAACAAAGGCACTGTCACTGTTGTTCTCTGTGGCTTTCGGGCGTATGGTGCTCTCATCCCGCGGGGCCGTCCACGGCCCCGCGCCGCGACGGTCCCCCCGTCCGACCTCCGACGAAGCAGGTGCCCCATGTACGCCCGTGAACGCCGGCGCCGCATCCTCGAGCTGCTCGAGGCGAGCGGCCGCGTGACCGTCACCGAGCTCGCGGTCGACTTCGACGTCACCACCGAGACGGTGCGCCGCGACCTCGACCAGCTCGCCGCCGAGCGGCTGCTCGTGCGGGTCCACGGCGGGGCCGTGCCTCCGAGCACCGCCGAGGTCGAGCCCGACCTCGAGGCCCGCCGCACCACCAACGTCGCAGCCAAGCGCCGCATCGCCCGCGCCGCCGCCAGCCTGCTGCCCGCCGATCCCCGCGCCGCGGTGATGCTCGATGCGGGCACCACGGTCGGCGAGCTCATCCCTCACCTCAGCGGCCGGCGCGGCCCCGTGATCACCCATGCCCCGGCGATCGCGCAGGGCGCCCTCGTGCACACCGATCTAGAGGTGCACGTGCTGCCGGGGCGGGTCCGCCCCACCACCCAGGCCGCCGTCGGTGCCGGGACCGTGGAGGCGGTGGGCCTGCTGCATCCCGAGCTCGTCGTGCTCGGCTGCAACGGCTTCGACCCCTCCGGCTTCACCACTCCGGATCCCGACGAGGCGGCGGTGAAGGCCGCGATGGCCCGCTGCGCGGCACGACGCGTCGTGCTCGCGGACTCCTCGAAGGCCGGCACGCGTCATCTGGTCACCTTCGCGACGACCGCCGGGATCAATGCCCTGGTCACCGACGACCACCTGCCCGCCGAGCTCGCGGCCGAGCTCGAGGAGGCCGGGATCGAGGTGCTGACCGCATGATCATCACCTTCACCGCGAACCCCTCCCTCGACCGCACCGTCGACCTCGGCGGCCCCCTGGTCCCCGGCGGCGTGCACCGCATCGGCGCCGACGGCCTCCAGCCCGGCGGCAAGGGGATCAACGTCGCGCTGGGCGTGCACCGCGCCGGGCTGCCCGTGACCGCCGTCCTCCCCGCCGCGCCGCAGGATGCGCTGCTGGAGCTGCTCGAGGTCGAGGGCCTCCCCCACCGGGCGAGCCCCGTCGCGGGCCGCGTGCGCACGAACCTCACCGTGCTCTCCGCCCCAGAGACCACCACGAAGCTTAACGAGCCCGGTGCGACCCTGGACCGGGCCGAGGTCGCCGCCCTCGAGGAGCTGCTGCTGGCCGTCGCCGGCCCCGGGGACAGCGTCATGCTCTCCGGCTCCCTCGCGCCCGGCCTGCCGGTGGACGAGTACGTGCGTCTCGTCGTCGCGCTGCGGGAGCGTGGCGCGCGGGTGGGCGTGGACACCTCCGACGCCCCGCTGGCGGCGCTCGCCGCAGCGCTGGACCGCGCCGCCCCCGACTTCCTCAAGCCCAACGCCGAGGAGCTCGGCCAGATCCTCGGCGCGGACGGTGCGGCGCTCGAGGCCGAGGCGGCGGCGGGACGGCTCGACCCCGTCGCGGAGGCCGCGCTGGACCTGCACCGCCGCGGCGTCGGCGCGGTGCTCGTGACCCTCGGCGGGGCCGGCGGCCTCCTCGCGACCGAGGGAGCGGCCTGGTACTGCCCGGTCCCGCCCGGGCCCGTCGTCTCGACCGTCGGCGCGGGCGATTCCGCGACCGCCGGCTATCTCATCGCCCGCGCTCTCGAGGAGGCCGCACCCGACCGGCTCGCGCGCGCCCTCGCCTACGGCACGGCCGCGGTCGGCCTGCCCGGCACCACCATCCCCCGTCCCGACCAGGTGCGGATCGACGCCTCCGCCGTCGTCCGGCTCTGACCCGCTCCACCCGCCCCGCCAGGGTGCCCGTTCGAAGGAGAACCCCCATGTCCGCTGCGCTGATGGCCCCCGAGCTGGTGAGGCTCGACGTCGCCCCGCCCGGGGACAAGCACGCCGTGATCGGCATGATGGCCGATATCGTCGCCGCGACCGGCCGCGCCGAGCGCGACGGCCTCGAGGCCGGTCTGCTGAAGCGCGAGGAGTCCTTCGCGACCGGCATGCCCGGCGGCTTCGCGATCCCCCACTGCCGCACCGAGGCCGTCCACGAGGCGGCGCTCGCGCTCGTGCGGCTGAGCGAGCCGGTGGACTTCGGCGCCGCCGACGGACCGGCCGATCTGATCATCGCGATCACCGCGCCCGCCGGCACCGACGACCAGCACCTGAAGCTCCTCGCCCAGCTCTCGCGCGCCCTGATCCGCCCGGAGTTCCTCGCCGCGCTGCGGGGGGCGTCCACCCCCGAGGAGGTCTCCGAGCTCGTCATGGACGTGGTCGCCCCCGAGGAGTCGGGGAACGACGCGCAGGCCGCCGGCGCCGCGGTCGGGACGGGCGCCGCCTCGACCGCCGCTCCGACCTCCGGCTCCGCCTCGGCGAGCGCCGCCGCGGCGAGCGCTGCCGCGTCGAGCACCGCCCCGTCGGACGAGCCGTCGGCGGATGCCCCCGTGCTGCTGGCGATCACCTCCTGCCCCACCGGGATCGCCCACACCTACATGGCCGCCGAGTCCCTCGAGAACGCCGCGAAGGACAAGGGGATCGAGCTGCACGTGGAGACCCAGGGCTCCGGCGGCATCACCCCGTTCACCGACGAGCAGATCGCTCGTGCGAGCGCCCTGATCGTCGCCGCGGACGTGAACATCTCGGGCCGGGAGCGCTTCGCGGGCCTGCCCCTCGTGGAGCACCCCGTCAAACGGGCGATCTCCCACGGCGGGGAGATGATCGACGAGGCGGTCGCCGCGGCCTCCGACCCGTCGGCCCGCCGTGTGCAGGCCGGCGCCGCGACCTCGGAGAAGGCGGAGAGCGGCACATCCCAGTCCTGGCCCCGCCGGATCCAGGGCGCCGTGATGACGGGCGTGTCCTACATGATTCCCTTCGTCGCCGCGGGCGGCCTGCTGATGGCGCTCGGGTTCCTCCTCGCGGGCTTCGACGTCGCCTTCGTCGCCCAGGACGTCGCGACCGGGTTCTCGCTGTCCTCGCTGCCGGGGCACCAGGAGTACGAGGGCGCGACCGGCATGGCGCAGACCGAGCGCGCGGGCCTCGCCCTCTACCTCGGCGCGGTGCTGTTCACGCTCGGGAACCTCGGCATGGGCTTCCTCGTCGCGGCGCTGTCGGGCTACATCGCCTTCGGCCTCGCCGGCCGCCCCGGCATCGCGCCCGGCTTCATCGGCGGCGCCGTGTCGGTGGCCGTGGGCGCCGGCTTCCTCGGCGGTCTCATCACGGGCCTGCTCGCGGGCCTGATCGCGCTGTGGTTCACCACCCTCACCCCGCCGCGCTGGCTCGCCGGGCTGATGCCGGTGGTGATCATCCCGCTGGTGACGACCTTCGTGGTCGGCGGGCTGATGCTGCTGTTCCTGGGCCGCCCCCTCGCCGCCCTCATGACCGCGCTTCAGGACGGGCTGACGGGCATGTCCGGCTCCTCCGCCGTGCTGCTCGGCGTGATCATCGGGCTGATGATGTGCCTCGACCTGGGCGGGCCCGTGAACAAGGCGGCGTATCTCTTCGCGACCGCGGGGCTGTCCCAGGGCACCGAGGCCGCGTTCGAGATCATGGCCGCCGTGATGGCCGCCGGCATGGTGCCGCCGCTGGCGATGGCGCTGTCCACCCTGGTGCGGCGCCGCCTCTACTCCCCCGTGGAGCGGGAGAACGGGACGACGGCCTGGCTGCTGGGCGCGGCGTTCATCTCCGAGGGCGCGATCCCCTTCGCCGCCGCGGACCCGCTGCGCGTGATCCCCTCGATGATGACCGGCGGCGCCGTCACCGGCGCGCTGATCATGGCGTTCGGCGTCGGCTCGCAGGCACCGCACGGCGGCATCTTCGTCGCCTTCGCGATCAGCCCGGTGTGGGGCTTCGTGCTCGCGCTGCTGGTCGGCACAGTGGTCGCCGCCGCGCTCGTGACGCTGCTCAAGGAGATCGGGCTGCGCCGCCAGGGCGCCGCCGCCTGAGAGGACCCGCCCCAGACGTGCAGAAGCGCCCCGCCTCGGCGGGGCGCTTCCGTATGCTCTGCCCGTGCGACCCGACGACGGGGCGGGGCCGAGCGACCACGAGGAGAGCCGACGATGCATCTGGACCGCCCCGGCCCGGGCCCCGACGACCCGCTCCTCGCCGCCCCCGCGATCGGGCACATGCCCGCCTACGGCGGCGCGCACCTCGCGATGCTGGTGCTCCTCGCCCTCGCCGCCGTCGTCCTGGTTCGCCGGGCGCGCCGCGGCGAGAGCGCCCGGGTGGACCGGGCGCTGCGGGTCGCGGGCTGGGCGCTGCTGGCGAACTCCGCGGCCTGGACGGCATGGGGGTTCATGCCCTGGGCGTGGAACCTCGAGGAGTCCCTGCCGCTGCACTACTCCGATGCGCTGCGCTTCCTGGTCCCGATCGCCCTGATCACGCAGGCGCGCTGGGCGGTGGTGGTGTGCTGGTTCTGGGGGCTGACGCTGAACATGCAGTCGGTGCTCACCCCGGACCTGAACTACTTCGTGTGGGTGCCGCTGGAGTTCGCGGAGTACTGGATCGCGCACGGCGCCAGAGTGCTCGCTCCGGCGGTGCTGGTGTGGGGGCTCGGCTACCGGCCCACCTGGCGCGGGTACGGGATCGCCTACGCGGCGACTCTGCTGTGGGCGGGGATCGCCGTCACCGGCAACACCCTCACCGGCGCGAACTACGGCTACCTGAACCGGGCGCCCGCCGGGCCGAGCATCCTGGACCTGCTGGGGCCGTGGCCGCAGTACCTGCTGGTCGAGGCGGTGCTGATCGCCGCGGTGTGGGCGGCGATGACCCTGCCGTGGGTGCTCATCGACCGCCGTGCGGGCACCCCGCTCTCGGGGCGCGGTGGGCTCGTGCGGCGGCCGGTGCCCGCTCAGGCGAGCAGCTCGAGCTCCGCCAGCCGCAGCGGGCCCTCGGAGGTCGTCACCACCAGGCGGTGATGCAGGCACGGCCGCGGGGAGGCGATCTCGAAGGGGCGGGTCTGGCGTCGCCACTCGAAGCGCTGCGCGGAGCGGGCGTCGAGCACCTCCCAGCTCTCGCCGTCGTCCGAGCCCTCCAGCCGCCACGCGATCGGGTCCCCGCCCGTCTCCGCGGAGGAGGTGAGGGTGAGGAAGCGGGCCTGCATCGGCTCGCCGAGCTCGGGCAGGTCGAGCACGGCGCTCGCCGCCTCCAGCACGAGCTCGGTGCGGGCGTCGTCGTCGATCAGCGGCTGCGAGGGGTCCGCGGCGAAGAGGTCCCACAGCGGCTGCGGCCGCTGCCCCGGCGCGGTCGGCGAGGGCGGGACGGTGCCCCAGTCCCCGGGCTCCGCGCCGAGCTCGATCTCGATCTCGCCGCGGAGGTCCGCGTGGTCGATCCACGAGTCCGCGTGCTCCGCGCCGCGCACCCGCATCCCGGTGATGCAGACGTCCTCGGCGCCGGCCGGCGCCCCGCCCGCGCCGTGCGCGGTGAGGGTGAAGCCCTCCCGGCCCAGCGGCCGCACCCGCACCGTCTCGAACAGCGGCGCGACCAGGTGATAGCGGCCCGTGCCGAGCTGCAGCGGGTACAGCCCCAGCGCCGTCAGCAGCCACCAGGCGCTCATCTCGCCGTTGTCCTCGTCGCCGGGATACCCCTGCCCGATCTGCTCACCGACGAACAGGCGCCGCTGCACCTCGCGGACGATCCGGGAGGCCTCCTCCGGCGCGCCCACGTGGTGGAACAGGAAGGGGATGTGGTGGGCGGGCTGGTTGGAGAACCCGAACTGGCCCATCCGCACCGCCCGCGCCTCGACCATCTCGTGGATGGTGGTGTCGTAGGTGCCGCGGCGGTCGGCGCGCTCGGGCGTGTCCAGGTACTGCTCGAGCCGGCCGCGCAGCATGTCGCGGCCGCCGTGCAGGGCGGCGAGGCCCTCGGGGTCGTGCGGGGCGTGGAAGGCGAAGGTCCAGCCGTTGGTCTCGGTGAAGTCCCCTCCCCACTCCAGCGGGTCGAACTCCGCGGCCGGGACGGCGAAGGCCCCGTCGGCGCGTCGGCCGCGGAAGAACTCCGTCGTCCGGTCGAACAGCAGGGCGTAGTTCGCGCTGCGCGCGGCGAGATAGGCGGATTCGCCGCGCAGCCGCTCGGCGCGGAGCCGGTCCCCCTCGGCCTCGGCCCGCTCGGCGAGCAGCGCCGCCTGCGCGGCGATTCCGGCGTCGTTGATGTGCGCCTCGAGGCTCCAGGAGACGCTCTCCCCCGCCTCGGCGTCGGCGGCGACGTAGCCGCGGAACACGGCGGTCTCCCCGCCCTTGCGGCCCACCTCGGGCTGCGGCGGGGCGACGGTCGCATTGCGCAGCGCGGCCTCGTAGGTCGCCTGCGGATCGGGCAGCGGCACGCCCTTGACCTGCAGGTCCGCGAAGGCGATGTCGCTGCTGGTGCCGGTCATGCAGTCGGCGTACCCGGGTGAGGACCAGCGGGCGATCCAGCCGCCCTCGCGGTGCTGCTGCACGAAGCCGTCGGCGAGCTCCGCGGCGAGCTCGGGGTAGAGCAGGGCGTAGGCGGGCCAGGCGGTGCGATAGGTGTCCCAGAAGCCGTGGTCGACGTACATCCGCCCCGGCACCGTCTCGGCGTTGGTGCGGGTGTCGGTCGCCGCGCCGCGCACGGGCAGCACGGGGCTCGCGTGGACGGGCTCGACCACCTCGGCGGTGCCGCGGTTCTCCCAGTGGGAGGACGGGTAGAGGTTCAGGCGGTAGAGGTTGCCGTACAGGGTGCGACGCTGCGGTGCGGTCGCGTCGGGCGCCTCGAGCACCTGCAGGCGGCGGGTCCACAGGGCGTGGGCCTCCTCGCGGACCTGCTCCAGGGTGCGTCCGGCGAGCTCGAGCGCGAAGGTGCGCTGGGCCTGGTCCTGACCGAGCAGGCTCGTGACCAGGCGGACCGTGACGGTGCGGGTGCCGGGCGCGAAGCTGAGCACACTGCCCCCGCTGTCGCCCTCCGCGCGCCCGACGCGCACGGGGGCGGGCTGCACCTCGGCGAGCACGAACATGCGCGTCGCCCCGTCGGCCCGGTCGTACCCCTCCTGGGGCGAGGAGTCGATCCAGCCCTGGACCCGACCGTCGAAGACGGCGCCGGCGGCGTCGAGACGGCTGTGCGCGTCCACGCCCTCGAGGAGGAGGTGGCCGGGCCCGGAGTCCTCCGGCAGGGAGATCTCGCAGACGGCGCCGTGGTCGGTGGGCGCGAGCCGCATCCCGATCCCGCCCTCGAGGGCGACGGCGTAGAGGTCGGGGCGGGCGGTCTCGTCCTCGTGGGTGAAGGCGCGCTCGCGCGCGGCGGGGCTCGCGTCCGGGCTCTCGCCCAGCAGCGGCATCATCACCAGCTGGTGGCGGTCGCCCATCCAGGGGCTCGGCTGGTGGGTGAGGGACAGGCCCTGGAGACGGGTGCGGTGGTGCTGGTAGATCCAGCGGCGGGTGCGGGCGTCGGTCGCGGGGGTGAACTTCGCGAAGCCGTTGGGCAGGGCGGTGATCGGCAGGGTGTTCCCGCGCGAGAACTCGAAGGCCGAGCGGGTGCCGCGCCGGGTGTCGACCCAGGCGACGGGGTCCTCGAGCGGCGGGTCCGCGGGGGGCACGGCGAGGGAGGGGCCGTCGATCCAGCCGTGCAGCGGGGCGGGCGGCGCGGCCTCGCCGGGCTCGGACTCGAGGTCCTCGAGGAGATCGGCCTCGTGGTCCTCGGGCACGTCGACCTCGACCAGCACCTCCTCGATCCGGCGGCCGACGAGCGCCTCGAGCCCCACCTGGACGTCGTTCCACTGGTCGGCGTAGAGGATCCTCGCCTCGCCGAGCCCGCGGGCGGTGGCGAGGGAGCCGTGCTGGTCGCGGGGCTCGTGCTGCGAGAGGCGGGAGCCGTCGTCGAGGACGAGGTCGAGTGCGACATGGGTCGCGCCCCAGCTCAGCTCCTCGTCCAGGACCGGGTGCACGAACCAGCGCAGCACCTCGCCGGGCGCGATGGTGCGGCCGACGATCCCTGCCGCTCCGGCCTCGGCGGGCAGCGACTGCTCGGCGCGCTCCCCCGCCTCGGCCGAGTAGCGCACGGCGGTCGCCGGACGGGGCTCGCCGCCCGGGCGGGCGGGGCGCGGGGAGCCGACGGGTGCCTGGTCCGGGGTGAGGATCATCGTGCCAGCGTAGCGAGGCGGGGAGGCTGGACGGGTGAGGCGTGCACGGACGGGCCGGCGGGAGCGGACACGGGGCGGACGGGAGCGGACGGGGAGTGCTCCCCATCGCGGGGCGGCGGGCGGTGTGGGATGCTCCGATCCGGAGGCGCCCCGTCTTGGAGCTCCTCCGCCTCAGCACCTCACCGTCCGCAGTCCTCCGCCTCGGCAGCCCGCCGCGGCCCCTCATCCCCCGGGAGACGTCATGGTCCACGCCCAGCCCGTCCAGGGAGGTCCGCCGCCCGCCCGCGGCGGTCGTCCGAAGCGGCCGATGTGGCACTGGCTGCTGCTGGCCGGCGTCGCCGCGGTGGGTCTGCTCGTCGTCGGCGCGATGGTGGTGCTCATCGCCGTGCAGCTGCTGACGCGGGGGAACCCGCAGTCCACGCTCGAGGACTTCTACAGCGCGCTCGAGACCACCGACTGCGAGCTGTTCATGGACTCCACCACCGAGGAGTTCCGCACCGGCTCCGGTCTGACCAGCTGCGAGGTGTTCGAGCAGGAGCTCGGCGCGGTCAGCGCCGTGGACTACGAGGTCGAGGACCGCATCAACCGTCAGGGCTATGCGGTGTTCGAGGTGACCGAGACGTACACGGTCGACGGGCAGCAGGTCGAGGTGCCGCTGCGCTACTACGTGCGGCGCATCGACGGGCAGTGGGACCTCGACGGCATCGAGCTGCTCGAGGAGGGCGCCGAGCCGCTCACCTGAGCCGGCGCGGCTCCCGCGCGGCGGGATCGCGGTGGGCGCGGCAGCGCGCCCGGTAGGACTCCCCGCCGCCCACCTGCGCGGCGGTCGCGCGCCGGGCGTCGGCCCCGTCCTCGACCAGGCGGATGTGGAAGGCGGCGTCGGCCCCGCACACGGTGCACACCGCGGTGAGCTTCACGACCTCCTCGGCCCGCGCCATCAGCTCCGGCAGCGGGGAGAAGGGCTCGCCGTCGTAGGTGAGGCACAGCCCGGCGACGGCGACGTCGATCCCGGCCTCGAGCAGCTGCTCGAGCACCGGCACGAGGGCGGGGCCGAAGAACTGCGCCTCGTCGAGGGCGAGCAGCTCGATCCGGCCCTCGCCGTCGGCGGGCGCGTCCAGCAGCTCGAGCAGCGCCTCCGGGTCCTTGAGCATCCGGGCGGGAGCGCTGCGGCCCAGATGGGTGCTGAGCCGGTCCGCGCCGCCGCGGTCGTCGAGGCTGTGCCCGACCACCTCGACGCGCCGACCCGCCAGGCGCGCCCGGTGCACGCGCCGCAGCAGCTCCTCGGTCTTGCCCGCGAACATCGGGCCCGCGATCACCTGCAGTCGTCCTGCCTCCATGGGGCGCATGGGAGCACAGTACGACCGCCGGCCGACGTACAGTGCCGGGATGAGCATCCGTCGTCCCTCCCCGCTCGGCGGCCGGCGTCCCACCCGGGACGAGCTGGCCGACTTCGCGACCCCCGATCCCGACGCGATCGACGACGTGCTGCCGGACCCGCGCCGGGGCGAGGAGCTGCGCCTGCTTATCGTCGGCATCAACCCGGGGCTGTGGACCGCCGCCGTGAACGCCCCCTTCGCCCGGCCCGGGAACCGCTTCTGGCCCTCCCTGCACCGCGCCGGCCTCACCTCCCGCCTCGTGGACGCCTCCCGGGGCCTGGACCCCGAGGACGAGCAGGACCTCCGCGCCCGCGGCATCGGGATCACGAACCTGATCGGCCGTGCGACCGTGCGCGCCGACGAGCTGGGCCGCGAGGAGCTGCGCGCGTCCGGCCGCCGCCTCGTCGAGCGGCTCGAGACGCTGCGTCCCCGCACGGTCGCGATCGCCGGGATCACCGCCTTCCGCACCGCCTACGCCCTGCCCCGCGCCCGGCTCGGCCGGCAGGACCCCGCCGAGGTCGAGGGCTGGCCGTCCGGGATCGACCTCCACGTCGTCCCCCAGCCCTCCGGCCTGAACGCCCACGCGACGATCGCCTCCCTCGCCGAGGACTGGCGCGTCGTGGCGGCCGCCGCGGGTGTCCGCCACATGGACGAGAGCTGACGGGCGCCTGACGGGACGAGGTCGCGGAGCGAACGTGCTTGTCGCACGCCGGGCCGCCCCGAGCCGATGTCCTACAGTGCCTCCAGGCCCCGGTGCGTGCGCCGGAACATCCCGAGACTGGAGGAGGAACGGTGAGCAGCACCGAGCGCCCCGACAACCCCGATGACCACAAGCGGTTCTCCCTCGGCGAGGACTGGATCGCGACGCTCGTGGGGCTCGTCCTGTTCGGCGCCTGCATGGCCGGGCTGATCTCCCCGGAGCTGATCCCGTGAGCGCGACGGAGCGGACCGCCGACGGCGCCGCGGCCGAGGCCGCCGCCCCCTCCCCCGCCCCGGCTCCGCGCGCCGCGCTCGGCTGGACCGTCGCGGGCCTCGTGATCGTGGTGGCCCTGGCCTGGCTGGTCTCGGTGCTCACCGATGCGGTCCCCGAGCTCACCGAGGGCACCGCCGTCGGGAAGGTCGCGAAGTCGATCGAGTACCCGGTCTACGCGATCGCGCTCGGCTTCCTGGGCAACGCGGTGCTGTCCCTGACCGGGGTGCGCCGCCGCATGGCCGCGGCCTTCCGCACCGAGCTGTTCATCAAGGTGGGCCTGGTGCTGCTGGGCGCGACGGTGAACTTCGCGATCGTGGTGCGCGCGGCGGGCCCCGCCGTGCTCCAGGCGATCCTGCTGATCACCGCCGTCTTCGCCTTCACCTGGTGGTTCGCCGGACTGCTGGGGCTGGACGACAGGCTGCGGGCGCTGCTGGCCACCGCCCTGTCGATCTGCGGGGTCTCCGCCGCCGTCGCGGCCGCCGGCGCCGTGGAGGCGAAGAAGGAGCAGCTCGCCTACACCGCCACCCTCGTGATCGTCTTCGCGGTGCCCTCGATCTTCCTGCTCCCCTGGCTCGCGGACCTGATGGGGCTGTCCCCCGCGGTCACCGGCGCCTGGATCGGCGGCAACATCGACACCACCGCCGCGGTGACGGCCGCCGGCGCGGTCGCCGGCGAGCAGCCGCTGCAGATCGCCTCGATCGTGAAGGTCACCCAGAACGCGCTGCTGGGCATCGTCGCCGTGCTGCTGACGCTGTACTTCTCCTTCAGGGTCGCCCCCGCAGCCGGCCGGGCCGTCGCCGGCTCCGGCACGCGCCGCGTGGGAGATCGCCGCTCGCTGGCGATGCTCTGGGAGCGGTTCCCGAAGTTCGTGCTCGGCTTCCTGCTCGCCTCGGTCGTGGCGACGGTGCTCGCGGAGTCGGTCCCGGAGGCGGTGCTCGAGCCGCGGCTGGATGCCGCCAAGGAGCTGCAGACCTGGGCGCTGACCCTCGCCTTCGTCTCGATCGGCCTCGAGTTCAACGCCTCGAGCATCAGGGAGTCCGGCTGGAAGCCGATCGTCGTGTTCGCGGCGGCGACCGTCGTGAACCTCGTCGTCGGCCTGGGCCTGGCGCTGCTGCTCTTCCGCGGCTTCACCTTCTGACCGCCCCGCGGGACGGGAGCCGGAGCGGGCCCCACGCAGGGCAGCGACCCCCTCGGCCCGAACCCGCTTGCGATGCCGGACCCCGCGTGCCAGGGTTGAACGGACCCAGGCGGGGCGAAGAGGCCGAGCTGGGAGCACGGTCGTCCCCGCACGTCGAGCACCTGGAGGTCCACTGTGAAACTGCCCTGGCTCACGCCCGTCCTCGAAGCGGACGGCCCCGTCGTCTCGGTCCACCTCGACACCACCCGGACCGACCCCCATGCCGCCGGCGAGCTCGAGGCCCGCTGGGCGCGGATGCGCTCCACCCTCGCGGCCGACGGCGCCCCGCAGGGGCTGCTCGCGCAGATCGAGGAGACGGTGCTCAGCCCCTCGACCCTCGGCGGACGGCAGGGCCGCTCCGTCTTCGCGAACGACGACGGGATCCTCGTGGACCGGGTGCTTCCGGCGCCCCCGCTGCAGGAGTCGGCCCACCGGGGCGAGTTCCCGCAGCTGCTGCCGCTGCTGCAACTGATCCCCTTCGCCGTGCGCCAGCTGCTGGTGGTCGTGGACCGGGCCGGCGCCGACCTGCACCTGCGAGCGCCGGAGAACCCGTCGATCGCCCACGGCCCGAACGGTCTGGGAGAGGACGCGACCGTCGAGGGCGGACACGACGTCCTCCACAAGGCGAGCGTCGGAGGCGGTCCCCAGCACGGCTGGCGGGCCGACAACTTCGAGGCCCGCGTCGAGGACTCCTGGGAGCGCAACGCCGACGCGGTCGCCGCCGCCGTCGAGCGCGCGCTGCGCGAGCACCGCGTGGACATGGTGATGCTCAGCGGGGACGTGCGCGCGATGGGACTGCTGCGCGAGGCGCTGGGCCGTGAGACCCGCGAGCGGCTCCTGGAGGTCCCCGGCGGCAGCCGCGGCACAGCACTGGACCGCGGCCCCTTCCGCGAGGCGCTCACCCGCACCACCGAGGAGTTCATCGCCGCCCGGCAGCGGGACCTCGAGGGCCGCTTCCGCGAGAGCCAGGCGCGCGACGGCGCCTCGGTGGGCGGCGCGACCGAGGTCGCCCAGGCGATCAGCCGCGGCCAGGTCGAGGAGCTGGTGTTCGTCACCGGCGGGGAGCCCGCCGGGATCGAGGAGCTGCTGCGCACGGCTCTGGCCATCGACGCCTCGGTCTCCGCCCTGCAGGAGGACGCGCTCGGGATCCCCGAGGGCGTCGGCGCGCTGCTCCGCTGGAAGGACGAGGCCACCCCGTCCAACAGCATCGGATCGATGTCCGGGGACCGCGCGCGCGAGTGAGCCGCGCGAGTGGGCGTCGTCGGCCGACGGGGCTGCCGTCCCCGTCGGCCGGCCGCGCCTCCCGCAGGGACGGTCCGGGCCGCCCGGGCCCCGGTTCCCGGGCTCGACCGATCGGTCCCCGACCTCGACATCGGCCCGCTGTGCGACAGCATGGACGTGCCGGTCATCTCCGGCACGGCGAACGCTCCGATCGGAGATCGGAGACGCACGACGGAGAAGGAGGAGCAGTCATGCCCGAGGCATGGAGCGCGAAGCGCGAACGTCAGTTCCAGCACATCAAGGACAGCCAGCTCGACAAGGGCGTCTCCGAGGACGAGGCCGAGGAGATCGCCGCCCGCACCGTGAACAAGACGCGAGCCCAGGAGGGCGAGTCCGAGGAGGCCAGCCGGACCTCTCTCGAGGACAAGTCCCCGTCCGAGCGGGGAGGTGAGCGCTCGCACAGCGGCGCGAAGGGACGCACGAAGGAGCAGCTCTACCAGGACGCCCGCCGGCAGGGCGTCGAGGGCCGCTCGACCATGGACAAGGACGAGCTGGAGGACGCGGTCGACGACCGCTGACGGCCGCTCGCCCGCTGAGAGGCGCGTCCCAGCCCCCTCCCAGGCGCGCATCACCCGCGTGTAGACTCGGCGACGGCAACGGGGGAGTATCCGCCACGCTGCGCACGTCAACACGGGGACCGCCGAACGGGCCCCCGGGCGCAGCGGCCTGTCAGACGTCACGACAGGTGGAGAGACCCGGGATCGTCTCACGACCCGGAAGGTCCTCCATGACCGTCTCCCCCCTGATCTGGGCCGTCACCATCATCGTGGTGCTCGGGCTCCTCGCCTTCGACTACATCTTCCATGTGCGCAAGGCGCACATCCCCACCCTGCGCGAAGCGGCCGTGTGGTCCGCGCTCTACGTCGGCATCGCCCTCGCCTTCGGCGTGCTCGTCCTCGTCTTCGGCGGGGTCGACATGGGCACCGAGTACTTCGCCGGGTACGTCACCGAGAAGGCCCTCTCGGTCGACAACCTCTTCGTCTTCCTGATCATCATCGCCGGCTTCTCCGTGCCCCGCGAGGACCAGCAGAAGGTGCTGCTGTTCGGCATCACCTTCGCGATCATCGCCCGCTCGGGCATGATCGCCCTCGGCGCCGCCGCGATCGACAACTTCTCCTGGGCCTTCTACCTCTTCGGCGCGATCCTGCTCTACACCGCGATCAAGATGATCGTGGACGAGCTGAAGGAGGACTCCCACGAGGACTCCGAGGGCGTCTTCGTCCGCCTGGTGAAGAAGGTCCTGCCCGCCACCGACGAGTACGACGGCGACAAGTTCTTCACCATCGAGAACGGCAAGCGCGTCCTCACCCCGATGCTGCTGGTCATGATCGCCATCGGCGCGACCGACATCCTCTTCGCGCTCGACTCGATCCCGGCGATCTTCGGCCTCACCCAGAACACCTACATCGTGTTCACCGCGACCGTGTTCTCCCTGCTGGGCCTGCGCCAGCTGTACTTCCTCATCGACGGGCTGCTCGACCGCCTGGTGTACCTCTCCTACGGCCTGTCGATCATCCTCGCCTTCATCGGCGTGAAGCTCGTCGTGCACGCGCTGCACGAGAACGAGCTGGGCTTCATCAACGGCGGCGAGGCCGTGCACGCGATCCCGGAGATCACCACCGCCTTCTCGCTCAGCGTGATCATCGGCGTCCTCACGGTCACGGTCCTCGCCTCCCTGCTGTCCCCGAAGGGACGGGCGCAGGCCGCGGTGAACAACGCCCATCACGAGGCCCGCGCCTATCTCGAGATGACCTACCGCTCCTTCGAGGAGCAGCGGGACGCGATGTACGAGAAGATGCTCGCCCACGAGAAGATCGTCGACGGCCTGCCCGCGAAGTACGAGGACATCGTCGTGGCCGAGCGCAGCGTGCGCGAGCTCCTCGCCGACGCCCACCGCGTGCACGAGGCGCGGCTCGCCTTCAACGAGCGGGGCGAGCGCTCCGACGAGCAGCCGGACGGCCTGCTGGTCACCCACCCCGACGGCACCGTCGCGACCGATCCCGGCGGCACGGTGATCACCCTCGCCGAGGAGAAGGAGCTGCGGGAGACCAAGGAGGCCAAGCGCCGCGCCCGCGAGCAGGCGCGCGCCGAGCACGCCGAGGCGCGCAGGGGCTGACCGGGGGCCCGCCCGGCCGGGCGGCCCACCGTGCCGCCCCCGGCCGGTCAGCCCACCGGGCAGCCTCCGCCAGCCGGGCAGCCCCATCGGGCCGGCATCCCCCGGCTCGCCGCCCGTCGGCCCTCAGGACCCTGGTCGGTCACGGGCGCTGGGCGTCACGATGTGGCGATATCGCCGCATCGTGACGCCCAGCGCCATCTCTCGGCCGTCGTCCGGCCCGGGCGCGGTGCCCCAGCACGCCGAGCACGAGCAGCACCTGCGCCGCGACATAGGTCGCCATCACCCACACCTCGTGCGCCGGGAGCGTGAGCACGTCGAAGGTGTTCAGGGCGATGAGGGAGTCGGAGACCACGAACACCGCTCCCCCGATCCCGCCGCGCACTCCGAGCCCCGTGGCCAGAACCGCCATCGCGCAGATCGCCGCGGCATAGACCACCAGCGCGGGCAGCAGCACCCCGGCCGACGGCGTGCACAGCCCCACGATCAGCGCGGCGGCGCCGAGATAGGGGAGCACCGCCGCGCGGCCGGCGAGGGCGCGCCCCGTCCCGTCGCCGCGGCTCCGAGCTTCCCGGCCCTCTGCACCCCGAGATCCCGCGCTCCGGGCCGCGGACCTGCCCGGCGATCGCGCCGCGAGCAGCGACCCTCCCCGCAGCGGCCACAGCGCGAGCGCGTAGACGATCTGGGCGAGCAGGAAGCTGGTGAGCATGGCGAGGAACTGCGCCTGACCGTCGAGGAACCGAGGGAGGGTGTCCCCCGCCCACGAGAGCACGAGCCCCAGCGCGAAGAGCCGGACGAGCCGGCCGCGCGGGGGCTCCGTCCCGGCCAGCAGCGCACCGAGCAGCAGCGGCATGAGCAGGGGCTGGGTGACCTCGGCGACGTGCCCGCCGCCGCGCAGCTGCGCCCCGAGATGCACCGCCGTGACCAGGGCGAGCGCGAGAAGCGCTGCCCGGGCCAAGGCGCCGACGCCCCCTCGCATCCCGCGCATGGCCCGAGCCTACGCGGGCAGGCATCGCGGCCGGCGAGCACCGGACGCGCGCACCGTCGGCCGGGAAACCGAATGACGTCGTGCGCGGGACCGGGCAGACTGCCGGCATGACCGAGACCTCTCCCTCGAGCCCGTCGTCGGCCACGGCCGATGCCGGGACTCCCCCGCCCGCCGACCTCGAGCAGCTCCTCGCCCTCGCCGCCGATCACGGGCTCGACCTCCTCGGCGACTCGCTGCGCACCGAGGAGATCGGCCTCGACTTCCGCGTCGCCTTCGCCCGGTCGCGGGACGGGCAGGACTGGGTGCTGCGCATCCCCCGCCGCGCCGAGGTGCTGGCCCGCGCCGCGGTCGAGGGCCGGCTGCTCGCCCACCTCGCCCCGCACCTGGACATCGCGATCCCCGACTGGCGGATCAGCACGGAGCGCCTGATCGCCTATCCCCTCCTGCCCGGCACCCCGGGACTGACCGTCAGCGCCGACGGCACGGTCGAGTGGCACGTGGACATGGCCTCGACCGAGTACGCCCGCGCCCTCGGCACCTTCCTCGCCCAGCTCCACACCGTGGACCCCGAGGAGGCCGCCGCCACCGGGATCCCGTCCCGCACCCCGTCGGAGGTGCGCGGTGTATGGCGCGAGGACCTCACCCGGGTCGCGGAGGCCTTCCCCATCGCGCCGGCGCTGCGGGAGCGGTGGGAGGCGTGGCTGGCGGAGGACTCCTACTGGCCGGACCGCAGCGTGCTCACCCACGGTGAGGTGTACCCCGGCCACACCCTCGTCGAGGGCGAGCGGCTCAGCGCGGTGCTCGACTGGACCACGGCGTCCGTCGGCGATCCGGCGCGGGACCTCATGTTCCACCGCTCGAGCGCACCCCCGGAAGCCTTCGCGGCGACGCTCGCCGCCTACGTGGCCGGCGGCGGCACCCTCCACCCGCGGCTCGGCGAGCACGCCGAGGAGATGTTCTCCGCCTCCCCGCTCGCCTACGGGCTCTACGCGCTGGAGACCGGCGAGGAGGAGCACCGCGCCGCGGCGGCGGCCGCGCTCGACCCGCCGGACGCCGACTGAGGCGGGCGCGGGAGAGGCCGCCAGGACGGGGCGCCGGGGGCGAACCGACCGGGCCCGCTGCCGCGAGCCCGACGGACCGCGTGCCGTCGGCCGACCGCACGGTGGACTGACGCTGTGAAGGGCGCCACAGGACGCGCCATGACCCACACCGCGCCATCCCGAACAGGAAGCTCACCGCGTCACCGCAGGTCAGCAGCGCGCAAAACGCCCCTCGGCGAGTCATGTCCTCGAACCGGAAGAGTAAAACCCCGGCCAGTTCCGGGCCGGGTCCTTGCCGCGAGGGGGCGGCGAGCCCCTACGGTGGCCGAAGTCCGAAGAGGTCGAGCCGCGCCCGCCCGGGGCCGCCGACCGCCCACGACGTGAGAGGACGTCCCCTTGTCCAAGCACAGCACCCACGCCCAGCGCACTTCCCGCGCTGCCACCCTCCGCCGCGGCCTCAGCCGCTCGGCCGTCGCCGTCGCCGGCGGCGCCGTCGTCGCCTCCGGCATGATCGCCGCGACCACCACCTCCGCCTCTGCCGCCACCGGCTGGGACGAGGTCGCCGCCTGCGAGTCCAGCGGTGACTGGTCAGCCAACACCGGCAACGGCTACTACGGCGGCCTGCAGTTCTCGCAGCAGACCTGGGAGGGCTTCGACGGCACCGAGTACGCCTCGACCGCCGACCAGGCCTCGAAGAGCCAGCAGATCGCGGTCGCCGAGCGCGTCCTGGCCGAGCAGGGCAAGGGCGCCTGGCCCACCTGCGGCGTCTCGATCAACGGCGGCTCCGACACCTCGGGCGCCCCCGCGGCCGAGGAGCAGGAGGAGGCCCCCGAGCAGGAGCAGCAGGCCCCGGCCGAGGAGCAGGAGCAGCAGCAGGCTCCCGAGCCCCGCGAGTCCGACCAGCAGGCGAACCGCTCCACCGAGCGCGAGAGCACCGAGCCCCAGGGCGACTGGAGCTGCGACGGTGACGGCATCGCCGACAACTGCGACGAGAACGGCTTCACCAAGGAGACCGAGAAGAAGCAGGAGGAGCCGAAGCAGCAGGAGGCCCCGGCCGAGGAGGCCGCCCCGGCCCCGCAGGAGTCCAAGGGCGAGCCCGGCTCCAAGGCCACCGGCGACCTCTCCGTCGCCGGCACCCTCGAGGTCGACGGCAAGATGGGCCCGAAGACCATCACCGCCCTCCAGGACTGGCTGGGCGTGGAGCAGACCGGCGAGATGGACGAGGAGACCACCCTCGCCCTGCAGGCCTGGGCCAAGACCTCGCAGGACGGCGTGATCGGCGAGGACACCGTCGCCGGCCTCCAGCACGAGGTCGGCGCCGTCCAGAACGGCTCCGACGAGATCGACGGGGACACCGTCGAGGTCCTGCAGGCCTTCCTGAACCTCTACTGAGCCTGACCGCGGCAGCGCCCCCGACGGGGTGATGACCGCCTGCGGCACCGCCGCACCCCTCCCGGACGGCCGGGTCGCCCCTCGTGGGCGGCCCGGCCGTCCGTCGTTCCCGCATCAGCGCCTCCGGGACCCTGATGACGCCCGGGCGAGCGTCGCCGAGCGCAATGCCTCTCGGCACACCTGAACCGACCGCCGACCCCCACCGGCAACCGTTGGCAACCGAACGAACAGCCCCGGCGCGCACCCCGCGATGTGACCGACATCTCTTCGTTGCGACAAGATCATCGATGCTGGTGAGACCTCCGTTACTCACCAGGCAACAAGTTCGAGACCATTTGGCAACACTGCAACCTCCGGCAACATCGCCACCTCCTCCGTGCTCCTGACCAGACTCTCCTCACCCCGCCTCACCGGTCCCCCGGAGAGCACCGCGATCAGAGCAGCCCGCACCCCCGCGCACGCCGCTCTCGCGACTCAAGGATGAGCCCGAAGGAGCTTCGACGATGAGCACCACCGCAGCGACACCCAAGCAGAAGAAGGACATCAGGCCGTTCAGCTGGCGCGACAAGGTCGGCTACATGTTCGGCGACTGGGGGAACGACTTCACGTTCATCCTCCAGTCCACGTTCTTCATGATCTTCTACACGAACGTCATGGGCATCAGCGCCGCCCACGTGGGCACTCTGCTCTTCGTCGCGCGCATCCTCGACGCGTTCACCGACGTCGGCGCCGGGCGTCTGATCGACACCCTGAAGCCCGGTCGCTCCGGCCGCTTCAAGCCCTGGCTGCTGCGGATCATGGTCCCGGTGACCGTCATGGCGTTCCTGATGTTCTCGCCCTTCGTGGCCGACGGCGCCTACGGCACCCGCCTGGCCTGGATGGTCGCCACCTACGTCCTGTGGGGCTCGGTCTTCTACACCCTGATCAACATCCCCTACGGCTCCATGGCCTCGGTGATCTCCAACGATCCCGGCCACCGCGCCTCGCTGTCGGTGTTCCGCTCCCTCGGCGGCACCCTCGCGAACCTCGCGATCTCCGTGCTCCTGCCGCTGGTCGTCTTCGTCCAGGTCTCCGGCCAGTCGGAGATGTCCGGGACCCGGATGATGTGGGCCGCCCTCGGCTGCGGCGTCCTCGCCGTGATCTGCTACCTGCTCTGCTTCGTGAACGTCGAGGAGCGCATCACCACCCCGCCGAAGCAGAAGGACCAGCGCCAGGGCCTCGGCCAGGCGCTCGGCTCGATGCTCATCAACCGCGGCCTCACCGGCCTGATCGCCACCGCCCTGTTCATGCTGATCGCCTTCATGATGCTCGGCGGCATGATGCCGTACATGCTCAACGAGTACTTCAACAACGGTCAGCTCCTGAGCCTGGTGAACTTCGTGGGCCTCGCCCCCACCTTGCTGCTGGTCCCCGTCGCCTCGAAGCTCGCCAAGACGTTCGGCAAGAAGGAGGTCGGCGCCGTCGGCCTGATCCTCGGCGTGATCTCCGGCGTGCTGCTGTTCGTGATACGCACCGACAGCCCCTACGTGTTCATGGTCGGCTACGCGCTGCTGATGCTCGGCGTCTCCGCGCTGAACATCCTCATCTGGGCGTTCATCACCGATGTGATCGACCTGCAGGAGATCCGCACCGGCGAGCGCAACGACGCGACCGTGTACGGCATGTACTCCTGGTCCCGCAAGCTCGGCCAGGCGATCGCCGGCGGTCTCGTCGGCTGGGCGCTCGGCTGGATCGGCTACCAGTCCGGCGGCGTGGAGCAGAGCCAGTCCGTGCTCGACGGCATCTACACCCTCGGCACCCTCGTCCCCGCCCTGCTGCTGCTGGTCTCGCTGCTGGCCCTCGTCTTCTGGTACCCGCTGACCAAGAAGCGGGTCGACGAGAACGTCGCGATCCTCGAGGAGCGTCACGCGGCGGCCGCCGCCTCGGCCTCCGAGCAGGCCTGATCCCCGTGCATCGGCGGCCCCGGTCACGGGTCTGCCGACGCATATAGGCTCGATGAAGAGGGAGAGCGCGTTCCTCCTCCCCTCCCTCCCCTCGCTCCTCGGTCCCACCAGATCCATCCGCGTCCCCTCCCGGGAGCGTGGCACCACCACAGAACGGAGACACCATGTCGGAGAAGAACGTCCGCCTCGGCATCATCGGATTCGGCGCCCAGGGCGGCATGTACGCCGGCCTCCTGGCCGACGGGAGGATCGCGGGCATGACGCTCGGCGCCATCGCCGACACCGATCCCGCGAAGAAGGACGCCGCCGCCGAGAAGCACGCCGGCACCCCCTTCTACGACGACTACGTCGCGATGCTGGACTCCGGGGATGTCGACGCCGTGGTCACCACCGTGCCGCACTACCTCCACCCCGAGATGACGATCACCGCGATCGGCAAGGGCATCCACACCCTCACCGAGAAGCCCGCGGGCGTCTACACCAAGCAGGTCGAGGAGATGAACGCCTTCGCGGCCGAGCATCCCGAGACCACCTTCGCCATCATGTTCAACCAGCGCACCAACCCGGTCTACACCGACCTCAAGGCGCTGATCGAGTCCGGCGAGCTCGGCGCGCTGCGCCACACCTCCTGGATCATCACGTCGTGGTGGCGCCCGCAGGGCTACTACGACCAGTCCGAGTGGCGCGCGACCTGGGGCGGCGAGGGCGGCGGCGTCCTCGTCAACCAGGCTCCCCACCAGCTGGACCTGTGGCAGTGGCTCGCCGGCGCCCCGAAGAAGGTCTTCGCGAAGCTCGCCTTCGGCTTCCAGCGCGACATCGCCACCGAGGACGAGGTCAACGCGCTCGTCGACTTCGGCGAGGGCGTCACCGGCCACTTCATGACCTCGACCAACGACATCATCGGCACCGACCGCCTCGAGCTGCTCTTCGACAAGGGCAAGGTCGTCGTCGACAAGTCGAACAAGGTCACCGTCTACCGCCTGTCGGAGGACGAGCGCAGCCTCAGCGACAAGATGACCATGCAGGACGTGGCCAAGCTGTTCCGCGGCGAGATGGATCCCTCCTCGCTGTACACCGTCGAGGAGAAGACCTACGAGTCGGCCTGGGGCCAGCAGCACATCGACGTCCTGACCAACTTCGCCGCGCACGTCAACGACGGCACCCCGCTGATCGCCGACGGCGCCGAGGGCATCAACGGCGTGCGCCTGGCCTCCGGCATGCAGCTGTCGGCCTGGACCGGCCGCGAGATCGACCTCGTGGACTACCCGGCCGAGGAGTACCTCTCCGAGCTCAACAAGCGCATCGAGGAGGAGGGGAAGTTCCCCACCCGCTCCTGAGCGCTCGCCCTGCGGCCCGGCGCCGACCTCCCGTCGACCCGGGCCGCGCCCGCCTCCCCACCGCCACCGCACTCTTCGAAGGAGAACACCCATGCCCGTCCTCGGACTCCAGCTCATGATGCTCAAGGACCAGATCAACGAGAAGGGGATGTACGAGGTCCTGCGCCAGGTGCGCGAGCTCGACATCGACGCCGTCGAGGTCTCCCAGGTGGAGATGACCGACAAGCTCATCGACGACCTCGTGCGCGGCAAGGCTGACTTCGGCGTCGAGACCGCCGCGATGAGCGTCTCGATCGCCCCGGGCGGCAACGGCTTCGCTCTCGAGACCGAGTTCGACCGCGCCGTCGAGGCGTGCGAGAAGACCGGAGCGCGCTTCCTGCGCATCGGCATGATGCCGTTCTCGGCGATGACCTCGAAGAAGGCGGCCGAGGACTGGGCGGCCTCCGTCGAGCCCTATGCGGCCCGTCTCGCCGAGAAGGGGATCACGCTCTGCTACCACAACCACCACGTGGACCTCATCCAGTTCGACGGCGAGCGGATCTTCGACATCGTGCGCCGCGTCGCCCCCTCGCTGCTGTTCGAGGTGGACCTGCACTGGGTCCAGCGCGGCGGCATGGCTCCGCTGGACATGCTCGAGGCCTACACCGGCGCCTGCAAGCTCATCCACGTCAAGGACTTCCGCGTCGCGCCGATGCCCGAGGACGCCGTGAAGCGCTTCGATGCCGGCGAGATGGACATGAAGGAGTTCTACGGGACCTTCCTCTCCCTCGGACAGTTCGCCGAGGTGGGCCAGGGCAACATGAACTGGCCCGCGCTGCTGCCCGCCGCGGAGAAGGCCGGCGCCGAGTACTTCCTCATCGAGCAGGACGACACCTACGGCCGCGACCCGATCGACTGCATCCGCGAGTCCCGCGAGTACCTGAGGTCCATCGGCTACTGAGCGACGGTCGCCCGCCGGGCGACTCGTCGCTCCGGCCTGACGCGCACGCCCCGGACCCAGCTGCATGACGTGGGCCCGCCTTCACAATCGGGACTCAGGCGGCACGCCGCGGCGATGAGCTCCTTGGCGTGCCGCTTGAGTCCCCTTTCTGCAGACGCCTCCCCCACGACGCCCGCCGTCCGTGCCCCGCACGGTCCGGCGGGCGTCGTCGTCCCCGCGGGGCTCGCCCCGGCCCTCTCGCACGGCCCGGGTTCCGCCGTCGACCCGGGTCCCTCCCCCGGCCCAGGTCCACCTCTTCACCCGGCCCGCGTCGCGGCCCCGGCGAAGATTCTTCTTCCGCCCCCTTGCGCTTGATGCGACGTCAAGGGGAATGATCGTGATCGCACCGAAGGAGACCGTCGAGAGGAGGAGCCATGGAGTCGCCACGGCACCCGGCCCGGGAGTGGTCGATCCAGGAGATCGTCCGCAGCACCGGCGTCACCAGCCGCACCCTGCGCCATTACCAGCAGGTGGGGCTGCTCGCCCCGAGCCGCACCGGTCACGGCGGGCAGAGGTTCTACGACGGCGCGGCCCTGCTGCGTCTGCAGCGGATCCTCGTCCTGCGCGAGCTGGGGCTCGGGCTGCCCGAGATCGGCCGCGTGCTCGACGAGCAGGTCGAGACGGTCTCCGCGCTGCGGGCGCATGCCGCGCAGCTCGAGCGGGAGCAGGAGCGTCTGTCCCGCATCGTCGCCTCGGTGCAGTCCACGATCCGGATTCTCGAGATAGGAGGAGAGCTCATGACGGACACGATGTTCGACGGATTCGACCACACGCAGCACCGCGAGGAGGTCGAGGAGAGGTGGGGCGAGCAGGCCTACGCCGATTCCGACCGGTGGTGGCGCTCGTTGAGCAACGCCGAGAAGGAGGGCTTCCGCGAGGAGGTCGACGCCCTGGTCGCCGGCTTCGCCGACACCTCGGCGCGCGAGCTGCCCGCGGAGCACGAGGAGGTCCAGGCCCTGACGGCCCGGCTGTACACCTGGATCAGCGCGGGCTGGGGCGGGAAGCGGCCCGGTGCCGAGGCCTTCGTCGGCATCGGCGACATGTACGTCGCCGATCCCCGCTTCGGGGCGACCTTCACGGTCGACGGCCGGCCCTTCGCCGAGCACGTCCGCGACGCGATGACGGTCTACGCACTCGAGCACCTCGAGTGATGACCCGCCCGCAGGGGCCCGGACGCCGAGAGGCGTCCGGGCCACTGTCGCGTCGCGCGGCGCCCGGCGACGGGCGGGCTCGTCCCGTGTCGGCGCACCGCGCAGCGGGAGCGCGTCCTCGTGCCCCGACCGTCGGACAGCGCGCTCCCCCGGGGCACAGCACCTCGCACACGACTCACACCGTTACCATTTCGTGATTCGTCCCACGCCGTCGGCGCTGTGACCGGCTTCCTGGGCGGTTCCGGAACGCGGCACCAGGGTTCGGGGCGTACCGTCGCCCGGGCCAACGATCCCAGGAGGCACAGTGAAGGTCCGAAGCACCTCAGCCCTGCGGCGCACCCTCGCCGCGCTCACGCTCACCGCCGCGCTCGGTCTGACCGCCGCGTGCAGCGGCGGGCAGGACGATCCCTCGCAGGCGTCCGACGGCGGCGGGCAGGCGGCACCGGCCGCCTCCGACGGTGGCGGCCAGGCGGCTCCGGGCGCGTCCGACGGCGGCGGCGCGGCCGGCGACCCGCAGGCCCAGGAGGCCGACGTCTCCGACGTGCCAGAGGTCGTCGCGACCGTCAACGGCACGGAGATCACCAAGGACGACTTCGTCCAGACCTACCAGTCCCAGTACCAGCAGATGGCGATGCAGCAGCAGGCCGGCGGGCAGGCGCCCGATGAGGAGCAGCTGAAGACCCAGGTCGCCGAGCAGCTCGTGAACAACGAGTTGCTGCGCCAGGGGGCCGAGGACGCGGGCATCAAGGCCACCGACAAGGACATCGACACCACCCTCGACGAGATCGCGAAGCAGAGCGGTCTGGGCTCGGGGGACGAGGTGGTCAGCGCCCTCGAGCAGCAGGGCATCTCCGCGGAGCAGGTCCGCCAGGACGCCGCCTCGCAGTTCGCGATCACGACCTACATCGAGCAGGAGGCCGACATCGCCGAGCCGAGCGACGAGGAGCTGAAGGCCCAGTACGACGCGATGGTCGAGCAGCAGTCCGCCGCCGGCGGCTCCGCCGAGGAGGTCCCGTCCTTCGAGGAGATGAAGGACCAGCTCGCCCAGCAGGCCACCATGCAGCAGCAGAACGAGGCCGCCACCGAGATCGCCGGGAAGCTGCGCGAGTCAGGGGACGTCACGATCAACGTCTGACCCCTCGCCGGGCCGACCGTCCCCGGCGCCGCCCGCATCCCCGGCGGACCTGCCCCAGCTCCGGCCCCTTGCGCCGCCCCGCACCCCACCGGGCCGGGCGATCGCCGGTTCGGCATCGACACGCACATCGAGAGGCAGATCTCGACCGGTATCTCTCCGGTCGAGATCTGCCTCTCGATTCCTGAAGGGGCCCGGCGGGGCCGCTCCGCCCGGACCTGACCCGCTCCGGATCAGACGGTGCCGGCGCGGAGCGACTCGGCGATGTGCTCGGCCTGACGGATCGCGAGCGCCACGATCGTCAGCGTCGGGTTCGCCGCGGCGCCGGTGGTGAACTGCGAGCCGTCCGAGACGAACAGGTTCGGCACGTCGTGCGCCCGACCGAAGCGGTCCACGACCCCGTCCTCCGGCCGCTCGCTCATGCGGCAGGTGCCCAGGTTGTGGGTCGAGGGGTACGGCGGGGTGCGATGCGTGCCCACCGCGCCGACGGCCTCGTACAGCGCCTCGGCCCTGCCGTAGGCGTGCTCGCGCATGGAGAGGTCGTTGGGGTGATCGTCGAAGTGGACGCTCGCGACCGGCAGTCCGTGCTGGTCCGTGACGGTGGGGTCCAGCGTGACGGCGTTGGACTCCTGGGGCATGTCCTCCCCCACCAGCCAGCAGCCGGCGGTGTTCTCGTAGGCGTCCAGCAGCCGGGTGAAGCTCGGCCCCCAGGAGCCGGGCTCGACGAAGCTCGCCATGAAGGCAGGGCCCAGCGAGATCGTCTGGATGTAGTAGCCGCCGGCGAAGCCGCGCGAGGGATCGTGCACGGACTCGTCGCTGATGTTCCCGGCCATGGTCTCGCCGCGGTACATGTGCACCGGCTTGTCGAACTGCGCGTACACGCTGCCGGTCATGTGGCGCATGTAGTTGCGGCCCACGAGGCCGGAGGAGTTCGCGAGCCCGTCGGGGAACAGCGACGAGGAGCTCAGGTGCAGCAGGCGCGGCGTCTCGATCGCGTTGCCGGCGACGCACACGAGCTTCGCCGCCTGGCGGTGCAGGTTCCCCTCGGCGTCGAGGTAGAGCACCGCGTCGACCCGTCCCGTGCGGTCGTGCAGGATCTGCGCGACGTGCGAGTCCGGGCGCAGGTCGAGCTTCCCCGTGGCGAGGGCGCGAGGGATCTCGCGCACCATCGTCGACCACTTCGCGCCGCTCTTGTCGCCCTGGAAGTTGAAGCCGTCCTGGACCGAGGCGGGACGGCCGTCATAGGGCTCGGCGTTGGTGCCGTAGGGGCCGGTGGCGTAGTGGCGGTAGCCGAGCTTCTCGGCGCCGGCGGCGAGGACCTTGTAGTTGTTGTTCGCCGGCAGAGGCGGTCGGCCTCCGCGGTGGGTGGAGCCGATCGCGTCCTCGGCGCGGGTGTAGTACGGCTCGAGCTCCTCGTAGGTCATCGGCCAGTCCATCAGGCTCGCGCCGTCGATTCGGCCGTAGGTGCTGCGAGTGCGGAACTCGTGCGGCTTGAAGCGCGGGGTCGCCCCGGACCAGTGGGTGGTGGTGCCGCCGACGGCCTTGACGATCCAGGCCGGCAGGTTCGGGAAGTCCTTCGCGATGCGCCAGCTGCCGGAGGTGGTGCGGGTGTCGGTCCACGCCATCTGGTCGAAGGCGGCCCATTCGAGGTTCATGTAGTCCTCGCCGCGCAGGTACGGGCCGGCCTCGAGCAGCACGCACTCGACGCCCGCCCTGGTCAGCTCGTAGGCGAGGGTGCCACCGCCGGCGCCCGAGCCGATGATGACGACGGCCTCGGTGGAGTGATCGATCGTGCTCATGCCTGCCCCTTCGTCCCGCGGCCGGTGCGTCCGGCGCGTGCCCTGCTCTGTCCTGCCGGGACGGCGGCGCCCCGGACGCTCTTCGTGGTCGCCCCGCGGGGGAGATCGGAGACGACCTCCACCAGCGGCTCCCCGTCGTACTCCTCGATCCGCGGATCCGGCAGCCAGTCCAGATCGTCGAATCCGCGGTGGAGGTAGCCGCCCTTCTCGAAGGACGGTCCCTCGTAGCCGATCACCTCCCAGACCTCCTCGTCCTCGTAGAGGCTGACCACCACGGTCTGCCGCACGAAGCCGAAGAAGGTCGTGTGCTGGATGCGCAGCAGAAGCGGCAGCGCCTCCTCGGGGCTGAGCTCGGTGAAGCGGCCGTCCGCGAGGGCCTCGAGGGAGTCGAGGCCGTGGGCGAGCTTGACCCGCATCCACGCGCTCTCCTCCGCCGCGCAGCGGACGGTGTCCGCGGCCCGCCGGTAGGCCGAGTCCGGCACGCGCTCGTGCGGGAACGCGGCCTTGATCAGGGCGGTGAGCGTCGCCTCCGCCTCGTCGGTCCCTTCGATCTCGTTCACGGCCTCGTCGCCGTCCGGTGCGCTCATGGCGTCTCCTTCCCACTGCATCTTCGTCAGTGACCTGAGGCACACGATAGGCAGGGGCTGCGGCGAGCGCCCAGCGCCGTTATCACCGGGCGAGAACGCCGACGGGTGCCGCGGTCAGTGGGCCTGTGCGCCCAGACGATAGGCGCGCCCGGCGCGGGAGGCGCAGGCCCGCACCCGGTCCTCGACATGGCGGAGACGCCCCTCGTAGGCGGCGACCGGCGCGGAGACCGCGACGGTGCCCAGCAGCATCCCGTCGTCGGCCTTGATCGTCGCGGCGAGGCAGCTGGAGCCGGGCACGAACTCCTGGTGCTCCCAGGCGATGCCGCGCTCGGCGATCTCGGCGAGCTGGCGGCGCAGCTCCCCCGGGTCTACGAGGGTGCGGTCGGTGTGGGCACGCAGGGGCCCTGCCAGGTACTCCTCCTGCTCCTCGGGAGCGAGGGAGGCGAGCCCCGCCTTCCCGAAGGCGGTCGCGTGCGGGCTCTCGTGGAAGCCGAAGCCGAGCGGGGACAGCCGCGGAGCCTGCGGCGAGTCGGAGACGTGCACGACGACGAAGTCGGTGCCGCGGTGGATCGCGAGATAGGCGGCCATGCCCAGGTCACGATGCATGGCGTGGACCTCCTCGCGCACGGAGCGCGGGATGCCGAGATCGTCATGGAGGCCGACGGCCAGGCGGTGCAGCTTGTAGCCCAGTGCGAAGCGCTTCTCCGTGCGCAGGTGCACGAGGTACTCGGAGCGGATCAGCTCCTGCGCGATCCGATACACCGTGGGCAGCGGGATCGAGGTCGCCTCGGAGATCCTGCGCGCGGTGCTGCTGCCGTGCTCCGCCACCGCTTCCAGCACCGCGATCGCCCGGGCGACCTGGCCGCCCTGGTCCTGGGCCGCTCGGCCTGTGTCGTTCGAGGTCATCGTCGTCCTCCTTCCGGCGACCATTGTGCCCGAGCCCTGCTTCTTGCCCTGCGAGAATCGAGGTTCCCCGCGCGTGCCGGATACGGCAGGCTGGTCCCGTCACCTCTCAGAAAGGACCCGACGATGATCCTCATCAACGTGAAGTTCCCTGTGAAGCCCGAGTTCGCCGACCGCTGGCCCGAGATCGCGAGCGAGTTCACCGAGAGCACGCTCGCCGAGCCGGGCAACCTGTGGTTCGAGTGGTCGCGCAGCGTCAAGGAGCCCAGCACCTACGTGCTCATCGAGGCGTTCACCGACGAGGGCGCCGGCCCGCACGTGGACTCCCCGCACTTCAAGAAGATGCAGGAGGAGTTCCCGCAGTACCTCACGGCGACGCCGCAGATCATCTCCCACCAGATCGACAGCGACGGCTGGGGGCCGATGGGCGAGATCACCGTCGACTGACGGCGGCGGGAGCTGCCGGCGGAGCGGCTCCTCCTGCCTCCCGGGCAGGGACGCCCGTCACCACGACGGGCCGATGCGGGGGCGTCCACCGAGCGGTGGGCGCCCCCGCCGCGTCGTCCTGCCGACGACTCCGTGCCGTCGCCCCTCGGGCGCCCGCGCACCGATCTGCCGGGGCGCGTCCCGCGCTTCTCACGGGACAAGAGGAGATGTTGCCTGGGTCACACGCGCGTTGGTCTCCTGGCCGCGGCGGCCCGACGGACGCGCCGCCGGAACTCGAGGAGGAGTCACCATGAGCACCACCGCGAACGACCGCTCGACCGTCGAGGCCGCCCGGGACAGGGCGCCGGAGGGACAGAAGGTCGCGGTCGTCACCGGCGCCGCCCGCGGCATCGGCGAGGCCATCGCCCAGCGCCTGGGCCGCGACGGCCTGCACGTGATCGTCGCCGACCTGCCCTCGATGCAGGAGGGCGTCGCCTCCACCGTCGAGGCGATCACCTCCGCAGGTGGCGCCGCCACCGCCGCCGAGACCGACGTCACCGAGGAGGCCTCGGTCGAGGCGCTGGTCGAGACCGCCGTCGAGGCGGGCGGACACCTCGACGTGTTCGTCGCCAACGCCGGGATCGCGCAGGTCCAGGAGCTCATCGACTACGACGCCGCCGACTTCCAGAAGATCCTCGACGTCAACGTCACCGGGGTCTTCAACTCCTACCGCCAGGCCGCGCGGCAGATGATCGCTCAGGGCCACGGCGGCAAGATCATCGGCGCCGCCTCGATCGTCGCCTTCCGCCCCTTCGCGCTGCTGGGCCCCTACTCGGCCACCAAGTGGGCGGTGCGGGGCCTCACGCAGGCCGCGGCGATGGAGTGGGCTGAGCACGGCATCACGGTCAACGCCTACGGTCCCGGCATCGTCGGCACCGCGATGTGGGACCTGATCGACGAGAAGCTCGCGGCGAAGCACGGCCAGCAGAGGGGCGAGGCGCTCGAGGAGAATGCGCGCTCGATCCACCTGGGCAGGGTCTCCGTGCCGGAGGACGTCGCGGCGATGGTGTCCTACCTGGCGGGTCCCGACTCGGACTACGTCACCGGGCAGACGATGCTCGTCGACGGCGGCATCCAGTTCAGCTGAGCGCCGCTGCGGCGGCCGACGGGGCCCGCACGAGGGCGGGCCGGCGGGAGCGGGCGCTCAGCCCCAGCCGGTGGGAGCGTCGCTCCGACGGCCGACGGGGTCAGCCTTCGTCGGCCGCCGAGCGGTCCCAGGCCGTGCCGGGTGGCCGCTCGAGGTGGGCCGGCGCGTACCGAGCAGCTGCAGGCCGCCCTCGAAGGTGCGTGCGGCGAGCAGCTCGAGGGAGAAGTCCTCGAACTGCTCCCAGATCCGCTCAAGACCGGTGCGGCCGGTGATGACGGGGAAGAGCACCACCCGGAAGCGGTCCACGAGCTCGGCCTTCATGAGCGCGTGGCCGAGGCTCAGGCTGCCGCTGAGCACCAGCGGCCTCGTCGCCTCCGCCTTCATCGCCCGCACCGCCTCGGCGGCGTCGGTGCTGACGAGAGTCGTGTTCTGCCAGTCCAGGGGCTCGCTGAGCGTCGAGGAGAAGACGACCTTGGGCGCCCGTCCCCTCTGGGCGAAGCTCTCCTTCTCGTCCTCGGAGACGTCGAGCTCCTCCGCCTGCGCCGCCAGGCCCGACATCAGGGCGGCGGCGGACGTGAAGGGGCGGGACGGCGAGCCGTCAGCGACGGGACGCGGCCGGAGCACGCACGAGGGTGAGCACCAGGCCCCCGGCGACCGCGACCCAGGCGAGCACGGCGATGACGAGGCCCACCTCCCCGACGGCCTCGGCGAGGGGCAGGTGCTCGCTCCGTCCCAGCCGCATCGAGGCGACGGCGAACATGCCCAGCGGGAACACCATCGACCACAGCGCCGGCTCGTACCGCAGCGGCACGCGGTGGACGAGATGGCGCCACGCGCCGGCACCGACCAGCAGCGGGATCTGCCACAGCGCGAAGCACCAGAAGATCACCACGGTCCCGCCGATCAGCCCCCTCGCCGCCTCGACCATCGGCACGGGCGGCATCTCGTAGACGGCGGTGCCGGCGACGACGGCGATCGCGAGCGCGCCCATGGAGACCCAGTAGGTGGGCTGGAACTGCTCCGGGGTGATCCCGAAGTGCACGATCCTCAGGATCACCAGCACGGCGATGCCCGCGTACAGGATCGTCCCCACCGACCAGGCCATCACGGTCAGCGCACCGATCAGATGCGCGGCGTCCCCGTCGGGCGGCCGCACGCCGGAGAGGCCGACGGCGAGCGACTGGGAGGCCACCGACCACACGAACCAGCTGCCGTCGGTGCGCTCGAGGATCCGGCCGCCGTCGCGGGTCATCAGCACCTGCCAGGGCAGCACGTAGCCGAGCACCGCCCAGATCGCCGCGCCGAGCATCAGCAGGACGAACGCCGCACCACCCGTCCCCTCGGCCTGGAGGCCGACGGCGAGCACGCTCGCGGCCGCCACGATCGTGAAGAACCCGAAGGCGCGCTCGGGGCTGCGCGCATCGGCACGCATCCGCGCGCCGTGCCGCAGGGCGCGCAGCGCGAAGAGCACGACGAGCACCGCCGCGGCGACGAGGGCGAGGACCAGCAACGCACGGGCCGCCGCCCCGAAGCCCGTCATCCGCAGGCCGACGGAGACGATCCCGCTCGCCATCACGAGGGCGAAGTACCCGGGGGCGAGGGAGGCGATCGACTCGTCGGCGCGCACGAGGAGGGAGGAGGGGGCGGACACCGCTCCATTGTGCGATGAGCGCGTCGTGGGCACGTCGGGCATCGGGCGACCCCTCGGGTCGAGGCCTCGACGCGCGGGGCCGGATGAGGCATGGACCTCTCTCCCCTGACCTTGCACTCAGTGCAACTTTCGACCTACTGTGCTGAAGGCGGTCGAGACCGCCGACCGCGTCGAGCGGGGACGAGCGGAGAGGGGCCAGGTGGCGATCGAGACGAGAGAGGTGCCCGCCGTGAGCGGCGAGACGAACGGCAGGACGACAGGCTCCGGGGGCCCGGCCCCGGTGCAGGTGAACCCGAACATCGTGATGGCGGTGCTGCTCGCCGGCGCCTTCGTCATCATCCTGAACCAGACGCTGCTGAACACGGCGCTGCCGGCGTTCATGGCGGACTTCGGCATCACCGCGAATGCCGCCCAGTGGGTGACCACGCTGTTCATGCTGGTCAACGGGATCATGATCCCCGCGACGGCGTTCCTGATCCAGAAGTTCTCCACGCGCACGATGTTCTTCGCGGCGATGGGCATCTTCGCGCTGGGCACGCTCATCTGCACGGTCGCGCCGGTGTACGCGGTGCTCCTGGTGGGCCGCGTGGTGCAGGCCGCCAGCGGCGGCATGATCATGCCGCTGATGCAGACGATCCTCTTCGCGATCTTCCCGATCCACCGTCGCGGCACGGCGATGGGCACCTTCGGCCTCGTGATCTCCTTCGCCCCGGCGATCGGCCCGACCCTGTCGGGCTTCATCGTGGACCACTGGTCCTGGCGGGTGCTGTTCGTGATGATGCTGCCGATCACGCTCGGCGCGCTGATCTTCGCCCATCTCACGCTGCGCAACGTCACCGAGCAGACGGATCCCCGTCTCGACGTGCCCTCCCTGATCCTGTCGACCTTCGGCTTCGGCGGCCTGCTGTTCGGCTTCTCCACGGCGGGCACCTCCGGCTGGGCGAGCGCGCAGGTGATCGCGCCGCTGGCCGTCGGCGTGGTCGCGCTGGTGTGGTTCGTGCGGCGCCAGCTGCGGATCGAGGAGCCGCTGCTGCAGCTGCGGATCCTGCGCAACCCGATGTTCACCCTCGGCACCGTGCTGGGCATGCTGGTGTTCATGGCGATGATCGGCGGCATGCTGATGATCCCGCTGTTCATGCAGAACATGAGCGACTTCTCCGCGATGGAGTCGGGGATGGTGCTGCTGCCGGGCGCGGTCATCATGGGCGTCATGTCCCCGGTGACGGGCCGGATCTTCGACCGCTTCGGCGCCCGGGTGCTCGCGATCGTCGGCTTCGCGCTGCTGGCGTCGATGAGCCTGCTGCTGGCGCGGCTCACCCCGGAGACCTCCTTCGCCTACATCGCGATCGTCAACGCGGTGCGGATGCTGGGCACCGCGATGGTGATCATGCCGGTCACCACGGCGGCGCTGAACCAGCTGCCACAGCCCCTCATCCCGCACGGCGCCGCTGTGAACAACACCCTGCGCCAGATCGCCGCCTCGGTCGGCACTGCCGTGCTGGTCACCGTGATGACGGTCGCCGCGCTGGACCCGGCCGAGCACGGGGTCGAGGGCCAGATCCACGGCGTCAACGTCGCGTTCGACGTCTCCGCAGGGATCGCCGCGCTGGGCCTCGTCGGGGCGTTCTTCCTGCGCAACTCGAAGCCGGCCGAGGTCGCCGACCCCGAGAGCTGATCCCGGCACCTCCGGTCCGCCGCTCGGCGAGCCCCCTCCCTGCGACCCCGTCGACCCGTCCCGGTCGGCGGGGTCGCCGCATGCCCGGCCGCCGAGGTCGCCGCTTCCCCGACCCGCCGCGTCGCGGCAGGCCCGATGGACGAGCTCCCGTCGGCCAGGCCGTCCGACGGGCCGCCGCCCTAGACTGTCGCGTGTGACGCCGCTCACGACGCCCCTGCCTGAGGCCGCGCTGGCCTCCGTGGTGGACCTCGCCCGGGACCGCGCGCCCTCGCTGCAGGTCGCCGATCTCGCCGATGCGGCCGGCTACAGCCCCTTCCACTTCTCGCGCCTGTTCAGCGCGCAGCTCGGGATCGGCCCCGGCCAGTACCTGATCGCCCTGCGCGTCGGACGGGCGAAGGAGCTACTGCTGGCGGACGACGCCGCGGTCATCGACGTGGCCTGCGAGGTGGGCTTCGACTCCCTCTCGAGCTTCGGCCGCCGCTTCCGCAGCACCGTCGGCGTCACCCCGGGGCAGCTGCGCCGCCTCGCGCAGACGGTCGCCGATGCTCCCCCGCGCCCCTTCACGATGCTGCGCCCGCACCCGCTGGGCGCCCGGGCCGTGCGGGCGGTGCTGGAGCTCCCCGAGGGCGCGGACCGGCGCGGCGATCCCTCGATCTGGGTGGGCTGGTACCCGCAGCCTGCGCCGATCGGCCTGCCGGCCTCGGGCGTGCTCGTCACGGGCGTCGACCACGTCGACCTCCCCCTGTGCGCGGGCGCCCCCTTCCTGCTCGCCTTCGCGGTGCTTCCGCACGCCGATCCGCTGGACCTGCTCGCACCGCGGGCGCCGATGGTCGCAGCGCACCCTGCGCCGCTGACCGGCCCCGGGGAGGTGACGCTCCGCTTCGGGACCTCCGCGGCGGGCGGGAGCGTGCCGATGCTGTCGGCCCTGCCGGCGCTGCGCCCCGCCTGACCCGCGCGGCACGGTGCCGGCGGACTGCGCATGATCGGACGCACCTCCGCCCCGCCCCCGCCCTAGCGTGGGAGCCCCGGCCGGACCGGCCGCGGCCGCCGCAAGGACCACGAACACAGGAGGAACCATGACCCGCAGCACCGGCACCACCACCTGGCTCGATCTCTCCGCGCAGGACGTCTCCGCCGTGATGCCCTTCTACGCCGGTCTGTTCGGCTGGGAGGTCGAGGGCCTCGGCGAGGAGTTCGGCGGCTATCGGATCCTCCGCAACGACGGGAAGCTCGTCGGCGGCGCGATGTCCGTGGCGGGGATGACCTGCCCCGAGGGCAGCCCCCTGCCGTCCGAGTGGGGCGTCTACCTCACCGTCGACGACGTCGACGCCCGCGTCGCCAGGGCCCGCGAGGCGGGCGGCGGCGTCGTCGTCCCCGCCGATGACATCGGCGACTCCGGCCGCATGGCCGTGGTCCTCGACTCCGTCGGCGCCCCCATCGGGATGTGGCAGCCGAAGCAGCTCGAGGGCTACGAGTTCACCGGGCGGCCCGGCTCCCCCGTCTGGTTCGAGCTGATGACCCACCGCTACGACGACGCCGCCGCCTTCTACACCGCTGTGTTCGACGCCGAGCTGGTGCCGGTGGGCGAGGGGATGGACGAGGGCGGGGACGACTTCCGCTACGCGACCAACGGCTCCGGCGAGAGCGCGAGCTGGGGCCTCTGCGATGCGGCGGGGATGATGCCCGAGGATGCCATGGGATGGCGCGTCTACTTCGGCGTCGAGAGCACCGAGCAGGCGCTCGCGAGCGTGCGGGAGCTCGGCGGGAGCGTGCTCGACGGCCCGTTCGACTCGCCCTTCGGACGGATCACGACGATCGCGGATCCCGAGGGGGCGAGCTTCCAGATCAGCGCGATGGGCGAGGCGACGACGGAGGGCTGACCCACCTCGCTGACCTGCCACTATGACGCCGCATGACGGTCGGGTCCCAGGACGTGGGCCCGGCCGTGCGCGGGCGCGGCACGCGTCCTAGAGTCAGGAGCATGCTGACCGATTCCGCGCTCCGTGAGGCCTTCTCCCACTTCCCGCAGGGAGTGGTGCTGGTCGCCGCCGAGATCGACGGCGTGCGCCACGGACTCGTCGCCTCGACCTTCACGGTCGGGGTCTCCCTCGAGCCGCCCCTGGTCTCCGTCGCGGTGCAGCACAGCTCGCGCACCTGGCCGCTGCTGCGCGAGCACGGACATCTCGGGGTCACGGTGCTCGGCGATCGCCAGCGCGGCGTCACCCGCCAGCTCGCGGGCCCCGACCGGGAGCGCCGCTTCGAGGGCCTGGACGTGGAGGCCGACGAGCACGGCGCGCTGGTGCTGCAGGGCGCCCCCGCCTGGATGACAGTGCGGGTCCACGACGAGGTGCGCGCGGGTGATCATGACCTCGCGCTGCTCGAGGTCCTCGCGATCGACAGCTCCCCGACCGCCGAGGCGATGGTGTTCCATCGCAGCCGCTTCAAGGGGCTCGTCGAGGGCGACATCGCCTGCTGAGCCCCGAGGCTGACCCCGGGGCGCGTGAGACGCGTCTCAGAGCGCCGGATTCCTGTGAGGAGTACGCCTCGGTCACTCCCATTTGTCGGACCGCTGTCCAACAATTGCCGTGAGACCGCATTCCGGGCGGTCGAGCTGTTCCCCGTCGGGCCCTGAGCGCCCGAGCGGATCCTGGCTTCCGAGGAAGGACCCTCCATGCAGTTCACCCGTGCCCTCGCGGTCGCCTTCGGCGACTGGCTCGAGCGCGAGCAGATCCGCCGCGCCCTCCTCGCGGAGCGTCCCGAGCTCGACGGCGTCCTGCATCTGGACCCGGAGCGTCCGCTGCTGCGGATCCCGCGCGTGGAGCGCGGTGCGGTGATCGTGGCCCGACTCGACGAGGAGAACGGGGCGACCTGGCTGGTGGGTGTCGCGGGCGCCGCCGATCCGGTGCTGCACGAGGCCTCCTCCCCCGAGGAGGCTGCGCGGATCGCGCTCGACGTGCTCGAGCCCTGCCCGCTCGCGGGCTGACGGGGACGCCGGGGACTCAGAGCTCGGTGACCTCGCCGTCCTCCACCTGCCACCGCCGGTCGATGCGCACGGTCTCGAGCATGCGCCGGTCGTGCGTGACCAGCAGCAGCGTGCCCGTGTAGCTCTCGAGCGCCTGCTCGAGCTGTTCGATGGCGGGCAGGTCCAGATGGTTGGTCGGCTCGTCGAGCACCAGCAGGTTCACGCCGCGGGCCTGGAGCAGGGCGAGCGCCGCACGGGTCCGCTCGCCCGGGGACAGCTCGGCGCAGGGCCGACCCACGTGGTCCGCGCGCAGGCCGAACTTCGCCAGCAGGGTGCGCACGTCCGCCGGGGTCATCTCCGGCAGCAGCGCCCCGGCCGCGTCGGCCAGCGGCGCCTCGCCGGCCAGCAGGGAGCGTGCCTGGTCGATCTCGCCGATCCGCACGTTCGCGCCGAGCGAGGCCGAGCCCTCGTCGGGCTCGATCCTGCCCAGCAGCAGCTGCAGCAGGGTCGACTTCCCGGCGCCGTTGGGGCCGGTGATGCCGATGCGGTCACCGGCGTCGACCTGGAGGGAGAGCGGCCCCAGCGTGAAGGCGCCCCGGTGCACCGCGGCGCCCGCGAGGGTGGCGACGACGCTGCCGGAGCGAGGCGCGGCCCCGATCGTGAACTGGAGCTGCCACTCCTTGCGCGGCTCCTCCACCTCCTCGAGCCGCGCGATCCGGCTCTCCATCTGCCGCACCTTCCGCGCCTGCTTCTCGCTGGACTCGGTCTGGGCACGGCGGCGGATCCGGTCGTTGTCCGGCGCCTTGCGCATCGCGTTGCGGACGCCCTGGCTGGACCATTCGCGCTGAGTGCGGGCGCGGTCGACGAGGTCGGCCTTCTTCTGCGCAAACTCCTCGTAGCGCTCGCGGGCATGGCGTCGCACCGTGGAGCGCTCCTCGAGATAGGCCTCGTAGCCGCCGCCGAAGAGACGGTGGGAGTGCTGGGCGAGGTCGAGCTCGAGCACCTCGGTGACGCAGCGGGCGAGGAACTCGCGGTCATGGCTGACCAGCACCACCCCTCCGCGGAGGCCTTGGACGAAGGCCTCGAGCCGGGCGAGGCCGTCGAGGTCGAGGTCGTTGGTGGGCTCGTCCAGCAGCACCAGGTCGAAGCGGGAGAGCAGCAGCGCGGCGAGCCCCACCCGGGCGGCCTGGCCGCCGGAGAGGGAGGTCATCGCCACCTGCTCCGCCTCCCCCGGGCCGATCGGCAGGCCGAGATCGGCTAGCACGACGGGCAGGCGCTCCTCGAGGTCGGCCGCGCCGCTGGCGAGCCACCGCTCCAGCGCCGCGGCGTAGACGTCGGCCGGCTCGGGGCCGCCGGGCGGGGCGTCGTGCTCGAGGGCGGTGGCGGCGGCATCCAGGTCGGCGGTGGCCCGAGCGCAGCCGGTGCGTCGGGCGACGTACCCGGCGACGCTCTCCCCGGGGGTCCGCTCGTGTTCCTGCGGGAGCCAGCCCACGAAGGCGTCCGACGGGGAGAGCGTCAGGCCGCCCTGCTGAGGGGCGGCGGCTCCTGCGAGGAGGCGCAGCAGCGTCGACTTCCCGGCGCCGTTCGCACCGACCACGCCGATCACGTCCCCGGGGGCGACGGTGAGGTCGAGGCCGTCGAAGAGGATGCGGTGGCCGTACCCTCCGGCGAGGTCATGGGCGACGAGGGTGGCGGTCATCCCGGCATTCTCGCACCTGCCCGAGCGGCTGCTCCGCAACGCCGTGTGACGGCATGGGTCAGCACCCTGGCCCCGGCGGTGCACGGGACCCTAGGGTCAACCATCACCACCCGTGAGTACCGAGGAAAGGACACCTATGACCACGCTCGCCGAGCTCCGCGCCCGCTTCGCCCCCGTCATCGAGACCATCGCCCAGGGGACCCTGGACCGGGAGCGCGAGCGCACCCTGCCCCACGGCGCCGTGCGCGCCCTGGCCGAGGCCGGCTTCGGGACCGTGCGCCTGCCCGTCGAGGCGGGTGGCTTGGGTGCCACCTTCGGGCAGCTGACCTCGCTGCTGGTGGACCTGGCCGCCGCCGATGCGAACCTCCCCCAGATCTGGCGCGGGCACATCGCCTTCGTCGAGGACCTCCTGATCACACCGCACGCCGAGTTCCGGCAGCGATGGCTGCGACGGATCGCCGACGGGGCGGTGATCGGGAACGCCTGGTCGGAGATCGGCTCCGTGGAGCGAGGCTCCCAGGGCACGAAGGTCGCGGTCGAGGGCGAGCACGCCGAGGTGACGGGCCGGAAGTTCTACACCACCGGCTCCTACTTCGCCGACTACTCGGACACCCTGGTCGAGGCGGCCGACGGGTCCCAGCACATCGCCGTGGTGCCGTTGGTCCAGGCCGCGGTCACGCGCAGCGACGACTGGGACGGGTTCGGGCAGAAGCTCACCGGGACCGGCACGATCGTCTACGACCGCGCACAGCTCGACGCCCAGGACGTCATCCCCTTCGAGGACCGGTTCGGCTACCAGACCGCCGTGTACCAGCTGGTGCTGATCGCCGTGCACGCCGGGATCGCCGCGGCAGTGCGCAAGGACGCCGCGGCGGCGGTCGCGGCCCGCACCCGCACCTACAGCCATGGCAACGCCGACCGGGTGCGGGAGGATCCGCAGATCCTGCAGGTGCTCGGCGAGATCTCCGCGGTCGCCGCGACCGCGGAGGCGCTGGCGGGCCAGGTGGCGGAGGCGATCGAGGAGGCCGCCCGCGCGGCGGGTGCCGGCGGCGAGGAGGAGCGCTCCGCCCTGGTGGCGGCGGAGCTCGCCTCTGCCCGGGCCCAGGTGGTCACCTCCCGCTTGGTGCCGGGGGCGGCGACGCGGCTGTTCGACGCGCTCGGGGCCTCGGCCGTGCGCGAGACCTCGGCGCTGGATCGCCATTGGCGCAACGCCCGCACGGTCGCCTCCCACAACCCCTGGGTGTACAAGGCCCGCGAGATCGGCGCCTTCGAGGTCAACGGCACCGAGCCGGGATACCAGTGGTCCATCGGCACCGTGGAGTCGCGGGAGGACGCCTCGGCGCCCGTCCCCGTCTGAATCAGCTGCCCTGCGCGTCGACGGCCTCGAGGTCGTCCTCGGTCTCGAGCGCTGACCGCGCTGCGCGCCCTTGCCCTCGCCGCACCTGCCCGCCCCGAGTTCCGGGCCGCATCCCCTCGGACGGACCACCCATGCGCTCCACCCAGGACATGACCTACGCCTGCGGCGAGTGGCTCGAATGCGACAGCAGCCGACGCGCTCTCATCGAGGCACGGCCCGACATCGCCTCCGGGACTGTGCTCGACCCGCAACGGCCGATGCTGCGCATCCTCGGCCCGGAGGGCGATGTCGTGGTCCGTTCCACGGGGCTCGGTCCCCGTCGGGCGCTCCCGTACCCGGCGCAGGCGCTTCCCGGTGTCAGAGGAGGACCGACAGCAGCAGGCTCCAGACGCAGATCACCACGAGCATGCCGAGGCTGGGGGCGATCGCCTTGCGGGTGATCTCGCCCTCGCGCCCTGACAGTCCCACCGCGCCGGCCGCGATCGCGATCGACTGCGGCGAGATCACCTTGGCGGTGGTGCCGCCGGCGGTGTTGGCGGCCACGAGCAGCGCCGGGTCCACCCCGATGTTGCCCGCGGTCGCGGTCTGCAGCGGTCCGAACAGGGTGTTGTTGTTGACCACCGAGCCGGTGAGGAACACGCCGATCCATCCGATCACCGGGGCGAGCAGCGGGAACACCGGGCCGACGGCCGCCAGGGCGTAGCCCATCGTGGAGGAGCCACCGGAGTGGTTGGCGATGTTCGCGAGCATCAGGATCACCGCGATCAGCACGATCGCCATGCCCAGGCTCCGCACCGTCCCCACCAGCTCGCCGAGCACGTCCCGCAGGGTCACCTGCGGGGTGGTGAGGAAGGAGACGATCACGGCCAGCAGGATCGCGGTGCCGGTGGCACCGAGCAGCGAGAGGGTCCAGGTCGTCTCGACCACCGTCCCGTCGGCCGTGGCGATGTGACCGGTCAGCCCTGGCAGCGGGACCGCAATGGTGGTTCCGCCGAGCGCGCCGGTGGTGAACAGCTCCTCCACCGGGGGCAGGGACCACAGCAGGATGAACGCCGAGAGGATGTAGAAGGGGCTCCATGCCACGACCACCTCGTTGAAGCTGTGGGCGCGCAGCACGGGCACCGGTGCGTCGTCCTCGCGGTGGATCCGCTCCGGGGCCCAGGCTCGGGCGACGGCGAACACGGCGACCATCCCCGCCAGGCCCGCACCGATGTCGGCGAGCTCCGGGCCGATGAACCACAGCACCCCGGCCTGCACGCCGCTGAACGCGAGCGAGACCACCAGGGTCATCGGGAAGGTCTCCCGCAGTCCACGCACCCCGTCCATGACCATGACCAGCAGGAAGGGCACCACCAGGGTCAGCGGCTGCAGGATCACCACCATCATGCGGGAGAGGTCCATCACCTCCATCCCGGTCACCTGAGCGCCCACCAGCACGGGGATGCCGATCGCGCCGTAGGCGCCCGCTCCGACGTTCGCGATCAGGGAGAGCACCGCCGCGCGCATCGGGGCGAAGCCGAGCTGCACCAGCAGCGCCGCGCAGATCGCGATCGGCACCCCGAACCCTGCGACGCCCTCGAGGAAGGCCCCGAAGGCGAAGCTGATCAGCAGCACCTGGATGCGCTGGTCGGCGGAGACCGCGCCGATCGAGTCGCGGATGATGTCGAAACGGCCCGAGAGCACCGCCAGGCGGTACAGCCACACAGCCATCACGATGATGTACGCGATCGGCCAGAGTGCCGTGAGCAGCCCCGAGAGCCCGGCGCCGGCGACTGCGGTGGCGGGCATGCCGTAGGCGATCAGCGCGACGAGCACCTCGACGGCCAGGGCGATCAGGCCCGAGAGCACCCCGGAGAGCTTCAGCACCACCATCAGCAGGAGGAAGACGAAGATGGGGAGGGCGGCCGCGAGGGCCGAGAGGAGGAGGTTGTCGAGCGGGTCGAGGGTCTGGGTCCACATGAGAGGTCTCCGAGGTCGTGCCGGAGCGGGCGCTCCGGCGGTGACGCGGTCAGGGACGAGGCCCCCGACATCCCGGGGATGTCGGGGGCCTCGACTCTGAGGCTCCCGGGGGGCCCGCGCGACCTCCCGAGCCTGGTGCGTCAGCCGCGCAGGCTGGCGGCGACGGCTTCGAGCGCATCGGCGCTGGAGCGCAGCTTCTCGAGCTCCGGCGCGTCGAACGGCGTCTCGCGGATCGGTCGGGCGCCGAACGAGCCGACGATGCTCGGCACGGACAGGGCCACCCCATCGATGCCGTGGAAGTCTTCGAGCACGGTGGAGACGTTCAGCACCGCGTTCTCGTCCTTGAGGATCGCCTCGACGATGCGCGCGCTGGACAGGCCGATCGCGTAGTTCGTCGCCCCCTTGCCCTGGATCACCTTGTAGGCGGCGTCCCGCACGTCCACGGCGATCCGGTCGAGCTCCTCGAGCGTGAACCGCTGTGCGCCGTCCTCCGCCCGCCACTCGAGGATCGGCACGGAGTGGATGCGGGCGGCGGACCACAACGGGAACTCGGTGTCGCCGTGCTCGCCGACGATCTGGGCGTGGACGGAGGTGGGCGCCACCCCGGTGCGTCGCGCGATCTCCCAGCGCAGGCGCGAGGTGTCCAGCACGGTGCCGGAGGCGAACACCCTTTCGGCCGGCAGTCCGGAGGCTTCGTGGGCGAGCATGGTGAGGACGTCGCAGGGGTTCGTGACGATCACGAAGACCGCGTTCGGTGCGACCTCGAGGGTGCGGCGCATGATGTCCCCGACGATCTTCGCGTTGGTCGCGGCGAGCTCGATGCGGGTCTGTCCGGGCTTCTGCTTGGCGCCGGCGGTGATCACCACGACGTGCGACCCCTCGACCACGCCGATGTCGGAGCCACCGATGATGTCGCTGGCACGGGTGAACAGGGTGCCGTGGGCGAGGTCGAGCACCTCGGCCTCGGTCTTCGCGGCGTCGATGTCGTACAGGGCGACGTGGCGGGCGGAGCCGCGGATGAGCGAGGCGTAGGCGACGCTGGAGCCGACGGCGCCGGCCCCGATGACGGTGAGCTTCGAATTCTCGATCATGCGTCGACCTTAGTTCCGGCGCCCCGAGCGCTCCAGGGCCCGAAGTCCTGTCTCGCCGGATCTCATGGACGCCTTGACGCGGCGGCCGGGAGTTCGGGCGCGCCCCGATGGCCCTCCTGCGCGCGTATACGGATCTCAGCCCTCCGCGGGGCGGATCCCGAGCTCCTCGGCATGGGCGCTGACCGTGCGCGCGAGGTCGATGTCGCGCGAGGTCACTGATCCGACGTCGTGGCTCGAGAGGGTCACCGAGACCTCGGGATAGGTGAGAAGGATTTCGGGATGGTGGTTCGCCGCCTCGGCGGAGACTCCGACGCGGTTGACGAACGCGAGCCCGGTCGCGAAGTCGCCGGTGTCGAAGCGTGCGATGAGGGCCTCGCCCTCCTGATGCCAGCCGGTGAGCCCGGCGTCGGCGATCTGCTCAGGGGTCAGGGTCTGCTTCGGATCAGCCATGCCGCCATCGTGCCCCGTCCGCGGCCGGACGGCCAGACCCTCGGCGGGGCACACTGGGGACATGGACGACCTGCGAGTAGATCCCGGCCCGGGGGCGCCCCGCGGCCTGCGCGTTCCCGCCGCGGAGCTGGTCGAGCAGTTCTCCCACGCCTCCGGGCCGGGCGGTCAAGGGGTGAACACGTCGGACTCCCGCGTCCAGCTGAGCCTGGACCTGGCCACCACCTCGGCGCTGGACGAGGTCCAGCGCGCCCGCGTCCTCGAGCATCTCGCCCTGCGCACGGCGGGCACGGTGCTCACCGTCACCGCCTCCGAGCAGCGCTCCCAGCTCAGGAACCGCCGAGCCGCGCGGGAGCGGCTCGCCGCCCTGCTGCGCGAGGCCGTCGCCCCCGAGGTGCCGCGCCGGGCGACGAGGCCGACGGCCGGCTCCCGCCGCCGGCGTCTCGCGGCCAAGCGACGCCGCGCGGATCTCAAGCAGACCCGCAGGCCGCCCCGCGGCGAGTGAGCGCAGGGCCTCGCCCGTCGACCGCACCTCTACCGCCCGGCAGGCCGTGCACGAGCAGTGCGTCCGTCCCGGAGAGGGTCCTCCTGCAGTGACCCTGCACCCTCAGCGCCTACTCTCTGGACATGATCCGTCAGCTCCTCGCACGCGCCTTCTGGGCCCTCTCCCCCTGGAGGCTCGTCGTCGAGCGCGTCCCGGACCGGCCCACGATCTTCGTCGGGGCACCGCACACCTCCAACTGGGACTTCGTGTTCATGCTGGCGATCGCCTGGCGGCTGCGCCTGAAGCTGCGCTGGCTGGGCAAGCACGACCTGTTCACCGGCTGGAAGGGGCCCGTGATGCGCGCACTCGGCGGGATCCCCGTGGACCGTCGCGACCCGGCACGTGTGGTCGAGGAGGTCATCGCCCTGGTCCGCACCGGGACCGTGTTCGGCCTGGTCATCACCCCGGACGGCACACGCGGTCCGCACACGCACTGGAAGTCGGGCTTCCACCGGATCGCCCGGGCGACGGGCCTGCCGCTCACCCTCGGGTTCGTGGACCGCACCACGATGACCACTGGGCTGGGCTCGACCGTTTCCGTCACCGATGACGTGCGCGCCGACATGGACCGGATCCGCGCGTTCTACCAGGACAAGTCCGGCTACCACCCCGCGCAGCGCGTGGAGCCGAGGCTGCGCGAGGAGGGTACCGCGTAGGGTGCCGGGATGGAGCTCCTCGAGCACGGTGCACCGGTCCCGGACCCGCTCCGGCCCTATCTCGACGTCGATCGGTCCCGGCCGCGCCACGAATGCTGGGTGACCGGGCACATGGTGGCGGGCCTGGACGGCACCGCCGCAATCGCGGGCCGGGTCGGTGCGCTGTCCACCGCCCCGGACCAGTCGCTGTTCCGCCGCATGCGCCAGATCGCCGACGTCGTGCTGATCGGCGCCGAGACCGTACGCCGCGAGGGCTATGCGCCGGTGAGGCTGTCTCAGGAGGCGCAGCAGCAGCGCAGGCTCCGCGGGCAGGCCTCGCTGCCGCCGGTCGCGGTGGTCAGTCGCAGTCTCGACCTCGACCTCACCTCGCACGTCTTCGCCGGTGCGTCGGAGGAGGCGCGCACGCTGCTCATCACCTGCTCCGCCGCGGACCCCCAGCGCCTCGCCGCCGCTCGCGAGGTGGCGACGGTGCTCATCGCCGGCGAGGACCGGGTCGACCCGGCGCGCGCCCTGCGGGCCCTGGCCGAGCGCGGCTGTGCGGTGGTGCTGTGCGAGGGCGGTCCCCGATGGCTCGGCGAGCTGGTCGCGGCCGACCGTCTGGACGAGCTGTGCCTCTCCGTCTCGCCGCTCATGGGAGGCGACCCGCTGCCGGTCAGCGTGACCCCTGCGGGCACGCCGCTGCGCCGTTTCGCGCTGCGCAGCTCCATGGTCGAGGACGACACCCTCTTCCTCCGCTACGAAGCGCTCCCGCCGGAGGACGGCGCCGCGGAGCGCACCATCGCAGAGGACGGGAACGATGAGTGAGCACGCCTTCGCCGGTCTGATGGCCGCGACCGATCCCGCGATGGTCGTGGTCACGACCGCCGCCGGGGGCGAGCGCGCCGGATGCCTGGTGGGCTTCCACGCCCAGTCGAGCATCTCCCCCGAGCGCTACTGCCTCTGGCTGTCCAAGGCCAACCACACCTACCGCGTCGCCCTGCGTTCCACGCACTTCGCCGTCCACGTCCTCTCCTCCGCGGATCACGCCCTGGCCGAGCGGTTCGGCACGCTCACCGGCGAGGAGACGGACAAGTTCGCGGGGCTCGACCTGAGCCGCGGCGAGGGCGGGGTCCCCCTGCTCGGGGCGTGCCCGCAGCGCCTGCTCCTCGAGCGGATCACGATGCTCGACGACGGCGGTGACCACGTCTGCGCCACCGCGCGGGTCCTCTCGGCGCAATGGGAAGGGGAGCTCGACCCGCTGCGGCTGTCCTCCGTCGAGCATCTGCGTGCCGGGCGGGACAGCGGCGAGCACGCGGTCCATCCCTGAACGGGCCCCGGCGGCGCCGCGGGCGGACACGCTCCGCGCGCCGTCCCTTCGTCCACCGGGCCTCCTCCACGGCGGACCCAGCGGTCGAGGAACTACCCCGGCCATGCCGCGCTCTGCTAGGAACGACCACATGACGGTGTACGGCTTCCACGCCTCCCACGAGCAGATCTCGCCGCGGCAGCTGCTGGCGGACGTCCAGCTGGCCGAGCAGGCCGGCTTCGAGGCGGTCATGTGCTCGGACCATCTCGAGCCGTGGTCGCGGCGCCAGGGACACGCCGGGATGGCCTGGCCCTGGCTCGGCGCGGCGCTGGCCACCACCTCGCTGAGCTTCGGCACGGTCACCGCACCCGGACAGCGCTACCATCCCGCGATCGTGGCCCAGGCGATCGCCACCCTGGGGCAGATGTTCCCGGGCCGGTTCTGGACCGCGCTGGGCACCGGGCAGTTCGCCAACGAGCACGTCACCGGGCAGGGCTGGCCGCGCAAGGAGGTCCGGCAGCAGCGGCTCGAGGAGTGCGTCGGGATCATCGCGCGCCTGCTCGACGGGGAGACGGTCTCGCACGACGGCCTGGTCACCGTCGAGGAGGCCACCATCTGGGAGGCCCCCTCGCCGCGCCCCGCGCTGATCGCGCCCGCGATCTGCGTGGAGACGGCGGTGCGCGGAGCGCGCTGGGCCGACGGGCTCGCGACCATCAACCAGGACCCCGCCCATCTGAGGGAGATGCTCACGCGCTGGGCGGATGCCGGCGGTGCCCCGCGTCGGATCCTCCAGGTCCATCTCTCCTGGGCTCCGACCCAGGCGGAGGCACTCGCCCTGGCGCACGACCAGTGGCGCTCCAACGTGCTCCCCTCCCCCGCCTCCACCGACCTGCGGGTCGCGACCTACGACGCGGTGACCGAGCGCGGCGTCGGCGACGAGCAGCTGCGCGAGGCCGTCCTGGTCTCCGCCGACCTCGGCGAGCTCACCGAACGGCTCCACGAGCTCGCCGACCTCGGCTTCGACGAGCTGTACCTGCACCATGTCGGCCAGGAGCAGAGACCCTTCCTGGAGGCCTTCGGGGAGAGCGTGCTGCCCCGGCTGCGCAGCGCATGAGGAGCACCCCGGACCAGGAGGAGGGACCGATGCCCGCGACGACCCCGACGTTCGAGATCGACCCCTGGCAGATCCGCGAAGCGGCCGTCGACGTGGACGGTCTCGGCGTCAGCGAGACGGTCTTCAGCCTCTCCAACGGCCACCTCGGGATCCGCGGCACGCTCGACGAGGTCGAGCCCCATGCCGTGCGCGGCACCTTCCTCGCGGGGGTGCACGAGCTCCACCCCCTGTCCTATCCGGAGGGCGGGTACGGCCATCCCGAGCACGGCCAGGCGATGGTGGCGGTCTCCGATGCGAGCGCGCTGCGGCTGACGGTCGACGGCGTGCCGCTGGACGTGCGCGCCCTCGACCCGGAGGTCCACGAGCGCGTCCTGTCGCTGCGCACCGGGGTCCTCGAGCGGCGCCTGGTCTGGCGCACGCCTGCCGGGGCGCGCCTGGAGCTGCGCACGCAGCGCCTGGTGTCCCTGCGGGAGCGCTCGCTGTGCACGGTGCGCTACCGGCTGCGTGCCCTGGACGGCGCCGCCCACGTCGTGGTGCGCTCGGAGCTGGCGCTCGGGGAGCGACCGCCGGCGGTGCAGAACGACGACCCCCGGGTCGGTGAAGCGCTCGACGACCCCTTCGACATCCTCGCGCGGGACTGCGACGAGACCGGCGGCGTGCTGACCGCCCGCACCCATCGCTCGGGCATCGAGGTGGCGACCGCGACCCAGCACCGGGTCCGCGGCGCCCGCACGGTCTCCTCCGAGGCCGTCACCGACGACCACGTCGTCACCACGATCACCGCCGCGCTCGACGTCGGAGGGACGCTGGAGATCGAGAAGCACTCGGGCTACGCGTGGGCGCAGGACGGCTCGCCGGGTTCACTGCGCGAGGAGGCCCGGGCGGTCGTCGATTCAGGCCTCGACCGGGGATGGGATGCGCTGGCCGATGCGCAGCGCGAGGTGCTGGACGAGCTGTGGGAGACCGTCGACGTCGAGGTCGAGGGGGACGACGAGCTCCAGCAGGCCCTGCGCTTCGCCCTCTTCACCCTGTTCACCTCCACCGCCTGTCTCGAGGGGGCGCCGCTGGGCGGGAAGGGCCTGACGGGTCTGGGGTACAGCGGCCACACCTTCTGGGACATCGAGGGGTTCGTCGTGCCCGCCCTGTCGCTGCTCGTGCCGGACTCCGCGGAGCGGCTGCTGCGGTGGCGCCGATCGACCCTGGAGGCCGCGAAGGAACGGGCCGAGGTGCTGAACCTGCGCGGGGCGAGCTTCGCGTGGCGCACCATCGACGGGCACGAGACCTCCGCGTACTGGCCGGCCAGCACCGCGGCGATGCACGTCAACGCCTCGGTCTCCCGAGCCTTCTGGCTCCACGGCAACGTGACCGGTGAGGGACCGGACGCGGCGGGAGGTCTCGAGGTGCTGGTGGAGACGGCGCGGCTGTGGCTCTCGGCGGGGCACGTCGATGCCGAGGGCGGATGGCACCTGTTCGGGATGACCGGCCCGGACGAGTACACCGGGGTGGTCGACGACAACGTCTTCACCAACCTCATGGCCCGCCGCAACCTGCTGCGCGCCGCCGACGCCTGCGCCCTGCTGCCCCTGCGCGCCGCGGAGCTCGGCGTGACGGACGAGGAGACGGCGCGATGGCGCGAGGCGGCCGAGCACACGCACGTCCCGTGGGACGCGCACCAGCAGGTGCACCCGGCGAACACCGGCTTCACCACCTATCAGGAATGGCCCTTCGCCGAGCGGCAGGACTCGTACCCCGTCCAGGCGCATCACCACTACTCGACGATCTATCGCCGCCAGGTGATCAAGCAGGCCGATCTGGTCCAGGCCCTGTGGTGGTGCCGGGACGACTTCACCGAGGAGGAGCTCGCCCGCGACCTGGCCTACTACGAGGCCCGCACCGTCCGGGACTCCTCGCTGTCGGCGAGCGCCCAGGCGGTGGTCTGCGCCCGCGCGCAGCACCCGGACCTCGCCCACCGCTACCTGCGCGAGAGCGCCCTGACCGACCTGCGGGACCTGCACGGCGATGCACGGAACGGCCTGCACGTGGCCTCCATCGGCGGGTCCTGGCTGGCGCTGGTCACGGGGCTCGGCGGGCTGCGAGAGGATCACGAGGTGCTCGAGGTCGCGCCGCTGCTGCCCCGGGCCCTGAGCCGCCTCCGCTACCGCCTGACCTGGCGCGGCCGGCTCCTGCAGGTGGAGACCACGCGCGACGGCACGACGCTGACGCTGCTGCGGGGCACGGAGCCCGTGGACGTCCTCGTCGACGGCGCACCGCGGACCGTGCGCCCGGGCCGCCCGGTGACAGCACCGCTGCGGGAGGCCGCACCGCTGCTGCCGGAGCCGACGCAGCCGGTCGGCCGTGCTCCGCGCGTCTGAGGACCCGGGAGCTGCGGACCCGTCCCCGCCGCCCGGCACACGAGCGGGAATCCCGCGCCGAGGACGGGGGCCAGCCCCAGTGCCGAGGGGCCGCCGCCGGGCCTAGCCTCATGGGCATGAACTCCTTCTTCGCCACCCTCCGCGGCTTCCGCTTCCGCCGCGGCCCCCAGCGCATCCTCGGCGGCATCGCCGGCGGCCTCGCCGAGCTCACCGGTCTGAACGTGTGGCTCATGCGCCTGCTCGTGCTCGCCTCCTTCCTGCTGCCCGTGCTCGGCGTCGGCGCGTATCTCGCGGTGTGGCTGCTGACCCCCTGGCAGGACGGCACGATCCCGCTCGAGCGTCTGCTCGACCGCGGCTGATCACCGGGGAGCGTCGCTGGCTACGATGAGCGCACCGCGCCCCAGGGCGCCCTGCTCCGGAAGGTCCTCGATGCCCGATCGCTCCCGTCCCCTGCGCCGCCTCGGCTTCCTCACCATCGGCCTGTTCGATCCGGCCGATCCCGCGGTCGGGCACGAGTCGACCCTGTCGCTCATCGAGCTCGGCGAGGAGCTCGGCCTCGACAGTGCCTGGCTGCGCCACCGACACCTGCAGTTCGGGATCTCCTCCCCGATCGCGGTGATGGCCGCGGCGAGCCAGCGCACCTCCCGGATCGAGCTGGGCACCGCGGTGACGCCGCTGGGCTGGGAGAACCCGCTGCGCCTCGCGGAGGACCTCGCGACCGTCGACGTACTCTCCGGCGGCCGGATCAATCCCGGCGTCAGCGTCGGCACCCCGATGCAGTACGACACCGTCAAGGACGCCCTCTACCCGGACACCGCCGAGGTCGAGGACTTCTCCAAGACCAGGGTGGAGCGTCTCGCGGGCCTGCTCGCCGGCGAGCGGGTGCGGGAGCTGGAGGGGAAGCAGGGCGTGGTCGAGGAGTACTCCTCCCGCGTCGAGCCCCACTCCCCCGGTCTGCGAGAGCGGCTCTGGTACGGCGCCGGGTCCCTCGACTCCGCCGTCTGGGCCGGGGAGCACGGCCTGCACCTGCTCTCCTCCAGCGTCCTCTTCCCCGGCCCCGACGAGGAGCCGGACTTCGCCGCGGTCCAGGCCGCACAGATCCGCGCCTTCCGCGCCGCGGGCGGCACCCGCGCCTCGCAGGGCCTGGTCGTGATCCCCACCGACTCGGCGTCGACCGACCAGGCGGAGCGCTACCGCGCCTATGCCGCCGAACGCCTTCCGCGCACCCGCACCCCGCAGGGTCCGCGCCGGATGATGTTCGCCTCGGACCTGGTGGGCACGAGCGAGGAGATCGCCGAGCAGCTGTGGGCGCACGAGGGCTTCCGCGAGGTCGACGAAGTCGCCTTCGCGCTCCCCTTCAGCTTCACCCACGAGGACTACGTGCAGATCCTCACCGACATCGCCACTCGGCTCGGACCGGCGCTCGGCTGGACCCCGGCGAGCGCCTGAGGGGCGACGAGCCCGACGGCACGCCGTGCCGCGTCCCGTCGGCCGCTCCACCGATCGCGTCGGCCCGGCGCCGACCCTCCGGCTCAGTCCCCCGTCCCGCCGAGCTGCTCGGCGAGCATGACCAGGATCCCGCTCGGGCCGCGCAGATAGGTCAGGCGGTAGACGTCCTCGTAGGTCGCCACGCCCCGCAGGGGATGGCAGCCGTGACGCGCCGCGATCTCGAGCGCCGCGTCGAGGTCCTCGACCCGGAAGGCGACGCGGTGCATGCCGATCTCGTGCGGCTGCGTCGGGGCGGTCTCGATCGCCTCGGGGTGGAGGTACTCGAACAGCTCCAGCTGCCCGCTCCCGTCGGGCACTCCGAGCAGCGCGATCCGCACATGGTTGCCGTCCAGCCCCACGGCGGTCGATGCCCACTCGCCGCGGACGGTGTCGGTCCCGAGCACGGTCAGGCCCAGGTCTGTGAAGAAGGCGATCGCCTCCTCGAGATCACGCACCGCGATTCCGACGTTCTCCATGTGGATGCTCATGCCGTGGACAGTAGACCCGCCCCGCCGCGGAGGACAGACCCCGCAGTGCGCAGGATCGGACCTACCTGCGGCGGCGGCGCGGGCCTACTGTGAGCGCACGACGGGCCGCCGGCCCGCACCGACCCGCAGCACCGACACTGCAGGAGGGCAGCCCCATGACCACCATCGGCACCTGTCTCTGGTTCGACGGCCGCATCGACGAGGCCGCCGAGTTCTACGTCTCCCTCGTCGAGGACTCCCGGATCCTCCAGCGCACCGAGTACGAGGCCGGCGGCGGCCCGCCGGACGGTCCCGATATGACCGGTCAGGCGCTCACCGTCGACCTGGTGCTCGGCGGCGTGCCGTACACGCTGCTGAACGGCGGGCCCGCCTTCCCGCTGTCGGAGGCGGTCTCGATCACGCTCACCGTCGAGTCGCAGGAGGAGGTCAACCGGCTGTGGGAGGCGCTGATCGCCGACGGCGGCGCGGAGTCGCAGTGCGGCTGGTGCCGGGACCGCTTCGGCCTGTCCTGGCAGGTGATCCCGCAGCGGCTGAACGAGCTGCTGCAGGGCCCGCACGCCGAGGCGGTGACGCGCGAGATGATGACGCAGACGAAGCTCGACGTCGCCCGGCTCGAGGCCGCCGCCGGCTGAGCGGACCGCACCGCCCGACAGCAGGCGGGACGCCCGCGCCGCCCGCCGACGGGGCGTTCCGACCTGTGGGCGGGCCGACCGAGCCGTGAGACCCGCGCCGGCGTTTCGCCCTCGCGCCCGACGGAGGAGCACGATGGAGGCATGCCCTCCCCCGTCGCCCCCACCGCACCGTCCCGCCCGGCGCTGCCCTGGCTCGCCGCCGCCGCGGTGATGCTGCTGTGGGCGTCCTCCTTCATCGTCATCCGCTTCTCCGGTGCGCACCTCTCCCCCGGGGCGATGACGCTGCTGCGGATGGTGACCGCGGCGGCGGTGATGCTCCCGCTCGTGCTGACCGGGCAGGTGCGGACGCCGCGGAGCGGCAGGATATGGGCCGGCGTGCTCGCCTGGGGCGTGACCTGGTTCTGCGTGTACTCGGTGGTGCTCAACGCCTCGGAGCTGTTCCTGGATCCCGCGACCGCCGCGATGCTCGTGAACCTCGCGCCGCTGATCGTGGCCGTCGCCTCCGGCGTGCTGCTCGGCGAGGGGCTGTCCCTGCGGCTGCTCGTCGGCGTCGTGATCGCGCTGTGCGGGATCGGGCTGATCACCCTGGCCACCTCGACAGGGCACGTGGAGGGACCGGGGCTCGTGCTCGGGCTGCTCGCGGCCGTGCTCTACGCCGGCAGCGTGCTGGGGCAGAAGCCGCTGCTGGCCCGCATCGACTCGACCTCGATGACCGTCGTCGGGATGACGGCGGGGATGCTGGCCTGCCTGCCCTTCGCCCCGCAGCTCGTCGCGGAGCTGGGCCGCGCCCCGGCCTCGGCGGTCGCGGCGGTCGTGTACATGGGCGTGCTGCCCACCGCGGCCGCCTTCCTGCTGTGGGGCTACGCCCTCACCCACACGCCGGCCGGGGTGCTCACCTCCTCCTCCCTGATCGTCCCCGCGATCACGGTGGTGCTCGCCTGGACGATCCTCGGAGAGGTGCCGCCGCCGCTCGCCGCGCTCGGCGGCGTGCTGTGCCTGGCCGGCGCCGCGGTCGCGATCCTGCCCGCGATGCTCGCCTCCCTGCGCCCCCGGACGTGAGCGCGGCCACCCTCCTCACCGGCCCGACGGCGCGCTCGGGCCGGGGAGCGCACGGACATCGCAGGACGAGGGAGTCCACTTGCCGCCTCACTGCGCAGGTCAGGGCGATCCCGGGACGATCCCGGCAATCCCGCGCAGCCGCCTGACTGGTTCCTCACGAATCATCCATAGAACTGGAGCATCCGACAATCCGTTCCTAGAGTCGTGCTCGGTCGGCGGCCAGGGACAGCGTCCGCGCAGGAGCAGCGGTCCTCGCTCGCCGAGCCGGATCTCCCCGCCCGATCGCTCGTGCCGCGAGCGGTCCTGTCCCGAGCGTCGACCGAGAGGATCGTGATGGCCGAGGCCCCGCCCGCCCCCAACGCACAGAAGGAGGGAGGTGCTCGGCCCGCGCACTCCCGCGTGAACCTGCCGGTCTTCGTCGGCACCTCCGTGATCATCGTGGCGTTCGTGCTGTTCGCCGCGATCTGGCCCGGAGCCGCCGAGACCGCGATCTTCGGCTCGATGGCCTGGATCGCGACGAACTTCGGCTGGTACTACGTCCTGACCGCCGCGATCGTGGTCGTCTTCGTGCTGCTCGTGGCGCTCTCCCGCGTGGGCCGCACCCGGATGGGCCCGGATCATTCCGTGCCGAAGTACAACCTCTTCACCTGGGCGGCGATGCTGTTCGCGGCCGGCATCGGCGTGGACCTGATGTTCTTCGGCATCTCGGGCCCGGCCACGAACATCCTCACCCCACCCGATGCGCCGCCCGGCTCCGACGAGGCCGCCCGGATGGCGACGATCTGGACGATCTTCCACTACGGCATCCCCGGGTGGGCGATGTACGCGCTGATGGGCATGGCCTTCGGCCTGTTCGCCTATCGCTACCACCTGCCGCTGTCGATCCGCTCGGCGCTCGCACCGATCTTCGGCCGGCGCATCCACGGCGCCGTCGGCCATGTCGCCGAGATCGGCTCGACGATCGGCACGATCTTCGGGATCTCCGTCTCCCTCGGCATCGGCGTGGTGTTCCTGAACTACGGGCTCTCCGCCCTGTTCGGGATCCCGAACTCGATCGCGGTGCAGATCGCTCTGATGGCGCTCGCGGTCGGCATCACGATCGTCTCCACCGTCTCCGGCGTCGACAAGGGCATCCGTCGCCTCTCCGAGCTCAACGTGCTGCTGGCGATCGCACTGATGCTGTGGGTGCTCTTCTCCGGGCAGACCCACCAGCTGCTCAACGCCCTCGTCCAGAACATCGGCGACTTCTTCTCCCGCTTCCCCGGGATGATGATGAACACCTTCGCCTACACCGACGGCGCCGCCGACTACCCCTCCGACCAGTGGATGGCGGACTGGACCCTGTTCTTCTGGGCGTGGTGGATCGCCTGGGCGCCCTTCGTGAGCCTGTTCCTGGCGCGCATCTCCCGTGGCCGCACCCTTCGCGAGTTCGTCGTCGGCGTGCTGCTGATCCCCTTCTCGTTCATCCTGCTGTGGGTGTCCATCTTCGGGAACGCCGCGCTGAGCTTCGCAGGCGACGGAGACTTCCTCGACCTCGCCGTGAACCAGCCCGAGTCCGGCTTCTTCAACCTGCTCGAGCAGTACCCGGGCGCGCTCTTCACCGTCTCGCTCGCCGTGGTGACGGGATTGTTCTTCTACGTCACCTCCGCGGACTCCGGCTCGCTGGTGATGGCGAACATGACCTCGAAGGCCTCCACCACGGACGCCGACGGCCCGCCCTGGCTGCGGATCGTATGGGCCGTGATCACCGGCGCGCTCACCCTCGTGATGCTCTTCATCGACGGGGTGTACACCCTCCAGGCCGCGACCGTGGTGGTGGGCCTGCCGCTGTCGATCCTGGTGTACCTGGTGATGTTCAGCCTGTGGAAGGTGCTGCGCACCGAGCAGATGGACCTCGACGCCCGCACCGCGGCCCTGCCCGGCGTGCTCACCTCCCGGGTGCGCGGCGGCGAGTCCCACGACCGCGTCCCGTGGCAGCAGCGCCTGCGGGGCCGCATGTCCTACGCCGACGAGGGCAGGGCCCGCGCCTTCGTGGCGGAGGTCGCGACCCCCGCCGTCGAGGAGGTCGCCTCGGAGCTGCGCGCCCTCGGCGCGGACGTCTCCTGCCATCGCGGCGAGCATCCCGACCACGGCGTGCCGTACATCGACCTGGTCGTCTCGTTCCCGCATGCCGAGGACTTCAAGTACCAGGCCTACCCGGTCGCGTACTCGGTGCCGAGCTTCGCCGCGAACCTCTCCACCGTGCGGGACGTCTACTACCGCATCGAGATCTTCTCGCGCACCGGCTCCCGCGGACGCGACATCATGGGGTACACGAAGGAGCAGGTCATCAGCGACGTCCTGGACGCCTACGACGCTCACATCATGTACCTGACGATGAGCGACGAGATCGGCACCGCCACCGGCACGATCCCTGTCACCGCCCCGGACACCTGGGACGACGCCGACCACGTCGACGCCGAGCCCGAAGGCGCCCAGGGCGAGGACCACCGGTCCGATGCGACCCAGCCCGACCAGCCCACCGACCCCGCCACCGCGCGGACGACGAAGGAGAACCATGACTGAGAGCCCCGCGACCCTGTTCATCGACGGCGCCTGGGTGCCGTCCTCCACCGGTGAGACCCGCACGATCACCTGTCCGGCCGACGGCACCGAGGTGGGCGTGGTCTCCGAGGCCGGCGCCGAGGACGTCGAGCGCGCGATCCTCGCCGCCCGCGCCGCCTTCGAGCGCGGCGAGTGGTCCGGCACCCCGGCCGCCCAGCGCGGCGACTTCCTGCTGCGCGTCGCGGACCGCCTGGCCGAGCGGAAGGACGAGTTCGCCCGCGCCGAGGCGCAGGACACCGGCAAGCGCCTGGTCGAGGCCGAGGGCGACATGGACGACATCGCCTCCTGCTTCCGCTACTTCGGGAAGATCGCCGACCAGGACCCGGGCCGTCTGGTCGACGCGGGCGATGCCGCGGTGATCTCCCGCGTGGTCCGCGAGCCCGTCGGCGTGTGCGGCATGATCACGCCGTGGAACTTCCCGCTGCTGCAGGGCGCGTGGAAGATCGCGCCCGCCCTCGCGGCCGGCAACGCCTTCGTGATCAAGCCCGCCGAGCTCACCCCGCACACCACGATGCTGATGATGGAGGTGCTCGACGAGCTCGGGCTCCCCCAGGGCGTGGCGAACCTGGTGCTCGGCGACGGCGGCACCGTCGGCGCCCCGCTGTCCTCCCACCCGGAGATCGACCTGGTCTCCTTCACGGGCGGCCTGGTCACCGGCCGGAAGATCGCCGAGTCCGCCGCGAAGGGCATCAAGAAGGTCGCCCTCGAGCTCGGCGGGAAGAACCCCAACGTCGTCTTCGCCGACGCGGACTACGAGGCGGCGCTCGACAACGCGCTGAACGCCGGCTTCCTCGACTCGGGCCTGGTGTGCTCGGCGGGCACGCGTCTGATCATCCACGAATCCATCGCCGAGCGGTTCGTCGACGACCTCGTCGCCCGCGCCGAGGGCATCGTCATGGGCGGCCCGTTCGACGAGAGCGCGGAGACCGGTCCGCTGATCTCGAAGGCCCACCGCGAGAAGGTCACCGACTACGTGAAGCGCGGCGTCGAGGCCGGGGCGCGGCTGCGCACCGGCGGCCACTGGGGCGGCCCCGAGCACGAGAAGGGCTTCTTCTACGCCCCGACGGTGCTGGACCGCTGCACCCGGGACAACCCTGCCGTGATCGAGGAGGGCTTCGGCCCGGTGATCACGGTGGAGACCTTCTCCACCGAGCAGGAGGCGATCGAGATCGCCAACCACACCGAGTACGGCCTGGCCGGCGCGGTGTGGACCTCCGACGCGGGCACCGCGAACCGGGTCTCGCGCGCGCTGCGCCACGGCACGATCTGGATCAACGACTACCACCCCTACCTGCCGCAGGCGGAGTGGGGCGGCTTCAAGATGTCCGGGTTCGGGCGCGAGCTCGGCCCCTCCGGCCTCGAGGAGTACACCGAGGCCAAGCACATCTACCAGAACACCGAGCCGGCCGCCTCCGGCTGGTTCCCCCGCAAGGGCTGACCGCCACCGCGCTCGCTCCCGCGCGCCCCGGTCCGGTGCGCGGGAGCATGCGCCCCCTCGCCCGTCCCCACCGTCCCCTTCATCAGGAAGCAGGAGAGATGACCCGCAAGGACCTCACGTCCGAGAACCCCATCGCCGAGTACGACTACATCGTGGTCGGCGGCGGCTCCGCCGGAGCCGTCGTCGCCGCCCGCCTGAGCGAGGACCCGAGCCTCGAGGTGGCGCTGCTCGAGGCCGGCCCGCACGACCTCGACCACGAGGAGGTGCTGCAGCTGAAGCGCTGGCCCGAGCTGCTGGAGTCAGGGCTGGACTGGGACTACCCGATCGAGCCGCAGGAGAACGGCAACTCCTTCATGCGCCACGCCCGAGCGAAGGTGCTGGGCGGCTGCTCCTCCCACAACTCCTGCATCGCCTTCCACCCCCCGGCGGAGGACATGGACCTGTGGGAGCGCCTCGGTGCCGAGGGCTGGGGCTCGAAGGACGTGATCCCCCTCATCGAGCGGCTGGAGAACAACCGCGACCGCGAGGGCGCCGGCCACGGCAGCGAGGGCCCCGTCGAGCTGATGGACGCCCCGGCCGACGACAAGCTCGGCATCGCCCTGCTCGACGCGTGCGAGCAGGCCGGGATCCCCCGCGCCCGCTTCAACGACTTCTCCACAGTCGTCAACGGCGCGAACTGGTTCCAGGTCAACCGCCAGGCCGACGGCACCCGCGCCTCCTCCTCCGTCTCCTACCTCCACCCGATCCGGGACCGGGAGAACCTGCACGTCCTCACCGGGCACCAGGTCATGCAGGTCCTCTTCGACGAGGACCAGCGGGCCACGGGCGTGGAGTACATCGACAACTCCTTCGACCGCTCCTCGATCATGAACGCCCGCAGGGAGGTCATCCTCTCCGCCGGCGCGATCGACTCGCCGAAGCTGCTGATGCTCTCCGGGATCGGCCCCGCCGATCACCTGCGCGAGGTGGGCATCGAGGTGCGCGTGGACTCCCCCGGCGTCGGCTCGAACCTGCAGGACCACCCCGAGGCGGTCATCTCCTGGGAGTCGACGCAGAAGATGACGCGCGAGTCCACCCAGTGGTGGGAGATCGGGATCTTCACCCCCACCGAGGAGGGCCTGGACCTGCCGGACCTGATGATGCACTACGGCTCGGTGCCCTTCGACATGCACACCCGCCGCCAGGGCTATCCCACCTCCCCGGAATCCTTCGCCCTGACCCCGAACGTCACCCACGCGCGCTCCCGCGGCACGGTGCGCCTGCGCACGATCGACTACCGCGACAAGCCGAAGGTCGATCCGCGCTACTTCACCGACGAGGACGGCCACGACATGCGTGTGGCCGTCGCGGGCATCCGCAAAGCCCGCGAGATCGTCGCCCAGTCCGGGATGGACGCCTACCGCGGCCGGGAGCTGTTCCCGGGCGAGGACGTGCAGAGCGACGAGGAGATCGCCGACTACGTCTCGAAGACCCACAACACCGTCTACCACCCGGCCGGGACGGTGCGGATGGGCGCCGCCGACGACGAGATGTCGCCGCTGGACCCGCAGCTGCGGGTCAAGGGCGTCAAGGGCCTGCGGGTCGTGGACGGCTCGGTCATGCCGCAGCTGGTCGCGGTGAACCCCAACATCACCACGATGCTGATCGGCGAGCGCGCCTCCGATCTCATCCGGGGTGCGCAGGGCTGACCCGCCCCCGCGGGGCCTGATCCGCGCACCCCGAGACCGTGGCCCGCGACAGAGCCGGGCAGGGCCGTCCATCGGCACTGCCCGGCTTCGCGGCATCCGCAGCCCGATTCGCCTCCCCTCGAGAACGGAGCCTATGTGAACACCGAGGACGACCCCCGCCAGAGCACGGAGCGCCCTGACCGCCCCGTGCCGCGACGACGAGCCGGCCGCCGCTCGGACAAGCTGGCGACCTTCGACTACGCACGCCCCAAGTACCCCCACAACATCCACCCGGCCCTGGTGCCCGGCATCGCCGTCGACGAGCAGCGCCGCCGCTACAGCATCGACAGGTTCGTCCTCGCCGTGGCCGGAGTCCTCGCCGTCGCATTCGTGATCTGGGGCATCGTCGCCACCGACAGCGTCAGCGTGGTCGCGAACGCGGTCTACGGCTGGGTGATGGAGCACCTGGGGTGGCTGTTCAACGCCGTCGCCACCATCGTGCTGGTGACCATGCTCGTCCTGGCATTCACCCGCTACGGCAGGATCCCGCTGGGCAAGGACGAGGAGCGTCCCGAGTTCTCGACCTTCAGCTGGGTGGCAATGCTGTTCGCCGCCGGGCTCGGCATCGGCGTGATGTTCTGGGGCCCCTCGGAGCCGCTGACGTACTTCCTGTCCCCGCCGCCGCTGACGAATGAGCCGGAGTCCACCGAGGCCATGCACCGGGCCCTGGCGCAGACCTACTTCCACTGGGGCTTCCACGCCTGGGCGATCTACGCGCTGGTGGGCGGCGCGGTCGCCTATTCCGCGTACCGACGCGGCCGCACCCTGCTGATGTCCTCCGTGTTCGAGCGCCTCTTCGGCAAGAGCCGCTCCGAGGGCTGGGCCGGTCAGCTGGTGGACATCTTCGCGATCATCGCCACCCTGTTCGGCACCGCCGCGGCCCTGGGCATCGCCGCCCTGCAGATCGGCGAGGGCGTCGTCGTCGTCTCGGGCGTCTCCGAGCTGACCAACACGGTGCTGGTGCTGATCATCGCCGTGCTCTCGATCGGCTTCGTGGTCTCGGCGGTCTCGGGGGTCTCCCGCGGCATCCGCTACCTCTCCAACATCAACATCGTGCTCACCATCGGCTTCGCCGGGCTGATCTTCCTGCTCGGCCCCACGCTGCTGCTGCTGAACCTGGTGCCCTCCGGGGTCATGGAGTACTTCAACTCGATGCTGGAGATGATGGGCCGCTCGGCCTCCTGGGGCCAGGACACGCTCGACTTCCAGTCCGCCTGGACCGTCTACTACTGGGCCTGGTGGATCTCCTGGTCGCCCTTCGTCGGCATCTTCATCGCCCGCATCTCCCGCGGGCGCACGATCCGCCAGTTCATCCTGGGCGTCATCTTCATCCCCTCCGCCCTGCTGTTCGTGGCCTACGGCGTGATGGGCGGCACCGCCATCTCCATGTACCGCGATGGGAAGCTCGGGGAGATCGAGACCGTGAACCCGGCCCAGGTGCTGTTCGACATGGTGGAGAACCTGCCGTTCTCGCAGTTCATGCCGGTGCTGATCATGGCGATCCTGGCGATCTTCTTCATCACCGCCGCGGACTCCGCCTCGGTGGTGATGGGGATCCTCACCACGCGCGGCAGCCAGAACCCGCCCAAGCTGGTGGTGGTGTTCTGGGGCATGGTGATGGGCGGCATCGCCCTGGTGATGCTGCTGCTGGGCGACGAGACCGCGCTGGAGGGCCTGCAGTCGCTGGTGATCATCACCGCGGTGCCCTTCGCGATCATCGTGCTGCTGCTGATCATCGCCTGGTTCCGGGAGCTGAACACCGATCCCCGCACGCTGCGCGAAAAGTACGCGGACACCGCCCTGCGCAACGCCATCGTGACGGGCGTGGACAAGTACGACGACGACTTCGAGCTCCACGTGGTCCCCTCCGAGCCCGGGACCGGTGCCGGAGCGGGCGTCGAGTCCACGCATTCCGACTACACCGACTGGTACCAGCGCACCGACGAGGACGGCGAGCCCGTGGGCTACGACTTCGAGACCGACACCTGGGCCGACGGCTGGGAGCCGGAGATGGCGGACGACGGCACCGGCGGCGCGGACGCCGCCCGCACCGACTCCGACGACACCACCGCCGGCGACGGCGGCAACGGCACGAGGAGGGGCCAGTCATGACATCGGTCAGGCCGAGAAGCAGCCCCTGGCCCACGCGGAGGACGTCCGGCACTTCGCAGAGCACGGCACGGACGTGCGTGAGGAGGAGGGCCGACGGGCTGAACGAGCTCAGCGGGCGGCGGGGGTGTCCTGGCTGAAGGTGTTCCACCACCGATCCCCGCGCCGCTGCCAGAGCGAGGTGATGAAGAAGGTCTCCGCGGCCTGCTCGCGCGGGGCGCGGGCGTCGGCCCGGTAGCTCAGCAGCACAGCGTCCTGCCCCACCCGCAGCAGCCGCGCCTCGGACAGCGCGAAGTCCGCGGTGATCGGCCCGTCGGCCAGCTGGGCGAGATGGCGCTCCAGGTCGTTGACCCCATCGGTGTCCACGCCGAGGAAGTCCGGAGGCAGCAGCTCCCGCTCGGCCGCGACGTCCCCCGTGACCTGCGCCTGCCACACCTGCTCCTCGAGGGCGAGGAAGAACTGCACGTCGTCGGGTTCCATACGCTCATCGTGCCATTGCCCCCGGGCGTCGGCGCGCACCGGCGGCACGCAGGGGCGGCGCACCGCTGCAGGACCGACGGCTTCGCGATGTCGAAGCGGGATCTCGCCGAGCTGCTGGAGGCGATCCGGGCCTACCTTGCGGCACAGCGATAGCTCGGCGCACTCGCCACCGGTCGGCCCAGCCCCTCAGCCCTCCGTCGCGCGATCGGCGAATGCGAGGATCTCCTGCACCACGTCCTCGCGGGTGGTGGGCTCGTTGTGGACCTCGTGGCGCACGCCCGGGTAGATGCGCGTGCGCACGTCGGTGCGGCCGGCCTCGTGCAGACGGTTCGCGACGTGGAGCGCGCCCTCGCCGTAGTTCGCCACCGGGTCCTGGTCGCCGGCGAGGATCAGCACGGGCAGCCCGGCGGGCAGGTCGGAGTAGAACGCCTCGGAGTTCGCCCGGTCGTAGACGTCCACGAAGCCCTGGAGGAAGCGGGCGCTCATGGGGGCACCGAAGTTGTTCAGGGGGTCGCGGCCGTGGTCGGTGACGACGTCCTCGTCGAACGCGACCCAGGCGGTGGGCCCGGCGTCCTCCCCGAAGCGGTCGAGGAACCCGTCGAAGAGCTGGCCGACGAGTTCCTCGGGGGCGGGGTCGGCCCTCTGCGCGCCGGTGGCGAGGGCGGCGAGCGCCTCGCGGTCGATGCTCGCCTCGATCCCTCGCATCTGCGCCGCGATCCCGCCGAGCACCAGACCGGCGAGCTGCGCCTGCGGTGCGGTCGCGACGACGCGCGCGATCATCGAGCCCCAGCTGTGGCCGTAGAGGACGTGCGGCAGGCCGGGCAGGATCTCACGGGCACGAGCCTGGAGCGCGAGCTCGTCCTCGACGACGACGCGCGCCGCCTCGTCCCCGGCGTCCGCCCAGATTCCCGAGCGCATCGCGGTCGCGCCGTGGCCGGCGTGGTCGCCCGCGAGGACGGCGAAGCCGTCGTCGACGAGAGCGCTGATCACGTGCAGGTAGCGGCGGGAGTGCTCGCCGAGCCCGTGGACGATCTGCACGATCCCGCGCGGTGCGACGGCGGGCACGTGCAGCCACGCCTGGATCTCATCGCGACCGTTCGCGGAGGGGAGGGTGATCTCGTGCAGGGCCATGGGGTCTCCTCGTGTGGGGGTGCCGCGCCTCTGCGCACGGCCGTAGCCAGCCTAGCCGTGCGGGGTGTCGGCGTCCTCGTCAGTTGATGATCTCGGCGGCCGGTCCCCGCCGTCGCGGCGAGCGGTGAAGCAGGCGTGGTTCATGACCACGTCGTCCCGGCAGCGCAAGCGGTGGCCTGCGGTGATCAGGTCCCCCGGCCGCAGCGCCGCTCGCGTGCCGTGGAAGTACCGGGGGTGCTGGGGCTCGTCTTCGCTCTCCACAGGCGGAGTGCCCGTCGCCGTCATCCGCCCAGGTGGCGGCGCAGGTGGCCGCCCGTGAGGCTGTCGTGGTCGGCGGCGATCTGCTCGGGGGTGCCGCGGGCGACGAGGCGGCCGCCCGCGGCGCCTCCGCCCGGTCCCATGTCGATCACCCAGTCGGCGTTGGCGATCAGGTCGAGGTCGTGCTCGATGACCAGGACGGTCGCGCCGTTGTCGACGAGCCGGTCCAGGACGTGCACGAGGGTGCGCACGTCCAGCGGGTGCAGGCCGACGCTCGGCTCGTCGAAGACGAACACGGCGTCGCGCTGGGTGCGGCCCATCTGCCCGGCGAGCTTGAGGCGCTGCGCCTCGCCGCCCGAGAGGGCCGGGGTGTCCTCGCCCAGGGTGAGATAGCCGATCCCGAGGTCGACCAGGGTCTCGAGGGTGCGGCGGACGGCGCGGACGTCGCCGACGAGCTCGATCGCCTCGGCGACGGTGACGGAGAGCAGGCCGGGCAGGGGCACGTCCCCTCGCCGGATCTCCGAGGCCTCAGGGGCGTAGCGGCTCCCCTCGCAGTCGGGGCAGTCGATGTCGACGTCGGGCAGGAACTGCACGTCGAGCTCGACGCGGCCCGTGCCCTCGCAGCGCGGACAGCGCAGGGAGCCGGTGTTGTAGGAGAAGTCGCCCATGGTCAGTCCGCGCTCCTGCGCGGCCGGGGTGCGGGCGAACTCGCGCCGCAGGGGGTCCAGCACGCCCGAGTAGGTGGCGACGGTCGAGCGGACGTTCACGCCGATCGGGGTCGCGTCGATGCGGTGGACGTGCTCGACCCCGTCGGCCTCGAGCGAGTGCACGTGGCCGGGCAGTTCGCGGCCCTCGCTGCTCGCGCGCAGCGCGGGCACGAGCGTCTCGAGCACCAGGGTGGTCTTGCCCGAGCCGGAGACGCCGGTGACCGCGGTGAGGCGGCCGCGCGGCACGGAGACGTCGAGCTCCCGGACGGTGTGCAGCGGCGCGCTCTCCAGGCGGATCGCGCCGTGCGCGAAGACGTCCTGCTCGGCGGCGCGCTCGCGGACGACGATCTCCTCGCGGCCGTCGAGGAACGGGCCGAGCCGGGAGGCGGCATCGGCGATGATCTCCTCGACGCTCCCCTGGGCGATGACGGTGCCGCCGTCGCCGCCCGCGCCGGGGCCGATCTCGAGGATCTCCTCGGCCTCGCGCAGCAGCTGCACGTCGTGGTCCACGACGAGCACGGAGTTCCCGTCAGCGAGCAGGTCGCCGATCAGCTCGACGAGTCCGTCGATGTTCGAGGGGTGCATGCCGATGCTGGGCTCGTCGAGCACGTAGAGCACGCCGGTGGTGCGGTTGCGGACGGCGCGGGCGAGCTGGGCGCGCTGGCGCTCCCCTGTCGAGAGGGTGGAGCCGGCCCGGTCCAGGGAGAGATAGCCGAGGCCGAGGTGGACGAGACGCTCCGCCATCTGCAGGAACTGGTCCACGAGCCCGCGCGCCATCGGATGCATCTCTGACGGTAGGGGCTCGATGATCCTCGGCGCCCAGTCCAGGAGCTCGTCGAGCGTCATCGCGGAGGCGACGGCGAGGTCCTTCCCGTCGATCTCGGGCTCCCGCGCCGCGGGCGAGAGCCGCGTGCCCTCGCAGGCGGGGCAGGTGCGCTCGACCAGGAAGCGGGAGACGCGGGCGAGCCGCCTCTCGTCGTGGGCGCGGCGCAGCTCCTCGGTGACCGTGAGGCGGGCGTTGCGGAAGGTGAAGTCGAGGTCGTGGGCACCCTTCTTCGAGCGGACCGTGATCGCCTTCTTCTCCTCGGGACCGTCCAGGACGATGCCCTTCTCCCAGTCCTCGAGGTCCCACCAGGGCACGTCGGTGCGCACCCCGAACTCGCGGGCGATGTCCGGCTGCACCTTCCAGCCGAACATGTTCCAGGGCTTCACGGCGCCCTCGTCGAGGGTCTTCGACGGATCCGGGACCAGGGCGTCGTCGTCGACCTCGCGCACGATCCCGGTGCCCTCGCAGGCGGGACAGGCGCCCTCGGAGTTGAAGGCGAGCGCCTCGGCGCCGGGCGGGTCCACGTCCGCTCCGCACTCCGGACAGGGATAGGGCTCCTCGGCGGCGACGAGCAGCGAGGGCGGGACGCGGTGCCCGTTCGGGCAGAGGTGGAAGGCAAGGCGCGAGTACATCAGGCGCAGCACGTTCAGCAGCTCGGTGGAGGTGCCGAAGGTGGAGCGGACGCTCGGCACCCCGGGCCGCTGGCGCAGCGCGAGCGCGGCGGGGACGTGCACGACCTCGTCGACGTCCGCGCGCGGGGCCTGCGCCATGCGTCGGCGGGTGTAGGTCGACAGCGCCTCGACGTAGCGGCGGGAGCCCTCGGCGTAGACCACGCCCATGGCGAGGGAGGACTTGCCGGAGCCGGAGACGCCGGCGATCGCGACCAGGCGGTCCAGCGGGATGTCGACGTCGAGGCCGCGGAGGTTGTGCACGCGCGCTCCGCGCACTGCGATGTGGTCGGGTCGCTGCGGCCTCGCTCTGCTCATGGCCCCACGGTAGTCACGGGCTGCGGGGACGACGCCAGGGCCGGGCGGTGACCGCCGGGCTCGCCCGGAGTTCATCGTCGGGCCACGCCCTCGTCACCCCGGAGGAGTTCACTCCCGACATGGACACCTTCCGCTCCCCTGCCCGTCGCACCCTCCTCAAGGGCGCCGCCGCGGCCTCCCTCGCCGCCGCGGTCCCCGCCATCACCCCGCCCGCCGCCTCCGCCGCGCCCGCTCGTCCCGCTCCTTCCCGCCCCGGCGCCGCTCGCCTGACCCTGCCCTCCGGCCTGCAGACCGGGGACGTCACCATGGACTCCGCCGTGCTCTGGTCCCGCGCCTCGGGCGAGGGCCGGCTCCACGCCGTCCTGCACGCCCTGGACCATGAGGGCCGTCGCCTCACCTCCTCCTCGAGGGGCCGGGGGAAGGGCCGCGGCCAGGACAGCGAGCCGATCGTGCTGCGCGGCCCCTGGGCCACCGAGCGGACCGACTTCACCGCCCGGATCAGCGCGACGGACCTCCCCTCCGACACGCAGTACGAGGTCGAGCTGTTCTTCGAGGACGAGAACGGGAAGCGGGGCGAGGTCGGCACCGGCCGCTTCGGGACCGCGCCCGGGCACCGCTCCGACGGGGCGCAGTCCTTCGTCTGGACGGCCGACACCGCCGGCCAGGGGTACGGCATCAACCCCGACGTCGGCGGCATGTTCGGCTACGAGGCGATGCGCGCCGTGGAGCCCGACTTCTTCCTCCACGCCGGGGACACGATCTACGCCGACGGCCCGATCGAGGAGAGCATCGAGGAGCCCGACGGCACGATCTGGCGCAACCTGGTCACCGACGAGGTCGCGAAGGTGGCCGAGACGCTGCGGGAGTTCCGCGGCCGCCACAGCTACAACCTGAGGGACGAGAACATCCGCGCGCTGTACGCCGAGGTCCCGGTCATCGCCACCTGGGACGACCACGAGACCACCAACAACTGGTGGCCCGGTGAGGTGCTGGAGGACGACCGCTACTCCGTCGTCGACGTGGACACCCTCGCCGCGCGCGGCCGACGCGCCTGGCAGGAGTACCAGCCGATCGCCGACGTCCGCTCGCTGAAGCCCGGCACCGGCTTCGAGCCGGAGCGGATCTACCGGAAGATCTCCCGCGGGCCGGCGCTGGACGTGTTCGTGCTCGACATGCGCACGCACAAGGGCGAGAACACCGACGGGCGGGAGCAGCGCGCCACGTCGATGCTCGGCGAGGAGCAGCTGCAGTGGCTGCTGAAGGGTCTGCGCAGGTCGCAGGCGACCTGGAAGGTGATCCTCGCGGACCTGCCGCTGGGGATCGTGGTGCCCGACGGCGAGGGCCAGGAGTCGATCGCCAACGCCGAGGACGGCGCACCCCTGGGCCGTGAGCTGGAGCTCGCGCGCCTGCTGTCGGGGATCAAGTCCCAGCGCACCCGCAACGTCGTCTTCCTCACCGGCGACGTCCACTACTGCGCCGCGCACCACTACTCCCCCGAGCGGGCCGCGTTCACCGACTTCGACCCGTTCTGGGAGTTCGTGGCCGGACCGATCAACGCCGGCTCCTTCGGCCCCAACGAGATGGACGGCACCTTCGGCCCCGAGGTCGACTTCCAGAAGGCCGGCCCCGCGATGGGCTCCCCGCGCGACGGGAAGGGCCAGTTCTTCGGCCGGGTGGAGATCGCGCCCGACGGCGAGGAGTTCACCGTGGAGCTGATCGATGCGACCGGCGAGGTGCAGTACGCGCGCACGCTGACGCCGCAGGAGGGGTGAGGGGCGGGCTCGCCCAGTCCTGTCAGCTCGAGCGCAGTCGAGGCTCGTCGCCCACGGCGACGGCCCCGTCCCACCCCCCGGCTGCGGTCCGACGCAGGTGCTCGACGTCCAGCAGCGCGACCCAGCGCCGGCCGGAGTCGATGATCGCCTCCTCCTTCCACCGGCTGAGCACCCGGGAGACGGACTCGGGCGTCGAGCCGGTGAGACCGGCGAGATCGGCGCGGCACAAGGGGACGTCCAGCAGGATCCCGCGATGTCCGCGATCACGGCCGAGCCTCACGGACAGTCGTAGCAGCACAGCGGCGAGCCGCGCGGCGACGGGCCAGGTCATCCACCCGCCGGTCTCGTTCTGCAGCTGGGAGAGACGGTCCGTGACGGCCTCGACCACCCGCACGGCGACCGTGGGGTGCTCGAGCAGGATCTGATGGAAGACCGCCTGCTCGATGCGCAGCGCGCACGTGTCCACCAGCGCCTCGGCGGTCTCGCGCTGCACGGTGCGCCGGCCGACCCCGACAGCGCCGAGCGGCATGCTCGGCCCCAGGATGTCGGTGGCCCGTTCGGTGCCGTCCGCGGCCCGCTGGGAGAGCCGGACCCGTCCCTCGGCGATGATGTGCAGGGCATCGGCGCCCTCGCCGGCGCGGAAGAGAGTCTCCCCGGCTCCCCAGCTGCAGCGCGTCATGCGCGCATCGAGCGCCCGGAGCTGCCGCTCGTCGAGTGAGTGGAACCAGCGGGACCGGCTCAGTGCCTGCAGACGCACAGGCAGCGGGCACTCGTGCGGGATGGGCAGGACGCGCAGAGGGATGGTGCGGCGCCGGCCGGGGCTGCGCACCGGCATATGGGGAGAGACCTGCAGGGCCACCGTCAGTCCTCCTCGGCGAGCGCGGGCCGCGGGAGGTCGTAGCGGGTGCCACGACCTGCGAGCACGAGTGCTGCAGCGCTCCATCGCCACAGCTCTCAGCCGCGCTACCACCATAGCCGCCGCGCACCGCCCCGGGACGGGCCTTAGGGCCCGGCCGCCAGGCCCCGTCGGCCCTGTGCCTGTGGACGCTGCGCCCCGTCGGCCCCATCGACCCACCGGCCCCGTCCACCGCAGAGGACGCCTCTGTCGCCGTGCACTTGACTGACGCAGATCAGGCTCAGCGCCCCGAAATGGACTCGATTGACGCACGTCATTCTCGATCCGGGACTCCCAGGTGATGCTGTGCCCAGCTTCGAGGGAGGTCACGGCACCCTTCCCCCGCCGCACGACCAGGCCGTGCCGCGAGGGTGCCGTGCCTCCCGTCGCCCAGGTGGAGCGGCCCCGTGTCGCGACGCCTCCGCACAGGATGGATTCAGCCTCGTGAGTGTCACCGACAAGGACTCCCCCGCCCGGTCGAGATCCGAGATCTCCCTTTCGAAGGGATGGGTCCAGGGCGTCGCCCTCGTCCTGATCTTCGGCTTCATGGTGATGGGGGTGCTCGCCTACCGGACCTACACCGACTCGATGCCCCTGCCGGAGCAGGTGGTCAGCGAGAGCGGCGAGGAGATCTTCACGCAGGAGGACATCACCCGCGGCCAGAACATCTTCCTCGCGCGGGGCCTGCAGCAGTACGGCTCGGTGATGGGCCACGGCGCCTACCTGGGCCCGGACTACACCGCGGAGTACCTCCGTCTGAGCAGCGAGCACATCGCCGAGCAGCTCACCAGCCAGGGCGTCCAGGAGCCTTCGGTCGCGACCTCGCAGATGCAGCGCACCAACCGGTACGACGAGGCGACCGGCACGCTCGTGTTCACCGACGAGCAGATCAGCGCCTTCGAGGCGATCCAGGAGCACTACGCGGAGTTCTTCGGCGATCCGACCACCGCGAACGGGCTCATCCCCGAGGCGATCACCGCCCCCGAGGACATCCACGATCTCACCGCCTTCTACGCCTGGACCGCGTGGGCGAGCGCTGCCGAGCGCCCGGGCCTCGGCTACTCCTACACGAACAACTGGCCGGCCGAGCCGCGGGTCGACAACCATCCGACGGCCGACATCCTGGTGTGGTCCGCGATCTCCCTGGTCGCCCTGCTGGTGGGCCTCGGCCTGCTGTTCGCGGTCTACGGGCGCTGGAGCAGCAAGCTCGGCTGGAAGGGCAACGACACCACGTCGCTGCGCTTCCTGCAGCCCGGCACGGTCGGGATCACGAAGGCGCAGAAGTCCACCGCCTGGTTCTTCCTCGTCGTCGCGCTGCTGTTCCTCATCCAGTCCGTGGTCGGCGCGTCCGTCGAGCACTACCGGGTCGAGATCCAGGGCTTCTTCGGCGTCGACCTTGCCCAGATCTTCCCCTTCAACCTCGCCCGCACCTGGCATGTGCAGCTGTCCCTGCTGTGGACCGCGGCCTCGTTCCTGGCGGCCGCGATCTTCCTCGCCCCGATCATCTCGGGCCGGGAGCCGAAGGGGCAGCACTACCTCTCCTACGGCCTGCTCGGCGCGCTCGCGCTCGTGGTGGTCGGCATGTTCGGCGGCACCGCCATCAGCATCTACGGACCCCAGTGGGCGGAGGGCTCGCTCTTCTTCACCCAGCAGTGGGAGTACCTGGACCTGCCCCGCATGTTCCAGATCCTGCTGACCATCGGGCTCGCGCTGTGGTTCCTGATCATCGTGCGCGCGATCCGCTCGCGCCTGCGCACCGAGTCGAAGTTCAACATGCCGTGGCTGTTCATGTACGCGGCGCTCGCGATCCCCGCGTTCTACGCCGTGGGCCTGCTGGCGACCAACGAGTCGCACCTGACCGTCGCCGAGTTCTGGCGGTTCTGGGTGGTCCACCTGTGGGTCGAGGACTTCCTCGAGCTGTTCACCACCGTGATGGTCGCGTACATCTTCGTGATGCTCGGCGTGGTGCGCAGGCGCATCGCCATCCAGATCATCCTGCTGGACGTCATCCTCTACTCCGCCGGCGGCGTCATCGGCACGATGCACCACCTGTACTTCTCCGGCACGCCCGTCGAGCACATGGCGCTGGGCGCCGTGTTCTCGGCGCTGGAGGTCATCCCGCTGACCTTCCTCACCGTCGAGGCATGGACCTTCCTGCAGCTCGGCGCACGACAGGAATCGCGCACCACCGCACCCTTCCCCCACCGCTGGGCGGTCATGTTCCTCGTGGCCGTGGGCTTCTGGAACTTCCTGGGCGCCGGCGTGTTCGGATTCCTGGTGAACCTGCCGATCGTGTCCTACTACCAGATCGGCACAGCGCTGACCGCGAACCATGCGCACGGCTCGATGATGGGCGTGTACGGCATGCTCGCCGTGGGCCTGGCCCTGTTCGCGCTGCGCTACATCATCACGCCCGAGAAGTGGCCAGATCGCCTGGCCAAGCTGTCCTTCTGGTCGCTGAACATCGGCCTGGCCTGGATGGTCTTCGCGACGCTGCTGCCGCTCGGCGTGCTCCAGCTGTGGGCGTCGGTCAGCGAGGGCTATGTCGAGGCACGGTCGCTGGCCTACCTGACCCAGACGGAGAACCTGGTCCTGGAGTGGATGCGCCTGCCCGGTGACGTCCTGTTCATCGTCGGCGGGATCCTGCCCTTCGTGTACATCACGTGGCTCGGTGTGCGGCACGCGATCCGCGCGACCGTCACCCAGATGGAGCCGGAGACCCTCTTCGTGTACGAGACCCCCGAGGCGCGCGAGGACCGCACCGGCCTGCGGACGCCCGTCAGCGGGAGCACCGCTGCGGGACGCTCCGAGAACGCGCCCTCTACCCGCTACGCCTCCGATCGTCGGCGTGACGAGGCGGCCGGTGAGGACCCGCTGCCATGACGGGCTGGCTCCAGAGCATCGAGATCGCCGCGTGGCTCTCCGCCGCCTACGGCATCGCGCTGGTCCTCGCCGCCCACGGCATCGACCGGCTCGCGAAGCGGGTGCACACCCTGCACGACGCGAACCAGACCACCGGCTTCGTCTACCACGAGGACCACGACGCGTGGCTGTGCCCGGAGGACCAGTGGCTGTGGCCGCAGTCCTTCGACCCGGAAAACCGCGTCATGCGCTACCGGGGCAAGCCTTCGGTGTGCAATGCGTGCCCCATCAAGGACACCTGCACCACCTCGGACGACGGCCGGGAGATGCGCCACGAGGTCGACCCGTGGCCGTCCTCGGAATCCGCACGGTTCCACCGCGGCATCGCCTGCGCGGTGAGCGTCCTGGCCATCCTCTGGCCGCTCGGTGCGGCGTTCACCGTCGAGAGCGGGCTGAGCCAGCTGCTGCTGCTCGTCACCGCCGCTCCCGTTGCCCTCCTGTCCCTGCCGCTGTGGTCCCACCTACGGCGCTCCCCCGTGGATCCCGAGGGCGTGCTGTTCCGCTCGCTGGACGAGAACCTCGAGGATCGGGCCGAAGCGCTGGAGGCGCTCCAGCGCCGCCGCACCTCCTACTCCTCCGACCGTCGGGCGCCGACGGACGGCATCACCCCGCTGGTCCTCGGCCGGACCCGCTACGCCTCCGACGGAAGGGACTCCGACACCCATGCCTAGCAGCATGCTCCTCGGCATCATCGTGGCCGCCCTCGTGCTCATCGTGCTCATCGCCTCGCTGCGCGTGGTGCGCGAGTACGAGCGCCTGGTCATCTTCCGGCTGGGCCGGCTGCGCGGCGCGATCGGCCCCGGGCTGGTGCTCCTGCTGCCGTATCTGGACCGCTCCGTGCGGGTCGACATGCGCGTGGTCACCCTGACGATCCCGCCCCAGGAGGTCATCACCCGTGACAACGTCACCGCCCGCGTCAACGCCGTGGTGATGTTCAAGGTCGCAGACCCCGTGCGCTCCGTCATGGAGGTGGAGAACCACGCGGTCGCCACCTCCCAGTACGCCCAGACCACGCTGCGCTCCGTGGTGGGCCGCGCGGACCTCGACACGCTCCTGGCCCACCGCGCGGACCTCAACGAGGACCTCTACCGCTCGATCGCCCAGCAGGCGGTGCCGTGGGGTGTGGAGGTGTCCGTCGTCGAGATCAAGGACGTGGAGATCCCCGAGCTGATGCAGCGGGCAATGGCCCGTCAGGCCGAGGCCGAGCGCGAACGGCGCGCGAAGGTGATCAGCGCGCACGGTGAGCTCGAGGCCTCCACCGAGCTGCGCGATGCGGCGCTCGTGCTGAGCGAGGCCCCCGGTTCGCTCCAGCTGCGCTATCTCCAGACCCTGCTGGAGCTGGGCGCGGACCAGAACTCGACCGTCGTGTTCCCGCTGCCGATGGACATCATCGGCCCGGTGATGGGGGCGCTGAAGAACTTCGCCCCCGAGGACGAGGCGGTCGCCCCCATCAGTGTCCCGAGCCCGAGCACCACCCCGTCGAGCACCGCCCACCCCCGCCCGCCGCAGACGGCGGCGACCCCTCAGGAGGACGATGATCATGAGTGAGCGAGCCCCCTCCCCGCAGAGCATCCCCACGCCGGGCCGCCGGGTAGTCCTCGCCCCCACCCCGCCGGGCTTCCGACGGATCATGGTCGGGCTCGTGGTCGCCCTGCTCGCGCCGTTCTTCGGCATCCTGATCGGCAGCGGCATCGGCGAGGGCGACGGCTTTACCAGCGTCCAGCCCATGTACTGGGGCTTCTTCACCGGTGGTCTCATCGGTGCAGCGGCCCTGCTGGTCGCGGCCTCGGGCGTGCGGGCACTCTGGCGGAGCAACCGCACGCGGACCCAGCAGGATCCGCGGGAGCAGCAGGGGCAGGAGGAGTGATGCACTCCTCCCTCGCGCCCGAGAACGTCGCTCCCGAGGACGTCGCTCCCGAGGACGTCGCCGCTGAGACCCCCGTCCCAGCGGGGTCCCGTGCCGCGTGCCCCGTCGGCCCCGGCGCAGCGAGCGGGCGCACCGCGTTCCGCTCCGACCGGGCCGCCGACAGGGCGATGCGCTGGCTGCTGGGGATCCGCGAGCCCGCGCCGAGTTCAGGCGCCGGGGCGCACCGGGCCTTCCGCGTCGCCGTCGTGATCTCCGCGCTGCGGTGCACGATCACCTATGTGGCGATACCCGTCCTCATCCCGCTCCTGAGCCTCGCTGGGTGGATCGCCGGGCCCGTGGGCCTGGCGCTCTGCGCGCTCGCCGCCGTCAACGGCGTGGTCAGCGTGCGGCGGTTCTGGCGGGCTGATCACGCCCAGCGATGGACGTACACGGCGTTCATCGTGGTCGTCTTCGTCATCCTGACAATCTCGACCTGGACCGAAGCGAGCAGATTGGTGGCAGCACTATGAACACGACACATCACCCCGTCGAGAACGAGATCACGACGACGCCGCCGACGATCGAGGGCTGGACGCCGGAGGATCGGGAGCCGAGCTCCGCCGAGAACAACTTCGTGAGCATCGCGCTGTTCGCGTTCCTCATCCTGTTCGGGCTCGGCTGCCTCATCGTCTTCTGAGCCCGGGCGCGGGCCGCTCCAGGGCCGACGGGTCAGTCGGCCGCAGGCTCCGGCACCTCCGTGGCGGGATCGGCGCGCAGCAGATCCGCGATCTCCTCCTCGGGGCGCGGCGCGACGGTCTCATCCGCCTCGAGCTCCGGGAGCGGGGTCTCCTCCCCCGGTCCCGGCGCGTGGTCATGAACGGGCTTGTGCTGCGACGCGCTCATCACGATCCCTCCAATGCCGTGTGAGCCAGGATACGTCCCGGGGTGCGCCGATTGCAGCTGCGTGACGCGGCGGTGGCATAGCGGCTCGCGCGGTCATTCGCCGGCGCGCAGGGGCAGGGAGTCGAAGGCCGGGGCCGGGTCCGTGCGCAGCCGGCCGTAGGTGTCGACATCGAAACGCTGGCCGTCGATGAGGAACTTGCCGCGCTCGGTGCCTTCCTTGACGAAGCCCACCGCTCGCGCGACGGCGCCTGAGGCCGGGTTGTTCACGCGGTGCCCGAGCTCGAGTCGCTCGAGGCCGCGCTCGGTGAGCGCCCACTGCGCGACAGTCGCGGCGGCGCGGGCGGTGAGGCCGCGTCCGCGGGCACGGTGCGTCACCCAGTACCAGAACCAGCCGCTGAGGTTCTCCTCGTCGACGGTGACGGCGATGAGCCCGATCAGCTCCTCGCCCTCGGCGATCGCCCAGGGCTCGTGCGGTGAGTCCTCCGCGAGCAGGCGCGCGACATACCGCTCGGCCTCCGCCAGCGTGGTCACGTCGCCCTGACGAGCCATGTCGTCGGCCGATCCGAACGCGGCATGCACCGCTGGGGCGTCGGAGGCGCGAAGCCGGCGCAGCATTGGCGAGGGGGTAACGGCGCTCACCTCGTCGAGCGAATCCCGGGTCGAGATGACGTAGTCCCGTGCGATCCCTGCGGTGGCCTCGAGCCAGCGGCTCGTGCGAACCCTCGCCTGGTGCGCATCGAAAGCCGCACGGTCCACGAACTGCTCGACGACGGTCCAGACCAGCGGGTCCTCGGTCGGCTCGACCTCGAAGCGGAAGCATCCGGGCTCGGCGCGGGTGAGGGCGATGTGCTCGGGCAGGTGCTGCCGGACCGTGGAGGCCTCGGTGAGGTCAGCGCAGAGGAGCCGCCCGGTGAGCTCGACGACGTCCGCGCTGTTCTGGTCCCTCGTACCGTCCGTCGGCCTGTCATCCATCGGTTGCCCCTCCCCGGCGCGCTCCGCGCCCAGTCGTCGAGACCCTACTCGCCCGGGGCTCAGCACGATGCCGTGGATCGCGGGCGCTGACGGGCAGGTGGTGGAGCAGGTCTCCCCAGCCTCGCTACGCTGGAGGAATGGCGACAGTTCTCCTCGTGCGGCACGGTCGCACCACGGCCAATGCGACGGGCTTCCTGGCGGGCCGAACTCCTGGCGTGAGCCTGGACGATGTGGGACGCGAGCAGGCCGCGCGGACCGGCGACAGGATCGCGGCGGTGCCCGTCGCCGCGGTGGTCTCGAGTCCGCTGGACCGCTGCCGGGAGACCGCCCGGGCCATCGTCGAGCGACAGGCGGTCGCGCCGCCCTGGTCGATCGAGGACGAGATCACGGAGTGCGACTACGGCCGGTGGCAGGGCCGACGGCTCGACGATCTCGCGAAGGAGGATCTGTGGCGGACCGTGCAGTCGCATCCCTCCGCGGTCGTCTTCCCCGGCGGCGAGTCCATGACGGGGATGCAGGCCAGGGTGGTGGCGGCGATCCGACGCCATGATGCGGAGATCGAGGCCGAGCACGGTCCGGGAGCGGTGTGGGTGGCGGTGAGCCACGGCGACATCATCAAGTCGGTCCTGGCCGATGCGCTCGGCATGCACCTGGACATGTTCCAGAGGCTGGAGGCGGGCCCCGCCTCGGTGTCGATCGTGAGCTACGGCGCGAGCAGGCCGCGGGTCCCGGCGATCAACACCGACTCCGGCGATCTGTCCTGGCTCGCGAAAGGCGTGCACGCCGGTGATGCCGCGGTGGGCGGCGGCGCGGGCGCTCCCGCTGCCGAGGCCGCGGCGCCTAGGATCGTCACATGACCGACGTGCCCGCCCATGTTCATGAGTTCGACTGGCCGGACCGGGTCGTCATCGGGACGGTCGGGCGTCCCGGGGCCCGGACGTTCTACCTGCAGGCGCGCACAGGGGCGCAGATCGTGAGCATCGCCCTCGAGAAGGAGCAGTCGGCCCTGCTCGCGCAGAAGATCGACGAGATCCTCGACCGGCTCCGCGAGGTCGAGGGCAACCGCTGGAGCGTGCCCACCAGCACTCCCGTCGAGCTGGTCGACAATGCTCCGCTCGAGACCGTCCAGGAGCAGTTCCGCGCCGGCACCATCGGCATCGGCTGGGACCCCACCACGGCGCAGGTGATCATCGAGGCGCATCCTCTCCCCGCCGACGACGAGCTCGACGAGGGGTTCGCGGAGGACTCGTCCGCGGAGGACTCGTCCGCGGAGGACTCCTTCGCCGAGGACTCCGAGATGCTGAGGGTGAAGATGCCCGTCGGCACCGCCCGGGCGTTCACCCAGCGCACCCGCGAGGTCGTGGACGCCGGGCGTCCCCTGTGCACTCTCTGCGGCTACCCCATCGACCCCGATGGCCACACCTGCATCATCCCCGAGTCCTGATGTCCCAGGCTGACCTGGTGACCGCCGAGCTGACGCTCACCGGTCGCCTCGCGACGGCGTCGAACGCGACGTTCCTGGGCAGGATCGGCGACGATGCGGTCGTGTACAAGCCCGTGGCGGGCGAGGCCCCGCTCTGGGACTTCCCCGGCCGGACTCTGGCCCGTCGGGAAGTGGCCTCCTTCCTGGTCTCCGAGGCCCTCGGCTGGGACGTCGTGCCGCGCACCTGGCTGCGCGACGGCCCGTTCGGCGAGGGGATGGTGCAGCTCTGGCAGGAGCGGGACCTCGATCAGAGCCCCGTGGACCTCGTCGCGGCGGACGAGGTGCCCGACACGGGCTGGCGGGCCGTCCTCGAGGGCGAGGACCAGGATGGTCAGCAGATCGTCCTGGTCCATGAGGACACGCCCGCGCTGCGGCGCATGGCGGTGTTCGACGTGATCGTCAACAACGCCGACCGCAAGGGCGACCACGTCCTGGCCATGGAGGGCGGGCACCGCTACGGCGTCGACCACGGCCTCACCTTCCACCACGACGACAAGCTGCGCACCGTCCTGTGGGGCTGGCTGGGCGAGCCCTTGACCGCCGAGGAGCTGGGAGGCGTCGGCCGCGTCGCCGACGAGCTGGACAGCGAGCTCGGCGAGCGTCTTGCGGAGCTGCTCAGCGCCGACGAGCTCGCAGCCCTCGCAGCGCGATGCGCCCGGCTGCAGGAGGACGGGCTCTTCCCGGCCCCGGGCGGCGAGATGCCGGCGGTGCCGTGGCCGCTGTTCTGAGCGCGGCCACACTCTCCGACGACACCCCCTGGCGGCGGGCGACTGCACCGACCGCATGTCACGCAGCCGGCGTCATCACCTCGACACGGTTGCCGAAGCCGTCGCGCGTATGGAAGCGGACGTACCCCTCGAAGGTGTCGCGCTCCGCCCAGGAAAGCTCATAGCCGGCGTGTTCGATGCGTGCAGCCGTCGCCTCGAGCTCGTCGAGCGTGTCGAGGACGAGACCCGGATGGGCCTTCTCGGCCGGACGGAACGGCTCCTCCACGCCGAGATGGAGCTCGGCGGTGATCACGTCACCGTCGAAGGCACGGAACCAGCATCCGCCCCGGCCTGTGAGCGACGGCGGCTTCGACACCTCCTGCAGCCCGAGCGCCTCACCGTAGAAGCGGCGAGCGTCATCCTCCCCGTCGCGCGCGATGGAGATCTGAGCGTGGTGGAGCCTCATCGCCGCCTCCTTTTTATCTTGACGCCAAGATAACTCTAGCATCGAGGCCGTCACCGCACGCCGAGCCTGGTGACGAGAAGATCCGCAACCTCGTCGGCAGCCCGTTCGCCTGTGTCGATCTCCGCCACGGCATCGGACCACGCCGCACAGTCGGGACGCCTGCGCTGCACGTCCGCCCAGGTCGGTTCGCCGACATGCGCGAGCCCTCGATCCCTGCCATGGAGCCTCCGTCGATGCTCCTGCGCATCCGAGATCAGGAGGTGCACGTACTCGATGTCTGCACCTGTTCGTGCCGCGGCAGCACGCCAGGTCTGCCGGGCCTCGTCGCTGTCGTCCACCGCGTCGACGACGACATCGTGGCCGAGCCCAAGGTTCAGCTCGGCCATCGCACGCGTCGCCTCGTAGGCAGCGACCCCGACCACCCAGCCTCGCGGCAGACCGCAGGCGAGCATCGAGTCCTCGACCGGATCGACGGACAGGTGGACCGACCCTGTGCGCGCAGCGACGATCTCGGCGATGCTCGTCTTCCCGACTCCCGGGAGACCGGAGAGCACGACCAGGCGAGCGCACGGTGGAACCGGGAGATCTGCCTCGGTGGACTACTACACCCGGATCGAGAAGGGCGACCTGACCGGGGTCTCCGACGCCTCCGCGCCGAACCTGGCATCCTTCGTCTTCCTCGACCCCGCCGCCGCCAGGTTCTACGACGACCTCGACGGAGCCGCCGCCACCTGCGTGAAGATCCTGCGCGCCCAGGCCGGAGCGACGCCGCACGACACGCAGCTCAGTCAGCTCGTCGGCGAGCTGACCACCCGCAGCGAGGACTTCAGCGCCCGCTGGGCCGCTCACGACGTCGGCGTCCACCGCGCCGGGACGAAGATCCTCCACCACCACGAGGTCGGGGAGCCCACCCTCGACTTCGAGGAGCTCGCACTGGACTCCGAGCCGTCGATCGCCCTGTCCGCCTACATCGCAGAGCCCACCGCCCCGACGGCGGAGGGACTGCAGCTGCTGGCGGCGTGGAACGCCGCCGATGCGACAGAGCTGCGCAGGATCTGGCGTCAGCACAGGCACTGGCGGCACCAGTGCCGGGACATCGTCTCGAAGCCCACTGAGGTCCTGCACCGCCAGCCGATTCATGGGCCGGTGACGCGACCGCAATGGGTCAGTTCAGTACGAGCGTCTCCACAGGCTGACCGGTGACCTCCGCGATGAGATCGAAGTCCTTGTCGACGGCCAGGACTGTCAACCCCGCTTTCTCCGCCGTCGCGGCGATGAGCAGATCCGGGATGGACGGAGCGCGGTGCCGGCCATGATCAGCGAGGAGCATCTGCACCTCGAAGGCGCGGTCCTCCATCGCGGGCGTGAGGTGCTCGATCGGCATGAGCGACAGCGGAGGCAGCCCGAACGCCTCGCGCCCCACTTCACCCGAGCGGACGGAGAAGCCGAGTTCGAGCCGCGTCACCGTCGAAAGACGCATCAGCCTGCGCTCAATGCGCGAGTTCCACTCGGAGAGGCTCGCCGCCTGCCCGGCCTGCATCCGCACGTATGCCGATTTGTCGACCAGCCAGTTCGTCACCGCCACGCGGCATCCATCACGTCAGGGTCAGCAAGATCCCTGAAAGCCTCCGCTGAACGCCTCCAGTCATCAGCATCGACCGTGGCCGCTGCTGGAGGCGGGGCATCTTGCTCCAAGCGCCGACGCAGGTACTCGTTGCGCGAGAGCCCCAGGGCCGCCGCCTCAGCATCGATGCGCTCGACGGCAGACTCACTCAGACCACGGATCAGCACGTTCGTCATCACGACCACCTCCCCCAGAACGATATCGTGATATCACACTTGCGTCGAGGGCCACTCGGCTCTGACTGCGGCACACGCGCGAAGGTGCCTGCCTAGACGTTAAACCGGAACTCCACCGAGTTCCGCCACGGTAGACCATCACGCCGAGTACAGGATCTCGGCACTATCGCGAGGTGCGTGGTTCCGATCGAAATCGACCTCGTTCGGAACCCACACCTCCTCCCACAGTCGCGAATGGTCACGGCCCAGTTCCTCATCCCGCCGCATCCCACGCTCGCGAGCCGCCTCGAGTGGGACATCCATCCAGATCGTCAGGTCAAGAGCAGGGAGTGACTCGGGATGGAAGAGCCCGATGAGATCAACGACGAGCACCTCCCCCGCAGGCACAGACTCCGGCTCGCCTAGCTCGCGTCGCGACCAGTCGTACCGATGAAAAGTGCTCTCACGCTCCTCACGGAAGGGAGCAAGGACCTCGCTGACGAGTCGACAGCGATCGACGCCATCCCAATCACTTGATCGACGATGCGATCGTGATGGGTCCAAGAAGTCATCACCTCGCATCCGAATCATTGCCGAGCGACCCTCGACGACGTCCCGCGCCAACGTGCTCTTTCCTGAACCTCCATAGCCGGACACGCCCACCACGATCGGCCGACCCCGTTCCAGCCGCCGTGCGTCGATGACCTGCCTCAGGTGCGAGATATCAGAGAACCGACGCTGCACAGGCGCGCTCATGCGCTCTGCAACGGCGCGATCGCCGCGATCTGCTCGCCCGCGACGTCCTCCGCGCGGTCCAGCTCGTAGTGGCTCTGCAGGTTGATCCAGAACTCCGCCGACGTACCGAAGTACTTCGCCAGCCGAAGCGCGGTGTCTGCGGTGATCCCTCGCTTGCCGTGGACGATTTCATTGATCCGCCGCGGCGGCACCCCGATCGACACGGCGAGCTTGTTCTGCGTGATCCCGAATCCCTCGATGAAGTCCTCCATGAGGACCTCACCCGGGTGGATCGGGGCGATCTTGTCAGTGATAGTCAACGATCTCCACCTCCTCCGGTCCGGCGTCCGTCCATATGAAGCAGATCCGCCACTGGTCGTTGATCCTGATGCTGTGCTGACCGGCACGGTCGCCTTTCAGTGCTTCGAGCCGGTTGCCCGGCGGGACACGGAGGTCGTCGAGCACCTCCGCCGATCCCACCTGACGAAGCTTGCGCAGTGCGACCCGATAGATCCGATGATCGATCGAGCGCACTCGCTCACGACGCCACAATCGTTCGGTGTCCTTGCTCCCGAACGATCTGATCACGAGACCAGGATATAACGACCGGCGTCAATAACGCTAGACGTTAAACCGGAACTCCACCACGTCGCCGTCGCGCATGACGTACTCCTTGCCCTCCATGCGCACCCAGCCCTTGGCCTTGGCCTCGGCCACGGACCCGGCCTCCATCAGCTGGTCGAAGGAGACGATCTCGGCCTTGATGAAGCCGCGCTCGAAGTCGGTGTGGATGACGCCGGCGGCCTGCGGGGCGGTCGCGCCCTTGGGGATGGTCCAGGCGCGGGACTCCTTGGGACCGGCGGTGAGGTAGGTCTGCAGACCGAGCGTGTCGAAGCCGACGCGCGCGAGCTGGTCCAGGCCGGACTCCTCCTGGCCGGTGCTCTCGAGCATCTCGGCGGCCTCGTCGGCGTCGAGCTCGATGAGCTCCGACTCGAATTTGGCGTCCAGGAAGATCGCCTCGGCCGGCGCCACGAGATCGCGCAGCTGCTGCTGCATGGCGGTGTCGGCGAGGCCGTCCTCGTCGGTGTTGAAGACGTAGATGAAGGGCTTGGCGGTCATCAGCTGCAGCTCGCGCAGCTGGGCGACGTCGATGCCGGCGTCCTTCGCACCCTGGTAGAGGGTCCTGCCGGTCTCCAGCAGCGCTTTGGCCTTGGTGACGTTCTCGAGCACGGCGGCGTCGATGAGGCCGCGCTTGGTGTCCTTCTCCAGGCGCTGCATCGAGTTCTCGATGGTCTGGAGGTCGGCGAGGATCAGCTCGGTGGTGATGGTCTCCATGTCGCCGGCGGCGTCGACGGAGCCGTCCACGCGGGTCACGTCGGGGTCGGAGAACGCACGGGTGACCTGGCAGATCGCCTCGGCCTCGCGGATGTTGGCGAGGAACTTGTTGCCCAGGCCCTCGCCCTCGCTCGCGCCCTTGACGATCCCGGCGATGTCCACGAAGGACACCGTCGCCGGCAGCAGCTTCTGGCTGCCGAAGATCTCGGCGAGCTGCGCCAGTCGCGGATCGGGCAGCGGGACCACGCCGACGTTGGGGTCGATCGTCGCGAACGGATAGTTCGCCGCGAGGACCTCCGCGCGGGTCAGAGCGTTGAACAGGGTGGACTTGCCGACATTGGGCAGCCCGACGATTCCGATAGTAAGAGCCACGGGAGATGAGTCTACGAGGCACGGACGCTCCGGCAACGCCCGCGGACCGTGAGATCGCGGACCTTCGCCTCCCGGCGCACCCCGCCCCCGCCCGGGCCGAGGCCGCGGCACGGTCCCTAGACTCACACCGTGACCACGAGCCGCGCCGAGATGACCTACGCGACCGCCCTGAACCGCAACGAGCTGTTCGAGAGCCCGGGCCTGCGCCGCGACATCCCCTCGCTACTCGATCCGGAGGAGGACGTGCTGCTCGTGCTGCCCGGTGTCGCCGGGGACTTCCCCGACGTGATGATCGCGAGCGCGAGCCGGTTCCTCCTCGCCTCGGTGGCAGGTGCGCTGAAGAGGTCGAAGATCAAGCGCGAGATCCCCGCGTCGCAGGTCTCCGGGGTCGAGTACCGCCCGGGACTCCTGACCCGGGTGCGCGTGTCGCACGCCGCGGGCCGCGACATCGCGATGGTGCCGAACCGCAGGGCGGACGCCGAGCGCTTCGCCCGCGAGTTCGACCACCTGATCCGCACGGGATCGCTGCCCGCCTGAGCCCCGTCGACCCGCGGCCGACGGGACCCGAGGGAGGACACGCTCAGTACGCGACGGTGAAGCGGGTGCGGCGGTGGGCCGGGGTCTCGATCTCGTCGACCAGTGCGACGGCGAGGTCCTGGCCGGAGAGATTCGAGTCGCCGTTCTCGTCGGTCAGCAGCACGTCGCCGCCGACGCGATAGGCGCCGGTGCGCTCCCCCGGGGCGAAGGAGCCGAAGCCGCCGGCGGGGCTGACGAAGAACCAGTCCAGCCCCTCCTCGGCGCCGCGCAGGTCCTGCAGGACGGCGTCGAGCACGCGCGGTTCCTCGGCGAACTCCTTGGGAAAATCGGGGGTGTCCACGAGCTTCGGGCCGCCCTCGGCGACCAGCAGGGAGCCGGCACCGCCGATCACGCCGAGCCGCACGCCGTTCTCGCGGGCGAGACGGGCGACGGACGCGATCAGGGCGCGGAAGGCCTCGAGGTCGGCCATGTCGCCGCGGGGCGAGAGGGCGGAGACGACGACGTCGGCGCCGTCGAGCGCCTCGGCGAGGAAGGACTCCTCGCGCACGTCGCCGGCGCGATGGGTGACCCCGGCGGGGACCTGCTCAGGGGCGGTGCGGCTGAGCGCGAGGACGTCGTGGCCGCGGTCTGCGGCCTCCTGCGCGAGGTGGCCTCCTGCGTAGCCGGTGCCGCCGAGGATGACGATGCGAGCCATGTGCTCTCCTTCCGCGCCCGCTGCGGAGCGCTGCTGCGAGGCACCGTCGAGGGTGCCGTCTCGATGAGGGATCCACTGTGAAGCGTGGACCTGCATGCTCACTGTAGGTAACCTTCTCTCTGCGGGGAAGTAGGCACTTCGCGGTAACCCCTCGCCGCCGTCGGCCCTCTCCCGTGAGGAGTCCCGGCCCGCCGGGCCGTCGGCCTTTCACCCACAGCCCGTCCGCCGCCGTTCTTGTACTCGAGGAGACCGCCAGATGTCCGCCCTGCGCCCGTACGACCCCTTCGCCCGCGACTGCCCCTCGCGCCGCCTGCTGGACCGGATCGGCGACCGCTGGACGGTGCTGCTGATCACCACGCTCGAGGACGGTCCACGCCGCTTCTCCGAACTGCTGCGCACGGTCGACGGCATCTCCCAGAAGATGCTCACCCAGACCCTGCGCTCCCTCGAGGCCGACGGGCTCGTGCTGCGCACCGTCCACCCAGAGATCCCGCCGCGCGTCGAGTACGAGCTGACAGAGCTGGGGCGCTCGCTGCTCGAGCCGCTCGGGGCACTGATCAGCTGGGCGACCGACCACATGGGCGAGGTGCAGACCTCCCGGGATGCCGTTTCCGCAACCGCCTGACCGCGCGCCGGGCGCGCGGGTCCGCTCAGCTGTCCCACCTCCGTGATGTCCTGATCCCATGAGCGGAACCACGATGCTCCTGCTGGGTCTCGTCCTCGGCGCGCTGCTCGGCGCGGCCGTGACGTTCCTCGTGCTGCGCGAGCGCATGCGCTCCGCGCTCACGCAGAACCGCGCGGGCGAGGACTCGGCCGATCGCCTGCTGCGCCTGGCCGACGAGCGCCACGAGCGGGACGTCGCCCGGCGCGACGCCGCCGAGGAGGAGCGCGAGGCCGAGCTGCAGCGCACGCTCGCCCCGCTGACCGCGACCCTCGCCCAGCTCGAGCGGAACCTGGCCCGCTCCGAGGCGGCGCGCGCCGAGGCCGAGGGCGCGCTGCGCAATCACCTCGGCGAGCTGGGGCGGCGGGCCCAGTCCCTCGAACAGGGCACCACCGCACTCACCGCCGCGCTGCGCGCCCCGACCTCGCGCGGCCGCTGGGGCGAGGTGCAGCTGCGCCGGATCGTCGAGGCCGCGGGGATGCTCGAGCACGTGGACTTCTCCGAGCAGCTCGGAGGCACCCGGGCCGACGGGGAGAAAGGCCAGCGCCCCGACCTCGTCGTCCACCTCTCCGGCGAGCGCACCCTGGTCGTGGACGCGAAGGCGCCGATGGACGCCTATCTCGACGCGGTCGAGGAGCAGGACCCGAAGCGCGCCCGCGCCCGGCGCACCGCGCATGCCCGGGCGCTGCGCCATCACGTGGACCAGATCGCCGGCAAGGCCTACTGGAAGGCGCTCGGGGACACCCCGGAGTTCACGGTGCTGTTCGTGCCGAGCGACGGGGTGCTCGCCGCCGCGCTCGAGTCCGCGCCGGATCTGCTCGAGCACGGTTTCGCCAAGGATGTCGTGATCGCCTCCCCCGCCACGCTCATGGCGCTGCTGCGCACGGTCGCGCACACCTGGCGCACCGACTCGCTGAACCGCGACGCCCGCGAGGTGCTCGAGGCGGGCCGCGAGCTCCACCACCGGCTCGGGACGTTCACCTCCCATCTGGGCAAGGTGGGGCGGTCGCTGGACTCCTCCGTCGCCGCCTTCAACGAGGCCGTCGGCTCGCTGCAGTCGAGGGTGATGGTGACCGCGCGGAAGTTCGAGGACCTGGGCCTCGCCGGCACCGCGGTCGAGGATGTCGAGCAGCTCACGCGCCGTGCCCGCACCCTCGAGGAGGACGAGATCGCGCAGCTCGCGAGCCCGGAGCGCCCGGCCGACGACCGCGGGGGCCGCGCCGCCGGCTGATCCGGGACGGAGGCGCCTCGCCGTCGACCCCACCCGGATGACGCGCCGCCGGCGCAGCCGCGCAGGCCGCTCCCTGCCGCCGCGACCGCGCGTCCCTCCCCGTCGGCCGCTCAGCGGCCCCGGCGCACCAGCACGACCGCGCCGATCACGACCGCGGCCAGCAGCACCCCGCCGCCGAGACCTCCGAGCACGGCCCACACCACCGGCGGCACGGCGAAACCGCTGCGCTCGTCCTCGGTCGGCGGGTCCTCGAGCTCCGGCGCACCGCCCGCATCCGAGGCTCCCCCGCTGTCGGCGGCTCCCCCGCCGTCCGAGGCCCGGGGAGCCGAGCCGGGGTCCGCGGCGAAGCGGTCCTCGACCGCGCCCTGCCCGCTCAGCTCCGGCCCCTCGGCAGGCTCGCCCACCGCATCGAGATCGAGCATGTAGGGCACCTCGAACAGACGCTGCGCCGAGTAGTCGGAGGGGACCACGGCGAGCTGCAGGTAGTAGTCCCCGGCGAGGAAGGAGGTGCGGGCCTCGGTGCCGCCGTCCTCGCGGTTGCGGAACTGGATCGGGGAGCCCTGGTTCACCTGCAGAGTGGTCTTCGGCGCGGCCTTCGTCGAGACCCCGGTCGCCTCGCCCGAGGCCGACGGCGGCACCACGAGGTACACGTCGTCCCTCAGCGGCGAGTACAGCCGGGCCTGCAGCGTCAGCCCCATCCCGCCCGGCACCTCGAACTCGCCGAGCGCGATCGCCGCGCGGACCTGCTGGCCGTACTGAGCCGGGATGCGGAAGAACTGCACCTCGCCGGGGATGATCGTGCCGCGCATCGGCCCGTCGAGGTCCTCCACGGCGGAGGCGAAGGAGAACGCGGGCTGGATCTGCTCACCGTCGGTAGGAACGGCGAGCGGCTCCTGCGGGCGCACGTACTTCGCGGCGGGAGGCAGGCCGTCCAGCGCCACCTTCTCCTCCGCGAAGAACTGCAGCTCGACCGGCACCGCCTCCTCGAGCGCCGGGTCTCCGGTGCGCTCGACCTCGAGGATCACCGTGCCGTCGGCGTCCTGCCCGAAGCAGGTGAGGTTCGCGGTCTCCCCCAGGCGCGGGGTCGCGACGGCCGCGGTGATCGGCCCCTGGCCCAGGTCGGCCTCCGCGCGGGCCTGGACCTCGCCGATGCGGCAGTCGACCCCGTCGGCCGAGCTGGTGGCCAGGCGCAGCTGCGCGAGGCTGCTGGCGTCCCCGCCCCCGCCGGGCAGCACCATCGTCGCGGTGAGATGCGCGATCTCGCCCTCGGCGAGCTGCAGGCGGTAGAAGCGGGAGAAGCCCTCGCCGTCGTCGATCGCGGCGCTGCCGTGCTCGAGCACGTCGAGGAAGGAGCCAGGTGCGAGGTCCACGGCGGTCTCGGGGCTGGTCCCTCCGGTGATCGGCTGTCCCTGGGTGGCGTAGCCCTGGATCGCGCGGGTCATCTTCACCAGCAGCTCATCGCGCAGCGTCTCGGCGTCGGTGGCGTCGGCGAAGGTGCCGCCGGTCGCCTCGGCGATGCAGGCCAGCTCGTCGCGGGCGGCCTGCTCGGCCTTGAAGCCGATCGTGTGGATGCGCATCTCGGGGTGCTTCTGCGCGAGATCGGCGGCGACCTCGCAGGGCGGCGGGCCGCCGCACTCGTCGATCCCGTCGGAGACCAGCACGATCGAGCGCATCTCCGCCTCCGGCAGCTCGGCCGCGGCCTTCGTCAGGGACAGGCCGATCGGGGTGTACCCGGAGGGCTGCACGCCCTCGATCGCGCCGAGCAGCGCCTGGCGGTCCAGACCCTCTGGCTTCACCAGGGTCTTCACGTCCTGGCAGCCGGCCTCCTGGCTCGCCGCGGTCGCAGGATCGGAGTTGCCGTAGGTCATCAGGCCCACGCTCGCGTCCTCGGGCAGCATCGGTACGAGGGTGCTCAGCGCCTCCTTGGCCACGTCCATGCGGCTGCGTCCGCCGACGTCGTCGGCCCGCATCGAGCCCGAGCCGTCCACCACCAGCATCGACGGGGCGGTGCGGCCGGTGTTGTAGCCCTCGGCGCGGGCCTGCGGCAAACCGGCCGGGGCCAGCACGGCGAGGGAGGCGAGCAGGGTCGCCAGGAGCGCGAGGGACAGCGGGCGGGCGGCCGTGCGTGGGATCACCGGACCATCATGCCGAATCCCGGCGGCTCCCGCCGGTCGTCTCCGCAGCGAGGTGACCGTCGGGTCAGGACTCGGCGGTGGCGCGGTCCCCGGTGGGCTTGGTGCGGCGGTCGGACTCGCCGCGGCTCTTCATCTCCTGGCGCAGCTCGCGCGGCAGGGAGAACATGAGGTCCTCGGTGGCGGTGCGCACGGGCTTCACATCGCCGAAGCCGCGTTCGGAGAGCTCGGCGAGCAGCTCCTGGACCAGCACGTCCGGCACGGAGGCGCCGGAGGTCACGCCCACGCTCTCCACATCCTCGAACCACTCCTCGCGCAGCTCGGAGACGCTGTCGATGCGGTGGGAGGCCTTCGCCCCGGCCTCGAGCGCGACCTCCATCAGGCGCACGGAGTTCGAGGAGTTCGGGGAGCCGACGACGAGGACGAGGTCCGCGTCGGGGGCGATCTTCTTGATCGCGACCTGGCGGTTCTGGGTCGCGTAGCAGATGTCGTCGCTGGGCGGCGCCTGCAGGGTGGGAAAACGCTCCTTGAGGCGGTCCACGGTCTCCATCGTCTCGTCGACGCTGAGGGTGGTCTGCGAGAGCCACACGACCTTCTCGGGGTCGCGCACGGTGACCTTGTCGACGTCCTCGGGGCCGTTGACGATCTGCACGTGCTCCGGCGCCTCGCCGGCGGTGCCCTCGACCTCCTCGTGGCCCACGTGGCCCACCAGCAGGATGTCGTAGTCCTGGCGGGCGAAGCGCACCGCCTCCTTGTGGACCTTGGTGACCAGGGGGCAGGTCGCGTCGATGGTGCGGAGATTGCGCTCCTCCGCCATCTCGCGGACCTTCGGGGAGATGCCGTGGGCGGAGAAGATCACGAGCGCGCCCTCGGGCACCTCGTCGACCTCCTCGACGAAGACGGCGCCCTTCTCCTTCAGGCGGTCCACGACGAACTTGTTGTGCACGATCTCGTGACGGACGTAGACGGTCTCGTCATAGTGCTCGAGGGCGCGCTCGACGGCGACGACGGCACGATCGACGCCCGCGCAGTACCCGCGGGGCTCGGCAAGGAGGACGGTTCCGGTGCTCACGCCTCCCATCGTAGGAGGCCCGCGCCTGAAGTGGCAGGTCGTGGGGCAAGAGTCACCAACCCTCCACAGGACGGGGACATCCACAGCGGGCGCCGCCCGGTCCGCGCGATGTCGGCCAGTCGTGGAAGAGTGGACCCCATGACGCAGACGACCCCCGATCCGGGCGGGGCGGGCGAGGGCGCCGAGGTGACCGGCGCCCCGGCCGCCGGGGCCCGCCCGCCGCTCGCCGCGACCGCCGCGCAGACCACGGCGGAGAACCCGTGGCCGCTGCGGCAGCTGTCCGTGAAGGTCGGCGAGTACGTGGCGCGCATGTCCCCCCTGTGGGTCGAGGGCGAGATCGTGCAGCTGAACCGTCGGCCGGGCGCGGGGCTGAGCTTCATGACCCTGCGCGACATCGACGTGGACATGTCCTTCTCGGTGCCGGTGCGCGAGCACGTTCTGCGCGCCCTGCCGGTCGAGCCGGTGCCCGGCGCGCGCGTGGTCGTGCACGCCAGGCCCACCTTCTGGACCAAGCGCGGCAGCCTCCAGCTCGAGGCCGACGACATCCGCCCCGTCGGGCTCGGCGAGCTGCTGGCCCGGCTCGAGCAGCTCAAGCGCGTCCTCGCCGCGGAGGGTCTGTTCGCCGCCGCGCGGAAGAAGCCGCTTCCCTTCCTGCCGCGCGTGGTGGGGCTGATCTGCGGGCGGGAGTCCGCGGCGGAGCGCGACGTGGTCGTCAACGCCCGTCGGCGCTGGCCCGCCGTGCAGTTCGAGATCCGGGAGGTCGCGGTGCAGGGGACGAAGGCGGTGCGGGAGGTCTCCGCCGCGCTGAAGGAGCTCGATGCCCGCGAGGACGTGGACGTCATCATCATCTCGCGCGGCGGAGGCTCCCTCGAGGACCTGCTCCCCTTCTCCGACGAGCAGCTCACCCGCCTGGTCGCGGGGGCCGACACCCCGATCGTCTCCGCGATCGGACACGAGGTGGACACCCCGCTGATCGACCTCGCCGCCGACGTCCGCGCCTCCACCCCCACCGATGCCGCCAAGCGCGTCGTGCCCGACATCCAGGCCGAGCTCGAGCAGCTGGACCTGGGCCGCACGCGTCTGCGCGCCGCGATCCGCGCCCGCATCGAGCGGGAGCAGTCGGGGCTGGACGCCATGCGCTCGCGGCCCGTGCTCGAGAACCCCTCGAGCATCCTCGCCGGCCGCGCCGACGAGATCCGCTCCCGCATCTCGCTGGCCCGCACCCTGATCGGCTCGCGCCTGGACCGGGCGGCCGACGAGGTCTCCCACCTCGGCAGGCAGGTGCGGGCCCTGAGCCCGCTGGCTACCCTCGAGCGCGGCTACGCCGTGGTGCAGACGGCCGACGGCACGATCATCCGCGCCCCCGAGCAGAGCGAGGTCGGCGAGGCGCTGTCGGTGCGGGTCGCCGGCGGCCGCTTCGGCGCCCTGCACGTGGACACCGACCCCTACAGCCCGCCTGCCCCGCAGGCACCGACCGACGACCGGGCCCGCCCCGAGCAGGGCCGGACCGAGAACGACGAGGAGACCGCATGAGCACGCCCGATGCCCCGGAGAACGAACTGACTGCCGACGAAGGCGCTCCCGGCACCCCGGGCACCGCGCCCGTCACCCCTGCCGGGGACGAGAAGGCCCTTCCCGCCGATATCGCCGAGCTGTCCTACGAGGCGGCCCGTGACCAGCTCGTCGAGGTGGTGCGCCGCCTCGAGTCCGGGCAGGGCGGGCTCGAGGACTCGATCGCGCTGTGGGAGCGCGGCGAGATGCTCGCGCGTCGCTGCCAGCAGTGGCTGGACGGGGCCCGCGAGCGGCTCGAGGACGCCGTGGCCGCGCGGCGCGAGGAGGACGGCGCCGAGCGCTGAGCGGCCGTCAGCCGATCGCGGCGAGCGCCTCGTCCATGAGCTGCTCGAGCTCGGCCTGATCGGCCGCGCCGTGGACGAGGATCCCGAAGCCCTCGCCCTGGCAGGCGATGCCGGTCTGCTCCGCGTCGTCCCCGCCGCCGAGCACCTGGCACTCGGCGCCCCGAAGGCTGGTCTCCTCGGTGACGGCCGCGCCGGGCATCTCGGCCGACAGCAGCGACGCGCTGACCTCGGCGTCCTCGGCCAGGGTCACGAGATCCCCGCCGGGCGCCGTGTACTGCACGGTCCAGCGCGGGCTCTGCCCGTCGGTGAAGCGCGCCGAGCGCACCTGCCAGTCCTCGCCGGTCGCGGGCACGGCGACGGGGAAGTCGGCCACGTCCTGGGCGCGCTCCGCGGTCGCGGCGATGTCCACCTCGGAGTTCTCCAGCGGCTCGCGCTCGAGGTCGCTGCCCACCCCGAAGAAGCCCACCGCCAGCACGATCACCACGAGCATGGTCAGCACGATTGCCCAGACGATGTTGCGCAGCACCGTGTTCTGCTTGGTCGGCAGCTGGTACGCGGACCTCGGCCGCTCGACGGGCAGCTCGTCAGCGCCGGTCACCTCGGCCTGCGTGCCGACGGCCCCGGCCCCCGCGCCGTCGGACCCAGCGCTCGCTGCCGCTGCGCCGCCGGCCCCCGTGCGACCCGCGCCCTCGCTGTCGGCCCCCGTGCGGACAGGGCCGCCCTCACCGCCGGCGGGGCTCGCGGTGCGGTGGGGGCTCTCGGGCTGGGCATCGTGCATGCGGGCCATTGTCCCCGCCCGCGCCGCCCTCCGCCTCCCGGGGTGATCCGGGCCACGGCGCCCCTCCCCCGCTCATGTCGCCCGCGCCCTGGAAACCTGCGATGATCGAAGCGTGACCGCGAGAATCCTGATCGCCGGAGAAGCCCTCACCGATATCGTCGTCGACGCCGATGGCGCTCGTCGCGAGCACCCCGGCGGCTCCCCCCTGAACGTGGCCGTCGCCCTGTCGCGACTCGGCCACGATGCCCATCTGCTCACCGCGATCGGCGACGACGCTCGAGGCGACGCGATCCGCGCCCACCTCGACGAGTCCGGCGTGCAGCTGACGCCCGCCTCGGTCCGACCCGGCCGCACCTCGACCGCCGAGGCCGTGCTGGATGCGCACGGCGCCGCGACCTACACCTTCGACCTCACCTGGGACCCGGACACCGCCGAGCTGCCCGAGACGCCGGACGCCGTGCACACCTCCTCCATCGCCGCCGTGCTCGAACCGGGGGCCACGACGCTCTCCGCCCTGCTGCGCAGCGCCCGCGGGTCCTCGACGATCAGCTACGACCCCAATGCGCGCCCCACCCTGATGGGCGCGCCGGAGGACGTCCGCGCCAGGATCGAGGAGAACATCGCGCTGTCCGACGTGGTCAAGGCGTCCGACGAGGACGTGGCCTGGCTGTACGGCACCGAGGACGTTGAGGACGTCGCCGCCTCGTGGCGCGATCTCGGCCCCTCCCTGACCGTGCTGACCCGCGGCGGCGACGGCGCGGTCGCGTTCTCCGCCAGCGGGCGCGTGCAGGTCGCGCCGGTGCAGGTCGAGGTGGTCGACACCGTCGGCGCCGGCGACACCTTCTCCGCCGGGATCCTCGACGCGCTGGCCGCCAAGGGCCTGCTCGGCGCCGATCGCCGCGAGATGCTCGCCGCGATCCCGTCGGACGATCTCGCGACCGTGCTCCGACGTGCCGCCGCGCTCTCGGCGATCACCGTCTCGCGCGCCGGCGCGAACCCGCCCTGGAGCCACGAGCTCACCTGACCCGCCCGCCCGGGGCACCGCTGCGCGGGCACGCCGAACCAGCCCGCCTCCCCCTCCACCGGCCCGGGACCACCCGAGGACCGGAGCCGACCACCCGACAGAGAAGACGAACAGGAAGGCCCGTCGATGAACCAGTCCACCCCCGCAGCGCAGCAGAGCGACTACCGCATCGAGCACGACACCATGGGAGAGGTGCGCGTGCCCGTCTCGGCGCTGTACCGCGCCCAGACCCAGCGTGCGGTCGAGAACTTCCCGATCTCCGGGCAGGGCCTCGAGCCCGCGCACATCCACGCTCTCGCCCAGGTCAAGAAGGCCGCCGCCCGTGCGAACAAGGAGCTCGGGGTGCTGGACGGCACCATCGCCGACGCGATCGTCGCCGCGGCCGACGCGGTCATCGCCGGCGAGCACGACGACCAGTTCCCGGTGGACACCTACCAGACCGGCTCGGGTACCAGCTCGAACATGAACATGAACGAGGTCCTGGCGACCCTCGCCACCAGCGCGGGCACCGAGACCCACCCCAACGACCACGTCAACTGCTCCCAGTCCAGCAACGATGTGTTCCCCACCTCCGTGCACGTCGCGGTGACCGCGGGCGTCGTCGAGCACCTGCTGCCCTCCCTCGCCCACCTCGCCGAGGCGCTCGAGAAGAAGGCCGAGGCGTGGAAGGACGTCGTCAAGTCCGGCCGCACCCATCTGATGGACGCCACCCCCGTCACCCTCGGCCAGGAGTTCGGCGGCTACGCGGCCTCGATCCGCTACGGCATCGAGCGCGTCGAGGCGGCGCTGCCCCGCACCGCGGAGGTCCCCCAGGGCGGCACCGCCGTCGGCACCGGTATCAACACCCCGATCGGCTTCCCGCAGAAGGTCATCGCGAACCTCGTCGACCAGACCGGCCTGCCCCTGACCGAGGCGCGCAACCACTTCGAGGCGCAGTCGAACCGCGACGGCCTCGTGGAGATGTCGGGCGCGCTGCGCACCATCGCCGTCTCCCTCACGAAGATCTGCAACGACCTGCGCTGGATGGGCTCCGGCCCCAACACCGGCCTGGGCGAGATCGCGATCCCCGACCTGCAGCCCGGCTCCTCGATCATGCCCGGCAAGGTCAACCCCGTCATCCCCGAGGCGGTGCTGATGGTGTGCGCGAAGATCGTCGGCAACGACGCGGCCATCGCCTGGGGCGGTTCGCAGGGCGCCTTCGAGCTGAACGTGCAGATCCCGCTGATGGGCACGAGCCTGCTGGAGTCGATCCGCCTGCTCGCCAACGCCTCCACGGTGCTGGCCGACAAGACCGTCGACGGGCTCACCGCGAACGAGGAGAAGGCCCGCTTCTACGCCGAGGCCTCCCCCTCGATCGTCACCCCGCTGAACAAGCTGATCGGCTACGAGTCCGCCGCGAAGATCGCCAAGCACGCCGTCGCCGAGCGCATCTCCGTGCGCGAGGCCGTGATCGCGCTGGGCTTCGTCGAGCGCGGCGAGCTCACCGAGGAGCAGCTCGACAGCGCACTGGACGTCCTCTCGATGACCGCGCCGAAGGCCTGATCGGCCGCCGGGTCGGCCCACCGGCTGACGCCCCGTTCGACACCGGAACCCGGTCCCGCCTCTCCGGCGGGGCCGGGTTCCGCGCCTCGGCACGGGCCGCCACCGTAGGCCCAGGACAGCCGCCGGTGACGGGACTGTGGTGACGCGTCGTGGCTATATCGCCACGATGCGTCGTATTCGTCCCGTCCCGTCATCCCGACAGAGCCATGTCACTGGCGCACTCACCCCGCTGCCCGCACCGGGAGCAGACGGCGATGATCACGCCGACGGAGCATCTCCAACAGCATCGCGGACGTCCTCGACCAATCCAGGAAGACCTGTTCCCAGGTCAGACGGGTGACCCGATAGCCGCGCGAGGAGAGCGTCAGGCCGCGCCGCCGGTCCTCCCGGTACTGCGTGGGGTCGTCGTGGAATCGCCGGCTGTCGCATTCGATCACCCAGTTCGTGCCGATAAGCAGATCCACCCTGACGTCTGGGAGCAGCTGCGCCTGGCTGCGCACCCGCACCCGGCGCTCCTCGAGCCACCATCGAACAGCGGTCTCGGTCCCGGGCTGCGCGTCGGCACGTACGCGTGCCAGAGGTTGTCGCTTCCGCTGAGGCAGTCCTGCGAGAAGGCGGTCCAGGTCTTTCATGCTGAGGCATCGCTTGTTCAGCGCGGACTCGATGAGGATCGCCGCGTTCACCGTGGACTGACAGCGCACCGCGTGATCGAGGGTGCGGACGATGTCGGGGACAGGGTCTTGACTGCCCCAGCGACGGAGGCTCGGCGCGTACAGGATCAGAGGATGCGTCGCAGGGGCCGGATGCCCTGCTCCTAAGTCGGGGATCGGCACAAGCTCGCCCGACCCCGCGTCACGCCGGCGCCTGATCTGCGCCAGGCGAGGAGCATCAGGTGGAGCTTCGACCCTCCGTGGCCGGTAAGCGTGAACACCCACTGCCATCGGGATCCACAGACCATGCAGCGCGGCTGCGTCGAGACAGGTCGGTCGGACCCCGAGCTCCAGCAGGGCGAGAAGGTCCTCCGGTGCTTCCTCCGTCACGTACCACTGGTCCACGGAGCGGATCTTCCCGCTGCGCAGGAGAGCACGGCGCCGATCGGGATCGGGCTCGACCTCCGCCAGCCCCTTCCTGTGCACGACTCCTCGAACCCCCATGCGGAGATCCCAGCATGTCTGCGGAACGGTCCGTTGGAGTCGCCGGCTCTGTGGAGAAGTCACCGCTGGGGAGGAGACGTCGTCATCGCCCCTGAGCTCGGACGGGACGGTGGTGACACGACGTGGCCATATGGCCAGAGCGTGTCACCACCGTCCCGTCCGGTGCAGTGCCGACCCCACCCGGCCGTCCGGGCAGCGCTTCTTCGTCCCGTGCCCCGCCCCTCAGGGGATCGGCTCGTCCAGCACGTGGGTGACCAGCTCCGCGACCTTCGACCGCTCGGAGCGCTGCAGGGTGATGTGCGCGAAGAGCTCCTTCTCCTTGAGCGCCTCCACCACGGAGGCGATCCCGTCGTAGCGGCCGATGCGGAGGTTGTCGCGCTGGGCGATGTCGTGGGTGAGCACCACGCGGGAGTTCTGGCCGATGCGGGAGAGCATGGTCAGCAGCACGTTGCGCTCGAGGGACTGGGCCTCGTCGACGATCACGAAGGCGTCGTGGAGGGAGCGACCGCGGATGTGGGTCAGCGGGAGCACCTCGAGCATGCCGCGGGAGAGCACCTCGTCGATGACGTTCTGGGACACCATCGAGCCGAGGGTGTCGAACACGGCCTGCCCCCAGGGGCCCATCTTCTCGCTCTGGTCGCCGGGGAGATAGCCGAGCTCCTGCCCGCCGACCGCGAACAGGGGACGGAACACCATGATCTTCCGCTGGGTGCGGCGCTCGAGCACGGCCTCGAGACCCGCGCAGAGGGCGAGGGCGCTCTTGCCGGTGCCGGCGCGGCCGCCGAGGGAGACGATGCCGATGGACTCGTCCTGGAGCAGGTCGATCGCGACGCGCTGCTCCGCGGAGCGGCCGGCGACCCCGAACACGGTCTGGTCCCCTTGCACGAGCCGCACCTGCTTGTCGCGGGTGACGCGGCCCAGCGCCGAGCCGCGCGGGCTCGTGAGCGTCAGGCCCGTGTGCACCGGGTGGTGGGCGATCTCGGGCACCTCGACGACCTGGCCGTCGTAGAGGTCGGTCATGGTCTGCTCGTCCACGGAGGTGGTGACCATACCGGTGTAGCCGCGGTCGCGGGCGAGCTCGGCCCGGTACTCCTCGGCGTGGATGCCGGAGGCGCTGGCCTTGATCCGCATCGGCAGGTCCTTCGACACCAGCACGACGTTCTTGCCCTCGAGCTGGAGGTTCTTCGCGACGGCGAGGATGCGGGTGTCGTTGTCGCCGAGGCGGAAGCCGTCGGGCAGCGAGGCGGTGCTCATGTGGTTCAGCTCGACGTGCACGTGGCCGCCGTCCTTGCCGATCGGGAGCGGCACGGAGAGGTTCCCGTGAAGCTCGCGCAGGTCGTCGAGGATGCGCAGCGCCTGCCTCGCGAAGTAGCCGAGGTCGGGGTGGTGGCGCTTGGCCTCGAGCTCGGTGACCACGACGATCGGCAGCACGATGTCGTGCTCGGCGAAGCGGTGCAGCGAGAGCGGGTCCGAGAGCAGCACCGAGGTGTCCAGCACGTAGGTGATCACGCCCGTCTCGATCTCGGCGAGCATCTGCTGGGCGGCGCCGGGCCGGAGCGAGGGGACCACGGGGGCGCCGTCGGGGTTCGCGGCGCCGATCACCGCCGTCCCGCCGTCCGGTCCGGGCGAGAAGCTGCCGCCGAAGGCGGTCGTCGTCTCGCGGGCAGTGGTCGTCTCGTCCATGGGAGCCTCCCGGAATCTCGCGGATGCCTGGACCTTAGCCCTCGGTGCACCCGCCGCCGGGCGAGTCCCGCGGGCGGCGGACACGACGTTCACCCGATCGTCATCGGGAGTTCTGCGGGCTCCCGATGAGGGCCAGTGTGCCACCGCTCACAGCGCGATGCGGGGAGGGCGCGGGCGGGTGCGTCGCGCTCAAGGCGGCCGACGAGGACCACCTAGCCGGGTCGACGCCCTCGGCCGACACCGCCGACGGGCCGACGCGCGGACGGGCCGACGAGGCGCCAGGGCCGACGGCCTCAGGCGCCGTACCGGCGCTCGCGTCGGCAGAAGTCGCGCAGGGCGCGCAGCAGGTCGATACGGCGGAACCCGGGCCAGTAGGTCTCGCAGAACCAGTACTCGGAATGCACCGACTGCCAGAGCAGGAAGCCGGAGAGGCGCTGCTCGCCGGAGGTGCGGATGATGAGGTCGGGGTCGGGCTGACCGCGCGTGTAGAGGTGCTCGGCGATCGCGCCGACGCTGATCCCCTCGGCGATCTCCTCGATGCCCTTCCCCTGCGCGCCGAGGTCCCGCACCAGCTCACGCACCGCGTGGACGATCTCCTCGCGGCCGCCGTAGCCGATCGCGACGTTGACGGTCAGGCGGGCCTCGGGCGAGGTCTCCTGCTGCAGGCGGGCGATCCCCTCCCGCATCTCCTCGGGGAGGGAGTCGGCGCTGCCGGTCAGGCGCACGCAGTAGCCGGCGTCGGTGATCTGCTCGATGGTGGAGGTGATGATCTCGTACAGGGCCACGAGCTCCTCCGGCGGGCGCCGGAGGTTGTCGGTGGAGAGCATCCACACGGTGACCAGCGGGATGCCGAGGTCCTCGCACCAGGAGAGGAACTCGACGATCTTCGCGGCGCCGGCGCGATGACCCTGGGCGGTGGACTCCCCCGCGGCCTTCGCCCAGCGGCGGTTCCCGTCGACGATCACGCCGAGGTGCTGCGGGAGGTCGAAGGACTCGAGCTCCTTGGACAGCCTGCGCTCGTACACGCGGTACAGCAGCCCGTCGCCGGCCATGCGCGCCTCCGTCCCCTCGTCGTGCCCGCCCGGCACCTCCGCCCCGGGTGCGCGCCGGGTGCGGCGCGCTCCGTCCATTATCGACGACCGCGGGAGCGCCGCCCGACGATCGGTGGGAATCCGCACGAGACGGTCACAGCACCCCCATATCGAACCTACGGTTGCGTAGGTTACGGTGTGCCCATGACCCCCGGACCCCATGACGAGGCCGCCGCGAGAGCCTCCGGCCCCACACCGCGCGCCGCCGACGAGTCCCCCGCCACCCCCGGCGGCGCCCCGACGCTCCAGGACCCCGCGCCGCGCGAGATCGCCGAGGCCGTGGCCGGCAGCGGCGGCACCACCGAGCTGCGCGACGAGGACCTGCCCACAGCGGAGAACTTCCCCTTCGCGCCCCGCACCCTGACCCGGGCGATGGCACGCCGCGCCACCCAGCTCGGCCTCCAGCTGCCCAAGCCGCGTCTGCGCGGGATGCTGCACCTGATCGCCTTCCCGACCACGCTCGTGCTCGGGCTGCTGCTGGTCGCCGTCGGCCAGACCCTCACGATCCGCCTGGCCTGCGCGGTCTTCGTGCTGACGGCCGGGATGCTGTTCGGGATCAGCGCGGTCTACCACCGCGGCACCTGGTCCCCGCAGCGCGCGATCATCCTGCGCCGCTTCGACCACGCGAACATCTTCCTGATCATCGCAGGCACCTACACCCCGATCGCCGCGGCGCTGCTGGCCCCGCGCCAGGCGCTCACGCTGCTCGCGATCGCCTGGGGCGGCGCGCTGGTCGGGGTGTGCTTCCGGATCTTCTGGACCGGTGCGCCGCGCTGGCTGTACGTCCCCGCCTATGTCGCCCTCGGCTGGGTGGCCGTGTTCTACATGCCGCAGCTGCACGCGGGCGGCGGCTGGCCGGTGGTGATCCTGCTGCTCCTGGGCGGACTCGCCTACACGGCGGGCGCGGTGATGTACGCGCTGAAGCGGCCGAACCCCTCCCCCGCCTGGTTCGGCTTCCACGAGATCTTCCACGCGGGCACCCTGATCGGCTTCGGCTGCCACTTCGCCGCCGTCGCCGCGGCGGTGCTCTGAGGAGAGCCGCTCCCCGGGCGGCGTGCGCTCAGCGGCGCTCGTCGCCCTCCTGCGCATCCTCCGAGGGGTCCGAGACTTCCGTCGGTCCCGCAGGATCCGTCGGCTCCGCGGAGCCCGCGGGCTCCCCGTCCGGCGCGGCGTCCGCGCCGTCGGCCTGCGCCTCCTCTGCACCCTCGCCGTCGGCGGTCCCTCGGTAGGCGGCGTCACCCGCGGCCTTCTCGCGCCCGGCCGCCTCGGCATCGACCGCCTCGGCCTCGGCCTCCTCGCGCTCGAGCTGCGCCTGGCGCTCCTCGACCCGAGCCCTGGCCTGCACCCGTCGGACGCGCCGCGTCATGTCGATCAGGAGCAGCACGACGACCACCGCGAGCACGAAGGTCGCGAGGAAGCCGGGCAGACCCGGGGAGACGGTGACGGAGTTGAACTCCTCGCCGTCCGACGGGCTCGGCGCGGCCTGGAGCACGGCGCCGAGGGCCGGGAGCACGCCCGCCCCACCGAGACCTGCCCCGATCACGGGCGGGCCTCCACGGTCTCGTGGCGGAGCCCGGCGAACAGGTCCCGCTCAGGCAGCTTCACGCCGATCCGGGAGATGTGCAGCTCGTAGTCCTCGGTGCCCCAGGCCGCGATCTCCGCGTCGTGCGCGATGCGGAAGAAGGGCCCCTCGGGGTCGACCTGGGTGGCGTGGGCGCGCAGCGCGTCATCGCGGATCCCGAGATAGTCGCGCACGTCGATGCGCGTGGTGAGCAGCCGGTCGTGGCTCTCGTCGTAGTGCTGGAGCATCTGGTCGAGCTCCTCGTTGGGGGTGCCCTCCGCGCGCAGGTGACGGCTCACGGCGGCGAAGCGCTGACGGTGGAAGCCGTTGATGTAGTACAGCTTCGCGATCTCCCAGGGCTCGCCGAGCTCGGGCGCGAAGTCCGGGTCCGCGGCGAGGTCGAAGGCCGCCACGGAGATGCGGTTGACCTGGATGTGGTCGGGGTGCGGGTAGCCGCCGTTCTCGTCATAGGTGGTCATCACGTGCGGGCGCAGTCGGCGCACCGCCTCGACCAGCGGACGGACCGCCTCCTCGACGGGGAGGGTCGCGAAGCTCCCGGCCGGCAGCGGCGGCAGCGGGTCCCCCTCAGGCAGTCCCGAGTCGACGAAGCCGAGCCACTCGTGGTCCACGCCCAGGATCTCCTTCGCCCGCTCCATCTCACGGCGGCGGATCCCGGGCAGGCTCTCGGGGGTGATCCCCGGATCGTCGCGGAGGCGGGGGTTCAGCACGTCGCCGCGCTCTCCGCCGGTCGCGGTGAGCACCGTGACCTGCACTCCCTCGCGTGCGTAGCGTGCGGTCGACCCGGCACCCTTGGACGACTCGTCGTCGGGGTGCGCATGGACGGCCACCATCCGCAGGGGCTCATCGGGGGCGGGCAGCTGGACGGTCACGGGACTCCTCGGAGACGACGGGCGGGGCACTGCCCCGGTGCGGTTCACGCGCGCGACCGACACGGTCCGCGACACCTGCACCAGCGCCCGATCGTACGCCACCCCTCCGGGAGCGAGCAGGGCGCGGGCCGCCTCCTCGCCTCGGACGTGACCGGTCCCTCGCTCCCTCCACCCGGCCTTCCGGGCCGCTCCCGGGGAGGGTCTGGGAGACTGGGCGCATGGACGATGCCGAGGACCTCCACCGCCAGCGCTACGGCGGACCGCTCGTCTCCCCCCGCACCGCGAAGATCCTGGTCGCCGTCGCCGGCGCGGTGTTCGTCGCGATCGTGATCGTGGTGGGGCTCTTCGTCGCGCGCGAGGAGGTCCGCTACGACGTCCTGGCCTATGACCATCTCGCCGCGGACCGCATCGGCGTGGACTTCGTGGTGACGATGGCGCCCGGCACCGAGGCGACCTGCAGGATCCAGGCGATGAACGAGGGGCGCGCACAGGTCGGCTTCGTCGAGACCACGATCCCGGCGCAGACCGAGCGCCGCACCGCGCACCACGTCGAGATCTCCACCCAGGGCGAGGCGGTCTCCGCCGAGGTCGTCGGCTGCACCGTCGGCTGACCCCGCTGCCGACCGGAGGACCATTCCCGCGGATTTCACGGTGCGCGTAAAACGTCCACCGGTCCCGGGAAATGCTCAGGGCGCCGTGTAATGTTGCCCGGAACCGGCGAACCACCGGTCATCATCACCCGCACACGGGGCGCATGAGGACATGTGCCCCGTGATTCGCGTATTGGGGGTCTTCGTCCCCGTGCGCTTCACCGAGGACGACAGGAGTGAACCCATGAGCAGCCAGCCGAATGGCGCCTGGCTCACCCAGGACGCGTACGACCGCCTGGCCAAGGAGCTCGCCGAGCTCGAGGGCCCGGGCCGCACCGAGATCGCCGAGCGCATCGCCGCGGCTCGCGACGAGGGCGACCTCAAGGAGAACGGCGGCTATCACGCCGCCCGCGAGGAGCAGGGCAAGATGGAGGCGCGCATCGCGGACCTCCAGCGACTGCTGAAGAACGCCGTGGTCGGGGAGTCCCCGAAGGACGACGGCGTCGTCGAGCCTGGCATGGTCGTGGCCATCTCGATGGCCGGCAAGGAGCGCACCTTCCTGCTGGGCAACCGCGAGATCGCCGACGGCGACGACGACCTGGAGGTCTACTCCATCGAGTCGCCGCTGGGCAGCGCGATCCACGGCTCGAAGGTCGGCGACACCGTCGACTACACCGCGCCGACCGGGAAGTCCTTCCCGATCGAGATCCTCCGCGCCAAGCCGTACTCGGCCTGAGCCGCGCGCCCCACGGGGCGACCGGGCACTGCCCGGACTGACGAGAGTGCCCCTTCCGGCAGCTGCCGGAAGGGGCTCTCTCGCACTGCGAGCGCGGTCAGTCCCGCTCGTCCTCCGCGCGGTGGCGTGGAGCGGGCTGCTCGGCCGACGTCCCGTCCACCTGGTCGGTCGACGGCTCCCGGGCGGACCTCGCCTGGGTCGCCTCGGCGCCATAGGTGTACGTCGCGTCGGCGTCGCTCGAGTCGGTGGCGTGCGCAGCATCCGCGTCGGCGGCGTGCCCGCCGGTCCCCGTCGGCGACGCGCCGTCCTCCGTCGCGGTCCGGCGCTCGGCGGCGGGGACGGTGCCGAGCATCGCCAGGTCCGCCGAGGAGCCCTCGTCGGCCGACGTCCGCTGCGCCTCGGAGTCCGCGCCGACCTCGGCCAGCTGGTGCGCGGGCACGCCGGCGCCGAGCGCGGCGAAGTGCTCGGCGCCGGCCTTGTCGTGACCGAGCTCGGGGCTCGGGTCGCGGCCCACCACGTACAGCAGCGTCGCGTTGACGAAGGCGATCAGCGGGATCGCGAACAGCGCGCCCGGGATCCCGGCGATCATCGCGCCGAGGGCCACGCCGAGGAACACGCCGAGCGGGTGGATCTCCACGGCCTTGCCCATCAGGAAGGGCTGGAGCACGTTGCCCTCGAGCTGCTGCACGGCGAGCACGACCGCGAGCATGATCAGCGCGCCGACCCAGCCGTTCAGCACCAGCACCAGCAGCACGGCGATCGCGCCGGAGGCGATCGCACCGACCAGCGGGATGAAGCTGAACAGGAACACCAGCAGCCAGATCGGCACCGCGTAGGAGCCCAGGCTCAGCGCGACCATGCCGATCGCGATGCCGGTCGCGTCGACCGCGGCCACCAGCACCTGCGTGCGCACGTAGGCCGACAGCGCCTTCCATCCGCGACGGAACGCCTCGTGGGTGGGCACGCGGGCGGCGGGCGGCAGCAGGCCGACGGACCAGCGCCAGATCCCGCCCCCGCCGTGGAGCACGAAGAACAGCGTGAACAGGGCGACGACGAGCCCGGTGCCGATGTTGCCGAGCGCCGTGGCGGTGGTGACCGCGCCGCTGACCAGCTGGCCCGAGTACTGCTGGAGCTGCTCGAGGCCCTCGTCGAGCGCCGAGTTGATCATCGGGGTGTCGATCTGGAAGGTGCTCTGCACCCACTCCAGCAGCGCCTGGAAGCCCTGCACTGCGCGGCTCTGGATGTCGTCCCACTGGGCGATCAGCTGCCGCCCGGCGAGGGTGAACATCCCCGCGATCACGAGCAGCAGGCCCAGCAGAGCGATCCCGCTGGCCGCGGCACGGCCCAGGAAGGTGTAGCGGGTGAGGATCTTGACCACGGGCTGGAGCAGCGCGGCGAGCAGGATCGCGATGAGCACGGGGATCACGATGGTCGTGACCCGGGTGAGCCCCCACAGCAGCAGCGCGCCGGCGGCGACGATCACGAGCAGTCGCCACGACCATGACGCGGCCCGGCGCACACCGATCGGGATCTCCTGGACCTCGGGGGCGAGACCCGGGTCCCCGGGGGCGGGGCGCAGATTCGACATGGGGCTCCTTCCGTTCGAGCCACGGTGGCTCATCGGCATCCTAGTCACCGCCTCCCTCTCCTCCGGCACTGCCAGCGCCTTCGACGGCGGCTCGATCCCGGTTCGACCGATGCTCTGCCGCGGTCGAGCACCGACGAAGGTCGTGGTCCCGCCCGCCGTGGGAAGGGATCGTCGCGGACGGACCGGCCGATAGCGTGACCCCATGCACAGCAACCCCTCCCTCCCCTCCTCTCCTCCCGTCCCGGGGACCGCCCCGGAGGCGGGAGGGACATCGACGACGCCCCCGGCCCACCCCTCCGGGACCGTCGAGGCGCCCGGCCCCCTCGCCGGTGCCGCCGCACCGGTCTCCGCCGAGGCCTCGGTCCCGAGCTCGACCGCACTGTCGATCCGCGGGCTGCGCAAGTCCTTCTCCGGCACCGAAGTGGTCCATGGACTGTCCCTGGACGTGCCGCAGGGCTCGTTCTACGGGATCGTCGGCCCCAACGGCGCGGGCAAGACCACCACCCTGTCGATGGCGACGGGCCTGCTGCGGCCCGACGACGGCACCGCGCACGTGCTCGGCCACGACATGTGGGCCGAGCCGCAGGCGGCCAAGGCGCGCCTCGGCGTCCTCGCCGACGGGCTGCGCACCTTCGACCGGCTCACCGGACGGGAGCTGCTGACCTACGTCGGCCTGCTCCGGGGGATGGAGCCGGCCGTGGTCGAGGAGCGGATGGAGTCGCTGCTGACCGCGCTCGACCTCGCGGGCGAGGACGGGAAGCTGGTCGTGGACTACTCCGCCGGCATGACCAAGAAGATCCTCCTGGCGAGCGCCCTGCTGCACGCGCCGCGCCTGCTGGTGCTCGACGAGCCGCTCGAGGCCGTCGACCCGGTCTCCGCGCAGGTGATCCGCACGATCCTCACCGCCTATGTGGAGGGCGGCGGCACGGTCGTGCTCTCCAGCCACGTCATGGAGCTGGTCGAGGGGCTGTGCAGCCACGTCGCGATCATCGCCGACGGGCGGCTGATGGCCGACGGCACCCTCGACCAGGTGCGCCAGGGCGGCAGCCTCGTGCAGACCTTCATCGACCTCGTCGGCGGCGGGGACGTCGCGGAGGGGAGCCTGTCGTGGCTGGAGTCCTGAGCACCGAGCACGCACGGACCGCGGCCGCGCAGGACGTGCGCCACGGCGAGATCCGCGGACGCGACCTGGTGCGCCTGCAGCTGAAGCTCAAGTGGACGCTGTGGAAGCGGTCCTACCGCAAGAACGTCGGCAAGATCATCGGCACCTCGATCGGGGCGCTCTACGGCCTGGGCGGCCTGGCCATGCTGGTCTTCCTGTTCCTCGGCACCACGCTGTGGGCCGGGGAGGGAGAGCTGTTCCCGCAGATCGTGCGCGGCCTCGGCGCCGTCACCGTGCTGCTGTGGTTCCTGATCCCCGTCCTCGCCTTCGGGATCGACGACACCCTGGACCCGCGTTCGTTCGCCCTCTTCCCCCGCAGCGCGAGGGAGCTGCAGCCGGGGATGTTCGCGGCGGCCGCGCTGAGCCTGCCGAGCCTCTTCACCCTGCTCGCGATCGCGATCGCCACCGCCTTCGAGCTGCTGTGGCTGGTGCTGTTCGGCCAGGGCGCCGGGTGGGTCGCGCTCGGCGCCCTCGCGCTGATCCCCGCGAACCTCGCCGGCCTCGCGCTGTGCCTGCTGCTGCCGCGGGCCTGGTTCGCGCACTCCGCCGCGCGGGCCTCGAGCCGCAAGGGCCGCGAGCTCGGCGGGATCTTCGGCTTCCTGGCGATGTTCGTGGCGATCTACGCCTTCTCACTCTCCGCCCAGCGCATCGAGGACCTCGACATGCTCTGGGTGCGCGAGCAGCTGCCGCTGGCGACCGAGGTGCTCGCCTGGACGCCGCTCGGTGCGCTGTTCTCCGTGCCGATGGATCTCGCCGAGGGCCGGGTGCTCACGGCGCTGCTGCGCGCCCTGATCGGTGCGGCGACGATCGTGCTGGTCTGGCTGTGGTGGAGGCGCTCGATCGATCTGTCGATGACCTCGGCGCTGACCGGGGACGCCTCCTCGGGCCAGGCGAAGGTCTCCCCGCTCGTGCCGCGCCTCGTGCCCGCCGGTCCCTTCGGCGCCGTGATGGGCAAGTCCCTGCGCTACTGGCGACGGGACACCCGCTATCTCGCCGCCCTCGGCATCTACCCCGTGGTGATCGTTTTCTTCGTGGCGATGGGGTTCATGGTCCCCGAGGCCCGGACGATGATGCTGGGCATGGCCGTGTTCATGTGCGCGATGACGGGGCTGAGCATCTCCAACGAGATCGGCTTCGACGGACCGTCCGGCTGGGTCAACATCGTCGCCGGCGCCCCTACCCGCGCGAACCTGTTGGGCCGCATCGCGGCGATGGCGGTGCTGATGGTGCCCGCGGTCGTGGTGATCACCGTCGCGCTGCCGCTGCTGTACGGACTGCCGGAGCTGATCCCCATGACCGTGCTCGGTTCGCTCGGCGCGATGATCTCCGGCTGGGGCACCTCGATGGTGGTGGGCGTGCTGCTGCCCTACCCGAGCTCTGCCCCGGGCACCAACCCGATGAAGGACAAGTCCGCCTCGAGCTCCAACGCCATGCTCTCGATGGCGATCTCGATGGTGACGGTGTTCGTGCCGATGCTGCCGCCGCTGGGTCTCGGCATCTGGGGCACGATCGCGGGGAACCTGGCGCTGATCACCGGGGCCGGCGTGCTGGCGATCGTGATCGGCGTGGCCGTGCTGCTGATCGGTCTGCGCATCGCGACGGTCCGCCTGGACGCCCGCTACCCGGACATCTTCCAGAAGGTCCGCGACCACGTCTGAGCCGGGCCTGCGGTGCGGGTCGGTGTGCCGAGCGCGTCAGGCCGACGGGCCGCCGGGCGCGCCGAGCGTGCGCTCCATGACGAGGGCATCGATGCGCCGGCCGCGGATCCGGTAGTAGCCGCGTCGTCGGCCGATCTCCCGGTAGCCGGCGGCGGCATAGACGGCGCGGGCGCGGTCGTTGTCCTCGCGCACCTCGAGCAGCATCCGCTCGGCGCCGCCGCGCCGGGCCTGCTCCTCGCACCAGGCGAGCAGGGCGCGGCCGATGCCCTCCCCCTCGCGACGGGTACCGATGGTGTGGAGGTCGGCGAGGTCTCCGGCGAGCATGATCCCGGCATAGCCGAGCAGCGCGCCGCCGCGCGAGGGGAGCGTCCGGCCGTCGGGGCTGCAGACCGGTTCGGCGTCGCCCTCGACCGCGACGACATAACGGCGGTCGGGGTGCTCGACCTCCTCGGCGAGCTGGAAGACGGTCCAGGCCTCGTCGGGGAACAGCTCGAGCTCGGCGAAGGCGATCTCCTCGACGTCCTCGAGGGTCGCCGGGCGCAGGGTCCAGACCCCGTCGGCGGCCGCCACCTCAGCGGCCGAGCGCGCTCTTGCGCGCGGTGGGCTTCGCGGCGTCGGGCTCGCGCAGGTACATCGGCTCGGTGCTGGTGAGGTCCTCGCCGCGGGCGGCGAGGGCGGAGGCGGCCAGCAGCAGGTGCCCGGCGTCGACGTGCTCGAGCTCGACGGTCGCGGGCAGCAGCTCGGGGTAGAGCGCGGTGCCGGAGCCGACGAGCAGGTCGCAGGCGGTCAGCGCGGTGGCGACCTCGGCGGGGGCGTCCACGGCCGGCTCCGCGATGCGGAGGATCTCGCCGTCCGCCTCGCGGCGGTAGCGGGCGTGGTAGACCTCGCGCCGGCGCGCATCGAGCGCCACGCCGACGGTGACGGGGCCGCGCTCGGCGGGCACGGCGGCGAGGGCCTTGTGGGCGAGGGCGTCGAGGGAGCTCAGCCCGTGCAGGGGCACGCCGAGCACGGAGGCGATCGAGCGGGCGGAGACGAGCCCCACGCGCAGGCCGGTGAAGGGGCCCGGGCCGCGGCCGACGACCACGCCGGTCAGCTCGCCGCGGGTGACGCCTGCGGCCTGCAGGGTCTCCTCCACCAGGGCGAGCAGCACCTCGTCGTGGTGGCGGGAGCGCGTGTCGGAGCGGACGGCGAGGATATCGAGGCCGGTGTGCGCGGACGCGGCATCGCTCTGCGCGGGAGCGGCCCCCGCGGACGAGGCGGGGCCTGCGGCCAGCTCTCCGCGGGCGACGGCGACGCTCACCGCGCCCGAGGTGTCGATTCCCAGCAGCATCAGCGCTCTCCCTCGGTGGTGTCGGAGGTTGGATCGGCATCGGCGGACTCCGCGGTGCCGTCAGGCCCTGCCACCTCGGCGAGCGCCGCCTCGAGCGCGGCGATCGCGGCGCCGTCCCAGCGGGGCCCGCGCGGGGTGAGCCGCAGCGTGCGGGGCTCGTCCGGGTCCAGCGGGTCGTCGACCCGGTCGGGCCGCTCGAGCTCGACCAGCAGCACGGAGTCCGCGAGATGCTCGACCCGGTCCCTGCCCCATTCCACGACGGTCACGGCGCGGTCGAGGTCGGCCTCGAGGTCGAGATCGTCGATCTCGCCCTCGCCGCCGAGGCGGTAGGCGTCCACGTGCACGAGGTCGGGGCCGCCCGTGAGGCTCGGGTGGACCCGCTCGATCACGAAGGTGGGCGAGGCGACGGGGCCGCGCACGCCGAGGCCGGCGCCGAGTCCCTGGGTGAAGGTGGTCTTGCCGGCGCCGAGCGGTCCGTCCAGGATCAGCAGGTCGCCGGGACGCAGCGCCCCGGAGAGCGCCTGGGCGAGGGCGCGGGTGCCGTCCGCGTCGCGGGTGCGCAGCACGACGGCGCCGTCGGACTCCCCCGCCGCACCGTCCGCGCTCCCGGCCGCGCCGCTCCCCTGGGCCTCGCTCATGCGCGCACCTCCCGGGTGACGCGTCCGGAGACGGAGGTCAGCACCTCGTAGGGGATGGTCTCCGCGGCGCGGGCCCAGTGGTCCGCGGTCGGGGCGGAGGGGGCGTCGGGCTCTCCGCCCGCGTCGCCGAACAGGACCACCTCGTCGCCGGCGCGAGCGGCGGTCTCGGGGCCGAGGTCCACGACGATCTGGTCCATGCTGATCCGGCCCACCTGGGGGACGCGGCGGTCCCCGCTCTGGGTGCGCACGAGCACGTCGATGCTGTCCGAGGCGGTGCGGTGGAGGCCATCTGCGTAGCCGATCGGCACCAGGCCCAGGGTCGTGGCGCGGCTGGTGCGGTGGATCCGGCCGTAGCCGACGCTGTGCCCCTCGGACACCTCCTTGACCAGCGCGAGCCGGCTGGAGAGGGTCATCGCGGGGCGCAGCGGGACGTCGGCCGGGACCGGCGGATAGCCGTACAGCGCGATGCCGGGACGCACGATGTCGCGGTGCAGGTCGGGGCGGGTGAGGGTCGCGGCGGAGTTTGCGATGTGCTGCAGCGGGATCGGTCCGACCTCGTCCTCGAGCGCCTCGCAGGCCGAGTCGAACAGCTCCGCCTGCTGGTCGGTGGCGGGGCCCTCGGGATCCTCCGCGCTGGTCAGGTGGGTCCAGGCGGCTGTGAGCTGGAGGAAGTCGTCGTCGCGGATCGCGGCGCCCATCTCCCGGACCTGCCAGGGCAGGACGCCGTTCCGGCCCATGCCGGTGTCGATCTTGAGGTGGACGCGGGCGCGGCGGTCGGCCTCGCGGGCGGCCTCGGTGACGAGCTGGAGCATCTCCGGGGAGCCGACGGCCACGTCGACGCCGGAGCGCAGCACCTCGGGCAGCACGATCCGCGCGGTGTGCGGCTCGTACAGCCAGGTGAGGATCTGGGCGTCGAGGTCCGCGCGGGACAGCGCCAGGGCGCTCGCGGGGTGGGCGACGCCGAGCCAGGTCGCACCGCCCTCGATCGCGGCACGGGCGGCGGTGAGCATCCCGTGCCCGTAGCCGTCGGCCTTCACGACCGCCATCAGCGCCGTCTGCTCCTCGAGGAGGGTCCCCAGCGCCCGCGTGTTCTGCGTGATCGCGGAGGGGTCGATCACCGCCCGGTTGGGCACGTGCCGTGGGTCCTCGGCAGGGATCGGGATGGTCATCGGGCTCCTCGGTTCAGGTCCTGGGCGTCCGCCAGGATAGTCCCGATGGCCTCCGGCAGAGAGTCCGCGACGTCGAGGGCGACCAGGGGGTGCAGTCCGTCACGCGAGGCGAGGCGCCCGGCGCGGCCGTGGAGCAGCGCCGCGAGCGCGGCGGCGTCGGGGCCGGGCAGGCCCGCGGCGAGGAGGGCCCCGAGCACCCCGGCGAGGACGTCCCCGGTGCCGGCGGTCGCGAGCTGGGGCGTGGCGTCGTCCTGGGAGCGCAGCGGCCCGCCGTCGCCGGGGGCGACAAGAGTGATCGCGCCCTTGAGAAGCACGGTCGCGCCGGTCGCCGCGGCGAGCGCCCGGGCGAGCTCGGGCGCGGGCAGGTCGGGGTCGATGTCGAGGCGGCGGGCGAGGCGCTCGGCCTCGCCGCGGTGCGGGGTGAGCACCACGTCGGGGCAGAGACGGGTGCCGGGGTCGATCGCCCCGAGCGCGCCCGCGTCGAGGACGCCGCGGCGCGGCGCCTCCGCCGGGACGTCCATCTGCCCGGCCAGCAGCGCGACGCCCCTGCGCACGCGGGGGTCGTCGCCCGGCAGGCCGGGGCCGATCACGACGGCATGGGTGCGGGCGAGGGTCTCGTCGTCCAGCACCCGGCCGCCGGCGCGACCGGGGCCGACGGGATGGCCGACGGTCTCGGGCCGGGCCCGCAGCACCAGGTCGAGCACGGCCTGCGGGGCGAGGCAGCGGACCATCCCCGCGCCGGTCCGGGCGGCGCCGGAGACGGCGAGGACGGCCGCGCCCGGGTACTGCTCGCTGCCGACGGCGAGCGCGACCACGCCACGGCTGTACTTGGTGGAGTCGCGGCCCGGGCGCGGGAGCAGGGCGCGCACGTCGGCGTCCTCGAGCCGTTCGACGGCTGCCCGGGCCGGGAGGTGCTCCTCGAGGCCGAGGTCCACCAGGTGCACGGTCCCGGCGAGCTCGGCCCCGCCCGGCAGCAGCAGCCCCGCCTTCACCGCGCCGAAGGTGACGGTCTCCCGCGCCGGGAGCGCCTCGGGCGCCGCCTGGCCGGTGGTGGCGTCCACGAAGCTGGGAAGGTCGGCGGCGAGGACCGGCACGCCGCTGTCCCGCACCGCCGTGAGCAGGGGCACGAGCGCGGCGGGGACCTCGGGGCGGCCGCCGATGCCGAGGATCGCGTCGATCACCAGGTCGGCGCCGCTGAGGAGGTAAGCGAGGCGCTCTTCGTCGAGGCTCGCGAGGGGGTGGAGGGTCCCGCCCGCCGCCTCCAGCGCGGCGGCCCCCTCCTCGTGGCGGCGCGGGGCGGTGGTGATCGCATCGGCGTCCAGGGAGTGCTCGCGACGCAGGATCGCGGCGGCGTGCAGGCCGTCGCCGCCGTTGGAGCCCGCCCCGGCCAGGACCAGCACCTGCGGGGCGAAGGGCGCCGAGCGCAGGTGGTGCACGGCGCGCTCGGCCAGCGTCGTGGCGGCGCGGAGCATGAGCGGCTCCCCCGCCTCGAGCAGGGGTCGCTCGGCCTCGCGGACCGCCTCGGCGCCGTGGGCCCGCAGCATCACAGGCTCCTCGGGGCGGAGGCGCGCTCGGCGACGACGATCGCGGTCGCGATCGCGCCGTCGTGCGAGAGGGAGAGATGCAGGTGCTCGACGTCCTGTCGCTCGGCGGCGGCGAGGGTCGCGCCCCGCAGACGCAGGTGCGGGCGTCGGCCGGCGGCGCGCTCGACGGTCACGTCCTGCCAGGAGAAGTCGCCGGGCGCGCCGAGGGCCTTGCCCACCGCTTCCTTCGCGGCGACCCGGGCTGCGCGCGAGGCCGGCGAGAGCTCCCGCTCCCCCGGGGTCAGGAGGCGGTCCAGCAGGGCGGGGGTGCGGGAGATCATCGCGTCCAGGCGCGGGATGTCCACGACGTCCACGCCGACGCCGACGATCGTCCCGTCCTCCCGCGGCGCGAACGCCCGGCCACCGAAGGTCTCGTCGGGGCCGGGCGTCGGGGTCGCGGTGGGAAAGGTGCTCACAGGGGCAGTATCACACCACCGGCCGCCTCGCGGGGCGAGGCGGCCGGTGGTCGACGGCGCGAGATTCCGTCGGGCGAGGTGCTCCTGCGGGGCGAGGAAGTCCGTCGGGCGCGCTCACCCGACGGGGCAGCTCATCCCACGTGGCGGGTCACTCGACGGTGACGGACTTCGCGAGGTTGCGGGGCTGGTCCACGTCCAGGCCCTTCGCCGTCGCGAGCTCGCAGGAGAAGATCTGCAGCGGGATCACGGTCAGCAGCGCCGCGAAGAGGGTGCGGGTGGCGGGCACGCGGATCACCTCGTCGGCGTAGGGCAGCACCGCGTCGTCGCCCTCCTCGGCGATCACCAGGGTGCGGGCGCCGCGGGCGCGCACCTCCTGGATGTTCGAGACCACCTTGGAGTGCAGGGAGTGGCGGCCGCGCGGGGAGGGCACGATGACGAACACCGGCTGCCCCTCCTCGACCAGGGCGATCGGGCCGTGCTTGAGCTCGCCGGCGGCGAAGCCCTCGGCGTGGATGTAGGCGATCTCCTTGAGCTTGAGCGCGCCCTCCATCGCCGTCGGGTAGCCGACGTGACGGCCCAGGAACAGCACGCTGGTGACGTCCTTCATGTCCTTCGCGAGCTGCTCGACCTGCGCGGAGCTGTCCAGGACCTGCTGGATCTGGGCGGGGATCTGCTCGAGGTCCTCCATCAGCGCCGCGATCTCGTCGGGGAAGAGGTTGCCGCGCACCTGGGCGAGGAACAGGCCCAGCAGGTAGCTGGCGACGATCTGGCCGAGGTACGCCTTGGTGGAGGCGACCGCGATCTCGGGGCCGACGTGCAGGTACAGCGCCGCATCGGACTCGCGCGGGATGGTGGAGCCGCGGGTGTTGCACAGCGCGATCACCTTCGCGCCCTGCTCGCGGGCGTGGCGCACCGCCATCAGGGTGTCCATCGTCTCGCCGGACTGGGAGATCGCGACGACCAGGGTCTTCTCGGTGACGACCGGGTCGCGGTAGCGGAACTCGTGGGCGAGCTCGACCTCGGTGGGGATGCGGCACCAGTGCTCGATCGCGTACTTCGCGACGGCGCCGGCGTTCGCGGCGGTGCCGCAGGCGATCACGACGATCTTGTCGATGCTGCGCAGCACCGAGGGGTCGATCTCCATGTCGTCGAGCTGGAGGGTGCCGTTCTCGAGGCGGCCGCGGAGGGTGTCGGCGACGGCATCGGCCTGCTCGTGGATCTCCTTGGCCATGAAGGAGTCGTAGCCGCCCTTCTGCGCGGCCGCGGCGTCCCACTCGATGGTGTAGCGCTTGGCATCGGTGACCTCGTTGCCGTCGAAGTCGACGATCGCGACCGAGTCGGCGGAGACGGTGACGACCTGGTCCTGGCCGATCTCGAGCGCCTCCTTGGTGGAGTCGACGAAGGCGGCGACGTCGGAGCCGAGGAAGTTCTCGCCCTCGCCGAGGCCGACGACCAGCGGGGAGTTGCGGCGGGCGGCGACGACGACGTCCGGCGCGTCGCGGTGGACGGCCAGGAGCGTGAAGGCGCCCTCGAGGTTCGCGGCGGTGCGGCGCATCGCCTCGGTGAGGTCTCCGGCGGCCTCCATCTCGCGGGCGACCAGGTGCGCGGCGGCCTCGGAGTCGGTCTCGGAGGAGAAGGTGAAGCCGTCGGCCTCGAGCTCGGCGCGCAGCGCGGCGAAGTTCTCGATGATGCCGTTGTGGACCAGGGCGAGCTCGCCCTCGCGGCCGCCGAGGTGGGGGTGGGCGTTGCCGTCCGTGGGGCCGCCGTGGGTGGCCCAGCGAGTGTGCGCGATGGCGACGTGCCCGCTGGACTCCGAGGAGCCCTCGAGCGCCTCGCGGAGGTTCGCGAGCTTGCCGGCGCGCTTGGTCACGCGCACGGCGCCGTCGTCCAGGACGGCGACGCCCGCGGAGTCGTAGCCGCGGTACTCGAGGCGGGCGAGGCCCTGGAGGGCCACGTCCACGGGACGGGAGGAGGGTGCTGCGGCCCGGGGGCCTGCGTATCCGACGATTCCACACATGCCGCTCACCGTAGCTTTCCGCGTCCCGCACGACGCCGCGCACGCCGGATCCGAGCGAGTCGTTCCTCACCTCGCGGCCACTCGCCGCGCAGGCGTGGCCGAGCGTGCACGGGACCGATCAGAAATGCGCAGACGGGCACGGGCGAGCTGGTCGCCCCGCCGCGTCCCCCGCTTGCGGTCGTGCCGTCGGCCCCGCCCGGGCAGAGCGCCGGGCCGTGCCGTGGCGGGAGCCAGGAGCGGCTCCGCCCGGTGGGTCGACGCACCGCTGCACGGCGCGGCGCCGGAATGCTGGAAGAATCTCCCGCATGAAGGCAGCATCGGCGCACGCCACGGTCACCCCGTTCGAGGAGATCCTCCGAGAGGACTGGGCCCGGCTCTCCCGGCAGACCCCGCTGCCGCTGAACGAGGAGGACGTGGACCGCCTGCGGGGCCTCGGCGACCGGGTGGACCTCTCCGAGGTCGACGCCGTCTACCGCCCCATCTCGCGCCTGCTGAACATCCAGGTCGCCGCCGCGCAGTCGCTGCGACGCGCGCGGGAGGAGTTCCTGGACCAGCGCCAGCAGCGCACCCCGTACATCATCGGCGTGGCCGGCTCGGTGGCCGTGGGCAAGTCGACCACCGCGCGACTGCTGCGCGAGCTCCTGGCCCGCTGGCCCGAGACCCCGCGCGTGCAGCTCGTGACCACCGACGGCTTCCTGTACCCCAACCGCGTGCTCGAGTCGCGCGGGATCATGCAGCGCAAGGGCTTCCCGGAGAGCTACGACCGGCGCCGCCTGCTGCGCTTCGTGGCGGACGTGAAGGCCGGGCAGGAGCGGGTCGAGGCGCCGGTGTACTCCCACCTGACCTACGACATCCTCGAGGACGAGAAGGTCGTGGTGGAGCAGCCGGACGTGCTCATCGTCGAGGGCCTCAACGTGCTCCAGCCGGCCCGGCCCCGCCGCGACGGACGGCTCGGCATGGCCGTCTCGGACTTCTTCGACTTCTCCGTCTACGTCGACGCGCGGGCCGAGGACGTCCAGCGCTGGTACGTGGATCGCTTCCTCGCGCTGCGCCGCACCGCGTTCTCCGACCCGCGCTCCTACTTCCGCCGCTACGCCGACCTCACCGACGAGGAGGCCGCGGCGACCGCGCAGCGGATCTGGGGCTCGATCAACGGCCCGAACCTCGCCGAGAACGTGATCCCCACCCGCGGCCGCGCCGACCTCGTGCTGCGCAAGGACGGCCAGCACCGGGTCCACTCGGTGCTCCTGCGGAAGGTCTGAGCCCCGGGCTCCCCCTCCCCATGCGCGCTCCCGGCCCTCGGGCACGGACACGCCCACCGAGAACACCGAAACCCGGCACCGGGGCCGGAGAACGGTGATCTCGATGGGCGTGCCGCGGGAGACCGGGCCCGGCTCAGAGGCCGACGCGCTCGCGGACCACGACGGCGAGGCGCTCGGCCACGGCGGTGGCCTGCTCGTCGGTGGGGGCCTCGACCATCACGCGCACGACGGGCTCGGTGCCGGAGGGGCGCAGCAGCACCCGGCCGGTCTCCCCGAGCTCCCTCTCCGCCGCCGCGATCGCGTCGCCGACGCCGCGGTCGATGGTGGCCTTGGCCTTGTCGACGTCCTTGACGTTGATCAGCGCCTGCGGCATGCGGGTCATCACGGCCTTGAGCTCGGCGGCGGTGCGACCGGTCTCGGCGATGCGCTGCAGCAGGTGGAGGGCGGTGAGCTCGCCGTCGCCGGTGGTGGCGTGCTCGGCGATGATCACGTGGCCGGACTGCTCGCCGCCGATGGAGAAGCCGCCGAGGTTCATCTCCTCGAGCACGTAGCGGTCGCCGACGGCGGTCTGCCCCAGCACGATCCCGTGCTCCTTCATGGCGAGCTTGAGGCCGAGGTTGCTCATCACCGTGACGACCAGGGTGTCCTCGTGGAGCTTGCCGCGCTCCTTGAGGTCAAGGGCCAGGATCGCCATGATCTGGTCGCCGTCGATGATCTCCCCCGCCGCGTCGACGGCGAGGCAGCGGTCGGCGTCGCCGTCGAAGGCCACGCCGATGTCGGCGCCGTGCTCGCGCACCGCTGCCTGCAGCGGCTCGAGGTGGGTGGAGCCGACGCCGTCGTTGATCAGCCCGCCGTCGGAGCAGTCGCCGATCACGTGCACGGTCGCGCCGGCGCGGCGCAGCGCCTCGGGCCCGGAGATCGCGGCGGCGCCGTTGGCGCAGTCGGCGACGACGGTGAGGCCCTCGAGGGAGCGGTCCAGGGTCGAGGCGAGGTGGGTCACGTACTCCTCGATCGCGCCCTCGTAGCGGGTGATGGTGCCGACGTCGGTGCCCTGCGGGCGCTCCCACTGCTCCCCGAGGCGGGCCTCGATCGCGTCCTCGACCTCGTCGGGCAGCTTCGTGCCGCCGCGGGCGAAGAACTTGATCCCGTTGTCGGGGGCGGGGTTGTGGGAGGCGGAGATCATCACGCCGAGGTCCGCGCCCGTGGACTGCACGAGATAGGCGAGGCCAGGCGTGGGCAGCACCTCGGCGTCGAGCACGTCCACGCCCGCGGAGGCGAGGCCGGCGCTGACCGCGGCGGCGAGGAAGTGCCCCGAGGGACGCGTGTCGCGGGCGACGATCGCGCGGGGACGGGTGCCGCCGAAGGCGCCGAGGGTGCCGAGCACGTGCGCCGCGCCCACGGACAGCTCCACCGCGAGCTCCGCGGTGATGTCGTCGTTGGCGCGTCCGCGCACTCCGTCGGTGCCGAAGAGTCGTGCCACGGGGTTCTCCTAGGAAGTATCGGGGGTGGTGCTGCTCCCGGCGCGGGGTCGACGGAGCCGACGGGCCCGCACGGGCCGGGAGGACGCTGTGAGACTACCCGCTGAGGGTCGTGATTCCGGTGAGATCCCTCGTGCGCGGGGTGCGGCGCGGGTTACGTTGGCGGGATGTCCCCAACGGTCTTGCTCCCTCGACTGCTGCCCTCCGCGATCAGCCACCACGTGGGCGATCGCACGGCGGGCAGGAGCCTCGCCGCCGCGCGCGGCGGGAGCGTGGGCTCGGTGGACTGGGACGAGGCGAGCTCGACCCTGTCCGCCCCGGTCGTGGACGCCGACGGCGCCCGGCACCACGCCGAGGCGGTCCTGACCGAGTACGAGCAGGACGCCGTCTCCCGCCGCTTCCAGACCCCGGGGCCGGGCGGGCTGTGGCGACCTCTCTCCTCGCGCTGCGACTGCCCGGTGGGCGAGGCGTGCCTGCACGTCGGCGCGCTGCTGTACCGGACCAACGACCTCGCGGTCCGCGCCGCGCGGGAGGAGCCTCCCGCGGAGTGGCGCACCGTGCTGCGTCCCCTGCTGAGCTCCCGCGCCTCCTCCGCGCGGTCCGGGACCGTCGCGAAGCCGCTCGCGCTGCGGGTGGATCTCGAGGCGGCCACCTCGGGCACCGGCACCTCCCGCCACCACCGCGAGGTCGCCACGCCCGCGCATCTCGCCGCCGGCGCCGAGCTGTGGCTGGGCCTGCGACCCGTGACCCGCGGGCGCAAGGGCCTGTGGATCAAGGGCGACCTCTCCTGGCGCAGCTTCGAGTTCCGCCTCGCGGGCCGCGAGTACGACCCCGCCCAGGGCGAGGCGCTGACCAGGATCTTCGCGGCCGCCTCGGTGGAGCGCTCCTACACCTCCGGCGCGGTCGACCACCTGTGGCTGAACACCATCACCTCGCCCCTGCTGTGGCAGGCGCTCGCCCATGCGCTGGACGCGGGGGTCGAACTGCTGCCCGGCAGCGGCCTGGCCGCGATCTCCCTCGCGCGCGACGGGGAGGCGGGCCTGGACCTGCGCTCCGAGCAGGACTCCGGCGCCCTCGAGGTCGCCCCGCGCTTCGCGATCGACGGCCTCGAGACGGAGCACGGCCGGCTGCTCGGCGGCGCCGGGGTGCTCGAGGCGCTCCCCGCGGACGAGCAGCTGCTCACCGCCCGCATCGCCCCGCTGCCCGCCGCGGTGCCGCGCGACCTGCGCACCCTCCTGCACCGTCGGGAGCCGCTGCGCGTCCCCGCCGCGGACCGCGAGGCGTTCCTCGACGTCGCCTACCCGAAGCTGCGCGCGCTGAGCCCCATGACCAGCCTCGACGGCAGCGTCGCCCTGCCGGCGGCCCGTCGGCCCGCCCTCCACCTCGAGGCCGCCTACGCCGACGGGGACCGGCTCGCCCTGCGCTGGTCCTGGCGCTACCACGACCCGGACCGGCGCCTGCCGATCGACCAGCGCCAGGGCGCGCACCGTGACACCGCCCACGAGGACGCGGTGATCGCCGAGGCCATGACCCTGTGGCCCCATCAGCCCAGCGACGCCGCCCAGCTCCTCTCCGGCGTGGACACCGCCGAGTTCACCGCCCACGTGCTCGATGCGCTGGACGCCCTGGACCACGTGGAGGTCGAGGTCACCGGCACCCGCCACGCCTACCGCGAGCTCGACGGAGCCCCGCAGGTGCGGATCACCCAGCACGCCTCCCCCGGCAAGAACGACTGGTTCGACCTCGGCTTCGACATCACCGTCGAGGACCGGCAGATCCCCTTCCCGAGCCTGTTCGTGGCGCTCGCCCGCGGACGGGACAAGCTGCTGATGCCGGACAGGACCTACTTCTCCCTGGACCACCCCGCCTTCGACGCGCTGCGCGAGCTGATCCGCGAGGGCGAGGCCCTGGCCGAGTGGGAGCCCGAGGTCCAGCGGATCTCGAAGTACCAGGTCGACATGTGGGACGAGCTCACCGAGATCGCCGACCAGACCGAGGCGAGCGCGGAGTGGACCGCGGTCGTCGACCCGCTGCGCGCCCTCGAGCACCGCCCCGCGCCGCCGCTGCCCCGCGGCCTGCAGGCGGAGCTGCGGCCCTACCAGCGCGAGGGCTTCGCGTGGCTGGCCATGCTCTTCGACCAGGGCCTCGGCGGGGTGCTCGCAGACGACATGGGTCTGGGCAAGACGGTGCAGACCCTCGCCCTGATCGCCCATGCCCGCGAGCAGTCCCCGTCGGCCCCGCCCTTCCTCGTCGTCGCCCCCGCCTCGGTGTTGCCGGTGTGGCGTCGGGAGGCCGAGCGCTTCGCGCCGGGGCTGCACGTGCGGGTGCTCGAGGGCACCTCCGCCTCCCGCGGCGGCGCCGCCGAGGAGGATTTCGAGGGCGTGGACCTGGTGGTGACCAGCTATGCGGTCCTGCGCCTGGACGAGGAGCTCTTCGCCTCGCGCCGCTTCCAGGGCTTCGTGCTGGACGAGGCGCAGTTCGTGAAGAACCGCCGCTCCCGCACCCACCTGGCCGCGAAGCGGGTGCGCGCCGGCATGCGCCTGGCGATCACGGGCACCCCGATGGAGAACTCCCTGGACGACCTGTGGGCGATCCTCGACCTGGTCGCGCCGGGCCTGCTCGGCACCGCGATCGGGTTCCGCAAGCGCTTCACGCTCCCGATCGCGACCGGCGAGGCGCCACAGCGGATGGAGCAGCTGCGCCGTCGGATCCGCCCCTTCCTGCTGCGCCGCACCAAGGAGCTCGTCGCGAAGGAGCTGCCGGAGAAGCACGAGGAGGTGCTCACGGTGACGCTGTCGCCGGAGCACCGCGCGGTCTACGACTCGGTGCTGCAGCGCGAGCGGAAGAAGGTGCTGGGCCTGATCGACACGGACCTGGACCGCTCCCGCTTCATCGTCTTCCGCTCCCTGACCCTGCTGCGGATGCTGGCGCTGGACCCCTCGCTGGTGGATGCGGAGGAGTACGCGGACGTGCCGAGCTCCAAGCTCGAGGCGCTCTTCGACCGGCTCGAGGAGGTCATCGGCGACGGGCACCGGGTGCTGCTGTTCAGCCAGTTCGCGACCTACCTGGACCGGGTCGCCGGGGAGCTCTCGGCGCGCGGGATCGACTTCGCGCACCTGGACGGCTCGACCCGGGACCGCGATGCGGCCGTCAGCGGCTTCCGCGACGGGGACGCGCCGGTGTTCCTGATCTCGTTGAAGGCGGGGGGCTTCGGCCTGACCCTCACCGAGGCGGACTACGTCTTCCTGCTGGACCCGTGGTGGAACCCGGCGGCGGAGAACCAGGCCGTGGACCGCGCTCACCGGATCGGGCAGGACCGCCAGGTGATGGTGTACCGCATGATCGCGGAGGACACGATCGAGGAGAAGGTCCTCGCCCTGCAGCGCCGCAAGGCGGAGCTGTTCGACTCCCTCACCGACGGCGGGGAGGCCTTCCGCTCCGCCGTCACCGCCGAGGACCTGCGCGAGCTGCTGAGCTGACGGGCCGGCGCTGAGCGCCCCGCCGAGCCCGGGCGGGTCTCGCGGTCCGGTCAGTCCCGCCAGACGGGGGCCGCCGCCGCGTATTCGGGCACGTCTCGCTCGATCGTGCGCCCGTCGATCAGCAGCGGCGGCGGCACGGCGATCAGCTCCCGTGCGCCCGAGCGCACGCGGACGGTCGGCACCGGGTGCTCTGCGACGTCGCCGCCGAGGGGCCGGGGCAGTGAGTGCAGCGCCTCCGCGGCGCCGAGCAGGCTCACCCGGATCGTGCGGGCACGTCCTTCGGCGAGGGCCTCGAGCACGGCGGCCGCGAGCAGGTGCCCGGTGGCATGGTCGAGGGCCTGGACGGGCAGCGCACCGGGCCGTTCGGAGGTCCCGCAGGCGACGGCGATGCCCGTCGCGGCCTGCACGATGGAGTCGAAGCCCGCCCGCCTGCCCCAGGGACCGGCCTCGCCCCAGGCCGAGAGCGCACCGATCACGGCCTGGGGCGCGAGGGCGGCGAGGTCCTCGGTGCCGAACCCGTGCCGGTCGAGCGCGCCGGGCCGGTACCCGGTGAGGATCACGTCGGCCCCGGCGGCGAGGGAGAGCGCCCGCTCCCGCTGCACCGCGTCACGCAGATCGAGGAGCGTCGACCGCTTGCCCATGCCCGTCGAGAGATGCTGCTCGCGGATCTCCGGTCGATGGGGCGGATCGACGCGGAGCACGTCGGCGCCGAGGCAGCTGAGGAGCTGCGAGCAGGTGGGGCCGGCGATCACCCTGGTCAGATCCAGCACCCGCACCCCCGCGAGGAGCTCGGGCCGGGGGCGGATAGGCGTCGGCGGCTCCCGGGCGCCGCGATCCTCGACCTCGACCCAGCCGTGCCTGGCGCGGTCGCGCGCCTGGGGGTGCTCCTGCCACTGCGCACGGTCGAGCACACGCACGGCGATCCCACCGGCGGCGGTGACCTCCTGCTCGACCTGCGAGCCAGTCCGTGCGGCGAGAGCACGCTCGAGCCCGGCCCGGTCCCTGATCCCATAGAGCTTCTGCAACGCAGCGGCGTGATGGGGATGGTTACCGTGCAGGCGCACCCATCCGTCGGCGGTGCGGGCGAAGCCGGAGAGCTCCGCCCAGCTCTCCACGGCGTCCCCGTCGACGCGCAGGTGCTCGAGTGCCGCGAAGGAGGCGACGACGAGCGCGGGGCTCGTCGCAGGGCGGAGGTCGAGGTTGCGGGCGCGCGAGAGAGCAGCGGCGGCGGCACGGACCCGCTCCACGACGTCGGCCGCCAGCGTCCCGACGTCGAGGGGACAGGCCCACCAGCGGGCGGAGGAGGTGTCCACGCCCGGGAGGCTACCCTCCGCCCGCCGCCCCGTCAGCCCTCGCCCTCGCTGGCCGCCCAGTCGTAGGGCAGGAACTTCCCGTCGATGGTCAGCACCACCCGATCCCCGCCGGGATGGGCACCGCGGCGCAGATCGATCGAGCAGTTGATCGCGCTCATGATGCCGTCGCCGAACTCCTCGTGGATCAGCGCCTTGAGGGCGGGCCCGTAGACCTGGATCAGCTCCTGGAAGCGGTAGATGGTGGGATCGGTGAGCAGCTCCGGGTCGATCGTGCGATAGGGCTGCCGGATGAGCGCCTCGACCAGGGGCTCGTCGAGGTCCAGCAGCTCGCGCAGCGTCGCGGCGACCGCCGCGGGTGCCGGATGCGCCCCGAGCACCGCCGAGGTCAGCCAGACCACCGGCAGACCTGCGGCTTCGGCGAGCTCCGTCCAGCTCATTCCCTTTGCGCGGCGCCTGGCGTCGATGAGCTCCCCGGCGTCGCGCTTCCCGATCAGGTCCATGTCCCGTCCTCTCGTCGTGGTGGGACGAGACTGCTCGAGCCCCGCGGCCCGGGTCCATATCGGTCCGTCGCTCGAGGTGGACCGTCACGGGCCGATCACGGGACACGGGTGCACGGCACCGCGAACCGGGACGGGGGAGCCGGAGCCCGGCCCGGCAGCCGGTGCCTGGGTTCTCGCGCCGGGATCCGGGAGCGGATGGTCGACCACTGGCTTGTGGCGTTCCGCTGCGGCTATATATCCGCAGCGGAACGCCACACGCCAGCACCTGACCATCGCCCCAGCCCGAGCGCAGGCGCCGCAGGCCGTCCCCGGACAGCGACGATGCCCCCGACCCGGAGGTCGAGGGCATCGTGTGCGCTGTGCGCGATCACGGCGGGACGCTGCCCGCCGGGGATCGGTGCAGGATCAGCGCTTGGAGTACTGCGGCGCCTTGCGGGCCTTCTTGAGGCCTGCCTTCTTGCGCTCGATGATGCGCGCGTCGCGACGGAGGAAGCCGGCCTTCTTGAGGGTCGGGCGGTTGTGCTCCTCGTCGATCTGGTTCAGCGCGCGGGCGACGCCGAGGCGCACGGCCCCGGCCTGGCCGGACGGGCCGCCGCCGTTGAGGCGCACGATCACGTCGAAGCGGCCCTGGAGCTCGAGGACCGTGAACGGGTCGTTGACCTCCTGCTGGTGCAGCTTGTTCGGGAAGTAGTTCTCGAGCGAGCGGCCGTTGATGGTCCACTGGCCGGAGCCGGGGACCAGGCGGACACGGGCGATCGCACGCTTGCGACGGCCGGTGCCGTAGCCGGGCGCGGTGGCCGACTGGCCGGTGCCGACGGCGGCCTCGCCGGTCGACTCGGTGGTGAAGCTCGAGGGGGCCGACTCGTCGGTCACGGCCTCGAGGGACTCGGGGGTGGTCTCAGTCACGGTTCTCCTTGGTTCTTCCGTGCGGCAGGGCGGAGTGGCGGGAGCCCCCGCTTACTGCGCCACCTGGTCGATGGTGAAGGGGACGGGCTGCTGAGCGCTGTGGGGGTGCTCGGAACCCGAGTAGATCTTGAGCTTCTTGATCTGCTGATCAGCGAGCTTGTTCTTGGGGAGCATGCCGCGGATGGCCTTCTCCACTGCCTTCTCGGGGTTCTTCTCGAGGAGCTCGGAGTAGGGGACGCCGCGGAGGCCGCCCGGGTAGCCGGAATGGCGGTAGGCGAGCTTCGCCTCACGCTTGTTGCCGGTCAGCGCGACCTTGTCGGCGTTGATGATGATGACGAAGTCGCCCGCATCCACATGGGGTGCGAAGACCGGCTTGTGCTTCCCCCGCAGGAGCTGGGCAGCCTGGGAAGCGAGCCGGCCGAGGACGACATCCGTTGCGTCGATGACGTACCAGGAACGCTCGACGTCGCCGGGCTTCGGGGTGAACGTACGCACTCGTGCCTTCTTCTCTCGTGGTGGTGCCAGGTCGGCAGGACGCCGTCCGGGCACGGTTCGAATGGACCGTGGGCACGCTTCCTTCGGGTAAAAGCATGGCCCCTGTGGCTGCGCCCGGCCCGCTCCGCTGACGACGCGACGGCGGTCCTGGATGTGGGTGAGATCCCGATCGCGCCGCACCGTGAGAGAACGGCAGCGGAGTCGGGCACACATCGAGGCACAACGACCGCTCATCCTACGGGCCGCGCGGAGGGAGCGTCAACGCAGGACGGGGCCGGGGAGTGTGATCTCCGACCGGTCTCGCGGCGGCCCGCTCGCGCCCGCCGGAGGGTGCTCGCTCGCGGCCGCTCACGCCCGAGCGCTCACTCCGCGACGGCGACGTCCTCGACCGGCAGCGGCGCGCGGAGGGTGCGCGTGCGGGCGGCCCAGGCGGCGAGCTCCTCGTCGGGCGGATAGGCGACGTGGTCGAGGGTCAGGCCCTGCGGCGGGCAGAGCGGGGCGGCGCCGGCCCCGTCCCGGGTCGAGGACTCGCGGGTGCGGGCGGCGAGGACCTCGGCGGGCCAGCTCTCGGGGCGCCGCCCTTCCCCCACCCCGAGCAGCGCGCCGACGAGGGAGCGGACCATGTGGTGGCAGAAGGCGTCGGCGACGACGGTCGCGACGATCAGGCCCTCGTCGGCCCGCCCCTCTCCGGGCCGCTCCCAGCGCAGCTCCCGCAGCTCGCGCACCGTGGTCGCGCCCTCGCGCGGGCGGCAGTAGGAGAGGAAGTCGTGCTCGCCCAGCAGCGGCTCGCTCGCCCGCGCCATCGCCTGCACGTCCAGCGGCCGACGGTGGCGCAGCACGTCCCGTCGCAGCGGGTCGTGGGCGGCGGGGCCGTCGGAGATCCGGTAGCGGTAGCGGCGCCACAGCGCCCCGAAGCGGGCGTCGAACTCGGAGGTGACCTCGCGGGCGACGTGGACGACGACGTCGTCCGGCAGCACCCCGGCCAGGCGTGTGACGAGCGCCTCGGCGGGGCTGCGGTCGGAGCGGCCGGGGATCGTGGCGAGCACGTCGCGGGGCAGGTCGAGATGGCAGACCTGGCCGCGGGCGTGGACGCCGGCGTCGGTGCGGCCGGCGACGGTGACCCTCGCGGGCACGCGCGCGATGCGGGAGAGGGCGGCCTCGAGCTCGCCCTGGACGGTGCGCTGCCCGGGCTGGGCGGCCCAGCCGTGGAAGTCGGTGCCGTCGTAGGAGAGGTCCAGGCGCAGCCGTGCGGTGGCGGGGGCGGGATCCGGGATCTCTGCGGGCATGCGCTCGATCGTAACGGCGGCCCCGATCCTCCGCAGTGCGGGCACCTCATCGGGATCGGCACGGTGCTGGTTACGCTGGCCCGCGTGAAGATCCTCGTCATCGGCTCCGGAGGCCGCGAGCATGCGATCATCCGTCGCCTCGCCGCCGACCGCCCCGCCCCCGAGCTGCACGCCGCCCCCGGCAATCCCGGGATCGCGCAGCTCGCGACCTGCCACGACGTCGCCGTCGCGGACCTCGCCGGCCAGGTGCTCCTGGCCGACGAGCTGCGGCCCGACCTGGTGGTGATCGGCCCGGAGGCACCGCTCGTCGCGGGCGCCGCGGACCGTCTGCGCGAGGCCGGGCACACCGTGTTCGGCCCCTCCGCCGAGGCCGCGAACCTCGAGGGCTCCAAGTCCTGGGCGAAGGAGATCATGGCCGCGGCGGGCGTGCCGACCGCCGCCTCCGTCACGGTCACCGCGCCCGAGCAGCTCGGTGCGGGCCTGGATCGCGTGAACCCGCTGGGCGACGTGCCCTTCGTGGTCAAGGCCGACGGTCTCGCCGCCGGCAAGGGCGTCGTGGTCACCCCCGCCCGGGACGTCGCCGTGGCACATGCCGAGGCCGTGCTCGCCTCGGGCGGCCAGGTCGTGCTCGAGGAGTACCTCGACGGCCCCGAGGTGTCGCTGTTCTGCGTGAGCGACGGCACGCGGGTCATGCCGCTGGCCCCCGCGCAGGACTTCAAGCGCGCGCTCGACGGCGATGAGGGCCCCAACACCGGCGGCATGGGTGCTTACTCGCCGCTTCCCTGGGCCCCCGAGGGCCTGGTCCGGGAGGTCGTGACCGCCGTCGCCCAGCCCACGATCGACGAGCTCGCCGCCCGCGGCATCCCCTTCTCCGGGATCCTGTATTGCGGCCTCGCCCTCACCTCCCGCGGCCTGCGCGTGGTGGAGTTCAACGCCCGCTTCGGCGATCCCGAGACCCAGGTGGTCCTCGAGCGCCTCGCCTCCCCCTTCGCGCCGCTGCTGCTGGCCGCCGCGCAGGGCGACCTCTCCGCAGTCGACGCCCCCGAGTGGGTCGAGGGCGCCGCGGTGACGGTGGTGGTGGCCTCGGCCGGCTATCCCGTCTCCGCGCAGATCGGCGATCCGATCACCGGGATCGAGGAGGCCGAGCGCCTCGGCGCGCACGTGATCCATGCGGGCACCGCCCGGGACGCCGACGGGGTGCTGGTCAGCGCCGGCGGTCGGGTCCTGACGGTGGTCGGCGCCGGCGCGGACCTCACGGCCGCCCGTGAGCTCGCCCTCGCCGGCGCTCGCGCGATCGAGCTCGAGGGCTCCCACCACCGCGGCGACATCGCCCTCGCCGCCGCCGAGGGGAGCGTGAGCGCATGAGCGCCGTCTCCTCCTCCGACGCGCCGCTGATCGACGCCCCGGACCTGCCGGGCTGGGACCACGTCGTCTCCGGCAAGGTGCGCGAGCTGTACGTCCCCGCCGGCGCGGATCCCGCGACCGCCGAGGAGGTGCTGGTGCTGGCGACCGACCGCATCAGCGCCTACGACCACTCCCTCCAGCCGGGGATCCCGGACAAGGGCCGCCTGCTCACTGGGATCAGCCTGTTCTGGTTCGAGCAGCTCGCGGACCTCGTCCCCCACCACGTGCTCTCCGCCTCCGACGTGCCGGAGCAGGTGGCCGGGCGGGCGCTGCGCTGCCGCGGCCTGGACATGGTGCCGCTGGAGTGCATCGCCCGCGGCTACCTGACGGGCTCGGGCCTGGCCGACTACCGGGCCGGCGGCTCGGTGGGCGGGCACGTGCTGCCGTCCGGGCTGGTGGAGGCCTCGCGCCTGGACCCGGCGCTGTTCACCCCGTCGACGAAGGCGGAGGCCGGCGCGCACGACGAGAACATCACCGTCGCCCAGGCCCGGGACCTGCTCGGGGCGGAGCTGACCGAGCAGCTCGAGTCGATGACCCTCGCGGTCTACGAGCGGGCGCGCACCCTCGCCGGGGAGCGCGGGATCGTGCTCGCGGACACGAAGCTCGAGTTCGGCCGCTCCCGCATCGACGGCACGCTGGTGCTCGGCGACGAGGTGCTCACTCCGGACTCCTCCCGCTTCTGGTCCGCGGACACCTACCAGGAGGGCCGCGTCCAGCCGAGCCTGGACAAGCAGTTCGTGCGCGACTGGCTCACCTCCCCCGCCTCCGGCTGGTCGAAGGGCTCGAACACACCGCCGCCCGAGCTGCCCGCCGAGGTGGTCGCCCAGACCCGTGCCCGCTACGTCGAGGCCTACGAGCGCCTGACCGGCACGAGCTTCTGAGGCGCCCGGCGACCGGCGGGGCGGGCGTCGCCTCCACGTGGACGCTGCTGCGCGGGGCCCCGCCGCGCTGCGCCGCTGAGGCGCGGGCCTCGACGAGACTGTCAGGGGCGTCCACCCGGCTCCTCGCTCAGCGGGCGAGGGCAAGCACCGCGGCGACCGCGAGCACGACCCCGACCACGAGCGCGCCGTCGGCCCGGGTGAGCGCGGCGGTGCGCCACTGCGTGCGCTCCCCCGTGCCCAGTCCCCGGCTCTCGAGCGCGAAGGCGATCCTCGTCGAGGAGCGGATCGCGTCGACCAGCAGCGCGAAGGCGCATCGCGCCATCGCCCGCGGCCCGAGCCGGCCGGGGGTCCCGTCGGCCGACGGGGGCCGGCGCAGCCGGTGGGCGCGGGTGATCGTCGCCCAGCGCCGCGGCAGGTCCTCGAGGAGACGCTGGCCGGCCAGGAGCGCGAGCGCGATGCGGGCCGGCAGGCGGGCATGGGTGCGCAGGCTGGTCATGGTGCGGCCGGGATCGCTCGCGCGCACGACGGCGACCGCGCCGAGCCCGATCACCAGCGCCCGCAGCGCGAGCGCGGCACCGAGCACGATCCCCTCGCTGGTCACGCGCACGGGCAGGTCGGGCCACGGCTCGTGGCCGGGTCGACTGAGCACGTTGACCATGAGCACCCCGGCCGCGAACAGCACGAACGGCGCCTGCGCACGGGCGAGCGCGAGCGGCCCGAGGCGGAGCCCGAGCATCGTCCCCGCGGCGAGCAGCGCGTAGAGCACCAGCAGCGGCGCCGGATCGGTCAGCGTGATGCAGACGATGCTGAGCGCTGTGAGCAGGCCGAGCAGCACGGTCGGATCGCGCCGTGCGAGCGGGGCCCGCGGCAGGGCGGGCGGGTCGAGCGCCGTCCGGGGCCGGGCGAGCGGGTCGAGCGCCGTCCGCGGCGCCGGGTCGTCGGCGGGCGCGGAGCTCTGCTGCTCGGAGAGCGGGGATCCCGCCCCCGGCGAGAGCGAGCCGTCGGCGCGCACAGGGGCCGACGAGCCCGCCCGCTCGGCCTCGGTGCCCTCGCGGGGGTGCGGGCCCAGCCGGTCCGCGACCCGCAGCCCGGCCCGGCGCAGCAGCGCGTCGTCCGCCAGCAGCGCGGCCGGGGTCAGGGGGCCGACGAGCCGTCCGTCGGCGATCACCACGACCTCGTCCGCGGCCTCGAGGCTGCGCAGGTCGTGGGTGGTCATGACCACGCCGCGTCCCGCATCGGCCGCCTCCCGCAGGAGGGAGAGGACGGCCTCGTGCGCGGCGCGGTCCAGGCCGTAGCCGGGCTCGTCGGCCAGGAGCACGGGCCGGTCGGCGAGCAGCATCGCGCCGAGGGAGAGGCGGCGCTGCTGCCCGCCGGAGAGGCGGTAGGGGCTCTGCGCCGCGTGGTCGGCGAGGTCGAGGCGCTCGAGCATCGCGCGCCGCACGTCCTGCGGGGCGTCGCTCGCGGCGAGCTCGTCCTCGACGGTGTCGGCGACGAACTGGGACTCGGGCCGCTGGAGGACGAGGCCCGCCGCCGCGCCCTCGAGCGTCCCGGCACGCAGGGGGTCCAGCCGTGAAAGGGCGCCGAGGAGCGTGGACTTCCCGGCGCCGTTGCGGCCGACGACCGCGAGCAGACGCCCGGCGCGGATCTCGAGGTCCGCGCCGGTGAGCACGGCGTCCTCGCCCCGACCGGACCCATCGGGCGGGCCGAGGGTCGCGTCCCGGAGATGCAGCAGCACCTCCGAGCGAGGTGTCGCGGCCGTCAGGGGCACGAGGGCGGCGGATCCAGCCGGTTCAGCGGATCCGGCGGGCTCGGCCGGCCATGATCCGCCGACCCGCTCCTCGATCTCGCGCGGCAGCCAGCATCCCTGCTCCCGCAGGGCGGGTCCGTGGGCGGTGAGCACCTCCCGCGTCGGCCCGTCGGCGAGCACCCGGCCGGAGCGGTCCAGCGCCACGGTCCGCGCGGGAAGCCCGTCCAGGCCCCGCTCCCCCGCCCATTCGTCCAGGCGGTGCTCGACCAGCAGCAGCGCGCAGCCGGTCTGATCTGTCGCGGCGTCGACGGCGCTCCGCACCGCGGCCACGCCCTCGGCGTCCAGCATGGCGGTGGGCTCGTCGAGCAGGAGCAGACGGGGCCGCGCGGCGATCGCGGCGGCGAGCGAGGCCCGCTGCAGCTGCCCGCCGGAGAGCGTCGCGGCGGAGCGGTGCGCGAGCTCGCCCACGCCCATCGCGCTGAGCACCTCGTGGACGCGCGGCCCGATCCGCTCCGGAGGCGTGCAGGCGCTCTCGAGCGGGAGCGCGACGTCGTCGGCGATCAGGGGGAGGCAGACCCCGTCGACCGGGTCCTGGCCGAGATGGCCGAGCACGGGCGCGGTCGCGAGGACCCCGCCCGCCACCGGGTCGATCACGCCCGCGCCGCTGGCCGTGCCGTCGAGCAGACGCACCGATCCGGTGACCCGACCGCGCTGATGGGACGGGATCGCCCCGGCGAGCACCCGCAGCAGGGTCGACTTGCCCGAGCCGGACGGTCCCAGCAGCAGCACCTGCTCCCCCGCACGGATCTCCCCGCTCCAGGGGCCGACGCCGGCCCCCGAGGGCAGCACCGCCTCGAGCCCCTCGGCCACCAGCACCCGGGGCTCGCCGGAGGGAGCCGGTGCCCGCACAGGGCCCGGCTCCTGCTCCGGGGCCTGCAGATGCTCGGGGCCCTGCACCCGGCCTGGGGCCGCTCCCGCGGCGTGCGCCTCAGCGGACACGGCGCTCGGGGATCCGTGCCGCGCCCGCGGCACCGATCGCGAAGTCGGCGAGCACGCCGGTGCGCTCGAGCGCGCGGACGATCACCCGGGCCAGCAGACCGCCGAGCACGATCCCGGACAGCACCTGAACGCCGAGCCGGAGCGCGAGCAGGTCCTGGCCGTACCAGCCCATCCGGTACGCGGTCCAGAAGAACACCAGCCCCGCGCCGAGCGCACCGGAGGCGGCGAACACGCCCCAGCCGAAGCGGCGGTAGCGGGTCAGGGCGAAGGGCAGCTCGGAGCCGATCCCCTGCAGCGCCGCGGAGAGCAGCAGCAGGGGGCCGACGGGGCTGCCGAGGAAGACCACCTCGATGACCGCGGCGAGCATCTCGGCGAGGATCCCCACACCCGGTCGGCGCAGGATCGCGATCGCGACCGGCGCCACCAGCAGCCAGGAGCCGAACACGAGGTGCTGGGCGAGGTCCCCGGCCGGGCCCATCGCGATCGCCAGGCCGTTCCAGGCTTGCACGAACACCCAGTACAGGAAGCCGAACACGACGCCGAGCACCACCACGAGCACGAGCTCGCGCAGGCTCAGCGGGGTGCGGCGACGGGACGTGCCGGCAGGGGCGGTCGCGCCGGCGTCGGCGGGCGCGGCGTCGGGAGCGGCGGACTCGTGCGCGGGCGCGGCGGTGCCGTGCTCCTCGGTCATCGCGAGGCCTCCTGGCCCTCGTCGCCGGCGCCCGGAGCGTCGGCGCTCGCCGCGAGCTCCCGCCCCTCGTGCGAGGGGCTGTTCAGCGAGAGGGTGAGGTGGCTGGTGACGTGCTGGACGCCGCGGCCGACGAGCAGCCAGCCGGCGAGCGCGGTCGCGATCACGTCGCCGGCGTCGCCCTCGAGCCGGGTGACGAAGTGCTCGGAGCCGCGGAAGGTGCCGAGGTCCTTCGCATGGTCGATCGCGGCGTGGATGTCGCGCATGTGGTCGGGGGCGGTGCCGTCGACGGCGACCTCGTCGGCCAGCGGGTACAGCGCCCACTCGGCGCTCGCGAAGCGTCCGGTGCTCCGCGGCTGCGGCACCTCGGTCGCGCGGGGGCCCGCGCCGCCGGGCAGCTCGCAGGCCACCTCGCCGGGGCAGCCGCGCGAGAGGAGCACGGTGAGCGTCGCGTGATGGCCGGTGCGGGCGAGCGCCTCGGCCAGGTCGATCAGGACGCGCTGGAGGTGGGCCTCGTGGCCGCCGAGATAGGTCGAGACGTCCCCGGTCTCGTGCACGAGGCCGGTGAGGTCCAGCCGGGAGAGCGCATCGGTGAGGATCCGGGCGTAGTCCTCGCTCATCACAGCGGCGGTGACTCGGGCCCCGACCCCGAAGCCGAGCGGGGTCGCGGTCGGGCCGCCGGAGGGGGCGGGCGCGGTGGGGGCGGTGGGCGATGAGGTCACGGTCCATGCCTTTCGTACGGGCACGGGCGCGCGGCGACGATCGCTCGGCGGAGCTCCCTGCGCCGGCATGATCCGGATCAGGTTCTACGGTCGGAGTTCGAGTACTCCCTCTCAGCCCGGCCTACCGGACTCCCGTGCACGCCCCGCACCCTACCGGTCCGGTCCGGCGCACGCTCCTCGTGTCCGGCGCTGCGTTCAGCGGGTCGTCGGCGGGTCCTCGACGAGGGGGACGAAGACGTAGGCGCCGTGCTCGCTCGCGGCGACCTCCTCGCCGCGGCGCTCCAGGCGCAGCATCCGCTCGCGCACGGGGATCACCATCACGCCGCCGTCCGCGAGCTGCGCGATCAGGCTCCGCGGCACGGCGTCGGCCTGCGCGGAGACGAGGATCCGGTCGTACGGCGCGCCCTCCGGCGCGCCGAGCACGCCGGGGTGCGCGAGTCGGATCTCGGCACTCGCCGTCCCCGCGTCCGCTGTCCCGGCGAGCGCGGCCCGGGCCGGGCTGATCAGCTCGGCGCGCCGCTCGACGCCGATCACCCTCCCCTCCGGTCCGCACAGCCGGGCGAGCAGCGCCGTCGTCCATCCCGATCCCGCGCCGAGGTCGAGCACTCGCTGCCCCGGTCGCACGTCGAGCAGGGCGAGCATGTTCCGCACCGTCGTGGGCTGGGAGTTCGTCTGGCCGTGACCGATCGGCAGGGGCCGGTCCTCGCCGGCGAGCCCCCGCAGCTCCTCGGGGAGGAACCGTCGCCGGTCGTTCGCCGCGAGCGCCTCGTCGATGCGGCGCTCTCCCTCGGTCCGGTGCGACATGTCGCCGTCAGCTCCGGGCGACCTCGACGACGCCGTCCTCCGGCCAGTCCCGCACCTCGGTGCCCTCGGGGGCGAGGTTCGTGGCCTGGCGCAGGTAGATCGGTCGTCCGAGGTCGCTCGCGACCGCGTCGTGGACGGGCAGGGCGAGGCGCGGGCCGACGGCGCGGAGGAACTCGATGGTCTCGGACATCTTCGACCAGGGCGCCGTGACGGCGAAGGCGAGGACGTCGATGCCGTGGAACTCGGGGACCGGCTCGAGGGAGTCCCCGGTGATGCCGAGCCGCGGCCCGTCCCCGGCGGACAGGACGATCCCGCAGTTCCCGATCCGCGGGATGTCGGGGTGGATGATCGCATGGCGTCCGCCGACGGCCTCGAGCCGCAAGGACAGGTGGTCGCCGACGGGCGCGAAGCGGTGCGCCTCCCCGGCCGCGAGCGGGATCACCCGCTCCTGCGCGACGAGGGGCCCGTCGCTCCCCTCGCCGGCGCCGCCGCCGTCGGAGGCATCGGCGGCGGTGAGCATCCGGGCGGTCTCCGGCTCGGCGATCACCTCGGCGTCGGACGCGGCGGCGAGCACCTCGCCCAGCAGCGCGGGGTCGACGTGGTCGGGGTGCTGATGGGTGATCACCACGGCGTCGAGGCTCGCGAGCTCCTCGGCGCCCAGGCCCCGCACCGCGTCGGCGCTGAAGCCGCCCGGATCCACGAGCAGGCGTCGCCCGGCGGTCTCCACGAGCAGGCAGGAATGGACGAGGTGGCGGATCTTCATCGGGTCCTCCCGGGGGTCGAGGTCGCGTGCCTCGAACCTAGTCCCCGTCGGCCGGGACGTGCCAGGGCGGCGGGGGCGTCCGCGCGGGAGGACACCGCCGTGGGCGCCCCGTCGGCACGGCCGCGTTCCTCGGTACGATGGGGCCCTCGGGCCGCGCCCGAGCACCAGCCCCCGGCACGCCGCCGCGCGCGCCACACGTCCCCTCAGGAGTGCCCCCATGCCACGTGTCGTGGTCCACGTCATGCCGAAGCCGGAGATCCTCGACCCGCAGGGCAAGGCGGTCGCCGCCGCGCTGCCCCGCCTGGGCTTCGAGGGCATCGCCTCGGTGCGCCAGGGCAAGCGGTTCGAGCTCGAGGTCGAGGGCGAGGTCACCGACGAGGTGCTCGCCTCCCTGCGCGAGGCCGCCGAGACCCTGCTGTCGAACCCGGTGATCGAGGACGTCGTCGCCCTCGAGGTCGAGGACGCCTGATGCGCATCGGTGTGGTGACCTTCCCCGGCACGCTCGACGACCGCGACGCGCTGCGCGCCGTGCGGCTCGGCGGCGCCGAGCCGGTCGCGCTGTGGCACGGCGACGACTCGCTGCACGAGGTCGACGCGGTCGTGCTGCCCGGCGGCTTCTCCTACGGCGACTACCTGCGCGCAGGGGCGATCAGCCGCTTCGCCCCCGTGATGGACAAGGTGGTCGACGCCGCGAACGGCGGCATGCCCGTCCTCGGCATCTGCAACGGCTTCCAGATCCTCTGCGAGACGCACCTGCTGCCCGGCGCGATGATCAAGAACGCGCACCGTGCGTTCATCTGCCGCGACCAGCCGCTGGCCGTGGAGAACAACCGCACCGCCTGGACCTCCGGCTACGAGGCCGGCCAGGTCATCCGGGTCCCGCTGAAGAACCAGGACGGCCAGTACGTGGCCGACGAGCGCACCCTGGCCCAGCTCGAGGACGAGGGCCGTGTGGTCTTCCGCTACGCCGCCGGCGCCACCCACGGCCCGGCCGGCTTCGAGCAGAACCCCAACGGCTCCCGCCACGACATCGCGGGCGTCACCAACGCCGCGGGCAACGTCGTGGGCCTCATGCCGCACCCCGAGCACGCGGTCGAGCCCGGCTTCGGGCCCGACGAGCCCGGCGCGGGCACCCGCACCGGCACCGACGGACTGACCATGTTCAGCTCGGTGCTGCGCAGCATGGTGGCCTGAGCGGCGACATCACGGCATCGGCCTCGGGCCGACGCACGACACCGGAAGGGCGGGACCTCATGGTCCCGCCCTTCTCGTCGTCCCTGGCCGTCCTCCCCGGGGAGGGCCGTCCTCCCCGGGGAGCCGTCGGCGCCGTCAGGCCCTGACCGCGCTCAGCACCGTGAAGCGGCGGTCGCGGGCGCGCTGGCGGACGGCACCGAAGCGAGCCTCGACCTCCGGCCGGTAGCGCAGATGGGAGTTGTGCACGAACCACAGCTGCCCGCCGGGACGCAGCACGCGGGCCGCGGCGTCGAGGAGGCCCTGGACGAGCGTCGCGTCGACCACGGTGCCGTCGTGGAAGGGCGGGTTCAGCAGCACCAGGTCGGCGCCGGCCTCCTCGCACCGGGAGAGTGAGACATCCCAGGTCACCTCCACCCCTTCGCGGTCCAGCCCGGAGGCGGCGAGGGTCGCGCGGGTCGAGGCGACCGCATCGGCGTCGTCGTCGCTGCCGAGCACCCGCATCCCCGGCAGCGCGGCGGCGAGATACGCGGTGAGCAGGCCGTTGCCGCAGCCGAGGTCCACCGCGAGGGGCAGGGCGCCGGCGTCCCCGCCCGCGCGGGCCATCTCGTTCTCCCCGGCTCCGTCCTCCGCGGCGGCGGCGGACCGCTCGTCTCCCGTCCCGAGCTCCCCAGCGACGACCGCTCGATCGAGCGCCTCGAGCAGCAGGAGGGAGCCGGCGTCGGCCCGGGCCCCGCCGAACACGCCGCCGAGGCCGCGCAGCGCGAGCGCCTGCTCCTGCCCGCGCACCGCGACGCGCGCCTCACCGGTCGCGGGCTGCGCGGCGTCGACGTCGGCGCGCGGCCCGGAGGCGACGAGGGCGCGGGACTTGCCCAGTCCGCGCGAGCCGCGCACCTCGGAGAACACGGCGGCGAGGGTGTCGTTCTGGGAATGGGTCATGTGCTTGACGCGGCCGCCGGCGACGAGGGTGAGGTCGTCCCGCCCGCTGCGTGCCGCGACGACCGCGAGGCGTCGGGCGAGATCCTCGAGCGCGGCGAGCGACTTCGGCAGACGGGCCAGCGCGAGATGCGCCTCGGCCCCGGCCGCGAATTCCTCGAGCGGGGCGGGCTCCGCGCCCGTCGGCAGCACGAGGCGCCCGGCCTCGAGCGGACCGGGCAGCAGCGCGGCGAGCGCGTCCGTCTCCGCGCGGGAGCTGGTCCAGGACAGGACCCGCGCGCCGGGGTGGTCGGCGACGAGCTCGAGCGTCTCGGCGGTCAGCGCACCGGTCGTATCCCCGATCACGAGCATGTCGCAGGGGCAGCCGATCTCGCCATGCTCCTGGGCGGCGCGCAGGATCACCCGCTCGGTCTGGTCGGGGGCGGGGAGCTCGTCGGTCGGCTCGGGCTGGGCAGCGGTGCTGGTCATGAGATCTCTCGTGCAGTGGGATGGAGGGCAGGGACGTCGGGTGCACGGCGGGCCGTGCGGCGTTCCTCGGAGGCGTGGGCGCGGCCCGCGCGTCGGTCTCAGGCGGGCATGCCCCGCCGTCCCCGCGAGCGCAGGCGCCCGCCCGGCAGCCTCGGGGCGGGCAGCGCGGCGGGGGTGTGCGGGGCGAAGGGGCCGAACTGCTCGTCGTCCTCGGCGAGTCCCCCGCGCTCGCGGACGATCGGCGCGATCGGCGCGTCTTCGAGCGCGAGCTCGACGCCGATCTCGGCCTGGTAGCGGGCGCGGAACGCCTCGATCTCCTCGTGGGAGCGGCCCACGAAGTTCCACCACATGATGATGTCCTCGCCCAGGGGCTCCCCGGACAGCAGTATCAAGCGCAGGTCCTCGTCGCCGGTCACCACGATCTCGAGGTGGTCGACACCGTCGGGCAGGACCATCAGCTCGCGCGGCGCGACATCGGCGCGCAGCGACCGGGCCGACGACTCGTCGCCCGTCCCGCCCGTCGCAGGTCCCGTCCCGCGGGCCGTCGTGAGCCGCGCGGTGCCGCGGTCCACGAGCACGCCGTGCTCGTGTCCCGGGTCGAGGTCGAGCCGCAGCGTGCTCCCGGCGCGCAGCTCGAGCTGGGCCATGCCGAGGTCGGTGTCGGTGACGACGGGGCTCGTGTCCTCGAGCAGGTCCCCGTCGCCGTCCACGCCGTGCAGCGTCCCGAGGCCCACGCGGGCGCGGGCGGTGCCGGTCGCGACCTCCGTCGGGGTGTGGACGAGGAACTCCTGCTCGCGGAAGCGGGTGCGGTCCGGCAGGGCGTACCAGAGCTGGACGCCGTGGAGCACGGTGGTGTCGTTCGCGGAGAACTCCGAGTGGGTGATGCCGGAGCCGGCGACCATGAGGTCCACGTCGCCGGGCCGCACCAGGGCGTGGCTGCCGATCGAGTCGCGGTGCGTGATCGCCCCGTCGAACAGCCAGGACACGGTCGCGAGCCCGGTGTGCGGGTGGCGGGCCACGCGCATCCCGTCGGTCGCGGAGACGTCGTCGGGACCGAAGTGGTCCACGAAGCACCAGGCCCCGATGAGGGAGGTGCGCCGGGCGGGCAGCGTGCGGTGCACGGTCATGCCGCGCGGTCCGCCGAGCGGGACCTCACGCGGTGCCAGCAGCACGAAGTCCTCGAAGGTGGTCATGGTCCGAGTCTAGGCGGCGGGCCGGTCCGTGCAGCCGGTCCCGTCCCCGCCGTCGACCGCACCCCTACTCTGTGTCCATGTCTCTGCCGACCTCGCCCGCCGTCCGCCTGCTCGAGTCCGCGATCGATGCGGGCACCGTGCCCGGCGGGATCATCTCCCACGGGCGGGATCCCGAGCCCATCGCCCGCGGGCGGCTCTCCCCGCGCGGACCGGGCGACTCCGACGCGCCGGCGTTCCCGGCCGACGCGATCGTGCGCATCCAGTCGATGACCAAGGCGATCCAGGCCGTCGTGGCGCTGCGCCTCGTCGAACGCGGCGTGCTCGCGCTGGATTCGCCCGTCGACCCGTGGCTGCCCGAGTTCGCCGCTCCGCGCGTGCTCCCCCGCCCTGACGCCGACATCGACCGGGCCGTCCCCTCCCCCACCGAGATCACGCTCCGCCATCTGCTGACCTGCACGTCCGGTCTCGGCATCGCGACCGCGGAGGGTCCGCTGCAGCAAGCGATGGTCGAGGCCGGACTCGAGGCGGGCTCGGCGCCGTGGTCCCTCGGGGCCGACGAGTGGCTCGCGGCGCTCGGTGCGCTGCCGCTGGTGGGCGAGCCGGGTCGGGTGTGGCGCTATCACCACTCCTTCTCGGTGCTGGGGATCCTGCTCTCCCGGGCGACCGGCAGGTCCCTCGAGGAGCATCTGCGCGCGGACCTGTTCGAGCCGCTCGGGATGGTCGATACCGGGTCCTTCGTGCCCCTCTCGCAGCGGCACCGTCTGCCGCCGGCCTTCTCGGTCGAGGACGGGCAGCTGGTGGAGGCGGAGCCGGCCGGGGGCGGGCCGCTGGTCGGCGAGCCGTCGCTCGACGTCTCCCACGGCGAGCTCGTCTCGACCGCGGCGGACTACCTGCGATTCCTGCGCGCGCTACGGGACGGGGAGCTGCTCTCCCCGGAGCACCTCGCGATGATGACGACCGACCAGGTGCCCGCCGAGGTCAAGCGGCCCGACTCGTTCTATCCCGGCTTCTGGGACGGGACGGGCTGGGGCTTCGGGGTCAGCGTCGTCACCGGAGGGGAGCATCGCGGCCGCTGGGGCTGGTCCGGCGGGTACGGCACGGACTTCTTCGTCGACGCCGACGGGACGATCGGACTGCTGCTCGCGCAGGTCGAGATCGGCGAGCACCTCATGCCGCTGCTCGAGGCGTTCCAGGAGCTGCCGACGCCGCCGAGCTGAGTCGGCCGCAGGCCCTGCCTCCAGCTCAGCCCTCCCGCGCCTCCAGCTCGGCGATCAGCCGCGCCGGGGCGACGGTGCGGTAGGACTCCTCGATCAGCTCGGCGAGCTCGACGAGGTCGGTCGCCTCGTCCAGGTCGATGCCGAGCCAGCCCGACGGGCCGAGATAGGCGGGCACGTAGCTGCGGGGCTCCTCGGCGAGCGCGGCCCGTTCCCGGGGCGGGAGGTGCAGCATCACGGACTGCTCATGAGGAACCCACTCCCCGTCGACCTTGAGGGATCCGCCGTAGTAGCAGTGCACCTTCACGGTGTGGAAGGCGGGCCGGCCATGGCTGATCTTCTCCTTCGCCCCGGGCAGGGCGAGCGCGATCTCCCGGACGCGCTCGAGCCACGGATCGTCGTCGTCGAACATCTGCGGATGCGCCATGAAGAGATCCTCCGCCCTCCTTCGACCCGAGGGAAGGGATTCCGGAAGCAGTCTCTGCCGCGCCGGGGAGCATGGTGGGATGGGTGCATGGACACCGCCCCCTTCGTCGTCCTCCTGCTCGTGGCGCTGATCGACCTCGTCCTTGCGGCCTGGTTCATCGGCCAGGGCCTGCGTGCCGGGGCGAACTCCGCCGAGGGCCGGCCCCGACTGCTGGTGGGGAGCATGCTGATCCCGGGCGCGCTCCTCATCGCCGTCCTCGCGTTCGTCCTGTTCGGGCCGATGGGCTGACGTATTCCAGCGCCTCGAGAGCCCGCCGCTCTCCGCTTGTCGCACGATACGAGCGTCACCGGTCCGAGCCCGCGCTGGCGGGAGGCGCCGGCCGTCTCGCCACAGTCGGCGGCCGGACCACGAGCATCCGCGCCTCCGTAGGCTGACCCCATGGCACTCCCCCTCCTGGTCGACTGCGACACCGGCATCGACGACGCGATCGCCCTGACCTATCTCGCCTGCCGGGACGACGCGGAGGTCGCCGGGATCGTCTCGACCGGCGGGAACGTCCCGGCCGCGACCGTGCACCGCAACAACCTCGCGCTCTCGGAGCTGCTGGGCGTGGACGCGCCGGTCGCCCTCGGCGCGGACCGTCCGCTGGTCGAGCCGCCGATGTTCGCCGAGGACACCCACGGAGCGGGCGGGCTCGGCCACGCCGTGCTGCCCGAGGCCACCCGCGCGGAGGATCCCCGCTCGGGGGCGCAGCTGTGGGTGGACCTGGCGCGGGAGCGGCCCGGGGAGCTCGTCGGCCTGGTGCTCGGACCGCACACGAATCTCGCTCTGGCGCTGGAGATCGAGCCGGAGCTGCCGCGGCTGCTGCGCCGGCTGCACGTGATGGGCGGTGCGATCAACCATCGCGGCAACACCGGTGCGACCAGCGAGTGGAACATCGCGGTGGACCCGGAGGCGGCGCAGCGTGTGCTCGCCGCCTTCGCCTCGGCGCCGCAGCTGCCGGTGCTGGGCGCGCTGCAGGCGACCGAGCAGATCGTCTTCACCGGTGCGGAGCTCGAGCGGCTCGAGGCCCTCGCCGCGCGCTCAGCGCATCCGGTCGCGCGGATCCTCGCCGAAGCGGTGCGCTTCTACTTCGAGTTCCACCAGGCCGACGGCTTCGGCTGGACCGCGCACGTACACGATCCGCTGGTCACCGCGCACGCCCTGACCGGGGAGTTCGCGAGCACCCGGCCGCTCCCCGTGGACGTCGAGCTGGCGGGGACGCTGACCCGTGGCCAGACCGTCGGTGACGAGCTGGGGCGGTGGGGTCGAGGGCCGACGGTGGAGCTGCTCGACGAGGTCCGGCCCGCCGAGTTCGTCGAGCACCTGCTGGGAACGCTCGAGGCCGGTCTGGGCTGAGGGTGCCGACGGCTCGGCCTCAGGCCGCGTCCTGCTCCGGTGGCCGTGCGCGTGAGCCAGTGGGCGGCAGGACCACGAGGTAGTCCACCCGGGCCGCTCTTCTTCCTGCGGGAGGATGCGGCCGCTCTGTACCCCGTGGTCGCGACGTCGTGGGCCCTGCGTCGGGAGCGGGCCCTTCGCCGAGAGGCCGCGCGTCCTCGGGGTGCACCTCGGCAGCCTGCACCTCGCCGTCCTCCTCCACTGCACGGAGCTCCGGCAGCGCGAAGAGCCGGTGCACCGGGGTGAGCACGTCATGGTCGGGCTCCGCGGGGCCTCCCTCGCCGACGTCCGGGACAGCCGGTGCCTTTCCCGCCTTCCGCAGCGCCGTGCCGACGGGGTCGAAGTTCACGCCGCGCCGTCGGGCGGTCTGTCCATAGCGGGTCGTCCATTCGACCGTGCGTCGTGTGCCGTCCTCGTCGGTGATCACCCGAGCTGTCGCGGCCGCCGCCTCCTTCTGGTTGTCGGCGGCGCAGAGCCCGTTGCCGTTGTCGAGGCTCGTCGGCCCGCCCTGCGACCAGGGGACGATGTGGTCGATCTGCCGAATGCTCGCATCGCAGTGCGGAGCGCGGCAGGTCTGGTGCGCGTAGCGGAGGAGGCGGCCGAGGCCGGCCGGGAACGCCCGTGATCGGGACTCCACTGCGACGAGCTGCCCGTCCTCCGCGTCCTGGAGGAGCTTCCGCAGCGCGAGGACGACCTCGGGATCCGGGTGCTCGAGCGCGCGCAGCATCTCCTCGCGGATGTGCTCGTACGGGACCGCGCCGAGTCCTTCCACGGTCGCGGCGTCGGCATGGCCGGGCGCGAGCAGGGAGCGGTCGGTGATGATCACGCCGATGTCGACCACAGGGAGCTCGCCTCCCTCGCCGCGGCCGAGGACGGTGTCGGCGAGGAGATCGGCCATGATCTGCTGGTGACCGCGCCGGTCGCCGTCGGCCCGCGACCGCTCGGCGGCCACCGACAGCGTCTTGCGGATCCGCGCGGCGTCGAGGCCGGGCAGATGCGCGGTCAGAGTCGCCATGCCGTGCCGTCCGCGGCGCACGGTGACGCTGCGCTCCCGTCGCGCCACGCGGTGACGCGCGGCCGCACCCTCGGGGTCCAGCGCGTGGAGGATCCGCGCGGCCTCGTCGCCCCATTCCCCCGGTCCGCAGTCCTCGAGATCCGCGAGATGCGCGCCGAGGATCCGGTCCACCTGCTCCCGCTGTTCAGGCGTCGCCGGCCCCATCGCCCGCCCCACCTGGTGACCTGCGGCGGGCATCGCCCGCCCCTGGGCGAGAGCCCGGAGCACGCGCGGCATCGAACGGACCAGCCGCCTGCACGAGGACATGCTCTGCCCCGCGGCCGACGTGGACTTCTTCAGCGCGGCTGCAGCCTCCGCACGCGCGACCCTCTGCGCCTGCCGGGGCGTCTCCCCGCGCTCGAGGCTGTCGTCCGCGACCGCCGACTCGAGACGGACGAGGGCACGCGCCTCGATCGCCGCCACCGCGCCGGAGAGCTTCCGCAGCTCCGTCAGCAGGGCGATCGTCCGCTGCGCGTCGAGCGCCTCGAGATCGGCCGATCCTCGCTCCCCGAGCCGTGCGAGCGCCGCCTTGGCCTGGATGACGTCGATGCCGTCGACGACGAGCTCCTCGACCCCCGCGGCGAGGCTCGGCGCGCCACCGGGCCGACGGGACTCCCCGTCGGACTCCGGAGGCTCCACGGCCCCACCGCACGAATCGAATGACATGCCTGTATTTTCGCAGGTCTGTTCGATGAACGGAAGAGCTGCGCCATCACTACTGATCAGTAGTCCGGAATTGTGGAAAACCATCCTGTGTGGAGGAGACGTGACGCTCACGCACCTCACGGCCATGGGTCCGGTCGCCGCGATCGGCCGGAGGGAACGGGCGTCGCCGACCCCACATCGTTTCGAACGTCGCGTGACTCCTGTTCGCGCTCTCGACCGATCCCCGCTCGAAGAATCAGCAGGAACACCGACAGCGCGAGCGGCGGTGATCGACGGTAGCATCCCGTCGACCACCGCCGCTGCAGACCCCGAGGCCGAGGTCACCGGTCCCCCAGGGGCTCACCCCCGCCCTGCCCACCGCTCGCGCGATGAGCGGCGAGGACACCGTCGAGACCGCCCCGACCCCGCCCCGTCTACCGCCCGAGCGTCGTCACCTCGACCTCGAAGCAGCGCCGCGGCCCCTTCTCCCCGCGGGCGGGCTTCCAGCCCACGCACCGTGCGGTCCCGACCGACGGATCGTCCTCGAAGGCTACGAGCACGGAGCCGGGCAGCGTGACCGGGGCGTCGAAGGTGACGTCCCAGCGCAGCGGCTTCGACAGGTCCACCCTCGCCTCGGTGAAGGCGCGCGAAGCGGTGTACATCCCGTGCGCGATCGCCGAGGGGAAGCCGAAGGCCTTCGCGGTGACGGCCGAGAGGTGGATCGGGTTCACGTCGCCGGAGACCGCGCCGTAGCGCCGTCCGGTGTCCGCGCCGAGCACCCAGCGGCCCGTCGGCTGCGGCGGTTCGAAGTCGCGCCGCGACCGCCCGCCGACCGACGTCGAGGCGTTCGCACCCGTCGCCCCGGCGCTCTCGGCCGACGACGCGACACTCGAGGGCACGGCACCGGCAGACGCGGCGCTGGACGGCGCCGTGCCCGAGGGCTCCGCCGCGGACGGCTTCCCGCCCTTGACGAGATAGGTGGAGACGTCGGTGGCGATGATCTCGCCGTCCTCGCCGAGGATCGTCGAGACCGCCTCGAAGGTGCGGCCCTTGCGGTGCGGGCGCAGGTCCCGCACCCGGCACTCGACGTCCACGAGGTCCCCCACCTTCACGGGGCGGTGCTGGAGCACCTGGTTGCGCAGGTGCACGAGGCCCAGCAGCGGGAAGGGGAAGTCGCGCCGGGCCATGAGCGCGAGCGAGACGGGGAAGGCGAGCACGTGCAGCACCCCGGGGTGGACCAGGTCCGTCGCGGGACCGCGCATCAGGTGGTCGAAGTCGCGGGCGCGCTCGGCGTCGATCCGCACCTTCCTCACCCGGTAGGCGATGTTCGGCAGCGTCTCCGCGCCGCCGCCCGCGCCGCCCTTTCCACCCTTCCCGCGCTTCCCGCCGAGGCGGGAGCGGGGGTCGAGCGCGGCGGCGTAGATCGCGGGGAACGAGGGGACGTCGGAGAGGTCCTTGACCTGCTCCGGCGCGCCCCCGGCGTGCGCCGCGGCGCCCTGCCCCGCCCTCACTTGCCCACCATGTTCTGGCCGCACACCCGCAGGGTCTCGCCCTGCACGCCCCCGGCCTCGTCGCTCGCGAGGAAGGCGATCGCCTCGGCCACGTCGACGGGCAGCCCGCCCTGCTGCAGCGAGTTCACGCGCCGCGCGACCTCGCGCGTCAGCGGCGGGATCTTCGCGGTCATCTCGGTCTCGATGAAGCCGGGCGCGACCGCGTTCGCGGTGCCGCCGAGCGGGGCGAGACGTCCCGAGAGCGCGTCGACGAAGGCCATCACACCCGCCTTGGACGCGGCGTAGTTGGTCTGGCCGCGGTTGCCGGCGATGCCGCTGGTGGAGGCGAGCGAGACGACGCGCGGCTGCGCGCCGAGCACGCCGCCTCCCTCGCCCTGGGCCTCGAGCAACGCCTCGGTGAGCGCGATCTGGCTGGTGATGTTCACGGCGAGCACCGGGTCCCAGCGGTCCGGGGTCATGTTGGCGAACAGCTTGTCCCGGGTGATGCCGGCGTTGAGCACCAGCACGTCGAGGGTCAGCCCCTTCTCGCGCAGGAACTCGACCACGCGGCGCCCGGCGTCGGCGGAGGTGACGTCGAGCTGGAGCGGGATCGCGCGCAGCTCGTTGGCCAGGCGTGCGAGCTCGGTGCCCGCGCCGGGGACGTCGAGCACCACGAGCCGTGCGCCGTCGGTCGCGAGGGTGCGGGCGATCGCCGCGCCGATGCCGCGCGCGGCCCCGGTGACCAGCGCCGTGCGCCCGGCGAGCGGGAGCGAGGCGTTCTCGGTCGTGCTGCCCGCCTCGGTGGAGACGGTCAGCAGCTGACCGGTGATGAAGGCGCTGCGGGCGGAGAGGAAGAAGCGCAGCGCGCCGACGGCGCCGGGGGCGTCGACCCCGACCCCGTCGGCGAGCAGGATGCCGTTGGCGGTCGCACCGCCGCGCATCTCGTGCGCGACCGAGCGCAGGAACCCCTCGACACCGCCGCGGGCGGCGTCGCGCGCGGGCTCCTCGCCCGTCGCGGGGCGGGAGATCGTCACCAGGCGCGCGCCCGGTGCGAGGGAGCGCATCGCCCCGGCGAGCGGGAGCAGCAGCGGCCCGAGCTCCGCGGGGGCGGAGAGCTCGTCGGCCACGACGATCACCGAGCCGATCGAGCGCAGGTCCTCGACACGGCGGCGCACGTCGGCGCCGTCCTCGAGGAGCCGGTGGGCGACCGCGTCCGCGCCGGCGGAGGCGCCGAGCACGACGACGGGGCCCAGCACGGGCTCGGGGCGGTCGTCCCGGCGCAGGAGCCGGGAGGGGCGGGGCAGGCCCAGCTGCTTGGCGAGCATGCCGCCGGGGGCGGAGCGGATGAAGCGGGTGTAGGCGTCGGCCATGGGGACCTCCGTGAAGGGTCGGGGTGTCAGTCGGTGACGGACTCGAGCAGCATGACCGTGCCCTGGCCGGCGGCGGCGCAGACCGAGATCAGGCCGCGCTGGACCCGGCCGGTCTCCTTCGCGCGCTCGTGCAGGAGCTTGGCGAGCGTCGCGACGAGGCGGCCGCCGGTCGCGGCGAAGGGGTGCCCGGCGGCGAGGGAGGAGCCGGTGATGTTCAGCCGCGAGCGGTCGATCGCGCCGAGCGGCGCGGAGCGGCCCAGGCGTTCGCGGCAGAACTCCTCGGACTCCCAGGCCTTGAGCGTGGTCAGCACGGTGGAGGCGAAGGCCTCGTGGATCTCGTAGAAGTCGAGGTCCTGCAGGGCCAGGCCGTTCGCGTCCAGGAGCTCGGGGACCGCGTAGGCGGGGGCCATGAGCAGGCCCTCGTCGCCGTGGGCGAAGTCGACGGCGGCGCTGCGCGCGTCGACCACCCGGGCGAGCGGGGTGAGGCCGCGCTCGGCGGCCCACTCGGCGCTGCCCAGCAGCACGGAGGAGGCGCCGTCGGAGAGCGGGGTGGAGTTGCCGGCGGTCATCGTCGGCTCCGCGACCTGCGGCGACTTCACGCCGAAGACGGGCTTGAGGGTGCCGAGCTTCTCCAGGGTCGAGTCGGCACGCAGGTTCTGGTCGCGGGCGAGGCCGCGGTAGCCGGTGACGAGGTCGTCGAGGAAGCCGGCGTCGTAGGCGGCGGCGAGGTTCTTGTGGGAGGCGAGCGCGAGCTCGTCCTGGGCCTCGCGGGTGATGCCCCACTGCGCGGTGGTCAGCGCCTGGTGCTCGCCCATGGACAGGCCCGTGCGGGGCTCGCCGTTGCGGGGCGGGACCGGGGCGAGGTCCGCGGGGCGGATCGCGGAGAGCGCCTTGACGCGCTGCATCGCGGTCTTCGCGGCGAAGGCGCGGTGGAGGATGCGGCGCAGGCGCGGGGTGACCTCGATCGGCGAGTCGGAGGCGGAGTCGACGCCGCAGGCGATCGCGGAGTCGATCTGGCCCAGGCGGATCCGGTTGGAGACGTGCAGGACGGTCTCGAGGCTGGTCGCGCAGGCCTTGGACATGTCGACGGCGGGGGTGCGGGGGTCCAGCGGCGTGCCCAGCGCGCTCTCGCGGGTGAGGTTGAGGTCGCCGGCGAGCTTCAGCACGGCGCCGCCGGCGACCTCGCCGAGCTTCTCGCCCTGGAGCGAGTAGCGGGCGACGAGGCCCTCGAGCGCGGCGGTGAGCAGGTCCTGGTTGGAGATCCCGGCGTAGGGCCCGCCGGAGCGGGCGAACGGGATCCGGTTGCCGCCGAGGATCAGCGCATCGCGCGGGGAGTCGGTGGGGGTCACGGTGGGGCACCTCTTCGTGGTCACGGGGACGGATCGTCGGGAAGGACTTTACATAGAACCGTCGGTACTTGATACCCTAGGTTCTGTGAATGCGACGACGCAAGCCCCGGTGGACGGGCGCTCGGCCCGCTGGGCCCAGCACCGAGAGCAGCGACGTGCCGAGCTGCTGGACGTGGCCCGACACCTGATCCACGAGCGCGGCCCCGACGTGACGATGGAGGACATCGCCGCAGCCTCGGGCACGTCGAAGTCCATCGTCTACCGGTACTTCGAGGACAAGTCCCACCTCCAGCGCGACCTGGGCCGCAGCATCCTCCAGGCGATGCACGACAAGCTGCTCGCGGAGATGCGCGTGCTCGAGGAGCGGATGGGCCGCGAGCCCGCGCCCGAGGAGCGCATCCACGCGATGATCCGCGCCTACGTCGGGACCGCGCAGCGCTCCCCCGGCGTGTACCGCTTCGTCACCCGCCCCAGCGACGGGCTGAACCACTTCCTCGACTCCGTGACCCGCATCATCACGACCTTCCTCCCCGCCGGGACCCCCTCGCCGCAGATATGGGCGACCGGCGCGGTGGGCTTCGTCGAACGGGCCGTGGATACCTGGATGAACGACCTCGAGGCCGCCGACGGCGCCTCGACCACCCTCACCTCCGATCAGCTCGTGACCCGCCTGGTCACCTGGCTCATGAAGGGACTGCACGCATGACCGCCGATACCTCCACCACCGCATCCGCCCCCGCGCCCACCGCCGCGAGAGGCACCGACGCCGCCGCGAGCCCCACGCCGACCGGACCGATCCCGGTCCCTGCCGACGGCAGCCCCCGCCTCGACGTCGAGATGGTCTCCGAGGCGCTGCTGGGCAGCTGGGCCGACGCACGGCGCGACGCCCGCGAGCGGGCGGCCCGCCCCGAGATGCACCGCCCGATGGACGCGAGCGTCGCCGAGCACCGGGAGCGGGTCTTCGGCCAGCTCCGGATCCTCGCCGAGGAGGAGGTCTCCCTGCCGATGCTCCCCGAGCACCTCGGCGGCCCGAACGACAACGGCGCCAACGTCGCCGCCTTCGAGGAGCTGGTCGTCGCCGACCCGTCCCTCCAGATCAAGGCCGGCGTGCAGTGGGGGCTGTTCACCTCCGCGATCGTGCAGCTGGGCGACGAGGAGCAGCAGAAGGCCTGGGTGCCGGGCGCGATGAGCCTCGAGACCCCCGGCGCCTTCGCGATGACCGAGATCGGGCACGGCTCCGACGTGCAGTCCCTCGCCACCACGGCGACCTTCGATCCCGAGGGCGGCGAGGACGGGGAGTGGGTCATCAACACCCCGTTCCGCGCCGCATGGAAGGACTTCCTCGGCAACGCCGCGATCCACGCGAGGGCCGCCACGGTCTTCGCGCGCCTGATCACGAACGGCGTCGACCACGGCGTGCACTGCTTCTACGTGCCGGTGCGCGATGCGGAGGGGAACCTCCTGCCGGGTGTGCAGAGCGAGGACGACGGCGAGAAGGGCGGCCTGAACGGCATCGACAACGGTCGCCTCGCCTTCGACCACGTGCGCGTCCCGCGCCGCAACCTGCTGAACCGCTACGGGGACGTCGCCGCCGACGGCACCTACTCCTCCCCCATCGACTCCCCCGGTCGGCGCTTCTTCACGATGATCGGCACGCTCGTGCAGGGCCGCGTCTCGCTCGACGGCTCCGCGATCCGCGCCTCGCAGCTCGCGCTGCACATCGCGATCACCTACGCCACCCAGCGCCGCCAGTTCACCGCCGCCGACCCGACGCGCGAGACCGTGCTGATGGACTACCAGGCGCATCTGCACCGCCTGCTGCCGAAGCTCGCCGCGACCTACGCGGGCGCCTTCGCGCACGAGCAGCTGCTCCACGCCTTCGACGACGTGTTCTCCGGCCGCGGCGACACCCCCGAGGGCCGCGAGGACCTCGAGACCCTCGCCGCGACGCTCAAGCCGACCTCCACCCGGCTCGCCCTGGACACCATCCAGGAGTGCCGCGAGGCCTGCGGCGGCTCCGGCTTCATGGCCGAGAACCAGCTCGTCGGGCTCCACCAGGACCTCGACGTGTACGCGACCTTCGAGGGCGACAACACGATCCTGCTGCAGCTGGTCGCCAAGCGGCTGCTGTCGGACTACACCTCCGAGCTGAAGAACGTGGACCGCGCCGGCATCGGCCGGTTCATCGCCCAGCGCGCCGAGGTGCTCGCCAAGCGGCACACCCCCTGGGCCCGCCTCGGCCAGAGCGTGAGCGACCGCGGCAACGCGCGCCGCGCCTTCGACTCGATGCGCAGCGCCGAGTTCCAGGAGGAGATGCTCGCCGACCGCGCGCGGGTCAAGGTCGAGGAGGTCGCCCTCGCCCTGCGCAGCACCGCGAGGATGAGTCCGGCCGACGCCGCCGCCGAGGTGAACAAGCACCAGGTCGAGATGCTCGACGCGGCCCGCGCCCATGCGGACCTCGTGCGCTGGCGCGCCTTCACCGCCGGGATCGAGGCGATGGAGGATGAGGGCACCCGCGCCGTGCTCACCGACGTGCGGGACCTGTTCGGCCTCACCGCGATCAACGACGACCTCGCCTGGTTCCTGCTCTCGGGCATGATCTCCACCCAGCGCGGCCGTCAGATCGAGGGGGACCTGCGCCGGCTGCTGTGGCGCCTGCGCCCGCACGTGCTCGACCTCGTCGCGGCCTTCGACATCCGCCCCGGCCACGTGCGCGCGCCGATCGCGCTCGGCGGGGAGCAGGAGCGCCAGGACGAGGCCGCCGCGTACTTCCGCGCGCAGCGGGCGAGCCAGGACGCGCCCGTGAGCGAGAAGGCGCTGCGCGATGCGGAGAAGCGGGCGCGCCGCGCGCAGGGGAAGAAGGGCTCCTCGCGCTGACGCCCCGAGGGCTGACGGCCAGAGCGCTGACGGTCTGAGCACCGAGCGCCTGAGCAGCACGGACCGGGAGAGCGGCCGACGGGACGAGGTCCCCGTCGGCCGCTCTCCTTGTGCGCGCCGCCCCGCCGGATGCCGTTCCGGTCTCACTCCCGGTCTCAGCGCTCGCCCCGAGCGCCCCCGTCGGCCGCGTCGCTCGTAGACTGGGGGCACCCTGCGCCGGGCCGCGAGGCCCACCGCTCCCCCAGCCCTCGTGACGAACGGACCCGACCCCGCGATGACCGCTGAGACCACTCCCACCTCCCCCCACGGCCACGCCGCGGAGTCCGACACCGTCGAGAACGCCTCCGCGACGCCGGACCAGGTGCAGCCCTATGCGGAGCTCGGGCTGAAGGACGACGAGTACGCGAGCATCCGCGAGATCCTGGGCCGCCGCCCCACCAACGCCGAGCTCGCCATGTACTCGGTCATGTGGTCCGAGCACTGCTCCTACAAGTCCTCGAAGAAGCACCTGCGCACCTTCGGGAAGCACACCACCGACGCGATGCGCGAGAAGCTGCTGGTGGGCATGGGCGAGGACGCCGGCGTCGTCGACATCGGCGACGGCTGGGCCGTGACCTTCAAGGTCGAGTCCCACAACCACCCCTCCTACGTCGAGCCGTACCAGGGCGCCGCGACCGGCGTGGGCGGCATCGTGCGCGACATCATCTCGATGGGCGCCCGGCCCGTCGCGGTCATGGACCAGCTGCGCTTCGGCGCGATCGACCACCCCGACACCGCCCGGGTGGTCCACGGCGTGGTCGCCGGCGTGGGCGGCTACGGCAACTCCCTCGGCCTGCCGAACATCGGCGGCGAGACCGTCTTCGACGCCTCCTACCAGACCAACCCGCTGGTCAACGCGCTCGCGGTGGGCATGATGCGCCATGAGGACATCCGTTCCGGCGCCGCGACCGGCGCGGGCAACAAGGTGGTCCTCTTCGGCGCCCGCACCGGCGGGGACGGCATCGGCGGCGCCTCGATCCTCGCCTCGGAGACCTTCGAGGAGGACGGGCCGCTGAAGCGCCCGAGCGTCCAGGTGGGCGACCCCTTCATGGAGAAGGTCCTCATCGAGTGCTGCCTCGAGCTGTACGCGGCCGGCACCGTCGCGGCCATCCAGGACCTCGGCGCCGCGGGCATCTCCTGCGCGACCTCCGAGCTCGCCGCCAACGGCGGCTCCGGCATGCACATCCACCTCGAGGAGGTGCTGCTGCGCGACCCGACGCTCACCGCCGGGGAGATCCTCATGAGCGAGTCGCAGGAGCGCATGATGGCGGTGGTTCCGCCGGAGAAGCTCGAGGAGTTCCAGGCGATCGCCGCGAGGTGGGACGTCGAGGCCGCCGTGATCGGCGAGGTCACCGGCGACGGCCGCCTCACCATCGACCACCACGGCGAGCGGATCGTGGACGTGGACCCGGCGACCGTCGCGATCGACTCCCCCGTCTACGACCGGCCCTACGCCCGCCCCGACTGGCAGGACGCCCTCCAGGCCGACCGCGCCGAGGCCCTCCCCCGCCCCGAGGGCGCGGAGGAGATCCTCGCGCAGATCCGCACGCTGATCGCCTCCCCGAACCTCGCCTCCACAGGCTGGGTCACCGACCAGTACGACCGCTACGTCGGCGGGAACACGGCGCTGGCCATGCCCGACGACGCGGGCGTGCTGCGCATCGACGAAGAGACCGGGCGCGGCATCGCGCTCGCGACCGACGCGAACGGCCGCTACACCAAGCTCGACCCCCGCACCGGTGCGCAGCTGGCGCTGGCCGAGGCGTACCGCAACGTCGCGACCGCCGGGGCGACGCCGCTGGCGATCACGGACTGCCTGAACTTCGGCTCGCCCGAGGACCCGGGCCCCATGTGGCAGCTGGTCGAGGCGATCGGCGGGCTCGCCGAGGCGTGCGAGGCGCTCGAGGTGCCCGTCACCGGCGGCAACGTCTCGCTGTACAACTCCACCGGCGAGCCGGGCCTGATCGACTCCGCGATCCACCCGACGCCCGTCGTCGGCGTGCTCGGAGTGTTCGAGGACGTCGCGCGCCGCGTCCCCTCCGGCTGGCAGGGCGAGGGCGAGCGCGTGCTGCTGCTGGGCACGACCCGCGAGGAGCTCTCGGGCTCGGCCTGGTCCGACGTGGTCCACCAGCACCTCGGCGGCCTGCCCCCGCAGGTCGACCTCGAGGCCGAGCGCGCGCTCGCCCGCGTGCTCGTCGCCTCCTCCGAGCAGGGGCTCGCCGCCTCCGCGCACGACCTCTCCGAGGGCGGGCTCGTCCAGGCGCTCGTCGAGTCGACGACCCGCTTCGGTACGGGCGCCCGCGTGGACCTCGCCGGGCTCCTCGAGCGGGACGGCGTGGACCTCCCCACCGCCCTGTTCTCCGAGTCGCAGGCCCGCGCCCTGGTCGCGGTCCCGGCCGAGGCCGAGGAGCGCTTCCTCGCCCTCGCCGCCGAGCACGGCGTGCCGGTGCTCGCGCTCGGCGCGACCGGCGGCAACGACCTCGTGATCGAGGGCGTGGGCACCTTCGCGCTCGGCGAGCTGCGGGAGCTGCGCGAGGGCACGCTGCCGCGCCACTTCGGCTGAGGTCCGGACACGACAGGAGCGCCCCGGGACCCTCGACGGGTCCCGGGGCGCTCCTGTGCTCGCCGGTCCGCTCCGGCGATCGGCGATGCCGCCGCCTTCGACGGCTCAGGCGGTTCCGTACAGCAGCTCGGCCTCGCGGCGCTTGCGCGTCATCGCGTCCTCGAAGGAGCCGGGGCGCTCGAGATCGGCGAGGGTCGGGACCTCTCCCGTGCCGTCCGAGACCCGCCAGCCGCTGCCGAGCTCGATGAGGGAGCCGTGCTTCACGTCGTAGTAGCCGCTGCGGGCGCTGAGCGCCATCCCCCGCGCCCCGTGCAGCGAGGCCACGAGGTGGTGGTGGAAGCGGGTGGTGATCCAGACCTGGTGCGCCGCCGGTGCGAGCTCGCCGCGCCAGAAGCTCGTGAAGGGGACGAAGCCGTCCTCCGCCACGAGATCCTTCAGACGCTCGAAGCCGGCGTGGTCCCCGCCGGGCAGCGCCTCGACGTAGCGGGTGCGCTCGCGCGGGATGCCGAGGGAGGCGACGGTCTCGCGCACATGGACGACGAGCTGCTCGAAGGAGCCCTCGTCCAGCGCGTCGGACTGCACGCAGAGCACGAGCTCCGGCTCCTGGTCGTCGACCCGCTCGGGTGCCTGCACGACGAGATACGCGTCGTCGACGCCGCTGGAGATGCCGAGCTTCTCGGCGCTGGCGGCGTCCCGCACGCCGACATGGTCGAAGCCCGCCAGCTGCTCCTCGCCGAAGGGGGCGAGCCCCTGACCGGTCGCGAGCAGCGGGGCGCCGCTGATCTCCGCCGCCGCCCGCATCGCCCGCACCAGATGCGCGTTCTCGGGCCAGACGGCGTTGACGAAGCCGCCGCCGAGCAGGTGCAGCGAGCGGGCCTCGCGCAGCGCGAGCAGAGGCGCGTCGTAGAGCGGAGTGCCGAGGTGGGCGACGATGTCCTCGACCGGGCGGCGCGAGCCCCGCAGCGCGTCCTCCACCGCCCGGAAGACGGCATCGGTCACGCGCAGGCGCGGGTGGAGGCCCCCGAACAGCGCGCTGGCCGTGCCGGGGAAGCGGCAGTCCAGCCACACCTCCTCGTCCGGCCGGTGGATCGCGAGGTGCTCGATCCAGCGCCGTGCGATCAGCTCGTCGCCGAAGTTCGGATAGCCCGCCATCGAGACGAGGTAGAACGGCGCCTCGACAGGACCGGAGAAGCTCGGACGCAGCGTCGCGGACTCCGCCGGCGAGAAGGACGACCCCGAGGAGCGTCGACGGAAGAGCCGCACCTCAGGCCCTTCCGGTGTGCTTCAGCCACCGCATCATGAACGTGGCCATCTGGTCGCGCTTGATGAAGGCGTTCGGGCGGAAGGTGCCGTCGTCCCAGCCGCGGGCGATGCCCGCCTTGGACAGCCAGGTGATCTCCTTGGCGAAGACGTGCGATGCGGGGACGTCGGAGAAGCCGCTGTTGGTGCTCGTGTGGTTCACCCCGGCGGCGCGGTAGAGGAAGGCCGCGACCGCGTCGCGCTTGACCTCCTCGTACGGGCGGAACGTGCGGTTCGACCCGGTGCCCCAGCCGCGGGAGATCCCCTCGTCGTACGCCCAGCAGATCTCCTTGTAGAAGGGCTTGGAGGGGCTCACGTCCGTGAACGGGGAGGTCTTCGGCGCGGTGTAGGCGGGGCTGCCCTTCGCACGGTAGATGAAGGCGATCATCGCATCGCGCAGGTTGTCCTCGTTCGGCCGGAACTCCGCGTTCGGCGGGGTTCCCCAACCCTTGGTGATCCCGCGCGCCGCGAGGTCGGTGATCTCGAGGAAGAACACCCGCGACGGGGAGACGTCGCGGAAGTACGGGGTCACGAAGCGGACCCTCCCGCCCTCGTTCGCGGCCACGCCGTTCTGGAAGGCCTGGATGCGGCGGTCGCCGTCCTGGGAGTCGGTCTTCGCCGGGCGTCCCCACGAGGCGGCCCACTGCTTCGCGAAGGGGGTCGCGTGGCCGGAGGCGCTGCCGCCGCTCTCCTGCAGGATCAGCCCCTTGGTGAGCACGGTCGCGGTGTACTTGCCCGTCTGGTGCGCGGACTTCACCACGTAGCCGAGCTTCGAGGACCCACCGGCGCCCTGGAAGGCCCAGAGGTGCTCCTTCCAGCCGCCGTCGATCGCGCGCTGCGCCTCGGTGCGCAGGCTCCCGAACTGGTTGTACAGCGCGTTGCCGGGGCAGTCGGTGTAGTTCACGTCCCGGTGGCCGAACATCTTCGGCAGCGCGATCGTCTTCCCCGCGGGGAAGCGGGTGCCGGAGCCCGGGGTCCAGGAGGAGGTGGAGGCGACCTTGATCTGGAAGGTGCTCAGCAGCTTCCAGCCCACCAGGCGTGCGACGGCCGCGCGGGCGGCGGACGGCGCGGCGGTGCTCTGGTAGTTGCCCATCACGGAGATGCCGAAGGAGCCGGTGTTGAAGCCGTAGGCGTGGGCGCCGGTGATGTTGCGGTGCAGGCCGCCGCTGCGGCCCTCGAAGATCTGCCCGTACTTGGACACCAGCACGTTGTAGCCGATGTCGGCCCAGCCCAGGGTCTGCGTGTGGTAGGTCAGGATTCCTCGGACCAGCTCCGCGGACTGCGAGGAGGAGTAGCTGTTGGTGCCGGCGGTGTGGTGGATGACCACGGCCTTGAGCTGGTCGGAGCCGCTCGTGCCGCGCACGAGGCCCTCGTTCGCGCCCCAGCCGGCGCGGGAGGTGTAGGAGGGCGCGCCCGGCCCGAGGACCGGGGTGGCGGGGTTCGCCATCGTCGTCGCGGCGGCGGTCGTGGCCATGTCCTGCTGGGCGGCGGTCGACATCGGCTGCGGGGCGCCCGCCCTCCGGGCGACGACCGCGTCCTCGGCGGTGGGCGAGGTGGTGATGACGTGGGCGGTGAGCTGCTCGGTGACGTCGGCCCCGTCGAGCTCGGCCCGCACCTGGAGCGCTCCGACGACGCCCACCCAGGCGCACTCGGTGCCGGGGGCGTCCTCGCCCGTCTCCGGGTCCTCGGCGGTCTCGAGCGGCTCCCAGGGGGTCCACTGCCCGTCCTGGTCCTTGCCGCGGACCTGCACCTCGGGCGCATCGGACTCGCTCGGCCAGGTCACGCCCACCATGGTCCCGGGCTGCTCGGGGAGGTCACGCACCTGGACGCCGTCGGCCTCGACCAGCGGGGCGTCCGCCAGCGGGACGTCGACCACGCGGGTCTCGCCGTCGGTGACGGTCGGGTCGGCCAGGGCGGGAGCCGCGCCGAGCGCGACGGCGCCGGCGGGCACCGCGGCGGCGGTCGCCGCCATCAGCGTGCGGCGGCTGAGGGAGAGGGGGCGGGCGTCGGACTCGGGGGGAAGGGTCCGGTGGGACATCACGAAGGCTCCGGAGGAGAGGGGGCGGGGGGATCCCGAGGCGCGTCGCCGAGGCGTGGAGCGGTCGACGGGTGCGCAGCCGGGCACCGACCACCGTAGTCCACGGCCACGAACGCATCGCGACGAGCCGGTCACGATCGCACAAAGAACGAGTGTTCCTCGTCCCGTCCTCGGCGGCCTCGCGAGGGGTCGCCGGCAGTCGGATCCGACGGCCCCCGCTCGGAGCATCCGGGACCCTGCCAGCCCCGGACGGACGACGAGGGCGGGCCGTCGGGATCTCTCCCGTCGGCCCGCCCTCGGCGGTGTGCGCGCTGGCGCGCGGCGGCCCTGCGAGCCGCGAGGATCAGGCGGCCCGGATCAGGCCTCCTTGGTCTCCTCGGACTCCTCGGTGGGCTCCGCGGCGGCGGGGGCCTCGGTCTCGGCGACCGGGGTCTCCTCGGCCTTGGACGCGTTCTTCGCGGCGCCCTCGGCCTCCTTCACCACGGACTGCTTCGCGGAGTACTCCTCCGTGACCAGCTCGATGACGGCCATCGGGGCGTTGTCGCCCTTGCGGGGGCCGATCTTGGTGATGCGGGTGTAGCCGCCGGGACGCTCGGAGAAGGTCGGAGCGATCTCCTCGAAGAGCTGGTAGACGACGCCCTTGTCACGGACGGTCTGCATCACGCGACGACGGGAGGCGAGATCGCCCTTCTTCGCCTGGGTGATCAGACGCTCCGCGTGGGGGCGCAGGCGCTTGGCCTTGGTCTCGGTGGTGGTGATCCGGCCGTGGCGGAACAGCTCGGTGGCGAGGCCCGCGATGATCATCCGCTCGTGCGCGGGGGATCCGCCGAGGCGCGCGCCCTTGGTGGGTGCAGGCATGGTCGTTCTCCTTGGTGGAAGTGAAGGTCAGTACTGGTCGCCGAAGTCGTCGGAGTAGGAGTCCAGGGCGGCGGGGTCGAACCCGGCCGGGGAGTCCTTCAGCGACAGCCCGAGCTCGGCGAGCTTCGCCTTGACCTCGTCGATGGACTTCTGTCCGAAGTTGCGGATGTCGAGCAGGTCCGCCTCGGAGCGGGCGGTCAGCTCGCCGACGGTGTGGACGCCCTCGCGCATCAGGCAGTTGTACGAGCGGACCGTGAGGTTCAGGTCGTTGATCGGCAGGGCCAGATCAGCGGCCAGCGCCTGGTCGGTGGGCGAGGGGCCGATCTCGATGCCCTCCGCCTCCTGGTTCAGCTCGTGGGCCAGGCCGAACAGCTCGACCAGAGTCTTGCCCGCCGAGGCCACCGCGTCGCGGGGGCTGATGGCCGGCTTGGTCTCGACGTCGACGATCAGCTTGTCGAAGTCGGTGCGCTGCTCGACACGGGTCGCCTCGACCTTGTAGGTCACCTTCAGCACGGGCGAGTAGATCGAGTCGACCGGGACCCGGCCGATCTCGCCGTCGACGCCCTTGTTCTGCGCGGCGGAGACGTAGCCGCGGCCGCGCTCGACGATCAGCTCGACCTCCAGGCGGCCCTTCTCGTTGAGGGTCGCGATGTGCAGGTCGGGGTTGTGGATCTCCACGCCGGCCGGCGGGGTGATGTCGGCGGCGGTGACGCGGCCGGCCTCCTCGCGGCGCAGGTACATCACGACCGGCTCGTCGTTCTCCGAGGAGACGACGAGGTTCTTGATGTTGAGGATGACCTCGGTGATGTCCTCCTTGACGCCGGGGACGGTGCTGAACTCGTGCAGCACGCCGTCGATGCGGATCGAGGTGACCGCGGCGCCGGGGATGGAGGACAGCAGGGTGCGGCGCAGGGAGTTGCCGAGGGTGTAGCCGAAGCCCGGCTCGAGCGGCTCGATGACGAACCGGGAGCGGTTGTCCGACACGACCTCTTCGGTCAGCGTGGGGCGCTGTGCAATGAGCACTGTGGATCCTTTCGGCGAGCGTCCGCCATATGACGCTCAGAAGGGGGCGGTGGGCCTGGAAGACGGGGGTGACCCGCGAGGGGTCCGGGGACGCCGGGCGCGGGAGACCCCGCCCGACACGGTCGACCGTGACGAGCGGGGCGTCCCGTCGTCACGGCCGACGGGATCAGACGCGGCGGCGCTTGGCCGGACGGGTGCCGTTGTGCGGCTGCGGGGTGACGTCCTGGATCGAGCCCACCTCGAGGCCGGTCGCGGTGAGCGAGCGGATCGCGGTCTCGCGGCCCGAGCCCGGGCCCTTCACGAAGACGTCGACCTTCTTCAGGCCGTGCTCCTGCGCCTGGCGCGCGGCGGCCTCGGCGGCCATCTGCGCGGCGTACGGGGTCGACTTGCGCGAGCCCTTGAAGCCCACCTGGCCGGCGGAGGCCCAGGAGATGACGGCGCCGGTCGGGTCCGTGATGGACACGATGGTGTTGTTGAACGTGCTCTTGATGTGGGCCTGGCCGTTGACGATGTTCTTCTTGTCCTTGCGGCGCGGCTTGCGCGCAGCGGCCTGACGGGTCTTGGTTGCCATGCGGCAGAACTCCTCTGGTGGTGTGGGGGTGCGCCGGTTCCCTCAGCGGCGCGAAGTGACTGCGGGCTCCGGGGACGGAGCCGGGCGGCCGATCAGCGGATGCCGCGGATCAGCGAGCCTTCTTCTTGCCGGCGACCGTGCGCTTCGGACCCTTGCGGGTGCGGGCGTTGGTCTTCGTGCGCTGACCGTGGACGGGCAGGCCGCGGCGGTGGCGCAGCCCCTGGTAGCTGCCGATCTCGACCTTGCGACGGATGTCGGCGGCCACCTCGCGGCGGAGGTCGCCCTCGACCATGTAGTTCGCCTCGATGTGATCGCGGAGCTGGACGAGCTCCTCGTCGCTCACCTCACGAACCCGCTTGTCGCCGGAGACGCCGGTCGCGGCGAGGGTCTCCTGGGCGCGCGTGCGTCCCATGCCGAAGATGTACGTCAGGGCGACCTCGAGGCGCTTCTCGCGCGGAAGGTCCACTCCCACCAGACGTGCCATGTGCAGATTCTCCTACTGTCTCGGAGGCCTGAGCCGACACCTCGCCGGGACTGTCTCCCGACGCCGCAGCCTCCGTCCTGCGGGTGACCGGCCGATGCCGGTGGTGTCGTCTCTTCATTTGTGTGGTGCCCGCGATGCGGGCGGGGTGCCCCGCGCTGCGGGGCGTGCCGCCTGGCGGCGGCTGTCACGGCAGGGGCCGGGACGGGCGGATCGCTCCGCTCAGCCCTGGCGCTGCTTGTGACGGGGGTTCGAGCAGATGACCATGACGCGCGAGTGGCGACGGATCACCTTGCAGTTGTCACAGATCGGCTTGACGCTCGGCTTGACCTTCATAGCTTTCCTTCTCCCGGGACGATCACTTGTAGCGGTAGACGATGCGGCCCCGGTCGAGGTCATAGGGGCTCAGCTCGACGACCACACGGTCCTCGGGAAGGATGCGGATGTAGTGCTGGCGCATCTTTCCGGAGATGTGCGCGAGCACCATGTGCCCGTTGTCGAGCTCGACGCGGAAGCGCGCGTTCGCGAGCGCCTCCGTGACCGTGCCCTCGACCTCGATCACTCCGTCCTTCTTCGCCATGCCTCCCCAATCTCCCGCCTCCGGCGAAGCCGGGGCCGAGTTCCGCGTACTTGGTTCCTGGTTTCCCAGGCCCTGCACACCGACCGTCGGGTGACGGTACGGTGATCGACGAGGGTGGCGCCGAGGCAGTGCGTCGGCCTCGCCCTGCGGCCTCGAGGACCTGCCGGACGGGCGGCACGACGGGACTGCACGAACACACGTTCGCACGCGCGATCGGAGCACACCCGATGGACCAGCCTACACGCGAGGTCCGGATTCGGCGAGGGCCGACGCGATGATGCCCATCACGTCCGCCCCGCTCCCCGCCCCGCCCGTCGACGGGGCGGCCCGGCGCCGGGCGGGCGGAGCCTGCCGGCTCAGGCCGCGAGGGGATCGGGCGCGGCGACGACCCCGCGCCGGGCGAGCTCGGCCGCTCCCCCGTCGCCGGCGGTCAGCACCAGCAGCCCCTGCTCGGTCACGGCGACCGAGTGCTCGGCATGGGCGGCGCGGCCGCCGCCGGTGGCGCGGACGGTCCACTCGTCGTCCTCGAGCTCCCAGTTCCCCTGGCCCTGGATCAGCATCGGCTCGATCGCGACGCACAGGCCCGGGCGCACCTTCGGCCCGCGCGGGCGGACCCGGTAGTTCATGACGTCGGGCGCCTGGTGCATCGCGGTGCCGATGCCGTGGCCGCCGAAGCCCTCGAGGTGGGAGAGGGACTCCCCCGCCGCCTGCTCGACGTAGTCCTCGATCGCGGCGCCGACGTCGCCGACGCGCTCGGCGGTGGCGAGCGCCGCGATCCCGGCCCAGAGGGCCTCCTCGGTGATCCGCACAAGGTCCTCGTCGCCGACCGAGCGGGGCCGGCCCACGATGTGGGTGCGGGCCGCGTCCGAGTGCCAGCCGTCGATGATCAGGCCCCCGTCGATGGAGACGACGTCCCCCTCCTCCAGGGGGCGGGCGTCGGGGATGCCGTGGACCACGACGTCGTTGACGCTGATGCAGAGCGTGGCCGGATAGCCCTGGTAGCCCAGGAAGTTCGGCGTCGCCCCCGCGTCGCGGATCATCGTGTGGGCGAGGGAGTCGAGCTCGTCCGTGGTGATGCCGGGGCGGATCTCGGACTCGAGCATGTCGTGGACGCGGTGCAGCAGCTGGCCGCTGCGCCGCATCACCGCGATCTGCTCGGGCGTCTTCCACTCCACCCGCTCGGGCAGGAGGCTCATCGGGCGCCGAGGGCCTCGCGCAGCGCGGCGGTGACCTCGTCGATCGGGGCCATGCCGTCCACGCGGCGCACCAGGCCGCGCTGCTCGTAGACGTCGATCAGCGGGGCGGTCTGCTCGGCGTAGACCTCGAGGCGGCGACGGATCGTCTCCTCGGTGTCGTCGCTGCGGCCCTGCTCGGCGCCGCGCGCCACCAGGCGCTGGACGACCTCCTCCTGCTCGACCACGAGCAGCAGCACGAGGTCCAGCGGGGTGCCGAGCTCGGCGAGCATGCCGTCGAGCGCCTCGACCTGGTCGAGGGTGCGGGGGTAGCCGTCCAGCAGGAAGCCGTCCTGGGCGTCGGCCTCGGCCAGGCGCGAGCGGACCATGTCGTTGGTGACGGAGTCCGGGACGTACTCGCCCTTGTCCATGTAGGACTTCGCGAGGACGCCGAGCTCGGTCTGCCCCGAGACGTTGGCGCGGAAGATGTCGCCGGTGGAGATCGCGGGGATCGAGAGCTCCTCCGCGACCCGCACGGCCTGGGTGCCCTTGCCCGCTCCGGGCGGGCCGACGATCAGCAGGCGGCGGGCGGGGGCGGTCGAGCCGTTCGAGGCGGTGGGGGTGGTCACCGGAGAATCCCTTCGTAGTGGTGCTGCTGGAGCTTCGCGTCGATCTGCTTGACGGTGTCCAGTCCCACGCCGATCACGATCAGGAGGGAGACGCCGCCCAGCGGGAAGTCCTGCGAGGTGCCGAGGTAGAACAGCGCGACCAGCGGGATCAGGCAGATCACCGCGAGATAGACGGCGCCGCCGCTCTGGATGCGGTTGATGACGTAGCGCAGGTAGCGCTCGGTGGGCTTGCCCGCGCGCACGTTGGGGACGAAGCCGCCGTACTTCTTCATGTTGTCGGCGATCTCCTCCGCGTTGAAGGTGATCGAGACGTAGAAGAACGCGAAGAAGACGATCAGGGCCACGTAGACCACGGCGTAGATCCACGAGAAGGAGGCGCCGAGGACGAGGTGCGTGTTGATCCACTGCACCCATCCGGCCGACGGGTCGCCGAAGGAGGCGGCCATCTGCGGCAGCGCGAGGATCGAGGAGGCGAAGATGACGGGGATGACGCCGGCCTGGTTGACCTTGATCGGGATGTAGGTGGAGGTGCCGCCGTACATGCGCCGGCCCACCATGCGCTTGGCGTACTGCACGGGGATGCGGCGCTGGGACTGCTCGACGAACACCATGCCGACCATGATCAGCAGGCCCACGAGCATCACCAGGGAGAAGGTGATCCAGCCCTTGAGCTGCCAGACCTGGCCGAAGGAGGCGGGGAAGCTCGCCGCGATCGAGGAGAAGATCATCAGCGACATGCCGTTGCCGACGCCGCGCTCGGTGATCATCTCGCCCATGAACATGATCAGGACCGTGCCGACGGTCATGGTCATCACCATGAGCAGCAGGGTCGGGATCGACTGGTCGGGCACGAGCTCGAGGGTGCAGCCGACGAAGAAGTTGCCCGAGCGCACCAGCGTGATGATCGTGGTGGCCTGGAGGACGCCCAGACCGATCGTGAGATAGCGGGTGTACTGGGTGAGCTTGGCGGTGCCGGAGGCGCCCTCCTTGTGGAGGGCCTCGAACCGCGGGATCACCACGCGCAGGAGCTGCACGATGATCGAGGCGGTGATGTACGGCATCACGCCGAGGGAGAAGATGGACAGCTGCAGCAGCGCGCCGCCGGAGAACATGTTGACCATGCCCAGCACGTTGGCGCCCTGACCCGAGGCGGCCTGGTCCGCGCACATCATGACGTTGGTGGCGTCGAATCCCGGGGTGGGGATGAAGACGCCGAGTCGGTAGACGGCGATCAGACCGAGCGTGAAGAGGATCTTCGCCCTCAGCTCGGGAGTGCGCAGCGCGCGCACGAACGAGTTCACCTGATTCCCTCCTGGAGGTCCTGGGACGGGGCCGAGGCGGTGGTCGGCCGTCCTGCGGCCGCGCGCGGTGGGCGCGGGCGTTCGGACCGGCCCTGGAATGACGACAGGGCACCGCGGCTCAGACTAAGTCTGTGCCGCGGTGCCCGTCAAAAAGATGTCACGCGGTGGTGACGGACCCGCCGGCCGCCGCGATCTTCTGCTCCGCCGAGGCGGAGAACTTCTGAGCGGTGATGTCGAGCTTGACGCTCACCTCGCCCTGGCCCAGCACCTTCACGGGCTGGTTCTTGCGGACAGCGCCCTTGGCGACGAGGTCCTCGACCGTGACGGTGCCGCCCTCGGGGAACAGCTCCTGCAGGGTCGACAGGTTCACGACCTGGTACTCGACGCGGAAGGGGTTGGTGAAGCCGCGAAGCTTCGGCAGCCGCATGTGCAGCGGCATCTGCCCGCCCTCGAAGCCGACGGGCACCTGGTAGCGGGCCTTGGTGCCCTTGGTGCCTCGACCGGCCGTCTTGCCCTTCGAAGCCTCACCACGGCCGACGCGGGTGCGCGCGGTCTTGGAACCGGGCGCGGGGCGCAGGTCGTGGAGCTTCAAAGGGGTTGCTGCGTTCTGGTCCTCGATGCTCATGAGATTCACTCCACCTCTTCGAACGTCACCAGGTGGGTGACGGTGCGGATCATGCCGCGGATCTCGGGGCGGTCTTCCTTCACCACCGTGTCACCGATGCGCTTGAGGCCGAGGCCGCGCAGGGTGGCTCGCTGGCTCTGGGTGCCGCCGATCTCGGAACGGGTCTGGGTGACCTTGATCTGCATCACGCACCCACCTTCTCGGCACGGGCCGCGGCGCGGCCCTCGGCCTGGGCCCGCAGGAGCGCCGCCGGGGCGACGTCCTCGACCGCGAGACCGCGACGCGCGGCCACGGCCTCCGGCTCCTCGAGCTGCTTGAGGGCGTCGACGGTGGCCCGCACGATGTTGATCGCATTGGTCGAGCCGAGCGACTTGGAGAGCACGTCGTGCACTCCGGCGCACTCGAGCACGGCGCGGACCGGACCGCCGGCGATCACGCCGGTGCCGGGGGCGGCCGGGCGCAGCAGGACGACGCCCGCCGCATCCTCGCCCTGGACCGGGTGCACGACGGTGCCCTGGACGCGCGGGACGCGGAAGAAGTTCTTCTTCGCCTCCTCGACGCCCTTGGAGATCGCCGCCGGCACCTCCTTGGCCTTGCCGTAGCCGACGCCGACGGTGCCGTCGCCGTCACCGACCACCACGAGGGCGGTGAAGGCGAAGCGACGGCCGCCCTTGACGACCTTGGAGACGCGGTTGATGCTCACGACGCGCTCGAGGAACGCCGACTTCTCGGCGTCCTGACCGCGACCGCGACCACCCTGACGACCGCCGCGGTCGCCGCCCTGGCGGCCGCCGCGATCGTTGTTGCTGTTGCTGGTGTTGTCGTCCCGTCGGCCGGAGGCCGCGGGACCGTTGCTACGCTGCTGTGCAGCCATATTCAGATCCTCTTCTCGTCCTGTGTCCGGGCGGCGGTCACAGCGCCAGGCCGGCCTCGCGGGCGCCGTCGGCGACGGCGGCCACGCGGCCGTGGTACTTGTTGCCACCGCGGTCGAAGACGACCGCGTCGATGCCGGCGGCCTTGGCGCGCTCGGCGACCAGGGTGCCGACGGTGCGGGCCTTGTCCGACTTCGTCGCCTCGGCGCCGCGGAGGTCCGCCTCCATGGTGGAGGCCGACGCGATGGTCTTGCCGAGGGAATCGTCGACGACCTGCACGAAGACGTGACGCGACGAACGGGTGACCACCAGGCGCGGACGCTGGGCGGTGCCGATGACGCGGCGACGGACGCGGAGGTGGCGACGACCGCGCGAGCGCAGCTTGCTGCCGCGGTTGCCCTTGGTGTGCTTGAGTGCGTAACCCATGGTCACTTACCAGCCTTTCCGGCCTTGCGGAGCACGACCTCGTCGGCGTACCGCACGCCCTTGCCCTTGTAGGGCTCCGGCGGACGGATCCCGCGGATCTTCGCGGCCACGTGCCCGACCTGCTGCTTCGAGATGCCGCTGACCGAGAACTTGGTCGGCGACTCGACGGCGAAGGTGATGCCCTCGGGCGCCTTCACCACGACGGGGTGGGAGAAGCCGAGCGCGAACTCGAGGTCCGTGCCCTTCGCGACGACGCGGTAGCCCGTGCCGACGATCTCCAGCTTCTTCGTGAAGCCCTCGGTGACGCCGAGGACGATGTTGTTGATGAGCGTGCGGGTCAGACCGTGCAGCGCACGGTTCTCCTGCTCGTCATCGGGACGCGAGACGACGATGTTGCCCTCGTCGTCGCGCGCGACGGTCAGGGGCGCGGGCACCTCGTGGGTGAACTCGCCCTTGGGGCCGGTCACCGTGACGGTGCGGTCCTCGATGGTGACGTTCTGGACTGAGGCCGGCACTGCGACCGGCAGGCGTCCGATGCGGGACATAGCTAGTGGTCTCCTCTCCCGCTCACCAGATGTAGGCGAGGACTTCCCCACCCACACCCTTCTTGGCAGCCTGCTTGTCGGTCAGGAGGCCGGAGGACGTGGACAGGATCGCCACGCCCAGTCCGCCGAGGACCTTGGGCAGGTTGGTGGACTTCGCGTACACGCGCAGGCCCGGCTTCGAGATGCGGCGGATCCCGGAGATGGCGCGCTCGCGGCTGTCGGAGTACTTGAGCTCGAGGACGAGCGACTTGCCCACCTCGGCCTCCTCCTCACGCCAGCCGAGGATGTAGCCCTCTGCCTTCAGGATGTCCGCGATGCGGGCCTTGAGCTTCGAATACGGCATGGACGCGGTCTCGTGGTACGCCCCGGAGGCGTTCCTGATCCGCGTGAGCATGTCCGCGATCGGGTCGGTCATGGTCATGTCTGTTGCTTCTTCCTCACCTGGTTTCCCCTACGCCCCGTGACGGGGCCGTGGGACCTGTGGCGGTAGTCCTTACCAGCTGCTCTTGGTGACGCCGGGGAGCTCGCCGCGGTGAGCCATCTCGCGCAGGCACACGCGGCAGAGGCCGAACTTGCGGTAGACCGAGTGGGGCCGACCGCAGCGCTGGCACCGGGTGTAGGCGCGCACCGCGAACTTCGGCTTGCGCTCCGACTTCTTGATCAGGGCTGTCTTCGCCATATCAGTTCTCCTCCTTGAAGGGGAAGCCGAGCAGCTTGAGCAGCGCGCGCCCCTCGTCGTCGGTCTTCGCGGTGGTGACGACCGTGATGTCCATGCCGCGGACGCGGTCGATCTTGTCCTGGTCGATCTCGTGGAACATGACCTGCTCCGTGAGACCGAAGGTGTAGTTGCCGTTGCCGTCGAAGTGCTTCGGCGAGAGGCCGCGGAAGTCGCGGATTCGCGGGAGCGCGGTCGAGAGCAGACGGTCCAGGAACTCCCACATGCGGGCGTTGCGCAGCGTGACGTGCGCACCGATCGGCATGCCCTCACGCAGCTTGAACTGCGCGATGGACTTGCGAGCCTTGGTGACCTGGGGCTTCTGGCCGGTGATGGCGGCGAGGTCCTTGATGGCGCCGTCGATGACCTTCGAGTCGCGTGCGGCGTCGCCGACGCCCATGTTCACGACGATCTTGGTCAGGCCGGGCACCAGCATGACGTTCTCGTAGCCGAACTGCTCGGTCAGCTGCGCCTTGATGGTGTCGTTGTACTTCGTCTTCAGACGCGGGGTGGGCGCCTGGGTGGCGGTCTCGCTCATCAGATGTCCTTCCCGGAGCGCTTGGCGAAGCGGACGCGCACCTGCTTGGTGCGGCCGTTCTCGAGCTCGACGGTCTCGACGCGGTAGCCGACCTTGGTCGGCTTGTTGTCCTCCGGGTCGACCAGGGCCACGTTGGAGACGTGGATGGGGGCCTCGCGCTGCTCGATGCCGCCCGCGCCGCCGGCCTGGTTCGGCTTGACGTGGTGGGTGCGGCGGTTGATGCCCTCGACCAGCACGCGCTGGGTATCGGGGAACACCTGCAGGACGCGACCCTGCTTGCCCTTGTCGCCGGCCTCGAGGCCACGCGCGGCGGCCTTGTCGGCGTCGCTCGTGCGGCCCGTGATGACCTGGACGAGATCGCCCTTCTTGATCTTCATCTTTGCCATGTCACAGCACCTCCGGTGCCAGCGAGACGATCTTCATGAAGCGCTTGTCGCGCAGCTCGCGGCCGACGGGGCCGAAGATGCGGGTACCGCGCGGCTCGCCGTCGGTCTTGAGGATGACCGCCGCGTTCTCGTCGAAGCGGATGTAGGAGCCGTCGATACGACGGACCTCCTTGGACGTGCGGACGACGACCGCCTTGACGACGTCGCCCTTCTTGACGTTGCCACCGGGGATGGCGTCCTTGACGGTCGCCACGATGGTGTCGCCGATGCTGGCGTAACGGCGACCGGAGCCACCGAGAACACGGATGCAGAGAATCTCCTTGGCACCCGTGTTGTCGGCGACCTTCAGTCGCGACTCCTGCTGAATCACTCGTTCTCCTATCGTCTCACCGGTTCTCTTCCGACCCGCGGGAGCGGGCCGGCCGAGCCTGGCGGAACGGAATGTGGACCATGCGCGACACCGCCTTGGGCGCCGCAGCGCCCGGGACGTCGCCGCCGACGGGTCCCGGGCACCAAAAAACCCTCTGCCGGACTCAGGCACTGGCGTGGTGAACGCGGGGCGTTCGCCTCTCGTGCGAGGTCTCCGGCGAGGACGGATCGGGTGTCCCGGATCCTGTCGCGGAATCAGGCACCACCACCACGGGGGCGGGGCGCAGTCCTCCGGCAACCGTTCAAGACTACGCCCCGCCCCCGGAACTGTCACCCCTGCGGGGCGGGCTCCCTCGTGTGTGCTTGCTCTCCTGCGTCCGGGGAGTCGTCCTCCACCGCGGCCTCGAGCGGCTCGGCGAGGTCCTCCTGCCTCAGCATGGCCGGGTCGGAGATCTCCAACCGTCGGGCTTCCGCTGGCGGGAGCTGCCCGAACGGGATCAGCTCGACGTCGGACACGAGCGCACCGTCCTCGTCCGCGGGCACGACGATCTTTCACGCGCGCGCAGCGGCGCGGCTCGCGCCACGCCGAACCTTCACCCGGCTCGTCCTCAGCAGTCCCACCCGTCATCGTCGCTGCCGCGCCCTCGCGGTCGTCCTCACACCGTTCGGCGATCCGGTCCCCGGACGTGGAGCATGGCCCCGGCACCCGGCAGGGGCGTAGTTTTCTTCCCATGATCGACATCGATGTGGCCAGACGGCTCCGGGACGCCGGACTGCCCTGGGAGCCGGCCGACGGGGATCTCTTCGCGATCGACAACGCGCTGCTGCGCGAGGAGGCGTTCATGCTCTCCTCGATGGTGGTGGAGGTGGGCCGAGGGCGCACCGGCACCCGCGTCCTGCGCTTCAACGGCACCACCGAGTGGGCGCTGGACTCCGTGGAGCAGGACGAGGCGGTGTGGCTGCCGCGGGAGGACCAGCTGCGCGAGGCGCTCGGCGCCGCCTTCTCCGCGCTGCGGCGGAGGGAGGACGGCGGGTTCGTCGTGGAGCTGCGCGACGGGGACGGGGAGCTGCGCGAGGTCGCCGCACCGAGGGCCGAGGACGCTCTCGCCGGCGCGCTGCTGGTGCACCTCGTCGGCGCTCCGGGCTGACCTCCGGGGAGCGCAGAAGGGCCGGCCCTCCCCGTGGGGAGGACCGGCCCTTCTCAGTGCTGCCGGACGGTCACGCGGACCGCCGGCGGATCACTTGGCGCGCTCGAGGATCTCGACCAGCCGCCACCGCTTGGACGCGGAGAGCGGACGGGTCTCCATGACGAGGACGCGGTCGCCGATGCCGGCGGTGTTCTCCTCGTCGTGGGCCTTGAACTTGCTCGTCTTGGTCGTGACCTTGCCGTAGCGGGCGTGCTTCACACGCTCCTCGACCTCGATCACGATCGTCTTGTCCATCTTGTCGGAGACCACGTAGCCGCGCAGGGTCTTGCGGTAAGGACGCTCGGCGGACGACGCCTGCGCACCCTCCTTCGCGAGATCCTCGACGGCCGGGGTCTCGGCCTGGTTGTTCTCAGTCATCTCAGTTCCTCGCTCCGGGGTCACTCGGCGGCGCCGGGCGCCTGACGGATGCCCAGCTCGCGCTCGCGCAGGATCGTGTAGATCCGTGCGATGTCCTTCTTGACGGACCGCAGACGGCCGGAGCTCTCGAGCTGACCGGTGGCGTTCTGGAAACGGAGCTTGAACAGCTCGTCCTTCGCCTTCGCCAGTTCCTCGGCCAGCTTGGAGTCGTCCAGCTTGTCGAGTTCATCGGCGGTGAGCTTGGTCGCTGCCATCAGATGTCACCACTCTCTCGGCTCAGGATGCGGCACTTCATGGGGAGCTTGTGCATCGCCAGGCGCAGAGCCTCGCGAGCCACCTCCTCCTCGACGCCGGCGACCTCGAACATGACGCGTCCCGGCTTGATGTTGGCGATCCACCACTCGACCGAACCCTTGCCGGAGCCCATGCGGACCTCGGCAGGCTTCTTGGTGAGCGGACGATCGGGGTAGATGTTGATGAACACCTTGCCGCCACGCTTCATGTAGCGGGTCATGGCGATACGAGCCGCCTCGATCTGACGGTTGGTGACGTACGCCGGCGCGAGCGCCTGGATGCCGTACTCACCGAACGCCAGCTCGGTGCCGCCCTTGGCCATGCCGCTGCGGGTCGGGTGGTGCTGCTTGCGGTGCTTGGTCCTGCGAGGGATCAGCATGTCGCTCAGGCCTCCGTTCCGGGCTGCTGCGCGGGAGCCGCGGCCTGCTCGGCGGGAGCAGCGGTCTGCGGTGCAGACTCGTTGCTCTCACGACGGGCAGCGGCGTTGCGCTCGTTGCGACGACCGCGCGGGCGCTCGGCACGCGGGCCGCGTCCGCCGGAGCGGGGACCCTGCGAGGCGGCCTGCTGGGCCGCGAGCTCCTTGGCGGTGACGTCGCCCTTGTAGATCCAGACCTTCACGCCGATGCGGCCGAAGGCGGTGCGGGCCTCGTAGAAGCCGTAGTCGATGTTCGCACGGAGGGTGTGCAGAGGCACGCGCCCCTCGCGGTAGAACTCGTTGCGGCTCATCTCGGCGCCGCCGAGGCGGCCGGAGACGGCCACTCGGATGCCCTTCGCGCCGGCGCGCTGCGCGGACTGCATGCCCTTGCGCATCGCACGACGGAAGGAGACGCGGGCGGCGAGCTGCTCGGCGATGCCCTGGGCGACCAGCTGAGCATCGGCCTCGGGGTTCTTGACCTCGAGGATGTTCAGCTGGATCTGCTTGCCGGTGAGCTTCTCCAGCTCGCCGCGCAGACGCTCGGCCTCCGCGCCGCGACGCCCGATGACGATGCCCGGGCGGGCGGTGTGGAGATCGACGCGGACGCGATCGCGGGTGCGCTCGATCTCGACCTTGGAGATGCCGGCGCGCTCGAGCCCGTCGGACATGAGCTTGCGGATCGCGACGTCTTCCTTCACGTAGTCGCGGTACCGCTGCCCCTCCTTCGAGGAGTCGGCGAACCACCGGCTGCTGTGCTCCGTGGTGATCCCGAGGCGGAACCCGTTCGGATTGACCTTCTGGCCCATTCGGGACTCCTTACTTGTTCACGGGAGCGACCACCACGGTGACGTGGCTGGTGCGCTTCTTGATCTGGAAGGCACGACCCTGAGCACGCGGCTGGAACCGCTTCATGGTCGGACCCTCGTCGACGAATGCGGCGGACACGACGAGCTCGCGCTCGTCGAAGCGCTCCCCCGCCTGGTCTGCCTTCACCCGCGCGTTGGCGATCGCGGACTCCACGAGCTTGAGGACGGGCTCGCTGGCGGCCTGCGGGGCGAACCGCAGGGTGTCCAGGGCCTCGGCCGTGCTCTTGCCACGAATCAGGTCCACAACGCGGCGAGCCTTCATGGGCGACATGCGGAGGTACCGCACCTGCGCCTTGGCTTCCATTGCTTCCTGCTTTCTCTCGAGTTCGAGAAGTGCAGTCGCTGCTGACGTCATGTCAGCGACGACGGCCCTTCTTGTCGTCCTTCTCGTGGCCCTTGAAAGTCCGCGTGGGGGCGAACTCGCCGAGCTTGTGGCCGACCATCGACTCGGTGACGAACACCGAGACGTGCTTGCGACCGTCGTGCACTGCGAAGGTGTGGCCGAGGAAGTCCGGGGTGATCACCGAACGACGCGACCAGGTCTTGATGAGGTTCTTGGTGCCCTTCTCGTTCTGGGCGTCCACCTTCTTCTGAAGGTGGTCGTCCACGAACGGGCCCTTGGAAATACTGCGAGGCATGTGCGGTTCTCCCTATCAGCGCTTCTTGCCGGTCCGACGACGGCGCACGATGAGCTTGTCGCTCTCCTTGCCCGGCTTTCGGGTACGGCCCTCGGGCTGACCCCAGGGCGACACCGGATGACGACCACCCGAGGTGCGGCCCTCGCCACCACCATGGGGGTGATCGACGGGGTTCATGACCACGCCGCGGACGTGGGGGCGCTTGCCCTTCCACCGCATGCGGCCGGCCTTGCCCCAGTTGATGTTGGACTGCTCGGCGTTGCCGACCTCGCCGATGGTGGCGCGGCAGCGGGCGTCGACGTTCCGGATCTCGCCGGAGGGCATACGCAGCTGGGCGTACGGGCCCTCCTTGGCGACGAGCTGCACGGAGGCGCCGGCGGAGCGGGCGATCTTCGCGCCGCCGCCGGGGCGGAGCTCGATCGCGTGCACCACGGTGCCGAGCGGGATGTTCTTGAGCGGCAGGTTGTTGCCGGGCTTGATGTCGGCGCCGACGCCGTTCTCGATCCAGTCGCCCTGACGCAGCTTGGCCGGCGCGAGGATGTAGCGCTTCTCGCCGTCCAGGTAGTGCAGCAGCGCGATGCGCGCGGTGCGGTTGGGGTCGTACTCGATGTGAGCGACCTTGGCCTTGACGCCGTCCTTGTCGTGACGACGGAAGTCGATCACGCGGTAGGCCCGCTTGTGGCCGCCGCCCCGGTGACGGGAGGTGATACGACCGTTGCTGTTGCGGCCGCCGGACTTGGACAGCGGGCGCACCAGGGACTTCTCCGGCGTGGACCGGGTGACCTCGACGAAGTCGGCGCCACTCGAGCCGCGACGACCGGGAGTGGTCGGCTTGCTCTTACGAATTGCCATGTGGGTTTCCCTCAGACTCTCTGCTCCTCGGAGATCGGCCGCCTCAGGCGACCGACCCTCCGAAGATGTCGATGGCTCCGTCGGTCAGGGTCACGATGGCGCGCTTGGTGTCCTTGCGCTTGCCCATCCCGAAGCGCGTGCGACGCGCCTTGCCCTGACGGTTGATCGTGTTCACCGAGGAGACCTTGACGTCGAAGATCTTCTCGACGGCGATCTTGATCTCGGTCTTGTTGGCGTCGGCGGCCACGACGAAGGTGTACTTGCCCTCGTCCATCAGCCCGTAGCTCTTCTCGGAGACGACCGGGGACAGCACGACGTCGCGGGGATCCTTGTTCAGCGCGCTCACTTGGCGGCCTCCTCATCGGACGAGGCGGACTCCTTGACCGCGTTCACGAACCCGGCGGCCTTGGCGGCCTCCGGACTCGCGAACCAGACCTCGGCCTTGGTGCGGCCGTACCACGGGGAGTCCGGGGTGTGGAACTTCATCGAGCCCTGGTTGCCCTTGATGTCGAAGCCCTCGGGAGCGGAGCCGTCGGCCAGCGGGGCCGCGGAGCCCTCGCCGAACGGGGCGTCCTGGGCAACGACAGACGCGGCAGCGGCGGCAGGAGCCGACGAGCCGGCCTTCGCCGCGGCGAAGATCGAGGTGGGCAGGGTCAGGGAGGCCTGGGCCACGAAGTCCTCGAGCGCATCGGCGGTGAAGACCACGTCGTCGGACAGCATGACGTCGTAGGTGTTCACCTGGTCCGCGTACAGGACGTGAGCGGCAGGCAGGTTGCGGGTGCTCAGGGCGCCCAGGTCGTCGTCACGACGCACGACCACCAGCAGGTGGCGACGGTCGGAGACGTGCGACAGGGTGACCTTCGCAGCCTTGGTGGAGGCGGACTCGCCCGCGAGAAGCGAGGAGACGACGTGCACGCGGCCGTTGCGGGCCCGGTCCGAGAGGGCACCGCGCAGGGCGGCGGCCTTCATCTTCTTCGGGGTGCGCTGGCTGTAGTCGCGCGGGACGGGCCCGTGGACGGTGCCGCCGCCGGTGAACTGCGGGGCGCGGAGCGAGCCCTGGCGGGCTCGGCCGGTGCCCTTCTGCTTCCAGGGCTTCTTGCCGCCGCCGCGCACCTCGGCGCGGGTCTTGGCCTTGTGGGTGCCCTGGCGGGCGGCCGCCTGCTGGGCGACGACGACCTGGTGGATCAGGGCCACGTTGGTCTGGACGTCGAAGATCGACGCAGGCAGCTCGACGGTGCCGGACTTCTTGCCGGCCGGGTCGAGCACGTCGACGGTCAGATTCGCTGCCATCGGGCTCAGGCCTCCTTCGCGGGAGTCTTGACAGCCGAGCGGACCAGCACGAGGCCGCCCTTGGGGCCGGGGACGGCACCCTTGACGAGCACGAGGCCCTTCTCGACGTCGACCGCGTGAACGGTCAGGTTCTGGACACTGGTGCGGTCGCCGCCCATGCGGCCAGCCATGCGCTGGCCCTTGAACACGCGACCGGGGGTGGAGGCGCCGCCGATGGAGCCGGGCTTGCGGTGGTTGCGGTGCTGGCCGTGCGTGGCGCTGACGCCCGCGAAGCCGTGACGCTTCATGACACCCGCGGTGCCCTTGCCCTTGGAGGTGCCCACGACGTCGACCTTTTGGCCCGCGGTGAAGACCGACGCGTCGATCTCCTGGCCGAGGGAGTAGTCGGCGGCGTCGGAGGTGCGCAGCTCGACGAGGTGGCGGCGCGGGGTCACGCCGGCCTTCTCGAAGTGGCCCTTGAGCGGCTTCGACACCTTGCGGGGGTCGATCTGCCCGAAGGCGATCTGGACCGCGTCGTAGCCGTCGGTCTCGACGGAGCGGACCTGGGTAACGACGTTCGCGCCGGTCTGCACGACGGTCACGGGCACGAGCTTGCCGTTCTCGTCCCAGACCTGGGTCATGCCGAGCTTGGTGCCGAGCACGCCCGCGACGGGGGTGGCCTTCTGGCCGGTCAGTTCGTTGCTCATCTCCACCACCCTCAGAGCTTGATCTCGATGTTGACGTCCGCCGGCAGGTCGAGGCGCATGAGCGAGTCCACGGCCTTGGGCGTGGGGTCGACGATGTCGATCAGTCGCTTGTGCGTGCGCATCTCGAAGTGCTCACGGGAGTCCTTGTACTTGTGGGGCGACCGGATCACGACGAACACGTTCTTCTCGGTCGGCAGCGGCACCGGGCCCACCACAGTCGCGCCCGCGGAGGTCACCGTGTCGACGATCTTGCGCGCCGAGCTGTCGATCACCTCGTGGTCGTACGACTTGAGCCGGATGCGGATCTTCTGTCCCGCCATGGCGTCCTGTCTCTCTTCTTCGTCTGGCATGGATGCGGCCTCTCCCCGGTACCCGAGGACGGGCGTGTCGGCCTGTGCGGAGCGTAAGAGCCCAGCACAGGACCGCCGAGGATCGGCTGCTTCTGCGTCGGATCCCTACCTCTGATGCGCACTCCGCACGATGGTGCGGTTCGCATCCTCGGGACGGACCTCATCCGGTGATCATTCGCCGAGGTGGACCTCGGAGAACGGAACCGGGCATGTCGGCCCGCGCAGACAACTCGAACAGTCTGCCAGACGGGCGCACGACCCCACAAGGGAGAGTGTCGTGCACCCCGTCACAACGGGGGCGCTGGCGGCCGCGCCCTTCGGCAGCGGCGGCTGCGGCTGCGGCTGCGGCTGCGGCTGCGGCTGCGGCTGCGGGGATCGTGCTCCGGCCACGATGCCGGTCCCGGCGCGATGGAGGGCCGGGGCCACGGTACGGCATCCGCGCCGCCGGTGTCCCGGCCCTCCGCTCCTCGTCGCTCCCCGGCGCTGCGGGCCGGGGCGAGCGGGGTGCTGCTACTTGTTCGTGCTGGGGCCGAGCCCGCCCTGGAGCTGGCGCTGGAAGATCACGTAGACGATCAGCACCGGCAGGATCGTGATCGTGACCGAGGCGAACATCGCGCCCCAGTCCGATTCGTAGCCCTGCTGCGCCTGGAGGCTCTTCAGGCCCTGGGCGAGGACGTACTTGTCCTCGTCGGTGTTCAGCACCACCGGCAGGAGGTACTGGTTCCACAGGCCCAGGAAGTTGAAGATCGTGACGCTCATCAGGCCGGGTGTGGCCAGCGGCACCATGATCTGGAAGAAGGTGCGGAAGTCTCCGGCGCCGTCGATCGCGGCGGCCTCGGCGATCTCTTCCGGCAGCTGCCGGAAGAAGGCGTAGAGGAAGAACACCGTGAACGGCAGCGCGAAGCCGACGTAGGCGAGGATCAGCCCGATGTACGTGCCGCGCAGGCCCATGTTCATCAGCACGAAGAACAGCGGGACGACGGCGAGGAAGATCGGGAACGTGAGCCCCGCGATCATCCCGTAGTAGATGATCCGACGGCCGGGGAACTCGAAGCGCGCCAGGACGTACGCGCACATCGCGCCCAGCAGCATCACCAGGAACAGCGCACCGCCGACGACGATGAGCGTGTTCACGAAGTAGCGGCCGATCCCGGCCTCGGTCCAGGCGGTGATGAAGTTGTCGAGGTTCCACTCGCTCGGCATCGAGAACGGCGAGGTGAGGATCTCCCGGGACGTCTTGAACGAGCTGTAGACGGTCCACAGCAGCGGCAGCACCACCGCGAGGGTCCACAGGATCAGGACGATGTGGGCGACGCCGGCGAAGGCGCGGTCGCCGCGGCTGCGGCGGGGCCGACGAGGCTCGATCCGACGCGTGCTGCCCTCCCCTGCGGAGGCGGCGGCGTCGAGAGGCGGGGCCTGGGTCATGCGCCCTCCTTCGACCGGCTGCCGAACAGCACGATGACGGCCATCAGCATCGTCACCAGCGCCAGCACCACGCCCATCGCCGAGGCGAGGCCGAACTGCGAGCGCGCGAAGGCGGTCTCGTAGAGATAGCGGGAGACCACCTCGGTGCTGCGAGCGGTGCCTCCCGACGGGGTCATCACCGAGACGTAGACGAACATGTCCAGCGCCATGATCCCCATGTAGACCACCGCCGTGGAGACGTTCTCCCGGATCTGCGGGAGCACGACCTGTGCGGCGAGCCTGACACGGCCGCAGCCGTCGAGCCGGGCGGCCTCGATGATCTCCGAGGGGATCGCCTTGATCGCGGCGACGAACAGGACCATGTAGAAGCCGACGAGCGACCACACCACGGCCAGGATGATCGCGCCGAGGGCGAAGCGGGGATCGCCGAGCCAGGCGGTGCCGACCAGCCGGACGTCCGCGCCGAGGGCGTTCAGCAGCCGCAGCGGGAGGTTCAGCAGGCCGTTGAGCAGGCCACCGTTGGGGGAGTAGATGAAGGCGAAGAGGATGCCGATGACGACGGCCGGCAGCACGTAGGGGAAGAAGCTCACCACGCGGTAGATGTTCGAGCCGCGGATGCCGTGGATCTCGCCCTTGGTGTCCCCGCCGATCGTGACCATGACGGCCAGGACGAAGGCGAGGGTGATGGTCACCGTGGGCAGGATGATCATCAGCAGCAGGTTGTTGCGCAGCGCCTTGAGGTAGACCGGGTCGGTGAAGATCCGGACGTAGTTGTCCAGGCCGATGAAGTCGGCGTTCCCGCTGACCCCCTTCCAGTCGGTGAGGGAGTAGTAGAACGCCTGCAGGAAGGGCGAGACGACGAAGACGATGTAGACCAGCAGCGGGAGGCCGAGGAAGACGGCGAAGAACAGCAGGCGCGACGGCGCGGGGCGCCGGCCGCGCCGCACGCGGGGTGCGTGCGGCGCGCCCGACGGCCCGGCGAGGGTCGTGGTCGGGAGGCTCATCCCTCGACGTCGAACTTCTCGATGCTGTCGTCCTCCCGCACGCGGTCGAGGACGGCCTGGGAGCGCTCGCGCACCTCGTCGGCCTTGATCCCGCCGCTGAGGAACTCGTTCCAGATCGGCTTGAAGTCCGGCCCGAGGCCGTACCAGTCCGTGAAGTTCCAGGTGAAGACGTTCTCGCCCGCGGCCTGGATCATCTCGTTCGCGGAGGCCAGCGCCGTGGAGCCGAAGGCGTCCTCGGGCACGGAGTCCTTCACGATCGTGGTGGAGGAGGTGACCTTCGCGAAGTTCTGCGCCTGCTCCTTGGAGAGCATCACGCGCAGGAACTCGAGGCCGCCTGCGCCGTTCTTCGCCTGGGCCGGGACCTGGAAGGGCTCGCCCGCGGTGCCGTGGATGGCCTCGGCCGGCATCGCGCCGTCCGTGCTCAGCAGCGGCTCGGGGCAGCCGGTCATCGCGAAGTCGTCGGGGGTGACGCCCTTCTGCTCGTTCTCGATCCACGAGCCGGAGGGGTACATGACGGCCTTCCCGGTGACCCACTGCGCCTGGGCCTCGGTGTGCTTGATGCCGGCGCCGCCGGGCAGGAAGAAGTCCGCCGCGACCGCCTCGCCGATGGCGTCGATCGCCTGCACCACGGCGTCCTGCTCGTAGGCTCCCGCATCGAGGGAGTCGAGCGCCGTGGCGACCTCCTTGCCGCCCTGCTTCACCGCCATCGCGATCGCCATGGTGTGGTAGTAGTCCGCGGCGTTCTGACCGCCGAAGGCGAAGAGCGAGAGCCCCTCCCCCGCGGCATTCTCGCCGATGGTCATGACGTCGTCCCAGGTGACCGGGGCGCTCCAGCCCTTCTCCTCGAACTGCTTGGCGGAGTACCACAGCGCGAACACCGTGTACACGTAGTTCAGGGAGTAGAGCTTGCCGGAGTAGGTGCCGGGCTCGAGAGCGCCGGGCAGGAGAGACTCCTCGATCGTGCCGCCGTCGATGGAGGGCGCCTTGATGAGCTCGTCGAGCGTGGCGAGCTGCCCCTCGGAGATGAGGGCCGCGGAGTTCATCGCCTGCGCGCCGGAGTTGTCGAAGACGTCCGGCGGCTCGCCGGCGACGAAGCGGGGCTGCAGCTCGGGCTGGATGTCGACGGTCGAGCTGACGTTGACCTCGATGCCGTCGTGCAGCTCGGACATCGCCTTGCCCGCGTCGATCGCGTACTGGTCGCCGTAGCCGCCGTTGAAGATGACGACCTCGACGGGCTGGGAGGGGTCGACGCCGAAGGGGTTCTCGTCGCTGACCTCGCCGCCGCCCTCGGCGACGCCGCCGCCGTCGGAGCCGCCGTCCTCGTCGCCGCCGCCGCCACCGGTCGCGCAGGCCGCGAGGGCCCCGGCGCCGACGCCCGCACCGGCCAGCGCGAGGAAGCGCCGGCGGGATGCCGCGAGACGGTCGAGGGGGGTCAGCGGCAGGTTCGTGCTGTCACTGGGAGTGTCCATGGGATCTCTTTCGTCGTTGAAAGGGGCGGGTTCGCCATGCCGAGCGCGCACCCGAGGGTGTCGTGGCCCACATGCTACGCCGCAGTATGTCCAGAACCCGTCCGAATCCGTCCCGGGCGCGTCACGTTTTCATATACCCGGTCAGAACCTCCCCGTCGGCGCGCGGCGGCGTCCGGTGCGAGGGGGCGGGGAGCGCCGTCCGCCCGACACGGCCACGAGCACCGCGCCGTGTTCAGGGATCGCCCCGGGAGCACTCAGGCGGATCCGGAACCGGGGGGCTACCGTGACCCCCATGAGTCAGAGTCCCTACGCCCGCCAGAGCCCCTCGGCGTCGTCCCCGCTGACCGCGCGCCTCTACGACCTCGAGTACCCGCGGTCCCTCGGCGTGTACAGCACCTACCAGGAGGTGCAGTCGGTGGTCGACACCCTCGCCGACCACGAGTTCCCTGTGCAGTCCACGCTGATCGTCGGCACGGATCTGAAGCTCATGGAGCGGGTCACCGGCCGACGCACCTGGCCGAAGGTCATCGGGCAGGGCATCCTGTCCGGGCTGTGGATGGGTCTCTTCCTCGGGCTGCTGTTCATGCTGATCACGCCCGGCGATCTGATGATCGTCCTGTCGAGCGTGCTGATGGGCATCGTGTTCTTCACCGTGTGGTCCGTCATCGGCTATGCGATGACCGGAGGGAAGCGGGACTTCACCTCGATGACCTCGACGATCCCCATGCAGTACGAGCTCCTGGTCGAGCACAAGCACGCGGACCAGGCGAGGCGCATCCTCGCGGAGTCCGGTGCCGGGCCGGCCGTGGCCCCCTCCCCCGCGGCCGCGCCGCAGACCTCCCCCCAGGCGAGCGGACGCTTCGGCAGCTCTGCCCCGACGCAGGGCGGCGGGCAGTACGGCGCTCCCGCCCCCACGCAGGGCGGAGGGCAGTACGGCGGTCCCGCCGGGCAGGGCGGTCCCGGATACGGCGCACCCGGCCCGCAGCAGAGCGGGTTCCCTGCGCAGGGTCAGGCCGGGCAGCAGGGCGTCGGCCCGCAGCACGGCGCGGAACAGCAGCAGGGGTTCGGCGCCGCCCCCGCGCCCGGGAGCAGCACGGACCAGGCCGGTGCACCGTCGCGCCCGCACCGCCCGAGCTTCGGGCAGCCGGCCGGCACCCCGCAGCGCGAGGACGCCCAGGCGGGCAGCGTGCAGGACGGGACGGCGACCGGGGACCACCGGAACCCCGGCACTGCGCCGCAGGATGGCGCTGCACAGCAGGACGGCGCCGCGCCGCAGGACGGCGCCGCGCCACAGGACGGCACGACGCCGGAGCGCTGAGCCTCCCGACGCACCGCATCTCCAGAGCCCCCGGTCGACGATCCGTCGGCCGGGGGCTCTCCTGTGCCCTGTCTCCGGCCCACGAGCCTCCGTCTCCGGACCACGGGATCCTGCATGTCCATTCCGGCGACGCCGGAGAGGCGCACCGTCGCCCCGGCTCGCCGCCGTCCAGCCCGGCCCTCGCCCTGCCCGAGGCTCCACGCGCTCCGGCGCGGACCTCGGCCCGCGACGACCTCCGTCCCGCCTCGACGGAGCATCGTCCAGGGACTGCTGCGCCGTCGGCCAGCCGAGGGACGACCACCTGGTCGTCCCCGCCCCGAATACCGTCCGGAGATGCGAGAAGGCCCCGCACCGGCGAACCGGTGCGGGGCCTTCTCTGCGCGGTGCCCCCGAGGGGGCGAGCCACGTCGGCGGGGTCTCCCCCGCTCAGATCACTTGTTGATCTTGGTGACGCGGCCGGAGCCCACGGTGCGGCCACCCTCACGGATGGCGAAGCCGAGGCCCTCCTCCATGGCGATGGGCTGGATCAGCTCCACCGACATCTCGGTGTTGTCGCCGGGCATGACCATCTCGGTGCCCTCGGGCAGCGTGATGACGCCGGTGACGTCGGTGGTCCGGAAGTAGAACTGCGGACGGTAGTTCGAGTAGAACGGGTTGTGACGGCCGCCCTCGTCCTTGGACAGGATGTAGACCTGCGCCTCGAACTCGGTGTGCGGGGTGATGGTGCCGGGCTTGGCCACGACCTGGCCGCGCTCGACGTCCTCGCGCTTGGTGCCGCGGAGCAGCAGGCCGCAGTTCTCGCCGGCCCACGCCTCGTCCATCTGCTTGTGGAACATCTCGATGCCGGTGACCGTGGTCTTCTGGGGCGCACGGATGCCGAGGATCTCGATCTCGGAGTTGATCGCGAGCTTGCCGCGGTCGACCTTGCCGGTGACGACGGTGCCACGACCCTGGATCGTGAAGACGTCCTCGATCGGCATGAGGAACGGCTGGTCGAGGTCACGGACCGGGTCCGGGATCTTCTCGTCCACGGCCTCCATGAGGTCCTCGACGGACTTGACCCACTTGGGATCGCCCTCGAGCGCCTTCAGCGCGGAGACCTGGATGACCGGCGCGTCCTCGTCGAAGCCCTGGGAGCCCAGCATCTCGCGGACCTCCATCTCGACGAGCTCGAGGATCTCCTCGTCCTCGACCATGTCGGACTTGTTGAGGGCGGCGAGCAGGTAGGGGACGCCGACCTGCTTCGCGAGCAGCACGTGCTCACGGGTCTGAGCCATCGGGCCGTCGGTGGCGGCGACCACGAGGATGGCGCCGTCCATCTGCGCCGCACCGGTGATCATGTTCTTCACGTAGTCGGCGTGGCCGGGCGCGTCGACGTGCGCGTAGTGGCGCTTGTCGGTCTCGTACTCGATGTGCGAGACGTTGATCGTGATGCCGCGCTGCTTCTCCTCGGGCGCGTTGTCGATCGTGTCGAAATCACGCTTCTCGTTGACCTCGGGGAACTTGTCGTACAGGACCTTCGAGATCGCGGCGCTCAGCGTGGTCTTGCCGTGGTCGACGTGACCGATGGTGCCGATGTTGACGTGCGGCTTGGTCCGCTCGAACTTGGCCTTGGCCATTGTGGTGTCCTCCTAGGACTTTCTCGTGGTACTTCTGGATCGGGATCGGATCCCCTCCCCGAGAGGAGGGGGTCCGAGGGAAGCGGGGGAACAGGAGAAGGAGCCTACCTGCTCCCCCGGCCTCTCACTCGCCCCGGGTCTTCGCGACGATCTCGTCCGCGATGCTGGACGGGACCTCCGCGTAGCTGTGGAACTGCATCGTGTACATCGCACGACCCTGGGTCTTGGACCGCAGGTCGCCGACGTAGCCGAACATCTCCGACAGCGGGACGAGAGCACGGACGATCTTGACCCCGCTCGCGTCCTCCATCGACTGCACCTGCCCGCGACGCGAGTTCAGGTCGCCGATGACATCTCCCATGTACTCCTCCGGAGTACGGACCTCGACGTCCATGAGCGGCTCGAGGATGACCGGCTGCGCCTTGCGCAGGGCCTCCTTGGCGGCCATGGAGCCGGCGATCTTGAAGGCCATCTCCGAGGAGTCGACGTCGTGGTACGCGCCGTCGATCAGGGAGGCCTTCACGTTCACGACCGGGTAGCCGGCGAGGATGCCCGACTGCAGGGCGTCCTGGATGCCCGCGTCCACGCTCGGGATGTACTCGCGCGGGATGCGGCCGCCGGTGACCTTGTTCTCGAACTCGTAGAACACGCCGTCCTCGGCATCGGTCAGCGGACCGAAGGTGATCTGCACCTTCGCGAACTGGCCGGAGCCGCCGGTCTGCTTCTTGTGGGTGAAGTCGTACTTCTCCACGACGCGCTTGATCGTCTCGCGGTAGGCGACCTGCGGCTTGCCGATGTTCGCCTCGACGTTGAACTCGCGGCGCATGCGGTCCACGAGGACGTCGAGGTGCAGCTCGCCCATGCCGCGGATGACCGTCTGGCCGGTCTCCTCGTCGAGCTCCACCTGGAAGGTCGGGTCCTCCTTGGCGAGCTTCTGGATGGCGACGCCGAGCTTCTCCTGGTCGCTCTTGGTCTTCGGCTCGATGGCCACCGAGATCACGGGCTCCGGGAAGCTCATGGACTCCAGCTGGATCGGGTTCGCCGAATCGGTCAGGGTGTCACCGGTGGTGGTGTCCTTCAGGCCGATGAACGCGTAGATGTGGCCGGCGAAGGCCTCGTCCACGGGATTCTCCTTGTTGGAGTGCATCTGGAAGAGCTTGCCGACGCGCTCCTTCTTGCCGGTGGTGGCATTGAGGATCTGCTCGCCCTGCTTGACCTGGCCCGAGTAGACGCGGACGTAGGTCAGCGATCCGAAGAACGGGTGCGCTGCGACCTTGAACGCGAGCGCCGAGAAGGGCGCGTCCCAGTCCGCGGCGCGGGTCAGCTCGACCGACTCGTCGCCCGGCTTGTGGCCGACCATGTCGGGAACGTCGAGCGGCGAGGGCAGGTAGTCGATGACACCGTTGAGCATGGGCTGGACGCCCTTGTTCTTGAAGGCGGTGCCGCAGAAGACGGGGTAGGCCTCGGAGTTGACGGTCAGGTGGCGGATGCCGGCCTTGAGCTCGTCGACGCTGAGGTCGCCCGCCTCGAGGTACTTGTCCATGAGCTCCTCGGAGCTCTCGGCCACGTCCTCGACGAGCTTGCTGCGGTACTCCTCGACCGTCTCGCGGAGGTCCTCCGGGATCGGGATCTCGCGCTGCCACTGGCCGAGCGAGGGATCACCCTTCTTCGAGTTGATCGCGGCCATGTCCTCCTCGAGCGTCTCGGGCCAGTCGTAGGCCTTCATCTCGACGAGGTCCACCACACCGGTGAAGTCGTTCTCCGCACCGATCGGAACCTGCATGACCAGCGGCTTCGCTCCGAGGCGCTCGATGATCGTCTTCACGGTGAAGAAGAAGTCGGCACCCAGCTTGTCCATCTTGTTGACGAAGCAGATGCGCGGGACGTCGTACTTGTCGGCCTGGCGCCAGACGGTCTCCGACTGGGGCTCCACGCCCTCCTTGCCGTCGAACACCGCGACGGCGCCGTCGAGCACGCGGAGCGAGCGCTCCACCTCGACGGTGAAGTCGACGTGACCGGGGGTGTCGATGATGTTGATCTGGTTGTCGTGCCAGTAGCAGGTCGTCGCGGCCGACGTGATCGTGATGCCGCGCTCCTTCTCCTGCTCCATCCAGTCCATCGTGCCGGCGCCGTCGTGGGTCTCGCCCATCTTGTAGTTCACGCCGGTGTAGAAGAGGATGCGCTCGGTCGTGGTGGTCTTGCCGGCATCGATGTGAGCCATGATGCCGATGTTGCGGACCTTGTTCAGGTCGCTGAGCACTTCGAGTGCCACGGGCTTGTGCCTTTCTGGAGAACGGGTGCTGCAGGAGCCGCCGGACGGCGATCGGTGGGGCCCACCCGCGAGGGCGGACCCCACCGTGCTCTCACCAGCGGTAGTGAGCGAAGGCGCGGTTCGACTCGGCCATCTTGTGAGTGTCCTCGCGGCGCTTCACAGCGGCACCGAGGCCGTTGGAGGCGTCGAGGATCTCGTTCATCAGACGCTCGGTCATGGTGTTCTCGCGGCGGGCGCGGGAGTAGCTGACCAGCCAGCGCAGCGCCAGCGTGGTCGAGCGACCGGGCTTGACCTCGATCGGGACCTGGTAGGTCGCACCGCCGACACGGCGGGAGCGGACCTCGAGCGACGGACGGATGTTGTCCAGCGCCTTCTTCAGGGTCACGACCGGATCCTGGCCGTTCTTCTCACGGGCGCCCTCGAGCGCACCGTAGACGATCCCCTCGGCGACGGTCTTCTTGCCGTCCAGGAGGATCTTGTTGATGAGCTGGGTGACGATCGGCGAGCCGTAGACCGGGTCGACGACGAGCTGGCGCTTGGGAGCGGGGCCCTTACGAGGCATTACTTCTTCTCCTTCTTCGCGCCGTAGCGGGAGCGCGCCTGCTGGCGGCCCTTGACGGCCTGGGTGTCCAGGGCGCCTCGCACGATCTTGTAGCGGACACCGGGCAGGTCCTTCACACGGCCGCCGCGGACGAGCACGATCGAGTGCTCCTGCAGGTTGTGACCCTCGCCGGGGATGTAGGCGGTGACCTCGAGGCCGGTCGACAGCTTCACACGCGCGATCTTGCGCAGCGCAGAGTTCGGCTTCTTGGGGGTCTGGGTGTAGACGCGCGTGCAGACACCGCGGCGCTGGGGCGAACCCTTGAGCGCGGGCGTCTTCGAAGCGGACGACCGGGCGTCCCGCCCCTTGCGCACCAACTGCTGAATAGTGGGCACAGCTTCTCTTCCTGTTCGGCCATCGGGACTGTTCATCCCGCTGGATCGACTTCTTCGACCGTTCGCACGGCCGGCGACCCGATCCGCCGCTCCCTTGGCCCGGGAGCTCGGCGGTTCGACCCGCCCGTCAGGTGATGGCACCTGCCGGGCGTCCTGGAGGACCGTGATCGGTGCCCACGGGCAGCGGCCGGGCCAGGCCGACTCCCCGCTTTCGGGCACGCCGCGAGGATCCGCTCCTCGCGGGGGACGCCTCCCGCCGGCTCCGAGGAGCGGCGGTTCTGTCCCGGTCACGACCAGAGGGCACTCCGGACGCGGACTCGATTCTACTGAGACGCGCACGATGCGGTCAAAGCTTCGCGTCCCATCCGACGCAGATCACATGACGGCATGTGGCCGGGAACTTGCATCGAGGTGAAGCGGCAGGGTACGGGACCGGAACGCCACGAGCGCACCGCAGATGCGGCGCGCTCGTGGCGTGAGAGGGGCGTATCGATCGGCTGCGCTCTCGCGCTGATCTCCTACCGCTCGTTCCTCGCAGTACGTCGATCAGCGGCGCTCTCGCGCTGATCTCCTACCGCTCGTTCCTCGCAGTACGTCGATCAGCGGATGCCGAGCTTCGAGGTGCATGCGGGCCAGGCGCCCCAGCCCTGGCCGGCCTGGACCTTCTTCGCGATGTCGATCTGCTGCTCGCGGGTGGCCTGGTGGGCGACCGGGGCGTACTTGCCGCCGCCGAAGGCGAGCCAGGTCGACTTGGTGAACTGCAGGCCGCCGGAGAAGCCGTTGCCGGTGTTGATCGACCAGTTGCCGCCGGACTCGCACTGGGCGAGGCGGTCCCACACGCCGCCGGACGCGGCGGCGGGGGCGGAGGCGCCGGTGTTGCCGGACTCCGAGGACTTCTCCTCGGTGGACTCGGTGGACTCGCGCTCGGAGCTGCGGTTCGACTTGGTGTCGGACTCGCGCTTCTCGGTCTTCGGAGCCTCCTGGGCGGCGGGAGCGGCCTGCTCCTCCTCGACCTCGGCCTCGGGCTCGGGCTCGGGCTCGGGCTCGGGGGCGGGCTTGGTGCCCTTGGCGACGACCTCGGTGACGGGCTCGGCGACGACCTTCTCCGAGACGAGCTCGGACTCGGTGACCTCGCCGTCCACGACCGTGTCGGTGTAGACCTTCTCGGTCGAGCCGGCCTTGCCCTCGGTGGTGGTCTTCGTGGTGCCCTCGACGAGGGAGTCGTCCTCGACGGTCTTCGTCTCGAAGGGGATCTCCTCGGTCTCCTTGCGCTCCTTCTCGCGGACGCGGTGGATCTCGTGGGTCGCGCCGTCCTCGAGGACGGTGTCGAGCGGGACGTCGGAGGTGTCGGTGTCCTCGACGTCGCCGAGGACCTTCTTCATCGCCTCGCCCACGGTGAGGGCGGTGACCTCGAAGGTGTCCTGGCCGTACTGGCCGACGAAGGTGACGGTCTTGCGGGTGACCACGGAGACCTCGCCGTCGACGTCCTCGAGGGAGGTCTCGGGGGCGGGGCTGATCGCGGCGCCCTCGGCCTTGTACTCGGTCTCCGCGAGCGCGTCGGCGACGGTGTCACCGGTGGTCAGCAGCTCCTGCTCCTCGCCGTCGATGGAGACGGTGACGGGGGTGCGCTGGACGACCTGGATGTCCATGCCGTCGGTGACGAGCTCCTCGAGGCCCGGGGTCACGAGGTCGGTGTCCTTGACCTCGATGCCCTGGGCGGCGAGCAGGTCGCCGACGGTGGGCTGGGAGAAGATGCGGACCGCGGTCTCCTCGCCGTAGGCGGTGATCTGGGCCTCGTTCGACATCGCGAAGGCGGTGCCGCCGCCGCCGACGGCCACCACGCACACGGTCGCCGCGCCGACGATCCACGGAGTCTTCTTCACTGTTCCACCTTTTCCCTGCCGCGTCCGCGGCCTTCACGTGTCGTTCCCTGAGCGTCGGATCCCGCGGGGCGGGATCTGCAGCTCCGGCACGCGCGCACCCCCGCGGGCGCGGGGAGGTGCTGCAGGAAAGGTCGCGTGGGAACTGCCGGGTGCCACTCTTCCGTTCTTCTCCACCTGACGTAAGGGGTGAAACCGGACTTTGGGCTGGGGCCCACGAGGCCTTTACCCTCTCGTGAACCTCCGCGTCCGACAGATCACGCAGGGCCCGGTCAGAGGCGTCTTCAGCGCGACGCAGGCCACTCCCCCGCCCTCCCGACGGGCCCTCGGAGGGCGTTTCCTCCACAGGACGCCTGCAGGACGCAGGAACGCCGCGGGGCGGCCCCACCGTGTGGTGGGACCGCCCCGGGGCGTTCTCGGTCAGAGGGCGCTCAGCACCCGCTCACCGCTGCTCCGCTCACCGGAAGTCGGTGCGGAAGGGATCGGCGTAGTCGATGTCGTCGAGGTTGACCGCGCCGGTCTGGCCGAAGCCGGAGAAGTCCAGCTCGTCGTAGCCCGGCACCTGGTACATCTGCGCCTTCGCCTCGTCGGTGGGCTCGACCGCGATGCGGCGGAATCGCGACAGGCCGGTGCCCGCCGGGATGAGCTTGCCGATGATGACGTTCTCCTTGAGCCCCATGAGCTGATCGCTCTTGCGGTTCAGGGCGGCCTCGGTGAGCACCCGGGTGGTCTCCTGGAAGGAGGCCGCCGAGAGCCACGACTCGGTCGCGAGCGACGCCTTGGTGATGCCCATCAGCTCCGGACGGCCCGAGGCCGGCTGACCACCCTCGGAGAGGACCCGACGGTTCTCCCGCTCGAAGGTGACGCGCTCGGCGAAGTCGCCCGGCAGCAGACCGGTGTCGCCGGACTCGATGACCGTCACGCGACGGAGCATCTGGCGCACGATGACCTCGATGTGCTTGGCGTGGATGTCCACGCCCTGGGAGATGTACACCTTCTGGACCTCGTCCACCAGGTGCTGCTGCACCTTGCGGGGGCCGAGGATGCGCAGCACCTGCTTGGGATCGACGGAGCCCTGGGTGAGCTGCTGGCCGACCTCGATGTGGTCGCCGTCGGCGATCAGCAGCGTGACGCGCTTGGAGACGGTGTAGGTGACCTCGTCCGAGCCGTCGTCCGGCGTGACCGTGATCCGGCGCTGCTTGTCGTTCTCCTCGATCGCGGCGCGACCGGAGAACTCGGAGATCGGCGCGAAGCCGGCCGGGGTGCGGGCCTCGAACAGCTCCTGCACACGCGGCAGGCCGTGCGTGATGTCGCCGTCGGCGCTGGCCACACCACCGGAGTGGAAGGTACGCATGGTCAGCTGCGTGCCGGGCTCGCCGATGGACTGGGCCGCGACGATGCCGACGGCCTCGCCGATGTCGACCAGCTGGCCGGTGGCGAGCGACTTGCCGTAGCACTGGGCGCAGGTGCCCACCGCCGAGTCACAGGTCAGCACGGAGCGGATCTTCGCCTCGCGCACGCCGGCCTCGACGAGCTGCTCGATCAGCACGTCACCGAGCTCCGCGCCGGCCGGGGCCGCCTCGGTGCCGTCGGCGCCGATCGCGGCGGTGGCGAGGACACGGCCGTAGACCGTGGACTCCGCGTGCTCGTGGGGACGGAGCACGCCGCCCTCCTCGACCGCGATCGGGAGCACGAGGCCCTTGGTGGTGCCGCAGTCGTCCTCGCGGACGATGACGTCCTGGGAGACGTCGACCAGACGACGGGTCAGGTAGCCCGACTGGGCGGTCTTCAGCGCCGTGTCCGCCAGGCCCTTGCGGGAGCCGTGCGAGGCGACGAAGTACTCCAGGACCGAGAGCCCCTCCTTGTAGTTGGAGAGGATCGGGCGCGGGATGATCTCGCCCTTCGGGTTGGTGACCAGGCCGCGCATGCCGGCGATCTGGCGGATCTGCATCCAGTTGCCTCGAGCGCCGGAATCCACCATGCGGTAGATGGTGTTGGTCGACTCGAAGTTCGCCCGCATCGCCTGGTCGACCTCGTTGGTCGCCTCGGTCCAGATGTCGATCAGCTCCGCGTTGCGCTCGGACTCGGAGATGAGGCCGAGATCGCGGTTCTCCTGGACCTGGGCGGCCTTCGCCTCGTGCTTCGCGATGATCTCCGCCTTGCCGGGCGGTGTCACCACGTCGGACAGCGCGAAGGACGCGCCCGAGCGGGTGGACCACGAGAAGCCGTAGGCCTTCAGCGCGTCGAGGGACGCGGCGACCTGGCCCTTGTCGTAGCGCTCGGCGAGGGCGTTGACGATCCCGCCCAGGCGCTTCTTGCCGACCTGGCCCTGCACGAAGGGGAAGTCCTCCGGCAGCGTCTCGTTGAAGTACACCGCGCCGAGGGTGGTGGTGAGGGTGATCGGGTCGCCCTCGGTCCAGCCCTCGGGGGCCTCCCAGTCGCTCGGCGGGACGGTGTCCTCGAAGCGGAGGGAGACGGGCGCGTTCAGGTGCAGCTCGCCGCGATCGAAGGCCATGATCGCCTCGGCCACGGAGGAGAAGGAGCGGCCCGCGCCCTCGACGTCCTCGCGCACGGTGGTGATGTGGTACAGACCGATGATCATGTCCTGCGCGGGCATGGTGACCGGGCGGCCGTCGGACGGCTTGAGGATGTTGTTCGAGGACAGCATCAGGATGCGGGCCTCGGCCTGCGCCTCCGCCGACAGCGGCAGGTGCACGGCCATCTGGTCGCCGTCGAAGTCCGCGTTGAAGGCGGCGCACACCAGCGGGTGCAGGTGGATCGCCTTGCCCTCGACGAGCTGCGGCTCGAAGGCCTGGATGCCCAGGCGGTGCAGGGTCGGCGCACGGTTGAGCAGCACCGGGTGCTCGGTGATGACCTCCTCGAGCACGTCCCAGACCTCGGGGCGGGCGCGCTCGACCATGCGCTTGGCGGCCTTGACGTTCTGGGCGTGGCTGAGCTCGACCAGGCGCTTCATCACGAAGGGCTTGAACAGCTCCAGCGCCATGCCCTTGGGCAGACCGCACTGGTGCAGCTTCAGCTGCGGGCCGTTGACGATCACGGAGCGAGCGGAGTAGTCCACGCGCTTGCCCAGCAGGTTCTGACGGAAGCGGCCCTGCTTGCCCTTGAGCATGTCGGAGAGCGACTTCAGCGGACGGTTGCCGGGGCCCGTGACCGGGCGACCGCGACGGCCGTTGTCGAACAGCGAGTCGACCGACTCCTGCAGCATGCGCTTCTCGTTGTTCACGATGATCTCGGGGGCGCCGAGATCCAGCAGCCGCTTGAGGCGGTTGTTGCGGTTGATCACGCGACGGTACAGGTCGTTGAGGTCGGAGGTCGCGAAGCGGCCGCCGTCCAGCTGCACCATCGGGCGCAGGTCCGGCGGGATGACCGGGACCGCGTCCAGCACCATGCCGACGGGCGAGTTGGTGGTGGTGAGGAAGGCGGAGACGACCTTGAGGCGCTTGAGCGCACGGGCCTTCTTCTGCCCCTTGCCGGTGGCGATGACCTCGCGCAGCGTCTCCGCCTCGGCCTCGAGGTCGAAGTCGGCGAGACGACGCTGGATCGCCTCGGCGCCCATGCCGCCCTCGAAGTAGGTGCCGTAGCGCAGCTTCATCGCGCGATAGAGCTGCTCGTCGCCCTCGAGGTCGGCGACCTTGAGGGTCTTGAAGCGCTCCCAGACGCGGGAGATGCGGTCGACCTCCGCGTCGTACTTCTTGCGGATCTGGGCCTGCTCGCGCTCGGAGGAGTCGCGGACCTTGCGCTTCGCGTCGGCCTTGGCACCCTCCTCCTCGAGCTGGGCGAGGTCCTTCTCCGCGGTGACGGCGCGCTGGTTGATCGCGGCGTCGCGCTCGTTCTCGAGCTCCTTGACCTCGAGGTCGAAGCGGGCCTGCAGATCGGGCATGTCGTCGTGGCGGGCCTGCTCGTCCACGTCGGTGATCATGTACGCCGCGAAGTAGATGATCTTCTCGAGATCCTTCGGGGCCAGGTCCAGCAGGTAGCCGAGACGGCTCGGCACGCCCTTGAAGTACCAGATGTGGGTGACGGGGGCCGCGAGCTCCACGTGGCCCATGCGCTCACGGCGCACGGAGGACTTGGTGACCTCCACGCCGCAGCGCTCGCAGACGATGCCCTTGAAGCGGACGCGCTTGTACTTGCCGCAGTAGCACTCCCAGTCCCGGGTGGGACCGAAGATGCGCTCGCAGAACAGGCCGTCCATCTCGGGCTTCAGGGTGCGGTAGTTGATGGTCTCGGGCTTCTTGACCTCGCCGTGGGACCAGCCGCGGATGTCATCGGCGGTCGCGAGGCCGATGCGCAGCTCATCGAAGGTGTTGACGTCGAGCACAGGTGTCCTTCTCTCGATCGGAAGTCGTGGTGTCTGAGGGAACGGGGGTCGAGGGCGGGGCCGGGAGGCCCGTCGGCGGCGCGGGGCGGCCGACGGGACCTCCCGGTCCCCCGTCCGTCAGACCTCTTCGATGGAGCCGACGCCCTCGTGGGGTCGGCGGGACAGGTCGATGCCGAGCTCCTCCGCGGCGCGGAAGACCTCCTCGTCGCTCTCCTGGACCTCCTGGGCGGTGCCGTCGCTGGACAGCACCTCCACGTTCAGGCACAGCGACTGCATCTCCTTGAGCAGCACGCGGAAGGACTCCGGGATCCCGGGCTCGGGGATGTTCTCGCCCTTGACGATCGCCTCGTACACCTTCACGCGGCCCGAGATGTCGTCGGACTTGATGGTCAGCAGCTCCTGCAGGGCGTAGGCGGCGCCGTAGGCCTCCAGGGCCCACACCTCCATCTCGCCGAAGCGCTGGCCGCCGAACTGGGCCTTACCGCCCAGCGGCTGCTGCGTGATCATCGAGTACGGACCGGTCGAGCGGGCGTGCAGCTTGTCGTCCACCAGGTGGTGGAGCTTCAGCATGTACATGTAGCCCACGGAGATCGGGTCCGGGAACGGCTCGCCGGAGCGGCCGTCGAACAGGCGCGCCTTGCCGTTCTCCTTGACCATCCGCTCGCCGTCGCGGTTGGGCAGGTGGTTGGCGATCAGGCCGGTGACCTCGTCGGCGGTGAGGCCGTCGAAGACCGGGACCGCGACCGGGGTGCCGGGCTCGCCGTGCAGCGCGGCCTCGGGCAGGTCCGCGGCGGTCGGGTCCTCGGGATCGAGCTCCCAGCCGGACTTCGCGACCCAGCCGAGGTGGGTCTCCATGACCTGGCCGATGTTCATTCGGCCGGGCACGCCCATCGGGTTGAGGATGATGTCGATCGGGGTGCCGTCCTCCAGGAACGGCATATCCTCGACCGGCAGGATCTTCGCGATGACGCCCTTGTTGCCGTGGCGGCCGGCGAGCTTGTCGCCGTCGGTGATCTTGCGCTTCTGGGCCACGTAGACGCGGACCATCTCGTTGACGCCGGTGGGGAGGATGTCCCCGTCCTCGTCGTCGGTGAAGACGCGCACGCCGATGACGGTGCCGGACTCGCCGTGCGGGACGCGCAGCGAGGTGTCGCGCACCTCGCGGGCCTTCTCGCCGAAGATCGCGCGCAGCAGACGCTCCTCCGGGGTCAGCTCGGTCTCGCCCTTCGGGGTCACCTTGCCGACCAGGATGTCGCCCGGCTCGACCTCGGCGCCGATGCGGATGATGCCGCGCTCGTCGAGATCGGCCAGCACGTCGTCGCCGACGTTCGGGATGTCCCGGGTGATCTCCTCCTTGCCGAGCTTGGTGTCGCGGGCGTCGACCTCGTGCTCCTCGATGTGGATCGAGGTGAGGACGTCGTCCTGGACCATGCGCGAGGACAGGATGATGCCGTCCTCGTAGTTGTGGCCCTCCCAGGACATGAAGGCGACCAGCAGGTTCTTGCCGATGGCGAGCTCGCCCTGGTCGGTCGAGGGGCCGTCGGCCAGGATGGAGCCGGCCTCGACGCGGTCGCCCTCGTCGAAGAGGACGCGCTGGTTGTAGGAGTTGCCGGCGTTGGAGCGCTGGAACTTCCCGATGGGGTAGGTCTGACGGGTGCCGTCGTCGGCCATCACCATGATGAGGTCCGCCGAGAGCTCCTCGATGACGCCGCCCTTCTGCGCGACGACCACGTCACCCGCGTCGACCGCGGCGCGACGCTCCATGCCCGTGCCGACCAGCGGCATCTCGGAGCGGAGCAGCGGCACGGCCTGGCGCTGCATGTTCGAGCCCATGAGCGCACGGTTGGCGTCGTCGTGCTCGAGGAAGGGGATCATCGCGGTCGCGACGGAGACCATCTGACGTGCGGAGACGTCCATGTAGTCCACGTCCGAGATCGGCACGAGGTCGGGCTCGCCGCCGGGGAGGCGCACGAGCACCTCGTCGGCGAGGAAGTGGCCGTCCTCGTCGATCTTCGCGTTCGCCTGGGCGATGATGTGGCGATCCTCGTCATCCGCGGTGAGGTAGACGATCTCGTCGGTCACGACGGAGTCGACGACCTTGCGGTACGGGGTCTCCACGAAGCCGAAGGGGTTGATGCGGGCGAAGGTCGCCAGCGAGCCGATCAGGCCGATGTTCGGACCCTCGGGGGTCTCGATCGGGCACATGCGGCCGTAGTGGCTCGGGTGGACGTCACGGACCTCCATGCCCGCGCGGTCGCGGGAGAGGCCGCCGGGGCCCAGCGCCGAGAGGCGACGCTTGTGGGTCAGGCCCGAGAGCGGGTTGTTCTGGTCCATGAACTGCGAGAGCTGGGAGGTTCCGAAGAACTCCTTGATCGCCGCGGTGACCGGACGGATGTTGATCAGCGTCAGCGGGGTGATCGCCTCGACGTCCTGCGTGGTCATGCGCTCGCGGACGACGCGCTCCATGCGGGACAGGCCCGTGCGGACCTGGTTCTGGATCAGCTCGCCGACGGCGCGGATGCGACGGTTGCCGAAGTGGTCGATGTCGTCGGTCTCGACGCGCACCGGACGGTCGTCGACGCTCGTGTACTCGGAGACGCCGTCGTGCAGGGCCACGATGTACTTGATGGTCGCGACGATGTCCTGCAGGCGCAGGGTCGACTCGGAGAGGCTGCCCTCGAGGCCGAGCTTCTTGCCGATCTTGTAGCGGCCGACCTTCGCGAGGTCGTAGCGCTTGGCGTTGAAGTAGAGGTTGTTCAGCATCGCCTCGCCCGCATCGCGCGTGGGCGGCTCGCCCGGGCGCTGCTTGCGGTAGATGTCGATGAGGGCCTCGTCCTGGGAGGCGATGCGGTCCTTCTCGAGGGTGGAGCGCATCGACTCGAACTCGCCGAACTCCTCGAGGATGTCGCTGTGGGACATGCCGAGGGCCTGCAGCAGGGTCGTGACGGACTGCTTGCGCTTGCGGTCGATGCGCACGCCGACCTGGTCGCGCTTGTCGACCTCGAACTCGAGCCAGGCACCGCGCGAGGGGATGACCTTGGCGGAGAAGATGTGCTTGTCCGAGGTCTTGTCGATCGACTCCTCGAAGTACACGCCCGGGGAGCGGACGAGCTGCGAGACGACGACGCGCTCGGTGCCGTTGATGATGAAGGTGCCCTTGTCGGTCATGAGCGGGAACTCGCCCATGAAGACCGTCTGGGTCTTGATCTCACCGGTCTCGTTGTTCATGAACTCCGCGATGACGTACAGCGGAGCCGCGTAGGTGAGGTCCTTCTCCTTGCACTCCTCGACCGTGTACTTCGGGTCGTCGAAGGTGTGGTCGCGGAACGACAGCGACATGTTGCCGGCGAAGTCCTCGATCGGGGAGATCTCCTCGAGGATGTCCGCGAGACCGGAGGTCTGCGGCACGTCCTCACGGCCGGCAGCGGCGGCCTCGGCCGCACGCTCCTGCCAGCGCTCGTTGCCCAGCAACCAGTCGAACGAGGTGGTCTGCAGACTCAGCAGATCCGGGACCTCGAGAGGGTCGCCGAGCTTCGCGAAGGTGACGCGAGGGGAGGCGGTGCGAAGTGCGATGTCGGTGGTGCGATCGGTGCTCGAGGCAGCCAAAGGGGGGTCCTTCCACAGGCCGATGACGGAATCCCAGGCGCGGCGAACACCCGTCGGGCGATGGAGCAGACGATGTCGAGGTCAGGCGACGGAACCCACGGGAGACGCGCAGCGCAAGGACCGAGCATACACAAAATCGCGGATGGAGACAAGGCCCCCGAAAGGGCTCCTCCATCCGCGTCGGCCGCTATATGCCTGGCGCGGGGTTCTCGTCGGCGCGTCCTGCCCGTCTGTCTCGACCGGCCCGGCGGTGTCATCACACCGGGCGCATGCGGCAGGATCAGCCCCGTACGGGAAAAAGTGTGGACGGAAATCGTCCCGCAGTCAAGCAGGCGGGGCCTGTGACGGGGTGTCGGGCCATGTCAGAGGCGATTCCTCGGAGCCTCGCGCAGAGATCGTGCCGGCGCTGCGCCCAGATGCCGGAGGCCCGGGAGCCGGCCGAGCACGGGCCGGGACCGTGTCCGTGCGCGCCGCTCCCCCGCTGCGGACATGCGGAAGGGCCGCCCCGCGCGATGCGGGACGGCCCTTCCAGGGGCAGTGCGACTGCCGTCAGATGAGGCGCACGCCGGGGCGTGCGCCGGAGATCACTTGACGGTGACGGTCGCGCCGGCCTCCTCGAGCTTCGCCTTGGCGGCCTCGGCGTCCTCCTGCTTGACACCCTCGAGGACGGGCTTGGGGGCCTCGTCGACGAGCGCCTTGGCCTCCTTCAGACCGAGGGAGGTCAGGCCGCGCACCTCCTTGATGACGGCGATCTTCGCGGAGCCGGCCGACTCGAGGATGACGTCGAACTCGGTCTTCTCCTCCTCGGCGGCGGCCTCGCCACCACCGGCGGCGGGAGCGGCACCGGCGACGGCCACGGGGGCGGCGGCGGTGACGTCGAAGACGTCCTCGAACTGCTTCACGAACTCGGAGAGCTCGATGAGGGACATCTCCTTGAAAGCTTCGATGAGCTCGTCGTTGCTGAGCTTCGCCATGAGGGCGTTCCTTCCTGTAGGTGGGACCTGCGTCCCTGCGGTGTTGAGCGGCGCTCACGCGCCGGGTCTTGCGATCCGGATGCTCCGACGGGGCAGCCGGGGGACAGCGCTGTGGCTGTGGTGCGGAAGCCGGTGAGCCGGGAGGCTCAGGCGGCTTCCTGCTTGGCCCGCAGCGCGTCCACGGTGCGCGCCGTCTTGGACAGCGGTGCAGCGAACACTGCGGCGGCCTTGGACATCGACGCCTTCATGGCGCCGGCGGCCTTGGCCAGCAGGACCTCGCGGGACTCGAGGTCCGCGAGCTTCTGGACGTCCTCCTGCGAGAGCAGCTTGCCCTCGAAGTAGCCGGACTTGACCACGAGCTTGTCGTGGGTCTTGGCGAAGTCACGCAGAGCCTTCGCAGGCTCCACCGGCTCGCCCTTGATGAAGGCGATCGCGGTCGGCCCGCTGAGCGTGCCGTCGAACACGTCGATGCCGGCCTCGCGGGCGGCGATCTCCGTGAGCGTGTTCTTCACCACGGCGTAGGTCGTCTCGGAACCCAGCGCACGACGGAGCTCCTTGAGCTCCCCCACGCTGAGCCCGCGATACTCGGTGATGACGGCGGCGTCGGACTCGCGGAACATGTCCGCGATCTCCGCGACGGCGTCCACCTTCTCGGGATTCGCCATGGCCCTCCTTCCAGAGGTCTCTCGCCACCGGGTGAAGGGCCCTGGAACAGGAAAAGGCCTCGACACGCAGGTGTCGAGGCCAGCACGCACGATCCGGCTCCCCGGGAGCAGCTGCTCCTCGGAGGGCGCGACCGTGCGGGTCGCGTTCGTTCACCTGCGCAGGCCGTCCCGTGGGGACTTCTTCGGTCGCTCTCCGGGTGGAGGGCGACGACCGGCGGTCTTCGGTAGGTCCAGAGTAGTGCAGGGACGGGGGCGCGCGCCACGGTGCGGGCGGCGGTCTCCGTCACAGTCCGGCGACGAGCGGCGGGTGGTGGGCGGCGGGCGCCGGGTGGTGGGCGGCGGGCGCCGGGTGGTGGGCGGCGGGCGCCGGGTGGTGGGCGGCGGGCGCCGGGTGGTGGGCGGCGGGCGCCGGGTGGTGCGCGGCGGGCGCCGAGAGATGGGCCGCTCGAGGCGCCCGGCGGCGGGAGGCCGGGGTCCTGTCCACCGCGGGACGGCGATCAGCCGGCGCTCAGCCCTCTGCGCCCTCTCCCCCACCGGCACCGGATCTCCGTACCGCGCAGCCCTCGGCGCACCTGTTCGACGGGAAGTACCAGCAGAGCGGTACCGGACATCGAACAACTCCCTTGCCGGCGGCGAAGCGCCCCGCGACGCGGCCGGTGACTGACTTGATCGACGGGAGGTACCAGTGAAGCGGTACCGGACGTCGAACAACCCGACAACCGGGGCGGCCCCGCGCATTTGTTCGACGGGACGTACCAGCAAAGCGGTACCGGGCGTCGAACAACTCCCTGCCAGTGGCGATGCGCCCCGCACAGCACGGCGCCCCGCCCACCTGAGCGGTGGGCGGGGCGCCGAGATGCGAGGAGTCGAGGAGGCTCAGGCCTCGTCGGTGTCCTCGAGGAGGTTGCGGGTGCGGTTCACGTCGACCGGGATGCCGGGGCCCATGGTGGTGGACACGGTGATCTTCGTGATGTAGCGCCCCTTGGACGCGGACGGCTTGAGACGGAGGATCTCGTCCAGCGCCGCGACGTAGTTCTCGACGAGCTGCTTGTCGGTGAAGGAGACCTTGCCGACGATGTAGTGCAGGTTCGCCGCACGGTCGGTGCGGAACTCGATCTTGCCGCCCTTGATGTCGCTCACGGCCTTGGTGACGTCCATGGTCACGGTGCCGGTCTTGGGGTTCGGCATGAGGCCGCGGGGGCCGAGCACGCGGCCCAGCTTGCCGACCTTGCCCATCAGGTTCGGGGTGGCGACGGCCGCGTCGAAGTCGGTCCAGCCGCCGGCGACCTTCTCGATCAGGTCGTCGTCGCCGACCTCGTCGGCGCCCGCCGCGAGAGCGGCCTCGGCCTGCGCGCCGGACGCGAAGACGATGACGCGGGCGGTCTTGCCGGTGCCGTTGGGCAGGTTGACGGTGCCGCGCACCATCTGGTCCGCCTTGCGGGGGTCGACGCCGAGACGCATCGCGACCTCGACGGAGGCGTCGAACTTCGCCGGGCTGGACTTCTGCGCGAGGCGCAGGGCGTCCAGCGGGGAGTACGCGCGGCCCTCTTCGATCAGAGCGGCGCCGTTCTTGTAAGCCTTGCTACGGAATGCCATCGTTCTCAGCCCTCCACCGTGATGCCCATGGAACGAGCGGTGCCCTCGACGATCTTCGCCGCGGCCTCGATGTCGTTCGCGTTCAGATCAGGCATCTTGGTCTCCGCGATCTCGCGGACCTGAGCCTGGGTGATCTTGCCGACCTTGTCGGTGTGCGGGACGGCCGAGCCCTTCTGGAGGCCGGCGGCCTTCTTGATGAGCTCCGCCGCCGGCGGGGTCTTCGTGATGAAGGTGAACGAGCGGTCCTCGTAGACCGTGATCTCGACGGGGATGATGTTGCCACGCTGATCGGCGGTGCGATCGTTGTAGGCCTTCACGAACTCCATCATGTTCACGCCGGCAGCGCCGAGCGCGGGACCCACGGGCGGCGCAGGGGTGGCCTGGCCGGCCTGGATCTGGAGCTTGATGATGCTCGCGATCTTCTTCTTGGGAGCCATTGCTCTTCCTTACTGTGGTGTGGTCCGGGCGGAGCTCATCACGCGCTCCTCCCACTGCAGGAGCCGCGCCCCGAGGGGCACGGATCCGGGATGCGACGTTACCTGCACGTCGCGGCGGCGTCGACCTCGATCAGGCGTGATCTCGGTCGTACTCCCCCACCGGGGAGCCCGTCCGGCCGGAGCCGGGCGCGCCGCGGGGATTCGGGGCGGACGCGGGCGAGGGGCCGCGCGTCCGAGGGTCCGCACGAGGCGGACCGGGCTGCTCAGATCTTGGCGACCTGGTCGAAGCCGAGCTCGACCGGGGTCTCGCGGCCGAAGATCGACACGAGCACCTGGAGCTTCTGGGCCTCGGCGTGGATCTCGGAGATCGTGGCCGGCATGGTCTCGAAGGGGCCGTCCATGACGGTGACGGACTCGCCGACCTGGAAGTCGGGGACCTTCTGCGCGGCCGCGGGCTTCGAGGAGGAGCCGGACGAGCCGGAGGAGCGCTTCTTCTCGGGCAGGCCGACGGACGGCGCGAGCATCGAGAAGATCTCGTCGAAGGTGAGTGGGGTGGGCTCGGTCGCGTTGCCGACGAAGCCGGTCACGCCGGGGGTGTCGCGCACGACGCGCCAGGACTCGGTGGTCAGGTCCATGCGCACCAGCACGTAGCCGGGGATGCGCACGCGGCGGACGATCTTCTTCTGGCCGTTCTTGACCTCGGTCGCGTCCTCCATCGGGACCTGGACCTCGAAGATGAACTCCTCCATGTCCATGGTCTCGGTGCGCGTGGCGAGCTGGGTCTTCACGCGGTTCTCGTGCCCGGAGTAGGAGTGGATGACGTACCACTCGCCGAGCGCGGAGCGCAGGTGCATGCGCAGCTGCTGGACCGGGTCCTCCTCGGGCTCCTCGGCCGCGGGGACGTCCTCGGCCTCCTCGGCGGCCGGGGCCTCGTCGGCGTCGGCCGGCTCGTCGGAGTCGTCGGCCTCGGCGTCGTCGGCCGGCTCGTCGGCCTCGGCATTGTCGACAGGCGCCTCGGCGCTCTCGTCGTCGGCCGGCGCGTCGTCGTCGGGGAGCTCCGCGTCGAGCTCGGCGTCCTCGGCCGCGGCCTCCTCGGCGGCGACGTCCTCGCCCGCGGCCTGGCCGGTCGGGGCCGAGGCGGAGAAGGAGAGGGTGTCGTCGACGTCGTCGAAGGACTCGTCGGGGGTAGAGGTCGTCTCGCTCATCGGCGGGAACCTGCCTTCCTGGCTGCGGTGGACTGGTCGGTCACAGGGCTGTGCGAGGTGCGGATCAGGCGCCCGCTCACACGTCGGGGACCGTGAAGGCGATCCGCGAGATCCAGCTGAAGGCCGCGTCGAGCCCGAAGATCAGCAGGATCATGAAGGCGACGAACAGCAGCACCGTGATCGAGTACAGGACCAGCTCGCGCCTGCTGGGGACGACCACCTTGCGCAGCTCGGCGATCACCTGACGGATGAACAGACCGATGGCCAGGAACGGGTTCTTCGACCCGGAGCCCTGGACGTCACCGGTGCGCGGTGCCGACGGGGCGTTCTGGCTGGAGTTCACAGGGAGCTATCCGATCTCGTCGAGGTCATCCGCATCCGGCCGGGTGACCCCGGCCGGACCGGCAGGGCAGACAGGGCTCGAACCTGCAACCTGCGGTTTTGGAGACCGCTGCGCTACCAATTGCGCCACTGCCCTTCACGGGGACGAGCCCCGTGCGGTCGTCTCGCCCGGTCCCGGGACGTGCCCGGAGAAGCCTGAGCGATTCTGACCAGCGTCCAGCATACAAGCCGATGGGGACTCGTGCGAATCGACCCGGATCACGTCACATTCCGGCGCCTCGGGGGTCCCGGCGCGCCCCCGTTCCCAAGGGACGTCCATCCTGGCGGCGCGGGGCGAGCTCTGCCACGATAGTCGGGTGACCACCGACGACGCACGCACTCCCGCCTCCCGTTCCCGCATCTCGCAGCGCATCGGCGCGATCGAGCCCTCCGCGACCCTCGCGGTCGACGCGACCGCCAAGGCGCTCAAGGCCGCCGGTCGGCCCGTCATCGGCTTCGGCGCCGGAGAGCCCGACTTCCCGACCCCCGCGCACATCGTGGACGCCGCCGTGAAGGCCGCGCGCGATCCGCGCAACCACCGTTACTCCGCGACCGCCGGCCTGCCGGAGCTGCGCGAGGCCCTCGCCGCATCGGTCTCGGCGACGACTGCGCTCGAGATCGATCCGGCCCAGGTGCTGGTGACCAACGGCGGCAAGCAGGCCGTGTTCCAGGCCTTCGCGACCGTGCTGGACCCGGGCGACGAGGTGCTGCTGCCCGCCCCGTACTGGACCACCTATCCCGAGGCGATCCGCCAGTCGGGCGCGGCCGAGGTCCCCGTCCTCGCCGGCGCCGACCAGGGCTACGTCCCCACCGTCGCGCAGCTCGAAGCCGCCCTCACCGACCGCACCCGCGCCCTGGTGCTGTGCTCCCCCTCGAACCCGACCGGCGCGGTGCTCTCCCCCGAGCAGGTCGAGGAGATCGGCCGCTGGGCGCTCGAGCACGGGCTGTGGGTGATCACCGACGAGATCTACCAGTCCCTCACCTACGGCGACATGCCCTTCACCTCGGTGCTGAAGGCCGTCCCCGAGCTCGCCGACACCACGATCCTGCTCGGCGGCGTGGCGAAGTCCTTCGCGATGACCGGCTGGCGGGTGGGCTGGATGGTGGGGCCCCTCGACGTCATCAAGGCGGCCTCGAACCTGCAGTCCCATCTCACCTCCCACGTCAACAACATCGCCCAGCGGGCGGCGCTCGCGGCGCTGACGGGGCCGACGGAGCCCGTCGAGGAGATGCGCCTCGCCTTCGACCGGCGTCGGCAGCTGATCGTCGAGAAGCTCTCCGCGATCGACGGCTTCACCGTGCCGACGCCCACCGGCGCGTTCTACGTCTTCCCCGATGTCTCGCAGCTGCTGGGCCGGGAGATCCGCGGCCGGAAGGTGACCAGCTCGACCGAGCTCGCGACCGTGATCCTCGAGGAGGCGGAGGTCGCCGCCGTGCCGGGCGAGGCCTTCGGCGCCCCCGGCCACCTGCGCTTCTCCTACGCCCTCGGGGACGAGGACATCGTCGAGGGCATCGACCGGGTGGCCGCGCTCCTGGCGGGATGAGCCCCTCCCCCGCCGGATCGGGCCGCGACCTGCGGACCCTGCCCAAGGCGCATCTGCACCTGCACTTCACGGGCTCGATGCGTCCGACGACGCTGTGGGAGCTGGCCGCGGAGCGGGGCATGCGACTGCCCCGCTCCCTCACCGACGACGTGGCGCTTCAGGTCGAGCCCGACCGGCGCGGATGGTTCCGCTTCCAGCGCCAGTACGACACCGCCCGCGCGGTCGTCGACTCGGAGTCGGCGATGCGGCGCCTGCTCCACGAGGCGGTGGAGGACGACGCCGCCGAGGGCTCGGGCCGGCTCGAGCTGCAGGTGGACCCGACCAGCTATGCGCCCTTCGTCGGCGGGATCACCCCCGCGGTCGAGATCGTGCTGGACCAGGCCGAGCGCTCCGAGGCGGAGACCGGGGTCAGCGTCGGGATCGTGGTGGCCGCCTCCCGCACCCGGCATCCGCTGGACGCCCGCGCCCTGGCCCGGCTCGCGGCGCGCAGCGCCGGTCGGGTGATCGGCTTCGGGCTCTCCAACGACGAGCGACGCGGTGACACCGAGGACTTCGCCCCCGCCTTCCGCATCGCGCGAGAGGCCGGGCTGCTGTCGGTGCCGCACGGCGGGGAGCTGCTGGGGCCCTCGCACGTGCGGGAGGTCGTCGAGCACCTGCGACCGGACCGTCTGGGTCACGGGGTGCGCGCCGCCGAGGACCCGCATCTGCTGGAGCAGGTGGTGAGGGCCGGGATCGGGTTCGAGCTCTGCCCGGCCTCGAACGCCTCCCTCGGCGTGCTCGAGCACGCCGAGGACGTGCCGCTGCGCCGGCTGATAGGGGCCGGGGCGCAGATCGCGCTCGGCGCCGACGACCCGCTGCTGTTCGGCTCCCGGCTGCTGGACCAGTACGAGACCGCGCGGCGGATCGGGCTGGACGACGCCGAGCTCGCCGACCTCGCCGCCTCCTCGGTCCGTCTCTCGGCCGCTCCCGAGCCGGTCCGCTCCCGACTCCTCGCGGGGGTGCGGGACTGGCTCGCGGCGCCCGCGCCCGGGGACGCGACGCGCTGACGACGGTGCCGCACGGGCGGCGGGGAAGCACCGACGACGGCGGGATGTCGTCAGGCGGTGCTTCCGGCGTCGCGGGTCAGCGGTCCTGGCCGGCGCCCTCCGAGGGCAGGGCCAGGAAGAATTCCGGGGCGGTGAAGCCGGCCGCGGCGAAGGCGGCGGCGATCGCCTCGGCGATCGACTGCGCCTGCTCCGCCTCGACCAGCGCGATGGTCGAGCCGCCGAATCCGCCGCCGGTCATGCGGGCACCGTGCGCGCCGGCCGTGCGGGCGGTGTCCACGGCGAGGTCGAGCTGCGGGACCGTGACCTCATAGTCTTCGCGCAGCGAGTCGTGGGAGGCGTTCAGCAGCGCGCCGAGCTCCGCGACGTGCGCGCGCACCGTCCCCTCGGCGAGCAGCGCATCGAACTCCTGCACGCGCTGGATCTCTGTGATCACGTGGCGGGCGCGGCGGCGCACGACCCCGTCGTCGATGCTCGCCAGGAGCTCCTCGAGCCGGGCCTGATCCGCATCGCGCAGGGTCGGCACGCCGAGCGCCTCCGCGGCGCGCTCGCTGTCCGCACGGCGCGCCGTGTACTCCCCGTCGACGTGGGAATGCTCGGCGCGGGTGTCGGTGATGAGCAGGGCGAGGCCCTGTGAGGCGAGGTCCCACGGCACCGCGCGGGTGGAGAAGTCCCGGCAGTCCAGGAACAGGGCGTGGCCCTCACGGGAGAGGACCGAGGCGGACTGGTCGAGCCCGCCCGTGGAGGCGCCGGCGAAGTCGGTCTCGGCGGTGATCGCGGCGCGCACCCGATCCAGCGGCGTGGTGCCCAGGGTCAGCAGCGCCTCGATCGCCTCGGCGGCGGCGCACTCGAGCGCGGCCGAGCTGGACAGGCCCGCCCCGAGCGGGACCTGCCCGTCGATGAGGATGTCCATGCCCTGGGTGACGGCGCCGGAGATGAAGGGGCGCAGCGCCCAGAGCACGCCGGCGACATAGGCGGGCCAGCCCTCGACCGCGCCGGGCTCGAGCTCGGCCGCGTCGAGGTCGAGCTCGAGGTCGTCCTGGGCGGAGCGCAGGCGCACCCGCGAGGTGGGGGTGCGGGCGGCGGCGGCGAAGCAGCGGTGCGAGATCGCCATCGGCAGGCAGAGGCCGTCCTGGTAGTCGACGTGCTCGCCGATGATGTTGACGCGGCCCGGCGCGGACCAGACCCCGTCGGGCGCGTAGCCGAAGGACTGCTCGAACCTCTCGGCGGCGCGATCGGCGGCCGCGGAGCGCTCCGGTGCGGCCGAGAGCACCGCTCCCTGCGAGGCGGGAGCGGTCCGGGAGTCAGCGGCAGCGGTCATCGGGAAGGGTCCTTCCGGGACGGGGCGAGGGCACGACGGAGCCCACCGGCCGACCGGTTGGGCGCCGGTGAGTCTATCCGTCTCGTGGCCACCGGCGGCAACAGGTCCGGTGCGGGGCCGCTCACTGGAGCCCCGGGAGACCGCTCCCGGGACGGTCTCAGGCCACGGGGCGCACCGCGAGGCACGCGACCGACGGGGCGGGGATCGGCTCCCCGACCCGCGCGAGCTCCTCGCCGCGACGGCGCAGCACGTCGATCCGGTCGCCCTCCTGCGCGGCGACCAGCACCAGGTCGCCCCACTGGGTGAAGTGACGCGGGTGCGCGCCCACCTCGACCTCGGCCACGCGCTGCGGCCGCATCGCGTCGAGGGAGAGCAGGGAGAGGGTGTCGGGGCCGCGGTTGGCGACCAGCAGCGCGGACTCGTCGGCGACGAGCTCGATGTGAGAGAGCGCGGCGGCGGACTCACTGCCGCTGGCCGGCATCATCGAGCGCACGGCCCAGCGGCGCGGCGCCTGCGGCATGACGGCGGGGACGGAGCGGGGCGAGGCCTCGTGGGCGCGCACGGCGGTGGCGACCATGCCGGAGAGCTCGCAGGCGATGTGGATCTGCTCGGACTCGTGGTCGGCCACGAGATGGCGCGGCCCGTTCCCCCGGCTCAGCGAGATCTCGCCGGCGATGTCGATCATGCCGCCGGCGCCCTGGCGGTACAGCATCACGCGGTCCAGGCCGAGGTCGGGGACGGCGAGGGCCTCCGTGCCGGGCAGCGCCACGACCTGGTGCGGGTGCGGCGCGGTCTCCGCGATGCCGTCGATCAGCTCGTGGTGGTCGTCGAGGTCGATCTGCGCGGTGGGCAGGCCCTCCTCGTCCAGGCCCACCGTCGCCACGGAGCCGGAGCCGTACTGGGCGATCACGAGGGAGCGGCCGTCGCTGCCGTGGGCGAGGTGGCAGCCGCCCGCCCCGTCCAGCGCGAGGTCCGCGACGACCTCCGCCCGCGCCCCGTCCTCGTCCACGCGCAGGGTGACCACCCGCGTCGGCTCGGTCTCGAGCACCGCGTGCAGCAGGGCGCCGTCCTCGCTCCACAGCACGAAGGAGGGGTCGGGCAGGTCGACGGCGGCACGACGCTCGACGGCGAGGTCCTGCCCGTCGGACCGCAGGGCCAGCAGCTCGATGCCGCGGCCGCGGCCGGTGCCGCTGGTGGAGTAGCCGGCGACGGCCAGCAGTGCGTTCTCGGTCATGGGACCTCCTCGTCCTCGTCGCGGCGCTCCCCGCGGTCGCGGTCCACGAGGTCCGCGGGGGGCTCGAGGTCGTCGAGCAGGTCCGCGTCCTCGAACAGAGCCGGTGACAGCGCCGTCATCTCTCCGGTCATCGTAGACGGCTCGATCACCGCAGTGCCGCGACGGCGCCGCCTCGACCGCGTGCCGAGCGAGAGGCGGCGACGGCGCATGGTGGTGAAGGGCGAGGAGATCGCCGGGGTGTAGGCGATGCCGCTGCGGCGGAAGTAGGGCATGATCCGCGAGGAGATGAGCTGGCCGAGCACCACGCCCGCGGCGATCGCGATCGCGATCTGCGCCGCCTCGAGCAGCTCGGAGATGCCCACCGAGAGGTCGTCCTGCAGCCCGAGCAGGCCGCGGTAGATCCGGCTGCCGGGCACCAGCGGGATCACCCCTGCCATGACGAAGGCGAGCGAGGGGGCGCGCACCCGGTCGGCGAGCGCGGTCGCGACCAGGCCGGTGAGGAAGGCGGCGACGCCGACGGCGACGGTGCGGTCGTGCAGTGTCCCGGCGATCAGGTGCGAGACGAGGCCCGAGCCGGCGGCGACCAGCGCGGCCATCAGCAGCAGCCGGGGCGGGGTCTGGGTGCCGACGCCGTAGCCGAGCCCCATGCCGAGCCCCGAGATCAGCACCACCAGCGCCGTCGTGATCGACAGCGGCATCGACGCGGTCACGGAGATGTCCGCGCCGATCGCGTCGGCCGCGAGCAGCCCGGCGCGCACGCCCACCACGATGCCGACGGTGAGCATGAGCGTCTCGAGCATGCGTCCCGCGGCGGTGATGTACCAGCCCGTCACCGCGTCCTGCACGGCGCTGATCGAGGAGAGCCCCGCGAGCTGCACGATCAGGCACGAGACCACGACGATCGAGGAGTTCTCGGTGGGGTCGATCGCGCTGACCCCGATCGCGGCGGCGACGGCGACGAGCCCGCCGAGCGCCTGGCTGTAGAACGGCGGGATGCTCCACCGGGCCAGCAGCTCCGCCGCCGCGATCAGCAGCCCGGCGGCGAGGGTCGCGGCGACCACGACGAGGCTGCCGGCGCCGAAGCTGAGCGCGGCCGCGCCGCCCATCACCGCGAAGCCCGCGACCACGAGCACGAGCCGGTACAGCGGCTGGCGCTGCGGGATCGCGGCGGCCCGGTGCCGGGCCTCGTCCAGCGGGAGCTCCCCGGAGAGGTACTGGTGGGAGATGTCCTCGAAGGCGGCCAGGCGCGCGAAGTCCTGGGTCCGCTCCCCTGCCGAGCGGACCCTCGTGAACGGGGTCGCGGACTCGTCGGCGAGATAGGAGATCGTGACCTCGTTGAAGGTGACCTGCACGGAGACGTTGCGCAGGCCGGACGAGCTGGTCACCCGCAGCACCGTGGCGGTGACCTCCGAGGCGGCGGCACCGTTGGTGAGCAGGCCCTCCCCGATCCTCATCGCGAGGTCGAACACGGCATGGAGCCGGGCGGAGTCGGTGGGCACGGACAGATCGTCCCACACCGCGGGCGGGCCCCGCTCCCGCCGGCGGGCCGACGAAGCTCACACCCCGACGGGCCCTCCCGAGGCGCCTCGGCTCAGAGGTTCGGCGAGGTGCTCAGCACCGCGATGCCGAGCGCGAGGGCGAGCAGCACCGCGACGTCGAGGCCGCGGGAGCGGACGGCCAGCGCGCCGACCGCCCGCACGGGCAGCAGGGCCCGCATCAGCGCGAGGACCAGCAGCAGTGCCGCCAGGAGGACGCCGGCCAGCGGCGCCGACAGCGTCGCCCCGATCAGGACGATCAGCGCGAGCGCGGGCAGGGCGAGGGTGAGCACCGCCTGTCGCCGGAAGGCGGCGCGGAGCGTGTGGGGGGATCGGGGCGCGCGCACCCGGCCATCGTACGGGCCACGCCCCGTTACCCTGACAGGGGCCGGCAGAGCCGTCGGCCACAGCGACATCTGGAGGATCCCACGATGACCAGCCCCGGTGCGACGTCGACCGGCACCCGCCGTGAGCACGACCTGCTCGGAGACCGCGACGTCCCGGCCGATGCCTACTACGGCGTCCAGACCCTGCGTGCGAACGAGAACTTCCACATCACGGGGGTGCAGCTGCAGCACTTCCCCCGGATGATCGAGGCCCTCGCCCAGGTCAAGCGTGCCGCCGCCCGCGCCAACCATCGCCTGGGGGCGCTCGACGACGAACGCTTCGCCGCGATCGACCGCGCCTGCGAGGAGATCATCGGCGGCGCCCTCCACGAGCACTTCATCGTGGACATGATCCAGGGCGGGGCCGGCACGAGCACGAACATGAACGCCAACGAGGTGATCGCCAACCGCGCGCTGGAGATCCTCGGGCACCAGAAGGGGCAGTACGACCGGCTGCACCCCAACAACCACGTCAACCTCGGCCAGTCCACCAACGACGTCTACCCCACGGCGATCCGGCTGACGATCATGCTGTCCTTCCCGGCGCTGGCCGAGGCGATGGACCACCTGATCTCCACCCTGCGCGCCAAGGGCGAGGAGTTCTCCTCGGTCCTGAAGATGGGGCGCACCCAGCTGCAGGACGCGGTCCCGATGACGGTGGGCCAGGAGTTCCACGCCTGGGCCACCACGATCGAGGAGGACGTCCAGCGCCTCACCCGCACTGCGACGCTGTTCCAGGAGATCAACCTCGGCGCGACGGCGATAGGCACCGGCATCACGTCCGATCCGCGCTATGCGGCGATGGCCACGGCCGAGCTCGCGGAGCTGACCGGGGTGCCCTTCGTGGTCTCCGCCGACCTGGTCGAGGCCACCAGCGACACCGGCGCCTTCGTGACCTTCTCCGGGATCCTCAAGCGCATCGCGGTGAAGATCTCGAAGATCTGCAACGACCTGCGCCTGCTGAGCTCCGGGCCGCGCGCCGGCCTGCACGAGATCAAGCTGCCGGCCGTGCAGCCGGGCAGCTCGATCATGCCCGGCAAGGTGAACCCGGTGATCCCGGAGGTCGTCAACCAGGTCGCCTACGAGGTGATCGGCAACGATCTCTCGGTGACCTTCGCGGCCGAGGGAGGTCAGCTGCAGCTGAACGTGTTCGAGCCGGTGATCGCCTTCAACATCCTCGAGTCCACGCAGATCATGACCCGCGCGATGAACACCCTCGCCGACCGCTGCGTCGCCGGGATCACCCTGAACGAGGAGGTGCTGGAGGACTATCTGCACCGCTCGATCGGGGTGGTCACGGCGCTGGTGCCGGTGATCGGGTACGCGGCCGCGACGGAGGTCGCGGAGGAGGCGCTGGCGACGGGCCGTCCGGTCCGGGACCTGGTGCTCGAGCGCGGCCTGCTGGACGAGGCACGTCTGGCCGGGCTGCTCTCCCCCGCCTCGATGACCTCGCCGCACCGGGCGACGGCCACCGGCACCATCCCGGCGCTCGACGAGGAGCCGGGGCCGGCCGCCGCGCCGGAGCAGCCCGACTCGGGCGAGATGGCGCTGCCGCCCACGGAGCGCCTGGACTTCTGAGCCGCACCGGAGAGCCGACGGGCCGGTCACCCCCAGGGGTGACCGGCCCGTCGCGCGAGCGGCGCCGTCAGCGGCTCACTCGTCGGCCTCCTCCATCTTGCCGCGCATGACCAGCTTCGGGTCCGGGCTGCCCACGGTCTCGTGGTCCTTGTCCTCGTACTCGAACTGGGAGAGGAAGTAGCGCATCGCGTTCAGGCGGGCGCGCTTCTTGTCGTTGGAGCGGATGATCGTCCACGGCGCGTACTTCTTGTCCGTGCGGCGGAACATCTCCTCCTTGGCCTCGGTGTACGCCTCCCAGCGGTCCAGCGACTCGAGGTCCATCGGGGAGAGCTTCCAGCGCCGCACCGGGTCCAGCTGCCGGATCGCGAAGCGGGTGCGCTGCTCCTTCTGCGAGACGGAGAACCAGAACTTGGTGAGGTGAATGCCGGAGTCCACCAACATCCGCTCGAAGTAGGGGACCTGGTTCATGAAGGTCTCGTACTGCTCGGGGGTCGCGAAGCCCATCACCCGCTCGACGCCGGCGCGGTTGTACCAGGAGCGGTCGAAGAGCACCATCTCGCCCTCGGTGGGCAGGTGCTGGACGTAGCGCTGGAAATACCACTGGCCGCGCTCGCGGTCGCTGGGCTTGTTCAGCGCGACGACGCGGGCGGTGCGGGGGTTGAGGTGCTCGGTGAAGCGCTTGATCGTGCCGCCCTTGCCGGCCGCGTCGCGCCCCTCGAAGATGATGACGGCCTTCTGGTCGTTGTCCTCGAGCCAGTACTGGAACTTCAGCAGCTCGACCTGGAGCTGGTACTTCTGCAGCTCGTACTCCTCCCGGTCCATCCGGGTCTCGTACGGGTACCCCTCCTGCCAGGTGTAGACCGGGTTCCCCTGAGGGTCGATCAGGTCCGGGTCCGGGGTGTGGCCGTCCTGGACCGAGTACCCCTCCTCGCGCAGGTGCTCGATGTACTCGCGCAGGCTCTGGTTGTCGGGGATCTTCACGGTCACTCCTTCGGCGCTCGCTGGTGGATGCGCCCAAGCTTAGAGGTCACGGATGGACCGGAGGTGAACAGAGGTCCTCCGCCATCGGGGATCCCTGCCCGGGATCGGCGCAGGCCGACGCGGGCAGGGCGGGGCGGCGCCGCCCGTCCGGGCCGGGCGGCGCGGACGGGCGGTGCCGGGCGGTCAGTGGGCGAAGTGGCGGGTGCCGGTGAGGTAGAGCGTGACGCCCGCGGCACGGCACGCCTCGATCACCTCGTCGTCGCGGATCGAGCCGCCGGGCTGGACGATCGCCCGCACCCCGGCGTCCAGCAGGATCTGCACCCCATCGGCGAAGGGGAAGAAGGCGTCCGACGCGGCGACCGCGCCGCGGGCCCGCTCCGGCGCGGCCTCTCCCTCGGCGTGCTCGCCGAGGGTGTTGGCGCGGGAGACGGCCAGGCGGCAGGAGTCCAGGCGGTTGACCTGGCCCATCCCGATGCCGACGGCGGCGCCGTCCGCGGCCAGCAGGATCGCGTTGGACTTCACGGCGCGCACCGCGCGCCAGGCGAACTCGAGGTCGGCGAGGGTCGCCTCGTCGGCCGCCTCGCCCGCGGCGAGCGTCCAGCCGGCGGGGGCGTCGCCGCCTGCGTCGATGCGGTCCGCGTCCTGGATCAGCATGCCGCCCCAGATCTCGCGCATCTCGACGCCGCGGGAGTACTCCCCCTCGAGCTTCAGGATGCGGAGGTTCTTCTTGGTGCGCAGCAGCTCGAGGGCCTCGTCCTCATAGCCGGGTGCGAGGATCACCTCGGTGAAGATCGGCTTGACCTGCTGGGCCATGGCGAGGGTGACCGTGCGGTTCGCCGCGATCACGCCTCCGTACGCGGAGACGGGGTCGGTGCCGTGGGCGCGAGCGTGGGCGAGGGCGATGTCCTGGCCCTCGTCGACCACGGCGACGCCGCAGGGGTTGTTGTGCTTGACCACGGCGACGGCGGGGCGGGCGTGGTCGTGGGCGGCGCGCACCGCGGCGTCGGCGTCGACGTAGTTGTTGTAGCTCATGGCCTTGCCGCCGAGCTGCTCGGCGCCCGCGATGCCCGGGACGGTCTCGTCGGTGACGGCGAGCCGGGCCCTCTGGTGGGGGTTCTCGCCGTAGCGGAGGGTCGCGGTGATGCCGAGCTCGGCCGCGTCGGCGTCGGAGAGGTCGAGGATCGAGGGGATCTCGACGTCGTCGGCCTCGACCTCGGGCTCGGCGTCCGCGTCGTCCTCGGCGAGCTGGCCGAGCATCCAGTCGCTGATCGCCTCGTCGTACTCGGCGGTGCGGGTGAAGGCGATGGTGGCGAGCTCCTGGCGCTCGGCGAGGGTGAAGCCGCCCTCCGCCGCGGCCTCGGCCGCGATCGGGTAGCCCTCGGGGTCCACCACCACGGCGACGGAGGCGAAGTTCTTCGCGGCGCCGCGCACCATGGTCGGGCCGCCCACGTCGATCTTCTCGATGATCTCCGCGAAGCTGCCGCCGGCGGCGACGGTCTCGGCGAAGGGGTAGAGGTTCACGACCACGAGGTCGAAGGGGGCGATGTCGTGCTCGGCGAGCTGGTCGCGGTGGGACTCCAGGCGCTGATCGGCGAGGATCCCGCCGTGCACGCGCGGGTGGAGCGTCTTGACGCGGCCGTCGAGCATCTCGGGGAAGCCGGTGACGGTCTCCACCTCGGTCACGGCGATGCCGGCGTCGCGGATCGTGGAGGCGGTGGAGCCGGTCGAGACGATCTCCGCGCCCTGCTCGGCGAGGGTGCGGGCGAGGTCGACGATGCCGGTCTTGTCGAAGACGGAGAGGAGGGCTCGGCGGATCGGGCGGCGTTCTGCGGTGCTCACGTGGCGTGCTCCTGTTCGGATCTGCTTGCGGAGGGCACCCAGGCGGTCGATGCCCCCGACGTCACAACACTCCCCGGTGGTCCCCCACCTGCGCCAGTCGTGTGGGGCCCAGCCTAGCGGTCCGCGCGCCCGTCCCCGACCCCGGCGGGCATCGACGAGAGGGGGCGCGGGTCCCGGCGGGCGGGAGCGGAACGGTGCCGCGTGCTTCCGCCGGGAGGGGGCGGGCCGGAGGCGTCAGCGGGCGGCGGCGAGGCGTCGCACGACCTCGACCAGCAGCGGCTGCTCGACGGCCTTGATCCGCTCGTGGAGGGCCTCCTCGGTGTCCTCCTCGAGCACGTCCACGGCGCGCTGGGCGAGGATCCGCCCGGTGTCCACGCCCGCGTCGACCTCGATCACGCTGCAGCCGGTGACCTTCACGCCGTGGGCGAGGGCGTCGCGCACGCCGTGGGCGCCGGGGAAGGCGGGCAGCAGTGCGGGGTGGGTGTTGATGATCCGGCCGCCGAAGGCCTCGAGCAGCGGGGGGCCGACGAGCTTCATGAATCCGGCGAGCACCACGAGCTGCGGGTCGTGGGCGGCGACGGCGGCGGTGAGGGCGCGGTCCCAGGCGTTGCGGTCGGGGTGGTCGCGCAGGGCCACCACCTCGGTGGGGATGCCGGCGGCGCGGGCGTGCTCGAGGCCGGAGGCCTCCCGGTCGGCGAGGACGGCGACCACCTCGTAGGGGCACTGCTCCTCCGCCGCGGCGGAGAGGAGGGCGGCGAGGTTCGAGCCGGTGCCGGAGATCAGGACGACGACAGGGGTGCGGGTCACCGTCCCAGGGTAGTGCGCGGCGCGGCCGGGGCCCGCCGAGGCGGCGGGGCCGGGGGTGGGGGCCCGCGGCGGCGGTGGGGCCAGGGGCCCGCCGCGGCGGCGGGGCGGGACGCCGTCCCGCCGGACGGTCGACGACGTCGGCCGCGGGCACGGCACAATGGGTGGGGTGAACAGCGATCCCGACTCGTCCCCGCGCTCCGACGTCACCCCGGAGAGGCGCCACCGCCGCCGGGTGGGCGCGCTCGCGATCGCGCTGCTCGCCTCGTGGCTGCTGATGATGCTGCCGCTGCCGCTCTCGCTGCTGGCAGGGGTGACCGGGCTGGTCGCGCTCGTGCTGCTGGTGCCGGTGATCGTGCAGTTCGTGAAGGACCGGCGCTGGTCGATGGTGGTGATCGGGGGTCTGCTCGGCGTCCCGGCGACGCTGATGATCATCTCCGGGGCGCTGCTGAGCACCCTGTTCTACGGCCCGCTCGCCGAGCTCGAGGAGTGCCGCGCCTCGGCGATCACGGAGCAGTCGCGCACCGCCTGCGACTCCGAGGCGCAGGGGTCGATGGTCGACTGGCTCAGCGGCCTGCTCGGGGGCTGAGCGGATCCTCGTCCGCGGGCGGCTCGGTCGGGTCCTCGTCGGCATGGTCGGCAGCGACATCGTCCGCGGCGTCCGCGCTCCAGGCGTCCTGGTCCCGAGCGTCGTCGGCCGTGTCCGCATCGTCGTCCGTCGCGCCGTCGGCGTCCGTCCCGTCGGCCGCCGCTCCGCCGGTCCTCCCGCGCGAGCCGACGCTCCCCCGCGTGTCGGTGCTCCCCCGCGCGCCGGCGCTCCCCCGCCGGCCGGCGTCCTCGCCGCGCTCCGCGGACTCGGCGGCGTCCACGCGCTCGCGCAGGGACGCGATGGTGCGCCGCGTCCACGGCACGAGGTCCGTGGCGAGGACGGCGAGCACCAGCCCGGTCGCGAGCACGACCACGCCCAGCAGCGGCAGCACGAGGGTGCCCATGGCGGGGCCGAGGTGCACCAGGCGGCCGTCGCCGATCCCGCCGGTGGTGAGCCCGGCGAGCAGCAGCACCGCGACGGCCACCACGACCGGGTAGGCGATCCAGGCCGTGATCTGCTCACGCCGCTCGAGCTCGGCCACGTCCCGCACCAGGGAGACGGCGCCGAGGCCGACGGCGAGCGCGGGCACCAGCATCAGCGCCCAGGCCGCTCCCGGCAGGTCGCCCGGCTCGGGCAGCGCGCCGAGGATCGGGAGGGCCGGCAGCACGCCGGTCTGGACCTCGGCGAGGGAGATCCCGGTGGAGGTGCCCACCACGACCGTGCCGCCCAGCAGCACCACCAGCGCCCACACCGCCAGCAGCGGCAGCAGCGCCAGCTGCAGCAGCGTGAGCACCAGGCCGCCGACGATCCCGGGGTCGAGCTGGTCGAAGAGCGCGGACTGGGCCGGCACGTGCGTGAGCATCAGGACCAGCACCAGCAGCATCCCAGCGCCGAACAGGCCCAGCAGCGCCAGCAGCGCGGAGCGGGCGACCGCGCCGTAGGGGGCGGGCAGCAGCTCGAGCACGCGCACGCCCGGCACCGCCGTGGTGGGCTCGCGCCGCAGCGACCACAGCAGGCCGATCAGGCCGCCGCCGACGGCGACCAGCGCCCCGGAGACGACGGCGGAGGTCACCATCGGCGCGGCATCGGCGCTGCGGCCGATCGCGGCGAGCACGGCGAGACCGATCGCGTAGGTCCCGCCGAAGGCGGCGAGGGAGACGCCCGCATCCCGCAGCGCCCCGACGCGCAGCACGCCGTCGCCGCGCACGAGCTCGAGGCGGTGGCCGACCCGGCGCAGCGACAGCGCGGCCAGGAGCACGAGCAGGATCTGCAGGCCGACGGGGGTGAGCGTCACCGCCCCGTCGATCACGCCGGTGCTCAGCACGACCCCGCCGCCGTGCCCGAGCACCAGGACGTCCAGCGCGATCAGCACGGCGTCCAGCGCGGTGGCGCTCGAGGCGGTGCCGGCGACCTGCGCCGCCAGCGCCGGCACGACCACCACGGCCAGGGAGATCCCGAGCACGGACAGCGCCGCGAGGAGCCCGCGCACCAGGGGCGTCGTGATGCTGTCGCCGTCTGTGCTCACGCGATGCTCCTCGGGAGGTGGGGGGAAGGCGCCCGGTCGGTGCCGGGCCCGCGGTCTCTCGCCGGACCATGGTCGCACCTCGCCCCCTCCGCAGGACGCATCCGGGGACGGGACGCGGGTCACGGCGCGGCGGCGCGGGGGTGTCGCATAATGACACGGATGTCCGCTCCTCTCACGCTTCCCGACCTCTCCGCGCCCGCCTCCGCGACGCCGCTCGTGCGCACCGTGCGGATCGAGGAGCCGGTGGACCTGCTGGGCCATGTCCCCGCGGGGGTCTCCGGCGCCTGGATGCGGCACGGCCAGGGTCTGGTGGCCGTGGGCCGGGCCTGGTCGGTGCGCACCACCGGCCCGGACCGCTTCGCGGCCGCGAGCGCCGCCTTCCGCGACCTCGCCTCCCGCGCCCGGGTCGACGACGAGGTGCGGGTGCGCACCAGCGGCCTGATCGCGCTGGGCTCCTTCTCCTATGCGGGCGCCTCCGAGCGCCCCTCGACGCTGCTGGTGCCGCGCGCGCTGCTCGGGGTCCACGACGGGGAGGCCTTCCTCACGGTCGTCGGGATCGACGAGGAGCCGGAGCTGCCGGCCTCCTGGCGCGACCTGTTCCCCTCCTCCCCCGTCGACGTGCCCGCGGCCGCGCCGCTCGAGCTCGAGGCGGACCACACGCCCGACGAGTACCAGGCGCTGGTCCAGCAGGCCGTGGACGAGATCCGCTCCGGCGCCGCCGAGAAGGTCGTGCTCTCCGAGCGCACCTCGGTGCGCACCCCGGAGCCGCTCTCCCCCGCCCTGCTGCTCACGCGGCTCGCCCGCGCCTACCCGAGCACCTGGGTGTACCACCTCGAGGACGTGATCGGCGCGAGCCCGGAGATGCTCGCCCAGACCGAGGATGGGCGGGTCTTCTCGCGCGTGCTGGCAGGGTCCCGGCCGGCGGCCGACGACGGCGAGCTCGACGAGGCGGACCGTCGGGCGTTCCGCGCCGATCGCAAGGAGCGCTCCGAGCACGCCTACGCGGTGGACTCCGTGGTCGAGCGGCTCGAGGACCTCGCCGCGGAGATCGAGGTCTCCGCGGAGCCGTTCGTGCTGCGCCTGCCGGGGCTCGAGCACCTCGCCTCGGACGTCTCGGCCCGCCTGCACGAGGGGGTGACGAGCCTGGACGTCGCCGCGCGGCTGCACCCCTCGGCGGCGGTCTCCGGCACCCCGCGGGAGCGGGCCGACGAGATCATCGCCCGCCTCGAGCCGCGCGACCGCGGCGGGTACGCGGCCCCGGTGGGCTGGATGGACGCGAGCGGCGACGGCCAGTGGGCGATCGCGCTGCGGATGGCGCACCTGACCGGTGAGCGCTCTGCGGTGCTGCAGGCCGGGGGCGGTCTGGTCGCGGCCTCCGACCCGGTCTCCGAGCATGCCGAGGCGCTCGCGAAGTGCCGTCCGATGCTGCGGGCCCTGCGCGGCGACGCCGAGGCCTGAGGTCCGGGGCGCGGCGCCCGAGGGCACGGGACGAGGCCCTGCGTCGTACTGCGCCGCCCGCCACGTCGCCGCCCGAGCAACGGCCGGACGGGCACGAGGTCTCCCCTGCTCAGCCCTCCCGGGCCGCGAGGGTGATCTCGAGCGTCTGCACCTTCCCGTCGCGCACCAGCTCGAGCGTGTGGGTGGAGCCGACCTCGAGGCCGCTCACGATGCCGGTCAGGGCGCCCGCCCCGCCGACGGGGGTGTCGTCGATCCCGGTGATGAGGTCCCCCTCGGCCAGTCCCGCCTCCGCCGCGGGGCTGCCCGGCTCCACGGCGACGACCTCCGCGCCGCGGTAGCCGGCGCTGCCGTCGTCGGCCGTGCCGTCGGTGGTGGTCACGCCGACGAAGGCGTGCTGGACGGTGCCGCCGTCCTGGAGCTGCTCGGCGATCAGCATCGCCGTGTTCGCGGGGATCGCGAAGCCGAGCCCGATGCTGCCGGCCTGCCCGGACTCGTTGGGGATCGAGGCGATCGCGGTGTTGATGCCGATGACCTGCCCGGCGGCGTCCACGAGCGGGCCGCCGGAGTTGCCGGGGTTGATCGCGGCGTCGGTCTGGATCGCGGAGGTGAACGTGGTGTCGGAGCCGTCGGTCTCCTCGCCGGTGGCGCTGACCGGCCGGTCCAGCGCCGAGACGATGCCGGTGGTGACCGTGTTCTCGAGGCCGAGCGGGGTGCCCAGAGCCATCACGGGCTGGCCCACGACCACGGTGGAGGAGTCCGCGAAGGTCGCCGGCTGCAGGTCCTCGGGCGGGTCCTCCAGGCGGATCACGGCGAGGTCGGTCGAGGGGTCGGTGCCCACGACGCTCGCGGCGAAGCTGCGTCCGTCGCTGGTGGTGACCTGCAGGGACTCGGCGTCGCCGGCGACGTGGTCGTTGGTGAGGATCGTGCCGTCCTCGTCGAGGACCACGCCGGTCCCCTGGCTGGTGCCGGAGCCGGTGGAGGAGAGGATCGAGACGGCGCTCGGGGAGACCTGCTCGGAGATCGCGGCCCAGTCCGGGTCCTCCGCAGTGGTCGTCGCGGCAGGTCGCGCCTCGGAGGTCTGAGAGCCCTGCGCGGCGGCGACCGGCTCGTCGCCCTGCAGCTGGTCGTAGGCGACGACGCCGCCGAGGGTGAGGCCGCTGGAGAGCAGCATCCCGGCGAGCACGAGGGCGCTGGTCCCGCCCCAGCCGGGCCCGCGGCGGGGCGCGGCCGTCCCGGCGGCCCCGGCGGCGACCGGCGCGGGGGCGCCGGAGCCGGCAGCGGCGGCCCCGTGGACGGCGTGATCGAACGGGGAGGCTGTGGCCGGGAGCTGCTCGGTCGCCTCGGCCGACGAAGCGCCCTGGACCGGAGCCGCGCCGTAGACCGGGCCTGCGCCGTAGGCCGGACCTGCGCCGTAGGCCGGACCTGCGCCGTAGGACGCGGCGTAGGGGGACGCCCCGTCGTCGGGAGCAGGGCTGCCGTAGGCCGGGGTCGTGCCGTACGGGGCATCCGGGGTCCCGGCGCTCGGGTCGCGGGGCGGCTGCGGGGCGTGCTCGTCGTTCATGGGGTCATGTCACCACTCGCGCTCAAGAGTTCCTCGGGACCTCGCTGAGCGACTCCTGGACGACGAGCACGCGCAGGCCCTGCGCGGGTTCGGCGAGCGCCGCCGGCAGCGCGTCGGCCTCGAGAGCCCGTGCGTCGGCGCCGAGTCCCGCGGCGACCGCGGCGATGTCGGCGCCGTGCGGGGTGGTGAAGAAGCGGCGCAGCAGCGCGGGCGGGGCCGCGGCGTGCTCGAGGCCGGAGAAGATGCGGCCCCCGCCGTCGTCGACGACGATCACGTCGAGGTCGGGGCGCGGCTCCTCCGGGCCGATGAGCAGACCGGTGACGTCGTGGAGGGCGGTGAGGTCGCCGACGAGGAGCCGGGTGCGGCCCCGCTCCCCCGGCTCGTCCCGCGCGACGCGGGCCAGGGCGAGGCCGCCGGCCATGGCGGTGGTGCCGTCGATCCCGGCGAGGCCGCGGTTGGCGATCACCTGCGCAGAGGTGGGGCCGGCGTGCTGCTCGAGGTCGCGCACGAGACTCGAGGAGCCGAGCACGAGCAGGTCGCCCGGCCCGGAGGCCTCCCACACGGCGAGCGCGGCGCGCTGCTGCCACGGCTGCGGCAGCCGGGCTGCGGCGGCGTCGGCCGCGGTGCGCCACGCCTGGATCCACGCGCGGCGCTGTGCCAGATCGATCTCCGGGGCGTCGGGCGCGGCCGGCGCGGCACCGGGTGAGGCCGCTTCCTGTCCGGGACCGAGTGCGTCCTGCCCGGTCCCGGTCGCCTCCTGTCCCGTGCCGGGGAGCTCCTGCCCGATCGCGGCGGGGACCACGAGGCTCGCGCGGCGGGCCACGTCGGGCCAGTCCGGATGCGGATCCACGACGACCACCTCGACGTCGGCCGCGCCCAGGAGCGCGCCGACGACCGGCCGGGACAGCGTGGGGTGACCGAGCACGATCGCACGGCGGGGGCGCAGCGGGTGCGCGGGATCGGCCATCACCTCGCGCAGCAGGGCCGTATAGCGGGGGACGAGGCTCTGCGCCGTGAGCGCGCCGGAGCTCGGCTCGGCCAGCAGCGGCAGGCCGTGCGCATCGGCGAGCGCGGCGGCGGCCGGTCCCGCCCCGTCCCCGGCGACGACGACGGTGCGGGAGTCGACCGGGACCGGCTGCGGGGCAGGCGCCGGGGCGGGGACGCGCCGCGTGACGACGATCCGCTCGGGCGCCGCGGTCCTGTCGGGCCGCTCCGAATCCTCTGCGCGGGGCACGAGCGGGTCGCGGAAGGAGAGGTTCAGGTGCACGGGACCGGGGTGCTCCCCGGTCGCGGCGGCGAGGGCGCGGGCGGCGGTGGAGACGGCGGTGCGCAGCTCGACCGGGCTCGCCGCCTCGGCGGTCGGGGCGGGCAGGTCCACGGCCAGGCGCACCAGGGAGCGGAACATGCCGGCCTGGCGAGTGGTCTGGTTCGCGCCGACCTCGCGCAGCTCGGCGGGCCGGTCCGCGGTGAGCACGAGCAGCGGGATCCGCGAGTGGTGGGCCTCCATCACGGCGGCGTGGAGGTGCGCGGTGGCGGTGCCGGAGGTGGTCACGACCGCGGCGGGCCGGGCGGGATCCAGGCGGCCGAGACCCAGGGCGGTGAAGGCGGCGGCACGCTCGTCGATCCGGACGTGGGCACGGATCCGACCGGCGACCTCGTCGGCCGCGAGCGCGTAGACCAGCGGCGCTGAGCGGGAGCCGGGGCTGAGCACCGCCTCGGCCAGTCCGAGCTCCGCGAGTGCGGACCAGACCGCGACCGCCTGGTCCACCGCGCCGGAGCCGGTGGGCCGGGGCGCGGGGATCGTCAGCGGAGCGGGGATCGGGGCGGAGGGCTCGTGCACCCCGTCAGCGTAGTCCCGGCCTGCTCACGTGCAGTCAGAGCTCACGTGCTGTCAGAGCAGGGACGCGCAGGCCGCGAGCCGCTCCTCCCAGCGCGCGGCGAGGGCGTCGTCGGCCGCGTGGCGGGCGAGCAGCTCCTCGCTCGGCGCCGTCCGGCCGACGGGCAGCGTGCCGCCGGTCGCGTGCAGCGGCTGCGGGGCGAGGTCGCCGGTGAGCAGGGTCGCGGTCGCGAGACCGCAGGCGTGCGGCAGCTCCGGCAGCGCCGCGGCGAGGGCGAGCCCCGCGCCGAGGCCGATGCTCGACTCGAGCGCGGAGGAGACCACGACCGGCAGCCCCGCCTCCTCGGCCAGCTCGAGGCAGCGGGTGATGCCGCCGAGCGGCTGGACCTTCATCACCAGCAGGTCGGCGGCCTCGGCCCGGGCGACCCGGAGCGGGTCCTCCGCCCGGCGCACGGACTCGTCGGCCGCGATCGGGATGTCGAGGGCGCGGCGCAGCGCGGCGAGGTCCTCGAGCGAGGCGCAGGGCTGCTCGGCGTACTCGAGCCCGCCCGCGGCCCGGTCCAGGACGGGCAGCGCCTCGAGCGCCTCCTCGTACGTCCAGACGGCGTTCGCGTCGATGCGGATCCGGGCGTCGGGGCCCATCGCGTCGCGGACCGCCTCGAGGCGCTGCGCGTCGGAGGCGAGGTCGGAGCCGGGGTCGGCGACCTTCACCTTCGCCGTCCGCGCCCCGCCGACCGTCGCGATCCGGGCGGCGAGCACCGGCGGGAGCACCGGGATCGTGGCGTTGACCTCGACCTCCTCGCGCCGCGGTGCGGGGCGGGGCGTCGTCGCGTCCTCGAGTGCGGCGCGTAGCCAGGCCGTCGACTCGGCCGCGTCGTAGTCCCAGAACGGGGAGAACTCCGCCCAGCCCTCCGGACCGTGCAGCAGCAGGCCGTCGCGCTCGGTGATCCGGCGGAAACGGGTGGTCATCGGGATGGACCAGGCGTGGACGCGGTCGATGCCGCGCTCGCGGAGGGGGGTGGGGATGTGCATCGGGCCAGGGTAGTCAGCCCGTCTCCGTCGCGCCTCCGGCGTCGCGACGGGTCAGCGCTCGCGCCCGACCCGCCGCGAGGCGGCGAAGAGGACCTGCGCGTAGGTCGTCCCGGCGCGGCCGAGCGGGCCGACCACGTGGCGCAGCGTCCGCTTGTCCACCGGCTCGGCGCTCTCCACGGCGGCGAGCGCCTCCTCGAGGGTCGCGGCGGAGGCGCCGAGGTCCAGGATGTACTGGGGCACCTGGATCCCGTCGGCGGTGATCCCGACGAGCGGCGTGCCGACGGCGGCGATCTTCGGGAACACGGATCCCGGGATGCCGACGACCGCCTCGGCGCGGGCGGAGGCCGCGAGCGTGCCCTCCTCGGCGATCTCGAAGTCGCTCCACAGCGAGCGGTCCTCGCGCGGGTGCAGGCCGACGAGGATCTTGCGTCCCCGGTCAGCGAGCGCGTGCGCGGTCTCGAGCAGCAGCTCGGCGCCCGGCGCGGCTGCGCCGGTCTCGTCGGCGTGCGTCACCGAGGTCGCGACCAGCACGGTGCGGGGCTCCGGGACGCGCTCGGGCAGGTCGTCGAGCTCGGGGATCCCGACCACGCGCAGCGAGGGGACGGGCACGCCCATGTGCACGGCGAAGGTCTCGGCCTCGGCGTCCGAGCTGGCGGTGCCGGGCAGCAGCCGGGGGCGGAGCGCGGCGGCGTGCGGCCCTTCGACCGCGTTCATGTAGGCCAGGCTCGAGGCGAGCACCGGGATGTCGGGCAGGGCCTCGGCCACCTGTCCGGGCCAGTCGGTCGCGCCGCTGACGACGAGGAGGTCGACGTCCTCGGCCCGCATCTGCTCGAGCGTGCGGACCGGGACCGTCTCCTCGGCGCCGATCCCCTCGAGGTCGGGGACGACCTGGAGGATCTCGCCGCCGCGGGCGGCGATGTCGTCCAGCACCGGCCTGACGTGGTAGGTGCCCCAGGGCTCGTTGGTCGCGACCGCGATGCGGAAGCGCGGCCCGTCCGAGGCGGGGACGGCGGTCGCGGAGTCGGTCAGGAGCGCCGGCAGGACGGTCGCGGAGGAGAGCGCCGTGGCGGCGAGGAGGGCGCGGCGGGAGGGTCGAGGATGCATGCGCCCAGGGTGCCGCGGCCCGATGGAGCACGGGCGACCCTCAGATGACCACCGCATGACGACTCCTGCTCGGCCCGCGCACCGGGGCCCTCGAGATGCGCACCCGCGGCCGGCCCCGGAGCGCTCCGTGGCCCGCTCTGCCCGGACTACCCTGGAGGCCATGACGACCCCGCCCGCTCCGCTGCCCCGTCGGGTCTCCGACACCTTCGATCCCCGCCGCTGGCGGGAGGTGCCGGCGCACGAGCACGGCGGTCCCGAGCTCACCGACATCACCTACCACCGCGCCGTGGAGCGGATCGAGTCGCCGGACGGGGAGCTGACCTCCCGGGACCTCCCGACGGTGCGGATAGCCTTCGACCGTCCCGAGGTGCGCAACGCCTTCCGCCCCCACACGGTCGACGAGCTGTACCGGGCGCTGGACCATGCCCGGCTCGACACCGGGGTGGGCGTGATCCTGCTGACCGGCAACGGCCCCTCCCCCAAGGACGGCGGGCACTCCTTCTGCTCCGGCGGCGACCAGCGGATCCGCGGCCGTGCCGGCTACGAGTACGCCGCAGAGGAGGCTGTGGAGGAGACCGGTTCCGTGCGCACCCGTTCCGCGGGTCGCCTCCACATCCTCGAGGTGCAGCGCCTCATGCGCACCATGGGCAAGGTCGTGATCGCGGTCGTGAACGGCTGGGCCGCCGGCGGCGGGCACTCCCTGCACGTGGTCGCGGACATGTCGATCGCCTCCCGCGAGCACGCCCGCTTCAAGCAGACCGACGCGAACGTCGGCTCCTTCGACGGCGGCTACGGCTCCGCCTATCTCGCCAAGCAGGTCGGGCAGAAGCGGGCGCGGGAGATCTTCTTCCTGGCCGAGGAGTACTCCGCCCAGGACGCCTACGACTGGGGGGCCGTGAACCGGGTCGTCGACCACGCACGGATCGAGGAGGAGGCCCTCGCGATGGCCGCGACCATCGCGACGAAGTCCCCGCAGGCGATCCGGATGCTGAAGTTCGCCTTCAACCTCGCCGACGACGGCCTCATGGGCCAGCAGGTCTTCGCCGGGGAGGCGACGCGTCTGGCGTACATGACCGACGAGGCCGCCGAGGGCCGCGACGCCTTCCTCGAGAAGCGCGACCCCGACTGGACCTCCTTCCCCCACCCGCAGGGCTGAGATGGCCGCGCCCCTGCCCGACGGCCCCGCCGCCGCATCCCTGCCCTGGCTGGTCCCGCCCGCCTACGACGCCTCCGCCGCCTCTCTCGCCGCGCACTCCGAGGCGATCGGCGAGGCGATGGCGGGCCGGGCGCGTCTGTGGCTCGGGCCCTTCCCGGCCCCGGACAGGCTGCCCGCCGAGCTCGAGGACACGGCGCTGGTGGTCCCGACCTCCGGATCGACCGGCACCGCGAAGGCCGTCGCGCTCAGCCTCGCCGCGCTGAGGGCCTCGCAGGACGCGACCGCGCAGCTGTTCGCCGCCGACGGCACCGCCCCGGACTCCCACGGGCACGGGTTCTGGCTGCCGCTGCTGCCGCCCACGCACATCGCCGGGGTGCAGGTCCTCGCCCGCGCCCACCGCACCGGCCAGGCGCTGGGCCTTCCGGGGCCCGCCCTTCCGGATCCGCTGCCGGACCTGCGCGGCCATTTCGACGCCGCCGCCTTCGTGGAGCTCGCCGGACCCGTCCTCGAGCAGGCGGAGCGGGCCGGGCTCCCGGCGATCACCTCCCTCGTCCCCACCCAGCTCACCCGCATCGTCACCGGCGCGACCGGGGACGACGCCCGCGCCCGCGGCCTGCTGAAGCGCTTCGCCGCCGTGCTCGTCGGCGGAGCGGCGACCAGCACCGACGTCCTCGCCCGCGCCCGCGGGCAGCGGATCCCGGCGCGCACCACCTACGGCTCCTCCGAGACCGCGGGCGGCTGCGTCTACGACCGTCGGCCGCTGCCCGGGGTATCCCTGTCGGTGCTCGACCCCGACGAGTCCGGCGCGGGCCGGCTGCGGATCTCCTCCCCCACCCTCGCCCTCGGCTATCTCACCGAGGGCGGCGGCACCGACGGCGGAGTGTTCGCCGCCGCCTCGCCGCCGGCCGCCGAGCCGGACACCGACGCGCCGGCCGGCGGCGCGCCCGTCGGCGACGACGGCGCGGACCGCGCCTTCCTCACCTCCGACCTCGCCGAGATCGGGGACGACGGCGCGCTGACCGTGCTGGGCCGCGCCGACGACGTGATCAACACCGGCGGACGCAAGGTCCTCCCCCAGGACGTCGAGCGTGCGATCGACCGCTCCCTCATGCTGCGCGGCCTGGTCCGCGCCGCCGTCGTGGTCGGGGTGCCCGATCCGGAATGGGGCCAGCGGGTCGAGGCGCTGGTCACCCTCGAGGAGGGCACGGACCCCGCGGAGGCCTCGGCGCTCGTCCGCTCCGCGCTGCGCACCACCGAGGTGCCCGCGCACATGATCCCCAAGCGCGTCCACGTCGTCGAGGAGCTGCCGCTGCTGGGCATCGGCAAGGTGGACCGCGCCGCCGCCCGCCGCCTCGCCGGCGGCTGAGGGTCCGCCGCCCCGCCCTGCCCGTCGGCCGCGCCGTCGGGGAGGCCGCGGAGTCCGTACGCCACGGACGTCGAGCAGAGCGGCGGCGGGGCATCGGAGCTGCCCGGCATCGGGTCGATCCTGCATCGCGGCGGCCCGGCATCCGGGTGGCCCGGTGCTCGTCACTCGGGTCACGACTCACAGTCGACGGGACGGTCCGGCGCCGCGCCGCGGCGTAAGCTCGTCGGGGCCGTCGACCGCCGGCCCCAGCACGCGTGAGGAGCACGATGGCCAGCCTGCCGCAGTGGGTGGAGGGCGCCCGCCCGAAGACCCTCCCCGCCGCCCTCGCCCCCATCGCCGCCGGAACCGGCGTCGCCGTGTGGCAGCTCGGCGAGCTCACCGGATCGGTCGACTGGGCGCTGGTGATCCCCCGGGCGCTGCTGGCCCTCGCCGTCTCCTTCTCGCTGCAGATCGGCGTGAACTTCGCCAACGACTACTCCGACGGGATCCGCGGCACGGACGACGACCGGGTCGGCCCCTTCCGCCTCACCGGCTCCGGCGCCGCCCGCCCCGCGACCGTGAAGCGCGCCGCGATCATCTCCCTCGCCCTCGGCGGCCTGTTCGGCGTCGTGCTGGTGGCCGTGGCGCAGATGTGGTGGGCGCTGGTCGTCGGCGCCGCCGCGATCGCCGCAGCCTGGTTCTACACCGGCGGCAGGAAGCCCTACGGCTACCTGGGCCTCGGCGAGCTCTTCGTGTTCGTGTTCTTCGGTCTCGTCGCCGTCAACGGCACGGCGCTCGCGATCACGGGCCGCCCCTCCTGGGCGGCGCTGCTCGCCTCGGTCGCGATCGGGCTGCTCGCCGTCGCGCTGATGCTCACCAACAACCTGCGCGACATCCCCACCGATGCCGTCTCCGGCAAGAGGACCCTCGCGGTCCGACTCGGTGAGCGCGGCACGCGCCTGCTCTACACGACGACGCTGCTGGCGCCCTTCGTGCTCATGGTGCCGGTGATCATCGCGCACTGGCCCGCGGCGCTCGTGCTGCTCGCCCTGCCGCTCGCCATCGGTCCGGTGCGGAAGGTGCTCGGCGGGGCGATGGGCCGGGACCTGATCCCCGTGCTCGGCGCGACCGGACGGCTCGAGCTGGTCTTCTCGCTGCTGCTGCTCGTCGGCCTCGTGCTCTGACCTCGTCGGACCGCTGGTCCGCAGGACGCAACATGCGGGGAGCAGCGGGCTCAGGGCTCAGGGCTCAGGGCTCAGGGCTCAGGGCTCAGGGCTCAGGGCTCAGGGCAGCGTGTCAGCGCGCTGAGCGCCCTGGGGCGACTCAGGCCCTGGTGTCCCTGTCGCTCGTGCCGTCCTCGGGGAGGTCGGGCAGGTCCGCGGGGCCTGCGGCGGAGTCCCCCGCCCGCGTCTCTCCGTCGATCCGGACCTCGTCGGCGAAGAGCCCGTCCTCGTACTCGGCGTCCTCGTCCACGGTCTCGCCGCGCTTCTCGACCCTGCGCTCGTGTGCGACCTTCCAGCGCATCGCCGCGGCGTCCCGCAGGCGGTCCAGGAACAGGATCGAGATCAGCATCGCGATCAACGCCGCGAGCACGCCGGCGAGCATCACGCCCACCCCGACCACGGTGAGCACCCACCACAGGGCGATCCACAGGCCCAGGCGGATGACGGCGTAGAGCAGGAACTGTCGCATCGCTCCAGACTAGATCCCCCGTCCGGGAACCCGCTGTCCCCGGAGGCGGCTCGGGGCCAGGATCACGCCGCGGGCTGCGGGCCGCGATCACGGCGCGCGCGGCGAGCCCTGCCGCGGACGCGATGGGCAGCCCTGCCGTACTCCGGTCTCGTCCCGCGTCCCTGCCCGGTCCCCGATCCCGTCCTGAGTCCCCGATCCGGTCCAGAGCCCCCGATCTGGTCCAGAGCCCCCCTGCCCCGTCCCGAGTCCCCGATCCGGTCCAGAGTCCCCGGCCCCGTCCCAGGTCCGCGGCCTAGACTGTCCCCATGGCCCGCGGCATCCTGGCAGTCCTCTCGATCGCCCTGACCGTCTTCGCACTCGCCGACTGCGTGCAGACCCAGGACGACAAGGTCAGAGGCGTGCCGAAATGGGCATGGATCGTGCTGATCGTGCTGATTCCCTGGGTGGGACCGCTCACCTGGCTGTTCGTGGGCAAGGAGCGCTCGTGGGGCCGAGGCTCCTCCGGCGGTCCCGGTCCGCGGCGCGACGGCCCCCTCGCCCCCGACGAGGATCCCGAGTTCCTGCGCAAGCTCGACGAGGACATCCGCCGCGAGCGTCGTGAGCGTCGCGAGCGCGGCGAAGGCCCCGACGACTCCGGCGAGCTCGACGACGGCCCCGGCGACAGCGGCACCGACACCGGCCGCAGCGCCTGAGCAGGCTGGGCCGGGAGGTTCCGCCTCGGCGATCCGCGCTTCGGCGCGCCGCATGCCGTCACCTGCTGGCTGGACCGGTCACCTGAGGTCGGCCAGACCCACTCAGCGAAGCTCGGCCGAGCCCTCCCACCGCAGTTGATCGACGTCAGGTACCAGGAAAGTGGTACCTCACGTCGACCAACTGCACGTGCACAGGCACCGACACCGTCCGCACCACCGCTGCACAGACTTGATCGACGTCAGGTACCGGGAAAGTGGACCCTCACGTCGACCAACTGCACGTGCACAGGCACCGACCCCGTCCACACCACCGCTGCACAGAGTTGATCGACACCAAGTACCAGAATGCTGGTACCTGACGTCGATCGACTCTTCGCGCTGCGGCCCTGGTCTCGTCCGCACTGCGGCGGCCGGAAACACTTCGACGATCCGTTCCAGGTCCAGGAACGGATCGTCGAAGAACTGCTCGGCGCGGGCAGAGCCGGGACCGGAGCACCAGCCGAGGCCGGAGAATCACCCGAGGCCGGACTGCCTCCCCTGGCCGGAGTCTCAGCCGAGGCCGGAGTAGGAGTGCAGGCCGTTGATGACCGTGTTCACGATCGTGTAGTTGAAGACCACGGCGACGAAGCCGGCCAGGGCCAGGCCCGCTGCACGGGAGCCGCGGAAGCCGCCGGTGGCGCGGGCGTGGAGGTAGGCCGCGTAGATCACCCAGATGATGAAGGTCCACACCTCCTTGGGGTCCCAGCCCCAGAAACGGCCCCAGGCCTCACGGGCCCAGATCGCCCCGAAGATCAGGGTGAAGGTCCAGCACACGAACGCGACCGAGTGGATGCGGAAGCTCAGCGCCTCGAGGGAGGACGAGGAGGGCAGGCGGTCCAGCACGTGCCCGAAGCGGCCCCAGTGCTCGGGGAACTCCTCGGCCGCGGCGCGCTCGGCGAGGACGCGCTCGTGCTTCGCCTGGAGCAGCTGCATCGAGGCGACGACGGCGCCGAGGATCGACAGCGCCGTCGCCATGATCGCCACGCCGATGTGGATGTAGATCCAGTGGGAGTTCTGCAGGCTCGGGGTGAGCTCGGCGGCGGGCACGATCCAGAACGTCTGCGCGAGCAGCAGCACGAGCAGCACGGGGCCGACGACGAAGGTGCCCAGCGCCCGCAGCTCCGTGCGGCGCACGCTGAAGGCGAGGAAGGCGACCATCACGATCGCGGTGGAGGTGGTCGCGAACTCGTACATGTTCGCCCACGGGACGCGCTGGGTGGCGAGCGCACGGGAGATCACGCCGATCAGGTGCAGCACGGTCGCGGCCGAGGCCAGCAGGAAGGCGAAGCGCTGCGCGGACATGCCGCCGGGCGCGGCGGGAGCCTCCCCCGCGATGCCGGTACCGGCGGTGCCCGAGGCGAGGGAATCCGAGCCGCCTGCGCCGGAGCCTGCGGAGCCCGCGCTCGCTGCGCCGGGGCGAGCGGCCATCGCGGTGCCACCAGCGGCGGTCGCCCCCTCCGCCTCGACGCCCGAGGCGCCGACGCTCGCGGGGCTCATCTCCCTCTCCTGCGCCTCCTTCCGCTCCTGGGCGGCGAGGCGGGCGTCGCTGCGGCGCTGGGAGGACGAGGCCAGATCGGCGCCGAAGCCGATCAGGGCGAGCACGTAGAGCACGATCGTCACCACGATGGCGAGGTTCGAGAGCTCTGCCAGCTGCTGGTTGATCACTGGGCACTTCCTTCTCGGGGTCCGCCCGAGGCGTCCGCCTCGGGGTGCCCGGACGGTGCGGCGTCCGGGAGCCGTTGTCCATCGTGCGCCTCCGAGAGCCGGGACGCCAGGGCCTTCACGTCGTCCGCGAGCGCGGGATCGTCGCTGCGGGCGAGCCCGGCGATCTCGAGCACGGTCGTGCCGCCCTGCTCCCTCACCCGCACCCACAGGCGCCGGCGCGGCACGAACAGGGAGAGGATCAGGCCGCCGACGGCGACCAGCGCGCTGATCAGGATCCAGCGCTCGAAGGGGTTGTGGGCGATGTCGAAGGCGGCGTAGCGCTTCAGCCCGTCGAAGCTGACGGTGGTGCCGTCGGCGAGGCTGTACTCCTGGCCGGGGTACAGCCGGATCAGCACCGGGTCGCCGTCCTCCCCCGGGACCTGGGTGAGGGTGGTGAGGTCCACCTCGTACGCGTTCTGCGGCACGCCGGAGTCCAGGCCCAGGTCGCCCTGGTAGACGGTGAGGGCGAGCTGCGGGTCCAGCGCGTCGGGGTAGAGGGAGCGCGGTCCCTGCTCGTCGATGGTGCCGGTGGGCAGGAAGAATCCGACCACGGCGGTCTGCTCGGGCTGGGCGTCGGGCGCCTTGAGCACCACCTGGGAGGTGTAGTTCGTGTCCCCCATCGGGACGGTGATCAGCGGCCCCTCGGCGACGACGGTGCCCTCGGGATCGGTGACCGTGATCTCGGGGGCGTAGCCGTTGCCGAGCAGGTACATCGACGCACCCGGGACGTGCAGGGGCTTGTTGACCTGGACCGTGCGGGACTCCTGCTCCTGACCGGGGGTGGTCACCTGCACGTCGGCCTCGAAGGAGCGCGGCTCGCCGACCTTCCCCGCCTCGCCGGGCTGGACGTAGGTGGCGCGGAAATCCTCGAGGGTGAAACGGAAGTCGGGCATGTCGTTCTCGTCGAACCAGGCCCCGGACTCGAAGGAGTCGTACTGGGTCAGGGAGTTCGCGAAGCCGCCGCCCTCGACCACCGTGACCTGGCCGCGATAGCTGGTCAGGGTGCCGCCGGCGATGCACACCAGCACGCCGACCAGCGCGATGTGGAACAGGAGGTTGCCGGTCTCGCGCAGCAGCCCCCGCTCGGCGCTGACGGAGCGGCCGGCCCTCTCCTCGCGCACCTCGGCGCGGTAGCGGGAGCGGCGCAGGCTGCGATGGGCCGTCTCGATCAGGGAGTCGGCCTGCGCGCCGGGCAGCTCGAGGCGGGTGTACCCGGTGAAGCGGGTCAGGCGGGAGGGGGTGCGGGGCGGCTTCGCGCGCAGCTGCCTCAGGTGCACGCCGACGCGCGGGACGATGCAGCCGATCAGGGAGATGAACAGCAGCAGGTAGATCGCGGAGAACCACGGCGAGGAGAAGACCTCGAAGAAGCCCAGCGCGTCCAGGATCTCGCCCCAGCGGCCGTTCTCCTCGAGGAACTGCTCGGTCAGGGCCGGGTTCACGCTGCGCTGCGGGTAGAGCGAACCGGGGATGGCGGCGACGGCCAGCAGCATGAGCAGCACGAGCGCCGTCTGCATGGAGGTCAGCTGCCGCCACAGGAACAGCAGCGTGCCGCGCAGTCCCAGCGAGGGCACGGCGGGGCGCTTCCCGTCGACCTCGGGCTTGCTGGACCAGCTGCCGGACTCCGACGGGCCCGAGCCGGATCCGCTCGTCTCGGCGGGGCCCGTGCCGGGACGCTCTGCGTCGTCGGTCCGGACGCCGCGGTCGGGACGGGGGTTCTTCTCGCTCATCACACCACCGGTTCGAAGGTCGCGATCATGCCCTGCAGCTCGCTCATCCAGCTCGCCCACACCCCGGTCATCAGGAGCACGCCGATCGCGATCAGCAGCGCGCCGGAGAGCAGGCCGATGCTGCGGCGGTGGGCCGACAGCTTCCTGCTGAGCCCGAGCGCGCGCTCGAACAGCAGCGCGAAGAGCACGAAGGGGATGCCGAGGCCCAGGGAGTAGGCCAGCGCCAGGACACCGCCGCGCACGGCCGCGCCGTCGCCGCCGCCGTCCAGGGACAGCGCCACGATGGCGGCGTAGGTGGGGCCGATGCAGGGGGTCCAGCTCAGGCCGAACACCAGCCCCATCAGCGGCGCGCCGAGCAGGCCCGCGTCGGGCTTCTTCGAGGAGATCGGCTTCGTGGCCGACAGCCCCGGGATCAGGCCCATGAACACCAGGCCCATGAGGATCACGATCGCGCCGGCGACGCGGTTGATCCACACGGCGTGCTCCTGGAGGAGGTAGCCGACGGCGCCGGCGAAGCCGCCGAGCGCCATGAACACCACCGCGAACCCGGCCACGAACAGCAGGGAGCCGGCGAGCATCCGCCCGGTGCCGGGCCGCTGCGGGCGGGCGGCGCGGCGGCCGGTGCCCTTCGCGGCGGGGGCGGGGCCGGGGCCCTGGCCGGCGAGGCCCGAGACGTACCCGAGATAGCCGGGGACCACCGGCAGCACGCACGGGGAGAGGAAGGCGACCAGGCCCGCTGCGGCGGCGACGGCGATCGCGAGCAGCAGCGATCCGGACAGGGCGGTCGCCTGGAAGGCGGCCCCGATCTCGGCGAGCATCATTCGGCGACCACCGCGTCGATCATCGCGCGGAGCACGGAGGGGTCGGCGGCGCCGGAGATGCGGGCGGCGACGCGCCCCTCGCGGTCGAGCACGAGCGTGGAGGGGACGGCATTCGGGGCGACCTGGCCGCGCAGGGCGTACATGATCTCCGCGCCGGTGTCGGGCACGGACGGGTAGGTGATCCCGTACTTCTCCTCGAAGGCCTGCGCGGGGCCGGCGGCGTCGCGCACGTTGATGCCGAGGAAGGAGACGCCCTTCTCGGCGTACTCCTCGTGGATGGCCTGGAGGTCCGGTGCCTCCTTGCGGCAGGGCGGGCAGGAGGCGTACCAGACGTTCAGCACGAGCACCTCGCCGCGGGTGTCCGCGAGGTCGACCGGCTCCTGGTCGAAGGTGGTGCCGGTGAAGGCGATCGCCTCGCCGCGCTCGGCGGCGGGGATCTCGACGGAGACGCCGTCGCCCGAGACGTAGCCCGAGTCCCCGGAGGCGTAGCGGTCGGAGGTGTCGGTCCCGCAGGCGGCCAGCAGCACGGCCAGCGGCGCCGCGGCGGCCACGCGGAGGAGGCCGCGCCGGCTCGGGACGGGGCGCGGGGTCCTCATGTGAGCTTCCCTCCGGTCGCGTCGACGGCGCCGCCGTAGAGGGCGGCGGCGGGCTCGGCATAGCCGACGTCCGACAGGTGCGGGCCGACGAAGTGCAGGCTCGTCACCGAGCAGAGGCCGCACTCGCGCCGGCGCGGGTCGTGGAACAGGGGCTTGCCCTCCGCGCTGCGCCGGGTGACCCAGATCGGCAGCTGGTGCAGGACCAGCACGGCCTCGCGCCCCTCGGCCTCGGCGCGGGCCTCGTGCACGGCGGAGACCACGCGCGCGACCTGCTCCCGGTAGGGCTCGCCCCAGGAGGGGCGGAAGGGGTTGACGAACCAGCGCCAGTTGCGCGGGTCGGTGAGCTTCGCGTCGCCGTGGCCCATGCGCTGGCCCTCGAAGCGGTTGCCCGATTCGATGAGGCGCTGGTCGGTGGAGATCTCGAGGTCGTGCGCGGCGGCGATCGGGACGGCGGTCTGCTGGGCGCGCAGCAGCGGCGAGGAGCGCACGAGGGCGACGTCGGCCCCGGCGAGGTGCTCGCCGACGCGCTGCGCCATCTGCTCACCACGGACGCTGAGCCGGTATCCGGGCAGGCGCCCGTACAGGATGCGCTCCGGGTTGTGCACCTCGCCGTGGCGGACGAGGTGCACCGTGGTGGTGGTCATCGCTGGGGGCTCCCTCTCGCTGTCGCAGGCTCTCGCGAGCCGCCTCACGGTACCAACCCCACCTCCGGATCAGCTCCGAGCCGCGGCGTCCTCGTGAGGTGCCGGACATCCGACGGCGATCGGGGCGTCCTCCGCGATGGTCCGGCCGAGGATCCTGCCGAGCTCGAGCAGGTCGTCGTGGCCGATGACGTCCAGCAGGAGATCGCGGACGGAGCGCACGTGCGTGGGCGCGGCGCGCTCGAGGAGGGCCTGGCCCTCGGCGGTCAGCTGGGCCTGTCGGCCGCGACCGTCGGAGGAGCAGCGCACGCGCTCGACGAGGCCCCGCTTCTCCATGCGGGTGATGGTGTGGGTGAGGCGGGAGCGGGAGTGGACGACCTTGTCGGCCAGCTCGGACATGCGCAGGAACCCGCCCTCGGCCTCGTTCAGGCGCACCAGGATCTCGTACTCCCCCAGCGCCAGGTCGATCTCGGGATCGGACTGCAGCGCCTCGCCGAACCGGTCGGTGAGCAGGGTGGTGGCGTAGAGGAAGGTGCGCCACGCCTCCTGCTCCTTCGCCGTCAGCCACAGCTCCTCGGGCGTCGAGGCGCGGTCCGCCTCGTCCTGCGCACCATCGACCGCGGGGCTCACCGAAGCCGCCGCGACCGCCTGCTCCTCGCTTGACGTCGTGTCATGCATCACGTTTCCTCTTTCCAGGGACTCTTCCTCTTGCCATCATCCCCCATTTTAGTTTAGCTTTCAAGCAAGACGACGCGGAACGGCTCGACCGCCGCCCGTCACCACCGGACCACCACGAGAAGGAGACATCTCATGAGCGACCTCACCCCCGGCACCTGGACCCTCGACCCCGCCCACACCTCCGCGGCGTTCACCGTGCGCCACGCCGGCATCTCGAAGGCCCGCGGCCAGTTCACCGATGTCGAGGGCGAGCTCGTCGTCGCCGAGGGCGGCGAGGACCTGGCCTTCACCGCGACCCTGAAGACCGAGTCGGTCTCCACCTCCAACCCGGACCGCGACGCGCACCTCAAGAGCGCCGACTTCTTCGACGTCGAGAACAACCCGACGATCACCTTCCGCTCCACCGAGCTCAAGGGCGACACCCTCCACGGCGAGCTGACCATCAACGGCATCACCAAGCCGGTCGAGCTCGACTTCACCTACGAGGGCGCCGCGACCGATCCCTTCGGCGTCTACCGCGCGGGCTTCACCGGCGAGACCACCATCTCCCGCAAGGAGTTCGGCCTGACCTGGAACGCCGCGCTCGAGGCCGGTGGCGTGCTGGTCGCCGACTCCGTGAAGATCTCCATCGAGGCCGAGTTCACCGCGCCGACCGCCGCCTGATCTCCTGAGCTCCGCGGCGCCCCGCGCCGCCCGGTCCGACGGGCCGTCCGCTGCATGCGGGCGGCCCGTCATCCGTCCGCTCCTCCGCCCGATATGGTGCCGCCCATGACCTCGCAGCACGTCCCCTCCCCCAGCGATCCCGACGCCCGCATCCTCTACCTCACGCGGGAGGGCTGCCATCTGTGCGACGACGCGCTGCCGGTGGTGCGGGCCGAGGCCGATCGCGCCGGCACCGCCGTCGAGGTGCGGGACATCGACGCCGACGCGCGCCTGCGCGAGGACTGGGACCACGACGTGCCGGTGATCATCGTGGACGGGAAGGTCCACGCCCGCTACCGGGTCGATGCCGAGCAGCTGCGCACCGCGCTGCGCCGTCGCCCCTGGTGGCGCCGCCTCGCCGGCCGCGCCTGAGGATCGCGGCAGGGCGCCGGCGCCCGCCGGCCGCGGCCCACGGCCCGCGCGGTCGCGGCCCACGGGCCCCGTTCCCGAGGCGCGCACCGGACCGGCCGCATGCCCGCCCGACCGGCAGCGCCTGACATGCGAGAGCCCCCGCCATGCGGCGGGGGCTCTCGCATGTCAGGCGTCGCTCACTTCTTGTTGCGGCGCTGGTGACGGGTCTTGCGAAGCAGCTTGCGGTGCTTCTTCTTGGACATGCGCTTGCGTCGCTTCTTGACGACAGAACCCATAGGTAGCCTCTGTTCTGCAGGACGAGCCTGCGGTGTGATGCTGCGGATCTCAGATGCGCGGCCGGTCAGCGTGCGGGGCAGGCTGAGCAGTCTCCCGGGCCGACGCCCGGCCGACGCCACGGTCGACGATCCACTCTACACCGTCCCACCGCCTCACTCGCCGTGCGCGAGTGCGAGATCGCTCGCAGCCTGCCGTGCCTGGTGCAGCGTCTCGTCGACCGGCTCGACGACGAGATCCTGCGCGGTCCCCCGCACCCGGGCGGTGAGCAGGCGCCGCGCCCGACGACGGTGCCACGCGCCGCTCATCGCGGCGATCGCGGAGCCGGCGACGCCCAGCAGGATCCCCGCCGCGATCGCGAGGACCAGCATCACCGTGGGCAGCGGGATCGGGATCCACAGCTCCTCGACCATCGGCATCGGCGGCGGTGGCACGCCGAGGAAGGCGAGCGCGGCGTTCAGGCCCAGCCAGCCGAGGCCCACCACGCCGATCAGCAGCGCGAGCCACTGCAGCACGTCCAGCACCCGCCACCACCAGGAGGTCTCCCCCGCGCGGAGGTCCGCCTCCGCGACCGCCTGGTCCAGGGCGTCCGGGAGCGCCTCCTCCTCGGAGCGGGCCGCGGCGCGGACGGCGGCGCGCCAGGGATCGCTGCCCCCGGCCGAGGCGTCGTCGGCGAATCGGCGCACGCCCCCGGAGGCGCGCGCGGAGGCCGCGGCGTCCGGGGCGGGCAGGGAGGTGCGCTCGAGGCCCTCCCCGTCGCGACCTCGGCCGATGCCGAGCCGGGCCAGGGGATCCGCGCGCATCGAGCGGATCCAGCGCAGCGGCGGCCAGCCGACGCGGCGCGCCGCCCGATGGCGGTAGGAGCCGCCGACGGCGCGGGCGACGGGCTCGACCCGGGCGGCGAGGGAGAGGTCCTCGACGAGGGTGTCGATCGCGGCGGGGCTCGAGCGCTCGGCCATGCCGGTGGGATCCGCGGCCTCGCGCAGCCGTGCGGCGGCTCCGCGCACGTCGGCCCGGTGCCGCTCGACCACGGCCTCGCGGCTGCGGGCGATGCCGAGCAGGTGCTCGCGCAGCTCCTCGATCCCCTCCCCGGTCTCGGCGGAGGCGGCGAGGACGGGCGCGCTCTCGAGCCCGTCGGCGCGGGCGATCGCGGCGAGGGAGGCGAGCACGCCCTCGCGCTCGGCCTCGCGGAGCCGGTCCACCTGGTTCAGGACCAGCACGGTGACGGCGTCGTGGCCGGCGAAGGGGCGCACGAACTCGTGGTGCAGCAGCGCGTCGGCGTACTTCTGCGGGTCGGTGACCCACACGATCACGTCGACCATCCCGGTCATGCGCTCGGCGATGTCGCGGTGGGCGGACTCGACCGAGTCGAGGTCCGGCAGGTCCAGCAGCACGACGCCGGGAGTCCCGGCCTCGGTGCGGCGGGCACGACGGCCGCGGGCAGGCTTGCTGGCCGCCCGGGCCAGTGCCGTGCCCTCGTCGAGGGCGTGGCGCTCCTCGACCTCGAGCCAGTCCAGCAGCGCCTCGCTGCCCGCGTCGCCGAGCACGGCGGCGAGCGGCGCGGAGGTGGTGGGGCGGCGCACCGCCGCGCGGGCCACGTCCTTGCCGATCAAGGCGTTGAGCAAGGAGGACTTCCCGGAGCCGGTCGCGCCGAACAGTCCGATCACGGTGTGCTCGGCGGAGAGGGCGCGGCGGCGGTCGATCCTCTCCAGCAGCTCGGTCGTCCCGGTCAGGGCCTCACCGGGGGCGATCCCGTCGAGCGCGGCGAGCGCCCGGTCCAGAGCGTCGAGCCGCTCGTGCAGCGGGGTGGTGCGGGGGCGGCGGAGGCTCATCGGGTCTCCTCCCGGATGTCGCGGGCGAGGGCGGCGAGCGCCTCGGCGTCGGCCTCGAGCTCCTCCGCGGCGTCGTCGTCGCCGAGCGCGTCGAGCCGGTCGAGGAAGGGGGCGGAGCGCTCGGCGACCAGGGCGTCGAGCCGACCGGTGAGGGACTCCCGGGCGGCCTTCGCCATGCGCCTGACCGCCTCGTCGCCGAAGATCGCCTCGAGCAGCCGCTGGCCGACGACGGCGGTCGCCGCCCCGGCGCCGACCTCGAGGCCGGTGGGGATGAAGGCGGTGGACGCGAAGACGACCACCATCAGCGCGACGCCGACGACGTTCACGCCGAGGGAGAGCACCCGCGCCTTCGTGCGGCGGTCGGCGCCCTCGGCACGGACCAGCTCGAGCACGTCGCCCTGCCAGGCGCGCACCGCGGCGCGGACCTGCTCGGGATAGTCCTCGTCGATCCGGGTGAGGTCCTGGCCCTCGGCGAGGGAGCGCCCGGCGGTGCTCGCGCGCCAGGCGGCGTCGGCCCGCTCGGCGCCGCGCGCCGTCTCGTCGACCACGACGTGGACGAGTCCGCTGCCGAGCGCCTGCTCGGCCTCGACCGCGGGGGCGGGGCGGCCCGAGAGCATCTGGCCGAGCCGGTCCCGGGCGCGGGTCACGAAGGACTCCACGCCGCGGAAGAACTCCCCGGTCCCCACCACGTCCTGCCAGCGGGCGAGCACCTCGCCGCGCAGCAGGGAGCCGTCGCCGAGGGCGGCGTCGATCCGCTCCCGGGAGCCGGAGAACGCGGCCACGGCCTCCTCGCGCAGCCGCCGGCGCTCGTCGTCCTGGAGCGCGGCGTGCCCGGCGATGTCGCCGGCGGAGGCGGCGAGGCCGTCGACGGCGCCGGCGAGGGTGCGCCGGGCGATGCGGCGCCTGCCCTCGCCGTCGGCCGCGAGCGCGGTGAAGTGCGCGGCGAGCTCGGCGATCACCTCGGGAGGGAGCATGCCGTCGTCGTCGATCGTGGTCTCGGGGACCAGGAAGAGGCGGTCCACCTCGACGCCCTGCCGCTCGAGCATGGAGGTGAGGTCGGCGGCGAGCTCCTCGGCCACGCCGTCGCGGTCCGGGATGCGGTTCATGACCACGTCGACGGTCACGTCGCGCTCGGCGGCGGTGCGCAGCACCTCCCAGGGCACGGCGTCGGCGTAGCGGTTGGCGGTGGTGACGAAGAGCCACAGGTCCGCGGCGCGCAGCAGCTGCCGGGCGAGCTCGCGGTTGCCCTTCGCGACCGAGTCGATGTCCGGGGCGTCCAGCAGCGCGAGGCCCTGCGGGATCCGCTCCTCGGCGTGGAGGGCCAGCGAGGTCGCGGGGTCCACGTCGCCGGTGGTGTCCTGCGCCCCGGGGGCCTCGGCGTCGCGCGCTCCGGGGCTCGTGCCTCCGTGGACGCGGGCGAGGCCGGGGAGGATGCGGGTGCCGGTGAACCAGGGCTCGTCGGCCGGGTGGTGGAGGAGCACGGGCCGACGGGTGGTGGGGCGGATCGCGCCGGAGCGGCTCACGGGCGCGCCGACCAGCGCGTTGACCAGCGTGGACTTGCCGGCACCGGTGGAGCCGCCGATCACGACCAGCAGCGGTGCGTCGAGGGAGGCGAGGCGCGGGGTGACGTGGTCGGCGAGCTGGGAGAGGGCGGCGCGGGCCTCGGTGCGGGCGGCCTCGGCGCCCTCGACGGGCAGCGGCAGCGTGAGCGTGCGCAGATGCTCCGCGAAGGTGTCGAGCACCTGGGTGGTCCGATCGGTCATGGCTCCCCCGGGATGGTCGGGTGCGGGCCCCGGGCACGGGGCACCTGGGCGTCATTGTGGCAGGTCGTCGGGAGCGTCGTCTCTGGAACGCGGGCCGCACCGGCGAGGCGGGGCCGACGGATCGGCCGGCCCGTCCCGGGACCGCTCAGTCCAGGAAGGGGTCCAGTCCCCACTCGGGGAAGGCGCCGCGGCGGGCGGCCTGGACCGCCCGGTCGAGCGGGTCCTCGGGGTCGAAGCCGTGCTCCCAGTCGCGCACGGCCAGGGGGTGGTCGTCGCCGAAGCGCCGCACCGACGGCTCCGGGGAGAGGCCGTGCTCGGTGCGGGCGCGGTCGGCCGCCTCGAGGAACTCCTGCGGCAGCGGGGCGGCCGGGTCGATCGGCTCGCCCGTCGCGACCGCGAGCAGGTGGGTCCAGGAGCGCGGGACCACGTCGATCACCGCGTACCCGCCGCCGCCGAGGGCGAGCCAGCGCCCGCTGCACACCTCGTCGGCGAGCTCCTTCATCAGCATCATCACCTCGCGCTGCGCCTCGAGGGTGACGGAGAAGTCGGCCAGCGGGTCGCTGCGGTGGGTGTCGGCGCCGTGCTGGGTGACCAGCAGCGTGGGCTTCACCGCCCGGACCAGGGCGGGGACGGTCGCACGGATCGCCCGCACCCAGCCGTCGGCGGTGGTGCGGGGCGGGAGCGGGACGTTGATCGCGGTGCCCTGCGCGGAGGGTCCGCCGGTGTCCTGGACGAAGCCGGTGCCGGGAAAGAGCCTCTCCCCCGTCTCGTGGAGCGAGAGGGTCACGGCGCGCGGCTCGTCCCACAGGGCGCGCTCGACGCCGTCGCCGTGGTGGACGTCGACGTCGACGTACATCACCCGCTCCTCGCCCGCATCCAGTGCCCGGCGCACCGCGAGGGCGGCGTCGTTGTAGACGCAGAAGCCGGAGACGCTGCCGGGCTTGGCGTGGTGCATGCCGCCGGCGACGTTGACCGCGCTGCGCACATGGCCGGAGAGGATCGCGTCGACCGCGGCGAGGGAGCCGCCGGCGATGCGGGCCGAGGCGGTGTGCATGCCGGGGAAGGGCGGGACGTCGTCGCCGCCGATGCCGAAGGAGATCAGCTCGTCGAGGTCCTCGGCGGTCAGCCCCTCGAAGCCGGGCGAGGACCGCCTGACCGCCTGGACCAGCGCGGGGTCGTGGACGGCCTGGAGCTCCTCGTCGCTCGCGACGGGTGCGGGCAGGGTCCGCACGCACTCGCGGTCCAGCACCCCGGCCGCGCCCGCGAGGATCCGGGTGAGCGTGAGGCGGATCGGGGCCATCGGGTGGTAGGGCCCGAAGTCGTACTCGCACAGCGCGTCGTCCCAGACGATCCCGACGCCGTCGGGGGCGGGGACCTGGGCAGGGGCGGGCACGTCGGCGGGCATGGGGTGAGCGTACCGAGGATCGCGAGGGACGGGTGTTCGCGCGGGACGGGTCTAGACTGCCGCGGACGCGACCGCCGGTCGCCACGAGCACGAGGGATGCGATGACCGAACGGGGGACCCGGCCCACCCGCCGGCGGCTGTCCGGCCCTGCCCCGCGCGCCCGCCGGCAGGGCCTGCGCGATCACGCCAGGTCGCTGTCCAAGGCGACCCCGGCCCGGATCGCGCTGGGTGTGTTCACCCTGCTGATCGGCGTGTTCACGGCGCTCCTCTCGCTGCCGATCGCGACGCGCGACGGTCAGGGCACCGACCTCATCGACGCACTGTTCACCGCCGTGTCCGCGATCTGCGTGACCGGGCTCGTCACCGTCGACACCGGCACCCACTGGTCGACCTTCGGGCTGACCGTGATCATGGTCGCGGTGAAGCTCGGCGGCCTGGGGCTGATGACCGTCGCCTCCCTGCTGAGCATCTCGGTGATGCACCGGCTCGGTCTCGCCCAGCGGGTGATCACCGCGCAGGAGACACGCGCCGAGCGGCTCGCCGAGGTGGGCGGGGTGCTGCGGGTCATCCTCATCACCTCCACCGCCTTCGAGATCGCGACCTTCGTGGCCCTGACCCCGTACATGTTCGTCACCGAGCACGGGGTCGGGGAGTCGCTGTTCCTGGGTCTGTTCTATGCGATCAGCGCCTTCAACAACGCGGGCTTCGTGCCCGAGGCCGCGGGCACCGCGCAGTACCTCGGCGATCCGTTCTTCTCGATCCCGATCGGTCTCGCCGTGCTGGTCGGCTCCCTCGGCTTCCCCGTGATCCTGGTGGTGGTGCGGAAGCTGCGCACCCCGCGGAGGTGGAGCGTCCACGCGAAGCTGACCCTCACCACGACGGCGCTGCTGCTGGTGGTCGGGTTCGGCGGCTATCTCACGATGGAGTGGTCCAACCCCGCCACCCTGGGCAACCAGGACGTGGGCACGAAGGTGCTCGCCGCCGGGTTCGCCGCGATCATGCCGCGTTCGGGCGGCTTCGCGACGGTGGACGTGGGCCAGCTGACCACCGAGTCGCGCCTGCTGACGGACCTGCTGATGTTCATCGGCGGCGGCTCCGGCTCCACCGCGGGCGGCATCCGCGTGACGACCTTCGCGCTGCTGATGCTGTCGATCTGGGCGGAGATCCGCGGCAACCCCGACGTCGAGGTGTTCGGCCGGCGCATCCCCCACGACACGATCCGCCAGGCCATCGGCGTGCTCGTCATGAGCGCCACGATCGTGTTCGCGGCGACCTTCGTGCTGCTGCGGATGACCCCGTACTCGCTGGACCAGGTGCTCTTCGAGTCGCTGTCCGCCTTCGGCACCGTGGGGCTGTCCACCGGGATCACCCCGTCGCTGCCCACCGAGGCGAAGGCCGTCCTCGCGCTGTGCATGTACGTGGGACGACTCGGACCGATGACCCTGGGCGCCGCCCTCGCCGTCCGCTCCCGGGTGCGGATGATCCAGTACCCCGAGGAGCGGCCGATCGTGGGCTGAGCCCCGACGGGGACCGGCCTAGACTGAGCCGGCCCCGACCCGATCCCCGACCGCGCCCGACCCGAAGGAGCCGACATGCCCCGCACCGCCCGCGACGAGGGCGTCCTCGTGATCGGCCTGGGCCGCTTCGGCGCCGCGATCGCCCTGACCCTCGAGAAGCTCGGCACGCAGGTGCTCGCGATCGACACCGATCCGGACCTCGTCCAGAAGTACTCCGGCCAGCTCACCCACGTGGTGCGGGCCGATGCGACCCAGCCCGAGGTGCTCGAGCAGGTCGGTGCCGGCGACTTCCGCATCGCGGTGGTGGGCGTGGGCACCTCGATCGAGTCCAGCGTGCTGATCGCGACGAACCTCGTGGACCTCGGCAAGCCCGTGATCTGGGCGAAGGCGATCTCGCCCGCCCACGGCCGGATCCTGCAGCGCATCGGCGCCCACCACGTCGTCTACCCCGAGGCCGATGCCGGCAAGCGGGTCGCGCACCTGGTCAACGGCCGCCTCATGGACTTCATCGAGTTCGACGACGACTTCGCGATCGTGAAGATGCGCCCGCCGCGCGAGGTGCAGGGCATGACCCTCGCCGACTCCGACATCCGCCAGCGCTTCGGCGTGACCGTGGTGGGCGTGAAGTCACCGGGCAAGGACTTCACCTATGCGGTGCCGGAGACGGTGGTCGCCGCGCACGACCTGCTGATCGTCTCCGGCCGCACGGGCCAGATCGAGAAGTTCTCCCAGCGCGCCTGAGCGCCGCGGACACCATGCGCGCCGGCCGGGGCGAGCACCGACTCTCCCGGGCCTGGGCCTGTGCTTCCGGGGCCGGAACGGCCGTGGCAGGTCCGCTCCGGGCCTGGCGTGGCGGGGTGTGGTCAGGTGCTGGCGCGTGGCGGGGTGTGGTCAGGTGCTGGCGCGTGGCGGGGTGTGGTCAGGTGCCGGCGCGTGGCGTGCCTCTATGCCTATATCGGCGTAGCGGTACGCCACGCGCCAGCAGCTGACCAGCTGACAGTGTCGCGGCCGGAGGGGGCAACGGTGACCGGTGCCGACGGGAGGTCAGTGACACGCTGCGGCATATGTGCCACAGCGTGCCGCCAGGAGCCTGTCCACCACAGTCCTCCCCACAGCACCCGGTCCCGCCCCTCCCCTCAGGCGGCCGTGCGCGACGGTCGGAGCTCAGCCAGCGCCCTCCCCGCTGATCCCCTGCCGCTCGCAAGCTCGCAGCACGTCGATCAGCCAGCGCCCTCCCCGCTGATCTCCTACCGCTCGCAAGCTCGCAGCACGTCGATCAGCCAGCGCCCTCCCCGCTGATCTCCTACCGCTCGCAAGCTCGCAGCACGTCGATCAGCCAGCACCCTCCCCGCTGATCTCCTACCGCTCGCAAGCTCGCAGCACGTCGATCAGCCCTTGCTCATCGCGCGGGAGGAGTCGGCCGCGGCGGCCATCGCGGCGGCGACGCCGGCGCGCACGCCCTCCCGCTCGAGGGCGGCCAGGCCCTGCACGGTGGTACCGCCGGGACTGGAGACGGCGTTCTTCGCGACGGCCGGGTGGGTGCCGCTCTCGGTGAGCATGGTCGCGGCGCCGCGCACCGTCTGCTGCACGAGGGAGGCGGCGAGGTCGCGCTTCAGCCCGAGCCGCACTGCCTCGTCGGTCATCGCCTCGATGATCGTGAAGACGAAGGCGGGCATCGAGCCGGCGGTGCCGATGAAGGCGTGTACCTGCTCCTCGGTGATGTCCACGGCCACGCCGGCGCTCGAGAACAGGGCGTGCAGCAGCGCATGCTGCTCGTCGGAGACGGCGTCGCCGCGCATGAGGCCCACGGCCCCCTCCCCCACCGAGATGGGGGTGTTCGGCATGGCACGGGCGACGGCGGCGTCCGACGGGAGCGCCTCCTGGATCTGCGCGAGGGTGGTGCCGGCGGCGAGGGAGAGCACCACGGCGCCGCCGGGGAGGTCGTCCCGCAGCTCGGCGACGAGGTCGAGGATCTGGTAGGGCTTCACGCCGAGGACGACGACGTCGGCGCCCTCGATCGCCTCGGCGCGGGAGGCGGCGGCGGTCGCGCCGATCTCCTCCGCGGCGCGCTCGCTGCTGGCCGGGCCCGAGTTCGCGATCCGCAGGTTCTCGGGACGCACCCCGGCGTCGAGCATGGTGCGGCCGACGGGTCCGCCCATGTTCCCGGCCCCGATCAGGGCGACGCGGACGGCGGAGAGGTCGAGGCTGTCGGTGCTCGTGTCAGTCATGCCGCCAGGGTACGGCGCAGGCGTCGGACCGCGGGGGCCGTCCCGGCGGGCGCCCTCGGGCCTACGACGCGCGGGCGGCGAGGCCGGACTCGACGAGGACGAGCAGCTGCACGGCCACCACGCCGACGAGGGCGACGAGCAGCATCAGCGGCCAGTCCGCGCCCGGGCCCTGCAGGGCGCTCGAGGCGTCCTGCCACGGCCAGAGGCTGCGCAGGGCGCCGATCATCACACCGGCGAGCACCACCATGGTGCCGCGGTGGTGACGGGTCAGCAGGATCCGCATGAGCTTCACGATGACGACGAGCCCCACGAGCGCCCACAGCCCGAACCAGGCGATGTAGCCGAGGTCCCGCTGGTCCACGGCCTGCAGGGTGGGCTGGTAGAGGCCGACGCTCAGCAGCAGGAAGGACCCCGAGACACCGGGCAGCACGAGCGCGCACACGGCGATCGCGGCGGCGGGCGCCACCACCCACGGGCTCGGCTCGAGGGAGGTCGAGGGCAGGGAGGTCAGCAGCAGCCCGCCGACCGCGCCGAGGGCGAACAGGCCGAGCTCCGTCCCGCGCCACGCCCCGCCGGAGAGTCGCACGGGCACCAGCACGGAGCCGGCGACGAGGCCGAGGAACAGGGCGCGCATCGTCTCGGGGTGGTCCTCGCCGAGACCTGTGACGGGCCCGGCGACGGTGAGGACGGCGGCTGCCATGCCGACCAGCAGCGGGAGCACGAGCAGCCAGTTCACGCCGCGCAGCTGCTCACGCGCTCCGGCGACGCGCTCCGGCCCGGTCACGAGGCGACGGGCGGCGGCGGTGATCCGGTGCCCCGCCTCGATCAGCTCGTCGTAGATCCCGGTGACCAGCGCGACGGTGCCGCCGCTGACGCCGGGCACGGTCTCGACCACCCCGATCAGCGCGCCGCGCAGGAGGTTCCCGAGCGGATTGCGGTGGCGCGGGAGGGCGGTGTCGGCGGGCGCGGCGGCGGGGGCGGTGTCCGTCATGCAGCCAGCCTACGGAGCCGGGCGCCCGGTCCCGGCACCGGACGGAGCGGCGAGTGACGGACCCCGCGCCCGGGCACGAGAAGCCGTCGCCGGGGCGGTCCGGGGCGCGGCGAGCCGTGGCGCGCTCCCCGTCCGATCAGCGGCCGCGGCCCCAGTGCGGGGGCACGTCGCCGCTGAGGCGGGCGTCGTTGGACTCGTCGGCCCCGGGCTCGGGGGCGTCCTCGGCGAGGCGGTCCGGGAGCACCTTCGGCTCCTCGCCGCGGGAGGCGGCGGGGGCGGCCGCGTCCTGTGCCTCCCAGTCGATCGGCTTGCCGGTCACGGAGGAGACGACGACCCGGCGGGCGGGCCTCGCCGCTCTCCCGCGGGCCGACGCTTCCCCGTCGGCCGCGGAGCCGGTGCTCACTGTCGCTCCTGGTAGCGGCGGATCGCGCTGGAGACGGAGACGTCCAGCAGCACGGAGCGCTGCTCGAAGCCGAGGAAGCTGCGCACCTCGGTGGCCAGGTGCTCCTCGAGCCGGGCGCGGCCGTCGGAGCAGATGTACTCCACCACCGCGTCGAAGTCGTCGCTGGAGTAGAAGCTCAGCGGGTGACCGGCGGGGATCTGCGGGCGGGGCAGACGATGGCGGATCGTGCCGACGCCGGAGGGCGAGTCGGAGCTCTCCTCCGCCTGGACCAGGCGCAGCGCCCGGTCCAGGGCGCGACGGATCCGCTCGGCCTCCCCGTCGGGGTCGATGAACAGGGCCCAGGACCACACGCGCTCGGTCGCCCAGCCGGCGGCCTCGAGGCGCTCGGCCCGCAGCCGGTCGCGCTCGCGCTGGCTGGGGGTGTCGACGTAGTGGGCGCCGTCGGTGTCCACGGCCAGCAGCAGTCGGCCGGGCATGTCCGGATGGCCGAGCGCGAGCTCGATCCGGTCCGCGGAGAGGCCGAAGTCCCGCTCGACCAGCAGGCCGAGCCGGCGCAGGCGGTCGGCGAGGTCCTGGACGAGGGCGTCGGTCTCGAGCTCGCGCGGGGCCCGCTCGGCCTCCGGCTCGGGCCGCGCGGCGGCGGGCTCGTCGACGTCGGACGGCGCCTCGGCGCCCGCGGGCGCGCCGGAGCCGGCGGCGCCACCGTCCGCGGCCCGGGCGGCGTCGTCGGACTCCGCCGCCGGCTGCTCCGTCTCCTGACCGGTCCCGGCGCCGTCGGTCTCGGGGTCCGCGCTCCGCGGGGAGGCGGCGGACTTGCGGGCCAGCGCCGCCTCGATCGCGGCGTCGAGGTCCTCGTCGGAGAGCTCCTGCGCGTGCGCCGGCTCCGCGGACGCGGCCGGCTCCGGTGCGGCGCCGCCGCGGCCCTCCTGCACGGGGCCCTCGCTCCCGTTCGGAGCGGGTGCGGCGCGCGGCAGCTCGGGGGCGGGCGGAGCGATCTCCTCGTCGCTGCCGGTGAGCGCGGCGACATGGGGGACGACGGGGACGTCGTGCCCGCCCTGCAGCACCCAGAGCAGGGCGCGCAGGTCGCGGGCGCCGTCGGAGCGCAGCCGGGCGTGGTCGAGGTCCTGCACGGCGAGGGAGGAGACCACGGTGGTGCGGCCGCGGGCGCGGGTGATGACGGTGGCGAGGGCCTTGCGGCCGCTCTCCTCGGACAGCGGTCCGAAGCGGTGCAGCAGCCGGCCGTGCGGGGTCTTCCCGAAGCCGATCGAGACGATGATGTCGTCGCGCAGCACGGAGGTGGCCTGCGCGGCGGGCAGCACCGTGAACACCTCGCGGGCGCCGGGGTCGAAGTAGTCGCGCAGCGCCGGGATGACGGAGACGGTGTTCATGATCCGCTCCATCAGGCGCCGGGCGTGCTCCTCGGTGAAGGTGAGCACGGCCAGGGACCGCTCGGGGCGGGTGCGAGCGTGCTCGATCACGAGGTCGGTGACACGGCGCAGCTCCGCCTCGGTGGACTCGACGTACTCCGTCCCCTCGGTGACGGGGCCGCGGCCGTTCTCGACGGTGACCAGGCGGTCCTGCTCGGGGGCGACGGGGCTCGGCACGGCCACGACCTCGCCGACCAGGGCGCGGCGCTGGGCGAAGCCGCGCAGCCCCTCGGTCGCGGGATGGGGATCGCGCAGGATCTCCTGGTGCGGGGCGATGCGCAGCATGTCGTCGAGGAGGCTCGGGACCGAGTCCCCGCCGTACTCGAGCACATCGCCGACGACGACGGTCTGCGACGCCCGGACGATCGACGGCAGCGCCGCGGCGGTGGGCAGGCGCCCGCCGTCGGCGACGATCAGCACGTCGAAGTGGCGTCCCCGCGGGATGACCTGCGGGACCAGGTACGGGGAGGCGAGCCAGGCGGGGCGGGCCGCGAAGAGGATGTCCTCGTACTTCGCGGCGAGGTCGCGGATGGACACGGTCGAGGAGCGGGCGAGCTCGGCGATCGCGGCGCGGGAGGTGTCCGGGTAGAGCTTCATCGTCGCCACCCTCGTCTCGTCGGCCGCGGCGTGCACGCGGGCGGAGGCGTCGGCGAGATAGGCGGCGTCCAGTCGGCGGAACCGCTCGGCGACCTGGGAGAGGGAGGTGCCGTCGTACTGGGAGATGGTCGGCTCGGCGCCGGCGATCAGCTCGAGGACGCTGCGCCACCAGGCCAGCTCCAGCTCGGCGCCGACCTGGTCGATCGGCACTCTGCGGGCGCGGAGGTCCTCGACGAGCTCGCCGAGGCCGTCGAAGCCGAGTCGGCGCAGCAGCTCGGTGCGACGCGGGAGGGTCTCGAGGTCGGCGCGGTCCGCGGCGAGGGCCTCGACGCGGCGCTCGAGCTCGTCGAGGCCGGTGCGGGCGAGGTCGGCGCCGGCGGGGGTGCCGTCCAGCAGCACGGCCAGCTCGTCGAGCACCTTCTGGGAGCGGGCGGCGATGCGGTGGATCTGCTCGAGGTCCTCGGGCAGGGACGGTCGCGAGGGGCTCCCCTCCGCCTCGGCGGCGTGGCGGCGCCACTCCTCGACCACGTCACGGGCCTCGCCGAGGTCGCGGTGCAGGTCCGGGGACAGGGCGGCGGGGCGCTGCAGCGCGGCGGCCTCCTTCTTCAGCCGCCGACGGGCGCCGAAGCCCATCTCCACGCCGCGCTCCTCGCGCCAGCGCTTGTCGGCGGTGGCGGCGACGAGGTCGGGCAGCGGGGCGGCGAACACGGCGGATTGGAAGGTGCCCAGCAGCGCCTGCACCCGGTCCAGCAGGGCGAGGCGCTCGCCGAGCTGGTCGAGGGTCGCGGGCTCGCGCAGTCCCAGCTCCCCGCCGGCGCGGGCGCCGGCGCGGCGCAGCTGCGGCAGGATCTCGCCGCGCAGCTGGTCCACGAGCTCCTCGGCCCGCGATGCCTGGGTGTCGGAGCTGATCGGCGCGCCGTACCAGGCGGTCTGCTCGGGGCCGGTGGAGAGCACGCCCACCTCGGCGGCCTCGCGCAGCGCTTCGGTGTAGCGGTCGCGGTCCTCCCCCACCATCTGCGCGGCCACGGAGCCGGGCAGCCGCACCGAGGTGCGGGGGGCGGGGTGGAGGCGGGTCAGCGCGGCGAGCGCGGAGATCGCGTCGTGGGCGGAGGCGTCCCACGGTTCCTGGATCCGGTGCATCGCCTCGACGTGGCCGACGAGGATGTCGCGGCTGGCGCCGAGCTCCTCGGGGGCGGCGTCGTCCGGACCGAGTCCGTGGGAGCCGGCGCGGCGCAGGCTGCGCAGCAGCGAGGCGGAGGCGTTGCGCTGCAGGGACGGGTCCGGGGAGAGGTCGAAGACGAGCTCGTCGAGGCCGCGGCGGCGGGCGATCTCGACGAGCTGGGAGAGGTTGCGGCGGCGCTGGGAGACGATCAGGACGCTCTTGCCCCGGGCGTTGAGCTCCTCGGCGAGGTCGACGACGAGGTCGAGGCTGGTGGTGCCGGGCGGGGTGGGCACGGCGAGGTCCCCACCGGCCAGGACCCGTTCGAGCACGGCGCGGTGGCCGGGGTCGACGGCGGCGACCAGCTCGTCCTCGGGCACCGAGGGGAGCTCGGTCCCCTCCGCGTCCTGCACCTCGGTGCGGGCGGTCTCGTCGCCGGCGAGCGCGGCGACCAGCGGCGAGGCGGCCCAGTCCTCGCGCGCCTCGGCGAGGTCCTCGGCGACGGAGCCGGCGGCGTCCATCATGTTCCCGACGACGAGGGCGTGCAGGACGCGGAAGCCGGTCAGCGGCTGGCCGAGGGAGCGGAAGGCGTCCAGGACGGGGTTGGGGTCGAAGCCGTGGGCGCCGTCGGTCGTGGCCAGCAGCGCGCGGGCGTCCACGGCGACGCCGGCCTCGCGCAGGGCGCGCAGCAGGACGGGGTTGAGGTCCGCGGTCGCGTCGACCTCGAGGTCGACGTCCTCACGGGCGTTGCCGCGCAGGCGCAGGGTCACGGGGCGCACGAGCACGGGGGCGTGGATCGGCTCGGAGCCGTCCTCGGGGTACCAGATCGCCTCGCCGATCCCGAGGTGGCAGGTGGTCAGGCCCACCTCCTCCGCGTGCCGCTCGGCGACCTCGCGGATGGTGCGGGCGTGGGCGCGGGCGTCGGCGAGCGCCCCGACCTCGCGGACCAGGGAGGACAGGCGCGTGGGGCCGCGGCCGGCGAGGAGCTGCGCGAGGCCGGAGGGATGGGAGTGGGTGAGGTCCAGGACCGTGCCGCCGGCACGGATCTGGGTGAGGAAGGAGGGGGCGGTGACGCCGCCGGTGATCTGCTGGGCCCAGCGGTCCAGGGCGTCGGCGACGCGGTCCTCGCGGCTGAGCGGTCGGTGCTCGCGGCGGACCACGGGCACGCCGTCCTCGTCCTGCTCGGGCGCGATCCCGGCTCCGACCTCGTCGAAGCGGTGGTCGAGCACGACCTCGTAGCCGCCGGTCCGCGCAGGCTCGGCCGGGGGCTCCTCGCGCTGCGGGGCGGCAGGTGCCGGGTCGGGGCTCGCGGGGGCCTCCTGCTGGTCCCCGGACCGCTCGCCGCGACGCTCCCGGGCGAGGGCCGACAGGGCGTCGTCGCGCGACGGCGCCTCCTGGTCCGTGCTCTCCGGTCGCTTCTTCCCGCGCAGGAAACTCCACATGGGAGCCCACGCTACCGGGAGCCCGGCGGGCGTCCGCGCAGGCGTGCCGCCGTGGGACGCCCGACCTGCTCACACCTCGTGCAGGCGCACCGAGCTCTCCTGCAGATGGGCGCGGAGGTCCTCGGGGACGGGGCCGGCGATGATCAGGTCGGTGAGCACGGAGACGGGGCAGATCCCGGCGAGCGCGCGGTGGCCGATCTTGTCGGCGGTGGCGAGGCCGACGACGCGGCGGGAGTGGCCGATCATGATCCGGGTGACGCCCGCCTCGGCGTCGGAGTTGCAGGTCAGGCCCGCACCGAGGTCGAGTCCGACGGTGCCGACGAACATCGTGTCCAGCCACAGGTCGCGCATGGTGGCGGTGGCGAGGGGGCCGGTGAGCTCGAAGGAGTAGGGCTCGGCGACGCCGCCGAGCACGACGGTGCGCACGGAGGGGCGCAGCACGGCCTCGGTGGCGATGTTCAGCGCCGCGCAGACCACGGTCAGGCCCGGCGTCCCGTCGCGGGAGTCGAGGTCTGAGCGGGAGACGGCCCGGCGGGCGGCGGAGGTGGTGGTGCGCCCTCCGTTGAAGCCGATGATCTGCCCGGGCTCGACGAGGGAGGCGGCGCGGTCCGCGACCCGCTCGCGCTGGGCGGAGCCCTCGTCGGCCGCGCGCGGGACGCTGGCGAGGGAGTAGGCGACGTCGACCGCGACGATCCCGCCGTGGGTGCGCCGGGCGAGCTGGGCCCGCTCCATCTCCATGAAGTCGCGTCGCACCGTGGACTCGCTGACCTCGAGGTCGGCGGCGACCTCGGCGACGCTGAGGCGCTTGGTGGTGGTCAGCAGCGAGAGCACGTGGTCCCAGCGGGCGCTGCGTCCCCTCGCGGCGCGACGCGGCGCCTGGGACGGGCTCGAGGGGGTCGAAGCGGAGGGGCGGGGCCCGGTTTCGCGCATGGTCACGCAGACAGTATTGCGCGCTTTGCGCCCGATAGCGCCTGTCGCGCGCAGAATCGACCAGATCCCGTCGGATCGTCGGGTCACGTTTGAGTCACGGCGGCGGGGCGTCGTAGGTTGGCGATGTCGCCCCGGTCACGGGGTGGTTCCGCGAACGAAAGGACATGATCATGGGCTTCGATGACGCGCTGAACAAGGCCAAGGGCTTCGCCAACGACAACCCGGACAAGGTCGAGCAGGGCCTCGACGGTGCGACCGAGCAGGTCAAGGATCGCGCTCCGGACAACGTCGACGGTCACGTCGACAAGGGCGCGGACGCCGCCCGCGACCGACTCGGACTCGGCGGGGACGACAACAAGGACAACTGAGTCCCCGCCCCCTGAGCAGCGAAGAACCCCCGAGGCATGCCTCGGGGGTTCTTCCGTGTCCGGGGCCGGTCCACGGCCGACGGGCCGGGTCGCGGGGCCGGTGGGCCGGCGGCGCGGGGTCGAGCGGCCGACGGGGTTGCGGCCCAGCGACCGACGGGCCGGGCGTCAGTCGCGGCGGCGCATGATCAGCAGCACCGCGACGACCGCGCCGACCACGGCGACGCCGAGCACGATGAGCAGCGGGGTCATGGAGGAGCCGCTCTCCTCCTCGGCGGCCTCGGCCGTGGCCTGCTCACCCTCCTCGGCGGGGGCGGCGGTCTCGGCGGGGGCGCTCTCCTCGGCGGGGCTGCTCTCCTCGGCGGGCGCCTCGGTGGTCTCCTCCGCGGCGGCGTCCTGCTCGACGGTCACCTCGAAGGTGCCCTCGATGGGGTGGCCGTCACTGGAGACGACGCGCCACTGGACGGTGCTGGTCCCGGCGGGCAGCGGCTCCTCGAGGGTCGCGGTGGCGACGGGTCCGTCGATGCTCGGAGTGATCTCGGCCAGCTGCTCGCCGGACTCGTCGGTGATCCGCACCAGCGGGCTCACCTCGAGGATGTCGGCCGAGAAGGTGAGGGTGATCGCCTCGGGCGAGGTCTCCAGCGTCGCGCCGTCGGCCGGATCCGACTCGAGCAGCGTGTCATGGGCCTGCGCGGGCGCGCCGAGCGCGAGGAGCGCGGCGAGCAGGGCGGCGAAGAGCGCTGCGAGGGCGGCGGGGCGAACGGAGGCATGGCGGCTGAGCAGGGTGTTCACCCCGGCAGGGTACGCGAGGCTGTCGGGACGGGTCTGTTCCCCAGGTCACGCCGACAGGCGGGCCTGCCGAGCCGCACTCCCGGCAGCCCCGCGATCAGATCGTGCTCGCCGCGGGCTCAGCGCTCGGGCAGCGGCACCGTGTGGCGCAGCACGGGCAGGGTCGCGCGCGCCGTCTCGACCTCGGCGAGGTCCAGGTCGACCATCAGCAGTCCGGGCTCGAGCCCGAGCTCCTGGCGGATCCGGCCCAGCGGGCCGACGGCGGCGGAGCGGCCGATGCCGCGCGGGGCCCTGCCCGCGTAGCCGGCGGGCGGGGACTGGTCGGCGGCGAGGATCACCGAGGTCGAGTCCAGCGCCCGCGCGCGCAGCAGCAGCTGGAGCTGCTCGCGCTTGCCGGGGCCCTCGGCCCAGGCCGTCGGCAGCAGGATCGCGTGCGCGCCGCGGCGGGCGAGCGCCGTGAACTGCTCCGGGAAGCGCATGTCGTAGCAGGTGGCGAGGCCGAAGCGGGTGCCGGCGAGGTCGAAGGTGACCAGCTCCTGCCCGGGGGCGACGGTGGCGGACTCGTCGGCGTCGAAGGCGTCGAAGAGGTGGATCTTGCGGTACTCGAGCGAGGGGGTGCCGCCGGGGCCGCGAACGAGGACGGTGTTGTGGACGCGGCCGTCGTCCGCGGGGCTGAAGGAGCCGGCGACCACGACCAGGGAGTGCTCGTCGGCGAGCTCCTGGAGCAGACGGGCGAAGTCCTCGTGGTGGGTCTCGGCGGCGGCGCGCAGGTCGGTGCCGAAGGGGGTGAGGGTCGCCTCGGGCAGGAGCACGAGGTGGGCGCCCTCCTGGGCGGCCTCGGCGACGGCGCCGCGGACCACGGCGACCATCGACTCATGATCGGTGGGCACCTCGATCTGGGCGAGGGCGATGCGGGGGCCGGCGGCGCGGCGCACCTGGTCCAGGGCATCGGGGGTGTCGATGTCGGCGGCCTCGGAGCCGGTGACGGGCAGGCTCACGAGCTCGCCCTCGCCGAGGGTGCCGTAGAGGCGGCGCAGGCTGAGGTCCGCCCAGCCGCCGCCGTCGTGCTCGATCTCGGAGAGCGCGGCGCGGATCCGGCCGAGCGGCCAGGCGGCACCGAGGAACTGCACATGCCCGTCCTTCGACTCGAGGGCGACGACGCGGCCGGTCTCGGCACTGCGGGCGGCGAGGGCGCGGAGGGTCTCGGGGCGCAGCAGCGGCATGTCCCCGCCGAGGACCAGCACGGTCGCCTCGTCGGGCGCCTCGGAGATCTCGGCGACGCCGCGGGCGAGCGCGGCCAGCGGCCCGGAGCGCGGCGGGTCCTCGAGCACGAAGCGGGCGCCGTGGCGGGCGGCGAGGTCGCCGCCGTCGGCCCCGCTCGGGCCCACGACGATGCGGCGGCCGACGGGGGCGGCGCGCAGCACGCGTTCGAGCACGCTCGCGCCCGCGATGGGCAGACGGGTCTTGTCGGTGCCGCCCAGGCGCGAGGCCGCTCCCCCGGCCAGGATCACGGCGGCGACGGTGGCGGCGGTCTCGTGCGATGCGGTCGACATGGAGCGATCCTGCCATGGGAGGCTACGATGACCCAGGCCTTCGGTCATGGGGATTCATCCCCGACCGGACCGGAGCGCCTCCGTAGCTCAGGGGATAGAGCACCGCTCTCCTAAAGCGGGTGTCGCAGGTTCGAATCCTGCCGGGGGCACCATCTGCAGCAGCCGACATGGACCACGACGAGGTGACCATGATTCGCCGACGCCTCGCCCAAGACGCTCCGCAGATACCTGTTGGCCTGGGTCGACGTGCTGATGATGAGGCGCCCCCGCCCGATCTGCCCGTCGGTCGCCGTGCGATCACCCGCTTGACGGTATGAGGCCCGCCATATCGACTTAGCGTCACAGCTGATCCACCGGCGGCGTCCGGGGCGATGACGACCCGGCGCCCTCCCGGCGCGCCGGTGCCTGCTGTCCGATGAGGGACGGTCCGGGCCCGTGCCGGGCGGTTCCCGGACAGGAGATCCTGCAGCACTTCACCTCCTACGGCTTCTCGAGGGTTCTTCGGCACCGGCCTTCTGGTGCTGGTGCTGATCTCCTACGTGTGCGTGGAGTTCTTCCTCGTCGGGCGGAAGCACGGGTTCGACAAGCCCTCGCGGATCTTCTACTACTACTGCGGCAGGTACCTGGGCACCTTCTTCGACTGGTTCTCGATCCTGTTCGTGTTCCTGAGCTTCACCGTGATGGTCTCGGGCGCGGGCGCTGTGTTCGAGGAGCACTACGGCCTCTCGAAGTACATCGGCGGCGTGGCGCTCGCGGTCGTGGTGGGGCTGACGGCCTGGTTCGGGCTCTCGAGCCTGGTGGACGTGATCGGCAAGATCGGCCCGGTCATCGTGGTGATCGCGATCGCGCTGGGCATCGTGGGCATCGTCCGCTCTTCGCACGGCGTCGGCGAGGGCGTGTCCATGCTCCCCTCGCTCGATCTTGTGCAGGCCTCGAACAACTGGTTCATGTCGGGGCTGTCCTACGTCGGCTTCTGCATGCTGTGGCTCGCGGCGTTCCTGACGGCGCTGGGCCGCACCACCCGCAGCAACCCCGAGGCCGCCTCGGGCGGCATCCTCGGCGGCAGCATCTTCGCGCTGGCCTGCATGATCGTCGGGCTCGGATTGCTGGCGAACATCGAGTTCGTCGCCGGCACCGAGATCCCGATGCTGGTGCTGGCGAACGAGATCAGCCCCGTCCTCGCCTCGGGCTTCTCGCTGATCATCCTCGCGGGCATCTTCACCACGGCCGTGCCGCTGCTTTGGACCGTCTCCCAGCGCTTCTTCGCCGACGGCACCCCCGGGTTCAAGCGCCTCACCGTGGTCCTCGCCGCGGTCGGCACCCTGATCGGGCTGGTGCTGCCGTTCTCGCAGATGGTCGACATCGTCTACGTCATCAACGGCTACGTGGGGATCCTGCTGCTGGTGATGATGATCCTGCGCACCGTGCTGCGCCTGGTGCGCCGCCGACCGATCTGATCAGCTCGCCGCGGCGCGCTCCTCGAGCGCGCCGCGGTCCAGGATCGAGGTCCAGCGCCGGCCGGAGTCGATGATCCCCTCGCGCCGCAGCCGACTCATCACGCGGGAGACCGACTCGGGGGTGGAGCGGGCGAGGCCGGCGAGGTCCGCCCGGCTCAGCGGCACCTCGAGCAGCAGACCCTGCGCGCCGCGGTCCTCCCCGAGCGTCTCGGCGAGGCGCAGCAGCGCCCGCGCGACCCGCTGCTCGACGGTGTCCGGACCCTGCCCGCCCAGGTCGGTCTGAGCGCGGGAGAGCCGCTCGGCGAGGTCGTCCACGACTCGCAGCCCCACGACGGGCTGCTCGACCATCACCTCTCGGAAGGCGGCCTGCCCGATCTGCAGCACGCAGGAGCCGACGAGCGCGGTCGCCGTGCGCTGGTGCACGGGCTCGCCGAGGCTGCTCATCGCCCCGAACATCGCCCCCGGCCCGAGGATGTCGGTGACCACGAGCGCGCCCGACGGCGTCGGCTGCGACATCCGCACCCGCCCCTCGGCGACGACGTACAGGGCCCTCGCCTCCTCCCCCGCCCGGAACACCGCCTCGTCGGCGGCGATCGTGGCGGTGCGCATGCGTCGGTCGATGCCCTCGAGCGCCGCGGCGTCCAGACCGTGGAAGTAGGCGGAGCGGGAGAGCACACCCAGGCGCATGGGCGCGGGGCACTGGTGCGGCAGCGTCACCTCCGCCAGCGGGATGGTGCGCCGCCCCTCGGGAGCGGTCATGGCGTGAGGATAGCCCGTGTGCGACCCCTAGAACGGGCCATCGGTCCTGGTCAGGATTGCCGTGCGGGCGAATGACCGCCGTCATGTTCTCCCTCTCCGCACGCACCTAGGGTCGAGTTACGAGCGAGGGAGACGCCCTCGCCGCACTCGCCGAGAGGACCCGCTCATGACCGCCACCGCCGGTTCCACCACCCGCTCCGTCTTCCGCGCCGAAGGTTTCAGCTGCCCCTCCTGCGTGGCCAAGATCGAGAAGCGCGTGGGCCGCCTGCCGGGCGTCCGGGACGTCACCGTCAAGTTCGCCTCCGCCCGCGTCGAGGTCGACCACGACCCGTCGGTGACCTCCACCGACGAGATCATCGCCGCGATCGGCGCGGCCGGCTACCGGGCCACGCTCTCCGCCTTCTGACCCTCTCCCCGGATCCGCCCCGCGGATCCCCGCCCGCCGAGGCACCCGGTACGGCATCCCCCGTCCCGGGGCCGCGGGCGCCTGTCTCGAAAGGACTCCTCATGACCACCCTGCTGCGCTGGTGGCGCGGCCCCTGGGGCACGCCGACCGTCGCCGGCGCCCTCATCGTCCTCGCCGCCGTCCTCTCCGCCTCCGCCGGCGTGAACCCCTTCGGCGCCGGGCACCACGAGTTCGGCCTCGCCCTGGACCGCCGGGGCGTCCTGATCGCCTCGGACCTGGCCATGGTCGCCGCCGCCCTGGTGGCGGGGGCCCCGATCCTGCTCACGGCCGTCCGTGCCCTGCGGGCGCGGACCATCGCGATCGACCTGCTGGTCTCCATCGCCGCGATCGGCGCGCTCGTGATCGGCGAGTACTGGGAGGCCGCCGCCGTCACCTTCCTGTTCGCGATCGGCCACGCCCTCGAGGCGGGCACCATGAACCGCACCCGCTCCGCGCTCGCCGAGCTGGTCGCGGTCGCCCCCGACGTCGCGGTCGTGATGCGGGACGGTCGCCAAGTCGAGATCCCCGCCGCCGACGTGCTGCTCGAGGAGACCGTGCTGGTCAAGAACGGCGCGAAGGTCCCCGTCGACGGGACCGTGATCGGCGGGACCGGCGCACTGGACGAGGCCTCGATCACCGGCGAGTCGCTCCCTGTGGAGAAGGCCGCGGGCGACCAGGTGTTCGCGGGCACCGTCGCCGCCGCCGGGCTCCTGCAGGTGCGCGCCACCGGCATCGGCGCCGACACGACTCTCGCCCGGATCATCCACCGCGTCGAGGAGGCGCAGGATGCGAAGGCCCGCACCCAGAGCTTCATGGAGCGCTTCTCCACCTGGTACACCCCGGCGATCATCCTGCTCGCACTGGTCACCGGGCTCGTGACCGGCGACGTCGTGCTCGCGCTGACGCTGCTCGTGATCGGCTGCCCCGGGGCGCTGGTCATCTCGATCCCGGTCGCGATCGTGGCCGGCATCGGCCGCGGCGCGAAGGACGGCATCCTCATCAAGGGCGGGGAGTTCCTTGAGACCAGCGCGAGGATCTCCGCCGTCGCGCTGGACAAGACCGGCACCCTCACCGAAGGCAGGCCGCACCTCACCGACGTGAGCGTCCTGGACCCCGCCCACAGCCGCGCCGAGGTGCTGGGATGGGCCGCCCGGGCCGAGGCCGGGTCCGAGCACCCGCTGGCTCGTCCGCTCATCGAGGCCGCCGACGCCGAGGGGCTCGCGATCGCGGGCCTGCCCGAGCACACCGAACCGGTTCCGGGCAAGGGCGTCGTCGCCACCGTGGAGGGCCGCCGCGTGGCCGTGGGCAACCTGCCGCTGCTGGCAGTCGAGGGCATTGCCGAGGACCGCGGGGCCGCCGAGGAGGTCGCCCGGCTCGCGGGCCTGGGCCGCACCCCGATGGCGATCGCGCTCGACGGGGAGGTGATCGGCGTGGTCGCCGTGGCCGACCGGCTGCGCGCCGATGCGTCGGAGATGATCGCCCGACTCCACGCCCGGGGCGTGAAGAAGGTCGTGATGCTCACCGGCGACGACGAGCGCGTCGCCCGGGCAGTGGCCGCCGAGGTCGGCGTCGACGAGGTCCGCGCCCAGCTGCTGCCCGAGGACAAGCTCGACGCGGTCCGCGCGCTGCAGGCCGAGGGTCACACTGTCGCGATGGTTGGCGACGGCGTGAACGACGCCCCGGCGCTCGCGACGGCGGACATCGGCGTGGCGATGGGCGCGGCCGGCACCGGCGTCGCGATCGAGACCGCGGACATCGCACTGATGAAGGACGACCTGCTGAAGCTCCCGGAGGCCGTGGGACTCGCCCGCCGCACCGTGCGGGTGATGCACCAGAACATCGCGATCGCGGTGCTCACGGTGGCGGCCCTGCTGGCCGGGGTCTTCGCCGGCGGGGTCACGATGGCCATCGGCATGCTCGTCCACGAGGCCTCCGTGCTACTCGTGATCTTGAACGCCATGCGACTGCTTCGCCGCCGGGACGAGTCCCGACCCACCTCGGCGAGCGCCCCGCCGATCGCCGAGGAGCGCAGCACCCGCCCGCGCGTGACAGCCTGACCCCGTCGCGGAACCGCCCGCAGAAAGAGGAGACCTGACATGACCGTCACCACCACCTCGCCCGTGTTCGTCACCGCCCGCTACGGCGGCCCCGAGCACCAGGAGCTGGCCGAGCGCCCGGTCCCGGAGCCCCGCCCCGGCGAGGTCCTGATCGAGGTCCGTGCCGCCGGGGTGAACCCCGCCGACGTCAAGCGTCGCGAGGGCGCCTTCGGCAACTCGGCCCCGATGCCGATGCCGATGGGGCTCGAGGCCTCCGGAGTCGTCGTCGCCCTCGGCGAGGGCGTCACTGCTCTCGCCGTCGGCGAGGAGGTGCTCGGCGCCCCCGCGCGGGGCCAGGGCGCCTTCGCCTCGCACACGGTGCTGCGAGCCGCGGAGGCCGTGCGCAAGCCGCAGGAGATCTCCTTCGTCGACGCCGCGACCCTGCCCGTCGCCGGCACCACCGCCTACGACCTCACCCATCAGGTCGAGATCGAGGCGGGCCAGTCACTGCTGGTGCTCGGCGCCGGCGGCGGGGTGGGCCGGATGGTGCTGCAGATCGCCGCGGTCCACGGCTTCGCCGCCGTGGGCGTCGCCTCCGCGGCCAAGCGGGAGCTGATCGAGGAGACCGGCGCGGCTTTCGTCGCCGCCGGCCCCGGCGCCGCCGAGGCGGTGCGCGACCTGCTGCCCGACGGTGCGGACCTGCTCGTGGACCTGGTGGGCGGGGAGCCGCTGCGGGCGCTGGCCCCGCTCGTGAAGGATCCTGCGCACCTCGTCTCCGCGGCGGACGCGGCCACCGCGACGGAGCTCGGCGGGGCAGGGCGCGAGCGCTCCGAGGGCGTGCTCGAGAAGATCGTCGGCGTGGTCGAGGCGGGACTCGTCGACCCCCACGTGCTCGAGACCTACCCGCTCGCCCGGGCGGCGGAGGCCATCGCCCGGGTCGAGCAGGGTCACCTCGGCGGGAAGATCGTCATCGTGCCGTGAGCGGCGGCGTGCCGGCGGGGGCCGACCCCGCCGATGCGACCCGGCCCGCCCACGGCGGTCCGGCGGGTCAGTTCAGCGTGCCGGTCAGGCGCCCGTGGAAGACGGTCGAGCGCTCGTCGAGCCCGGTGAAGGAGACCTCGAGGCCGTGCTCGACGTACTTGGCCTGGACCGAGTCGAGCACGGCCACGGTCGAGGCGTCCCAGATCTGGGCGGCGGTGAAGTCGACGGCGACCGGGAGGCCGCGCTCGGCGTCGGCGGCGTAGTCGAACTGCTCGACCAGGTCGTTGCTCGAGCCGAAGAAGAGCGGGCCGTGCACGGTGTAGCGCGTCCCGTCGGCCACCGTCGTGCGCTCCACGCGGGTCACGTGCGCGACGCGCCGGGCGAACAGGGCGACCGCGAGCAGCGCCCCGGCGGCGACGCCGAGGGCGAGGTTGTGAGTGATCACCACGACCACCACGGTCGTGGCCATGACGAGCGTCTCGGAGACCGGCATGCGGCGCAGGGTCGCGGGGCGCACGCTGTGGAAGTCCACGGTCGAGACCGCGACGACCATCATCACCGCGGCGAGCGCGGACATGGGGATCTGCTCCATGAGATCCGACAGCGCGGTGACCAGGATGAGCAGCAGCACGCCGGCGACGAGGGTGGAGATGCGGGTGCGGGCCCGGCCCAGCTTCACGTTCATGACGGTCTGGCCGATCATCGCGCAGCCGGCGATCCCGCCCCAGAAGCCGGCGAGGATGTTGGAGACGCCGAGCGCCCAGGACTCGCGGCTCTTCGAGGAGCGGGTGTCGGTGATGTCGTCGACGAGCTTCGCGGTCAGCAGCGTCTCCATCAGGCCGACGAAGGCGACGGACAGGGCGGTCGGGGCGATGATCTGCAGGGTCTCCAGCGTCAGCGGCACCTCGAGCGGGGTGAGGCCGGGCAGGCCGCCGGAGACCTCGCCCTGGTCGCCGACGGTCGGGACGCGGAGGTGGAAGATCATCGCGATCGCAGTGACCAGCACGATCGCGACCAGCGGCGCGGGCACGGCCTTCGTCAGGCGCGGCAGGGCGAGCACCACGACGAGGGTGAGCGCGAACAGCGGGTAGACCGCGGCGGGCACGTCCAGGACGTGCTGGAGCTGTGCGGTGAAGATCAGGATGCCCAGCGCGTTGACGAAGCCGATCATCACCGAGCGGGGGATGAAGCGCATGATCCGCGCGAGCCCGACGAGGCCGAACGCGATCTGGACGAGGCCCGCGAGGATCACGGTCGGCAGCAGGTACTCGACGCCGTGGGTGTGCACGAGCGGGGCGACGACGAGCGCGACCGCGCCCGCGGCGGCGGTGATCATCGCGGGGCGCCCGCCGAGGAAGGTCATCGAGATCGCGAGCACGACGGAGGCGATGAGGCTGACCTTCGGATCCACTCCCGCGATCACCGAGAAGGAGATGACCTCGGGGATCAGGGCGAGGGTGGTGACGGCGCCGGCCAGCACCTCGGTGGTGAGGCGGCGCGGGCTGCGCAGGGCCTGCAGCACGGCGGGAGAGGAGGAGGACGTGGTCACGGGCCGATGCTATCCGCGCCCGCGGCGGACTACCCTGGCGGTCTGCCTGCCGTGCGTCGCGCCTCACCGCGACCGCGCCGCACGCCCCGACCGACCGCCCGCCCGCTCCGCCCGACAGAGGTTCCATGGCCCCGCCTGCTCGCCGCCGCTTCGACTCCACCTGGCTGCCCTTCGGGATGATCCTCGGGTTCGTGGTCGGGATCGGGATGGGGCTCGCTGTCGTCGACAGCCTGTGGATCGGCGCGGTCGTCGGCGTGCTCGTCGGAGCCGGGCTGGGGGTGCTGCTGGGCCTGCGCGGGGGCGGCGACGCGCTCACCCGGGACGAGGACGCGGAGGACGACGAGTACCGGCGGCTGCACGGCGACCCGCGTCCCGGTGAGAGGCGCTGAACTGCACGTCTCCTGGTCCGCACAGGATCTCCACATCGTCGGCACGAGCTTTTCATGGCATGGACTTGACCCTCTCTTGACCATTGGGCAGGGTGTGATGCGGGCCACCGCTCCCCGGTCCATGACGGCGCATCCGCCGCACCGGGGAGGGCCGGGACGGAGACCCCGATGGGACACCTCGACGCACGCACCACGACCACCCGTCGTCTGCGCCGCGGCATGGCCCTCGCGGCCTGCACGGCGCTGCTGGGCCTGACGGCCTGCGGGGCGGGGGACGAGGCCGGGACCGGGGACGGCGGCGCCCAGGAGCCCGCCACCGCGACGGAGGAGCAGTCCGGCGAGGAGCAGCCGTCGGACGATGCCGGGTCCGGCGCCGACGCCGGCGACGAGTCCGCCGACGAGGCAGGGGACGACGAGGGTGCGGGAGACCAGGAGGAGGGGGATCCGGGCGCCGCGGGCGAGCGCACCCGGATCCTCCTGGTCACGGACCTCGGCATCGACGAGACCTCCGGGGACGGCGCACCGACCCTTGCGGACGACGACCTCGCCGCGCTGCTGGCGGAGCCCTTCGGCGGCACCGCCGAGTGCGCCGACGAGCTGGTGGTCGAGTTGGGGCAGAGCGCCGGCTGCGTCGGGCCGACGAGCCCGGACGACACCGCCCCGACGCACGAGTGGGTCGCGAGCACGGTCGCCGTCCCGCACGAGGACGGCCTCGAGAGCGGCTATCGGGTCGCGGTCCTGTTCTCCACCGGCACCGAGCTCCCCGAGGAGGCGAGCGAGCTGACCCAGGAGAACGTGATGCTGACGGGCCTGGGCCAGGGCTCGATGTTCGGGGCCGAGCCGCTCGGCGCGGAGGAGGTCGCCGACGCGACCCTGCAGACCCTCACCTCCGAGAACGCCTACGTGCCGGTGGCCGGCATGGCCGACTGGTCCGAGGTGATCTGCGAGGACGGCCTGGACTTCGAGGAGTTCGGGACGACGGACTGCACGGCCGCCACCGCCGAGGGCGACTCCTGGCAGCTGCACGTCGCCCCCGGCGCCTTCGCCGACGGCGACCAGGGGCTGCTGGTCGGCATCGGCAGCCCGGCGGACGTCTGAACGCCGGCGCATCTCGCGCCCTCGCCTCCCACTTCGCGCCCGCCCTGGTCGGACCGCTCACCACGAGCTGACCCGGGCGGGCGCGACGGGCTACGGTGAGAGGGCGCCGAGGGCAGATCGGCGCCCCGGCCGGGACGACCCGGCCCGCGGACGCACCACGAGGACGGCCTCGCAGGAGATCCGATGAGCCCCTCGTCCCGCACCCGCTGGCCGCGCGCCGCGTCCCCGTCGGCCGCACCCGATCGCTCCCCCGAGCCCGTCGGCTCCCCCGGCCCCGACTCCCCGGGCCCCGCCCCCGCCGGGAGGGACCTCCTCCGCATGGTGCTCGACCGCAGCGCGATCTCGCGCCTGCTGCTCGGCTGGGCGGGCGTCGCCGCGCTGATGCTGCTCTCCCCCGCCCCGGGCGCGCTGTCCTCGGCGCTGCTCGCGCTCGCGCTCGCCGCGATCGTCGCGGTGATCGTGATCGCCGCCGGCGGCGTGGTCGCGCAGGCGGAGGCCCTCGCCCGCCGTCTCGGCGACCCCTACGGCACCCTGGTGCTCACCCTGTCGATCGTGGTGATCGAGGTGGTGCTGATCGCCGCGGTGATGCTCGGCCCGGGCGATCACGCGACCATCGCCCGCGACTCCGTCATGGCGGTCTCGATGATCATCATGAACCTCGTCCTCGGCCTGTGCCTGCTGGTCGGCGGCATCCGCCGCGAGGCGCTGCACGTGAACCGGACGGGCACCTCCGTCTACCTGGTGCTGCTGATCGGCCTCGGCGCGATGGCCTTCGCGGTCCCGACGGTGCTCGGCGAGGACGGTGCCTACGCCCCCGTCCAGGGCGTCGCGATTGCGGTGATGACCGTCGCCGTGTACGCCGTCTTCCTGTGGCGCCAGACCGGCGCGCAGGCGATCGAGTTCCAGGAGGTGGAGCTCCCCGCGGCCGACGAGTCCGCCGAGGAGCCCGCCGACGCCGCGGACGCCTCCGACACCGAGGACTCCTCCCCCGGCATCGGCGCGACGCTCTCCCGCCACCGGGCGGAGCTGGGCCTGCGCGTGCTCCTGCTCGTCGCGACCGTGCTGCCGATCGTGCTGCTCTCCCACGACATGGCGGGACTGCTCGACGAGGGGCTGGACCGGCTCGGCGCCCCGATCGCCCTGTCCGGCGTGCTGATCGCCGCGATCGTGTTCACCCCCGAGACGCTCACCGCGCTCCGTGCGGCGGCCGGCGGGGAGATGCAGCGGGTGGTGAATCTGTGCCACGGCGCGCTCGTCTCGACCCTGGCGCTGACCATCCCGACCGTGCTGATCATCGGACTCGCCATCGGCAGCCCCGTGGTGCTGGCGGAGTCGCCCGTGAACCTGCTGCTGCTCGGCGTGACCTTCGCGGTCTCGGCCGTCTCCGCGGCGGCTCCACGCGTGACCGCGGTGCACGGCACCGTGCACCTGCTGCTCTTCGCGGTGTACGCCCTCGCCCTGTTCTCCTGAGTCCGCCGGCCCCGCAGCACGCCCTCCGCACGACGGCCCCGGGCATGCCGGGCGAGCGCGGGGTAGGGTCGGGGCGTGAGTGCGACGACGCTTCAGATCCCGACGGACGCCGACGACCTGCCCGGGCTGCTCTGGCTGCCCGAGGACCTCGATCAGCCCGTGCCGGGTCTCGTGGTGCTGCAGGAGATCTTCGGACTCTCCACCTACATGCAGCAGCGCTGCGCGGATCTCGCCGCCCGCGGCTACGCGGTACTCGCCCCGCAGCTCTTCGCACGGCTTGACCCGCCGGTCGTCGGCATCGAGGACGGCGAGGACTTCCAGGTCTGGCTCGAGGAGGGCATGGCGCTGACCTCGCGCGTGCCCTGGGAGCGCGCCGAGGCCGATGCCATCGCAGCGATCGGCGCGCTGCGCGCCCACGGCGCGGTCGACTCCGAACGGGTGGGCCTGGTGGGCTTCTGCTACGGCGGCGGGCTCGCGTTCTCCGCCGCCGCATCGGCCGCCGAGGAGGACCGCCCGGTCTCGGCCCTGGTCAGCTACTACGGCTCCGCGCTGCCGACGCTGCTGGACCGCGCCGCAGCTGTGGACGTGCCGAGCCTGCACCACTTCGGCACGGCCGACGCCTTCATCCCGCTCGAGCAGGTCGAGCAGATCCGGGGGGCCGTCACCGCCGGCGGCACCCGCGAGCAGGTGCGCTTCGTGCTCCACCAGGGGGCGGGGCACGCCTTCGACAACCCCCACCCCGGTCTGCACCATGCCGGCGCCGCCGAGGCGGCCTGGCAGCAGACCCTCGGCTTCCTCGCCGAAGCCCTCCCGCCACGGAGCTGACGGCCCCGCGCCGTCACCGCCCTTCCGCAGGTCGTCGACGGGCAGGCGCCCCCGTCCGGCCAGGGCGTGACCGAATAGTTATGTCCCGATTGTCGGACAGTCGGATCGGCCGTCGGTCGTCCCGTCCGGCGGACGCATCCCTGCAGGCCAGGCCGTTTCCTCATCGATCCCCCACCCTCCCCGCCACCCTCCCGCAGACGCTCCCAGCCCCCTTCGCACGACCTGAAACGCCTGTTCCGAGGCGGTTTTCCCCACCGGCGAGGCCTAGAGTGAGGGATCGCCGGATGCCGCCCGGGTCCCTTTGCGCCCTCTGTCCCTGACGCCCCGCTCGGCATCGCGCACGTCATGTCGCCACCGAAGGAGCCCCTGTGCCACCTGTGATCTCCGCCGAGGGTCTGTACAAGATCTTCGGCCGCCGCCCAGAGCGAGGAGTGCGCGAGCTCCGCAGCGGACGCTCCCGTGAGGACCTGCGCGCGCAGGGCCTGACCGCCGCCGTGATCGATGCGAGCTTCAGCGTCGACCCCGGGGAGATCTTCGTGGTGATGGGCCTGTCCGGCTCCGGGAAGTCCACCCTGATCCGCATGGTCAACGGGCTCCTCCCTGCCACCGACGGCGAGATCCGGATCGGCGAGGAGGTCCTCTCCAAGATGTCCCCCGCGCAGGTGCGGGACGTGCGCCGTCGCCGCATCTCCATGGTCTTCCAGAACTTCGCGCTGCTCCCCCACCGCACCGTCGGCGAGAACGCCGCCTACGGGCTCGAGATCAGCGGGGTGAACCGCTCCGACCGCGAGAAGAAGGCGAAGGAGGCGCTGGAGATGGTCGGCCTGAAGGGCTGGGACGGCTACCGCCCCTCCGCCCTCTCCGGCGGCATGAAGCAGCGCGTCGGCCTCGCCCGCGCCCTCGCCTCCGGCACCGACGTGATGCTGATGGACGAGGCCTTCTCCGCCCTGGACCCGCTGATCCGGCGCGACATGCAGGACCAGCTCGTCGACCTGCAGCAGCGCCTGGAGAAGACGATCCTGTTCATCACCCATGACCTCAACGAGGCGATGCGCCTCGGCGACCGGATCGCGATGATGCGCGACGGCCGGATCGAGCAGATCGGCTCCTCGGAGGAGATCCTCAACGAGCCCGCCAACGACTACGTCGCGAAGTTCATCCAGGACGTCGACCGCACCCGCGTGCTGGTGGCCGGTGCCGTGATGGAGCAGCCGCGCGAGACCCTCGGCATCGGCCAGGGCCCGCGCACCGCCCACAAGCTGCTGCGCGAGACGCAGAACTCCTGGCTCGTGGTGCTCGAGCGCGACCGCACCCCCGCCGGCGTGATCTGGCAGGACGACGTCGCCGAGGCGGTGCGCCTCGGCCAGGACGAGCTGCCCTGGTCCGACGTGCACGACATGGCGGTGGTCAGCCACGACACGCCTGTCGCCGAGCTGTTCGGGAAGTCCGCGCAGCACGACGCGCCGCTCGTCGTCGTCGACGACGAGGGCCGGTTCGCCGGCGTGATCCCCCGGGTCACCCTGCTGACCGCGCTCGGCGTGATCGGCGAGGGAGAGAGCTCCTCCCCCGCCGTCGATCCGCCGCCCGGACCGGTGGACCCCGGCGCCCCGGGAGACGCCGCGCAGGACGCCCCGACCGCCGACGATCGCCGCGGAGGTGACGCACGATGAACCCCGACGACGCCCTCATGCCCCGCCTCCCGATCGGCGACTGGATCGACGCCTGCATCGACTGGCTCAAGGAGAACGTCTCCTGGCTGTTCGACCTCTTCTCCACGGTGATGGACTTCCTGATCGGCGGCCTCACCGACCTGCTCCTGCTGGCGCCCGCGCTGGTGATGGTCGTGGTCTTCGCGCTGATCGCCTTCGTGTTCCGGTCCTGGAAGCTCTCGCTCGCGACGCTGATCGGCTTCGCCATCGTGATCTCGATGGAGCAGTGGGAGACGATGATGCAGACCATGGCGCTGGTGCTGGTGGCGACCGTGTTCGCGGTCGTGATCGCGGTGCCGCTGGGCATCCTCGCGGCCGTCTCCAGCACGGTCAGCGCGATCGTGAAGCCGGTCATGGACTTCATGCAGACGATGCCTGCCTTCGTCTACCTGATCCCGGCGGTCACCTTCTTCTCGATCGGCGTGGTCCCGGGCATCTTCTCCACGATCATCTTCGCGCTGCCGCCCGGCGTGCGCATGACCGAGCTCGGCATCCGTCAGGTCGACGGGGAGACCGTCGAGGCCGGCGAGGCCTTCGGCGCGACCCGCGGCCAGATCCTCCGCGGCATCCAGCTGCCGCTGGCGATCCCGACCATCATGGCGGGCGTCAACCAGGTCATCATGCTCTCCCTGTCGATGGCCGTGGTCGCCGGCATGGTCGGCGCGGACGGCCTGGGCAAGGAGGTCGTCCAGGCGATCTCCACCCAGAACCTGCCCCTCGGCGTGGAGGCCGGCCTGGCCGTGGTGGTCCTGGCCGTCTACCTCGACCGCCTCACCGCGGCGATCGGAGACCCCAGCGGCTACCCGACCTCCCTGATCGCACTGATCAGGAAGTCCCTGTCCCGTCGCGGCACCGACCACGCGGCCGCCGCCTGAGACCGGCGACCGACGGATCCATCAGAAACCCCACGGAAGGAACTCCCTCATGAGCACCCGACGACTCCCCCTCAGCCCCCGTGGCGCACGACGCCCCGCCGCCAGCCCCCTCACCCGACGCTCCGCCCTGATCGGCGGCGCCGGCCTGATGGGCCTCGGCCTCGCCGCCTGCGGCGGCGGGGGCGAGAGCGGAGGCGGCTCCGACGGCGGCGGCTCGGGCGGCGACACCATCACGCTCGGCTACATCCCCTCGTGGACCGACGGGCTGTCCCTCGCCTACCTGCTCGACAACCGCCTGACCGCCATGGGCTACACGGTCGAGCACGAGCAGATCACCGAGGCCGGCGTGCTCTACGCGGGCCTCGCCCAGGGCGATGTGGACATGTTCCCCTCGGCCTGGCCCGAGGTCACCCACGCCTCCTACATGGAGGAGTACGGCGACGACATCGAGGACCTGGTCGCCTACTACGAGGGCGCGGTGCTGAACCTGTCCGTGCCGCAGTACGTGGACATCACCTCGATCGACGAGCTCGCGGGCCAGGCCGACCGCTTCGGCGGCCGGATCGTCGGCATCGAGCCGGGCGCCGGGCTGACCAAGGCGACCCAGGAGAGCGTGATCCCGGGCTACGGCCTCGACGACTACGAGCTCGTCACGTCCTCCACCACCGCGATGATCACGGAGCTCGAGAACGCGATCGACGCCGAGGAGGACATCGTCGTCACGCTCTGGACCCCCTTCTGGGCGATGCCGGCCTACGACATGAAGGCGCTCGAGGATCCCGAGGGTGCCTTCGGCGAGCCGGAGGCGCTGCACCACCTGGGCCGCACCGGCTTCAAGGAGGACTTCCCTGACGCCGCCGAGTGGATCGCCGGCGCCAAGCTGTCCGACGAGCAGTTCGGCTCCCTCGAGGACAAGGTCGTCAACGAGTTCGGCGAGGGCAAGGAGGCCGAGGCCGTGGAGGCCTGGCTCGAGGAGAACCCCGACGTGCTCCCGCCCGTCGAGGGCGAGTGAGCCTGCGGCTCCGGATCTGCCGGCGCTGCTGAGTGCCGGCACCGACGAGAGGCGCCCCCGACACCGTGCGGTGTCGGGGGCGCCTCTCGTCATGGGGCGTCGCCGAGGGGGTTCGGCGCGCGGGGCGCTCAGCCCTCGACGGCGACCTCGGCGCCCGCTGCGGCGGAGGCGTAGCAGGCGTCGATCACCCGGGCGCGGCGCAGCGCCAGGGAGCCGTCGTGGGCGGCGACGTCGCCGGAGCGGACCGCCTGCAGGAACTCGGCGATGGCGCCCGCGTGACCGCGGTCCTCGCCCACCTGCGGGCTGAGCTCGGCGGGGATGCCCTCGACCTCGGTCCACACGGTGATGCGGTGGTTTCCGGGCCCGCCGGCCCATTCGATCGTCGCCCCGCCGTCGGCGCCGTAGAGGGTGACGTAGCAGAGGTCCTCGGGGATCCACTGCGCCCAGCTGGACTCCAGCAGCATCGTCGCCCCGCCGTCCAGGCGCAGGAAGGCGGTGGCGAGGTCCTCGACCTCGAACGGGGCGCCGTCCTCGAGCTGGGAGACGCCGAAGCCGGAGCCGCCGCGGCCGCGGGGGCCGAACTCGGCGTGCGTCATGGCGGAGGCGGCGGTGACGCCCGGCTCGCCGAGGAGGTGGAGGGTCATGTCGAGCATGTGGATGCCGATGTCCATCATCGCGCCGCCGCCGGCGCTCTCGGCCTTGGTGAACCAGGTGCCGAGCCCGGGGATGCCCTGGCGGCGGATCCAGCCGGTCTTGGCGTAGTAGATGTCCCCCAGGACGCCGGAGTCGATCACGGACTTCAGCGCGGTGACGTCGCCGCGTCGGCGGTGGTTGAAGGACACCTCGAGCACGCGTCCGGCGCGGCGGGCCGCCTCGACCATCGAGGCGGCGGCCTCGCCGGTCTGGGCCATCGGCTTCTCGGTGAGCACGTGCACGCCCGCCTCGAGCGCGGCGATCGCCATCTCGGCGTGGAGGAAGGTCGGCGTCGCGATCGAGACGACGTCGAGCTCGGCCTCGGCGAGCATCTGCCGCCAGTCCCGGTAGCGGCCGGGCACCTGGTGCTCCTCCCCGAACCTCTCCAGCAGGTGCTCCTCCATCGCGGAGAGGGCGACGAGGTCGACGGTGGGGTCGGCGGCGTAGGCGGCGAGGTGCTGCTGGCCGGCCCAGCCCAGGCCGATCACGCCGGCGCGGAGTCGGCGCATGCCCTCCTGCTGTGCTGCGGCCTGCGGTGCTGCTGCGGTCATGACGTGCGGTTCCCTTCGGTCGGTGGATGGGGGTCCTGGACGGGGCCCGTGGCCAGGAGGGCCAGCGGGTCCTCGCGCAGGCGGGTCAGGGCGAGCTCCAGCGCCCCGCGCACGACGACGTCGCGGCCGAGGGAGCTGGCCCGCAGCTGCGGGAGGGGCGGCGTCCCGATCCGGGGCAGCGCCTCGCGCGCATGCTCGAGGACGGGGTCGATGGCCTCGGCGATCGCGCCGGCGACGACGACGGTGTCCACGGCGATCAGGCTCGAGAGGATCATGGCGATGCGGGCGAGGCGGTCGCCGATGCGCTCGAGCACGGCGCGGGCGAGCGCATCGCCGTCGCGGGCGGCGAGGAACACGTCCTTCGCGCCGAGCTCGGCAGGGGGCAGGGCCGAGAGCGCGGCGGAGGTCTCCCCCGCCTCGAGCGCTTCGAGCGCCCATCGCCGGGCGAGGGCGGCGACACCGTCGGCTCCACGGTGGTCGCCGAGCACGGCGTCGAGGAAGCGCATCTCGCCCGCGCCGCCGTCGGCGCCGCGCAGGAGCCGGCCGTCGACGACGAGCCCGGCGCCGAAGCGCTCGCCCATGAGCAGGGCGGCGAGGTGGTCCGCGTCGGCGCCGGAGAGGGCCAGGTGGGCGCGCTCCGCGAGCGCGGCGAGGTTCGCGTCGTTCTCGACCAGGACGGGGCCGTCGAGCGCGTCCACGAGGCCGGGATTCATGGCGGGCCAGTAGCCGGCGTCGCCGCTCGGCGAGCGCCCCTCGGCATCGACCGGGGCGGGCACGCCCACGACGGTGAGCAGTCGGGGTGCCCCGGCCGTGCCTCGGCCGTCTGCCGCGCCGGCCGCGGTGAGAGCGTCGACCGCGCCGGCCGCGTCGTGGGAGCCCTCTGCGCGCGCCGCGTCGACAGGACCTCGCGCGCCGGCCCGCGCGCTCACCCGGTCCAGCAGCGCGCGCAGCGCCTCGAGGCGTCGTTCCGCCGCGGCGGCGCCGGCCTCGAGGTCGTCGCCGACGAGCGGAGCGTCCTCGAGCACGAGGCGCTCGGCGGCCAGCTCGCGGCCGCGCAGGTCCGCCGCATGGGCGGCGAGGGTGTGCTGGCCGGCGTCGACGGCGAGCAGGATCCCGGCCTGCGCGCGCAGGGAGAAGCGGCGGGCGGGGCGGCCTCGCGGGGCGGCGCCGTCGCGCTCGGCGGGGGCCTCCTCGAGCCATCCGGCCTGCTCGAGCTCGGCGCACACGCCGAGCACGGTGGCGCGGGTGAGCCCGGTGGCGGCCATCGCGTCGGCCGCGGTGAAGGCCTCGGCGCCGAGGGCGTGCTGGAGCAGCGCCTGACGGTTCGCCCGACGCATCAGCTGGGGCGAGCTGACCCCGCGGTCGGCGGACCGCACCTTTCCGACCTGGGAGTTCTGCCCGGTTCGCGGCGGTGTTGACATGTCCGGACCACGCCCTCCATACTTTCGATAGGTCGTAAATATAACCTCTAGCGTAACTACCGTCGCATCACTGCGGCGACTCCGCTCCCCTCCAAGGAGACGATGGTGTCATCCTCGATCAGCCGGCACGCGCGGCACGCGCCGACGCGGCCCTCGCGACGCGGCGTGCTCGCCGGCGCGGGCGCCGCCCTCGCCACCTCCGCCCTCTCCGCCTGCGGCACCGGCGGCGGCAGCTCGCAGCTGACGCTCTACCAGTCCAAGCCCGAGGCCATCCCCTACTTCTCGCAGCTCGCCGGGGAGTTCTCGCAGGCGCAGGCCCGCTTCACCGTCCAGCACGACATCGCGACGAACCTTTCGGCGAGCTTCGTGCGCAACAGCCCGCCGGACCTCGGCTGCCTGAACTACAACCTCGAGATGGGGCGCTTCATGGAGCGCGGGGCGCTCTCGGACCTCTCCGACCTCCCCGTGGCCGGGCAGATCCGCGAGGACGTCGCCGAGCTCGCCGACTGGTATCCCACCTACGAGGGCCGCACCAGCGTGCTCCCCTACTCCGTCACCGCCGCCTCGGTGATCTACAACCGGCGGATCTTCGACGAGCACGGCCTGGAGGTCCCCACCACCTGGGACGAGCTGCTCGCGGTGTGCGAGACGCTGCAGGCCGCGGACGTCATCCCGATCTACGCGACCTTCCTCGACGCATGGACGGTGGCGCAGGGGCTGTTCGACTACACCGTCGGCGGGCTCGTGGACGTGCGGGAGTTCTACCGGCGGATGGACGAGATCGGCGAGGACGTCGGCCCCGACTCCGAGGTCTCCTTCCAGCGCACCCTGCTCGAGCCGATGCAGCGCCTCGGCGAGCTGCTCGCGTTCGTGAACCCCGATGCCCCCAACCGCGGCTACGGCGACGGCAACACCGCGGTCGCCCAGGGCAAGGGCGCGATGTACTTCCAGGGCCCCTGGGCGCTCGGCGAGATCGCGAAGGCCGGCACGGACGTCGAGCTGGGCACCTTCCCGCTGCCGATGACCGACGACCCCGCCGATCTCAAGGTGCGCGTGAACATCGACCTGTCGCTGTGGGTGCCCGAGGCGGCGAGCAGCCCCGAGGGTGCGCGCGAGCTCGCGCAGTTCCTGATGCGGCCCGAGGTGCAGGACCCCTACAACGCGGAGTTCCTCGCCTTCGGCACGAGGACCGACGCCCCGCCCGTCACCGACGACCGCATCGTCGAGATGCAGCGGTACTACGACGAGGGCCGCTTCTACATGGGCGCCTCGCAGTTCATCCCCCGCTCGATCCCGGCGGAGAACTACATCCAGTCGATCGCGGGCGGCGCCGACCCCGAACCGGTCCTGGCCCGCATGGACGCCGACTGGGCCCGCATGGCCTTCCGGGAGTGAGCGCATGACGACCCCACGACAAGGAGCACCGATGTCGACGACGACACCGACGCGCGAGCCCGGGACCGCGGACGGCGCGGCCTCGGACGCCCCGGCGACCGGGCGCGGGTCCGTCCTGCGCCCCTCACGGCGCCGCACCGACCCTCTCTACCACCTGTTCCTCCTGCCGGCGCTGGCGCTGTTCACCCTCGCGGTGACGCTCCCGGCCGTGCTCGGCTTCGCCTACAGCTTCACGAACTCGATCGGGTTCGGGGACTGGGACGTCATCGGGCTGCGGAACTACATCGCGATGTTCCGCGACCAGGGGATCCTGGACTCCTACCTGTTCACCCTCGGGTTCGCGCTGGTCACCGTCGTGCTCGTGAACGCGCTGGCGTTCCTGCTGGCGCTCGGGCTGACCTCCCGGATCCGCTTCACCGCGGCGCTGCGCACGATCTACGTGATCCCGATGGTGATCTCGGGGATCGTCATCGCGTTCGTGTTCCAGTACCTGTTCGCGAACACCGTGCCGATGCTCGGCGAGGCGCTCGGCTCCGAGGCGCTGTCGGTCTCGATCCTGGCGAACGAAGACTGGGCATGGGTCGCGATCGTCATCGTGACGGCCTGGCAGTCCATCCCCGCGACGATGCTGATCTACATCGCCGGGCTCGTCACGATCCCTGCCGATGTGTACGAGGCGGCGTCGATCGACGGCGCGACGGGACGGCAGAGCCTGTGGCACATCACGCTGCCGCTGGTCTCCGGCTTCGTCGTCATCAACACGATCCTCGGCTTCAAGAACTACCTCAACGCCTACGACATCATCGTCGGCCTCACCGACGGTGGGCCGGGAGTGGCCACCCGCTCGGTCGCGATGTCGATCTTCCGCGGCTTCGATGGCGGGGACTACGCCTACCAGATGGCCAACGCCATGGTGTTCTTCCTGATCTCGATCGCGCTCGCGGGCCTCCAGCTCCGCCTCACCCGTGGAAGGACGGTGCTCTGAGCATGTCGACCGCCGCACCCCTCGCACCCGCCTCGTCCTCCGGCTCGCCTTCGGGCTCGTCCTCGAGCACCGCCCCGACTCCGCGCCGCCGCCGACGCGGTCGGGTGGGCCGCGACCGCGTGAACGTCACGACGACCGCGCTGCTTATCCTCGGCGCGCTCACGGTGCTGGTGCCGCTTTTCGTCACCGTGAACATGTCGCTGAAGACCACCGAGCAGGCGGTCGACGGCAATGCGTTCAGCCTCCCCTCGCCGCTGACCCTGTCGAGCTTCGCGGAGGCGTGGAGCCTGACGAACTTCCCGCGCGCCTTCGCGATCTCGCTGTTCATCACCGTGGTCGCGGTGGCCGGGGAGATCGTGATCTCATCCCTCGCGGCGTACGCGATCGTGCGCAACTGGGACCGTCGGCTGTTCCGCTGGTCGTTCTTCTACCTGCTGGCGGCGATGTTCATCCCGTTCCCGGTGGTGGCGCTGCCGCAGATCCAGCTCACCGGGATTCTGGGGCTGGACAACCCGCTGGGCGTGGCGATCCTGCACGTCGCCTTCGCGATGGCGTTCAACACGCTGCTGTTCACCGCGTTCCTGCGCACCATCCCGCTCGAGCTCGAGGAGTCGATGCGGATGGACGGCGCCGGCACCTGGCGGGTGTTCTGGCGTCTGATCCTGCCGCTGCTGGGACCGATGTGCGCGACCGTCGGGATCTTCGCCTTCATCCAGTCGTGGAACGACTTCATGATGCCCTCGCTGATCATCTCCGACCCGGCGCTGCAGACCGTCCCGGTGCTGCAGAACATGTTCCAGACGCAGTTCAGCAACAACTACAACGTGGCCTTCGCGTCGTACCTGATGGCGATGGCCCCCGCGATCATCGTGTACCTGTTCGCACAGCGCTGGGTGATGTCGGGCCTCACCCAGGGCGCGATCAAGTGACCCAGCCCCTTCACCACCACACCCGCTCGACCGGAGGATCCCCCATCGTGACCACCGTCCCCCAGAACCTTCCCGCCGCGCTGCAGGCCGACGCGGACTGGTGGCGTCAGGCCTCCGTCTACCAGATCTATCCGCGGTCGTTCGCGGACGGCAACGGCGACGGGATCGGCGACCTGCGCGGGATCATCTCCCGCGTGCCGTACCTGCAGAAGCTCGGCGTGGATGCGGTGTGGCTGAGCCCCTTCTACCCCTCGGCCCTGGCCGACGGCGGCTACGACGTGGACGACTACCGCGACGTGGATCCGCGGATCGGGACGCTCGAGGAGTTCGACGAGATGGTCGCGGCGCTGCACGGCGTCGGGATCCGCCTGATCGTGGACGTGGTCCCGAACCACTCCTCGGACCGTCACGAGTGGTTCCAGGAGGCGCTCGCCTCGCCGAAGGGCTCCAACGCCCGCGAGCGGTACATCTTCCGCGACGGGCGGGGTGAGGACGGTGAGGAGCCGCCGGCGGACTGGACCTCGATCTTCTCGGGCCCGGCGTGGACGCGGGTGCCGGACGGGCAGTGGTACCTGCACTCCTTCGCGACCGAGCAGCCGGACTTCAACTGGAAGCACCCGGAGGTGCACGAGGACTTCCTGCGCACTCTCGCGTTCTGGTCGGACCGCGGGGTGGACGGGTTCCGGATCGACGTCGCCCACGGCCTGGCGAAGGATCTGACGGAGGTGCTGCCGTCGAAGGCGGAGCTGAAGGAGATGCCGAAGGACGGCACGCATCCGCTGTGGGACCGGGACGACGTGCACCAGATCTATGCGGAGTGGCGCGAGCTGTTCGACCGCTACGATCCGCCGCGCATCGCGGTGGCCGAGGCGTGGGTGGAGACGGCGGAGCGTCGCGCGAAGTACGCGAGCCCCGAGGGCCTGGGGCAGGCGTTCAACTTCGACCTGATGGAGGCGGACTTCGACGCCGCGCACTTCCGGGAGATCGTCACCGACAACCTCGCGCAGTCGGAGGTCACCGGGTCCTCCACCACCTGGGTGTTCTCGAACCATGACGGGGTGCGCCACGCGACCCGGTACGGGCTGCCGCCGCGGGCCGGCAGGGACGTGAAGCAGGGCGCGGAGTGGGTGCTCGCGGGCGGTCCCGAGGACGGCATCGACCGTGCGCTGGGGCTGCGCCGGGCACGGGCGGCGACGCTGTTCGAGCTCGCGCTGCCGGGCAGCGCGTACCTGTACCAGGGCGAGGAGCTGGGCCTGCACGAGGTCGCCGAGATCCCCGACGAGCAGCGGCAGGACCCCGCGTTCTGGCGCACCACGGCCGAGGACCGCGGCTTCGACGGCCTGGGCCGTGACGGCTGCCGGGTGCCGCTGCCGTGGACGCGCACCGGTGAGTCGTTCGGCTTCGGCACGGGCGGTGCGCACCTCCCCCAGCCGGCATGGTTCGCGGACTTCTCGGTGGAGGCCGAGGACGGTGTGCGCGGCTCGACGCTCGAGATGTACCGGGCCGCGCTGCGACTGCGCCGCGAACTGCAGTCCGAGGAGTCGCTGACCTGGGACGAGACTCTCTCGACCGAGGAGGTGCTGGCCTTCGAGCGTCCGGGCGGCTGGCTGTCGGTGACGAACTTCGGCGAGGCGCCGGTCGCGCTGCCGGAGGGCGAGGTGCTGATCGCCTCGAGCCCGCTCGAGGGCGGCGAGGACGACGAGATCCTGCTGCCGGGCGCGACGACCGCCTGGCTGCGGCGCGCAGCGCGCTGAGCCCGGCGAACTCTCGGAGCGAGGGGCGATCCCGTGGATGACCTCCCGGATCGCCCCTCGTCGTGAGGGATCCTGCCGGGCCCGGGCGCCTGCGGGCTCCTATGCCCGGAGGGGCCCGCAGGCCGCACGGCGCGGGTCGGGATCGTGCGGGTGAGCACCTGAGCGCTCATCGGACGGGTCATGGTGCAGGCCTCCGCGTCCGTGGTCTCGCTGATCCCGCCCTCTTCCCCGTCGGCGAGACCGCTGGTCTCGAGCGGCTCCCCGTCGGATCCGCCGGCGCCTTCCGGCCTGCCCGCCGCTGTCGCTTCCCGTGCCTGCGAGTCGTCGGGCATCACCACGAAGGCGGTCGGCCCGAGGCGCTGGGCCCGTCGGACGACGCTCGCCCCGCTGTGGCCCGTCCATTCCACCTGGTGGCCGTCGGCGGCCTGGTCTCCGAGGCGCTCGACGGTCGCGTAGGCGTCCTCCTTGCCGGGGTTGTCGTGTCCGCACAGCCCCTGGCCGTTGTCGAGGCTGGTCGCACCGCCGCGGCTGTGCGGGACGATGTGGTCGTACTGGCGCACTGGCGCGTCGCAGTACGGGGCGCGGCAGCGACCATCTCTCAGGTGCAGGAAGCGCTTCAGGGCCCGCGGGAACTCGCGGGCTCTCGACTCGACGGCGACGATCTCCCCGCGGGCGGGGTGCTGGAACAGCTTCCGCAGCACTGCTCTGATCGAGGGCCCGTCAGGGCCGTAGCGGTCGCAGGCCGGGTCCTCCGGTGCGGCGAGGGCTGCGCGCAGCTCGGCGCGCAGGGCTTCGGCGGGCACCGGGCCGTATCCCTCGATGTACGCCGCGTCGCCGTGCTCGGGAGCGAGCAGAACCCGGTCGGTGATGATCACGCCGACGTCGAGGGTCTCGAGCTCGAGCCCGCTGTCCCGGCCGAGCAGGGTCGCGACCAGCGCATCGGCCATGATCGCGCCGTGGCCTTCCCGGTCCCCCTCGGACCTGCGTCGCTCGGCCTCGAGGGAGAGCCGCTTGTGGACCCGCTTCGCGTCGAGGGCGGGAAGATGGGCGCTGAGGGTCGCCATGCCGTGCTCGCCCGGGGTGAGGGTGACGTGGCGGGAGCGGCGGGCGATCAGGTGCCGGCTCGCGGCTCCGTCGGGGTCGAGCTCGCCGACGGCGGCCACGACCGCTCCTCGCCAGGCCTTGACGCCGGCACCCTCCATCTCGGGCAGACGCTCGTGGAGCACCTGGTCCACGTCGCGGCGCTGCTGGTCGGTCAGCGGGGCGGAGGTGGTGGCCGCGGCATACGCGACGGCAGGTGTGATCGCGCCGCGGCCGAGTGCGGAGAGCATGCGCGGCATGGAGCCGACGAGTCGGCGGGCTGCGGCCAGGCTGGAGCTCGCGGTGGCGGGCGAGCGGTGGGTCGCGAGGGTGATGTCGGCCGAGGCTCGTCGATCGGACTGGCGGATGAGCTGCTCGAGCGGCGGGAGGAAGTCGTCCTCGTGGGCGACGTCGTCCCGTGCCGCGTCGATCCGGTCGCGGAGGTGCGCCTCGGCGAAGGCGACGAGGGTGCGGGCCTCGAGCGCCGCGAGGGAGCTGAGCGCGCCGTGGATCATGTCCAGCAGGTTCTTGATCTCCTGCCGCGGCCGAGCGCCGACCTCGAACATCTTCTGCGGGTCGATCGCAAGGGAGGTGAGCAGGTGGTCGACGTCCCCGAGGAGCTCTGCGAGCGCGGACGGACCGCCCGCATGCAGCTCGGCGAGCACCTGCTCCGGAGCGTGCTGCTCCGGGGCGGGCTGCGGGGACGTCGTCGCTGTCATGGCCCCATCCTCCCGCGCACCCCTGACAGAGGAAAGGCCCGACGAAAATTGTGGACAGCGCCGAAGCACGATTCTCCCGCCACCGGGAGAAGAGCCCACGACACGTCGACGCCGACACACCTCGAACGTCTATGACCTGCACGCTCGGATGCGCACCGCATCCACTGGCACCCCGCCTCCCGCACCGACCGTTCCTCCACATCACCGCGAAGCAGCAATTCCCTCCAGAATTCCCTGTGGAGGAACGATCCGTTTCCCGGACCGGCCCGTCCGTCCACACCCTTGCCCCTGCGCACTCGTCCGGTATCTCATGGGGACCACCGCTCGCCGAGGAGGCATCGATGCAGAAGCTCCCCGTCCCCCAGTCCGCCCAGGCACCGGCCGACGCGTTCACCGGCTCCGTGCTCCACGAGGCGCTGCGCGGCCCGATGGAGGGGTCCCGCCTCGCGATGGCCCACGTCCACTTCGCGCCCGGCGCCCGCACCCACTGGCACACCCACCCGCGCGGCCAGACCCTGTACGGCACCGCAGGCGTGGGCCTGGTAGTGACGCGGGCGGGGGATGTGCAGACTCTCGAGCCCGGTCGCACCGTCTGGATCCCGCCCCTCGAGGAGCACTGGCACGGCGCAATGGCCGGGACGCGGATGGCGCACATCGCCGCGCAGGAGGCCGACGAGGACGGCGAGACGGTCACCTGGCTCGAACCGGTCACCGACGAGGAGTTCGCCCGCGCGAACGAGGCCGCGCAGGCGGGCTGAGCAGGGCGGCCGAGCGGGACCGGGGCCTCCGCTCACGGGCCTGCGGACACCGCTTCGCTGCCGGCCCGTCGACGCCCCGAGTCAGGCCCTCCGGCACTCTGCGTCTTCGCCCCGTTCCGGCTCCGGCGCACCTTCGAGGACAGGATCCGTCCTCGTCTCCGGACACGATCGCCGTGTCAGAACCCCCTGCACTCCCCGACGACGATGGAGTCCCCATGAGCGCCACGTTCCAGGTCACCTTCGACGCCCGCGACCCGGGCAGCCTCTCGATGTTCTGGAAGGAGGTGCTCGGCTACGTGCATCCGGGCCCGCCGGGGTTCGACCCGACGACGGACCGTGACGCGCTCGCCGCGTGGGACGAGTTCCTGGACGGGTTGGGCGTGCCGGCATCCGAGCGGAACGACGTTTCCGCCCTGGAGGACCCCGAGGGGGCCGGGCCGCGGCTCTTCTTCCAGCGCGTCCCCGAGGAGAAGGTCGCCAAGAACCGCGTCCATCTCGATGTGCGGGCCGCGCCCGGCCTCGAGGGCGAGGCGAGGATGGCGGCGCTCGAGGCGGAGTGCGAGCGGCTCCTCCCGCTCGGCGCGATGCGAGTACGGCGCCACGAGCCCGAGCCGCCGATGAGCGGTGGCTTCATCGTGATGACCGACCCGGAGGGCAACGAGTTCTGCCTCGACTGACGCAGCTCGAGTGTCTGACCGCTCCGCTCCTCCTGCGCGCCTACGCCGTCTTCCCCGCTCCCGCGACCCTCGTCGGCTGCGGCGCCATTGCACCAGCGTGCCGGCGCCCCCTCCGGATCCGCTCGCCCGCCTCGTCTCAGCGGAGTCGCTGCACCTGTGCGGCCGCGTCGTACAGGGCGCGGTGCGCGGGCCGCAGCGCGGCATGCTGCGCTGCGGCCGACGGGTCAGGGACGATCGTCGCCGCCTCCTGCCGGGCACCCAACGGGACCAGGGCGTGGTCCAGGCCGAGCGCCTCCGCGGCGACGAGGGCACAACCGAGCAGTGCGGCGTCGGTCCCGTCGACGGTGCGCACGGGGCGGCCGGTGACGTCGGCGAGGATCCGCAGCCAGGGCGCGGAGGCGGCGCCGCCCCCGGTCACGGGCAGCGGACGAGGAGAGGTACCGTCTGCGTGCTCGAGCCCGTGGGCGAGTCCGTGCGCCACGCCCTCGAGCATCGCGGCGTACAGATCGATGCCCCGGGTCCCCGCGTCGATTCCCACTACGGCGCCGCGCAGGTCCCCGTCCCGGACCGGGAACCGCTCCCCCACGATCGAGGGCAGGGCGAGCAGCCCGCTCGGACCGCGCCCGCGCTCCTGCTCCCGCGCCTCGAGCAACTGATCGGCCCGGCCCGGGTCCGCGCCGTCGAGGACAGCCTGCCGGGCCCAGTCCGCGGCGGCGCCGGCGGAGAGCAGCGCGGAGATCCGCAGGATCGGGGGCTCGGCGGTCGCCGACGACGTTCCGAGAGCGAGGTGGTGCGAGACGCCGGCGGGTTCATCACCGGCTGACCCCTCGCCGGCCGACTCCACGCCGTCGGGCTCGTCCCCGTCGGGCTCCCCGCCGGCGTCCTGTGCCCCCGTCGGCGACGTCCCGGTCCCGGGCAGCACCGAGGCGAGCCATCCGCTGGTGCCGAGGTAGACGTAGGCGTCGCCCGGCGCGAGGCCGACGATCCCGCAGGTCGTGGCGCCCGCATCTCCCGGGGCGAGCACGACGGGCAGCCCGTCCGGCACGCCCAGAAGCGCCGTCGCCTCCGCGCCGGCGTGTCCCACGATCTGACCTGCCGCACCGGTCAGCGCGGGCAGCAGAGCCGGATCGAGCCCGGCGGCGCGGGCGACTGCAGGCGACCAGTCGCGGGTGCGGGCCTCGAGCAGTCCCGTCGTCGCGGCGGTCGTCGGATCGCACCAGAGCCCGAGCCCCATCCGCGCCACGAGGTATCCGGCCGGGCCGAACACGACGCCCTGCAGGTCCGCGAGCTGTTCCGGGGCCGTCCGGAGCAGGCGCAGGTGCATCGCGGCGCAGCTGGTCGCGTCCTGCAGGTTGCCGGTCAGCGCGTCCCAGGAGACGCCGTCCGCGGCGAGCGCGGCGCGCAGCTCCTCCGCCTCGGCGCCCGCGCGGGTGTCGGAGTAGAGGATCGCGATGCTCGCGGCCCCCGAGCGCGGGACGGGGACGAGGTTCTGCATCTGCCCGGTGAGCACGAGCGCCGCCACCTCGACGTCGGGCGCCGTATCCGGCACGGGCGCCGGCGCCGCGCCATCACCCGACGCCTTCGCGGCGGGCGCCGCCTCGAGCAGCTCGGCGATCACGGCGCGGGCGGCGCGCTCCCAGTCGCGGGGGTCCTGCTCCGCGGTCCCGTCGGCCGCGTGGCGGGTGGGGTACGGGGCCTCCGCCCGGCGATGGACGGTGCCGTCCAGATCCAGGAGCGCGACCTTCGCAGCGGAGGTCCCCAGGTCGAGGCAGAGCAGGTGCGGCATGGCAGTCAGGGTATGCGTCAGCGGGCGGCGCCGTTCCCCGGCGTCGCCCGCTCATCGCACTGCGAGTGTCCGGCTCAGCCCTGCTCGATCAGGGACAGCTCGAACTCGAGCTGGATCTTGTCGCCGCCCACGAAGCGCAGCGGGATGCCGGCCGTCCTGCCACGGGCCCGTGAGCCCCGAGGAGCGGTCGAGCCGCAGGGGCGGCCGACACGCGTCGATGATCTCGCAGAACCTGCCATCGGCAGATGACTCGTCACGCCTCGCGAGGGATGGGGCGGACGGTGAGCGTCTGCTGCACCGAGCCGAGCGGTCCCTCCTGATCGTGCAGGACCGAGCTGGTCAGCCCCTGTCCGGTGGGGCCGAAGGAGACGGTGGTGTCCAGTCCCAGCCAGCGGCCCGTCGGCCGGCGCATCAGGTGGATGGTGAGGTCGAGGTTCGGGAACATCCATTCGCGCGGCGTCTCGCGCACCGCGATGCCGTTGGAGGCGTCGACGGGGATGAGGAAGGTGGCGAGCTCGCCCGTCTCCTCGCCCTCGATCAGGGGATGCTCGGCGCGCAGCCAGCTGCGGCCGCGTCCGGGCCGCTTCGGCTCGGCGTCGCGCAGGCTGATGCTGTGGATGAAGCCACCGGTCCAGTCCTCCGCCATGCTCCGCTCGGGCAGTCCCTCGGGTCCGGGCAGCGGCGGCAGCTCGGTGCCGGCGACCTCGGCGGTCTCCTGCGCGGACATCACCCAGCTGCGGGCGCGGAGCGTCTCGCGCCCGGCGATCACGGCGGTGGTCTCGAGCAGCTCGATGGTGCGGCCGGGGCGGAGCATGCGGGTGGACAGCTCGATCGGTCCGCGGCGGAGCTGGCCGAGGATGTCGATGGAGATCCGGCCGAGCACCTTGTCGGGGTCGGCGTGCTGAGCCCGCCAGCGCTCGAGATGCTCCACCAGCAGGGCGCCGACGGGGCTGATGTGCAGCTCGTCGTCGCTCCACGCGCCGCCCGCGTGCTCGCTGGGCAGGTAGGTGTCGGGGCCGACCGGGACGAAGTACGCCTCGGAGCCGGCGGCGCGGTCGTCGCCGATCGCCTCCGGGCGCGACTCGCCCTGCTGTCCCTGGTCCTGACCTGTCATCCCTGGTTCCTCCCGTCCCCGGTGCGGGGAGCTGCGCTCGACGTCGTCCACGACCGTCCATCTTCCCCGACGGGCGCGGCCGGGGCGGCCGATTCGGCGCGACGCGCCCGCGCCGAGCGGCGGAACCAGTTCACGAGCGGGCCGGGCACGAAGCGGTCCACGAAGGGAGCGCCGAAGCGCGCGATCACCTCGACGGCGAGGCCGAGGAAGAACGCGACCACCGGCATCCAGGCGGCCAGCGACATCGAGACGCCCATCGCGCCGAGGAAGCCCATCTCGGCGTCCATCCGCACGTGCACCAGCGCGAGAAGGACCAGAGAGCAGAACGTGTAGGCGAGCGGGAGGGCCGCCCAGGAGGTGACCTGCGCGATCACGTTCCCGGCCGGGATCTCCCGGTCCCGGTGCCACAGCAGAGCGATCAGCAGCGGCACGAGCAGCGCGATCAGCACCATCGGCAGCCACACGTACCAGGGCAGGTCGACGAACCACAGGCTCTGCGTGCCGCTCTGCGGCGTGATGCCGCTCCCCAGCCCGAGGTCGCCCACGTCTCCCCGCACGGAGGCGCGCACCGGCACGACCAGCATCCCGAGGCCCGGCAGGAGCGCGAGAGCGGTCGGTCCCCACAGCGGCAGCGCCAGCAGTGCGCCGAGCACGGAGCGCCCCTCCCCGTCGACGATCTGCACGATCGTCCCGGCCGCGAGGGCGAGGAGGCCGACGGGCACGGCGAAGGCGAGGGCGTGGACGAGCACGAGGCGGGGCGCGGCGGCGAGGTCGGCGACCAGCGGCCACCAGTCGGGCTTGCGCATCCCCGCGAGATGGCCGAGCAGGAGCGGCAGCGTGATCAGCGTCCAGGTGCCGAAGAACATGTCGGCCCCGGCGGCGTGCATCGAGAGGGAGAGGCCGTTCGCGGGGTCCTCGATCGAGAACGCGGTCAGGCGTGTGACCAGCAGCGCGACCAGGGCGACGCCGAGACCGGAGAGGCCGGACCACAGGAGCGCGCCGAGCGGCCCGTTGGAGCTCCATCGCCGCTGGGCGGTGCGCGCTGCGAGGAAGGCGAAGACGGTCATCGCCGCGGTGATCAGCAGCGGCAGGCCGCGCCAGCTCAGGGAGAGGCTCCCCAGGAAGCCCATCTGCAGCTCGGCGTCGTAGGAGCCGAAGCTCGCGAGGGCGACCAGCTGGAACGGGATCCCGAGCAGGCCGATGATCCCCGCGAATCCGGCGTCGTCGGTGGCCGGGGCGGCCGCGCCGCCTGTCGGGTCCGTGCTCGCGCCGGTGTCGGCGGTGAGCACGGCGAGGACCGCCGAGACGATCACGACCAGCGCCGCGAGGAGGGCGACGAGATAGGCGAGCGCACCGGTGACGAGGGTGGGCACCGGGGTGCCGATCCCGACCTTCCGCAGCGTGGCGGTCGCCTGCGCGGCCGACAGGGTCTGCTGGCCGGCGACGGCCACGGCGCCGGGAGCGGGCGAGCCGGGGCCGGACGACGGGCCCGGGGCGGAGGGCGCGGAGGATCCCCACGGCCCGGGCGCGGCCGACGGGGCGGAGCCGCTCCACGGCGGAGGCCCGGGCGAGGAGGGCGGAGCCGTCGAGGGCTCCGTCCCCGCCGTCGGCCCCTGCCCCGCCCACGGGGAGGGACCGGCCGACGGAGCAGGACCAGGTGACGGGGCAGGACCGGGCGGCGGTGCGGCTCCGGGCGTGGTCATGCCGTAGCCGTACCCTCCCCCGTCCTGCCCCGTGCCTCCCTGTCCAAGGCCGGTCCCGTTCCCCTGGCCGTCGTCGGGCTGGTTCGGCTGCGACATGCGTGCCCCTCTCACGTGCGTGGTGCGTGCGAGTGCTGCTGCACTCCCCCGCTCGCGAGCCTAGCCGGAGGGGCGGGGCTCAGAAGCCGTTGTATCGGTAGGCGTTCTGGTTCCAGAAGTCGGTGCCCCAGGTGTGGGTGCGCGCGACGCCGCCGACGCCGCCGGCCTGCTCGATGACGGTGAAGGAGGTCTTGGAGTCGTCGGTCCAGCCGGTGAAGATGACGACATGACCGGCGGCGCCGCCGGAGCCCGGGCCGAGATTGCCGATGATGTCGCCCGGCTGCAGGTCGTCTTTCGGGATCTCGGTGAAGTGCTCGGTGAGCGTCACCGTGGAGTAGCTGGTGTCCAGGCCGTACGCCATCGAGACGAAGCCGGAGCAGTCGGTGCGGTACTGACGGCCGTCGGGACCGTTCGTGTACGCCTCCATGGAGTAGGGCACGTTGCGGTCCACCCAGGTCTGGCCGCGGTCGAGCACCTCCTGGCGGTCGGCGGACAGGCCCGGATCCTCGGGAGCGGGGTCCTCGCCGCCGCACTCGCCGAGGCCGGCGGCGTCGGGCACGGTCACGTAGGCGCGGGAGACGTAGCCGTCCACGCCGTCGTAGCTGACCTTCGCCCAGTACTCGCTGGCGTAGGTGCCCTGCACGGCCTCCCCCGCGGTCTGGCACTCGAGGTCGAGGGTGGTGCCGGCGGGGATCGTGCCGAGAGCGGCGGAGCCCGTGCTGGTGCCCGAGCGGATGGTGAGCTGGTCGGTGGTGGTGCCGGGTGCGGCAGCCTGCGCGGGCTGGGCGAGCACGGCCATGCCCGCGACGGCGAGTGCCGAGGCCGCGGCCCCGCCGGCCAGTCGATGCGTGATCTTGGTGGTGGTCATCGTTCTTCGTCCCCTCAAGGATCTCGGGTGCGTCGGACGGCGCCGTCGCCGGATCGTTCCCCCACGTCGGCACCCTCGAACCTAGGCACGAGGCGACGCGGGTCACAACCCCTCGCCCATGGGGAGAGGTGCCCATCGACCTCGGAGGCCGACGGGCATAGGGTCGCGCGCCCGCGTGGCAGGAGCCCTCGGGGAGCGTCGAGGGCCGGGCCCTGACCCCGTGATCGCACAGGTCAGCGCACGGGCGGGGCGCTCTCTCCGGCCTGTGCGGTGATCTCGTCGACGATCGCCTGCACCGCGAGGGTCTGCGCGTGGAAGCGGTGGTCGACGTCGTGCGCCTCGACGAGCTGTGCGAAGACCTCCAGCTCGCCGGTCATGGTGTCGCCGGGGCGCCGCGCCGGGACGGACATGAGGGTGCGGGTGCGGCCGTCGCGGTAGTGGAGGCCGATCTCGGAGGGCTCAGCGATCTTGTCGATGGTCATCGTCGCGTCCTCGCCCTCGATCACACTGGGGGTGACACCGTGCGTGACCTTCGAGTAGCGGCAGGTCACGACGGTGCTGGTGCAGTCCAGCAGCACAGTGGCGCTGGCCTGGAAGTCGTTGGGAAGGCTGAGCGTCATCGCGGCGGTGCGGCGGGGGGCGCCGAACAGCTGAACGGCCGCGTGCAGCGGGTAGATGCCCACGTCCGCGAGGGCGGAGATGCCGAGCTCCGGGTTGAAGGCGTTCAGGACCGTGCCGGAGCGGAAGGCGTCGTAGCGGCTGGAGTACTGGATCATCTCGAAAGAGGCGCTCCAGATCCGGCCGAGCTCCGGCAGGTGAGCACGGATGGTCTCCATCGCCGAGTCGTGGATGTGGCGCACTGCTTCGAGCAGGACGCGGTCCGCCTTCTTCGCGGCCTCGACCAGCTCCTCCGCCTCGGCCAGGTCAACCGCGAGCGACTTCTCGCACAGCACGTGCTTGCCGGCCGCGAGCGCCTGGCGCACCTGGGCGGCGTGCGCGGGGATGGGGCTCGCGACGTAGACGGCGTCGATCTCCGGATCCGCGAGGATCGCGTCGAGGTCATCGCTCCAGGCGGCGATGTCGTGGGAACGCGCGAACTCCTCGCCCCGCTCCTGCGAGCGCGAGTACACGATCGCGGGCTCGGCGATGCCGGAGTCGTGGCAGGTCCTGGCGAACCATCCGCTGATCCGACCGGTGCCCAGCAGCGCGAATCGCATGACGTGTCCTCTTCGTGTCGGTGGCGCGGTGGCCGTGGGGCTCAGGAGCTGCTGGCCGACGCGGTGTCGCTGCGCGCGAACTGGCTGCGAGCCACGGGAGTCGAACGGTATCCGACTCCTCCGATCGCTCGCCCTGTGGGCCGCCGTCGTGATCGTCGAAGGGCGACTCGCGACGAGCCGGCCTCGAGCGCGGGCCTCACTCCGTCGCGACGTCCTGGAGGAGGATCTCATCGCGCTCGATGGTGTGGTGTGTCCTTCCGTCGTCGTCGACCCAGTCGTACTCGCTGACATCGACGGTTCCCGTGGCCCGGTCCCCGAGACGCTCGTACAGCCTCCGTGCGCCAGGATTGTCCTCGCCGACCTTCACGGCGAGGAGCAGGCGGCCGCGTTCCTCGGCACGTCGCTCGGACTCGGCGATCAGGGCGGTCCCCACGCCTCTCCCCCGATGCTCCGGCCGGACCTGGAGATGGCAGATCTCCACGGCGTCAAGATGCGCGACTCGCCCTTCGGCGCCGACGAATCCGGTCCACCGGATCACCGCGGAGCCGAGGGGCTCACCGTCGCGCCATGCCACGAGGTAGTCCGAGGAGCCGTGCGCCGCATTCGACGCATGCGCTTCGTGGACGCCTCCCGGGACGGGCCACTTCTCGGTCAGGACCGTCAGATCTGCGGCGGTGCAGGGGCGGATGCCCATCGGGCCAGTATGGACACTCGCACGACGTCGTCGGGGCCGCTCGGGACCCGCGGCAGTCGCCACGGCACAGCAGGACCGTCCGCTCAGCGATTCCGCGCGACCTCGATCGACACGGCGACGGCCAGCGGAGTCACGGGGAGGCACACGATCACCGGCGCTGCATCGCACGTCGGCCCTGTCGGCATCATCGTGCCGCCTCTCGAGCGTTCCCGAAGACGCCGCGGAGGAGAGTGCTCCACGACGCGAGGTGGATTCGTCACCCGAACGGCCGTACGAGCACGCTCTGTGGATGATGTCTCTCCCGAGAGCATCGTATGGCGCCCACGGCTCCCTGGCGAGAGCACGCTTCGGGGAGTTCGAGTCCTCCCCATGCCGGCAAGGGGGACGCGCCGTCCGCGAGCCTCAGGCCGGTCGGGCGATCTCCGCAGGGCCGGGGAGCACCTGCACCATGGCCTCCCATGCGGTGATCGAGGGCACCGGCACCAGGTCGACCTGGGTCTCACTCTCGACCACGACGAAATAGTGGGATTCCCAGCGCAGATGCACCGAGAACTCGTCGGCCGTCCGACCATCCGTGCGCGTCCATGTCGCTCGGGACTGCACCATCTGCCAGGACGAGTCCTCGCTCCCCGGGTAACCCGCCCCCTCGAGCACGGGTCGCACGCCGTCCCAGGCATCTCTGCGCACGTCAGGCGCCGGATCCGTGAGGTCCACGACGGCCTGGGGCGCGAACCCCAGGGCGGGCGCGTCGTGTGCCGGCGGGCGGCCGGGGAGGAAGCGGACCACTCGGGTCATCGCTCCGGGGAGCAGCGTCATGGGAAAGGCGCTGAGCTCGACGTCCCCGTCGCGCACAGGGCTGAGTCGGACCACGATTCCGTCCCGCCCGACGACGAACGAGTGGGTCTGGAGCCCTCCGGGACCCGAGACGTCCAGGCCGAGCGCGAAGACGGGTGACGAGATCGCCGCCCCCATCGCGGCCACGAGCTCGGCCCGGACCCGCTCCGCATGGTCGACGTCGGTTCCGACGAGCTGCGCCGGGGCCGGCGAGTCGACTGCCGCGGCGAGTCGACGATGCAGCTGCTCGATCTCCACTTCCGTGCCGCGGAACGTGGTGCCGTCCGAGGAGACCTCGATCATCGCCCTGCCTCCTCCGTCGTCGTCAGCGCGCAGGACGCCAGGACATCCTCGAACAGCTCCTCGGCCTCGGCATCGCGGAACGGGAACGACGTGAGCGAGACCCCGACGACGACATCGGCGACGACGGTGATGCACTGACGGGTGATCACCGAGACGTGCTGCTCGGTCGTCTGGAGGTACGCCAGGAACATCCCGTCCCGGCCCGCGAAGGGCAGCGGGCGCTCGTCGATGACGTGGAGGTCCTGCACGACGCCGTTCATCCAGAGACGCATCGCGCCGTGCACGAGCTCGAGAGCGGTCGGCATGCCCTCGTCGAGCCGCTCGATCGTCACGACCACGTTGTCCATGAAAGGGCCGGAGACCTCTTTCGGACGCAAGGCGGCCAGGGCGACCGTGCCGCCGCCGGGCTCCGGACTCCAGCTCCCGGGGACCTCGAACGACAGCGCGACCTCCGGGATCCCCTCCACGAAGGCGATCTCACGTCGAGTGCCCGAGTCCGTCATGCACCCTCCCGTCGTCCCGCGCCGGACCGTCCCGCTCCGCTCAGTCGAGCAGCGCATCGACGCCCCAGTTCGCGAGGCCGCCGCCGGCCCAGCCGCCGATCATACCGCCGACCACGCCTCCGATCACCGTGCCGACGCCCGGGACGACGCTGCCGATCGCCGCCCCCGCGGCAGCTCCACCCATGGCTCCGCCCATGTTGGCACCGCCGTCCAGGAGGGCCCGGCCCCATCGCTCGCCGTCGCTGAGGCTCGGATCCGATGCGTCGGCCTCCCAACGATCCCACCCTGCTGCGACTCCCCCGACGACGTCGCCGATAGGGCCCGCGACCTCGCCGGCGACGCGGAACATGTCCGCGTTCTTGAGGAATGGGACCAGGGCATCCTCGCCGCCTCGGGCGAAGATGTCCGCCGCCCGGGTCTCGTACAGATAGCTCGGGAGACGTTCGCCGAGCGCGTCGAGCCCGGTCCCCAGCGCCCCGATCCCCTGACCGAGCGCGTCCTCCCAATCGTTGGGCAGGAACGCGCCCGGGAACGAGGGGAGCCCCCCGGAGTCATCGCCCGCGGCCTCGCCCCCGGCTCCGCGTCCGGCGGGCACCGACTCGCTGTCTCCGGAGGCCGTGTCCTGCTCCTCGATGTGATCCCGCAGCTCCATGCGCATCGTCTCGAGGCGGTCGAGCGCCGAGGTGATGGCACCACCGCGCAGGGACTCCCAGGTGGAGGAGAAGGCCGAGGCATCCGGGCCGCGCCAGAAGCCGTCGAGCCCGGCGATGACCCCGGCGAGCTCGTCGATCCGTGACGCGATCCTCTCCCGGTCGGTGCCCAGCAGCTCGCCGAAGGCCTCGGTCTCCGCCGTGTCCATCCCGTAGAAGCCCACGTGCTCGTTCCTCCGCATCTCGTCGTGATCGCCCCCAGCATTCTGCCCGTGCCCGACATCGGCAATGGGGAGGACTCCCCATCCGCATCGCGTCCGCGATTGCGGACCCTCTCCGGACGGCTGGCAGACTGCTGGGGTGATCCCCTACCTGCTGCTCGCTCTCGCTGCCGTGATGATCGCGCTGGCGATCGTCGTGTACGTGATCTGGCGGAGGCTCGGCCGCAGCGCGACAGCGCGACGCTGGATGGGGGACGGGATGTTCCCTCGCACGTCCCAGGAGCGCATGACGGTGCTGGGCTGGCCCGCCCTCGCGGGCCTCTGCCTGTGCTTCGCCCTGGCGGCTCTCCCCGTCGCCGACGGTCTCCTCCGGATCCCGGCGGCCCTGCTGTCGATCCCGCTGTTCCTCGCACTGCTCATCACGCAGATCTCGGCAATCCCGCTGCCGGAGGGGATGTACCCGCACTGGGCGCGGGAGCTGCGTCGTGAGCGCCGGGAGAACCGCGCGAAGCACGGGCTCCACCGGGTCTGAGGGCGTTCGTGGCCGACGTCGATGTCACGTTTCCCCGTTGGTGGGCCCGGTGGGGATCGTACCCACGGCTAGCGGATTGAAAGTCCGCCAGAGCACCGGCCGCAGAGCGTGTACAAGCAGGTCAGAGGGCTCGTACTGCTACCCGAAGCGCGACGGACACCATCGCGTCGCTGTCAGCGTTGCTGTCAAGAGGTGTTCGAGACGAGTCGGCATCCGTTCCTTGGGGATGGCGTCCCCAGAAGCCCTAGTCACACGTGCGCTCGGCTTCCCTCAACCTTGGACTGGAATGTCGAGTGGCTCGCGGGACAGCAAGCTGCCGATGAGCTCCTCGATGCGGGTACGGATCTCGTCGCGCACCGCGCGGACTTCCGCGACGCCCTTGCCGGCTGGGTCCTCGAGTTTCCAGTCCTCGTACCGCTTGCCGGGGTAGTAGGGGCAGGCGTCGCCGCATCCCATGGTGATGACCACATCGGAGGCCTGGACGGATTCGGGGGTGAGGATCTTCGGCTTCTGGTGGGAGATCTCGATGCCGACCTCCGCCATGGCCTCCACCGCTGCGGGGTTGATCGAGTCGGCGGGCGCAGACCCGGCGGAGCGGACCTCGATGCGGTCCCCGGCGAGCTCTCTCAGCCACCCGGCTGCCATCTGGGATCGACCGGCGTTGTGGACACAGACGAACAAGACGCTGAGGCGAGCGGTCATGGGAGCCTCCCGGCCGGGGGTGAGGCTCAGGCGATGTCGAGGAACGCGCGGAGTTCGGCAAAGGCTGACGGGACGACGGAGTAGTGGGCCCAGCGGCCCTTCTGCTCGCGCGTGAGCAGGCCGGCGTCGACGAGCTTCTTCATGTGGTGGCTGACGGTGGGCTGACTGATGCCGAGCGGCTCGGTGAGATCGCACGCGCAGACCGACTCACAGCCCTGGGCGGCGACGTGGGAGAGGAGCCGGAGCCGCGTGGGGTCGGACAGCGCCTTCAGCAGGGAGGCGATCCGCTCGGCGTCGACGGTGTCGACCGGACCTGCGGACAGCGTGCAGCACTCCTCAGAGCCGGTCCTCGCCGCGAGTCCGGTGGCCGTGGCGTCGGTCCTCGTGGTCATGCCCTCACCTTACATTGACAGTCATCGATGTGGAACATAGCGTACTCATCGATAACCGTCGATGGAAGGTGTCTGGGCCTGATGAGCACGACCACCAAGGATGTGGAGCAGCCGCGCGTGATGAAGGAGATGTCCTTCCTCGATCGCTGGCTCCCGGTATGGATCCTGGCCGCCATGGCCGTGGGACTCCTGCTGGGGCGGTTCGTCCCCGGCCTGAACACCGCGCTGGAGGCGGTGAAGATCGGGTCTGTGTCCCTGCCCATCGCGATCGGGCTGCTGGTGATGATGTACCCGGTCCTGGCGAAGGTCCGCTACGACGAGACCCGGCGCATCGGCGCGGACCGACGCCTGCTGGTGACCTCGCTGGTGCTGAACTGGATCGTCGGACCGGCCCTCATGTTCGGCCTCGCGTGGATCTTCCTTGCCGACCTGCCGGAGTACCGGACCGGCCTGATCATCGTGGGCCTCGCGCGCTGCATCGCGATGGTGCTCATCTGGAACGACCTCGCCTGCGGTGACCGCGAAGCTGCCGCCGTACTGGTCGCGATCAACTCCGTCTTCCAGGTGATCGCCTTCGGTGCCCTGGGCTGGTTCTACCTCCAGGCGCTGCCGTCGTGGCTGGGGCTGCCGACCACGTCGGCCGAGTTCTCGATCGGCGCGATCGTCCTCAGCGTGCTGATCTTCCTCGGGATCCCCCTGGTCGCCGGGTTCCTGACCCGCGTCCTCGGGGAGAAGGCGAAGGGTCGGGCCTGGTACGAGGAGCGGTTCCTCCCGAAGATCGGCCCGTGGGCGCTGTACGGGCTGCTGTTCACCATCGTGCTGCTGTTCGCTCTCCAAGGCGACGCGATCCTCTCCGCCCCGGGAGACGTGGCCCGCATCGCTCTGCCGCTGCTGGTCTACTTCGTGGTCATGTTCCTGGGGTCCTTCCTGCTCGGACGGGCGATCGGCCTGAATTACGCCAAGTCCACGACCGTCGCGTTCACCGCCTCGGGCAACAACTTCGAGCTCGCCATCGCCGTCGCCATCGGCACCTTCGGCGTCACCTCCGGCCAGGCCCTCGCCGGTGTCGTCGGCCCCCTGATCGAGGTCCCGGTCCTCGTCGCCCTCGTCTACGTCGCTCTCGCGATGGGCCGCCGGCTCTTCCCCGGCGACGCGACCGTTCCCACCCGATGACCCAGCAGAGAGATCGAGTCACCATGACCGCGAAACGCCCCGCAGTCCTGTTCGTGTGCGTGAAGAACGGCGGCAAGTCCCAGATGGCAGCCGCCCTCATGCGCCATCACGCCGGAGATGCCGTCGAGGTGCACTCCGCGGGCACCCGCCCCGGCACCGCCATCAATGCCCAGTCCGCGGAGGCGATCGCCGAGGTCGGCGCGGACATGTCCTCCGCCGTCCCACAGCCGGTCACCTCCGAACTGCTGCGCAGCGTCGACCACGTGATCGTCATCGGCGGCGAAGCCGTCATCGAACCCGTCGAGAGAATGACCGCGCCGGTCACCACCTGGCACACCGATGAGCCCTCCCAGCGGGGCATCGAAGGAATGGAGCGCATGCGCCTGGTGCGGGACGACATCGACGCCCGCGTCCGTGCACTCCTGAACGATCTCGCCCCTACCGCGAACTGACCTCGCCCGCAGCGACACGGCCCGACCTCGCCACCGCATCGAACTCGCCTCCCTGGTCGTCATCGACCCTGGTCCCATCGGCCCGGCCGCTGCCGCCCACCTCTGAGAACGCGGCTCTCGGCTCCTCGCCCCGGATGCCGGACCCGTCAACAGAGCGGCGCCTACCAGCGCCTCCGCCTGGGCACTCGCGCAGGCGAGACCGCGCTTCGACACCGATGGGTCGCCGACATGGTTCTCGCACCGTGTACACCCTGCTCGTCCCGCGGACGCAGCCGGCAGGCACTCCCCGCCATACGGGCCGGGTGTGCGACCAAGTTCCCGTCGACTCCCCACAGGACGCGGCCATGTCGCCGACGACAGGCTTCGACCAGGGTGGGCCCGGAGGGGATCGAACCCTCGACCCGCGGATTAAAAGTCCGTCCGAACACGAGCGAACCTGCAAGTTTCTGCAGATCAGGGCGCTCGCTCTGCTGAAGCGAGACCGACCAACGCCATCACGTTGCTGTCAGCGTTGCTGTCAGACACGATCAGGCGAGATCACTCATGGCCCTGCCAACCCCTGCCTCCGCCGGCCTGATTGAACCCGATCAAGCTCCGCACAACCCCACGGACTGAAGATTCAGCCAACCAGAAGATCCCGACGGCCGCTACGTCCGCGCGCCGCGACCTAGGTATCATCAGCGTATGGACACACCTCTCGATGCCGCATCGACGACTGCCGGAGCACTGTTTTCGGGTAGCACTTTCAGGGTCCCTCAATTTCAGCGAGAATACGCCTGGAAGAAGGATGAGGTGGAAGAGTTCTTTGGAGATTTGGCGAAATCAATCCACGAAGACTCCTATTTCCTAGGATTGATCATCGTCACAGGAGAGGGCGCGCGAAAGGATATTGTCGACGGGCAGCAGCGAATACTAACGATCACGCTCCTGGCGTCCATTTTATATCACGAAGCGCTTAGGTATGACCGAAAAGCATTGGCGGATCGGCTGCGCGCAAACTTCCTTGTCTCCATCGACTTTCAAACAGATCAAGAACACCCCCGGGTTACATTATCCAGCGAGCCGGATGATGAGGCATTGCAAAAGATAATTGCAGGAGGTCACGTCACAAATAGCGCGGGAGACGAGTCGACCAGCTCACTTCTTGCGGCAGCCTACGACGCGCTGAGCAGAAGCCTCCAGGAAGACCTTCGGGCTGACCCATTCAAGCGCCTTGGGATCTGGGCGGACTTCATTACCAATCACCTGTATCTGGCCCGATTTGTTCATCCGGACCCTGGTTCCGCTTACAGGGTTTTCGAGGTGATCAACACCCGCGGGAAAGAGCTAACGACCGCTGACCTCCTGAAGAGCTACGTACTAAGCCAGACTCCAGCTAACTACCGAACTGAACGCTACGCGCAGTGGAGCGCCATTGCCGGAGCTTTTGGCATAGAGAATCAAACATCACTCGTCCAGTTCATTAGACACGCGGTTTCGACAACGCACGGCCATGTGCTGCCTCGAGATTTATACGATGTCCTCACCGCACGGGCGGGGTCGGCGGAGACGCCAGTCAGTCCTAGCGACCTCATGGATCTCCTCAACCAGACTTTGCCTCTTTATCGCCAAATGATGGATCCAACAGCAGACGGGCCAGCCTCTGAAACGCAGCTAGGAGTATTTTCCGTACTCAACAGATTGGGTATTGTCTCCGTCCGACCAATACTTCTCGCCATGGCGTCAAATCCCAACAGCGATACCGGCGCGCTCGACCTACTTCGCCTGGTGGTCCGGCGTATCGTAGTGGGGAGCCTTGGAACCGGCAATGTCGAGAGACGCTTCGGGCACACTGCGCGACGGATCAAATCAGAAGGCCACTGGGAGCCAGCCCTTCGGGATCTAGGCGATTTAAGTCCGGACCGGAGCGACTTTGCCGAGCGCGTCCATCACCGATCAATGAACAAAAGCACCCTTGCAGTAATACGCGAATCGGCGCTGGAAAGCACAATAACCCCCGCCGGCAATGGAAACCTATTCTTCATCAAGCCGCGCAATGCTGACTGGTCGCACGTTGAAGAGGATCGCGTGGCATACTGGGTCTCGACAATCGGAAACTCATTCCTGGCGACTGAATCAAGGCGGCCCATGGGAAGCTCCTCTTGGGACGGCTTTATCAACTCCCTAGCGCCGTCAGGAATACCGAGTGAATGGACTGCAGACATCACGTCTTACCCATCATGGGACCTGGAGGCAATTGACAAAATCGGAGCCAGGATGAGCGATCGCGCCACCGAGGTTTGGTATGACTGAGCATGATATGCTCGACGGCAATCCAGCCTCGGAAATAGACCTCACATTTGAAGTTCTTAACCGTGACACTACATACTCGGTCATTGAGCATTTGGCGGACAGCCTCAGGAAAACCCAAGAAACGCCACAGGGCGCTTTATCAGACTTCAGCTTATCATCCCGAATCGCTATCGGGCTGGACACAAATGCACTGTTCAGGATAGGACTGAATGGCGCCAGCGGCGCTGACGCCGTCGATTATTTAGCGAGCGTTCACGATGCCCCACTAATTATACCGGGACAGGTTGTTCAGGAGGTGTGGAACAATGCTCTGTCCGCAGTGCAGCCGAACGCAAAGAGAATTAAGAAAGAAATCGAGGACCTCTCCAGTGAAGTCGAAAAGTTGGATCGAAGCCTCGGGCCGCATAGCGAAGAGCTAATTACCGCCGCGCACGCGTTTACCCAATGGCACGGGGACTGGATCGACGAGAATAACCAGAAGGCGTTCGTGGGAACCCTATCGAACCTCGCCGCCCGGGCTATTTCGAAATCTGTTCCGCGAGTTCGGTTTTCTAGGCTCGCCCAGATTCGGAATGACACCAAGACCCCTCCAGGCTTCGCCGACCCCGACTCGAATCACGGTGACTTTTTTGTCTGGGCAGATTTCCTTTATGCGTTAGCGTCGTCCGATCTGACAGATGTGCATGGTGTTCTTTTGATCACCGAAGATCAAAAACAAGACTGGTCTCGGACCGGCGTGGCGCACCCAGTGCTTTCTGCAGAAGTTGAGGCACTCACCGGGTTGCCTTTTGCCGTTTGTACGCTTAAGCAATTCTACACTCTTGTCAGGGAAGTGACTAAGTAGAGACCGTGTCGCTTCAGGTCAGCACTCTGCGACAGGATTGCCGATCGCTATTTGAATTACCTGGAGTTGAGTCCCCGATAGTGGTGTAGCGCGGTGGCTGCCGTGACCGTCCCGGACGGGGACGCGGCCACCGTGTGATCCTTCGAGTGAACCTTCCACAGCACTCTCGAACGGAGTCATCACGATGACCGCTCCCCACATTGTCGACCCTTCCGGCCTGCTCGGTGAAGCCCTGGCCGAAGCATCCCCGGATCTGATGCGCAGCCTGCTCCAAGACGTGATCAACACGCTGCTCTCCGCGGACGCTGATGCCGTTGCCGGCGCGGAGTACGGCCGGCCCAGCGCTAGCCGGTCTGCGCAGCGCAACGGCTACCGCCACCGCGACCTCGACACCCGCATCGGCACGATCGACGTCGCCGCTCCCAAGCTCCGCACCGGCACCTACTTCCCTGAGTGGCTGCTCGAGCGGCGCAAGCGCGCCGAGTCCGCCCTGATCACGGTCGTCGCGGACTGCTATCTCGCAGGTGTCTCCACCCGTCGCATGGATAAGCTCGTGAAGACTCTGGGCATCAACAGTCTTTCGAAGTCGCAGTTCAGCAGGATGGCGGAGTCGTTAGACGAGCACGTCGAGCAGTTCCGCCACCGCCCCCTGGACGAGGCCGGCCCCTTCACGTTCGTCTCTGCCGACGCCCTGACGATGAAGGTCCGTGAGGGTGGGCGCGTGATCAACGCCGTCGTCCTGCTCGCCACCGGCGTGAACGGAGACGGGCACCGCGAGGTCCTCGGAATGCGGGTGGCCACCTCCGAGACCGGCGCTGCGTGGAACGGCTTCTTCGCCGACCTCGTCGCCCGCGGCCTCGCCGGGGTCCGCCTGGTGACCTCCGATGCGCATGCGGGACTGGTCGAAGCGATCACTGCGCACCTGCCCGGGGCGGCCTGGCAGCGGTGCCGCACCCACTACGCCGCGAACCTCATGGCCGTGACGCCCAAGAGCATGTGGCCAGCGGTGAAAGCGATGCTGCACAGCGTCTATCACCAGCCCGACGCCGCCGCCGTGAACGCCCAGTTCGAGCGGTTGCTGGACTACGCCGGTGAGAAGCTCCCGGCGTGGCCGAACACCTCGACGCCGCTCGAGCAGATCTGCTCGCGTTCACCACGTTCCCCAAGGACGTATGGGTCCAGATCTGGTCGAACAACCCCACCGAACGGCTGAACAAGGAGATCCGTCGCCGCACGGACTCCGTCGGCATCTTCCCCACCCGCGAGGCGATCGTCCGCCTCGTCGGCGCAGTCCTAGCCGAACAGACCGACGAGTGGGCCGAAGGACGCCGCTACCTCGGACTCGACGTCCTCGCCCGCTGCCGCCTCAACCTCGTCCCCGACACCAACACCGAGGAGGTCACCACCAGCTCCCTACCCGCCCTGACCGCCTAACCCCTTCAGCGAAGGATCGCTACACCACTCCCAGGGACTTGACCCCTCACATCGCCCCTGCACGCAGCATAATGAGCGTATGGACTCGTCCCGTATCGCCTTAAACTACCTGCGACTTGTATACCCGCCCGTTTCAAGCTTTGAAGCAGAATACATAGCATCTGACAGTGAGGTGAAAGCTGTACTGGAAGACAGCAACTTCTATATGATCGCAAAGCGCCCGCAGATCTTCTTTGGCCATCCGGAGATCTCAAGTGATGATACCCTCCTAACACTCCCCCTGAAGATGACGCTGGACACAGGCGAGACTGTTGAGGATTGCGCCGAGATCAACCTGGACGAACTTCCATCCTCGTCCCCTCACGCCGATATTACCCTTTCCTTTGACGAGGGCCACAAGTTCTTTTCAATACACGAGGGGTCCGCAAGTGAAGTAGACGCGGATCGTGCACCACTTCTCGACTGGTTCACGACAGAGAAGCTACTCTTCGACCGATGGAGGAATAAGCCTGGAATCTCCGGGCTACACCATCTACGAAAATTTACCAACTATGAACTCCTGTACGTCGGCATCTCCAATGAAAACAACACTGGCGTCCGCTTGTTCAGCGGATCACACGAAGCTCGCCAGCGTATCCTAAATAACGAGTTCGCGATATATGGCGGCGGACGGATCTCTGAGGAGATCTACCTCTTCGCCTTCGATATCGAGCCAGTATCTGTGCGAACGCTCGCATTGACGGACCGCCTGACTGGGCACCCCGGCGGGCCCGACTTTCTTGAGAAAAAGAAGGTAATCGCCGATGCCGAGAAGGCCTTCATTGACCTACTGGGAGTCAAGTACAATCGTACAAAGTATGAAAATTACCCGAAAGGCAAAGACGGCCTCCACACATCCGGACTGTCAGGCTACATGTACCAGATTGCCGAAAGCATCACTCTTGTAGCGGAGAACTGCACTTTCCGTGGCGACAGAGATCTACTGACTGGATACCCGACGAACTGCGCAAACGCGCTCGTCATCCGAGACGAACTCACTACAGTTTTCGATCCCCCAGATAGCAATGAGGGCGACGACTGCTCGACTGACTGAAAGGGGGCCGCGCCCCCGAAGTCCGCGATTTGACGAATCACGGCCTGCACAAAGGTGCCGACTCGGCGTTCCTATCCACAACTTGCCACGCTGCACCCGCACAGCCGCGTTGCTGTCAAAGCTGCTGTCAACTCCGGCTCGAAGCACTTACCCTAGAGGAAACTTCTCCGGTCTGACCTGCGGTGGGCCCGGAGGGGATCGAACCCTCGACCCGCGGATTAAAAGTCCGATGCTCTGCCAACTGAGCTACAGGCCCGTGCCCGCCGAGCGGGCCTGCCCATCCTACCGGCGCGTGCAGGCAGGGGCGGCCTCGCCCACGGGGGCGGCGCCTGCCGCAGGCATCGCGTCGACGGCGCGATCCACGATGGGCTCGACGGCCTGCGAGATCGACTCGCCGGCTGCCGCAGCGGGCGCCTTCGAGGCCTTCCGCGCCGGGAACGCATAGAGGAAACCGGTGACTGGCCGCAGCAGCACCGCGAGCACGCAGACGCCGATGGTCACCGCGTAGTACAGCGCGAACGTCCCCGGCCCGGCGGGCAGGTCGATGTGCCGGCCGAGCAGCTCGATCACCGGCAGGTGCACCAGATACGGGACGATCGAGTTGCGGCCCAGCCACTCCACGGGGCGCAGCGCGTGCAGGCGCGGGAGCCGCTGGAGCACGCCCACTGCTCCCACCACGGCCAGCAGCACCACGACCTGGGTGAGCACGGGCACCCGCGGCTCCGCGTCGATCCGAGCGGCGTGCAGCGCCCAAGCCGCTGCGACGGCGAGCGCGGGGACCGTCACCGCCCAGGGCACCGACTGACGAGCCAGCAACGGACGCAGCGCGGCGCCCGCGAAGAAGAACACCGCATAGAACACGAACTTGTCCGGGCGCGGCCCGACCATGTCGTGCGCCGCCCCCAGCAGCGGCAGCGCCGTCCACGCCACCACCGAGGCGAGCGCCACCCATCCGGGATGGATCCGCCTCGTGACCAGCCCGATCACGTAGTAGCAGAACAGCGCGGCGAGGAACCAGGTGTACATCCCGTTCAGCCACCACAGCGGCTCGTCGGCGTGGCCCCAGCCGAGGATCGGCAGCATCACCGCGGACCACAGCAGCCACGGCCACAGCAGGCCGCGGAGCTTCCCGGCGAGGAAGCGGCCGGGCGGGCGGCTCAGGGAGCGGGCCAGCAGCAGACCGGAGGCGAACAGCAGCGCCGGCATCCGGAAGGGGGCCAGCGCCTCGGACAGCTCGACCATCGCCCAGGGCGTGCCGCCGTCCCAGATCTGCTGGACCAGGCGCAGGTGGTGCGCGATCACCAGCAGGATCGCCGTGCCCCGCAGGAGGTCCATCCAGTGCTGACGGGTCGGCTCGCCTGTCGGCGCCGCGGCGCTCGTCGTGCGCGCAGGGCCCGTCGCGGTCGCAGGGCTCGAGAGGGCCCTCTTCCCCGTCGCAGGGCTCGCGGTGCTGCTGGTACTGCTCGTCATCGCGGACGAGGCTACGAGCGCGCCGTGCCGAGAGCGTGCACGTCCTCGGCGCGGCGCGTGAAGACTCTGTGCCCATCGGGGCGAGCGCGACGAACCTCCGAGGCGGGGTCGACGCCCACCGAGGCAGGGTCGACGCCCTTCGGACATGGGGCGACGAGCCCGTCGGCCCGCCGCGATCCCGACCGTCAGCGGGCGGCAGCCTCCTCGCGGGCGTCCTGGTAGTCGCACACGTCCTCGTCGACCCAGACCTCGACGTTCTTGATCTCGGGCAGGTCGGAGGCGAGGAAGATCGGGTCCAGTCCCTGGGCGCGCTGGGCGTTGTAGTGCTTCAGCAGCTTCACCGCCGTGGGGGCCAGCAGAGCGATCACCACGAGGTTGATCAGCGCGATGAACACCATCGAGACGCCCGCGATGGTCCAGGCGAGGTCGACCGCGATCACGGAGCCCATCAGCACGAGCGCCACGACGGCGACGCCGAAGGCCACGTGCCAGCCCCGCTTCGAGGTCAGGAAGTGCATGTTCGCTTCGCCGTAGGAGAAGTTGCCCAGCACCGAGGTGAAGGCGAGCAGGAACATGATCGCCGCGAGCAGGATCGCGGCCCACGGCCCGAGGGTGCTCGAGAGCGACTCCTGAACCATCATCAGGCCCTCACCTCCGGTGGAGACGTCGGGGAAGGAGACCAGCACGATGAACGCGGTGATCGAGCAGATCAGCAGGGTGTCGAAGTAGACGCCGAGGGTCTGGACGAGACCCTGCTTGACCGGGTGGCTGACCGAGGCGGTCGCGGCGACGTTCGGGACCGAGCCCATGCCGGCCTCGTTCGAGAGCATGCCGCGCTGGACGCCGTTGACGATCACGGCGCCGATCCCGCCGCCGATCGCGGCCTGCGGGGAGACCGCCTCGGTGACGATCTGCGTGAGCACGCGGGGCAGCTCGCCCAGGTGCAGGCCGACGATGACGATGCCGATCAGCAGATAGAGACCCGCCATGATCGGGACCATGTTCTGGGCGACGGTCGCCACGCGGCGCATGCCGCCGAAGATGATTCCGGCGGTCAGCGCCGCGAGCAGGATCCCCAGCACAGGGGCGAGCCAGGGCAGGCCGTCGGGGTCGGTGTAGAGGGAGACCGCGCCGGTGACGGCGTCGACGATGGTGTTGGCCTGCAGCGAGGTGAAGGCGAAGGCGAAGCAGAAGATGAACAGCACCGCGAAGAAGGCGCCGAAGCCGCGCGAGCCGAGGCCGCGGTGGATGTAGAAGGCGGGGCCGCCCTTGTAGGTGTCATCCGCGCGAGTCTTCCACAGCTGGGCGAGGGTCGACTCGATGAAGCTCGCCGCGCCGGTGAGCACGCACATCACCCACATCCACAGCACCGCGCCGGGGCCGCCGAGGAAGATCGCACCGGCCACGCCGGAGATGTTGCCGGTTCCCACGCGGGCCGCGGCGGAGACGGAGAAGGCCTGGAAGGCGCTGAGGGACTTCGAGCGCTTCGCGTCGGTGGCGGGGTCCTCGACCTCCTCCTGCACCGGCTTCTGCGCGATCGCGGAGAGCATCGCGGGGATCATCCGCAGCTGGACCGCGCCGGTGCGGACGGTGAAGTAGAGGCCGAGGAGGATGACCACGGGCATCCCTGCCCAGGTCCACAGCCAGCCCTCGGCATTGCCGAGGAACTCGTTGAGGGATTCGAGGGGGTTCATGGGCTCGACGGTAGCGGGAGGGGCAGGCGCTCCCCGGGCTCTCCACCCGACGGGCCGGGCGCCGGAGTCCTCCATACCCCCGCGCGCGCGAGCCCTGCGTCCCAGAGCACGGACACGTGATGCACACCACTTCCACCCTCGCCCACCTCGGATCCGCTCGCCGACCTGCATGACAACACCGCAGGTCGCTACACATCGAACGGGGTTGTCGGACAATCCGTGGAGCGGACGCCAGATCGTCACGATTGCGTCACGACACACCGAGGGACCCCCTCCGCGCCCCGACCGGGGGGGTCCCGATCGTCGCGTCGCCGGGCTAGCGTGGACGGCGATATGGGCCCGTTGACGACGCACAGCGCAGACCACCCTTCACCCACCGATCAGGCCGAGGGAGACAGCCCCGGCCTTCAGATCCGGCCTCCGTCCCTGGCCGACGGCGCCGCCATGTGGCGCCTGGCCCGCGACAGCGGCACGCTCGATCTGAACACCTCCTACGCCTACCTCCTGCTGGCCCGCGACTTCGCGGCCACCTCCCGCCTCGCAGTGCGGGACGGGGAGGGCGTGGGCTTCGTGCTCGGGTACCTCCGTCCCGCCGCGCCCGAGACGCTCTTCGTCTGGCAGATCGCGGTGGACGCCTCCCAGCGCGGCAAGCAGGTCGCCGGCCGGATGCTCGACGCCCTGCTCAAGGACCTCCCGCAGGTGAGGCGGCTCGAGACCACCATCACGGAGGACAACACCGCCTCGCAGCGGCTCTTCGCCTCCTTCGCCCGCCGTCACGGCGCGAGCGAGGAGATCACCGAGCTGATCACCGAGGAGCACTTCCCGGACGCCGGCCACGGCGCGGAGCTGCTCCACACGATCGGCCCCCTGCACGCCGGGAGCTGAGCTCCCCACCCGTGCCCCACCACCGGGCAGGGGCGCCTCCGCGCGCCCTCCTGCCCTCCGCAGACCACTGCACCACCCCACCCGAGGAGATGGCATGACCACGACCGCCCCGACCGACACCACCGCGAAGCCCCAGCCGGCCGACCAGGCCGGCGCCCCTGTCGCCGACCCGACCGAGCTCGAGTCCGGCGTCCGCTCCTACTCCCGCGGCTGGCCCGCCGTGTTCACCCACGCCAAGGGCTCCGTGCTGACCTCCGAGGACGGCACGGAGTACATCGACTTCTTCGCCGGCGCCGGCACCCTGAACTACGGCCACAACCACCCCGAGCTCAAGAAGGTCGTCATCGACCACTACCTCGAGGACCGTGTGGTGCACGGCCTGGACATGTTCACCGACGTGCGCCGCGAGTTCCTGCAGACCTTCGACCAGAAGATCCTCAGGCCCCGCGGCCTGGACTACAAGGTCGCCTTCCCCGGCCCCGGCGGCACCAACGCGGTCGAGGCCGCGCTGAAGCTGGCCCGCAAGGTCACCGGGCGCGAGTCCGTCGTGAGCTTCACCAACGGCTTCCACGGCATGACCCTCGGCGCGCTGTCCGTCACCGGCAACTCGATGAAGCGCGGCGGCGCCGGCATCCCGCTGGTGCACTCGACCCCGATGCCCTTCGACGACTACTTCGGCCAGGTCGTCCCCGACTTCATGTACCTCGAGCGCCTGCTCACCGACGGCGGCTCCGGGCTGAACAAGCCCGCCGCCGTGATCGTCGAGACGGTGCAGGGCGAGGGCGGCATCAACGCCGCCCGCGCCGAGTGGCTGCGAGGCCTCGCGGACCTGTGCAAGGAGCACGAGATCCTGCTGATCGTCGACGACATCCAGATGGGCTGCGGCCGCACCGGCGGCTTCTTCAGCTTCGAGGAGGCCGGGATCGAGCCCGACATGGTCACCCTGTCGAAGTCGATCAGCGGCTACGGCCACCCGCTCGCGCTCACCCTGATCAAGCCCGAGCTGGACATCTGGGAGCCCGGCGAGCACAACGGCACCTTCCGCGGCTTCGGCCCCGCCTTCGCCACCGCCACCAAGGCCATCGAGCTGTTCTGGAGCGATGACGAGCTGCAGCGGTCCACCGAGGCCAAGGGCGCCTACGTCGAATCGCGCTTCAACCGGATCGCGGCCCGCCACGCCGACCACGAGCTCGTGGTCAAGGGCCGCGGTCTCGCCCGCGGCCTGCAGATGCCCTCCGGCGAGATCGCCGGCGCGATCGCCGCGCGCGCCTTCGAGGAGGGCCTGCTGGTGGAGACCTCCGGCCCCTCCGACGAGGTCGTGAAGCTGCTGCCCGCGCTCACCATCCCCGAGGAGCTGCTCGAGAAGGGCCTGGACATCATCGAGGCCGCCGTCGACGAGGCCCTCGCCACCGCCTGAGGCGCCACCGCCCGAGGCACCTCGAGCCCGAAGCGTCGGGCCCCGAGGGCCCGGAGTCCCCGACGACCCCGGGTCCGACGGCCCCGCGCCCGGCCGCCTCGGCCCCACTCCCCGTCGGCCCGTCGCCTCGCGCGTCGGGCCGACGCCCGCGGGTCGCCCAGCGCGCCCGCGGACCACGACCAATCGATCCCCACCGGAAGGACCACCCACCATGCTCGTCCGCTCGCTCGCCGAGATCGAGGACACCGACGCCGACGTGAAGTCGGAGAACTGGCGCTCCAAGCGCATCATCCTGGCCAAGGAGGGCGTGGGCTTCTCCGTCCACGAGACCACCCTCTACGCCGGCACCGAGAGCTTCTTCTGGTACGCCAACCACATCGAGGCCGTCTTCATCACGCAGGGCGAGGGAACCATCGAGGACCTCGCCACCGGTGAGATCCACGAGCTGGCCCCCGGCACGCTGTACCTGCTCAACGACCACGACAAGCACAAGGTCCGCCCCCGCACCGAGATCAAGTGCGTGTGCGTGTTCAACCCGCCCGTGACCGGGCGCGAGGTGCACGACGAGAACGGCGTGTACCCGCTGATCACCGAGGACGCCTGAGCGTCCCGCCCGCGCAGCCCCTGGGCTGAACGGCCGACGGGCCCGGCAGGAGAATTGCTCCTGCCGGACCCGTCGTGCATCCCCGGGGCGCGGCCTCGGCGACCGTGGGCCGCTGGGCGGGCGTCCGCATCGGACGCGTCGGTGCTGTGCGGGCGCGCCGGTCCGGCTCAGTCGCGGCCGCGGCGCACGAGCAGGATGATCACGCCGACCATCAGCAGCAGGAAGCCGAGCACGCCGCCGCCGATGGCCAGGAGGATCCCGCCGAGGCCTGCGAAGATGCCGCCGATCGAGACGGGCGGGCCGACCATCACGGGCGTGCCGCCGCAGTCGATCGTGTAGTCGCCGGCCTCCTCCGCGGTGAAGGAGTCGAAGGAATCCCACTCCCGTCCCTCGTTGCCGAAGCCGCTGGTCTGGATGGTGCCCTCGCCGACGGCGGGGCCGTCGATCGTGCACTGCGGGGCGGACGTGCCCTCCTCGGCGTACAGCTGCACCGTCTCGTCGGCCTCGGCGGTGTAGGTGCCGGAGCCGCTCTCGAGGATCTGATACTTCTCGGCGCCGCCGGCGACCTGGCCGAACCCGATCACGGCCGTCACGATCCCGATCACGAGGCTGAGCCCGATGATCACGGCACCGAGGATGATCAGGACCTTGGGCGCCTTCGACGGCTTCTTCGCCGGAGCGGCCGCAGGCTGGTTCCAGCCGCCGGGCTGGGGCGCGCCGCCGCCGGCCGGGGGCATGCCGCCGCCGGGCTGCGCACCGGCCTGTCCCCATCCGCTCCCGGGCTGCGGGCCGGGGTGGTTCCACCCGCCGCTGGGCGGCGGGGCGAGCGGGCCGGAGGATGAGGGCGGCTGAGTCACGGGGTGCTCCTGGAGGGATCGCGCAGTGGGACGGTCACGAGGAGCGGATGCCGACCCCCGACGACACCGACAGGCTATCCGGCGGAGGCCCCGACCGGCAGGCACATGCCGTGACCGGCACGCCTAGACTCGCCTGCATGCCCTCTCCCCTCGTCCTCGCCGCCGACGTCGAGACCGAGCTGGTGGAGAAGAAGTCCCGCTTCCTCACCCGGCTGCACCGGGTGAGCGAGGTCGGGCAGGCCGACGCCCTGCTGCGCGCCGCCCGCGCCGAGCATCCGGGCGCCCGCCACCACTGCACCGCCCTCGTGCTCGAGGAGACGGTCGAGCGGGCCGAGGTCCATCGCAGCAATGACGACGGGGAGCCCTCCGGCACTGCGGGCATGCCGATGCTGCAGTCGCTGCTGCACGCGGACCTGGTGGACGTCTTCGCGGTCGTGATCCGCTACTTCGGTGGGGTGAAGCTCGGGGCGGGCGGGCTGGTGCGCGCCTACACCGCAGGTGTCGAGCAGGCCGTCGCCGCGGCGACGCTGCTGCGGCGCACGGAGCTGCTGGAGGCACGGATCGAGGTGCCGCCGGCCGAGGCGGGGATCGCGGAGAACGCGGTGCGCATTTGGGCCGCCGCCCGCGGCGCGGCGGTCGAGCCCACCGAGTACGGGGGGCGCGCCGCGCTGCTCACCGTGCTCGTGCATCCCTCGGACCTCGGGGACCTGCGCGAGGACACGGCCCGCTGGTCCGCGGGGCGACGCACGGTGGAGGTCATCGGCCGTCGCACGGCCGACGTGCCACCGTGACGACCTCCCGCCAGGCGGCTCAGATGTCGTCCTCGAGCGCGGGGCCGCCCTCGTTCTCCCAGTTCTCGATGCGCTTGACGGTGCGGGGGTTGAACTTCTGGCGCACGCCGTGGCCGACGCCGGCCTCGTCGTCGGCCGGGAGGAACTCGACGCCGAGCTCCTCGAGGCCGGTGCGCAGCACACGGCTCCGCTCCTCGTCGAGATCCTGGACGCCTCGCTCGAAGGCGCGGACGTCCTCGGCCTCCAGCCCCGTGCGCGCCGCGATCACGGCGACAGAGACCTGGGCGAGGGCGCGACCGGCGCGCGCGAGATCGGCGGTGATCAGCGGGGATGCGGTGGCCTGCGGGTCGGTGGAGGTCATGACCCCAGCCTCGCCCATCGCTGCGGGGAATTCCAGCGTTCCCGCATTCCGCGGAGTCCCACACGGAGGCAGAGGCCGAACTCCTCGGCCCGCCGCCCGAGGACGACCCTCTGCGAACGCCTCCGTGAACGGCGCAGCGCCGCCCCGGGGGACCCGGGGCGGCGCTGCGGAGGTCGGGCGCGGACAGGCCGCGGCCCTCTGGGGTCAGGCGCGGTTCTTGGTCGCGAGTCCGTAGATCACCATGACGACGATCGCGCCGATGACGGCGAGGAGGATCGTGCCGATGCTCCACGGGTTGTTCATGATTCCCGAGATGCCGTCGCCGCCGAAGAGGCTGCCGATGAAACCGCCGACGATCGCGCCGATGACGCCGAGGACGATGGTCAGGCCCAGGCCCATGCCCTGCTTGCCGGGCATGACGGCGCGGGCGAGGAGCCCGATGATCGCGCCGATGATGAGCCAGGAGATGATCAGACCGATGAGTCCCATGGTGAAACTCCTTGAGATCGGGGAAGGGTGTGCACTCACAATGTAACGCCGTCTGCACTCATGTCCAGGGATGCGGGACCGACCTGTCGGTCGGCGCGGCGATCGCAGGCTCCGGCGCGTCGCCGCCCCGCCTCGGGCGGAGCCTCGCCGATCCTCCGCGTCGCGCCTCCTCACCCCTCCGCCTCCTGCAGCCCCGCCGCCGGCTCGGGAACGGTGCGGGAACGGCACGGGACCGACAGCCGAACAGCACGGGAACGCCCGGGGTCGAGAGCGGGACGCCGGCGCCCGGAAGGCCTGTTCGGGCAGGTCACATTGGGATGAGCGTCTCCGCGGCCCGGCTGCTCGCCTCCTCCTGCCCGACAGGTCGGTAGGGGATGATCAGGACGTGACCGCCTCCCACCCCGCCCTGCTCCCCTCGCTCCTCGCCGGGGACCGCGCCCCGGCGCCCAGCACGCTCGTCGAGATCTTCCGCCGCGTCGTGGAGGCGCACGGCGACGCGCCCGCCGTCCACGCGGGCGCCGAGGTCCTCTCCTACACGGCGCTCGAGGAGGCGGCCTCCGAGGTCGCCGGCCGTCTCGCCGCGATCGGCACCGGGCCCGGCACGAAGATCGGGGTGCGGATCAGCTCCGGCACCACCGACCTGTACGTCGCGATCCTCGGGATCCTGCTGGCCGGCGCGGCCTACGTCCCGGTCGACGCCGACGACCCCGACGAGCGCGCCCGCGTCGTCTTCGAGGAGTCCGCGGCCCTCGCCGTCATCGGCGACGACCTCGTCATCACCCCCACCGGGGCCGGGACCGCACAGGTCCCCGCCGGCGCGCCGGCGCACGCAGCACCGTCGGCTCCCGGAGCCGCGGCGAGCGAGACGTCGGCCGGCATGCCCGGGGCGGCCGGCGCGCCGCAGGACCCCTCCCCCGGCGACGACGCCTGGGTCATCTTCACCTCCGGCTCCACCGGCAGGCCCAAGGGCGTCGCCGTCTCCCACCGCAGCGCCGCCGCCTTCGTCGAGGCCGAGTCGCAGATGTTCCTGCAGCAGGCGCCGATCGGGCCGGGCGACCGGGTGATGGCGGGACTGTCCGTCGCCTTCGACGCGAGCTGCGAGGAGATGTGGCTGGCCTGGGCGTACGGCGCCTGCCTGGTGCCCGCGCCGCGCTCGCTCGTGCGCTCCGGCGTGGACGTCGGCCCCTGGCTCGAGGCGAACCGGATCTCGATCGTCTCCACCGTCCCCACCCTCGTCTCCCTGTGGCCCGACTCGGCGCTGCGCGAGGTGCGGCTGCTGATCATGGGCGGCGAGGCCTGCCCGCCCGAGCTCGCCGCCCGCCTCCAGGCACCCGGCCGCGAGGTGTGGAACACCTACGGCCCCACCGAGGCGACCGTCGTCGCCTGCGGCGCGATGCTCAATGGCACCGCGCCGGTGCGGATCGGCCTGCCCCTGGCCGGCTGGGACCTCGCCGTCGTGGACGGCGAGGGGAGCCCCGTCGCCCCCGGCGAGAGCGGCGAGCTGATCATCGGCGGCGTTGGCCTGGCCCGTTATCTCGACCCCGCCAAGGACGCCGAGAAGTACGCGCCCATGCCCACGCTCGGCTGGGAGCGCGCCTATCGCTCCGGCGACATCGTGGTCAACGATCCCGACGGGCTCCTCTTCGCCGGCCGCGCGGACGACCAGATCAAGCTCGGCGGGCGCCGCATCGAGCTCGGCGAGATCGATGACCAGCTGCTGCGCCTGCCCGGAGTGGTCGGCGCCGCGACCGCCGTGCGCTCCAGCCGCTCGGGCAACAAGCTCCTGGTCGGCTACCTGACCGTCGAGGACTCCTACGACGCCGAGATCGCCCGCGGCCTGCTGCGCCGGCGGATGCCCGCCGCGCTCGTGCCGCGCCTGGCCGTGGTCGAGGACCTCCCCACCCGCACCTCCGGCAAGATCGACCGCGACGCGCTGCCGTGGCCGCTGCCCGGCTCCTCCGAGCGCAGCGCCGAGCTCTCCGGCACCGCCGCCTGGATCGCGGAGATCTGGGCCGACGTGCTCGGCGCCGAGGTCACGTCCGTGAAGGACGACTTCTTCGACCTCGGCGGCGGCTCCCTCACCGCCGCGCAGGTGGTCAGCCGGCTGCGGGAGCAGCATCCCGAGCTGACCGTCGGCGACGTGTACCAGCAGTCCTCCGTCGCGGCGCTCGCCGCGCACCTGGACGCGATGGGCTCCACCGCCGTGCGCAGCGACCGCACCGTCGCCCCGCTGCGCCGCCGCACCCAGCTCGCCCAGCTGCTGGCGCTGCTGCCGCTGCGCGGCCTCGCCGCGCTGCGCGGCATCACTTGGCTGATGCTCGCCTCCACCGTGCTCGCCGCGGTCACGGACGTGCCGTGGATCGTCGCCTTCCCGCTGTGGCTGGTGGTCCCGATGACGATCGCGCTCGTCCTGCCCCCGGGGCGGATGGCCCTCGCCGCCCTCCTCGCACGGCTGCTGCTGCGCGGCGTCACCCCCGGCACCCATCCCCGCGGCGGGAGGGTGCATCTCGCGCTGTGGTTCGCCGAGCACGTCCAGGACGAGCTCGGGGCGACCTCCCTCTCCGGCGCGGTGTGGTTCCCCTGGTACGCGCGGCTGCTCGGCGTGAGGCTCGGCAAGGGCGCGGACCTGCATGCCCTGCCGCCCGTCACCGGGATGCTCGAGATCGGGGACGGCGCCTCGATCGAGCCCGAGGTGGACCTGGCCGGCTACTGGATCGACGGGGACGTGCTGCGCATCGGCCCCGTCCGCATCGGCAAGCGGGCCCGCATCGGCGCCCGCAGCACCCTCGGCCCCGGTGCCCGCATCGGGAAGGACGCCGAGGTCGCGCCCGGCTCGGCCGTGCTCGGGAAGGTGCCGGCCGGCGAGTTCTGGTCCGGCTCCCCCGCCGCACCGCGCGGCGCGGCGCGCGGCCCCTGGTCCGACGAGGCGCCGCCGCGCAGGCCGCAGTGGGAGATCGTCTACGGGGCGCTGTCCCTGCTGATCGCCGCGCTGCCCGGCCTCGGCGTGCTGGTGGGCGGGGCGGTGCTGCTCCCCGCCCTGCGCGGCGCGGACGGCTTCGGGCAGGCCGTGCTCGCGGCCCTGCCGTGGCTGCCGCTCGCGGCGCTCGCCGGCTTCGCGGCCGTGGCGCTCGCGGTGCTGGTGCTCACCCGCCTGCTCGCCCTCGCCATCTCCCCCGGGCACCATCCGATGCGCTCGGCGGCGGGCGTGTCGATCTGGGCGACGCTGCGCCTGCTGGACGAGGCCCGCACCTGGCTGTTCCCGCTGTACGCAGGCGGGCTCACCCCGATGTGGATGCGGATGCTCGGTGCGAAGGTCGGCCGCGGCTCGGAGATCTCCACCGCCCTGCTCATCCCGAGCCTCGTCACCGTCGGCGACCACTCCTTCCTCGCCGACGACACGCTGGTGGGGCCCTACGAGCTCGGCGGCGGCTGGATCCGCGTGGAGCGGGTGAAGGTCGGCAAGCGCGCCTTCGTCGGCAACTCCGGCATGCTCGCCGCGGGCCGCAAGGTGCCCAAGCAGTCCCTGGTCGCGGTGCTCTCCGCCGCCCCGCGCCGCAAGTCCGCGAAGTCCGGCACCTCCTATCTCGGCTCCCCGCCGAGGACGCTGCGCCGCGCCGAGGAGGAGCACGACGCAGCCCTCACCTACGACCCGCCGAAGCACCTGCTGGTACGGCGCGGCCTGGTCGAGACGACGCGCCTGGTGCCGCTGCTGATCGCGCTGCTGCTGCCGGTGGCGGTGTGGGGCGCGGTGTACGCGCTGCTGCTGCGCGGCGGTCTCGGGATCCTGCTCGCCGTCCTGCTCGGCGGGGTGGTGCTGCTGGTGGCCGGCATCGTCGCCGCGATGATCACCGTGGTCGCGAAGTGGCTGATCATCGGTCGGCACCGCCCCGGCGAGCACGCCCTGTTCACCGCCTACGTGTGGCGCTCCGAGCTGGCCGACACCTTCACCGAGGTGCTCGCCGCGCCGTGGTTCGCGACCTCGACCGCCGGCACCGTGGCGCTGAACCTGTGGCTGCGGGCGCTGGGCGCGAAGGTCGGCGCGGGCGTGTGGTGCGACTCGTACTGGCTGCCGGAGACGGACCTGGTCACCCTCGGTGACGGCGCGACCGTGAACCGCGGCTGCGTGGTCCAGACCCACCTGTTCCAGGACCGCGTGCTGAGCATGGATGCCGTGACCCTCGGCGAGGGTGCGACCCTGGGGCCGGGCAGCGTGATCCTGCCCGCCGCGGAGATCGACCGCCACGCGACCATCGGCCCCGTGTCCCTGGTGATGCGCGGCGAGCGCGTGCCGACCGGGACCCGCTGGACCGGCAACCCGATCGGCCCCTGGGCCGACGACGACGCCCCGCTGAACGGCACCGCCGACGAGCACGACGACGAGGACGACGCGCGCGAGCGCGAGCACATGGAGGAGCGCGCATGAGCACCACCCGGCCGGGCAGCGACCCCTATCTCCCGGGGCACGGCGACGCCTCCTACTCCGTGCAGCGGTACGCGCTCGACATCGCCTACAAGGTCGAGACGAACCGTCTGGACGGCACCGCGACCCTGAGCTGCCAGGTGCACGAGGACACCGGCGCGCTGCACCTGGACCTCTACGGCCTCCAGGTCTCCTCCGTGAAGCTCGACGGGAAGCCGATCAAGCACAGCCACCACGGCGGCGACCTCACCATGAAGTCCTCGTTCACCGCGGGGCAGGAGGCCACTGTCGAGGTGCGCTACGGCGGCAAGCCGCGCCCGGTCCGCTCGCGCCTGCACGGGCCGACCGGCTGGGAGGAGCTGGAGGACGGGGTGATCGTCGCCGCCCAGCCTCACGGCGCCCCCTCCTGGTTCCCCTGCAACGACCGCCCCGACGACAAGGCCGTCTACGAGATCAGCCTGACCGCGAACCCCGCCTATCACGTCGCCGTCTCCGGCGAGCTGGAGGGCAAGCGCCGCAAGGGCAACGCCACCACCTGGAGCTACCGCCAGGACGTGCCGATGCCGACCTATCTCGCCACGGTCCAGATCGGCCGGTACACCGAGGTGCCGCACCGTGGGGCGTCGGTGCCGGTGCGCTCCCTGGTGCCCGCCGGGGTGGGCGCGAAGGAGCTCGCGCCGGGCTTCGCCCGGCAGCCCGAGATGCTCGAGCTGTTCACGCGCCTGTACGGCCCCTACCCCTTCCCCTCCTACACCGCGGTGATCACCGAGGACGAGCTGGAGATCCCGCTGGAGTCCCAGGCGCTGTCCACCTTCGGCCGCAACCACCTGGCCGAGGACTGGGAGGCGGAGCGTCTGATCGCCCATGAGCTGTCCCACCAGTGGTTCGGCAACGCCGTGACCCTCGAGCGGTGGCAGGACATCTGGCTGCACGAGGGATTCGCCTGCTACAGCGAATGGCTGTGGGCGGAGGAGACCGGCCGCTCCACCGTCGAGGAGGAGGCTCGCCACCACCACGCGGCGCTCGCCGAGCTGCCCGAGGACCTGCTGGTCGCCGATCCCGGCCCCGAGCTGATGTTCGACGACCGGCTGTACAAGCGCGGCGCCCTGACCCTGCACGTCCTGCGCCGCCGCGTGGGCGACGAGACGTTCTTCCCGCTGATCCGGTCGTGGCTGGCGCAGAACCTCGGCGGCTCGGTGACCACCGAGATGTTCGAGGAGCATGCCGCGCGCGAGAGCGGCGAGGACCTCACGGACCTGTTCGCCGCGTGGCTCCACGACGAGGAGCTGCCGGACCTGCCCGATCAGCCGGTCTTCCGCGAGCCCACCCATCGGGGGCTGCGGGCCCTGTTCTCGCGCGGTTGACGGCCGGGCTCTCCGGCCGACGGGCACGGCGAGGTCGGCGGTCGCGCGGGCGAGGCCGCGTCGGCGCGGCCTCGCCCGCGCCGACGGCTCCGACGCGGTCAGCTCTGCGACAGCGCCACCAGGATCACGAACCCGTCGGGCGCCTCGGCCTCGCGCAGATCATGCTCCGCGAGGCGCACCTCGGGCATCGGGGTGCGCAGCCCGGTGCCGAGGAGCTTGAGCACCGCCTCCTTGCCGGCCCAGAGCCGGGCCCGGTCCTCGGCGGTGCGGTCCTGGCCGGCCTCCGCCGGGTGCAGCACGAGCGAGGGATCCCAGCCGCGGTCGACCGCCGCGGCCTCCTCGAGGTCCACCCCGATCCCGCCGCCGACGCGCACGGCGGTGAGCAGATGCGGGCCCGAGCGGGAGAGGCTCACGCCGACCCCGTCGGCCGTGCCCACGACCCGCGCCCAGGGCCGGCCGTGGGAGACCGCGCCGCAGGCCGGGCAGTGCCGTCCCACCCGGATCTCGGCGGCCTGCACGCCCACCACGTCGGCGACGTGGGCGGCGAGGGCGCGATCGGCGTCGGCCGTGACGGGGTGGAGACGCAGCAGGTCGGCGGGGAGACCGGCGCTCACGGCAGGTCCACGTACCAGTCGGGCACGGACTTCAGCGGCGCGAGATCGCGCGGCGGGGCGCCGACGAGCGCCGTCAGCACCGCGAAGGACATCCGGCGGTGGAGCTCGGCGAACTCCTCTAGCGAGGACTGCTCCCGCAGCGGCACGAGCCAGCGCCAGGTCGTCGCCGGGTACTCTCGCACCGCGATCGGGTCGCGCACGATCGCGAGGCCCCGCCCGTGCGGATCGACGGTCCGGAACAGGGCGTGCAGCAGCGGGTCGAGGTCGCCGTCCGCGATGGGCACGTCCGTCGGCCCTCCGACGGCGCTCGCCGCGTCGATCCTGAGCAGCCCCTCCCCCGTCGTCGCGTCCCAGCGCTCGGTGCGGATCGAGTAGACCGCGCCGCGGGCCTCGTGCTCGGCCATGAGCACCCTGGCGATCAGCTCCGCGCAGCCGGTCACCTCGGCCGCGTCCGCGCCGGGCCCGGGCAGGCGCACCGCGACCACGCCGTCCAGGCGCCCGCGCTGCGCGAGGGCCTGACGGGGCACGACGTTCCCGTGGTGCAGCAGGGCGTAGTAGGGCACGGCGAGCGCGGCGGCCATCGCCCGGCCGGTCCGCTCCCGCCGGGCGAGCTCCCCCGCGCCGCGGCGCAGCACGAGCCCGAAGCGCAGCGCGAGGTGCTCGCGCTGCTGGAGCTCGGTGGGGTGCCGACGGGAGGCCACGGCCCCAGCGTAGGCGGACAGCAGGAGGCCCGGAGAGGCAGCGTGCTGCGTCTCCGGGCCTCCGAGGCGAATGGGGCTCAGAAGTCCCAGTCGTCGTCCTCGGTCTCGACGGCCTTGCCCATGACGTAGCTCGAGCCGGAGCCGGAGAAGAAGTCGTGGTTCTCGTCCGCGTTCGGGGAGAGCGAGGCGAGGATCGCGGGGTTCACCTCGACCTGGTCCTGCGGGAACAGCGCCTCGTAGCCGAGGTTCATCAGCGCCTTGTTCGCGTTGTAGCGCAGGAAGGTCTTGACCTCCTCGGTCCAGCCGACCGGGTCGTAGAGGTCCTCGGTGTACTCCTCCTCGTTGTCGTACAGCTCCATGAGCAGCGAGAAGGTGTACTCCTTCAGCTCCGCCTGGCGGGCGGCGTCGGCCTTCTCCACGGCCTTCTGGAACTTGTAGCCGATGTAGTAGCCGTGCACGGCCTCGTCGCGGATGATCAGGCGGATGATGTCCGCCGTGTTCGTCAGCTCGCCGCGGCTGGAGTAGTGCATCGGCAGGTAGAAGCCGGAGTAGAACAGGAAGGACTCCAGCAGGGTCGAGGCGACCTTGCGCTTCTCCGGGTCGTCGCCCTGGTAGTAGTCCATGACGATGTTCGCCTTCTTCTGCAGCGGCTCGTTGAACTCGCTCCAGCGGAAGGCCTCGTCGATCTGCTTGGTGTTCGACAGCGTCGAGAAGATCTGGGAGTACGACTTCGCGTGCACGGACTCCATGAACGCGATGTTGGTGTACACCGCCTCCTCGTGGGGCGTGATCGCGTCGGGGATCAGGGAGACCGCGCCCACGGTGCCCTGCACCGTGTCCAGCAGGGTCAGGCCTGTGAACACGCGCATCACCAGCTGCTGCTCGGACTCGGTCAGACGGTTCCAGGACTGGACGTCGTTGGACAGCGGCACCTTCTCGGGAAGCCAGAAGTTACCGGTCAGGCGGTCCCAGACCTCCTGGTCCTTCGGGTCCGGGATCCGGTTCCAGTTGATCGCCTGGACCGTCGTCTTCAGGTGGTCGTTCACCGCAGCCTCACTTGCTCCTCAAGGGTCGTCGTCGTGTGCCCTCCAGTCTAGGCATCGAAGGCTCGCCCGGGGCCCTCCGGCCCGCCGCGGAGAGGTGCTTCCCACCACCGATCGAGAGCCCGATCCATGACTTTCGTCGTGGGGCGTGCGAGCGCCGGCGCACTAGCGTGACGGGCACGACGTCCGCCGCTCCGGAAGGCCCTGCCGTGACCTCCGCTCCCGTCTCCGCGCACGCTCCCGACCCCTCGTCAGCGGCCCATGCGGTCGCGCCGCCCCGCTCACTCGCCCCCGATGTCGCGCGCGGGCTGATGCTCGCACTGATCGCGGTGGCCAACGTCTCCTGGTACCTGTGGCGCTCCTCGGAGACCGTCGGCGGCACCCCGCACATCCCGGCCGACGGACCGCTGGACTCGATCGCGCAGGCGGTGATGACGATCGCGGTGGACCACCGGGCGATGCCGCTGTTCGCGTTCCTGTTCGGCTACGGGATGGTGCAGTTCTACCGCTCGAGGATCGACCGCGGCCTCGCCCCCGGCGCGGTGCGGGTGATGATGCGCCGTCGCCACTGGGCGATGCTGCTGCTGGGGGCGCTGCACGCGGCGCTGCTGTTCTACGGCGACATCCTCGGGGTGTACGCGGTCAGCGCGCTGGTGCTGGTGTGGTGGTTCTTCGGCCGGCGCTCCCGCACCCTGCGCATCTGGGTGATCGTGCTCGCGGCGGTGATGGCGCTGTTCGCGCTGTTCAGCATGCTCAGCGGCGTGGCGCTGACGTACTTCGTGCCGGCCGAGGTGACTGCCGAGATGGCGGCGACGGACATGGGCACCGGCTTCGTCCGCCCCGTCGCCTACGACACTCCCTACCTCGTCTCGGTGCTGTATCGGCTCGGGCTGTGGGCGGTGGCGCTGCCCTTCGCAGCGCTGATGGGGGCGCCGCTGCCGATCCTGCTGGGCTGGCTCGCGGCACGGCGTCGGATCCTCGACGAGCCGTGGCGTCACGTGCGCCTGCTGCGGCGCGCCGCGGTGATCGGCATCGCGATCGGCTGGCTCGGCGGGCTGCCCGAGGCGCTCGCGATCCTCGGCGTGTACGACCTGCCCGCCGCGGCGCCGTGGATGCTGACGGGGCTCACCTCGCTCACCGGCATCGCCTGCGGGATCGGCTACGCGGCGCTGTTCGGGCTGCTCGCCCTGCGCCTCGAAGGCCGAGGGACCGTCACCGACGCCTCGCGCCCGGACCCGTCGGCCGACCGGGACCTCTCCCCCGCCGAGCGCGCCTACGGCGTGCTCCGCGAAGAGAGCGCACCGGACCGCAGCCGCGACCTCGGCGTCCTCGAGCGGACCCTCGCCGCGGTCGGGCAGCGCTCGCTGACCTTCTACCTGTTCCAGTCGCTGCTGCTCGCGCCGCTGATGGCCTCGTGGGGGCTGGGTCTCGGCGGCACGCTCTCGACCGCCCCGGCGCTCGCGATCGCGTTCGCGGTGTGGCTGGTGTCCCTGCCGATCGCGGCGTGGATGGGCGCGCGCGGGATGCGCGGCCCGGCGGAGAAGCTGCTGCGCCGGATGACCTACGGGAAGATCGACCAGACGCCGGCGACGCGCTGAGCCCGTCGCAGACCACCGAGTGCTGCCTCCGAACCGTCACCGAGGCGCGATGACGGTCCACATGCAGCACTCGGCGGCCTGATCTCCCCCCCGATTCCCGCGTCGGCCGACTCACCCCTCGCCGGAAGCCTCTGCCAAGCGCTCCAGCGTAAGCCCCGCCTGCAGTCGGCTCTCGTCGAGCTCATGGTCCAGGTACGGCCGCACCATCTCGTCGAGGCCGACGGGGAGCGCGTCGGGTGGGAGGCGCCGGGCGCGGCGCATGATGTGCGGGGCGACGGCGGGGTCTTCGAGCTCAACCAGGGCGAGCTCGAGCAGCTCCCGCAACAGGGCATGGGGCTATCTACTGGAGGCGGCGACCGTGCTGCCGCCGGTGTCGGATCCGGCGCTCGAGGCAGCCCCGCCGCGGGCCGTCCAGCTCGTCCGCCGCCGGGTCGACGGCGACCGCCAAGCATTCCTCCTGCAGGTGCGCGGTCGCTATCTGATCGTGTCCGAGGAAGGCAGTGGGCGCTTCGTCGGGGCAGATCCGACCGACGCAGCTCGTGAGGTGCTGCGGCCCCTCCTCACCGTGCGCGGATGAGTTCCCGGTCACGGCGTCGCTGCGGACGCAGCCACGCAGGATAGATCCACAGCGGAAGCACGGAGCGGTAGCCGATCATGAGGAGCAGCACGACCCAGATCAGCACTTCGAGGACCACTGCGGCCGGCACCAGGACCGATGTCGTCGTCTCACGCAGCAATTCGACGGAGGCAAGCCCCACCACCCCGCCGGCCACGAAGATGGTCTGCGTGCACAGCGGCAGCAGCACGAGCACCGTGGTCTCCGCGTAGGCGAATCCTCGGCCCGGCCCCACGCCATGAGTGTCGACCCAGGCGCGGAAGACCCGTCCTCGACCGACACGACACAGCATCGCGAGGACTGCGAGTGCACCGCCGAGGAGGAACAGTGCCAGCGCGATCAGGGCGAGCGAGAGATCCATGCCGCCATCCTCCCAGCACCGCATGGGGACCTCTCCCCATGTCGTCCTCGCCCCGCACCGGAAACCGTCGACGTGACCAGTCGAACTATTCGTGCCAGACGGGTGGAGCAACCATGACCGTATTCCAGGGGATGAACACTGCCGAGGTCACCGACCTCGCCGGCCGATTCACCGACCGCGCAGAATCCCTCAGCACTCTTCTCGAGTCGCTCTCCACGCAGGTCGGCGCAGTCGTCGGCACGGACTGGATCGGACCTGATGCGGAGGGCTTCGCCACCGCCTTCGACTCGTCGGTCCGCGGTCAGCTCACCACCGCCGCAGAGTCGCTGAGGACCCGCGGCGGGGATCTCGACGCCCACGTCGAGGAGCAGGAAGACGCCTCCGCCCCTGCGGGGTCACAAGGTGGTTCTGAGCCCGCGGCGCCGACCGGGGGCCCGGCCCCCATGGAAGCAGGCATGTCATCTGCCGCTTCGTTCCTGGGCGCCGACTGGGGTGACGTCTCGTTCGGGGAGTTCTGGCAGAACCTGAAGGAGAACATCGGGATCGGCGGCGTCGTCGGCGGCATCACCGGAGACCTGGTCGGCAACTATGTCGGGGCGACCCTTGCCGACTCCGCGATCGACACGTTCCTGGACTGACGCCGCACCCGCCGGGCATGACGAACGGCCCGCCCCCGGATCTCTCCGGGAGCGGGCCGCTCGCTGCGGGTCAGGCCGTCACAGCATGCAGCTGACGCAGCCCTCGACCTCGGTGCCCTCGATCGCCATCTGGCGCAGGCGGATGTAGTACAGGGTCTTGATGCCCTTGCGCCAGGCATAGATCTGCGCCCGGTTGACGTCGCGCGTGGTGGCGGTGTCCTTGAAGAACAGCGTCAGCGACAGGCCCTGGTCCACGTGCTGCGTGGCCGCGGCGTAGGTGTCGATGATCTTCTCGTAGCCGATCTCGTACGCGTCCTCGTAGTACTCGAGGTTGTCGTTGGTCATGTACGGCGCGGGGTAGTACACCCGGCCGATCTTGCCCTCCTTGCGGATCTCGATCTTGGAGACGATCGGGTGGATCGAGGAGGTGGAGTGGTTGATGTAGGAGATCGAGCCGGTGGGCGGCACGGCCTGCAGGTAGGCGTTGTACATCCCGTGCTCGGCGACCTCGGCCTGCAGCTGCTTCCAGTCGTCCTGGGTGGGCAGGTGCACGTTCGAGTTCGCGAACAGCTCGCGGACCTTGTCGGTCGCCGGCTCCCACACCTGCTCGGTGTACTTCTGGAAGTACTCGCCGGTGGCGTACTTCGAGTTCTCGAAGTCGTAGAACCTCTCCTGGCGCTCCTTCGCGAGCTTCATCGACGCGAGGATCGCGTGGTAGGTGACCGCGTAGAAGTACATGTTGGTGAAGTCGATGCCCTCCTCCGAGCCGTAGAACACCCGCTCCCGGGCGAGATAGCCGTGGAGGTTCATCTGGCCGAGGCCGATGGCGTGGGACTTCCGGTTGCCCTCGGCGATCGTGGGCACGGACTCGATGTCGGAGGTGTCCGAGACCGCGGTGAGGCCGCGGATCGCGGTCTCGATGGTCTGGGCGAAGTCCGGGGAGTCCATCGCCTTGGCGATGTTCAGCGAGCCGAGGTTGCACGAGATGTCCCGGCCCATCTCGTCGTACGTGAGGTCGACGTTCATGGTGGAGGGCGTGGAGACCTGCAGGATCTCGGAGCACAGGTTCGAGTGGGTCACCTTGCCGGCGATGGGGTTCGCACGGTTCACGGTGTCCTCGAACATGATGTACGGGTAGCCGGACTCGAACTGGATCTCGGCGAGGACCTGGAAGAAGTCGCGGGCCTTGATCTTCTTCTTCGAGATGCGGGGGTTGTCCACCATCTCGTGGTAGACCTCCGAGACGTTCACGTCCGCGAAGGGCTTGCCGTACTCGCGCTCCACGTCGTACGGGGAGAACAGGTACATCGGCTCGTTGTTCTTCGCGAGCTCGAAGGTGATGTCGGGGATCACGACGCCGAGGGAGAGGGTCTTGATGCGGATCTTCTCGTCGGCGTTCTCGCGCTTGGTGTCCAGGAAGCGCAGGATGTCGGGGTGGTGGGCGTTGAGGTACACCGCACCGGCGCCCTGACGCGCGCCGAGCTGGTTGGCGTAGGAGAAGGAGTCCTCGAGCAGCTTCATGACGGGGATGACGCCGCTGGACTGGTTCTCGATGTGCTTGATCGGCGCACCGTACTCGCGCAGGTTGCTCAGCAGCAGCGCGACACCGCCGCCGCGCTTGGACAGCTGCAGCGCGGAGTTGATGGAGCGGCCGATGGACTCCATGTTGTCCTCGATGCGCAGCAGGAAGCACGAGACGAGCTCGCCGCGCTGGGCCTTGCCGGCGTTGAGGAAGGTGGGGGTGGCCGGCTGGAAGCGGCCGTCGAGGATCTCGTCGACGAGGTTGCGGGCGAGCTGCTCGTCGCCGCGGGCGAGGGTCAGGGCGACCATCACCACGCGGTCCTCGAAGCGCTCGAGGTATCGCTTGCCGTCGAAGGTCTTCAGCGTGTACGAGGTGTAGTACTTGAACGCGCCGAGGAAGGTGGGGAAGCGGAACTTCTTCGCGAAGGCCTGCTCGGAGAGCGACTCGATGAAGGAGAACTCGTACTGCTCGAGCACCTCCGGCTCGTAGTAGTCGTTCTCGACGAGGTAGTCCATCTTCTCGCGCAGCGAGTGGAAGAACACCGTGTTGGGGTTCACGTGCTGCAGGAAGTACTCCCGCGCGGCCTCGCGGTCCTTCTCGAACTGGATGCTGCCGTCCGGGCCGTACAGGTTCAGCATCGCGTTCAGCGCGTGGTAGTCGAGCTGCCTGTTGTGCTCGACCGGGGGCATCTCGGTCAGTGTCGCCAAAACTCTTCCAATCCGTCGTGGACCCGCGTCACATCGCGCGGAGTGCCGAACAGTTCGAACTTGTACATGTGGGGGACCTGGCACTTGGCGGAGATGATGTCCCCGGCCAAGCAGTAGGCCTCCCCGAAGTTGGTGTTCCCCGCGCTGATCACACCGCGGATGTGCCGTCGGTTGCGTTCGTCGTTGAGGAACTTGATGACCTGCTTGGGCACGGCGCCCCGGCCGTTGCCCCCGCCGTAGGTCGGGACCAGCAGGACGAAGTCCTCGTCGACGACGAGGGGATCGTCCTTGGGATAGAGCGGGATCCGATGGGCCGGCAGGCCGAGCTTCTCGACGAAGCGCTTGGTGTTGCCGGACACCGAGGAGAAGTAGACGAGACGGGTCACGCCGACGCCTCCCCGGCCTCTCAGATCGCGGCGGTGCGGCGCTGCTCGGCGCCGACGCCCGCGAGCGCCTTGATCTTGTCGGGACGGAAGCCCGACCAGTGGTCCTCGCCGGTGATGACGACGGGCGCCTGGACGTAGCCGAGGGACTTCACCTTCGCGAGCGCGTCGGCGTCCTCGGTGATGTCGACGACGTCGTAGGCGACGCCCGCCTTGTTCAGCGCGCGCTTGGTGGCATCGCACTGCACGCAGAGGGGCTTCGAGTACACGGTGATGTCCAAGGGAAGTGCCTTTCAGGAGCGTCGCGCCGAGGCGCAGGACAGGGGCGAGAAGGAGATGTTCAGGAGGTCGGAGGACCGTGTCGCGAGGCTGTGGACTCCCGCAGGAGCCCTGTGCGCCGCGACGACATCAACACTACACCTAGTGGTGGCTCGGCGCGACGACCACAAGATGTACTGAACTACAGGAGTGTCATCCACAACGCGTTGTTGACAGCATGTGGATGGAGGGGTGCTCGCTGGGGACGGAGCGGCGGCCTCCCGTGCGAGCACGGCCGATACGTGCACAACCCGCTGTGGACGGTGCTCCGGGCGGCCGACGACGGCGGTGGACAGGCGCCGTCCGCACCGCTCCCGGAGCGGTCGGAACAGGCCTCCGAGTGAGGTGTCTCCCGGCGTGTCCCGCGGGCGCCCCGGCGTGTCGCGGGCGTGGCGTCGGCGTGTCCCCCGCCGTCCCCCGTCCATCCCCCGCCCGTCCCCCGTCGGGGCGCCGGATCCGGCGCGCGGATCACCGGCCTGGCGCCCGGACGCGGGGAAGCCGATGCGGAGAGCCCCCGCCCTCCCCGGAAGGGGACGACGGGGGCTCCCGGCGGCGGTCTGCGCACCGTCGGCGTCGACGGGGCGGCTCAGCGGCGCGGGTCCTGAGGGGCGGCGGGGTCCTCGGCCGCGGCCGGTGCGCCCTCGGCGCCACCGGACCAGGCGTCGACGACCTCCTCGGTGCTCGGCGCCGCGGGCTGCTCGAGGGACTCGGGCGCGGGCTCCGCCCCTGGCAGCTCGACCTCGACGGTCGCGGCCGCAGGCACCGCGTCGGCCTGCTCTGCCTCGTCCTGCTCCGCCTCCGACGGATCGGTCGCCGCATCAGCCTCCTCCGGCTCCGCCTCGAGGCTGCGGCCGTCGGCCTCCACGATGGTGGCGAGCACTTCGCGCAGCAGCACCACCTGGCGCAGCGCCTCGGCGGCGCCGGCACGCGGCGCCTCGCCCTTCTCGACGAAGGCGTGGAAGGCCTCCCACATCAGCTCGGCCGAGCCCTTCGGCGCGGTGGTCGCGACCTCCTGGACCACGCCCGACTTCTTCTCCCGCAGCGAGACCGTCGAGCGGGCGTCGCCGTGGGAGGGCGCGGGCAGGTCCAGGCGCATGCGGCGACGGGCGGAGAGCACCTGGAGCGTCTCGGAGTACTCGGGGGCGAAGGGGAGGTAGTGCCACACCAGGCGCACCTGCGCCCCGCTGCCGAGCTCGCCGAGCAGCTCGATCGATCCGGGGATCACTCCCTTGGGCCAGTGCCGCACCGCGACGAGCTTCTCGATCGGGCCGTAGGCCGCCTCGGTGACCGCCATCTGATGGGCGACACCGGTGAGCAGACCCTTGACGTACAGGTCCCGGTCGCGCTGGGTGGCGCCGTCGCCGGTGCCCGCCTCGACGGCGGCCTGGAGCGCCTTGCGCCGCGCCGTGCGCTGCTCCGTGGGCAGGTCGTAGGAGGAGGTGGTGACGTGGGCCTGGCCGAACAGGGGCTGGCTCGCGGGCATGAGGACCTCGTGGTCCACCATCCGCAGGTCCTTGGTCGCGATGTGCTCGGACATCCGGGCCACGGAGTCGTCGTACTGCTGGGGATGGGCCAGCATCACCAGGCGCCGTCCCGCGATCCGCTCGAACTCGGCGACCTTCGCGATCTCCTCCTCGGAGTAGCCCAGCGGCGGCTCGACCATCACCGGGATGCCGCGGCGCACGATCGCGAGCAGGTCGTCGACGTGGAGCCCGTCGGTCGACAGCAGCACGCCGTCCAGGGAGAGGGTCCGCGCGCGCACCGCGGCGACGAGATCCGCGACGGTCTCGTAGCGGCGCTCCTCCTCGATGCCCCACACCTCGGAGGCCTCGCGGCGCCGACGGGGCGAGTGGTCCACCAGCGCGGCCACGCTGAAGCGGTCCCAGCGCCGGCGCAGCACCGGCAGGTGCACGGCCTGCGCCATGGTTCCGGCGCCGACCACGGCGATGTTCAGGATCTTCGGCATCGACAGGCTCCTCGGGGGCTCGGCAGGGAGGGGCGGCTGCGCCGTCGGGACGACGGGCGCCGGGCCGTCTCCGGCATCGCACCTGGACCGGGCACGATCGCACGCCTGTTCTACCACACGGGCAGGGACGACGATCACAGGGATGCCGCTCCGTCGCCCCCGCCCGCGGCGCTATCGTGGGGCGCTGATCGAACCCTGAGGAGGACCCGTGGTCGGACGCTTCTACACCGGTGTGCGGGGATTCGTGCGCCCGATCGTGAGGCTGCTGTGGAACCCGCGGGTCAGCGGGCTGGAGAACGTGCCGCCCGAGGGCGGCTTCGTGATCGCCTCGAACCACCTCGCCAACATCGACAGCTTCATGATCCCGGTGGTCCTGCCTCGAGCGATCCGCTTCGTGGCCAAGGAGTCGCTGTGGACGCAGAAGGGCCCGCACGGCGCGGTGCTGCGCTGGTTCTTCGACGCCGTCGGCGCGGTGCCGGTGGACCGCGAGGCGCTCTCCTCCGGCAAGGGCGCGCTGCAGGCCGGGCTCGAGGTGCTGCGCAACGGGGAGGGCTTCGCCGTCTACCCCGAGGGGCACCGCTCCAAGGACGGGCTGCTGCACCCGGGCAAGCAGGGCGCGGCCTGGCTCGCGCTCGAGTCGGGCTGCCCCGTGATCCCGGTCGGGGTCAAGGGCACCCAGCACATGTTCTCCTCCCTGATCCCCCGCCGCGGCGAGATGACGATCCGGGTGGGCACCCCGATCACCCTCGAGGAGATCGACCCCTCCGCCTCCAAGGGGGTGCGCCGACGCCTCCTGACCGCCCGGATCATGGATGAGATCCAGGCGCTGTCCGGTCAGCGCCGTGCCGACGGTCCCTCGGCACGGTCCCGGGACCAGTAGGATCGCACCAGGCCGCACACCGAGGTCGCGGCCGTCGCCCGAGAGCACCCCAGCCAGGAGAGCAGATGGCCGTCGTCGTCGGATTCATCCCCACCGAGGTGGGCTTCAAGGCGCTGGCCGCGGCGCGTGAGGAGGCCGAGCAGCGCGGCGGGCCGCTGGTCGTGGTCAACGTGCTGCGCGCGGGCGTCGAGGAGGACCCCCGCCACGCCGACGAGCAGCAGCTCGAGATCGCCCGTGACGAGCTCCGCCGCACCACCGTGCGCGTCGCCTTCCGCCAGGAGACCACCGAGGACGACATCGCCGACGTCCTGCTGCAGGTGGTCGAGGAGGAGAGGGCCGAGCTGCTCGTGCTCGGCGTGCGCCGCCAGAACGACCTCGCCCGCCACCTGCTGGGCCTGACCGTGCAGAAGCTCCTGCTCTCCTCCCCCAGCGACGTGCTCGTCGTCTGATCCCTCCCCCGCACGCCGACGCGGCCCGCCCCCCGCAGGGGACGGGCCGCGTCGGCGTCAGGGGGTCGCCCCGCGGACGGCCCTGGAGGCCGGAGCCTCAGGCGTCCTTGGGGTCGCCGCCCGGCTGGTCATCGCCCTGGTCGGCCATGACGGCCTGCACGATGCGCTCACCGATCGCCTGGTCCACGTTCTTCCAGTACTGGAAGGCCTTGGACAGCACCGGCTCCTCGACGGTGCTCAGCGCACCGGAGACCGTCTCGACCAGCCCCTCACGCTGAGCGTCGTCGAAGACCTCACGAACGAGGATGCCGGGCTGGACGAAGTCGCCGTCCTCGGCGTGGAGGGTGTAGGCCGCGCGGACCATCTCGCCGTCGGACTCCCAGCCGTTCTCGACCGGACCCTGGGCGTCCTGGTAGCCGCGACCGTAGGAGTTCGGGGCGTAGACCGGCGCATCGCCGGAGTGCAGGAACTCCATGTGCCCCTCCTTGTCGTAGGAGTTGGTGGGCACGACCGGCTGGTTGACCGGCAGCTGGTTGAAGTTGGTCCCGATGCGGTGGCGCTGGGCGTCCGGGTAGGAGAACGAGCGCCCCAGCAGCATCTTGTCCGGGGACAGCCCGATGCCGGGCACGGTGTTCGAGGGGCTGAAGGCGGCCTGCTCGATCTGCGCGAAGTGGTTCCGGGGGTTCTTGTTCAGCGTGATCCGGCCGACCTTGATCAGCGGGTAGTCCTGATGGGAGACCGTCTTGGTGAGGTCGAAGATGTTGAAGCGGTAGGTCTTCGCGTCCTCGTACGGGATCACCTGGACGGAGACGGTCCAGCTCGGGAAGTCGCCGTTCTCGATCGACTCGAACAGGTCGCGGCGGTGGTAGTCGCCGTCCACGCCCGCGAGACGGTCCGCCTCCTCGTTCGAGAGGAACTCCATGCCCTGATCGGTGTGGAAGTGGTACTTGACCCAGAACTTCTCGCCGGAGGCGTTGATCCACATGTAGGTGTGGGAGCCGTAGCCGTTCATGTGCCGCCATGACTTCGGCAGGCCGCGCTCGCCCATGAGGTAGGTGACCTGGTGGGCGCTCTCGGGGGAGTTGGTCCAGAAGTCCCACTGCATGGTGTTGTCGCGCAGGCCGGAGTCCGGGGTGCGCTTCTGGGAGTGGATGAAGTCGGGGAACTTCATCGGGTCGCGCAGGAAGAAGATCGGCGTGTTGTTGCCGACCAGGTCGTAGTTGCCCTGCTGGGTGTAGAACTTCAGCGCGAAGCCGCGCACGTCGCGCCAGGTGTCGGGCGAGCCGAGCTCGCCGGCGACGGTCGAGAAGCGCAGCAGCAGCGGGGTCTTCCGACCCGGCTGGAACAGGTCCGCCTTGGTGTACTGCGAGACGTCCTCGGTCACCTCGAGCTCGCCGAAGGCGCCGGAGCCCTTCGCGTGGGGGCTGCGCTCCGGGACGCGCTCGCGATCGAAGCGGGCGAGCTTCTCGACCAGGGCGACGTCGTGGAGCAGCAGCGGGCCGTCGGCGCCGACGCTCAGCGAGTGCGCATCGGACTCGCGGGGGGCGCCGGACTCGGTGGTCGACGGGATCGTCGAGTCGTGATGGGCCGTGGGATCCAGGTGGGTCATGGAGTTCTCCTCGGGGTGGTTTTTCTGACAGGTCGTGACGAAACGTTCTGACAGTCGTGGGCGGTCAAGGACCCTGATCCGGCCGGAGCCGGGTCAGGGGGTTCAGGGGGTGGCGGCCTCGCGCTCGCGGCAGTCGCTGCACGTCCCGCGGTAGACGACGTCGGCCATCTCGATCGAGAAGCCGTGGTCCTCGTGCGGGATCAGGCAGGGCGCGGCGCCGACGGCGCAGGGGACGTCCTCGAGACGTCCGCAGCTGCGGCACACCAGGTGGTGGTGGTTGTCGTGGCGGTGCATCTCGTAGCGCATGGAGCGCCCGCCGACGGAGACGCGTCGCAGCAGCTCGGCGTCGGAGAGGGCGTTGAGCACGTCGTAGACGGCCTGGCGGGAGACCGTGCCGAGGTTCTCGCGCACGGCCTGGGCGATCGCCTCCGCATCGGAGTGCGGGTGGGCCTCGACCGCGGCCAGGGTCGCGAGCCGCGGAGCGGTCACGCGCAGGCCGACGCTCCGCAGGGCGGAGGTGTGGTCGGTGGTCGTCATGCCCCCCACCCTAGCCCGCTTTCTGGACAATCTCAAGAAAGCGAGCGGGCCCGTCCACGCCGGCCCCTCCCCCGCCGACGAGAACGGGCCCGGCCCCCTCGAGGGGGCCGGGCCCGTGATCCGGAGCCGCCTGCCGGAATCGAACCGGCGACCTATTCATTACGAGTGAATCGCTCTACCGACTGAGCTAAGGCGGCGTCGCCGCGCACGCGCGGCGGACCGGTTCACTGTACGTGACCTGGCTGGCCAGGCGCAAAGCGTCCCGGCGCGATCCGCGTCACGCTCGTCGGATCCGCGTCCCGCTCAGCAGCGCAGCCCCTCCTCGGGCACGGTGCCCTCGAGGAGATAGGCGTCGACCTGCTCCTCGATGCACCCGCCCGAGCGGCCGTAGGCGGTGTGGCCCTCCCCCTCGTAGGTCAGCAGCGTCGCGTCGTCGAGCTGGGAGGCGAGCTCCTCCGACCATGCGTAGGGGGTGGCGGGATCGCCGGTGGTGCCGACGACCAGGATCGGGCCGGCGCCCTCGGCGGTGATCGGCGCGGGCTCGCGCACGGGCTCCTCGGGCCACTGGGCGCAGCCGTCCCCGCCGAGCATCGGGCCGAAGGTCGGGAACTCCTCGGCGAGGCGCTCGGCCTCCTGCTCGACCCACTGCTCGTCGGCGACCCCGGGGTGGTCCAGGCAGTTCACGGCCGTGATCGCGAAGGCGGCGTTGGTGCGGTAGGTCCCGTCGTAGCGGCGCTCGGAGGAGAGGTCCGCGATGTACAGCAGCTGGGAGCCGTCGCCGTTCATCGCGGCGGCGAGCGCCTCGCGCCCGTACTCCCACTGCGCGTCGTCGTACAGCAGCGTCAGCACGGCGGAGCGGGCGAGGGCCCCGGTCAGCGGCCGCTCGGGGTCCCCGGTGTCCAGCGGGGTCTCGTCCACGCTCTCGAAGAAGCTCAGCAGCTGCTCCTTCGCCTCGGCCTCGTCGCCGCGGAAGGGGCAGGCGTCGCCGGCCTCGAGGCAGCGGGCCAGGAAGGCCTCGGTCGCGTGCTCGAAGCCCTCGGCCTGGCCGGCGGAGAACTCGTCCATGGACATGTCGGGGTCGATCGCGCCGTCCAGGACGAAGCGACCCACCCGCTCGGGGTGCAGCTCGGCGTAGCTCGCGCCGAGATAGGTGCCGTAGGAGTAGCCGAGGTAGTCGAGCTCCTCGCTCCCGAGCGCCGCGCGCAGCACGTCCATGTCACGGGCCGCGGAGTAGCTGTCGAGATAGGGCAGGACCTCGCCGGAGTTCGCCTCGCAGGCCTCGGCCACTCGCGCACCCCACTCCTCGGCGAGTGCGCTCGCATCCTCCGCGGCGGGGCCCCCGGTCGCGGCGAGGTACTCGTCGGTCTCCGCGTCGTCGAGGCACTCGATCCCCTCCGAGCGGTTCACGCCTCGGGGGTCGAAGCCGATGACGTCGTAGCTCGCACGCACCTCGGGGGAGATCAGGATCTCCGCCGACGGCAGGAAGTTCACGCCCGAGCCGCCGGGTCCGCCCGGGTTGGTCACGAGCGAGCCCTTCGACTCCCCGTCGGCGGCGAGGCGGCCGACGGCGATCTCGATGTCCCCGGCCTCGGGATCGTTCCAGACCAGCGGCACCGTGATCGTCCCGCACTCGGCGCCCTCGGCGTCCACGTCCTCGCAGGGTCCCCACTCGATCTGCTGCGAGTAGTAGGCCTCGTAGGCGGGGTCCTCGGCCGGGTCGATCGGCAGGTCGACCGCCGCGGAGGTCCCGGTCTCCTCGAGGGCCGGGCCCTCGTCGGCGGAGTCCTCGTCCGCGCCGCCGGAGTCGCTCGCCTCGCTGCCGGCCGGGGCGTCCTCCTCCGGAGCGGCTCCCTCCGTGCACCCCGCCAGGAGCATCGTCGCGACGGCGGCCGCGGCGGCGAGGCGGGCGAGGGGGCGTCGAGTGCCGGGGAGGGGCGTCATGCGGGGTCCTTGTCCATGGGGGAAGCATGCGTGGGGCCCGGCCATCCTAGGACGCTTCCCCGCCGGTCTCCCGACGTCAGGCCCTGCCATCGTCCGCGGAGCGTCCGGCCTCGGCGGAGCGTCCGCCGTCAGCCGATCTCCCGGTGCCGCCACCTCTGCGTCCCGAGCGCGGCGGGGAGCAGGACGAGCAGGACCAGCGGCAGCAGCTCGAACGCGCCGGCCTCCCCGTTCGCCAGGGCGAGCGACGCGCCAGAGAGGTCCACCGCGGCGATGACGTCGGCCAGGGTCTGCGAGCCGAAGGCCATGGCCAGGTTCGAGGCGGTCCCGATGACGAAGGGGATGCCGATCGCGGCGACCAGACCCAGCACGGTGGACTGCAGCAGCATGCCCATCGCGAGGGAGAACAGGAAGGTCGCACCGAGGTTCGCGAGCTGCGTGGTCAGCACCCCCTCGATGCTCGAGAGCACCGCCCCCTCGCCGATCAGCTCTCCGCCGATCCAGGTGCTCGCGGCGGCCAGGCCGATGCTCACCGCCGCCAGTGCGACGAACACCACCAGCGCCGCGATCGCCTTGGAGGCCAGGACAGCGAGGCGCCCCGGGCGCTGCAGGAGGGTGATCTGGATCGAGCCGTCGGACCACTCCCGCGCCGTGATCCACACGGTCAGGGCGGGGATGATCAGGGTCAGCGGCAGCGAGATCACGAAGAAGGTCACCTCGAGATCGGCGGTGCGGTCGGGGACGAGCGCGGGCTGGATCAGGCCGCCGAGCGCGGCGAAGCCGGCCACGGCGAGCAGGGACAGAGTCAGCAGGATCTTCGCGCCTCGGGTGTCGAGGAAGGCGCGCAGGTCGATGTCGGGTCGCACGGGGGTCTCCTGGCGGTCGGAGGGCGGAGGGCGGAGGGCGGAGGTCAGAGGGCGGGGGCGGGTTCGTCGGCGGAGGGCTCCTCGCGCCCGGTCAGCGCGAAGAACACCTCCTCCAGGCCGGTGCCGGCGCCCGCGCCGAGAGAGGTGAGCACGAGCTGCTCGCGCAGGGCGAGGCGGCCCATGTCCTCGGGGGCGAGGCTGACGGCGAGCTCGCCGCCGGCGCGCAGCTCGAAGGCGATGCCGTGGGCGTCCAGGGCGCGGCGCAGCGCCGCCTGGTCCAGCGCGGCGACGCGGGTGCCGGTCACGGCGGTGAGCTCCTCGAGCGGACCCTCGCGCACCAGGCGCCCCTCGGAGATCACCACCAGCCGGTCCACGGTCGCCTCGACCTCGCGCAGCTGGTGGCTGGAGAGGAGCACGGTGCCGCCGGCGTCGGCGAAGGAGCGCAGCAGGCGGCGCATCCAGCGGATCCCCTCGGGATCCAGCCCGTTGGCGGGCTCGTCGAGCACGAGCACCGAGGGATCGCCCATGAGCGCGACGCCGATCCCGAGCCGCTGGCGCATGCCGTAGGAGTAGCCGCCCACGCGCTTGGTCGCGGCCTGCTCGAGGCCGACGGTCTCGAGCACCTCCTCGGCGCGGTCGCGCGGCATCCCGAGGGTGCGGGCGGTCAGGCGCAGGGTCTCGATCCCGGTGCGGCCGCCATGGAGGGCGCGCGCATCGAGCATCACGCCGACGGTGCGGGCGGGATGCTCCAGCGCGCGGTAGCGACGGCCGCCGATCAGGGCCATGCCGTCGTCCGCCTCGGCGAGACCGGTGAGGATCCGCAGGGTGGTGGACTTCCCCGCCCCGTTGGGGCCGAGGAAGCCGGTGACCGTGCCGGGGCTGCAGGAGAAGGAGAGGGCGTCGACGGCGGCGCGGGCGCCGTAGCGCTTGCTCAGCGCACGCACCTCGAGGGTCGGGGCGGTGGCGGTGGTGGAGGTCATGACTCCACGCTCCTCCCCCGCCGCGGCGCGGCGACAGCGACCACGGGTCCGTGCGCGGGCGACGAACGTCGGCTCCTGGCCGGTCCCCGTCCGACGATGGTCGCCGACCCCGTCCCGTGCGGCGGCGCGGCACCTGCGCGCCGCTACAGTGACCGGGTGGACCACCCGGAAACGCCCGCCCGTCGTCGCTGGCAGGAAGGGCTGATCGTCGTCGCCGTCGCCGCGGAGGCGGTGGCGACGACTCTGCTCGCCGACTCCGCGATCGGCCGCTGGCAGGGCGTCCTCGCGCTGCTGCTGGGCGTCGCGCTGCTCGCCCGCCACCGGCACTGGCCGTGGCTGCTGCCGCTGGTGCAGATCGCCAATGCCTTCTCGGGCTCGATCACCGTGCTGATCATCGCCACGTACACCTTTTCCACCCGCTGCCCGAACCGCGTGCTGACGCTGCTGTTCGCGCTGCTCGCAGCGGGCACCGCCACGCTCACCCCGCTGCTGCTGATGGGCGACCAGCCCGAGGCGGCGCTGATGACGATCGTGCTGACCACGCTGGTCGTGGCGGCGTCGACCTCGATCGGCCTCTACACGGCGGTGCGGCGCGCGCTGCTGGCGGAGCTGCGGGAGCGGGCCGAGCAGGCCGAGTCCGGACGGGCCGCAGCCGAGGAGCAGGCCCGACGCGCCGAGCGCACCCGCATCGCCCGCGAGATGCACGACATCGTCGCGCACAAGATCTCGCTGGTCGCCCTGCAGGCCGGGGCGCTCGAGGTGAACCCCGACATGGGCCGCGAGCAGGTCCAGCAGTCCGCCTCCCTGATCCGCGGCACCGCGACCACGGCGCTGTCCGAGCTGCGGGAGGTGCTGGGGGTGCTGCGCGGGGACGAGGAGCAGGCGCCGCTGGCCCCGCAGCCCACCTGGGAGGACGTGCGGCGCCTGGTGACCACCTCGCAGGAGGCGGGGGTGTCGGTGGACCTGTTCGACTTCATCGACGACCCGGTCCCCGATCCCCTGGCGCGCACCGCCTTCCGCGTGGTCCAGGAGGGCCTGACCAACATCCACAAGCACGCCGTGCACACCCGGGCCCGGGTGGCGCTGATCGGCGAGCCCGGCACCGACCTCGTGATCGAGGTCAGTAATGTGCTCCCCAAGGGGTTCACGACGGATCTGCCGGGGGCCAGGATGGGCCTGTCCGGCATCGAGACGAGGGTGACCCATGCGGGCGGGTCCATCACCTCGGGCCCGACCGACGACGGACGATTCGAAGTGAGGGCGGTGATCCCGTGGCCGACGGCGACGTGACGCGCGTGGGACTGATCGACGACGACTCCCTGGTCCGGGCCGGGCTGGCGATGATCCTCGGTGCCGATCCGGGGATCGAGGTGGTGGGTCAGGGGGCCGACGGCTCCGAGGCGGTGCCGCTGGTGCAGAAGCACCGGCCCGACGTGCTGCTGATGGACGTGCGCATGCCCACCCTCGACGGGATCGCGGCGACGAAGGCGGTCACCGCGCAGACCGGCGCGCCGAAGATCATCATGCTGACCACCTTCGACATGGACGAGTACGTCTTCCAGGCGCTCGAGGCCGGCGCCAGCGGGTTCCTGCTCAAGGACACCCCGCCGCAGGACCTCGCCCGGGCCGTGCACGTGGTCGCCGGCGGCGAGGCGATGCTCTCCCCCACCGTGACCCGTCGGATGCTCTCCCACTTCTCCGAGGCGAACCCCGGTTCGCGGCAGGAGCGCCACCCGGGCCTCGACCAGCTCACGGAGCGGGAGACGGAAGTGCTCGGCGCGGTCGGAGCGGGCCTGTCCAACGCCCAGATCGGGATGCGGCTGTTCATGAGCGAGGCGACGGTGAAGGCGCACGTCTCGAAGATCTTCGCGAAGCTCGACTGCACCAACCGGGTGCAGATCGCGATCATCGCCCACGAGGCCGGGCTGACGGACCTCGACGCCGACCAGCTCTGAAGGAAGCGGGGCGGTACGCGCCCTACCCCCAGCTCGATCGGCTGATCTCCTACCGGCTCGTCCCTCGCCAGTACGTCGATCAGCCCCAGCCCAGCTCGTGGAGGCGCTCGTCTCTGATGCCGAAGAGGTGGCCGAGCTCGTGGAGCACGGTCACCGCGATCTCGCGGACCAGGTGCTCGCGGGAGCGGGCATGGCGCTGCAGCGGGCCGCGGAAGACGAAGATCCGGTCCGGCTGGCGGAACCCGTCGAAGACGGAGCGCCGATCCAGCGGCACCCCCTCGTACAGGCCCAGCAGCTCGGCACCGCGGGACTGCTCGGGCGTCGGCTCCTCCTCGACGAGGATCGCGACGTTCGCCTCCGCGATCGCCTGGGCGACCTCGTCCGGCAGCGAGTCCAGGGCGTCGTTGACCGCCTCCTCGAACTCCGCTCGGCTGATGTGGATCATGCGGTCATCGAACCACGCCCGCCCGCGCCGTGGGGCCGTCGGTCTCCGCGCCGGGCGGATCCGTGTCGGATAGGACGCACCTCGCCCGAACCCGCGAGCGTCGGTGCCGGGCCCGCGGGTATGCTCTGACACGGGCGGTTCCGACCGCCCCGGGCCCCCATCGTCTAGAGGCCCAGGACACCGGCCTTTCACGCCGGCGACACGGGTTCGAATCCCGTTGGGGGTACTGCTCCGCCGAGGTGCGAGGCGGCTCACAGCGAAAGTGGTCGTGAGAGCCCAGAACCTCCGGTAGAGTTATCCGAGTCGGAAGGCGAGAAGCCGGAAGACACAAGAGGCCCTGTAGCTCAGTTGGTTAGAGTGCCGCCCTGTCACGGCGGAGGTCGCCGGTTCAAGCCCGGTCAGGGTCGCCCCTCGAGAAGGCCCCGGAGCATCGCTCCGGGGCCTTCTTCGTGCCCCTGCGGAACTGCGTACGCTCGAGGCATGAGCACCGAACTGCAGAACCGCCGGATCCGCCTCGCCTCCCGCCCGCACGGCGAGCCGGTCCCCTCCGACTTCCTCCACGACACCGCCCCCGTCCCCTCCCCCGGTCCGGGCGAGGCGCTGCTGCGCACCCTGCACATCTCCCTGGACCCGTACGTGCGCGGCCGGATGAGCGATGCGAAGTCCTACGCCGCTCCGATGGAGGTCGGCGACGTGATCGTCGGTGGCACCGTCTCGGAGGTCGTCGAGTCCGCCGACGACTCCCTCGCCCCGGGCGACGTGGTCCTCGGCTACGGCGGCTGGCAGGAGTACAGCGTCGAGGAGGTCGCGGGGCTGCGTCGCCTCGATCCCGCGACCGCGCCGGTCACCACCGCCCTCGGCGTGCTCGGGATGCCCGGCTTCACCGCCTATGCGGGTCTCACCGCGATCGGGAAGGTGCAGACCGGGGAGACCCTCGCCGTCGCCGCGGCGGCCGGCCCCGTCGGCTCCGCGGTCGCGCAGATCGCCCGCCTGCGCGGTGCCCGCACGATCACGATCGCCGGCGGCGAGCGGAAGGTCGCGCTGCTCGAGGAGCTCGGCGTCGACGTGGCGCTCGACCACCGCGCCCCGGATCTGCCGGGCCGACTCGCCGCGGCGGCGCCGGACGGCATCGACGTGTACTTCGAGAACGTGGGCGGCGCGGTGTGGGACGCGGTGCTGCCGCTGCTGAACGAGTTCGCGCGCGTGCCCGTGTGCGGGCTCGCCGCGAACTACAACGCCACCTCCCTGCCGGAGGGGCCCGACCGCAGCGGCGCCCTCATGGGTCACGTGCTCGCCAAGAGCCTCACCCTGCGCGGCTTCATCCAGCGCGAGTTCGCGCCGACGATGTTCGAGGACTTCCAGCGCGAGATGGGCGCCTGGGTCACCGCCGGCGAGGTGCGCTATCGCGAGGACGTCACCGTCGGGCTGGACAAGGCGCCGGAGGCGTTCGTCGGGATGCTGCGCGGCGACAACCTCGGCAAGGCGCTGATCACGCTCCCCTGATCCGCGATGCCCCGCTCGTCCTGTCGCACCGACGGACCGCGGGCGGAGCCGCCCCCCGTTGGCCCCGACCTCGCTCTCCCGGCCCATCCCGAGGCTGCGGCACGGGGCTGGGGTGGAGGCGGATCGGCTGCGGGGTGGCGGCGGGCCTGAGCGCCCGGGCCCGGGCCCGCCGCCGTGGTCTGCCTCTCACCGGGGCGGATCCGGTGCGCACCACCGTGCAGGGGCTGTTACGCTTGTCCTCGGTCGTCACGGCGACCACGGCTCTGTAGCTCAGTTGGTAGAGCGTTCGACTGAAAATCGAAAGGTCACCGGATCGACGCCGGTCGGAGCCACCACCACGAAGCCCTCTGGTCCGCCAGGGGGCTTCGTCGTTCCCGGCCCTAGTATCGCGACATGCCCGACCTGCCGCGCCTGCTCCGCACCGAGCGCTCCCGTCTCGCCGATCTCCTCGCCTCTCTCGACGACGACCAGTGGGAGCACAGCACGCTCTGCGACTCCTGGTCCGTGCGCGAGACGGTCGCCCACCTCACCGCCGCCGCCTCGACCGCGACGCCGTCGTGGATGCTGAACATGCTCTTGACGAGATTCGACACGGACCGCCACAACGACCGCCTCATGCGCCGGCATCTCGAGCCCGCACCTGCGGCCGCCCTCTCCTCGTTCCGGGCGACGATGTCCTCGACGACCGCCCCGTTCGGCGCGCTCGACGCGGCACTCGGCGAGGTCGTGGTCCACGGTCAGGACATCGCTCGCCCGCTCGGCCTGCGCCTCGATCCCTCGCCCGGCGCGCTGCGCATCGTCGCGGAGCTCTTCGCCCGCAAGGACTTCGCGGTGAACAGCGCGACGCTCGTGAAGGGGATGCAACTCCTCCCGACGGATCTCGACGTGGTCCTGGGTGACGGTCCCGTCGTACGCGGCGCGTCGATCGACCTCGTGCTGGCGATGGCCGGTCGGTCCTCTGCTGCGGACGGTCTCGACGGCGAGGGTGCGCGCATCCTCCGCGAACGGCTCGGAACCTCTGCCTGACCCGTCCGGGCGCCCGACCCCTCCGGAGGCGCTCCGGGAGTCCGGCACCGGCTCTCCCCATGTCGGCAGCGGCACGGCGCGATGGTCAGGTGATGGCGTATGGCGTACCGCTATGCCTATATGGGCATAGCGGTCGCTGTGGCGCCGGCGGCCGACCACGATCCTGCCGGCCGGCGCCGGTCCCGCGGTCCTTCGCGAGGTCGCAGCCGGCGGCGACGAGGGAGCGCGACGACCGGGCTACGTCCATCCGACAAGGGGACGGCATATGCCCAGGATCTGCCCCGTAAGGTGGGCCACGACCCTGCCCGGACGCCGATGCCCGGGTGAGAGACCACAAAATGGAGGACGATGATGTCAGCCGACAACCCTGATCTCGCCATCGCCCAGGCGGCGACCCTGGAGCCGATCACGGAGATCGCCGAGCGCGCGGGCGTGCCCACGGAGGCTCTCGTGCCCTACGGCTCCTACAAGGCCAAGGTGGACGTGCGCCAGATGACCCCGAGCGGGAAGCAGGGGCGCCTGGTGCTGGTCTCGGCGATGTCCCCGACCCCGGCCGGCGAGGGCAAGTCCACCACGACCGTGGGCCTGGCCGACGCGTTCTCGCTGATGGGCCACCGCACCATGGTCGCGCTGCGCGAGCCCGCGCTCGGCCCGATCATGGGCATCAAGGGCGGTGCGACCGGCGGCGGCCACGCCCAGGTGGTGCCGATGGAGGACATCAACCTCCACTTCACCGGCGACTTCCACGCGATCCAGATCGCGAACAACACCCTCGCCGCCCTCGTGGACAACCACATCCACCAGGGCAATGCGCTGGGCATCGACCCACGCCGCGTCCAGTGGAAGCGCGTGGTCGACGTCAACGACCGCGCCCTGCGCAGGACCGTGATCGGCCTGGGCGGCGCCGCCCAGGGCGTCCCGCGCGAGGACGGCTTCGACATCGTCGTCGCCTCCGAGATCATGGCCGTGCTGTGCCTGGCCACGGACCTGAAGGACCTGCAGGAGCGGATCGACCGGATCGTCGTGGGCTTCACCTACGACCGCAGGCCCGTCACCGTCGAGGACCTCGAGGTGGGCGGCGCGATCACGATGCTGCTCAAGGACGCGCTGCTGCCGAACCTGGTCCAGACCCTCGGCGGCACCCCCGCGCTCGTGCACGGCGGCCCCTTCGCGAACATCGCCCACGGCTGCAACTCGCTGGCCGCGACCCGGCTCGCGCTCTCGCTCGCGGACATCACCGTCACCGAGGCGGGCTTCGGCTCCGACCTCGGGGCGGAGAAGTTCCTGGACATCAAGTCGCGGGTGGGCGACCTCGCCCCCGACGCCGCGGTCGTGGTCGGCACGGTGCGCGCGCTGAAGATGCACGGCGGCCTCGCCAGGACCGATCTGGCGACCGAGGACATCGAGGCCGCGCTGCGCGGCACCGAGAACCTCGCCCGTCACGTCGAGAACCTGCGCAAGTTCGGCCTCGAGCCGGTGATCGCGCTGAACCGCTTCCCCACCGATACCGAGGCCGAGCTCGAGGCGGTGCTCGACTGGGCGAAGGAGCAGGGCTTCCGCGCCGCGCTGTCCGAGGTGTGGGCGAAGGGCGGCGAGGGCGGCCGCGCCGTCGCCGAGCAGGTCCTCGCCGCGATCGAGCAGGACGAGCCCGACTTCCACCACCTCTACGATCCCGCCGACGGGATCGAGGAGTCACTGCGCACCCTCGCCCGCGAGGTCTACGGCGCCGAGGACGTGGTCTTCGAGGACCGTGCTCCGGCGCAGCTGCGGATGCTGAGGCGCAACGGCTGGGACACCCTGCCGGTGTGCGTGGCGAAGACGCAGTACTCGTTCTCCGACGATCCCTCCGCGCTCGGCGCCCCGACCGGGCACGTGCTGCACGTGCGCGATCTGGTGCCGAAGATCGGGGCGGGCTTCATCGTCGCGCTCACCGGCGCGATCATGACGATGCCCGGACTGCCCAAGGAGCCGGCCGCCCTGCGCATGGGCGTGACCGAGACCGGGGAGTCCATCGGCCTGTTCTGAGCCCGGCCGGTCCGGGACGCGCCGAGCGTCCCGGACCCCCGCTCCCCCGCACGACGACGCCCGTGCCCGGTGATCGCGGGCACGGGCGTCGTCGTCGGTGTCGCTGGTCGGTGTCGCCTGGCGGTGCCGCCGGTCAGCGCCGCTCGTCGCGCTCGGCGACCTCCTCGGCCTCGAGCTCGGTCTCGTCGTCGAGGTCGATGTCCAGCCCGTCCTCGTCCTCGACGTCCGCGGCGCCGCCCTCCGGCTCCTCCCAGTTCCGTCCGGTGAGGGGCGCGACGGTGTCCGTGACGACGTTCTCGGGGAACAGCTCATGGCCGCCACCGTGCAGGTCCTCGTGGTCGTCGTCCGGCTCGTCGACGAAGCCGTCCTCGTCGTCATCGTCGTCGGACGGGGTGGCGAGCCGCTCGCTGAGCTCGTCGATCGCGTAGTCGCCGCCGCGCACGAAGCCGCGGCGGAATGCGGCGCGCCCCACCATCGCGCTCGCGACGGGGACGGTGAGCATCTGCGCGAGCAGCACGACCAGCAGGAACGCCGCGACGCTCCACGACCTCGCGGCCAGCGCCGCCCCGGCGAAGACCAGGATCAGGCCGAGCACCTGCGGCTTGGAGGCGGCGTGGATGCGCATCAGCACCCCGTCGAAGCGGTTCAGCCCGATCGCGGAGAGGACGCCCAGCAGGAGTCCGGCGCCGATCAGCACCGACGCGATGATCTCGACCGCGCTCATCGTGCACCTCCCGTCGGACCGTCCGCGAGCCGGTCGTCGTCCTCGAAGCCCTGGTCGCCCGCGTCGGAGCCGTCCGTCGTGCCGTCGAGGCCGAAGCCCTCCTCGGAGCCGTCGTCGGCCTCCCCCGCCGGGTCCGCCGCCCCGAGCACGCGGGCGTGCTCGTCTTCGGGCACGAGGGCGCCGTCCTCGGAGGCGGTGCCGGCCTCTTGACCGAACCCGTCCTCGCCGACGAAGCCGTCCTCGGAGGCGAAGCCGCCCTCGGTGGCGAAGCCGTCCTCGGAGGCGGAGTCGGTCTCGAGGTGGATCGCCTCGTGCGGCCCGGTGTCCGCATCGGGCTCCTGGGGATGGGGGCGGCGCCGGCCCTGCATCGGGTCCTCCCGCGCGACGAAGCGCGCGAAGGTCACGGTGCCGACGAAGGCGAGCCCGGTCAGGCTCAGCATCGCGGGCCCCGCCCAGGCCGCGCCGGAGTGCGCCACGTGCAGCGCCAGGCCCATCACCACGAGGGTGACCAGGGAATCGCTCGAGATCGCACGGTCCAGGATGGTGGGGCCCACGATCATGCGGTACACGATCGCGAGGCCGGCGAGGGCGAGGATCACGGCGTAGACCGCCAGGACGACGTCGAAGGCGCTCATCGCAGACCCGCCTCCTCGAGGATCTCGCGGCGGCCGACGGCCCACAGCAGACGCTCCTCCTGCGCCCGCACGCTCTCGCGGGCCTTCTCCACGGCCTCCGGGGTGCCCGCGTTGAAGGTGTGCAGGAACAGGGTGCCGGTGGCACGCTGCGCCTCGACCACGACCGAGCCCGGAATCAGAGTGCACAGCACGCCCGTGAAGGTCAGGAAGAAGTCCGAGCGGGAGGCCATCTGCACCGCGATCACGGAGCTCGGGGGCTGCGGGCCGGGACGCACCGCGAACCAGCCCACCTGCACCGCCGAGATCGCGCAGTCGGTCAGGAAGCGCAGCACGAAGAGGGTGAAGCGCACCGGGCGCAGGGTCAGCTCGTGGCCGGTGGGAGGCATCGGGAAGAGCACGAAGACGAGCACGGCCACCAGGGCGCCGCCGAGCACGTTCTTCAGGTCGATCCCGCCCCACAGCAGGCACCACAGGGCCACTGCCGTGAGAACCCACAGCCAGGAGCGGCGCAGGTCGCGGATCCGTCGCGAGATCATCCGTCCACCTCCGCGGTCACGCCGTCCTCGATCCGTTGGCCCTGGTCGTCGATCCGGTAGCGCAGGTCCCCCGCCGCCTCGTCGCCGAGCACCGCGCCGACGTAGGGGGTGCGCTGCAGGACCGAGTGCGCGGCCTCGTCGGCGTAGTTCATCAGCGGCCCCGCGAAGACGGTCAGCGCCAGGGAGAAGGCGATCATGGCGGTGGTCGCGCCGGTCATCACCTTCGGCATCGGCACGTCCCGGGCGATGATCTCCTCGCTCGGCTCCTGCCAGAAGGCGCGGTTCCAGATCTTCGCGATCGCGTACAGGGTCAGCAGGCTGGTGATGACGCTGACGGCGATGAGGATCCACCCGGCGGTGTTGTCATAGGCGATGCCCGCCTCGATCAGCCCGACCTTGCCGATGAAGCCGGAGAACGGCGGGATGCCGGCGAGGTTCATCGCGGGGATGAAGAAGAGCACCGCGATGAGCGGGGCGAGCTTCTGGAGCCCGCCGAGACGGATGAGGTTCGTGCTCCCGCCGCGGTGCTCGATCAGCCCGGCGGCGAGGAACAGCGTGGACTGCACGGTGATGTGGTGGGCGACGTAGTAGATCGTCGCGGCCATGCCGAGCTGGGTGACCATGCCGATGCCGAACAGCATGTAGCCCATGTGGGAGACCAGCGTGAAGGACAGCACGCGCTTGAGGTCGGTCTGCGCGACGGCGCCCAGGATCCCGATGAACAGGCTCAGCCCGGCCGCGGCCAGCAGCAGGTTCGAGATCTGCGAGAAGGGGAACAGCAGCGTCTCCAGACGCAGGATCGCGTAGATGCCGACCTTCGTGAGCAGTCCCGCGAAGACCGCGGTCACCGGCGCCGGCGCGGTCGGGTACGAGTCGGGCAGCCAGGCGCTCAGCGGGAAGATCGCGGCCTTGATCGCGAAGGCGACCAGCAGCATCAGCTCCAGGATCATGCGGGTGCCGGGCTCGAGCCCGTCCAGCCGCACCGCGAGCTCGGCCATGTTCACGGTGCCGGCGGCGGCGTAGATCGCCGCGATCGCGGACAGGAAGATCACCGAGCTGAGCACCGAGACGATCACGTAGGTGGTCGCCGCGCGGACGCGGCTCGCGGAGCCGCCGAGGGTGAGCAGCACGTAGCTCGAGGCCAGCAGCACCTCGAAGCCGACATAGAGGTTGAACAGGTCCCCGGCGAGGAACGCCATGGACACGCCCGCGACGAGGGTGAGGTAGGTGGGGTGGTAGATCGCCACCGGCGTCCGCTCGACGTTCTCGCTCACGCTCTGCGCGCTCGAGTAGACGAGCACCGCGAGGGTGACGAAGCTCGAGACGGTCAGCATCAGCGCCGTCAGCCGGTCCGCGACCAGCACGATCCCCAGCTGCGGGGTCCAGTTGCCGATCTGCAGGACCAGCACGCCCTCCTGGGTGACGTGCCAGGCCAGCACCAGCGCGATCGCGAAGATCGCCAGCAGCGTGACCACCGCGAGGCCGAGCTGCAGCCGGGTGTGGTGGCGCAGCAGCAGCGTGATCGCGGCGCCGACGAGCGGCAGCATCACGGGCAGGGCGAGGAGGAGCTCCATGCTCAGATGTCCTCCTCGTCGCTCGTGCGGTCGCGGATCTCGTGGCGCAGCGCCACGGCCTCCCCGCGGCGGTGCTCGCGGCGGCGGCGCGCGGTCTCGCGCAGCGAGTCGGCGTCGCCCTCGTCGGCCTCCGTCGCGTCCTGGGGGACGTCCTCGGCGCTGGTGAGGTCCGAGCCCAGCGGGTCGTCGTCCTCGTCGTCCAGCCCCTGGGACTGGGCGAGCGCGCCGCGCCGCGCCTCCTCGCTGAGAGCCTGCGACCAGGGCAGCCGCTCCGCGTCCTCGCTGCGACGCCGACGACGGCGCAGCACGCGCCGGTCCTCGACGTCGTCGGGGACCTCGTCGTGGCCGAACAGCTGCCAGGCCCGGTACGCGAGCGCCATGCCGAAGGCGGTGATGCCCAGCGAGATCACGATCGCGGTGAGCACCATCGCGAAGGGCAGCGGATCGGTCATCTGCTCGGGGTCGCCGCTGCCCTCGAAGGGCGGGGTCCCGATCGGTCCGGCGGCGACGATGAACAGCAGGTTCACGCCGTTTCCGGCTAGGACGAAGCCGAGCATGATGCGGGTCAGCGTGCGCTCGAGCACGAGATAGATGCCGCAGGCGATGAGCACCCCGGCGGTCAGGAGGAGGGCGAGGCTAACGGGCATCGACATCGGCCTCCTGCTGCTGGTCGATCTGGGCGCCGAGGGAGCGCAGGAAGTCGAGCATCACGCCGACCACCACGAGGTACACGCCCAGGTCGAACAGCAGCGCTGTCGGGAAGTGCAGCTCGCCCAGCAGCGGCACGTGCACCACGGGCGTCGCCTGGGAGAAGACGTTGCCGCCGACGAGGAGGGGCAGCACCCCGGAGATCACCGCGAGGGCCATGCCGGTGCCGAGCACGAAGCCGGCCTGGACCGGGGCGGCCTCGGTGAGCTCGTAGCGGCCCCCGGCGAGATAGCGCACCGCGAGGGCCAGCCCCGCGACGAGGCCTCCGGCGAATCCGCCGCCGGGCAGGTTGTGACCGGCCATCAGCAGGTATACGGAGAACATCATCATCATCGGGAAGGCGATGCGGGTGATGACCTCGAGGATCACCATCCGCCGCTCGGGCGCGAGGGTCAGCCCGGCCGAGAGCCAGGTGCGCCAGCGGTTGCCGCCCGCGACGTCATCGGGGCGCGCATCGAAGTCGAGCGCGTTCTGCGGCAGGGCCGGGTCCGCGCGACGGCGCCAGATCGAGGTGCGCGAGGCGTCGAGGTCGCGCACGCGGGCGATGGGCCGCTCGCGCCGGGTCACGAAGATCAGCGAGGCGACGCCGGTGGCGACCACGAGCAGCACGGAGATCTCGCCCATCGTGTCCCACACGCGGGCGTCGACCAGGGTCACGTTGACGACGTTGTGGCCGCCGCCGATCTCGTAGGCAGGCTCGATCAGTCCCTTGCCGAGCGCTTCGCGGTAGCGGGCGTCGGCCGCATACAGGGTGCCGCCGCACAGCACGAGCGCGGTCGAGATCGCGATCGCCCATCGGCCCCAGGCGCCGATGCGCAGCGGCCGGCGCGAGAAGTGCAGCGGCAGGCGGCGCAGCACGAGCACGAGCACGACGGTCATCGCGGTCTCGACCAGCACCTGGGTGGTGGCGACGTCGGGAGCGCCCGCGACCAGGAAGAGCACGGCCACGCTGTAGCCGGTGACGGTGATCAGGAAGACCGCCCGCAGACGGCGCCGGGAGCGCGCGGCGCCGATCGCGGCGAGCGCCGCGACGGGAAGGACGATCAGCTCGACCGGGTGCTGGAAGAGCACCAGGTTGTCCGGCAGCGGCGACTGGGTCAGCGCGACCGGGGCCACCAGCGCCAGCAGCACCACGAGCATCGTGCCCAGGGTGTAGGGCAGCGAGCCCCGCTGGAACAGGGGCGTGATGATGATCGAGAGCTTGTCGACCGTGCGCAGGATCCGGCGGAAGCCGCGCTCGGCGTCGAGCACGTCCAGCGCCCGCTCGGGCGCCCAGGTCAACGGGGAGACCGCCTTCTGGAGCAGCGCCACGGGCCGCGGGATCAGGCACAGGACGATGCCCAGGCCGAGGGTGATCGCCGAGGCGAGCAGCGGCACTCCCAGGTGCGGGACGACCACGAGGTGGATCCCCTCCCCCGTCTCCGGGAGCACCGAGGCGTAGGTGCGCAGCACCTCCTCCAGCGGCGAGGTCAGCACGATCGGGGCGAGGGACGCTGCGGTGATCAGCGCGGGCGCGAGCCAGTACAGCGGGGTGATCCGCACGGCGGCGACGCGGGGGGCGCCGGGTGCCGGGCCGAAGGCACCGCGCACGAAGCGCCAGGAGTAGGCGACGGTGAGGACGGAGCCGGCGACCAGCGCGATCAGGAGCAGGCGCTGCCAGCCGCCCGCGTACCAGAGCGCCGAGTAGATCGACTCCTTGGCGACGAAGCCGTACAGCGGCGGGACCGCGGCCATCGAGGCGGCCGAGAGCGTGCCGATCACGGCGAGGACGGGCGCTACCCGGCCCACGCCGGAGAGGACGCGCAGGTCGCGGGTGCCGAACCGCTTGTCGATGATGCCCACGACCATGAACAGCGGTGCCTTGAACAGCGCATGGGCGATCAGCATCGCGAGCCCCGCGAGCACCGCGTCGTGAGTGGCCAGGCCCGTGACGGCGGCGAGGAATCCGAGCTGGGAGACGGTGCCGTAGGCGAGCAGCAGCTTGATGTCGGTCTGCCGCAGCGCGCGCCAGCCGCCGAGCAGCATCGTCGCCGCGCCGAGCACCGCCAGGACGACCGTGATCACCTCGAGGTGGGTCAGCGCCGGCGCCATGCGGAGGATCAGGTAGATGCCCGCCTTCACCATCGCCGCGGCGTGCAGGTAGGCGGAGACCGGGGTCGGGGCCGCCATCGCGCCGGGGAGCCAGAAGTGGGTCGGCACGAGCGCGGACTTGCTGGTCGCGCCCGCGAGCATGAGCACCATGGCGGTGATCAGGAAGGGGCCTGCCTCGGTCCACATCGGGTCCGCGACGATCTCGGACAGGCGCAGGGTGCCCGCCTCGGCGGCGACCATCAGCATGCCCACCAGCATCGCCAGGCCGCCGGCGGTGGTGGAGATCAGGGCGTTCAGCGCCGCACGGCGAGAGGCCTGCTTGTCCTGGTAGTGGCCCACCAGCAGATAGGAGAAGACGGTGGTGAGCTCCCAGAAGGTGTAGATCACCATGACGTCGTCGGCCAGGACCAGACCCACCATCGCGCCGGCGAAGGCGGTGAGCACGCCGGCGAAGCGGCCCAGCCCCGGCTCGGAGTCCTTGAAGTAGCGCGCGCAGTACAGCAGCACCATCGCCCCGATGCCGGTGGCGATCAGGCCGAGCACCCAGCTGAGGGTGTCCAGGCGGAAGGCGAGGTCGATCCCGAAGGCGGGGATCCAGGGGACGGACACCTCGACCGGCGCCTCCCCGAGGGTGCGCGGATCGAAGGTCGCCAGCCACACGGCGGAGGCGGCGGGCACCACGGCCAGGGGGTAGAAGGCGCTGCGCCCGATCCAGCGGACGAGGAGGGGAGCCACGAGCGCCGCCACCATGTGGGCGAGCAGCATCGTGAACACGGAATCTCCGTCCGGCGCGGGGAAAGGGCCAGGTGCCATCCTACGGGAGGGGGCGGCTCCGTTCCTGGGCCTCCACTGATCTCACAGCGGGCGGGGCCCACGGCACGGGGCCCGTCGCTCCGTAGAGTATGGCCATGACCTCGCCCCGACGGCTCCGTCCCCCGGTCGTCCCCTTCGCACTGTGGGACGGCGGCATGTCCGCCTTCAGCTCCGTCATCCTCACCTTCGTCTTCGCCACCTACGTGGCCAGCGGCGTCGCCTCCGAGGGCGCGGTCGGCGAGGAGGCGATCACCGCCGCGCAGGCCCACGGCTCGCAGGTGCTGACCACCTGGCAGTCGATCGGCGCTGTCGCCGTCGCGCTGCTCGCCCCGCTGCTGGGCAACCTCGCCGACTCCGGCGGCGCCCGCAACGCCCTGCTGCGGATCACGACGCTCGCCACCGTGGCGACCGTCGCGCTGATGCCGCTGGTGAGGCTCGACTCCGACTACCTCACCCTCGGAGCGGTGCTGATCGCGCTCGCGGTCGTCTTCAGCGAGCTCGCCGGCGTGTTCGTGAACTCGGTGCTGCCGGAGATCTCCACGCCCGAGAACCGGGGACGGATCTCGGGGACCGCCTGGGCGGTCGGCTACTGGGGCTCGATCGTGTGCCTGGGCCTGGTGCTGGTGCTCTTCGTGATGCCGGGGACGGGAATGCTGGGGATCACGGGCGAGGACGGCTGGAACTACCGGGCGATCCCCCTGTTCGTGGCGCTGTGGATCCTCCTCGGGACGCTCCCGCTGATGCTCCGCGCCCCGCGCCACCCGGCCACCGCGCCCGGCGAGCGCTGGAGCCCTTGGCAGGGCTACGCCTCGATCATCCGCCGCGTGCTCCGGGCGGTGAAGGAGGAGCCGGTGATGCTCCAGTACCTGGTCGCCTCCGCGATCTACCGTGACGGACTCGGCGCCGTGTTCTCGATCGCGGGCGTCCTCGCCGCGAATGCCTACGGCTTCGGGGCGGTGGAGATCATCGTCTTCGGCATCGCCGCGAACCTCGTCGCCGGCGTCGGGGTGTTCCTCGGCGGGAGGGTCGACGACCGCGTCGGCCCCCGCCCCGTGATCATCGCCGGCTGCGCCGGCATCATCGTGCTGGGCCTGGTGGTGCTCGCCTTCGAGCCGACGATCGTGTTCTGGGTCGCGGGCCTGGCGATCTGCCTGTTCGTCGGCCCCGTGCAGTCCGCCTCGCGGAACCTGCTCACCCGGCTCTCGCTCCCGGGCCGGGAGACGGAGAACTTCGGACTCTACGCGACGACGGGCCGGGCGCTCGGGTTCCTCGGCACCGCGGCCTTCGCCGCGACGGTCGCGCTCTCCGGCGAGACCCGCACCGGGATCCTCGGGATCGTGATCGTGATGGCGCTGGGACTGGTCGCCTTCCTGCCGATCCGGCTGGGGGCCGCGGGACGCGCCGCCTCGACCGCCGACTCACGCGCCGAGGCCCCCTCCGCCGGCGCCTGACCTCCCTACGTCCGCGCGTCCTGGCCTCTGTCCCACCGCGACGCCTGCTCGCCCCGACGCCTCCCGGGGACCGGTGCGTGTCGCCCGCGCCGCTCACCCCGGAGACCGCGGCGGGCGACAGCGGCGGCGGGCGACGGCGGCGGCGGGCGACGGCGGCGGGCGACGGCGGCGGGCGGCGGCGGCGGGCGGCGGCGGCGGCGGCGGGCGATGGTCAGGTCGTGGCGTGTGGCGTTCCTCTATGCCATATGTGGCGCAGAGGAACGCCACACGCCACGAGCCGACATGACCCCGTGGCGACAGGGCGGTGCCGGACCGTCGGACAGCGCCGCGGCGACGCCGGAGGGTCGGACAGCGACAGGCCGGCGTCGGCAGATCGAGCGGGCCGGCGTCGGCAGGTCGAGCGGGCCGGCAGCGCGAGGCGAGGGGCCGGGCGGCGGAAGGGGATCAGGCGAGGTCGGCGGGGTCCACCAGGAGGCCGTCGAGGTCCAGGACGTAGCCGCCGACGCTCTCGGCGATCAGCCCAGCGATCACCCCGATGCGCCGGTACGCCTCCTGCCAGCGCTCCGCCGTCGGGGCGTCCGGCGTCTCGATCGCGTCCTCCTCCGGATCGGCGGTGACGTGGACCAGCTGGTAGTCCACGGCATCGCCCAGCCATTCGAGGGCGCTGAGGGCGACGGGGCGGGCGCTGCGCCCCACCCGCACCTCGATCACGTCGCCGCCGGGCAGCGGCGCGGTGAGCCCGTAGCCGGTGCGGGAGATCTCCTCGGGGGCGCGGTCCAGCTCCGCCTCCGGCTCGAGCGGCGCGAGAAGCTGGGCGAGGGACTCCGGCGCGAGGGCGTGGGGGCTCGTGACCGTCAGGTCCCGCACGTGGTACGGATGCGGCTCGAGGCGGACGTGGTCGTCGGTGACGACAGCGCCGTACATACGCCGTGCGAGCGCCCAGGCCAGGTCGAGGCTCTCCCGCTCCACGCCGAAGGGCAGCCCCTCGGGGAAGGCGCGGCCGTAGCCGTGGGAGTCGACCATGCCCTCGGGGACGGGGTCCTCGCGCACCCGTGGGGTCTCCAGGGTCCAGCGTCCCGCGCCGCGCGGCGTCCGGTCGGGGACCAGGCGGACGTCGTCCCCGATCTCGATCGCCCCGTCCTCGTCCTCCCGGGCGGTGGGGCGGACGTTGAGGATCATCGTGAGCACCTCGGCGGGGTCGGTGTCCCGCGGCAGCTGGAGACGATGGCTGGTGCGGACCGGCTCGGTCACTGCTGCTCCTCCTGGAGGGGGATCCGGGTGCGATGGAAGTTCTGCGCCGAGCGGGAGGGCGTGGGCCCGCGCTGGCCGAGATAGCGGTTGAGGTTCCCGGCGCTGCCGTAGGGGTTCTGCGACGGGCTGGAGAGGCGGAAGAAGCACAGCTGGCCGATCTTCATGCCGGGCCACAGCGCCACCGGGAGGGTCGCCATGTTCGACAGCTCCAGGGTGATGTGCCCGTCGAAGCCGGGGTCGATGAACCCGGCGGTCGAATGGGTCAGCAGCCCCAGCCGGCCCAGCGAGCTCTTGCCCTCCAGCCGGGCGGCGACGTCGCCTGGCAGGGTGATCTGCTCGTAGGTCGAGGCGAGCACGAACTCCCCCGGGTGCAGCATGTACGCCTCGTCGGGATCGACGGCGACCTCGCGCGTGAGGTCCGCCTGCTCGATCGAGGGATCGATCAGGGCATGCTTGTGGTTGTCGAAGAGGCGGAAGAAGCGGTCGATCCGCACGTCCACGGAGGCGGGCTGGATCATCGCCTCGTCGAAGGGGGACAGCCGCACCCGTCCGGCCTCGATCTCGGCCCGGATGTCTCGATCGCTCAGCAGCACGGCGACCAGACTAGTCCCCCGCCGGCGCCGTGCGTGAGCCCGTCCCGAATCATCCCGGTTCGCGGACCACTCCGGAGAGGGGGTATGCTGTCTCCCGTTCGCTCGGACGGCAGGCCTCCTGCTCCGGCCGGGCACCGTTTCGCGGGTGTAGTTCAATGGTAGAACTTCAGCTTCCCAAGCTGACAGCGCGGGTTCGATTCCCGTCACCCGCTCTCGCGACCAGAGCCGCGATCTCCGTCCCCGGAGGTCGCGGCTCCGTCATGTCGGGGTCATGTCAGGGGTCGAAGTCCAGGATCACGTCCGAGTGGGCCCGCGCCCTTCTCCCACCTCGCTCCCCGCCGCGGCGTGACGCGTTCCGATCCCCGCCGCGCAGGGGTCTGCGGCACACGGGTTCTGTCGAACGTCCCGGTGAGTGTAAGAATGCGGCATGCCCAAGATCATCGGAGGGTCGCTCGAGGAGCACCGCGAACGCACGCGGGAGAAGATCTTCGCCGCCCTGGCCGAGCTGCTGGAGACCCAGGAGTTCGAGACCATCACCTTCTCCCGCATCGCGGCCGCGGCCGGCGTGGGCCGCACCGCGATGTACAACCACTTCCCCGACCGCGAGACCCTCCTGATCGAGTACGCGATCCACGAGACGACGGACTACATCACCCAGCTGCGGGCCGGGGTCAGCGACTCGGCGACCCCGCGCGAGGCGGTCATCGCCTACGTGCGCACCCAGCTGGAGCTCACCGTCTCCTTCCACGTCCCGCAGGCCGCGGGTCGGGCCTCCCTCACCCCCGACGCGGCCTCGCGGATGCGCGAGCACGTGGTGCTGATCGAGGAGGTGCTCAGCACGATCGTGGAGGCCGGGATCGCGGCGGGCGACTTCTCCGCCGACCTCGACGTGACCGGCACCGTCCGGATCATCAACGGCCTGCTCGTCGGCTCCTCCGCGAAGCGCTACCCGCGCGAGGCGCTGGAGCGCTTCGTGCTGCAGGGGCTCGGCGCGACCGTCTGAGCGCGGTCGTGAGCGGCGCGGTGATGAGCGCGCTGTCGTGACCGCGCCGTCGTGAGCGCGCAGTCGTGAGCGCGCAGTCGTGACAGAGGGCCCGGCCCGCCTCCCTGGAGAGGCGGGCCGGGCCCTCTGTCCGGTCCGGGTGCTCGGCGCCCGGTCCTCTCAGCCCTTGCCCTTGCGCTTCCTGCGGGTGGGCCGGGCGGTGACGGTGACCTCGTGGCGGTCCTCCTCGTCGACCTCCCAGTCCATCGCGTCCAGGGAGTCCTCCGGGGCCTCCTCCGCGATGCGGGAGAAGAGCGGGCGGGACAGCTCCTCGTGCTCGTCCTCGAGGTCCACCTCGGGCGCGGTGGCGGTGATGACCCAGCAGGTCAGCGCGATGATGATCGCGACCACGGCGATGCCCCAGCGGAGATAGGAGCTGGTGCCGTCGGTGCTCATCCCCACCACGGCGCTCACCGCGAGCGCGGAGAGCAGCGAGGCGGTCAGCACCAGCGGCAGCGCCACCGAGCCGATCACGGAGCGCAGGATGCCGGTGAGCACCGCCCCGCCGAGCGCGCCGGAGTGCCCCCAGGAGCCGGGGCCGCCGTAGCGGCCGGAGCCGATCACGGCGGAGGCGCCGGCGAGGGTCGAGGCGGAGCCGAGGGTCCACAGCCCCAGGCCCGCCGCGGTCAGCACCACGCCGACGACGAGGCCCGGCAGGGCGGCCGGGCCGAGCCCGAAGCCGGCCACCACCGGGGCGAGCACCGCGACGACCACGGGGGTCAGAGCGGCCCGTCGCACCATCTCGGGCAGCTCGGGCAGCTCCGCGCCGTCACGGCCCTCGAGCATCGCCGCGCGGGTCTCCACGACCGCGTTCGCGCCGAGGCGGCGGGCACCGTCCAGGAGCGAGGAGGTCATCAGCAGGACGGTCACCACGCCGAGGGCGACGCCGCCGAGCAGGGTGAGCGAGGCAGGGGTCGCCAGGTGCAGTGCCCGGTCCTCCCACACGGTCGCGGCGCGCGGGGCGAGCTGCAGCGCGGAGACGACGGGGCCGAGTGCGCCGAGGCCGATCAGCACCGCGGCGAGCAGCAGCGCGCCGAGCGGGCCGGTCGCGATGCCGCCCGCGGCGCGGCGCGAGCCGCTCTCCGCCCCGGCGCGGTCCAGCAGCGTGGAGGCGAGCAGCGGCCCCGCATGGCCGGCGACCACGATCAGCGCGCCGAGGCCGGCGTGGACCGCGAGGGTCAGGGCGAGGGAGGGCACTCCGGCGGCGAGCACGGAGAGCACGGCGGCGATGAGGACCACGAGGGCGAGCGCCCCGGCGGCGGTCAGCGCCGAGGAGCCCAGGCCGGCGGTGAGGCCGAGCGCCCCGCCGGTGCGGGAGGTGCGGGCGGTGCGCAGCACGGAGCCGCCCAGGCGGTGGCCGGTGCCGCCCAGCAGCAGCACCGTCGCGAGCGCGGCGAGGGCGCCGAGGCCGAGCGCCGCGGCGACCACGACGTTCGGGGTGATGCCGTAGAGGGCGAGCATGTCGAGGAAGGCGGAGGCGTACTGCGAGTCGTCCGTCTGGGAGATGAACTGGCTCAGGTCGCCGCCGAGCTCCTCGATCTGCGGCTCGAGCTGCGCGCGCGGCGTGTCGGTGCCGCCGGTGATCGCGGGGTCGGTGAGGTTCTCGAGCCCTACGTCCTCGAAGCGGAGGTCCTTGTACTGGGAGGGGATCCACAGCGCCGCAGCGGCGACCGCGCCGGCGGTGCCGAGCACGGAGGGGATCAGCCCGCCCAGCTGCAGCGCACCGCGCTCGTGGCCCTCGCGGCCCGCATGGGGGACGACGGCGGCGACGCCCGCGGCGAGCAGCGCGGTGCCCAGCGCCAGCAGCGTGACGACGAAGCCCTCGGCCGCGAGGACGGGCACGCCGAGCAGCACGCCGAGGGCGGCGCCGGCGGTCGCGACGGCGACGAGGTCGGCGCCGAGGGCCCCGCCGCGGCGCACCATGCGGGCGCTGCGCAGGTGGGGGCCGCCGAGGTTCTCCTCGTCGTCGACGTCGAGCTCGTGCTCGTCGGTGCCGACCAGCACCGCAGCCGCGGCCGCTCCCGCCTCGACCGGGGCCGCGCTGGCACGCACCACGAGGGCGGAGATCGCGGCGCCCGCGGCGAGGGCGATGAGCGCCGGCCCGGCCGTGGTCTGCAGGAACCACACCGCGATCACCACGGGCAACGCGGCGAGCGCGAGCGCGCCGGCGACCGTGAGCGCCCCCAGACGCGGGACCATCGCCCCGCGCCGCTCGGGATCGACGCCGAGCGCGGCGAGCTGGATCGCCAGGCCCCGCCAGGCCGCGAGCGGGCCGAGCGCGAGCCCGACCAGCAGCATCGCCGAGCGCAGGATGCGGTCGTCGGTCCCGCCGGGGGCCAGGTACACCACCACGGCGAGCGGCAGCCCCACCCACAGCAGGATCGAGGCGGAGGACAGCAGCGGCGCGCCGAGCCGTCGTCCGAGGGTCGGGTCCACCTCGGCGCTGTCCTCGTCGCGCCGCAGCCGGGTGGGCACGACCGCCCCGACGACGAGCGCGGCCACGGCCAGCAGGCCGAGGACGAGCAGGGTGACGGCGAGATCGTCGCCGAGGGGGAATTGGGTGATCAGATCCACGGGTCGGCTTCAGCTTCCGTCGGCGTCAGAGGTCAGGCGAGCAGGGAGAGGTCCAGATGATCCGGGCCGCCCTCGACGACTCGGATCGGGACCCCCCAGTCCTGCTGGTGCATGTGGCAGGCGGGGAACTCCACGGCCGGGTCCGCGTCGCAGGAGGCGGCGCGGGCGCTGACGTGGAGGACGCCCTCGGCGTACGCGGGGTCGAGGGTGACGGTGCGCTCGAGCGCGGTGTCCACCCCTCCCCCGCCGGTCAGCATCGAGGTGGGGGTGGTCGCGATCGTGACCTGCGTGGACGGCCCGAGGGAGTCGTCGAGCTTGTGCCCGGGCGGCGGCGTGAACAGCACGCGCACGGTGAGCGGGCCGGGACCCACCTCGGTCGCGGGCCGCTCGGAGCGCTGGGCGCCCTCGTCGATCACGCGCTCGGCGGCCTTCGCGACCGGCACCCAGGTGATGCGGTGCGCGCCGGACTCGACGACGATCAGCTGGCCGATCCCGTCCACGGGCGGGCCGACGATCGCATCGGAGGGCTCCTTGAGGTCGGTCGCGACGGTGACGACCTCGCCGGTCTCCTCGTCCAGGAGGCGGATCGCGCCGTTGTAGGTGTCGGCGATCGCGATGCGCCCGTCGGGCAGGGCGGTCACGCCGAGGGGGTGCTGGAGGCGGGCCCGGTCGAGCGGTCCGTCCACATGGCCGAAGTCGAACAGGCCCTTGCCCACCAGGGTGCTGACCTGCATGGTCTGCGGGTCCAGGAGGCGCACCGCGGAGGACTCGGAGTCCGCGATCACGATCCGGCCGTCGGGCATCTCGTCCAGGCCCGAGGGCTGTGCCCACCAGGAGGTGACGGCGGGGCCGTCGACGAGGCCCTCCTGGGTGGTGCCCGCGAGGACCAGCAGGGCGCCGGTGGCGGGGTCGTAGGTCCACAGCTGGTGGATCCCGGCCATCGCGATCACGGCGCGGTTCAGGGAGTGGCTCCAGGTGAGGTCCCAGGGGGTGGAGAGGCTGTAGGAGCGGGCATCGCCCTCGCCGCGCGGCAGCGGCTCGCCCTGCATCCACTGCTCGCCGGTGCCGGCGAGGGTGGTGACCTCGGTCGCGGTGCGGGAGCGCAGCAGGCGGTCCTGCCCGATCTTCACGCCGCGCAGGCGGTGCCCGGCGGTGTCGGCGACCAGGAGGTCGTAGCCGACCTCCTGGGCGACCTCGGCGGGCAGGGCGAGGACGCCGTTGGGCTCGGCGAACTGGGCGGTGTCCTCGTCGCCGTCGGCATGGCCGCGCTCCCCGGTGCCGATGATCGCGTCGACCGTCGCGCCGTCGGCCTGGAAGACGACCAGGCGGTGCTGGCCCGCGTCGGAGACCACCAGCCGGCCGTCGGGCAGGACGGCGAGCTTCGAGGGGAAACGGAGGGTCTGCTCGGACCGCTCGGCGAGGACGGTCGGCGCGGGGCCGCGGCGCAGCGAGCCGTCGGCCTCGCCCTCGGCGACGAGCTCGGCGACCAGGCGGTCGAGGTTCGCGGCATGGCCCTCGCCGGAGAGGTTGCCGGCGATCCGGCCGTGGGTGTCCAGGACCATCAGGGTGGGCCAGGCGCGGGCGCCGTAGGCGCTCCAGGTCTCCAGCTCCGGATCGTCGATCACGGGGTGGGAGACCTCGTAGCGCTCGATGTTGGCCTGCAGCGCCTCGGGGTCCTTCTCGAACTCGAACTTCGGGGAGTGCACGCCGATGACGACGAGCTCATCGGCCCACTTCTCCTCGAGGGGGCGCAGCTCGTCCAGGACGTGCAGGCAGTTCACGCAGCAGAACGTCCAGAAGTCCAGCAGCACGATCTTCCCGCGCAGCGTCTCGAGGTCCAGCTCGGCGCCGCCGGTGTTCAGCCAGCCGCGGCCGCGCAGCGGCGAGCCGTGGGCGCGGGAGGTCAGGGGCGCGGAGGGGTCCGACGAAGTGGTCATGGGGTCCAGTGAACACCGGATCGGCGCCCGGGGGCCAACTCGGGTGACATGCGCGGACATCCGCGCGGGATCCCCTCCCGGGTCACCAGGTCGCGATCCAGGCCACGAGCTCGGGATCGGTGAGGGAGGTGAGGGCGAGGTCCGCGGGCGGGACGGGGTGCCCGGGGGCGGGGACCGCGATGAGGCGCAGCCCGGCGTCGCGGGCGGCGCGGGCTCCGGTCCCTGAGTCCTCCAGGGCCAGGCAGTCCTCGGGCCGCTGTCCCAGGGCGCGGGCCGCCGCGGCGTACATGTCGGGGGCCGGCTTGGGGTTCTCGACGGTGTCCGAGGCCTCCAGGACGGTGAAGTGCTCCCGCAGGCCGCCGGCGACGAGCTTGTGGTCCAGCGCCTCGAGCCAGGAGTTCGAGGCGCAGCCCAGCGGCACCCGGGCCGCCGCCGCCCGCAGCACCTCGGCCGCGCCGGGCAGGGTGCGCACCCCGCCGGAGAGCTCGTGGTCGAACTCGCGGTGCAGGTCGGCGAGGACTTCGGCCTCGGTGTGGCCGGAGCGGCGGGCGATCAGCTCGGCGGCGACCTCGATCGTCGAGCCGTGCAGCACGGCGTCGTCCTCGGGGTCCAGGACCGCGCCGCGCGCGGCGACGACCGTGTCCTGGGCGCGCTGCCACACCGACTCGGTGTCCAGCAGCAGGCCGTCGCAGTCGAAGACGACGGCGCGCGGGGTCCAGTCGCCGAAGGCGCGGGCGAAGCGGTCGGGCGCGGTGCTCATCGGCGGGCCTCCCAGGTCGAGATCCAGTCGGCGAGGACGGGGTCCTCGAGGGAGTCGAGCCGGCGCGGCGCGACGGGGTCCTGGCCGGGGATCGACGGCACCGCGATGAGCTGCATCCCGGCGGCGAGGGCGGCCCGGGCGCCGGTCTCCGAGTCCTCCAGCGCCAGGCAGTCGGCGGGGTCCGCGCCGAGCGCCGCGGCGGCGGCGAGGTAGAGGTCGGGGGCCGGCTTCCCGGCGGCGACGTCGTCGAGGGAGACCCGGGCGTCGAAGGCGGCTGCGAGGCCGAGCGCGTCGAGGGTCCGCTCCAGCAGGTCCCGCGGGGAGTTCGAGGCGACGGCGACGGGGCGCACCGCGGCGACCGCCCGGACGGTCCTGACCGCTCCGGGCAGCGGCACCAGCGGCTCCTCCAGACGCTCCTGGTGAGCGGCCATGAGCTCCGCCCCGGCGCGGTGCGGGTCCTTGCCGATGGCCTCGGCGATCGCGGTGACCACGACCTCGATCGGCCGGCCGGTCAGGGCGCGGCGCGCCTCCGGGTCGAGGGACGCGCCGTGGTCGGCGAGATAGTCCTCCTGCAGCGCGAGCCAGCGCCCCTCGGTGTCCACCAGCAGTCCGTCGCAGTCCATCACCACGGCGGCCGGGGACCACGCGGGCGGCCACGTCTCCAGCGGGGAGGGTGCCAGGAGGGCACCGGGGTCGCTCGCATCGGTCATGGCCCCAGCCTAACGATCACCGCGGCCCCGGCGTCCAGCGAGCTCCCGCCCGCGGAGCGGCCGCTCAGGCCGACACCGCCGCGAGCCCCTGCTCCAGGTCGGCGAGGATGTCGTCGATGTGCTCGATGCCCACGGAGAGGCGGACGAAGCCGGGGGCGACGCCGGCGGCGCGCAGCTCCTCCTCGGTCAGCTGCGAGTGGGTGGTCGAGGCGGGGCGGATGACGAGGCTGCGCACGTCGCCGATGTTCGCCACGTGCGAGTGGAGGGTGAGGGCGTCCACGAAGCGGCGCCCGGCCTCGAGGCCGCCGGGCAGCTCGAAGCCGAGCACGCTGCCGGAGCCCTTCGGGAGATAGCGCCGGGCCCGCTCGTGGTGCGGGGAGGAGGGCAGGGAGGCCCAGGTGACCGTGCCCACCCGCTCGTCGGCCTCGAGGAAGTCGGCGACGCGGCGGGTGTTCTCCAGGTGGCGCTCCATCCGCAGCGGCAGCGTCTCCAGGCCCTGCCCGATGAGGAAGGCGTTGAACGGGGAGACGGCCGGGCCCAGGTCGCGCAGCAGGTTGGTGCGGGCGCGGGTCGCGAAGGGGCCGGGCACGCCGGCGAAGACGAGGCCGTTGTAGGACTCGTCGGGCTCGGTGAACTGGGGGTACTTCTCGGCGTGGGCGGTGAAGTCGAAGCTGCCGCCGTCCACGATCGCGCCCGCGATCGAGGTGCCGTGCCCGCCGAGGAACTTGGTGGCCGAGTGCACGACCACGTCCGCGCCGTGCTCGAGGGGGCGCAGCAGGTACGGGGTCGCGACGGTGTTGTCGACGATCAGCGGGACGCCGACCTCGTGGGCGACGTCGGCGAGGGCGCGCAGGTCCGGGATGTCCTGCTGCGGGTTCGGGATCGACTCCACGAAGAAGGCGCGGGTGGTCCCGTCCGCGGCGGCGCGCCAGGAGGCGGGATCGGTCGGGTCCTCGACCCACTGCGGGGTGATGCCGAGGCGGGTGAGGGTGTGCTTGAAGAGGTTGAAGGAGCCGCCGTACAGGCTCGGGGAGACGGCGACCGAGTCGCCGGCCCCGGCGAGGTTCAGGATCGACAGCGTGATGGCGCTCTGCCCGGAGGCGAGCAGGAGCCCGGCCGCGCCGCCCTCGAGCGCGGCGATGCGGTCCTCGACCGCGGCCTGGGTGGGGTTGGTGATGCGGGTGTAGATCGGGGCGGCCTCGGCGAGCGCGAAGCGGTCCGCGGCGGACTGCGCCGAGGGGAAGACGAAGCTGGTCGTCTGGTGGATGGGCAGGGCGCGCGAGCCCGCGTCCGTGTCGGGGGTCTGCCCGGCGTGGACGGCGAGGGTCTCGAACTTCTGGGGCTGGTGCGTCATGGCTGCGCTCCTCCTGGGCGTCGGGGGCTGCGCTCAGCCTGTCCGCCGCGCGCCGGCAGGGCGAGCACTGTGAACGTCTGTGTCGCCTAGCTCGAGCAGCTCCCCGTCCCAGCGGCGGCGCAACCAGCGGTCGTGGGAGGCGATCAGCACGGTCCCGCCCCAGTCCGCGAGCGCGGCCTCGAGCCGGGTCGCGGTGACCAGGGCCAGGTGGTTGGTGGGCTCGTCGAGGATCAGCAGCTCGGGCGGGTCCAGCAGCACCGCGGCGAGCATGACGCGGCGCAGCTGCCCGCGGGAGAGGGTCTCCAGGGGGCGGGCGAGGTCGCGGGGGTGGACGAGACCGAACAGCTCCGGCTGCTCGTCCTCCTCGAGGCCGGCGGCGCGGCGCAGATGGGCGCCGACGGTCCGGCCGGGCACGGGATCGTCGTCCTGGCGGAGGTGCCCGATCCGCAGCGAGCGGGGCCGGCTCACGGTGCCGGAGGTCGGCGCGAGCCGGCCCGCCACCACGTCGAGCAGGGTCGATTTCCCGCTGCCGTTCGCGCCGGTGACCAGCAGGTGCTCCCCTGCCGAGAGGGCGAGGGAGACCGGTGCGAGTCGGCCTTCGACGGCGACGTCCGCCAGGGCGAGCTGGACCTGGCCGGCGCCGCGGGGCGCGTCGGGCAGGTGGGTGAGCTCGAGCTCGGCCGGGGGCTTCCTGACCTGGTCCTGCTCGAGCTGGGCGAGGCGCTGCTCGGCGTCGCGCACGTGTCGGGAGACGCGCACGGCGTTGCGGTCGGCGAAGAACTTCCGTGCGATCTTCACCTCGGCCCGGCTGCGGGACTCGCGGCCGAGCGTGTGGGCGTCCCGGGCGACTTCCCGCAGCCGGGTCAGCTCCTCCTGCTCGGTGCGATAGCGGTGCTCCCACCGGTCGCGGGCCTCGTAGCGGGCCAGCAGGTAGTCGCTGAAGGTGCCGGTGTAGGCGGTGAGCCCGCCGGGCTCCTCGCCGAGCGGCGACTCGGCGGGGTCGAGGTCGAGCTGGGCGGAGGTCGCGTCGTCGAGGAAGGCGCGGTCGTGGCTGGCGATGAGGACGGGGCCGGGATGGGCGGCGATCGCCCCTGCGACGAAGGCGGCGGCCTCGTCGTCGAGATGGTTCGTCGGCTCGTCGAGCAGCCAGCTGGTGGGGCGGGCGATCAGCAGCTGCGCGAGCGCGAGCCTTTCGCGCTGACCGCCGCTGATCTCCCCGAGCGGGGTGTCGCCGGGCAGGTCCGCGAGGCCGAGGCCGGCGAGGGTCTCCTCGGCGCGGCGCTCCGCGTTCCAGACGTCGGCGAGGGTGGCCTCGGCGAGGACGTGGTCGTAGCGGGCGGCGGCCGCGGCGGTGCCGCCGGCGAGCTCCTCCCCCGCCGTGATCAGCTCCCGCTCGAGGCGCCGGGAGCGCTCGAGCGCGTCGGCGAGGACGCCGGCGAGCGGGGTGCGGGGGCCGAAGGGCAGCTCCTGGCGCAGCATCCCGACGGGGCCGGGCACCTCGCAGGTGCCGGCGTCGGGGTGGAGGTCCTCGGCGAGGACCCGCAGCAGGGTGGACTTTCCGCTGCCGTTCTCGCCGAGCAGCCCGGTGGGGCGCCCGGCGGGCACGACGAGGCTCACGTCGGTCAGGACGCGGCGGTCGGCGGCGAGGCCGGGAAAGGTGAAGGAGATCCCGTCGGCCCGCAGGTGCAGGGAGGGGTCGGCGGCCGCGGGGGCGGCGGACGGGGTGTGGGAGGGCATGGATCAGCTCCTCGGCGCGGAGGGACGGCGGGCGCGGGGCTGATCACAGACGCATGGCGACCACGGTAGGGGCCGCGCCCCGGCGCCGTCGAGGGAATTATCCGCCCAGCGCCGCGACCGCGGAGCGGATCCCGGCGGGGTCGCCGATCCGGCGGGGGTCCCGGGGGAAGTCCTCGAGCGCGGCGGCCGACGCCCGGGCGTCCGTCCCGGACAGCAGCGCGACCAGCGCGACGCGCACGCTGCCGCCCGCGTCCTCGAGCACCCGCGCCGCCTCCTCGGGCTCGGCGCCGCTGGCCTGGACGAGCATCCGCACGGTGCGGGCGACGAGCTTCTCGTTCGTGGGCCGCACCTGGATCATCAGGTTCCCGAAGGTGGTCCCGAGCCGGACCATCGTCGCGGTGGAGAGGGCGTTGAGGGTGAGCTTCTGCGCGGTCCCGGCCTTCATGCGGGTGGAGCCGGTGACCACCTCGGGGCCGACGTCGAGGAGGATCGCATGGTCCGCGAGCGGGGCGAGCGGAGCGGCGGGGTTCGCGGAGATCAGCGCGGTGGGCATCCCCGCGGCGCGGGCGGCCTCGAGCGCGCCGGCCACGAAGGGGGTGCGGCCGCTCGCGGCGAGGCCGATCACGACATCGCCCTCACGGCACTGCTCGCGCACCAGCTGCGCGCCCTGCGCGGCGGAGTCCTCGGCGCCCTCGACCGCGGTGAGGAAGGCGCCGGGCCCGCCCGCGAGATGGGCGGTGACCATCGACTCGTCGGCGTCGAAGGTCGGGGCGAGCTCGACCGCGTCCAGCACCGCGAGCCGGCCCGAGGTGCCGGCCCCGAGGTAGTGGACGGTGCCGCCGTCCGCGATCGCCGCCACGCACGTCTCCACCAGCGCGGCGATCTCGGCGGAGCGCGCCTGGACCGCCGCGGCGACGGTCGCGTCCTCGCCGAGGATCACGTCGACCATCCCGCGGGCGTCGAGGGTGTCCAGCTCGGCGCTGGCGGGATTGCGCTCCTCGGTGGGCGAGGCGAGCCCCACCAGGTCGACGTCGAGGCGGCTCGGGTCCCTGCGGGGGTTGCTCACGTGGTCTCCAATGATCGGTGGGCGTCGCACGGGACAGCGTAGGACAGGCGGGCGCGGCCCCTACGATGTGGGGGACGCTCGACGGGGAACGCTGGAGGAGGGAGCCCTATGCGCCAGCACCTGGTGCTCGCCGGGGATGTCGGGGGGACGCGCTCGCGGCTGGTCGCCGCGTCGGTGGGCGGCGGGCTCCTCGCGCAGGTCGAGGGGCCGGGAGCGAACCTCCGCTCCTCGGGTCCGGCGGCCTTCGACGCGCTCGCGGCCACGATCGCCGAGGTGCTCGAGCAGGCCCGGCTCGCACTGCGCGCCGCCGACGCGGACGTCGACGACGACACCTCCGACGGGCCCGCCGGCCCGCTCGCCGACGGCCCCGCCGCCGAGGTCGCGGCGGTCGCGCTCGGCATCTCCGGGGCGGGGCCGGCGCGTGCGGCGGAGGTCCGCGCCGCGGTCGGCGAGCGCCTCGACCCGCTCGGGATCCCCGCCGAGCGCCTCCTGGTCACCGACGACCTGCACACCGCCTTCCTCTCCGGTGGGGTGGGCGACGACGGCCTCCTGGTGCTCGCCGGGACCGGCGCGGTCGCGGTCCGCTTCCGCGACCGGGAGGCGATCGCCCGCCGCGACGGGATGGGCTGGCTGCTGGGCGATGTCGGCTCCGCGGTGTGGCTGGGGCGGCGCACCCTCGAGGCGGTCGCCGCGGACCTCGACGCACGCGGCCCCCGCACCCTGCTGACCGAGGAGGTCGGCGCCGCGCTGGGCCTGGACCTGCGCGAGGGGCTCCGCCCGCCCTCCCCCACCGGCGACCCGCGCCAGGACCTGATCCGCGCGCTCGACGAGCACCTGCCCGCCGGGGCGCCGGCGGCGCTGGGACGCTTCGCGCCGCTGCCCGCCCGGGTGCGGGAGGACCCGGTCGCCCGCGGCATCCTCGCCGCCGTGATCGAGCACGTGCTGGACACGGTCGAGGCGCTGGATCCGGAGGCGGTGCTGCCCGTGGTGCTCGCCGGCTCGGTGCTCACCGGTCCGGGCCCGATCCATGACGAGGTGACGGCCTCGCTGCAGGACCGTCGCCGCTCCGTGAGCCCCGCGCCCGACGGGCTGCCGGGTGCGCTGCTGCTCGCCCGCGAGCTCGCGGACCGGGTCGCCGGATGACCCGCGCACGTCGCCTGGTGCGCCACCAGGTGGCCCTCGCCCGTGTCATGACGACGCCCATCACCACGCTCGGCGTCTCAGCGGTGATCACCGCGGTCGCCTGAACCGCCCCCGCGCGGAGACTAGGATGACGGGCGTCAGCAGGCCGTCCACCCGGAAGAAGGCTCCTTTCGATGCCCGAGCTCCACGACCAGATCCCCACCCGTGAGAAGGTGCTGATCATCGGCGCCGGCCCCGCCGGCCTCGCCGCCGCGGCATCGCTGAAGGCGCTCGAGGTGCCCTTCGACATCGTGGACCGCGCCGACCACGTCGGCGGCATCTGGGACCCCGAGCGGGAGGACTCCCCGATCTGGCCGACGATGGAGATGATCTCCTCGCGGGAGCAGACCCAGTACGAGGACCTCCTGCAGCCGGTCTCCTTCCCCGAGTTCCTCACCCCCGCGCACATGGCGAAGTACCTGCGCGCCTACGCCTCCCGCCACGGGATCACCGACCACTTCCGCCCGCGCACCGCCGTGCGCGCCGCACGCCCCTTCGAGGAGGGCGTGTGGGAGGTGGAGCTCTCCACCGGCGAGATCGGGATCTACCGCGCGGTGATCTCCGCGCACGGCATCTCGCAGCGCCCCCACCGCCCTGACTGGGCCGCCGACGTCCCGGGCACCGTGCAGGTCGTGCACTCCTCGGAGTGGACCGGCGCCGACGGTCTCGAGGGCAGGCGCGTGCTGGTCGTCGGCTCCGGCCAGTCCGCCGCGGACATCGCGGTCGACGCCGCCCGTCGCGCGCTCGAGGTGCGCTGGTCGATGCGCACCGGCCACTGGGTCGTGCCGCGCCGCATCGCCGGGATCCCCGGCGACGTCGCCTCCGCGCGCGAGCCCGCGATGCTCGGCGGGCTGAACGCGAGGATCGCGGAGACCGTGGTGCGACGCACCGTCGGCGACCCGGTCGAGGCCGGTCTGCCCCGCCCGGCGCAGCCCCTGCTCGAGGACCGCGTGATCGTCTCCGACGACCTGCTGCAGCGGGTCCGCGAGGGGCGCATCACCCCCGCCGGCGAGGTCCAGGGCGTGGACGCCGAGGGCGTGGTCACGCACGCCCGCGGCCGCGACGCCTTCGGCACCGACACCTACCGTGCGGACCTGATCGTGCTGGCCACCGGCTACGAGACCGGGGCCGACCACCTCCCCGAGGACCTCGTGCCCCGCACCGCGAGCGGCGAGAGCGACCTCTTCCTCGGCGCCTTCGCCCGCGGCCGCGACGACCTCGTGATCCTGGGCCAGCAGCGGGTCTCCGGCGGCGTGCTGCCGCTCCTCGTCGAGCAGGCCGACATCGCCGCCTACATGCTCGCCGCGACCCGTGACGGCGGCACCTCCCCCGCGCTCGAGCAGTTCCGTCGCGTGCGCGGCGGCGCCGAGGCCGCGATCCCGGCCCGTCCCGCCCCCGCCTCCGGCGGTCTGCGCGGCCGGCTCGAGACCGCCGTCGGCACCCGCCGCGTCACCCCGCGCGAGGTCCCCTCAGGCGCCGGCGCCCAGGAGGGCCTGGTCCCCGCCGTGGACCGCGAGACCCAGCTCGCGCGGCTCCGCTCGGTGCGCAGCCTCTTCGGCTGAGCACCCCGGGGCCGACGCCCCGCCGCACGCTCCGACGAGGGGCCCGCGCCACGGCGCGGGCCCCTCGTCGTGCGGTCAGCCGCGGCGCCCGCGGATCCGCAGCGCCACCCCGCCGGCCACGAGCGCGACGAGCACCACGACGACGAGCACGAGCGTGCCCGCGGACTGCTGATCGGCGAGCGCGTCGGCCCGCCAGGTGCGGCCGGTCGCGCCGAACCAGCTCGCCGCCAGCAGGCGCTCCGTGCTGCGCAGCGCGATCCCCCCGGCGGCGCCCAGCAGCAGCGGGACCGCCGCGACCCAGGCCCGACGCGGCGCGGGCGCGAGCCGCACGGCGAGCGCGATCAGCGCACCGGCGGCGAGGGCCAGCAGCTGCAGCGCGAGATGGGCGGCGTGGCTGTCCAGGGCGACGCGGAGCAGCGGCGGGCTGATGTAGCAGGCGGCGAGCAGCAGCGGCCCGGCCGCGGCGAGCAGCGCCGCGAGCGGCCAGCGCCCCTCCAGCAGGGTGCGCAGGCGCGGCGGGACGGTCATCGCGCAGCCCAGCAGCACCCCGGCGGGCACGAGCAGCAGCACGTGCTGGAGGACGTGGGCGGAGACGAGCACCTTGCCGTACACGTTCAGCGGTCCCGAGGTCAGCAGCACGAGCGCGGCGGCGCCGAGCAGGAGCTGCAGGCTGCGTCCGCGCGGACGCGGCGGGGCGCTCGGCCGCCACCACAGCAGCAGCAGGACGCAGGCGAGCGCCGCCCCGAAGGGGTCCGGGCGCCACTGTACGAGCACGGTGACGAGGTCCGGGGCGGGCGGCAGGGGGTAGCCGGTGAGGGTGCCGGCGGTGCCCGCCGGCGGGGTGCTCTCCTCCGCGGGCGGCGGGGAGGAGCTCATCGCCGCGGCGAGCGCGACGGCGAGACCCATCAGCGCCAGCTCGAGCAGGGCGAGGCGCCGGTAGGTCCCCAGCGCCCGGCGCCCCTCGGCGTCCGTGCCGAGCCCGGTGGCGAGCTGGCGCCGCTGGAGCGCGCCGAGCAGGCCCAGGAGCAGCAGCACCACGGCCTTGCCGAGCCCGATCTGCACGTACGCGCTGGTGAGGAGCTCCGCGGGGGTGTTCATGCGCACCGCGAGCGCGAGCACCCCGCTCAGCGCCAGGGCGATCCAGCAGATCAGCGCGAGATGGGAGAAGCCTCGCAGCACGCGCACGTCGTCGCGGCTGCGGCCCGTGAGGACCTGCAGCACGGCGAGGCCGCCCAGCCAGATCCCCACCGCCAGCAGGTGCACGAGCATCGTGGAGGTGGCGATCTCGTGGGTCTCGTCGCCTGCGGCGTGCCCGGTCATCGCGGCGGCGAAGGCGACGACGGAGGAGAGGACCGCGACGGCGCGGGCAAGGCCGACCGAGGTGCCGAGCACGGCGACGGTGGTGGTCGCCGCGGCGGCCAGCAGCCCGCACAGGAGCCAGACGCCGAGCTCCGTGGCGAGGAAGACTCCGAGGTCGGAGCCGAAGCGCGGCGAGCCGACAGGCTGTCCGGTCGCGATCGCGTAGGAGAACGTGAGGGAGGCGCCGCGGGCGAGGGTGGTGGCCGCGGCGGCGCCCGCGACGATGCCGAGGGCGCGGGCGCGGTCGGCCTCCTCGCGCAGGAGCCAGCCGGCGACCACGGCGCCGCCGAGGGTGAGGGCGGCGGCGAGGTCGGCGAGGGTCGCGGCGACCGGGGCGCCGATCCGGGCGACGGGGCCCGCGTCCAGCAGCACCAGGTTGTCGCCGCCGGCGGCCTCGGCCGCGAGGACGGCGAGCAGGCTCAGCACCGCGAGGGCGGGCAGGAGGGCGAGGAGGGTGCGGCGCAGCGTCATGAGGCGATCACCAGTCCCACCCAGAGGACGCCCATGCCGGTGCCGACGCTGAGCATCAGGTAGGCCAGCGCGATCGAGTAGGCGCCGCGGCGGACGAGCACGACGATGTCGTGCGCGGCGGTGGAGAGGGTGGAGAGCCCGCCGCAGAAGCCGCCGCCGAGCAGCACGTAGAACACGCCGCCCGCACCGGTGGCGGAGCCGAGCCGCGCCACGACGATGCCGAGCAGGAAGCAGGCAGCGACGTTGACCAGGAAGGTCAGCCAGGGCACGAGCTGCTCCCCGTTCTCGATGCCGCGGGTGGCGATCATGCGGGTGCCGGCGGTCTGCACCCCCCAGCGGGCGACCGCCCCGAGGCCGCCGCCCACGCAGACCACGGCGAGGCTGAGGACGAGCTGCAGCGCCGTCATGCCGCCCCTCCGTCCGTCGCCTCGAGCCCTCGGGCGCCGAGGCGGTTGCCCAGCAGCAGGCCGAGGACGATCGCGCCGAGGCACAGCGCGAGGGTCAGCGCGGCGTACAGCAGGGCCAGCAGCGGGAAGTCCGCGCCGATCATCGCCGAGCCCTCGAGCACCACGGTGGACATGGTCGTGAAGCCGCCGCACAGCCCGGTGCCCAGCAGCGGGCGCATCCACGGCCGTCCCTCGCGAACCTCGAGCACGCCGTTGAGCGCGCCGAGCCCGAGGGAGCCCAGCACGTTCACGGTGAGGGTCGCCCACGGCACCTCGACCAGCGTGGGGGTGGTCACGGCGGGGTCGAGCACGGTCAGCAGGAAGCGGAGCATCGCCCCGAGCGCCCCGCCGGCGGCGACGAGCAGGGCGATCCGCCAGGTCGCCGGCGCCGGACGGACCGGGCCCGAGACGAGGGTCTCGGAGTCGGCGACGTCCACGTCGCGCAGGGCCGTCATCTCCACGGTGTGCATGCGGGGGTCGTCGCGCCGCGGCGGCGGGGAAGTGGGCGGGCTCGAGGTCACCGCACAAGGGTACTAAGGAGCGACCTCTCGCCTCTCAGCCCCAGACCAGGCCCAGGGAGGGGTCCTCGAGCACGGCGGAGACGTCGCGCAGCAGCTCCGCGCCGAGCGCCCCGTCGATCAGGCGGTGGTCGAAGCTCAGCGAGAGGGTCGCGGCCCGGCGCGGCTCGATCCGCCCGTCCACCACCCACGGCTTCTCCTTGATCGCGCCGACGCCGAGGATGGCGGACTCCCCCGGGTTCAGGATCGGGGTGCCGGAGTCGATGTCGAAGACGCCGTAGTTGGTGATGGTGATGGTGCCGTCGCGGGTGTCGCGCAGGGAGGTGCGCCCGGCCCTCGCGGTGCGGGCGAGCTCCCCGATCCCCTCGGCGAGCTCCCGCAGCGTCATCAGGTGCGCGTCCTTCAGGTTCGGGACGATGAGGCCGCGCGGGGTCGCCGCGGCGATGCCGAGGTTGACGTAGTGCTTGTAGACGATCTCCTGGGCGTCCTCGTCCCAGGAGGCGTTGACCTCGGGATTGCGGCGGATCGCGACCAGCAGCGCCTTCGCGATCACGGCCAGGGGGCTGACCTTCACGTCGGCCCATTCGCGCGAGGCGCGCAGCTGGGAGACGATCCGCGTCACGCCGGTCATGTCGATCTCGTTGAACACCGTGACGTGCGGGGCGGTGAAGGCGGAGGCCACCATCGCCTCGGCGGTGCGCTTGCGGACCGAGCGGATCGGGACGCGCGTGGTGCGCTCGTCGCTCGTGACGCCGGAGAAGGGCTGGTCACGGGTGGTCTTCATGACGTCGCCGAGGTGCTCGGGCGCCTGCGGGGACTCCTCGGGGAAGTACGCACCGGCGCCGTCGTGAGCGGCGGGCTCCGCGCCGTAGGAGCGCTGCTGGGCGTTGAGCACGTCCTGCCGGGTGACGGTGCCCTCGGGGCCGGTGGCGAGCACGTCGTGCAGCGCGATGCCGAGGTCGCGGGCGAGCTTGCGCACCGGCGGCTTGGCGAGGATCCGGTCGATGGGGACCTGCTGCTCCGCGGCGGGCTGCGCGGGCTGGGTCCGGCGTCGGCGGCGGCGCGTGCCGGTGGCCCGCTCCCCGTAGCCGACGAGGTTCTTCGGCTCCTGCGCGGCCGGCGCGCCCTCGCCCTCGCCCGCGGCGGCGGGCTGCTCCGTCTGCCCCTCGGCCTGCTCGGCGGCCTGCTCCGTCGCCTGGGCGGAGAGCTCGGCGGCCGACGGGTCCGCCTCCGCCGCTGCGCCGGAGGGGGCGGCGGGTGCCGGGGACGGGGCGGTGCCGCCGGTGGTGTCCACGCGCATCAGCGGGGCGCCGACGGGCACCTCCTCGCCGACGGCGACGAGGATCTCGACGACGGTGCCGGCGACGTGGCTGGGCAGCTCGACGGCGCTCTTGGCGGTCTCGACCTCGACGACGGGGTCGTTGATCTCCAGGCGGTCGCCGACGGCGACCTTGATCTCGAGGATCTCGGCCTCGGTGAGGCCCTCGCCGGGATCGGTGAGGGCGATCGTGACGATCGAGGAGGCGTTCATGGTCGTGATCCTTTCACGCGGCGGGCGCGCGGGTCAGTGCTCGAGCAGACGGTCCACGCCGTCCAGCACCCGGTCCAGGTCGGGGAGATAGGCGTGCTCCATGCGGGAGGGCGGATAGGGCAGGTGGTAGCCGCCCACGCGCAGCACCGGCGCCTCGAGGTGGTAGAAGCACTGCTCGGAGATGCGGGCGGCGATCTCACCGCCGAGCCCGCCGAGCACGGGGGCCTCGTGGACGATCAGCAGGCGCCCGGTGCGCCGCACCGAGTCCGCGATCGTGGGGTAGTCGACGGGGGCGAGGGAGCGGGCGTCGATCACCTCGAGGTCGAGGCCGTCGGCAGCGGCGGCCTCGGCGCTCTCGAGGACGACGGGCATGCTCGGCCCCCAGGCGAGCACCGTCGCGTCGGTGCCGGGGCGCACCACCTGCGCCTGCCAGGGCGAGAGCTCGGGGCGGTGGTCGGGGTCGACGTCGCCCTTGACCCAGTAGCGCCGCTTGGGCTCGAGCATGATCACGGGATCCTCGGACTCGATCGCCTGGCGGGTCATCCAGTACGCGTCCTGCGCGGTGGAGGGGGCGAGGATCCGCAGGCCCGCGGTGTGGGCGAAGAGCGCCTCAGGGCTCTCGGAGTGGTGCTCGACCGCGCCGATGCCGCCGCCGTGCGGGATCCGGATCACCATCGGCATGTTCACCCGGCCCGAGGTGCGGTTGTGCATCTTCGCGACCTGGGTGGTGATCTGGTTGAAGGCGGGGAAGACGAAGCCGTCGAACTGGATCTCGACCACGGGTCGGTAGCCGCGCAGGGCCAGGCCCACGGCGGTGCCGACGATCCCGGCCTCCGCGAGCGGGGTGTCGACCACGCGCTGGGAGCCGAACTCGGCGTGGAGCCCGTCGGTGACGCGGAAGACGCCGCCGAGCACGCCGATGTCCTCGCCCATCAGCAGGACCTTGTCGTCGGCGGTCATCGCGTCGCGGAGCCCCGCGGTGATGGCCTTCGCGATCGGGAGGGTCGTGGAGCCGGCTCCCTGGTGCTGCACGGCGCTCATGCGCTCGTCCCCTCCTCGTCCTCGAACTGGGCGACGTAGGCGAGGTACTCCTCGCGCTCGACGTCGACGATCGGGTGGGGCTCGGCGTAGGGGTGGTCGAACATGCGCACCGGGTCGGGGTCCTCCATGCCGTGGATGTGGTGGTGGAGCTGCATCGCGAGGTCGTGCGCCTCCTCGTCGCAGCGGGCGACGAAGGCCTCGTCGATCTCGCCGAGCTGCTCGAGGTGGCGGCGCAGGCTCAGGATCGGGTCCTTCTCCGCCCACTCCTGCTCCTCCGCGGCGGGCCGGTAGCGGGAGGCGTCGTCGCTGGTGGTGTGGGCGGCCATGCGGTAGGTGAGGGCCTCGACGAAGACAGGTCCGCCGCCGGAGCGCGCCGAGTCCAGGGCGGTGCGCACGGCGCCGAGCACGGCCAGGACGTCGTTGCCGTCCACGCGCACCGAGGGGATGCCCCAGCCGCGGGAGCGCTGGGCGAGGGGGACGCGGGTCTGGACGGAGGTGGGCACGGAGATCGCCCACTGGTTGTTCTGCGTGTAGAACACGACGGGGGCCTGGAAGGAGGCGGCGAAGGTGAAGGACTCCGAGACCTCCCCCTCGCTCGAGGCGCCGTCGCCGAAGAGGGCGAGGACCGCGGTGTCGGTGGCGCTGTCGCCGGTGCCGACGACGCCGTCGCGCTGCAGGCCCATCGCGTAGCCGACCGCGTGCGGGGCCTGGGAGCCGAGCACGATCATGTACGGGTGGGTGCGCAGCTCGTTGGGGTCCCAGCCGCCGTGGCTGACGCCGCGGAACATCTCCAGCAGGCGCCACGGCTCGATGCCGCGGGCCCAGGCGACGCCGTGCTCGCGATAGGTGGGCACGAGGTAGTCCTGCTCGCGGGAGGCGTGGCCGGCCCCGATCTGCGCGGCCTCCTGGCCGAGCGCGCTCGCCCACAGGCCGAGCTGGCCCTGGCGCTGCAGGCTCGTCGCCTCGAGGTCCGCGGCGCGGATCATCACCATGTCGCGGTAGTAGCCGCGCAGCCGCTCGGGGGTGGCGAGTCCCGCCTCCTCGAGCACGGCGTCGAGCTGCTCGTGCGGGGTGCGGGTGCCGTCGGGCCCCAGGAGCTGGACCATCGGCTCCTCGGCCGCGACGTCGGGGATCGTGGATCGGAAGACGCTCACGGGGGCGAGCGTAACCTACGGTGCCGTAAGTTCCAAGGAGGGGACGACCCTCCCCGCCTCAGCGCCGCCGGGTGCCGAGGGCGGCGCGGGAGCGGCGCAGCGCCCCCTCCCCCGCGTCCGGCAGGGCCGCCGCGAGCGCGATGAGCAGGCAGTCCGCGATCGCGAGCTGGGCGATGCGGGAGGAGGTCGCGCCGGCGCGGAAGGACGGCTCGCGCGAGGCCGTGAGAAGCACCTCGTCCGCGCCGCGCGCGAGCGGGCTCGCCGGGGCGCCGGTGACGGCGAGGGTGACGGCGCCGGCGGCGGCGGCGAGCTCGAGCGCGTCGAGCACGTCGACGGTGCGCCCGGAGTCCGAGATCGCCACCAGCAGGTCCTCCTCGCCGAGCCCGACGACGGCGGGCAGGGCGTCGTGCGCGCTGGTCAGGGCGTGGGCGGAGAGGCCGAGGCGGGTGAGCTTGTACTGCAGGTCCAGCGCCGCGAGCCCGGAGGCGCCCACCCCGATCAGCAGGATCCGCCGCGCCGCGGCGAGGCGGGCGGCGATCCTCGCGAGCTGCTCCAGGTCGAGCAGGCGCACGGTGTCCCGCACGGCGCGAGCATCCGCCGCGGCGATCCGATCGACCGAGACGGACAGCGGGTCGCCCGGGTCGATCTCCAGGGGGAAGGCCAGGTCGCCCTGGTCCCCGACCGCGCGGGCCGTCTCGGCGACGAGCGCGGCGCGCAGCTCCCGGTAGCCGGTCAGCCCGAGCTCGCGGGCGAGGTTCACCACGGAGGACTGCGCGCAGCCGGCCGCGCCGGCGAGCTGGTCGATGGTCATCGTCCCCGCGGCGAGGGGATCGGCGAGGATCACCTCCGCGATGCGGCGCTGGACGGGGCGGAGGTCGTCGAGCCGGCCGCGGAGGTCCTGCAGCAGCGCGGCGCTCACCGCCCCTCCTCCGGGACGAGGCGGAGACGGCGGACGGGCAGGGCGTCGGCGGGCGCGGCGTGGGCGGCCGGGCTGCGGTGCGGCGGGGTGAGGGAGCCGAGCACGACGGGGGTACGGGCGCCGGTGTGCGCGGTGCCGTCCGGGAGGGCGAGCGTGCCGGGCAGTCCGTGGGCGCCGTGATGGCCCAGCAGCGCGATCAGCAGCGCCTCCTTGCCGTCGGCGGGAATGTCGAGCTGGTCGGCGTCGAGCAGCGGGAGGGGGTCCAGGCGGGCTCCGAGCCGTGCGCGCAGCAGCGGATTGCGGATCCCGCCGCCGGAGGCGACGACACGGCGGGCTCCGAGCGGGGCGACGGCCCGGGCGATCGTCACGGCGGTGAGCTCGACCAGGGTCGCCAGCAGGTCCGGCAGCGGCAGCGCGGCGAGCGCCTCGTCGCCCAGCACGCGTCGCACGTAGCCGGCGTCGAAGTGCTCCCGTCCGGTCGAGCGCGGGAGGGGGCGGGAGTAAAAGGGCTCGGCGTCGAGCAGCCGTGCGAGGGCTGCGGGGTCGACCACGCCCTGGCGGGCGAGGGCGGCGTCGTGGTCGGCGGGGGCACCGGTCGCGGCGTGGACGGCGGCATCGAGCAGCGCGTTGCCGGGTCCGGTGTCGCCGGCGACGAGCTCCTCGCCGCCGACCAGGGTGAGGTTCGCGATCCCGCCGATGTTCAGCGCCGCCGTCGGCTCCTCATGGCCCAGCAGCAGCTGGTCCAGCAGCGGGGCGAGCGGTGCGCCCTGGCCGCCGGCGGCGACGTCGGCGGCACGCAGGTCGTGCAGGACGGGCAGGCCCGTGGCGGCGGCGAGGCGGGAGGCGTCGCCGATCTGGAGGGTCGCGCCGACGGTGCCGTCCGCGCGCACGTCGTGGTGGAGGGTCTGGCCGTGGGTCGCGACCAGGTCGGCGCCGCCGTGGGCGGCGAGGACCCGTGCGGCGGCCGCGGCGAAGGCCTCGCCGACCGCGGCGTGCAGGCGGTTCCAGGTCGCGACGTCGGCGGGCGCCGGGGACAGCGCGGCGCGCAGGGCGTCCCCCGTCCCCTCGGGCCAGGGCTCCTCGCCGAGGTGGACGAGCCTCGCCTCGAGCACGGAGGGGTCGGCCGGATCGCGGGTGAAGTCCACCAGCGCCACGTCGATCGCGTCCAGGCTGGTGCCGGACATCATCCCGAGCACCCTCATCGCGCTCCCCCGCCGGCGGCGTCTCCCTGCAGGAGCAGGTCGACGACGGCGCGCATCATCGTGCGGCCGCCGCCGTGGGCGAGGACGAGCAGGCGGTGGTCGGGGGCGGCGGCCGGGACGCCGGTGTGCACCACGATCGTGTCGGGGCGCTGCGCGAGGAGCGCGGCGAGGCGTCGGCCCTCCTCGGCATCGCTGCGGGGCAGACGGGTCACCGCGAGCACCTGCGCGGCCGGGTCGCCGTGGGAGGACCGCGACGGGAGATCCGGTCCTCCGTGGGGCGAGGGCGGCTCGGGGTACCGGTACTGCTCGGGCCCGCCCTGCTCCGCGGGGTCGGACGCGTCGATCCCGCGCTCGCGCAGCGCCGCGACCAGCTGCTGGGTCCGGGCGCCGGAGGCGTGCTGGGCCCGATGGCGCAGGTCGAGCACCACCACGGGCCGCCCCTCGAGGCGGGCGTGGCCGTGCCGGGAGCGGACGGCGCGCGCGGCCGCCTCCGCGCCGAGGGCCTCCCCGTGCGCGAGGGCGTCCTCGAGCTCGGGGGCCGGGACGAAGCGGCGACGGGTGCGCAGGCTGCGCAGCCGCTCCCGGGTGCGCTCGGCGCGCTCGTGCAGCGATCTTCGCGGGATCCGCCCCGAATCGACCGCGGCGAGGATCGCGTCGTGGGCCTCCCGAAGCATCTGCTCGTCGTCCCGGCGCAGCGAGGTCCCCAGGCACAGCAGGTCCGCGCCCGCCTCGAGGGCCCGGACCGCCGCCTCCCCGTACCCGGGGTCCTCGGCGACGGCGGCCATGTCGAGCGCGTCGGTGATGACCAGGCCGTGGAAGGTGCCGCCGACGGCGCGGTCCAGGAGCGGCCGCGACCAGGAGGCGATCGAGGCGGGCCCCTCCCCGAGCGCGGGGACCAGCACGTGCGCGGTCATCACGGCGTCGAGCCAGGGCGCGATCCGCCAGGGCGCGAGGTGCTCGGCCTCGAACTGCGCCGGGCCGAGGTCGATCCGCGGCAGAGCGGTGTGGGAGTCGGTGGCGGTCGCGCCGTGGCCGGGGAAGTGCTTCGCGCAGGTGCCGATCCCGGCGTCGATCAGCCCGGTCGCGAAGGCGCGGGCGTGCAGGGCGACCCGGTCGGGCTCGTCGCCGTAGGCGCGGGTGCCGATCACGGGGTTCGCGGGATCGGTGGAGACGTCGAGCACCGGGGCGAGGTCCAGGTCGATGTCGCAGGCGGCGAGGAGGTCGCCGAGGGCGCGCCCGGCGTCCCGGGTGAGCTCGGGGCCGTCGGCCTCGCCGAGCGCCCAGGCCGTGGGCAGGGACGAGCCCGTCCGCGCCTGGAGCCGGGTGACGTCCCCGCCCTCCTCGTCGATCGCGACGACGCAGTCCTCGGACCGGGCGTGGACGGCGCGAGAGAGCTCCCGCGCCGTCGCGGGATCGGGGGTGTTGTGCCCGAAGAGGATCACGGAGGCGAGACCGTCCTCGAGCGCCCCGTCGAGCCAGGCGGGCACCTCGGTGCCGGTGAAGGGGGCCATCAGCACGCCGAGCACGTCGGCGTCGTGTCGGGGCCGGGGATCTGCGGCGCCCGGCCCGGAGGGGATGCTGGTCATGCCTCAGCCCTTCACAGCGCCGGCGGTGATGCCCTTGGCGAGGTTCCGCTGGACGAGCACGAAGAAGAGCACCACCGGCAGGGCGATGATCGTCGAGGCGGCCATCACCGAGCCCCAGTCGGCGGTGTTCTGGGTGAAGAAGGTCCGCAGCCCCACGCCCACGGTGTACTTCGAGCCGTCCTGCATGAAGGTGAGCGCGAAGATGAACTCGTTCCAGGCGGTGATGAAGGAGAACACCGAGGTCGCCACCAGGCCCGGGGCGACCAGCGGCAGCAGGATCGAGCGGAACATCCGCCACCAGCTCGCCCCGTCCACGTAGGCGGCCTCCTCGAGCTCGCGCGGCACCGCGGCGACGAAGCCGCGCAGGTTCCAGATCGCGAAGGCGAGGGAGAAGCCGAGGTAGACGATGGTCAGGCCCAGCAGCGAGTTGAGCATGCCGAGGGTCCGTGCCTGCAGGAACAGCGGGATCACGAGAGCCTCGAGCGGCACCATCTGCACCATCAGGACCATCACCAGCACCTGGGTGCGCAGCCGGAAGCGGAAGCGGGCGACCGCGACGGCGGCCAGCAGCGCCACCGCGCCCGAGAGCACGACGGTGCCCAGGGCGACGACCAGGGAGACCCGCACGTAGCGCAGGAACCCGGCGTCGACCAGCACGTGCTCGAAGTGCTCGAGGGTGAGGCCGCTGGGCAGCAGGCTCGCCCCGCGGGAGAGCGGGCTGGTGTCCACGGCGGTGGAGAGCATCCAGTAGAAGGGGAAGAGGGTCAGCGCCAGCAGCACGACGACGCCGATCGCCCGGGCCGCGGTGGTGGCGGGGGTCCGACGGTTCACAGCTCCTCCTCCTTCATCAGGGTGCGGATGTAGACCACGGAGATCACCATCAGCAGCACGGTCAGCAGCACCGCGATGGTGGAGCCCATCCCGTACTCGCCCTGGGCGAAGGACTGGGTGTACGACCAGACGCCGAGGTTCATGACCTCGCGGGTGGAGCCGTCGCCGCCGGGCATCAGGAAGATCTGGACGAACACCTTGAAGTCCCAGATCGTCGAGAGGATCACGCACACCGCGATGATCGGGCGCAGGGTGGGCACGGTGACCTGCCAGAAGCGGGTCCAGGCGCTCGCCCCGTCCAGCGCCGCCGCCTCGTACAGCTCGTCCGGCACGGTGGTGAGCCCGGCGAGCATCGTCACGGCGATGAACGGGAAGCCGTGGTAGACGACGTTCAGCGTCGCGATCGCGTAGAAGCTCCACCGGTTGGTGAACCAGTTGACGCTTCCGGCCTCCATCAGCCCGAGCCCGTCGAGGGCCGAGATCACGAGCCCGGACTGGGGGTCGAAGAGCCAGACGAAGATGTAGGTTCCGGTCAGCGCCGGCACCGCCCAGGCGACCATGATCGCGGTGGTGCAGATCGACCGCCAGGCGGTGCCCAGCGTGTTCAGGAACAGCGCCACCACGGTGCCGACGGCCATGGTCAGCACGACGCACACGATCGCGAACCCGACCGTGTTGGGCAGCACGATCTGCCACAGGAACGGGTCGGTGAGGACCTGGACGTAGTTGTCCAGCCCCACGTAGTTGCTGTCCCCGCGCAGGAGGTTCTTCAGCTCGTAGTCCTGCAGGGACAGGTTCAGCACGCGCACCATCGGCCACAGCAGCAGCACGCCCAGCACGATCAGGGCGGGGGCGAGCAGCAGCCAGGGGGCGAGGCCGCGGCGCAGACGGCGGCCCGGCGGGACGGCGCGGCGCTCGAGCGGCGCCGCTCCGTCCTGCCGGTCGCGGAGATCGGGTGCGGCGGTGCTCATTCGGAGAAGAAGCCGTCCATCTCCTCGGCGGCGGCGTCGGCCGCGTCCTGGGCCGAGGTGCCGTCCAGGACGGAGGAGATCATCGTGCCGAGCGTCTTGGCGCCCTCGATCTTTCCCCAGGCCGGGGTGACGGGCACGGACTTGCCGCCCTCGGTCATCTGGGTGGCGAAGACCTTGGTGATCTCGTCGCCGCCGGCGACCACCTCGTCCAGCGCCGCGGTGGTGCCGGGGAAGTAGTTGGTCTCCTCGGCCCAGCGGGTGGCGAAGTCGCCCGTGGTGACGAGCTTGATGAGCTCGAAGGCGAGCTCGGGCTCCGCGGTCTCGGTGAAGCGGCACATCAGCGAGCCGCCGAGGAAGGACGGCGCGACCGCGGAGTCCTTCGCCGGGATCGTGAAGGCGACGAGCTTCTCGGCGAGCTCGGGGTTCTCGGCCTCGATGGTGGCGGGGACCCATGAGCCGGTGATGAACATCGGCACCGTCTCCTGGAGGAAGGCGGCCAGCGAGTCGGTCTCCAGCCAGGTGGTGGCCGCGGAGGTCGAGGCGTCGTGCTTCAGCGCGAGGTCGGTGTACCAGGTCAGGCCCTCGACGGCCTCGGGGCTGTTGATCGCCGCGGTCCAGGTCTCGCCCTCCTGCGTGGCGATCTCGCCGCCGGCGCCCCAGACGAAGGGCATGGCGGAGAAGATGCTGCCGCCGGCGACCGGGAAGGGGATCCAGTCCGGGTCGTGCTCCTTGAGCGTGGTGATCATGGTGAGCAGGTCGTCCCAGCTCTGGGGCTGCTCGGCGACCCCTGCCGCCTCGAGCATCTCGCGGTTGGCGAGGATCGAGCGGACGCCCGCGTACCAGGGCATGCCGTAGGTCCCGCCGTCGAGGCTGCCCGCCTCGACGAGCCCCTCGACGAGGCCGTCGGCGAGACCGGCGGCCTCGATGTCCTCGGACAGGTCGTCGATGCCGCCCGCGTCGGCGAACTCGGGCACCCAGGTGGTGCCGACCTCGGCGACGTCGGGGCCGGTGCCGCCGGCCATGGCGGTGACGAACTTGTCGTGCGCGCCGTCCCAAGGCTGGACCTGGACGTCGAGGGTGGCGCCCGTGGCCTCGGTGAACGCGGTCTTGAGCTCCTCGATGTAGGCGTCGGCGGAGGCGTTGGTGCCCTCCATCAACCAGAAGGTGAGGGTCTTGCCCTCCCCGTCGACCTCTCCGCCGGATCCTCCGGAGTCCCCACCGCAGGCGGCGAGGGCGAGGGCTGCCGAGCCTGCGGCACCGGCGGCCAGGACGTGTCGTCGAGCGATCATGAGGGACTCCTTCGTCGGCTCCCACCCACCGGTGAGAAAACTTCACTTCTCGGTCATGTGTGAGTGAAGTTACCACTTCGTCGGCGACGCGGGACACCGCGGAAGGTCACAGATCGGCACGGCTCCGCGTCGAGCTCCTGACGGCTCGGTCGCACCGCTCGTGGCATGCAGCACCCTCCGGGCGAGACGCACCATCACGCGCCCGGCATGCCGCTCCGCACCACCGCGGCGCTCTCCGGACACGCCACATCGCCCCAGTCCTTCGATGTCCCGCAGCATTTCTCTGGAGCGTTCCGTCGATCGACTGGGGCGAGCAGGGTGCGGCCGGGCGGAACCGGCCAGTCGGACGCCCGCGGCCCGGCGCTGACGTCCGGGCGCGGGCCGTCAGACGCGGACGGCGGCGGAGGCCCCCTCGATCGCGGCGGCGAGCGCCTGCGGATCCAGCGGCTCCTGCTCGGCGTCGAGGTCGACCACGGGCAGCGGGCAGTCGCCGAGGTCGTGGATCTCGAGCCGCTCGCCGCCGCGGTTCATCGACTGGTGGGCGATGACGCCGGGGAGCGTGTACCGCGCGGCCTGCCAGGCGTTGACCACGGGCTGGTGCCCGCCGACCACGGCGCGGGCGAAGTCGTCGACGAGGAAGTGGTGGGCGCCCTCGTGCCCGTTGGGCATGCCCTGGAACTCCTCGGGCAGGCGCTCCTGGTGATGGGCGCGGGAGGCACCGGCGACGAAGGCGTCGCGCAGGGTGGGCGAGACGTCCGCGAGCCGCGGGTCGTCCAGGCTCATGGTGCGATCGGTGCGGATCAGGTCCGTCACCTCGAGCACATCCTTCTTGTCGTGCCAGTAGGTGACGTCGATGGTCTCCTCGAAGGAGGAGTCCTCGCCGAAGAAGCGGAAGCGGCTCTCGCGCCTGTGGGAGGGGTAGCCCACGCGGCGCAGCTCGTTGGTGCGGAAGGCGCCGCCGTTGTCCATCCCGAACAGGGCGAAGGCGTTGGAGACGTCGTTGCCGAACATCGAGACGTCCTTGTCGAAGACGCCGTCGCCGCGGGTGTCGGGGCGGCCCAGCGCCGAGACGGAGACGGCGTGCCGCTCCCCCAGCACGCCGAGGATCCCGCCGATGGAGTGGGTGGGGTAGAGCAGCGGCGGGTAGGAGGCGGTGGACTTCCACTGCTCTCCGCCGGAGTACCTGTAGGCGTCGTAGAAGCCGAGGTCCATGTCGTGGACGTAGTCGCCCTCGGCGTAGAACACCTCGCCGAAGGCGCCGGAGCGGTGGATGCGCCGGGCGAGGACGACGGCGGCGTTGTACTGGCTGGTCTCGCCCATCATGTAGACGAGTCCCGTGCGCTGCACCTCCTCGGTGATCTGGCGGATCTCGTCCTCCTCGATGGCCATCGGCACCGCGGAGTAGACGTGCTTGCCGGCGCGCAGGGCGGCCAGGGCATGCTGCCCGTGAGTCCAGCGCTGGGTGAAGATCGCGACCGCGTCGACGTCGGAGGCGAGCAGGTCCTCGAGGGTCTCGAACCGGCCGGCGAAGGCGACCCCGCGCGCCTCGACGGCGTCGATCCGCTCAGGGACGGAGTCGACGGCGTAGAGCGCGTCGATGTCGGGATGGGCGGCGAAGAGCTCCGCGAAGTGGGACCCGAACTGGCCGATCCCGACGATGCCCAGCGTGAACGACATATTTCCTCCTTGAAAGTAAGTGCTGGGAGGAACGCTACGGCACGCCGGGGGCGGCGGCAAGCCCGGCCCGGGGCTCAGAGCTGGCGCCAGCGTCCCGAGCGCCACACCTCGCGCCACGGCGGGACCTCGCGGCCCTGCACGGCCATCCGTCGGCGCAGGTTCCGACGGGTCACCAGCATCCCGACCACGCCGATCGCGAGCAGCGGGAGCTGCACGGCGAAGGCGAGGCGGAAGGAGGCCAGGTCGTAGTCCCCGTCGGGGCGCAGCAGGTCCAGCACCACGCCGATCAGGAGGATCGCGATGAGGGCGCCGATGAACCCGCCCATGATCACGGCGCCGGTCGCGGTGCCGAGCCGGTGCTTGGCCAGGTCCGTGCGCGGGAAGTCGAAGCCGACGGAGCTGGCGGGTCCGCCGATGGAATACCCCGAGACCAGCACGATCAGCAGCCACATCGGGGCGTTGCCCGGCCACAGCACGAGCGCGAGCAGCGGCACCACGATCGTCGCGACGATCAGCAGCACCAGGGTGGAGCGGCGCAGCGGGTGGCGCTGGGTGAGCGCGCCGATCAGCGGACCGCCGACGATCGCGACGACCACCAGCACGGTCATCACCGCGGAGGCGGCGGGGCGGCTGAGCCCCTCCCCCGCGGTGAGATAGGGGTAGCCCCACATCATCGAGAACGCGATGCCGGGGAACCCGGCCGTGAAGTGGGTGAAGAAGCCCAGCTGCGTCGAGGGGTGGCGCACGATCCGCCCCAGCACCACGGGGATCCGTCGCAGGTCCTGCTTCACCGTCGGCCGGGGCACCCCCGGCGGCGTCGCGCGGACGACGAGCAGCACCAGCACGGCGGCGATCGCGCTGAGCGCCGCGGCGGAGGAGAAGGCAGGCGTCCAGCCGGCCACGCTCAGCACGGCCACGAAGGGGACGGCGGAGAGGATCTGCCCGACCTGGCCGAGGATGCCGGTGAGCTGTGTCAGCAGCGGCACGCGCCCGGGCGGGAACCAGGCCGGGACCAGCCGGATCGCGCTCGCGAAGGTCAGCGCATCGCCCGCGCCGAGCACGATGCGGGCGATCATCGCCACGCCCACGGTCTCGGTCTGGGACATGAGCACCTGGCCGAGCGCCATCAGCACGGCGCCGGCGGTGAGGGTGACGCGGGAGCCGTAGCGGTCCAGCAGCACGCCGGCGGGGATCTGGGCGAGAGCGTAGACGCCGAGCTGGAGCACCACGAAGGTCGACACGATGGTCGCCGAGGCCCCGAAGCGGTCCGCGGCCTCGAGCCCGGCGACGCCCATCGTGGTGCGCTGCAGCACGGCGATCGAATAGGCGGTGACCGCCACGATCCAGACCGCGTAGGCGCGGGGGCCGCCGAGGGCGGGAGCGGGGACAGGGGCGGCGGGGGCAGCCATGGGGTCCTTCGTGCGAGGAGGTGCGGGGCGACGTGCAGTCGGACCGGACGCCTCGGGCGCCCGTCCCGCAGCGGCAGGGGCCCGACCGCTCTCAAGACTATCGGCGGCGACCGCGGGGCCGGTAGTGATGTCCACCCCTCCCCCGCATCACCGGGGGCGTCCGTCGGCCGGTCCTGGGTCGCCGGCCGGACGTGCCGCGCAGCACGGCCGGGGCTGGGCTATGGTGCCGCCATGCGCGCCGCGACGATCAGCTGGTGGGCCGCCTGAGGGCGGTCCCCTGTCGCATGCGCTGACACCGAAGCCGCCCGTCACCCGGGCGGCTTCTCGTCTCTGCGAGCCTCCCGGTCCGGGCCCGATCACGGGAGGTTCCCATGCCCAGCACCACCGCACCCGCCGCCCCTGTCGTCGACGGGGCTCCCGCCTCGCGCACCCTCGCCGAGGCCGCGGCGCTCACCCGCTCCCCCGCCTTCGCCGGGAACACCGGCGGTCGCTTCGGCGACCACGGCGGCGCGATCCTGCCGCCGCCGCTCGTGGAGCCGATGGCGGAGGTCGCCGCCGCCTACGAGGAGGCCCGGCACGACGAGGAGTTCTTCGCGGAGTACTCGCGCCTGCTGCGCGAAGTCGTCGGCCGACCCTCCCCGATCACGAGCGCTGACCGGCTCTCCGACCAGCTCGGCGGGGCCCGGATCCTGCTCAAGCGCGAGGACCTCAACCACACCGGCGCCCACAAGATCAACCACACGATCGGCGAGGCGCTGCTGGCGAAGCGGATGGGCAAGCGCACCCTGATCGCCGAGACCGGTGCCGGCCAGCACGGGGTCGCGCTCGCGACCGCCGCGGCGCTCGTCGGCCTGGAGTGCGAGATCCATATGGGCGCGGTCGACGTCGCCAAGCAGCGCCCGAACGTGGTGCGCATGCGCCTGCTGGGCGCGAAGGTGGTCGCGGTGGAGACGGGCCAGGCCACCCTGAAGGAGGCGGTCGACTCCGCCTTCGACGTCTACGCCGCGGATCCCGAGCGGTACCTTTTCGCGATCGGGTCCGTGGTGGGCCCGGCGCCCTTCCCGGACATGGTGCGCGACTTCCAGTCCGTCGTGGGGCGCGAGTCCCGTGCCCAGCACCTCGCCGCGCACGGCCGCCTGCCGGGCGCGGTCATCGCCTGCGTGGGCGGCGGCTCGAACGCGATCGGCGCCTTCGCCGCCTATCTCGAGGACGAGGAGGTGCGGCTGATCGGGGTCGAGCCCGGCGGGCAGGGCGACGAGCCGGGCCGCCACGCCGCGACGATGACCTTCGGCCGCCCCGGCATGCTGCACGGGATGGAGACCCTCGTCCTGCAGGACGAGGACGGCGAGCCCGGCGAGGTCCACTCGATCGCCTCGGGCCTGGACTACCCCGGCGTCGGACCGCAGCACGTGCATCTGCGGGAGCTGGGCCGGGTCGAGTACGTGCGCGAGGGAGACGAGGCGGTGCTCGATGCCTTCCGCCTGCTCAGCCGCACCGAGGGGATCATCCCCGCGCTCGAGTCCGCCCATGCCCTCGCCCATGCGATCCGGATCGCGCCGACGTTGGGCCGTGAGGCGCACCTGCTGGTGAACCTCTCCGGGCGCGGCGACAAGGACATCGACTACGTCGCCGAGCAGATCGGGATGACCGGGGAGGCCGACGCCTTCGTGCGGTGACCCGCTGGTCACCGAGGATGTCCCCTTGCCGCCGGGCCGCGGCGGTGCTTGGCTCGTGAGCATGCACCCCCTCGCGAGGCGCCGCTGCCTGGCCCATCTCACCGACTGCGTCGGCTGTCTCGGGATCGCCGTGTCGATGTTCCCGCTCGGCGCGGTGATCGTCAGGACCACGGATCTGGCGTCCAGGCCGTGGTTCGGGCACGTCGTCAGCGTGGTCCCGCCCGTGATCGCGACCGTGGTCGCCGCCCGGGCGGAGTCAGGGCCGTCGCGGGCGACCTGGGGCAAGCGCCGCCAGGGGCTCGAGGTCGTCCGCCGGGACGGCGGGGCGTCGACGCCGCGCGAGGCGCTGGTGCGCAACGCGGCGAAGATCCTGGTGCCCTGGCAGCTCGGTCACACCGCGACGATCAGCGCGGCCTGGGGCGGCTTCGAGAAGCGCGACCCGGTCACCTACGCCTCCAGTCTCGCGGTGTACGGGCTGATCGGCTGGTTCGCATGGACCGGGCTGCGCGGGGACGGGCGGGGTCCGCACGACCGGCTCGCGGGCACGCACGTCGTCCCGGCCGCGGAGCCCGTCGGCGCCTGAGGCTCCGCCCGCCCGGCAGACCTGCCGGGCGCCGTGCGGCCGGTCCCGCGCGCCCGGTGGAGGCTCAGCCCGCGATCCACTCCCCCGCGATGGCGAGCAGGCGGTCGTTCGCCTCCTCCTCCGCGATGGTGGCGCGCACCCCGTCGGTGCCGTAGGCGCGCAGCACGAGGCCGCGGGCGTCGGCGAACTCGGCGAACTCCCCCGAGCGCTCCCCGAGCGGCAAGTAGACGAAGTTGCCGTGGCTTGCGGGCAGCTCCCAGCCCTGCTCGCGCAGTCCGGCCATCACCCGCGAGCGCTCGGAGCGGATCTGCTCAGCGCGGCGCTCCAGCTCCTCGGCCGCCTCGGGGGCGAGCGAGGCGAGCGCCGCGGCCTGGGCGGGGGCCCCGGCGCCGAAGGGCACGGTGACCTGGCCGAGCGCCAGGGCGAGCCGCGGATGGGCGACGGCGTAGCCGATGCGCAGACCGGCCAGGCCCTGGAGCTTCGAGAAGGTGCGCAGCAGCACCACGTTGCCGTGGCGGCGGAAGATCCCGGCGGTGCCGAGCACGGTCGCGGGGTCGTGGAACTCGCGGTAGGCCTCGTCGATCGCGACGACGACGTCCTCGGGGACACGGGCGAGGAAGTCCTCGACCTGCTCGGTGGACAAGGACGGGCCGGTGGGGTTGTTCGGGGTGCACAGCAGCACCAGGCGGGTGCGCTCGGTGATCGCCGCGGCCATCGCCTCGAGGTCGTGCTCGCCCGCCGCGGTGAGCGGCACGGGCACGGGGGTGCCGCCGTGGGAGCCGACGAGGATCGGGTACGCCTCGAAGGAGCGCCAGGCGAAGACGACCTCGTCCCCCTCGCCGACCACCGCGCGCACGAGATCGCCGGAGACCGCGACGGCGCCGGTGGACAGGGCGATCTGCGCCGGGTCCACGCCGTGCTTCTGCCCGAGCGCGGCGCGCAGCTGCTGCGCGGAGGCGTCGGGGTAGCGGTTCGAGGACTCCATCGCGGCGACCGCGGCATCGCGCACCGAGGGGATCGGCGGCAGGTGCGACTCGTTCGAGGAGACCTTGTAGCGATGGATCCCGTCGTCGGCCGCGGGCTTCCCGGCCACGTAGGCGGGCAGGTTCTCGAGCGCGGGGCGCAGACGGATGCTCTCGGCGGGCTGGTCGGGGTGGGCGGCGGGGTCGGACATGCCGCCAGGGTATGCCGCCTACCGGCCGCGGGGCGGAGGAGTCCGGAGCCGCGCGGCGTCCCGTGCGGAGGTCCAGGTGGGGAGTCCTCCCCATGTCCTCCGGCGCGGTGGGCGGTGCAGGATGGCAGCGGCACGGGACCGTGTCGCGAGGGGAGGACGGATGATGTTCTGGGGTGCGGACACCGCACAGCTGTCGAAGCACGCGACAGCCACACACGGCGGGGCGGCACGACTGGAGACCCTGCTGGGGACGATCGAGCAGGTGGCTCTTTCGACGGAATGGACGGGGGCGGACGCCGAATCGTTCCGGACGCGCGCACGCGCAGAGGTGGCCCGCGGTCTCGCGGCCGCCGATCTGCTGCGCGGTCTCGGGGCCGAGCTCACGGGCCATTCCGACGAGCAGGACGACGCCTCCGACGGCGACGACGGGCAGGGCGTCCCCGCTGTCGCCGCCGCCCTGACCCCCGAGACGCAGGACGAGCTGGACTCCCTGCTGGCCGACGCGCTCCACGACGGCGGGCTCGAGGACCTGCGCGGCAACTCGCGGGATCTCGACGCCCTGGCCGAGCGCCTCGCGGAGCTGACCCCCGAGGAGCGGGCGGAGTGGATCGCCGGGCTCGAGGACGACGAGCTCGCCGCGCTCAGGGACGCCATGGCCGCCGACGGGGACGGGCTGTTCTGGACGGGCGGCAACACGGACCAGTCCCGTCGAGCACTGCTCGACCAGCTCCTGCGCGACGCGGACCCCGCAGACGTCGAGCGGATCTCCGAGCTCTTCCCCGAGCTGCACCCCGACGGCCGCGGCGGCGGCGATGCCGCCCAGGGAACCTACGACGTGAATCCCGACGGCACCGTCACGCCGCCCGGAGAGGTGGTGCCGGAGGACGCCTCGTGGCGGGACGTGAGCCAGGGCTCCTACGGGGACTGCGTCTCCATGGCGACGCTCGCAATGATGATGGACCAGGACCCTGGCTGGGCGGCGGAGCATGTGCAGGACAACGGCAACGGCACCGTGACCGTCACGCTCTACGACGAGAACGGCGACCCGGAGCCGATCACGATGCCCAAGGAGCTTCCGTCCGAGGACGGGAAAGTCGTCGGCGCGGGCCGAGGGCCCCTCGCAGACGACCCGACCTCCGCGACCTGGCCGAGCTACGTGGAGCGGGCGCTCGCGATCCAGATGGGCGGCGACTACTCCGGCATCGAAGGCCACGGCAGCCCGGAGGTCGGCCCGAGACTGACGGGCCTCGACGTCGAGACGATCCCGCCGACCGATGCTGATGCCGCCTTCGACGCGGCCCGGAGGGGCGAGCCGATGGTCGTCGGCACATCGGTGAAGCTCGCGGAGAACGACACCGGACCGGGCGACTGGCGCGGCGGGCACGGATACTGGGTCGACGGAGTCAGCACCAACGACTCCGGGGAAGAGGTGATCGTGCTGCGCAATCCGCACGGGCCCGACACCCCCACCGTCGAGCTGACCCGTGAACAGTACGAGAAGTACACCTCGAGCGCGGAGGTCCACCATGACTGACTCCCCCAGGGGCACCATCCATTCCGTCCGCCCCTCGATCCCCGGTGCCTTCCCCCCGCTCCCGGAGCGAGGCGGCGAGCGTCTCGACATCTCCCTCGGCTATGTCGCCCCCGGTCGTTCCGGACTCCGTGCTCGCATCTACACCGGTCCTGCAGGAGTCGAGGGGTCAGCGACCGTCGAGCACGAGGACCTGTACGTCGGAGACCGGTTCAGCAGTCGTGCCTGGCGATTCGAGGTCCTGCGCTTGAGCCTCGAGAAGGGCGCCGAGCTGCGACTGCTGCCCGAGGGTGATGATGACTGAGCGCACGACGGCCCGAACAGGATCGGCGCGGGGACCGAGGAACGGCCGTGCCCGGGGCGGCGCGCTGCTGCTGCTCACCCTCGGACTCCTCGCCAGCTGCGGGCCGCTGGACCCCGGCGCTCCCTCAGAGCCTTCCGCAGAGGGGCCGACCCTCCCGGCGACCCCCACCGGGATCAGAGGACAGGACGCGGACGACGAAGCCTACGGAGAGGCCTGCAACGGCGAGGGCGCCTACTCGGTCGACTCCTCGGCAGAGCGCACTCTCGACGACGCCCCTTCACCCGACGGCACACAGCTCGCCGTCTCCCTCGGCTACACCGCCGAGGACGGGCCCCGTGCACGACTCTCCTTCTCGACCTTCGGAGAACCGGGAGCTCACGGGAACTTCGACGGCGAGGTGGGCGAGAGCAGCCGCTACGACGCCTGGACCATCACCATCCGCTCCATCTGCGACGGCGAGGTCGGGTTCGACGTCGACGAGGCGTGATCCGGACGACGACGCTGCCGGAGCACCTCATTCCTCGGCCAGGCGGCGGGTCTTCCGGGCGACCAGCTCCGGCTAGGTCGCGGCGATCCCGCCGCCGGACCGGCGCGGCGGACGGCCGGCCGATGCGGCAGGAAGTGGGGGTAACCCCGGTGCGCCGTCCGGCCGAGGCGGGGACAATGGCCCCATGCGATTCCTCGGACACCTCATCGTCACCGGCCTCGCGCTGTGGGTCACGGCCCTGATCCTGCCCGGCATGCATCTGGGCGACGACTCGGCGACCCTGCTCAGCCAGGTCCTCACGATCGGCGCGATCGCGCTGATCCTCGCGCTGATCAACACCATCGTGAAGCCCCTGCTGTCGTTCCTGGCCTTCCCCATCACCTGTCTGACGCTGGGGCTGTTCCAGCTGGTGATCAACACGCTGATGCTGCTGCTGGCCGGTTGGGTGTCGGGACTGGTGGGCCTGACCCTCGAGTTCGACACCTTCTGGTGGGCGCTGCTGGCCGGCGTGATCATCGGCATCCTCTCCGCCATCGTCGAGGCCGTCACAGGACTCGGCGAGGGCGACCGCGAGCGGGCCTGATCCCGGCTCGCGCCCGTCGCGCCGGCGGCCGACCGGTGCGCCCGCCGTCCGTCGGCCCCGCACCGGATGCCGCGCGCCCGACCCGGCGCCGCGCCCGCCCGTCGGCCCCGGCGGCGCGGGCGCGCGCGATTCTGGGAGAATGACCGCCATGGCTCACTCCTTCGCGGACATCACTCCCCCGATCGCCCTCACCCCGCTCGACGGCCGCTACCGCGGTCAGGTCGCGCCGCTGGTCGACCACCTCTCCGAGGCGGCGCTGAACCGCTCCCGCCTGGTGGTGGAGACCGAGTGGATGATCCACCTGCTGGACGGCGAGGTGATCCCCGGCCTGCGCACCCTGACCGACGAGGAGCGGGCGCTGCTGCGCGCGATCCCGGAGGACTTCGGCGCCGACGGCATCGCCGAGCACGCCGAGATCGAGCGGGAGACCGTCCACGACGTCAAGGCGATCGAGTACTACATCAAGCGCCGCCTGGCCGGCACCTCCCTCGAGCCGCTCGCCGAGGTCGTGCACATCTACTGCACCAGCGAGGACGTCAACAACCTCGCCTATGCGCTGATGATCCGCGGAGCCGTGCACGAGGTGTGGCTGCCCGCCTTCGAGGCACTGATCGGCGACCTCGAGGGCCTCGCCCGCGAGACCGCCGAGGTGCCGATGCTCTCGCGCACCCACGGCCAGGCCGCGACCCCCACCACCCTCGGCAAGGAGATGGCGGTCTTCGCGCACCGCCTGGGCCGCCAGGCCCGCCGCATCCCCGCGAACCAGATGCTCGGCAAGATCAACGGCGCGACCGGCACCTACGCCGCGCACGCCGTGTCCGTGCCGGGCGCGGACTGGGAGCGCATCGCGCGCACCTTCGTGGAGCACCTGGGCCTGACCTGGAACCCCCTGACCACGCAGATCGAGTCCCACGACTGGCAGGCCGAGATCTACGCCGACATCGCCCGCGCCGGCCGGATCCTGCACAACCTCGCCACCGACGTGTGGACCTACATCTCGCTGGGCTACTTCCGCCAGCGCCTGTCCGCGCAGGGCGGCACCGGCTCCTCGACCATGCCCCACAAGGTCAACCCCATCCGCTTCGAGAACGCGGAGGCGAACCTCGAGGTCTCCGGCGCGCTGCTGGACGTGCTCTCCCAGACCCTGGTCACCTCGCGCCTGCAGCGCGACCTCACCGACTCGACCACGCAGCGCAACGTCGGCCCGGCGCTGGGCCACTCGCTGCTCGCGATCGCGAACATCCGCAAGGGCCTGGCGGGCCTGGACGTCGACGCCGACGCGATGGCCGCGGACCTCGAGGGCAACTGGGAGGTGCTCGGCGAGGCGGTGCAGTCCGTGATGCGCACCCTGGGCGTGCAGGGCCACGAGGGACTGGCCAACCCCTACGAGCGGCTGAAGGACCTCACCCGCGGCCACCGCGTCGACGGGGAGGGGATGCGCGAGTTCATCTCCTCGCTCGGCCTTCCCGAGGCGGAGCAGGAGCGGCTGCTGGCCCTGACCCCGCAGACCTACGTGGGCCTCGCCGCCGAGCTCGTCGGCCACCTGGACGACCAGCGCGGCTGACGCGCCCCGCACGGCCGACGACCCCTCCTGCTCGGGCGAGCTGGAGGGGTCGTCCTGGTTCCGGCGGACGGGGCCCGGGTCGGGCCGGCCCGTCGGCCGCGCCGGGTCAGCCGATCGCGCGGGGGCGCAGGTCCAGGCTCGTCACCACTGCGTCCTCCGGGGCGCGCAGCACGAAGCCGATCGCCGCGGCGACCGTGGCCGGACGCAGGTACTGCTCGGCCTCGTAGGCGCCCTGCTCGGCGGCGCGCAGCTCGTGCTGCATGTCGGTGTCGACCCGGCCGGGGTGGACCGAGCTGACCCGCACGCCCGCGGCGAGCTCCTCCTGGCGCAGCGCGTCGGCCCAGGCGCGCAGCGCGAACTTCGAGGCGGAGTAGGCGCCGCGGTCCCCCTTCGCGGCGTAGCCGGAGCCCGAGTTCACGGCGACGACGGTGCCGCGCGCCGCGCGCAGCGCGGGCAGCAGGCGCCGGGTCAGCTCCGAGACGGCGGTGACGTTGACCGCGAAGTTCCGCTCCCAGTCCGCGGGCGTCAGCTCCTCGACGGAGCCGTTGACCAGGATCCCGGCGGAGTGGACGAGGCCCGCGAGTCCTTCCTCGAGGGCGAGGCCGGTCAGCGCCCGGTCGAGATCGGCGGGGTCGGTGAGCTCGGCGACGAAGGGCTCGGCCGACGGGAGCTCGGCGGCGAGCGCGGCGAGCGCCTGCTCGTCCCGCCCGCCCAGCAGCAGGTGGTGGTCGGCGGCCAGCTCGTGCGCGACGGCGCGGCCGATCCCCCGGTTCGCGCCCGTGACCAGGACGACGGGACGGGAGGTGCGGGCAGCGGGATGCGAGGCAGTCATGGGATCGAGTCTGGCACGGAGCCGGGGTGAGAGCATGTGCGCGTGGAGACGTGGAGACCGAGCCCGGCCTGGCTGCGCGCCGAGGTGCTGATCGTGCTGGCGCTCTCGCTGGGGCGCAGCGCCGTGTACTCGCTGATCGCGCTGGCCCAGGCCCTCACCGCCGGCCCCCTCTCCGGCCAGTCGACCTCGCTGAACTCCTCGCTGCGGGAGGATGCGTGGCTGGACCTGCTGTACCAGCTGCTCTCGATCGCCTTCGCCCTGGTGCCGGTCGTGCTGGTGGTGCTGCTGCTGGCCGCGACCGCGGGCTCGCTGCACCAGGCGCTCGGCGACCTCGGGCTGGACCTCGCCAGGCCGCTGCGGGACTTGGGCCACGGGCTGCTGCTCACCGCCGCGATCGGGGTGCCGGGGCTGGCCGTCTACTACCTGGGCCGGGCTCTGGGCGCGACCGTGGAGGTGATCCCGGCGGCGCTCGCGACCCACTGGTGGACCACTCCGGTGCTGATCCTCCACGCGCTGAAGAACGCGCTGCTCGAGGAGGTGATCGTGGTCGGCTACCTCTACCAGCGCCTCGAACGGCTCGGCTGGTCGCCGGGTCGTATCCTGCTCGCCTCGGCCCTGCTGCGCGGCGCGTACCACACCTATCAGGGGGTGGGTCCGGGGCTCGCGAACCTGGTGATGGGGCTGGTGTTCGGCGAGTGGTACCGACGCACCCGTCGGACGATGCCGCTGGTCGTGGCGCACACCCTCCTCGACGTGGCCGCGTTCGTGGGCTACGCGCTGCTGAAGGACGTGCTGCCGCTCTGAGGGAGGCGCCTCAGAGGATGAAGGCCTCGCCCTCGCCGTCGGACTCGATCGGCAGCCCGGACTCGGACCACTGGTCCATGCCGCCGCCGACGTTGATCGCGTCGAACCCGTTGGCGTTCAGCCACTGCGCGACCTGGAAGGAGCGTCCGCCGCTGCGGCAGACGATGTACAGGTCCTCGTCCGTCTCCGGGAGCTGCTCGAGGTTCTGCAGGAGCGTGCTCGCCGGGAGGTGCTGGGCGGTGGGGGCGTGCCCGGCATCCCATTCGGCCTGCTCGCGCACGTCGATGAGATGCGCACCCTCGGGCACGTCCTGCGGGGCGACGGTCTGCATGTCCATCGCCCCAGCCTAACGGCCGTGCCCCGCCCCGCGGGAAGGCGGGGCGGGGCACGCGGAGGTGCCGCTCAGGCGGTGCGCATCGCGTACCGGCGCACGAGCGGGGAGGCGACGAGCACGGCGAGGATCACCAGGGCGTAGGCCCCGGCGACGCTGACCAGGTAGCGCACCGCCGCGCTCGGATCGGCGGCGCCGGACCCCAGCACCGACAGCACGACGAGCAGGGCGGTGAAGGTCGCCAGCACCGAGCTCAGCAGCACCGGCAGCGTGATCTCCGCGATGCGGGCCCGGTGCAGCTGACCCACCTCGGCGCCGGCGATGTGCTGGGCGCGCAGCACCGGGGCCTGGTCGATCACCCGCGCGGTCTGCGTGACGCCGGTGCTGACCGCGGCGAGGACTGCCGCGATGCCGAGGGTGAGCAGACCGCCGGTGGACATGGCGGTGGCCATCATCCGGTCTTCGACCGCACGGGCCCCGTCGGCCGGGACGATCGTGGCGAGCGTGGTGAGGAAGCCTGCGATGACCAGGGCGAAGGTGATCCCTGAGACGGCCCTCCAGCCGGACTTCGGGTCCGCGGCGAGGCGCCTCGCGCCGACCATCAGCGCAGGGGTCGGGGCCGTGCGCGCCGCGAGCAGCGCGACTCCCCAGACGAGGAACGGGCCGACCACGTTCACCCCGGCGACGACCGCGCCGATGAACACGATCATGATCCCGAGGAACAGCATCCCGTCGGCGACACCGCCGAAGATCGCGCCGCCCACCTGCATGAACACGAGGAAGCCGAGGATCAGCACCGCCCAGATCACCAGGCGGACCACGGACATCCGCACGGTGCGGGAGTCGCGAGCGACGCCGAGGGGGCTGAGCACCACTCCGGTGAGGGAGACGGCGGCGGAGCCCGCGGCGAGCAGGACCATGCCGATCACCAGCAGCGGATACGCCCACCACGGCATCAGCAGGTCCGCGGTGGTGAACGGGGCGATCCCGAAGTCGAGCGCGGTCAGGGGCGGGGTCACGACCAGGTGCAGCACCACGCCGAGCAGCCCGCCGAGGAGCGCCTGCGCGGCGACGTCGAGGACCGCCACGGCGCCGACCTGACCGGCGGTGCCGCCGACGAGACGGATCGAGGCGAGGTCCTGCTCGCGCCGGGCGAGCGAGAGCCGCGCCGCGGAGCCGCCGAGGCCCACGGCGCTCGGGATCAGCAGCACCGAGGCGACCATCGCGCAGGAGACCAGGAAGGGGATCAGCGAGGCCTCCCCCTCGAAGGCGACCTCGCCATCGGAGGGGAGGCGGCCGACGAAGGCGGCGGCGCCGCCGAGCACGGTCCCGGTGATCGCGGTCGCCGCGGCGAAGGCGATCACGGGCAGGAGGTCGGCGAGGGCGCCGCGACGGCGCAGCAGGAGCGGGGCGGAGGCGAGCAGGGCGTTCATCGGGCGTCCCCCGTGCCCTGCGCGCCCTCGGGACGCACGTACTCGCGGGCGATCCGGCCGTCGCGCATCGCGACGGTGCGCCGGCAGGCCGCGGCGACCTTGGCGTCGTGGGTGACCATGACCAGGCTCGCGCCGGTCTCGGCACACGCGTCGACGAGCGTCGCGAGGACGGACTGTCCGGTCTCCTGGTCCAGGGCGCCGGTGGGCTCGTCGGCGAAGACGACCGACGGACGCCCCGCGAGCGCGCGGGCGACCGCGACGCGCTGGGCCTGACCACCGGAGAGCTGGGTCGGACGGCGGTGGTGCATCCCGGCGAGGCCGAGCCGGTCCAGCCAGGCGGTGGCCTCGGCGGTCGCGGCACGGCGCGAGGTGCCGCCGAGCATGCGCGGGAGGATCACGTTCTCGACCGCGGTCAGCTCGGGCAGCAGCTGGCCGTCCTGGAAGACGAAGCCGAACTCGCTGCGGCGCAGCAGGGTGCGCCGGCGGTCCCCGAGCTCGGCGAGGGCCTCGCCGTCCAGGCGCACCGTCCCGGAGGTCGGGGCGAGGATGCCGGCGAGCACGTGCAGCAGGGTGGTCTTGCCGCAGCCGGAGGGGCCCATCACGGCGAGGGAGTCGGCGCGGGCGATGTCGAGGTCCACGCCGCCCAGGGCGCGGGTGGCGGTCTGGTCGCTGCCGTAGGTGCGCACGAGCCCTCGGGCGGAGAGGATCGGCGTGGGATGGGCGGGCGCCGACGGGGCGGCGGAGGGGTGGGAGGCAGGGGGTGCGAAGTTCATGTCCTCCACGATCCGCCGCGGGCCGCTCCCACCGCGTCCACCCGGGGATCGGTTCCGCACAGGCGGCGTCAGACCGTGGGATGACGCCCGGATGCGACCGTCGGCCCCGGGACGACGGAGCGCCGGGACCCGGGCACTCGGCCCAGGGTCCCGGCGCTCCTCGCCAGTACGTCGATCAGACTCCGTCCACCTGGCTGATCTCCTACCGGCTCGTTCCTCGCCAGTACGTCGATCAGACTCCGTCCACCTGGCTGATCTCCTACCGGCTCGTTCCTCGCCAGTACGTCGATCAGCCGAAGCGGCCGGAGATGTAGTCCTCGGTCTGCTTGTTGCTGGGGTTGGTGAAGATCGTGTCGGTGTCGTCGATCTCGATGAGGTGCCCGGGCTTGCCGGTGCCGGCGATGTTGAAGAAGCCGGTGCGGTCGGAGACGCGGGACGCCTGCTGCATGTTGTGCGTGACGATGACGATCGTGTACTCCTCCTTCAGCTCGTGGATGAGGTCCTCGATCGCGAGGGTCGAGATCGGGTCGAGCGCCGAGCAGGGCTCGTCCATGAGGACGACCTCGGGCTTGACCGCGATGGTGCGAGCGATGCACAGACGCTGCTGCTGACCGCCGGACAGGCCCATGCCGGGCTTGTCGAGACGGTCCTTGACCTCGTTCCAGAGGTTCGCGCCCTTCAGCGCGCGCTCGACCAGCTCGTCGGCCGCGGACTTCGAGATCCGGCGGTTGTTGAGCTTCACGCCCGCGAGCACGTTGTCGCGGATCGACATGGTCGGGAAGGGGTTGGCCTTCTGGAACACCATGCCGACGCGGCGACGCACGTTGACCGGGTCGACCTTGGCGTCGTAGATGTCCTCGCCGTTGATCTCGACCTTGCCCTTCGCGTACGCGCCGGGGATGACCTCGTGCATGCGGTTCAGCGTGCGCAGGAACGTCGACTTGCCGCAGCCGGAGGGGCCGATGAGGGCCGTGACCGAACGGGGCCGGATCTGCACGTCGACACCCTCGACGGCGAGGAAGTCGCCGTAGTAGATGTTCAGGTCCTCGACGTTGATGGGCTGGGGGGCTGCCATCAGATGTCCTTTCGCGTGGGTGGCCCGGCTCAGCGGCTGAGCTTCGGGGAGAAGTAGTGGCTGATCATGCGCGCGATGATGTTCAGGACCATCACGATCACGATCAGGGTGAAGGCGGCCGCCCAGGCGCGGTCGATATTGGTGCTGACCGCACAGGCGTACACCTCCTGGTTGATCGGGTTGGTGACCGTGTCCGACATGCAGTTCGCACTGCCGTTCCGGTACTGCTGGTTGATGAAGGTGGGCAGGGTCGCCATGCGGCCGTCGAACATGTTCCAGTTCACCGAGGTGACCATGCCGACCGTGAGCAGCAGCGGCGCGGTCTCGCCGATGACGCGGGCGATGGCGAGGGTGATGCCGGTGGTCAGGCCCGCGATCGCGGTGCGCAGCACCACCTTGACGATCGTGAGCCACTTGGGCACGCCGAGCGCGTAGGCGGCCTCGCGCAGGTCCATGGGGACCAGGCGGAGCATCTCCTCGCTGTTGCGGACCACGGTGGGGATCATCAGCAGCGAGAGCGCGACGGCGCCCATGATGCCCATGCGCACGGACTGGTCGGGCATGAAGGCGATGAACACCGCCAGGCCGAACAGGCCCGCCACGATCGAGGGGATGCCGGTCATCACGTCGACGAGGAAGGTGACGCCGCGACCGAGGGTCCGCTTCCAGCCCACGTTCGCGTACTCGACCAGGAAGATCGCGGTGAACAGGCCGACGGGGATCGAGATGATCGAGGCCCACAGCGTGATCAGCAGCGTGCCGACGATCGCGTGGAAGACGCCGCCGGCGTCCGCGCCGCCGATGATGCCGGACATGTCCTCGGTCCAGAAGGCGAAGGTGGTCGGCTTCGCGGCCACGACTCGCACCAGGCCGCGGGAGATCACGGACCACAGCAGCGACACCAGCGGGAACATCGAGATCGCGAACGCGCCGATGACCAGCAGGGTCATGAGCCGGTCGGTCGCCCAGCGGGGGCCCTCGCGCAGGAGCGAGTAGCCCCAGCCGAAGAGCAGGTGCAGGACGAAGCCCAGCAGGATGGCGCTGGTGACCGAGAGGGCGCCGACGATCGCCAGCACGGCGATGGCGACCAGGAGGCCGGCGAGGCCGGTGAAGACGAGGTGGTACCAGGGCAGGCGGCGCTCGTCGCGGGGGCGGTGGACCAGGGGCTCGGTCCGCACGGTGGTGGGGGTGCTCATGGGGGACCTCTCAGCTCTTGGGGCCGCTGCGGGCGACGATCCACCGGGCGATGGCGTTGATGACGAAGGTCAGCACGAACAGCACCAGGCCGGTGAAGATGAGCAGGGACATGTCGACGCCGGAGGCCTCCGCCTGCTTCGAGGCGATGTTCGCGGCGATCGAGTTGTGGCGGCCGACCTCGAGGATGTGCAGGGAGAAGGTCGCGCCGGGCGCGAGGATCATCAGCACGGCCATGGTCTCGCCGAGCGCACGGCCGAGGCCCAGCATCGACGCGGCGACGACGCCGCCGCGGCCGAAGGGCAGCACGACGGTGCGGATGGTCTCCCAGCGGGTGGCGCCGAGCGCGAGCGCGGCCTCCTCCTGCAGGCGCGGGGTCTGGAGGAAGACCTCGCGGGAGACGGCGGTGATGATCGGCAGGACCATCACGGCCAGGACCACGGAGGCGGAGGCGAGGTTGCGCATCGGCGCCGTCGGCTCGCCGGCGAACAGCGGGATCCAGCCGAAGTAGGTGTTGAGGAAGACGTAGAGCGGCTCGAGCTTGGGGACGAGCCACACGCCTCCCCACAGGCCGTAGACGACCGAGGGGACGGCGGCGAGCAGGTCGATCATGTAGCCGAGAGCCGAGGCCAGGCGGCGCGGCGCGAAGTGCGAGATGAACAGGGCGATGCCGAGGGAGATCGGGATCGCGATCACCAGCGCGATCGCGGAGGCGAGCACGGTGCCGAACACGAGCGGCAGGGAGTACTCGATCAGCGAGAAGTCCGCGGAGCCGGAGAACTCCTGGCTCGCGAGGATCGCGGGGAGGGACTCCAGGGTGAGGAAGATGGCCACCGCGGCGAGGGTGACGAAGATGAGGAGCCCGGAGCCGACGCTCAGGGCGTTGAAGAGCGCGTCGCCGAAACGGCGGCCACCGGACTTCATGGAGGCGGGCGGGGCCGATGCCGCGTCCGGTTCGATGTCAGCTGTGCTCATGGGGACCTTCCTCCGAGCTCACGGCTCGCGCGCGGGGCGCTGGCCGGGGTGATGACGGCGGGGACAGCGATGTCGCCGGGCCGGTGCGGCCCGGCGACACGCTGTCGTGAGGTGGCGGGATCAGCCGACGGTGATGCCGTCGATCGCGGCCTGGGCGTCGGTGCGCAGCTCCTCGGAGATCGGGGCGGAGCCGGCGGCCTCGGCAGCGGTGGCCTGGCCCTCCTCGGAGACCATGTAGGAGGCGTAGGCCTTGACGGCCTCGCCCTGCGCGGAGTCGGCGTAGGAGCCGCACAGCGCGAGGTAGGAGACGAGCACGATCGGGTAGACGCCGGCCTCCTCGGTGGTGCGGTCGAGCTCCACGACGATGTCGTTCTCCTCGCGGCCCTCCTCGCGCGGGGAGACGTCGACGGCCTTGGCGGCGGCGTCGGCGCTGTACTCGACGAACTCGTCGCCGACCTGGATCGCGGCGGTGCCGAGGCCGGAGGCCTGGGAGGCGTCGATGTAGCCGATGGTGCCGTCGCCGCCCTCGACCGTGGACTTCATGCCGGAGGTGCCGTCGCCGGACTGGCCGCCGTCGATGGGCCAGGTCTCGATCGGACCGTGGGTCCAGGCGTCGGGCGCGTTCTCGGAGAGGTACTCGGTGAAGTTCTCGGTGGTGCCCGAGTCGTCGGAGCGGTGGACGGGCACGATGTCCTTGTCGGGCAGCTCGGCGTCGGGGTTCGACTCGGCGATCGCCGGGTCGTTCCACTTGGTGATGTCACCCGCGAAGATCCCGGCGATGACCTCGGGGGTCAGGTTCAGGGAGTCGACGCCCTCGAGGTTGAAGACCACGGCGATCGGGGAGATGTAGACCGGCAGGTCGAAGGCCTGCGAGTCGTTGCACACCTCGGCGGACTTGGTGAGCTCCTCCTCGTCCAGGGCGGCGTCGGTGCCGGCGAACTGCACCTGGCCGGAGAGGAACTGCTCACGGCCGGTGCCGGAGCCGGTGGGGTCGTAGGTGACCGTGAGGTCACCGCCCTCGGCCTGGGTGAGGCCCATGAAGGACTCGGTCCACGCGGTCTGGGCGTTCTGCATCGAGGACGCGCCCGAGCCGGCGAGGTTGCCGGAAAGCTCCGCGTAGCCGCCTGCCGCGCCGCCGCCGTCGGAGGCGCCGTCCGTGCCGCCGTTCTCCGAGCCGCCGCCGCACGCGGACAGCGCGAGGCCGCCGACGAGTCCGAGCGCTGCGAGCGAGACGAGCTTGTTCTTGCGAACGTTCACTGCGAGTCCTTTCGGGGCCTTCGGCCCGGGTTCACACCTGCTGACGTCTGTCAGCGGCGAACCTAGGGAGGGGAGATGACGCGGGGCCCGTCGTTGTGTGAACACCAGGTGAACAGCCCTCCCGCCCCCATGAACTCGCAGGTCATGGCCGGATTACGAACGGATCACACTCCCGTTTCGTCCGACTTCCAGTGGGCTGGGACACGTTCGGCATACCCCTCAGTAGCCGGAGCTGGCGGCCACCCCTGCGATCACGAACATGACCACGAAGTAGGCGATGATGAGCAGCAGCGCGACCGTGCCGATGATCGAGAGGATCAGCCCGGTGATCGTGAGCCCGCGGCCTCCCTTCGGCGGGGTCGCGGTCGGGGACGTCTCCCGCATGCCCAGGATCGACAGCACCAGGCCGACGGGCGAGACGAGCGTTCCGCACAGGGTGAGCCCGAGCAGGCCGACCACGAAGCCGGCGATCCCGAGCCCTGAGCTCGGCGGCGCCGGCTGCACCGCGACGGCATAGCCCGGGGCGGCGTAGCGGCCCTGGGACAGCCCCGAGGGGACAGAGGCGTAGGGATCCTGCACCCCGGCACCGCGCTGCGGGGCCCCGTGCGGATCGGCCGCGCCGTACGGATCCGCCGTGCCGTGACGATCTGCCGTGCCGTACGGGTCCGCCGCCTCGTGCTGCTCCGCACTGCCGTACAGGTCCGCCGACGCCGAGGACCCGTACGGGTCGTACCGCTCCGACGAGGGCCCGTACGGGTCCTGCCCCCACTGCGTGCTCATCCGTGCTCTCCCCAGTCCGTCGTCAGCCGATGTTCGGCAGGTGTCGTTCGATCGCCACCACGACGCCCTCGGGCGTGACGTGCAGCAGCAGGGCCTCGCCGGCGGCGAGATAGGGGTCCTCGCGCGGCAGCTCGAGGGCCGCGCCGGGCCGAGAGACCCGGCGCACCGCCTCGATGACCGTGGGGAGCACAGGACGGTGCGTGCACACGACCGTCGGCCGCGCCTCGCTGAGCACCCGGTCGATGACCGCCTCGGTGCGGGAGGGGTGCTCCGCGTGGCCGGCCTCGGTGAGCTCGCCCTTGGTCCGCACCGTGAGGCCCTCGTTCTTCGCCAGCGGCTCGACGGTGCTCAGGCACCGCTCCCACGGGCTGCTCACCACGCTCCCCGGGTCGAATGCGTCCAGCAGCGGCGGGAGGGCCTTGGCCTGCTTCTTCCCCTTCGAGTTCAAGGGGCGGGCCCCCTCCCCGCGGCGCCACTTCGACCGGGAGACCGCCGCGCCGTGGCGCTGGATCACGACGGGCGCCGTGCGCAGCTCCCCCGCCTCCGCGAAGCGTCGCAGCGACTGCAGGAGGACCTGGTCGCCCTGGCGCGCGACCATCCCCTCGGCCTCCGCCAGCGGGACCCAGCGGACCTTGTCGATCTCGGCGGCGTTCTCCGGACCGGGCGCGACCTTCGCCCGGACCGTGCCGACCCAGTACTGGACGATCTTGGTGCGCCCGTCCGGCAGCAGGTACACGGAGGCGGGCAGCGGCCGGTGCAGGCGCACCCGGTAGCCGGTCTCCTCGGTGACCTCCCGCACCGCGGCCGCGGGGAAGGTCTCGCCCTTGTCGAGCTTGCCCTTGGGGACCGACCAGTCGTCGTAGCGGGGCCGGTGCACGAGCAGCACCTGCAACTTCCCGCCCTTCTCGCGCCAGGCGAGGGCGCCGGCGGCGAGGACGGGAGGCGGTTTGCCCGGGCCGACGCTCACGCTCATGCCGAGGCCGCTGCGGGACGGCGCATCTGCACGTCGCGGCCCGAGACCTCGAAGCCCCAGCGCTCGTACAGGCGCAGCGCGGCGGTGTTGTCCGCCTCGACGTAGAGCTCGACGCCGGGGACCCCGCCCTCGGCCAGGCGACGCAGCGCGGTCGCCAGCAGCACCGCCGCGATGCGGTGCCCCTGCACCGCCGGGTCGGTCGCCACGACGTAGATCTCGGCGTCGGCGCCCGTCGCGCCGGGCCGCTCCCGCTTGACCCAGACGAATCCGATCAGCTCCCCGTCGCGACGGGCGACGACCATGTCCTCGGCGTCGAACCAGGGCTGGGCGAGGCGCTGGTCCAGGTCCGCGCGGGTGAGCGCCCCCTGCTCGGGATGGGAGGCGAAGGCGCGGGAGTTGACCCCGACCCAGGCGTCCGCGTCGCGCACCGGATCGAAGACGCCCAGGGTCAGCCCGGACAGGGAGGACTCGGGCACGGGCTCGAGCGCGGCATCGGCCCCGAGCGCGCGGTGCAGGGTGAGCAGGCGGCGCGTCTCGACGAGCCCGGCCGCGGAGAGGAAGGCGAGGGAGCCCTCGAGCGCGCCGTGCGCCCAGACCCCGGCGTCGGGCCGTTCGGAGAGCGCGGCCTCGAGCAGGGCGGTGCCGTGGCCGCGGCGGCGCACCTCCGGGCGCACCATCCCCTGGACGGTGCCGTCGGTGAGCACGCCGGCGTAGGCGACCGCGCGGTCCCCCTCGAGGCGGAGCAGGTGCCGGGCGCCGTCGCCGTCGAGCGCGAGGCTCGCCGCCTCGTCGAGCGGGGAGACGCCGTCGTGCGCGGTCACCGCGCCGAGCAGATCGAGGATCTGGTCACGGTGCTCCTGTGACAGCTCGGCCGTGGAGATCATGGGGTCCTTCCGGGACGGCGGACGACGGTGGTGAGCGGCACGAGTATGCCTCCACCTGCGGGCACTCGTAGACTGCCACTGTAGCGCCGCGGACCTCGAGCCGTCGGCGCCCCATCGAGCGACCGGCAGAGACAGCGAGGGAGGCCCCGTGACCGCTCCCGAGCGCGCACCCCTCGGCGCCGCCCTCGCGCTGCTCCTGGCGCTCGTCTCGCTCACCGGCCCCCTCTCCCCCGTGCTGATGGCGACCTCCGTCGCCCTGCTCGGGCTGCTGATCGGGATCTCCTGGCCCGGGCTGCTCGAGCTGCCCTCCGCGATCGGGACCCGCGTGGTCGTCGCCGGCACCGGGATCGGCGGCGCGCTGGTCGCGGCCCTCGTCCCCGAGCGCCTCACCCCCGTCTCCGCGATCGTGATGCTGTGCGCGGTGGGGATCTTCGCCGCGTTCGTCCACCAGATGCTCCGCCGCGACCGCCGCGACCTCACCTCCTCGCTGACCGGCACCGTCGCCGGGGTGTTCCTGGCCGGCCTCGCGGCGACCTGGGTGATCGCCCAGGTCGACGCCCAGGCCTCCGGGAGCACGGCCATGGTCACCGCCGTCGCGACAGGGCTCGCCGCGACGCTGCTGCTGGACTCGACACCGCTGCCCGCACTGCCCCGCTTCGTGCTCTCGGTGCTGCTGGGCGCGGGTCTGACGTGCCTGCTCGCGGTGTCGCTGGCCTCGCTCGCCCTGCCGATCGCGGTGATGCTGGGCGTGGCGACGGCGATCGGGGCGAGCAGCGCCCATCTGCTGGTGGGCTCCTCGCTCGTCGCGCACGAGCCGGTCCCCTCGCTCGCGGTGGCGGTGGTGCCGGTCGCGACCGTGGGCGTCCTCGCGCATCTCGCGATCACACTGTTCGGCTGACGACGGTAGACTCGTCGCCATGTCTGCGCTGTCGCTGTTCTTCCTCGCCCTCGTCGTCCTGGTGGGCATCCTCGTCCTCGGCTTCTCCGTGCTGGTGATCAGCCGCCTGTTCAACCACTGAGCGCCCCGCGGCACCGATGCCCATCACGCTCGACCCCTCCCTCCCCCGCTCCCTGTACCCGCTCGCCTGGCTGATCGGCGAGTGGGAGGGCAGCGGTGCCCTCGCCGCCCCGTCCCCGGACACCCCTGACGTGCGCGTCGAGCAGCGTCTCGTGTGCACCGCCCAGGAGGACGGCACCCTCGCCTGGCGCTCGACGATCCACCGGGTCGACGCCCCCGCTCCCCTGCCGCCCACGAGCGCCTTCGCCCGCGCGGAGGACGGGGACGACGACGCCTCCGCCGCGCCGTCGACCGGCGAGCGGAGCCTGCTGCACCGCGAGGACGGCGTGTGGACCGTCGGCGATCTCCTGCCCGGGCAGGACCGCGCCGCCGCCGAGGCGGCACGCCCCGGCAGCCCCGAGGGGCAGCTCTCCCATCATCTGGAAGCGCGCTTCGAGCGCCGCGGCGAGGCCGCGGAGACCTGGCGCGGCGAGGTCCGCGGGCCGCGCCTGCAGCTCGCCCTGCCCGGCGCCGACGGCGAGGTCGCCGCGACGCGCATGGTCGGCTACATCTCCGGACGCCTCATGTGGCTCTGGGAGCAGCGCGGCCCCGCCCCCGAGGGTGCGCCCGGCGAGACGGCGCTCCTCCCCCACCTCTCCCTGGAGCTGCATCGTGTCTGATCCCGTGTCCGGTCCCGTGCGCGAGATCCGCCCCCTGTCCCTGCGCGGCGCGGTCCTCGGCGAGGGCCCGGACGCGTCCGTGCCCGCCCACTACGGCGCCCCGCTGCGCGAGCAGCGCCGCCTGCTGGAGCGGGAGGCCGTCGTCGACCTCGGCCAGCTCGAGCTGCTCGAGGTCAGCGGCGCCGACGCCCGCAGCTGGATGACCACGGTCTCCACCCAGGTCCTCACCGGCACGCCCGTCGGCGCCTCGTCCTCCCTCGCGGTGCTCTCCCCGCAGGGCCGCGTCGAGCATCTCGCCGCGGCCGTCGTGATCGGCGAGGAGTCGCTGCTGCTGGTCCTCGACGCCGGGGCGCGCGCGGGACTGCGCCGCTACCTGGAGATGATGCGCTTCGCCGCCCGGGTCGAGATCCTCGATCGCGACGACCTGCGGGTCCTGGGCGCTCTCGCCCCGGCGGCCGAGGTGCTCGCGGACCTCGACCTGCCCGAGCCCGTCGCCGTGTGGTCCGAGCCCTGGCCCGAGGTCGCCCCCGGCGGCGTCGCCTACGGCCCTGCGCCCGAGGACCCGGCCGGCCAGGTCCTCTCGGTCTTCCCCGCCGCGGCGCTCGAGGCGCTGCCCTGGCAGGAGCGACAGCTGGCCGGGATGAGCTCCTGGGAGGCGGTGCGGATCGCGGACCATCGCGCCCGCCAGGCGCGCGAGGTCGACGATCGCACCATCCCGCACGAGCTCGACCTGCTGCGCACCAGCGTGCACACCGCCAAGGGCTGCTATCGCGGCCAGGAGACCGTCGCGAAGGTGCTGAACCTGGGCCAGCCGCCGCGGCGCCTGGTGATGCTCCATCTCGACGGCTCCCAGGACGTCCCCGTCGCCCCCGGCGGCGAGGTGCGTCTGGGCGGGGCCGACGGGAAGGTCGTCGGCGCCGTCACCTCAGCCGCCCTCCATGCGGACCTCGGCCCGATCGCCCTCGCCGTCGTGCGTCGGGCCGTGCCGCTGGATGCGGCGCTGTCCGTGCAGGTGCTCCTCGGCGAGGCCGACGGCGAGACCGGGGCGCTCTGGATCGACGCCTCCCAGGAGCCGGTCGTAGTGCCTCGCGACCACGGCGAACGTCCCACGACCGCGAAGCTCTGAGCCGCACCTCCACGCTCTTCGCACATCCCCTGCACCGCACCTCCTGCCCGGCCCCGCTGTGCTCGGCGCCGCGGCCTGGAAGAATGGCGTCATGAACCCCCAGGCCGAGCAGCAGGAGTGGTCCCGGCACCGACGCGAGGTGGTCGAGGCCAAGGAGCAGGCCCTCCGCGCCGCCCGTGAGGACGAGCACGCACGGGCCACCGCGCTGATCCGTGAGGCGGTGGCCGGCTATCTCGCCGACGGCATCGCCCCGGTGCCGCTGCGGGCTCGGCCCTATCGCGGCAGCGGCACCGTGCGCACCGGCCTGAGCGGCTGGTACCTCAAGCGCGACCGCTCCCTCGCGGTGGATGCGGAGGGTCGCTACTACGTGCTGCGCGTCGAGGGGGGCCTCCTCGCCCGGCTGCGCGGCGAGGCGCCCGAGCCCTCCCCCGCACCGCTCGTCGTCGGCCGCGGCGCCCGCGACGGAGACACCTTCGAGCTCGAGGAGCTGCTGCGCCGTCGGCGCCAGGATCCGGTGCCCGCATGAAGCACTTCTCGCTCACGCCCACCGGGCCGCTGCCCGTCATCGAGCGCGTCCGCGGCGCCCTGTCCGGCCGGCTGCGCGGCGGCGTCTCCCGCGGCCGCGCCGACGCGCTCACGGTCGCCCGCGCGGCGCTCGCCGCCTCGCTCGCCTATCTGATCAGCCAGTTCGTGTGGGGGCACGAATTCCCGTTCTTCTCCTCGATCGTCGCCTTCATCATCATCGGCTTCGGTATCGAGAAGAAGATGCGCAAAGTGGTCGAGCTGGGCTGCGGCGTGATGCTCGGCGTGCTCCTGGGGGAGCTGGCCCGCCAGGTGATCGGCTCCGGCGCGTGGCAGATCCTGGTGGTCGTGTTCGGCGCGGGGATGCTCGCGCGCTTCCTCGAGTCCAGCAATCTCTTCGGCTTCCAGGTCACCATCCAGTCGCTGCTGGTGATGATCATGCCGGCCACCCCCACCATGACCCCGGGAGGGCGGGTGCTGGACGCGCTCACCGGCGTGAGCGTGGCGCTCGTCATCCACCTGCTGCTCTCCGGCAACCCGCGCCGACTCCAGTCCCGTGCCGCGGACTCCTTCTACCGTGAGCTCGAGGACGCGCTGGTCAGCCTTGCCGTCTCCGCCCGCACCGGGGACCGCGGGGTGGCGCGGGCGACGCTGCGGAACCTGCGCGACGTCTCCCAGAAGTACACCGACGAGTGGAGCCTGGCCAATGACGTCGCCAACGAGATGGCGACCTTCTCCCCCACCGGGCTGCGCCATGCCGAGGAGGTCGAGCGCATCCAGCACCTGCTGGTCGGCTCCGACCGGGCGATGCGGAACCTGCGCGTGATCGCGCGCCGCCAGGCGGAGTTCCTGGAGGCCGTGCGCGGGGACGCCCATTCGACCCTCGCCGACGCGCTGCTCGCCGCCCGCGACGCCGTGCAGGAGCTGCGGGTCGCCATCACCCATGAGGAGGTCGACTTCACCACGGCGCGTCGCCAGCTGCGGCTGTTCGGCTCCTATCTCACCCCCGAGATGCTGCTGCGCAACGACGAGGGGCTGCGGCCGGGGCGAGCCGGCCACTTCGAGGGCGTGACCCTCACGATCCAGCTGCGCTCGCTCGCGATCGACCTGCTGCAGGCCACGGGGCTCACCGCCGCAGAGGCGAAGAAGTTCCTGCCGAGCCTGGTCATCGCCGCCGACGGCGACGCGATCGGCCCGCGCCCGATGACGATGGAGATGAAGGCGGTGGAGCCGCCCGCCACGACCGAGGCGCTCGAGCTGCTGATCACGGACCGCTCGGACCCCGACCGCCGCCGCTGAACGGGCGGCGCGGCCCAGGGCGCGGTCGCCGCGGCCCCCGGGCACGAGCAGCGCGGTCCAGTGGGCGAGGGGCGCGTCTGCGGAGAGCGTCCAGGGCGCGCCCCTATCCTGGAGCGATGATCGCCCTCATCCAGATGTGGATCTTCCTGATCCTCGCCGTGGCCCTGCTCGCCCTCGAGATCTGGGCGTTCGTCAACGCGCTGCGCTTCCGCCCCGACGCCTACACGGCCGCGGGCAAGCGCTCGAAGGTGTTCTGGTGCGTGCTGACCGGCGTCGCGATGCTGCTGGGCTTCCTCTCCCTGCCGTACCCGATCGGGCGCGGCAGCAACATGCTGTTCATGCTGGCCGGCGTGATCATCGCCGGGATCTTCCTGGCCGACGTGCTGCCCGCGCTGAAGCGGGTCATGGGCCGCGCCCAGGGCAACCGCTGGTGAGCTGACGGCCGCCGGCCACCCCCCGGGGCCACCCCGCCGGCCGCCCCGACCGCCGCCTCGACGGCCGTCCCTCGGCCGCCACTCGTGCACCCGTCGGGCGCCCTGCGGGCCGCCACCTTTTGTGAGTCCCAGGACCCATGCGTGACAGCGCATGGGTCCTGGGACTCACAAGACCTCGCCGCCCCGCCGCGCGCGGGGCGGGAGCAACGCGGGCGGGGCAGGAGCGCCGCGGGAGGCGCAGGAGCGGCGCGGGAGGCGCAGGAGCGGCGCGGCGGGCCGAGGCGACCGGGGCGTCCCCGGACAGGGAAGGACCCCGGAGCCATGGGGCTCCGGGGTCCTTCTCGTGCAGGCGCCGGGTCGGCGCTCAGCGCATCAGGTCGTCACTCAGGCCTGGTGGGTGCCGGCCGAGCGGAGGTTCTCGCAGGCCTCGACGATGCGGGCGGCCATGCCGGCCTCGGCCTTCTTGCCCCAGGCGCGGGGGTCGTAGGCCTTCTTGTTGCCGACCTCGCCGTCGACCTTCAGCACGCCCGAGTAGTTCTCGAACATGTGCGAGACGACGGGGCGGGTGAAGGCGTACTGGGTGTCGGTGTCGATGTTCATCTTGATGACGCCGTTGTCGACGGCCTCCTGGATCTCCTCCAGGGTGGAGCCGGAGCCGCCGTGCATCACCAGGTCGAAGGGCATGTCCTGGCCGTACTCGGCGCCGACGGCCTTCTGGATGTCCAGCAGGACGGAGGGGCGCAGCTTCACGTTGCCCGGCTTGTACACGCCGTGCACGTTGCCGAAGGTCAGTGCGGTGAGGTAGCGGCCGCGCTCGCCCAGGCCGAGCTTCTTGGCGGTCTTCAGGCCGTCCTCGGGGGTGGAGAAGAGCTTGTCGTTGGAGACGTTCGCCTCCACACCGTCCTCCTCGCCGCCGACGACGCCGACCTCGATCTCGAGGATCTTCTTGGCGGCGACGGACTTCTCGAGCAGCTTCTCGGCGATCTCGAGGTTCTCGTCGACCGGCACGGCGGAGCCGTCCCACATGTGCGACTGGAACAGCGGGTCCAGGCCCTTGCTCACGCGGTTCTCGAGGTCCCACTCGATGAGGGGCTCGACCCAGGTGGGGAGGACCTCCTTGGCGCAGTGGTCGGTGTGCAGCGCGACGTTGATCGGGTAGTTCTTCGCGACGGCGTGGACGTACTCGGCCAGCGCGATGGAGCCCGCGACGCGGTCCTTGATGGTGGAGCCGGAGAGGTACTCGGCGCCGCCGAAGGACACCTGGATGATGCCGTCGGAGTTCGCCTCGGCGAAGCCCTGGAGGGCGGCGGTGGCGGTCTGCGAGCTGGAGACGTTCACGGCCGGGTAGGCGAACTTGCCCGCCTTGGCGCGATCGATCATCTCTGCGTACTGATCCGGGGAAACGACTGCCATGGGGGCACTCTCCTTCGTCGGTGGGGTCGATGACGACCGGCGGTGCTCCGCGCGGGGTCGTCCGATCGTGCCCATTGTTCCACAGCGCACCCGGCATGCTCCGTCCGGAGGTCCCGCGTGGACGTCGGGGCGCAGGACGTCGGTCAGGGCGTGGACGGCGCGGCCCGGCCGTGCCCGTCTCCGGCGCCGTCCGTCGCCCGCTCCGCTCAGCGCAGCGGGCCCTCGGGGATCTCGGCATGCTGGAGGACCCAGGCGTGCATCGCGATCGCGGCGGCCGCGGCGACGTTCAGCGAACGGGTCGAGCCGAACTGGGTGATGCCGACGACGAGATCCGCCGCCTCCAGCAGCTCGCGGCTCACCCCCGGCCCCTCCTGCCCCACCACGAGCACGGCGTTCCGGGGCAGGGCGGTGCGCTCGAGCGGGACCGCCCCGGGCACCAGATCTATCGCGACCAGTGGCCTGCCCTCCTCCCGCGCCCAGGCGATCAGGTGAGCGGCGTCGGGGTGGTGGATCTCGTGCTGGTAGCGGTCGGTGACCATGGCGCCCCGCCGGTTCCAGCGGCGCCTGCCGACGATGTGGAAGGCGCCGACGGCGAAGGCGTTCGCGGTGCGCACCACGGAGCCGATGTTCGCGTCGTGCTCGAGGTTCTCGATCGCGACGTGGAGGTCGTGGCGGCGGGTGTCGAGCTCGGCGATGATCGCCTCTCGCCGCCAGTAGCGGAAGCGGTCCTCCACGTTGCGACGGTCGCCGCCGGCGAGCAGCTCGGGGTCCAGGCGGGGATCCTCGGGCCAGGGCTCGGGATGGGGGCCGACGCCGACCTCGCGGCCGGGGTCCGCTGCGCGGGGAGCCTCGCTCATCGCTCCTCGGCGCGCTCCTCCGAGGAGTCGGCGGACCCGGTGGCCCCCTGGCCCGGCTCGGCCTTCTCCTCGGCCTTCTCCTGGTCCAGCTCCGTGATCTCCTCCGCGTCGGGATCGGGCAGGCCCAGCTCGCGGCGCTTCTTCTCGCGCAGCACGAGCTTGACCGCGAACCACAGCACCACCAGCAGGATCACCGCGTAGGCGACGTTGGAGAAGATGTCGGTGTAGGGCTCGATGACGGTCCAGTTCGAGCCCATGAAGTAGCCGATGGTGATGAACAGGGTGTTCCAGATGCCGCTGCCGATCGCGGTGAGCAGGGTGAACATCCCGATCGGCATCGCGTAGAGGCCGGCCGGGATCGAGATCAGCGAGCGGATGCCGGGCACGAAGCGACCGAAGAAGATCGCCTTGTAGCCGTGCTCGTCCATGAACGCGACGGTCTTGTCGTAGTCCTCCACGTGCACCAGCGGCAGGCGGATGAAGATGACCCGCAGCCGCTCGGGGCCCAGCAGGCGCCCGATCCCGTAGAGCAGCCACGCCCCGACAACGGATCCCGCGATCGAGGCCAGCAGCATCAGCCAGAACGACTGGTTCGGCCCGGCGGAGGTCACCCCCGCCAGCGGCAGGATCACCTCGGAGGGGATCGGCGGGAAGATGTTCTCGAGGAAGATCAGCAGGAACACGCCGAGCGGCCCGAGGGCGTCCATGGTCGAGACGGCCCAGTCGACGATGTTCATGCAGATGGCTCCCGGAGGTCGTGGTGGAGGAGTCGGACCTCGTCGGCCCGCCCCCGAGTCTAGGTGCCCGCCCCGGGCGCGCGCCCCGGCCCGCCCGCCCCCTGCCCAGGACCTCCACGAACGCTGTTCCGGCTGTTCACAGCGGACTCCCGGTCTACTCTGTGCGCATGACCTTCAATCCGAACGCGGAGATCCGCTCCGACAACGTCTCCGCCGCTGGTCGCGGCGGGGGCGGCTTCTCCCCGCGCGGCGGCGGGCGGGGCGGAGGCGGGCTCAAGCTCGGCGGCGGCGCCGGCTGCCTGCTGCTCGTGGTGGTGCTGATCTACACGCTGATCGGCGGCAACCCGCTGGACCTGCTCGGCGGCGGCAGCAGCACGCAGCAGGGGCCGGCGGCCGAGGGCGGCTCGCTGGACCACTGCCTCACCGGTGCCGACGCCAACGAGAGCGACGACTGCCTGGTCCAGGCGACCGTGGAGTCCGCGGACTCCACGTGGGGGCAGCTCGCCCCCGCCGAGGGCATCGACTTCGTCGAGGCGCAGGGCCTCATCTTCGAGGACCAGGTGCAGACCGGCTGCGGCGCGGCGACCGCCGACGTCGGCCCCTTCTACTGCCCGGCCGACATGACCCTCTACGTCGATGTGTCCTTCTTCGACGCGCTGGCCACCCAGTACGGGGCCGACGGCGGGCAGCTCGCGAAGATGTACGTGGTCGCCCACGAGTACGGCCACCACATCCAGTACCTCACCGGGGTGATGGAGACCGCGGACCGCTCGCAGACCGGTCCGCAGTCCGACGGGGTGCGGCTCGAGCTGCAGGCCGACTGCTACGCCGGGGTGTGGGCGCACCACGCCGCGAACTCGGTGGACGACGAGGGCAACGCGATGCTGCAGCCGCTGACCGCGGAGGACATCGAGTCCGCGCTCTCGGCCGCCAGCGCCGTGGGCGACGACCACATCCAGGGCGATGTCGCCGGCGGACAGGTGCGGCCGGAGACCTGGACCCACGGCTCCTCGGAGCAGCGTCGGGCCTGGTTCACCACCGGCTACGAGCAGGGCACGATCGCCTCCTGCGACACCTTCGCCGCCGACCAGGTCTGATCCGGGCGGGCCGGGTCCGGTCGAGCTCCGGGAGCTCCGGCCTCAGATCTCCAGCTCGGAGATGTCGTAGGCGGAGAGGTAGCGGTGTCCGGCCTGCTCGACCGCGTCGCGGGAGGCGTCGGCGCGGTGCACGATCACGGCGACCGCGGCGATGTCCGCGCCGGCCTCGGCGAGCGCCTCGCAGGCCGTGAGCACGCTGCCGCCGGTGGTGGAGGTGTCCTCGACCGCGACGACGCGGCGGCCCGTGACGTCCGGGCCCTCGATGCGGCGCTGCAGGCCGTGGGCCTTGTTCGCCTTGCGGACCACGAAGGCGTCCAGCGCATCGAGCGCCGGATCGGCGGCGGAGGCGTGCAGGATCGAGGTCGCCACGGGGTCCGCGCCCAGGGTCAGGCCGCCGACGGCCTCGACGCCGGGCACGAGGCCCTCGCGCTGCAGCAGGTCGAGCATGACGCGGCCGACGAGGGGCGCGGCCTCGTGGTGCAGGGTGATGCGGCGCAGGTCCACGTAGTGGTCCGCCTCCGCTCCCGAGGAGAGGGTGACGCGGCCGCGCACCACGGCGAGGTCGCGGATGAGGACGCGCAGACGCTCGCGGGCCTCGTCGATCGGGAGCTGGTGGACGGGATCCGTGCTGGTGGAGGACATGCGGCCAGGGTAGTGGATGCCCACCCCGTCAGAGGGCGTCGTCCTCGCGCTGCCAGGGGGCGCGGAGGTTGCGGCGGGAGGCCCGACGGCGGGAGCGCTCCACGGACCGCGTCTGCAGGCGGCGGTACCAGTTCGGGGAGGTCATGGCGCGCACGAGCGGTCGCGGCGCGATCCGGGACATCTCCCCCGCGGTGCGGTACTTCACCGAGGGGATCGACAGGACCGAGCCCTTGGCCGCGTCCTTCAGCGCCTGCTCGACGACGTACGGGGCCTTCAGCCAGGTGATGCGGGGCAGCCCGTCCATCGACATCGCGGCCCGCTCGTGGAACTCGGTCTGGACGAAGCCGGGCAGCAGGGCGGTGGCGGTGACGCCGGTGCCCTTGAGCTCCATGGCGAGGGACTCGGTGAACACGGTGACCCAGCTCTTGGAGGCCGCGTAGGGGCCGGCGGTGGTGTATCCGGCGAGGGAGCTGACGTTGAGGATCGCTCCGCGGCGGCGCTGGACCATGGTCCGGGCCGCGGCGTGGGAGAGCACGAGCACGGCCCGCATCAGGGTGTCGAGCTGCTTCTCGTGGTCCTCGATCCCCACCTCGAGGAAGCCGCCGCGCAGCCCGTAGCCGGCGTTGTTCACGAGCAGGTCGACGGGGTCGACGGGATCGGTCAGGCGGACCTCGACCCGCTCGAGCTCGCGGCGGTCGGAGAGGTCGACCGACATCACCTCGACGGTGACGTCGTGGACGTCCCGGATCTGCTCGGCGACGGCGCGCAGCCGGTCCTCGTCACGAGAGACGAGGACCAGGTCGTGCCCGGTGCCGGCCAGCTGCCAGCCGAACTCGAGTCCCAGCCCTGAAGTGGATCCCGTGACGAGTGCGCGCGCCATGGACAGAGTCTACGCAGGTCCGGAGCCTGCCATGGACCGTTCGAGGCGGACGCGCGCCCGCGCCCCGTAGGATCGGCGGCATGCGCATCGCGACCTGGAACATCAACTCGCTGCGGGCCCGGATGGACCGCGTGCTCGCCTTCCTCGAACGGCACGAGGTGGACGTCCTCGCCCTGCAGGAGATCAAGGCCAAGCCCGCCCAGCTCGACCTCACCGCGCTCGAGGCGGCCGGCTACGAGGTCGCGGCGCACGGGCTGAACCAGTGGAACGGGGTCGCGCTGATCTCGCGCGTGGGCCTGTCCGACGTGCGCACGGAGCTCCCGGCCGTTCCCACCTGGCCCGAGGACGAGACCGGGGTGGTCGAGGCCCGGGCGCTCGGCGGGATCGTCGGGGACGGGCTGCGGATCTGGTCGCTGTACGTGCCCAACGGCCGCGAGCTGGACCACCCGCACTACCCCTACAAGCTGCGCTGGCTCGAGGCGCTGCGCGCCGAGGGCGCGCGCGAGCTCGCCGCGGACGCGGCGGCGAAGGTCGCGCTCGTCGGCGACTTCAACGTGGCCCCGCAGGACGACGACGTGTGGGACATGGACTTCTTCGAGGGCAGGACCCACGTCACCGAACCGGAGCGGGCGGCCTTCCGCGCGGTCGTGGACGAGGGCTTCGCCGACGTGGTGCGGCCCGAGCATCCCGGGCCCGGTGTGTACACCTACTGGGACTACCAGGCGCTGCGCTTCCCGAAGAAGGAGGGCATGCGCATCGACTTCGTGCTCGGCTCCCCCGCCGTGCAGAGCGCGGTCACCGGGTCGTTCATCGACCGCGAGGAGCGCAAGGGCAAGGGCGCCTCGGACCACGCGCCGGTCGTGGTGGACCTGGAGCTCTGAGGACGCTCCGGCCCGGGCTGCTCCCGCACCGCGTCCGGACATGGTGGAGCGGCGGTGCGATCGAGTCGCACCGCCGCTCCTGACGGGCCGTCTGCATCGGGATCAGGCGTACACGTGAAGCAGCTGCGGTGACGCTGTCGACGTCTCACAGCCGGTCCGTTGCGGGGACCAGTCGTACGTGGGTTCCGATGCCGGTATCCGTCGTGGTACAGCTCACACTACGCGCCCGGAGGAGAGGACGCAAGGACCCTCGTCCCTGCGACCTCTCCTCCACAGACCCCGTCCGTCCACCGCCGCGCCGACGGCCTGTCGTCCTCCGACCGTGCTCGCCACGATGGCGACATGACCAGCACGATCTCCTCCGCCGCCGACCGCTCGCCGAGCTCTGCAGGGCCCGGGCGGACCTCAGCTCCCGCCTCCCTCGACCCCTCCCCGGCCCGCGCGCCGCGACGGCCCCGCTCCCGCTTCCCGGGCGCCGGGCAGGACCGCGCCGAGAGCCCCGGCAGGCCCCGTCAGGGTGTCCGATGGGTGGGACCGGAGGGTCCCCTGCGGGAGCTCGTGGCGGACCATGCCACGGCGGCCGGCTCCTGGCTCCTCGAGGAGCCCCACGAGACGGCGGGCTGCACCGTCGTCCCCGCCGAGACCCTCCGCGACGGGGTGCCCCGCTCCCCCGGCGCCGCCCTGGGCCGCGCCCCGCTGATCGTCGTCCTCGCCGCCGAGGAGGTGCCCGCCGAGCTGTGGCCCCTCGCGCTCGAGGCCGGCGCCCTCGCGGTCCTGCCGCTGCCCTCGGCCTCGGAGGAGCTGCTCTCGCGCCTTGCCGAGCTCACCCGCACCCGCTCGGGCGCCCGGCTGATCGGCGTGACCGGAGGGTGCGGCGGGGCCGGCGCCTCGAGCTTCGCCGCCCGGCTCGCCGGGGCCGCGCGCCGCCACGGACCCGTCGTGCTGCTGGACGCGGATCCGCTGGGCGGAGGGCTCGACCTGCTGGTCGAGGCGAGCGGCGCCCCGGGCCTGGACTGGTCTCAGACCGCCTCGCTCGGCGTCGACGACGGCGAGGCGCTGCGCTCGGGCCTGCCGCGCATCGACGAGGTGCACCTGCTCGTGGCCGGGGATCGGCCCGGGCCCGACCAGGAGGACCTGCCGCGCGTGCTCGCGGCGCTCTGTCCGCTCGACGGCACGGTCGTCGTGGACCTCGCCGCTGCGCTCGTCCCCTGCGCGGTCCCGCACCTGGACGAGCTCCTGCTGGTGCTGCCCGCGAGCGACCATGCGGTGCGGTCCGCCGCGCGGCGCCTGCGGGAGTGGTCGCCACCGGCCGGGCTCACGAGAGCGGTGGTGCGCCGCGGCGGCGGACTCTCCGCCGCCGACGTCGCCGAGGACCTCGGCCTCCCCCTCGCCGTCTCCTTCCGCGACAGCCCCCGCGGCGCGGTCCCGCTGCTGGACATACGACGACGAGGTGCGGATCGCGCCGCCCGTGAGCTGCTCGCCGAGCTCATGATGCAGGAGCCGGCATGAGCGGCCGGAGCACGGACGAGGGCTCCCTCGACACCCTGCTCGCGGGAGTGAGGGAGGACCTGGTGCGCTCCCCCGGCGCGGTGGACGTGCCGCGGATCGCTAGGGTGCTGCGCGCCCAGGGGCGGGTGCTTGGTGCCGCGGCGACCCTCGAGCTGACCGCGCGGGTGCGGGACCACGTCGACGGCCTCGGCCCCCTGCAGGGGCTCATCGCCCCCGGGGTCACGGACCTGCTGGTCAACGACGATGGGACGGTCTGGGTGGACGACTCGGGCGGGCTCCGTCCCGCGGGGCTCCGCCTCACCGCCGGCGAGGCGAGGGATCTCGCGGTGCGCCTGGCGACCTCCGGCGGTCGCCGCCTCGACGACGCGGTGCCCTGGGCCGATGCGCACCTCCCCTCCGGGATCCGCTTCCATGCCGTGCTCCCGCCGCTCTCCCCGGGCGGGGCGATCCTCTCGCTGCGCCTGCCCTCGCGGGAGCGCCTGGACCTCGACGATCTCGAGCGCCTGGGGGCGCTGACCCCCGCTGTGCGGGAGGTGCTTCGCGCGCTGGTCCGCTCCCGGGTGCCCTTCCTGGTCACGGGCGGCACGGGCACCGGGAAGTCGACGCTGCTGGCCGCGATGCTCCACGAGGCTCTGCCGCAGGAGCGCATCGTCGTGGTCGAGGACGTGCTCGAGCTCGCCGTGGACCACCCCCATGTCGTGCACCTGCAGTCGCGGCACGCGAACAGCGAGGGCGCGGGCGCCGTCGACCTCACCGCGCTGGTGCGGCAGAGCCTGCGCATGCGGCCGGACCGGATCGTGCTCGGGGAGTGCCGCGGCGAGGAGATCCGTGAGCTCCTGCAGGCGCTGAACACGGGGCACGACGGCGGCTGCGGCACGGTCCACGCGAACACTGCGGCGGACGTCCCGGCCCGGCTCGAGGCGCTCGGCGCCCTCGGCGGGCTGGACCGCGGCGCGCTCGCCGCGCAGGTGGCGAGCGCCCTCGAGGTCGTCGTGCACCTGGGCCGACGCGACGGGCTGCGCGTGCTGGAGGAGATCGCCGTGCTCTCGCGCGGAGGGGACGGGATGCTCACCGCCCGGACCGCGCTGCGCTCGCAGGGCGGGACGCTGCGGGAGGGGCCGGCCGCGGAGCATCTCGCCTCCCGCCTGCATCACGGGGCGGGCGCGGGGCCCGTCCGGGCAGCGGGACGGAGGGCGGCATGATCCCCGTCCTCGCCGTCGGCGCCCTCGCGCTCGTGCTGCTGTGGGTGCTCGTCCCGCCGGCGCTCCCCGCCGGAGCGCCGGTGAGGGCCTCCCGGTCCCGCCGCGCCCCCTCGGGTCCGCTGGACCTGGCCCGCACGGTCGAGCAGCTCGCGAGCGTGATCAGCTCCGGGGCGAGCATCCGGCAGGGCTGGGGCGCGCTCGCGCGCACCCTTCCCGACGGGGACCTGCGGGATCTGGCCCGCGCTTCCGCCGCCGGAGCGGATCCGCGCCGCGCGGCGGGCGGACGGCTGCGCGGTGCGCCGACGGTCGCCTCGCTCGGCGCCGCGCTCGCGGTGTGCGAGCGGACGGGCGCCCCGGCCGCCGTGATGCTCCAGCACCTCGCCGACGCCCTGCGCGACCTACACGACGCCGCGCAGGCGCGGCGCAGCGCCTTCGCGGGCCCGCGCTCGACCGCCCGGATCCTGCTCGTGCTGCCGCTGGCCGGACTGGGCCTCGGCATGCTCCTGGGCGGCGACCCGCTGCGGCTCCTGGTCGCCTCGACCTCGGGACGGCTGCTCGGCGGGGCGGGGATCGCCCTGACGGTGCTGGGCTGGTGGTGGATGCGCCGCCTGCTGCGCAGCGCCGACCCTCCCCTGCGCACGGAGGTGGACCCGTCGGTGGCGCTCGAGCTGATCGCCGGGGCGCTCGAGTCGGGGCTGCCGCTGTCCCGCGCCCTCGCCGCGGTCGCCGCGGCCCTGCCGGGAGGGTCGGACGCCGAGGCGATGCGGGCCGTCGCCTCCGCCCTCGCCGCCGGGGTCCCTGCACGGCTCGCGGTCGACGCGCTCCCCGCGGAGCTCGACGCCCTGGGACGCTCCGCCGTGCTCGCGGAGGAGACCGGCGCGGATCTCGCGAGGGTGCTGCGCTCCGCGGCGCGGGACGCCCGTCGCGGCCGCGCCCGGGACGCCGAGGTGCGCGCCGCCGAGCTCGCCGTCCGCCTCGTGCTGCCCACCGGAGCGGCGCTGCTGCCTGCCTTCGTCGCCCTCGGCATCGTGCCGACCGTGATCTCCCTGCTGGGCGGCACCCTCTCCCTCACCTCCGGCGGAGCGTGAGGCCACGGATCACCGGGAAGGTCCCGGTCCGTCGTCCCCGCCCGGGGACGGCGTCGGCGGCGGGAGCCGCCACCGCGGGACGGCGAGCGCCGCCCCGCAGAACGAAGGAGGAGCACCATGCACTGCACGAGGAACCGACTGCGCCGCACCCTCGCCCGCCGCTGGCGGGACGAGACCGGCGCCTCCACCGCCGAGTACGCGATCACCGTGCTCGCGGCCTGCGGCTTCGCCGCCGTCCTGGTCGCCCTGCTGGCGTCCGGGGAGGTGCGGACCCTGTTGATGGGGATCATCACCTCCGCCCTGTCGATGGGGTCGTGATGATGCGGTCCGCCCGGTCGTCCCGCCTGCGGGACGACCGGGGGTCCGCCACGGCGGAGACGGCGATCGTGCTGCCCGTCGTGGTGGTGATGGTGGTGGTCGTGCTGCTGACCGGTGCGGGCCTGGCCTCCCAGCTGAAGCTCGAGAGCGCCGCGCGCGGCGCGGCGCGGGAGCTCGCCCGGGGAGAGGACACCGCGGCGGCGGTCGAGGTCGCGGAGCGGATCGGCGGGGAGGGCACGGCCGTGTCCGTCTCGGGATCCGGCCAGTGGGTGCGGGTCGAGGTGACGCGCACGCTGCACGCCCCCGCGGGGCCGATGTCCGGCGCGTCCTGGTCCCTCAGCGCCGACGCCGAGGCACGGCTCGAACCGCAGCTGCTCGAGGGAGGGACACCATGAGCACGTCAGGCGCGTCGGTGCTGGCCTGGACAGGGACGACGACCACGGTGGTGGCCTCCCTCGCGCTGCTGGGCGGCGGGGTGCTCGCCCGGGCCGAGGCGGGCACCGCCGCGGATCTCGCCTCCCTCGCGGGCGCCGATGCGCTCGCGGTCGCCCATCCGCACCCCTGCCGGGTCGCGGCGGAGACGGCCGAGCGCAACGGCGCGACGCTCACCGGCTGCGAGCCGCGGGAATGGGACGTGCTCGTCCGGGTCGAGGTCGACGCCGGAGCGCTCCCCTCCGCGGTCGCGGAATCGAGGGCGGGCCCCGGGCCGTCGGAGGTCCCGGAGACGTGAGCGAGGACGGGCTCCGCAGGAGACGAAGGCCCCGACGCCGCAGCGACCTGCCGCCAGCGACCTACCGGACGGCGGGCCTCGGGGCGGGGCCGGGTGCCGCGGCGGGGACCGCCTGCCCGGCGCGCCGCGCGGCCCAGGCGGTGACCCGCTCCAGCGGTCCGCGCCCCTTGATCGCGGACCAGGCGGTGCAGGCCACGAGCAGCACCACGGCGGAGGCGACCCAGACGCGGTTGTCCGCGATCCATCCGCCGGGCCCGGCGAGCACGACCAGGGAGACCAGGTGCACCGAGTAGGCGGTCAGCGGCATCGATCCCATCGCCGACAGCGGCAGCAGCGCCCAGCGCAGGGGTCGCGCGATCAGCAGCAGCCCTCCGATCACGGCCAGCGCGATCCCGCCCGAGCGGAAGATCTCCAGCGTCGAGCCGGAGTGCGGCGTCAGCGAGATCACGGACTCGCCGAGCTCCCACGCCGGGTCCATCGCCGCGAGGGACTCCCCGTAGCCGTCCCAGCCGAGGCCGGGCTCGTCCTCCTCCTCGACGCCCTCCTCGACGACCGCGCTCGATGCCGCGGACTCCGCCTCGGGCCCGTACACCTTGGGGGCGAGCGTGCCGAGCAGCGCGGCGAGCGCCATCCCGGCAGCGGTCGCGAGCACTGCAACCCCGGCGCCGATCGCGGCGATCCTCGCGGCCACCCCGGGCCGGTCCAGCGGCATCCGGCCCAGCGCCATCCCCAGCAGGATCAGCGGCGCCCAGGAGGTGAAGCGGTAGCTGCCGGTCAGCACGAGATCGGCGCCAGGCCCGTAGGAGCCGAGCGAGAGCATCTCGGAGAGAGTGACCAGCACCGGCCCGAGCAGCACGATCGGCAGCGCGAGCAGCAGCAGGCGGGAGGGGCGCAGCCGGATCACGGGCAGCGCCGCGATGTACACGACCCCGTAGAAGGTGAGGATCACCGCGACCCCGGTGCCCACCATCTCGAGCACCAGGCCGATGAGGAAGATCGCGATGCCCCGGCCCAGCAGGGAGGCGCGCAGCCGCGGCAGCTCGGCCGGCCCCGGGATCCGCCGCCGCCCGGTCACCAGGGCGATCGAGATCCCCGCGAGCACGGCGAAGAGCATCGAGGAGTTGCCGTGCACGATCGAGAGGTAGCTGGCCGGCCAGGTCGGGTCGAAGGGCGGGATGTCCCCGACGTGCGCCCCGATCATCCCAAGGATCGCGAGGGCGCGGGCGATGTCGAGGGCGTTGACGCGCGGCGGGGAGACCAGGGCGGCCAGCCTCTCGCGCGGACCGCGACGCGCCGGAGCACCGGACCGAGCAGCCCGGATCCGATCCGTCCCCGCGCTGCCGGTCGCCGCACTGTCGGTCGCTGCACTGCCGGTCACTGCGCTGTTCATCGGCGGCTCCTCAGCCCGATGCGGCCATGCCGCTCCACCCGCACCGCGGGGAGCTGCTCGAGAGCGGGCCCCGACGGCCCCGCCCGTCCCGGGCGTCGCGCCCCAGTATGGCTCCGAATCGGATATTTCGTCCATCCTGGGCAGCGCGGTGCGTCGGTCGGCGCGCCGCCCTCACTCCTCGAGCAGTCCCAGGAGCCGCACGGCCTGCGCCTTCGACAGGGGCTCGTTGCCGTTGCCGCACTTCGGCGAGACCACGCAGGCCGGGCAGCCCGCCTCGCAGCCGCACTCGGCGATCATGTCCGCCGTGGCCCGCACCCAGGCGGCGGCATCGTCGGCCCCGCGCTCGGCGAAGCCCGCGCCGCCCGGTGCCCCGTCGTACACGAAGATCGTCGGCTCCCCGGTGTCCTCGTGCTCGGCGGCGGAGAGCCCGCCGATGTCCCAGCGGTCGCAGGTGGCCAGCAGCGGGAGCATCGAGATCGCGGCGTGCTCGGCGGCGTGCAGCGCCCCGGGCAGCTCCTCGGCGGGGATCTCAGCGGCGTCGGTGCGCTCGCGCGGGACCACCCACCACACGGCCTTGGTGGTCAAGGTGCGCGGCGGCAGGTCCAGCGGGTGCTGGGCGAGGACGGCCTGCGTGAACACGTCCCGCACCTGGTAGCCGGTGACCTGGTCGGTGACGTCCACGGTGCCGAAGCACAGCCGCACCCCGTCCTTCCAGGGCACCTCGCGGTCCACCTGGCGGATCCGGAGCGTCGAGGCGGACTGCGGATGGGTGGAGTGCAGCGGGTCCTCCCGGCGCACGAAGGCGACGGCCTGGTCCACGTCCAGCCGGTTCACCACGTAGCTGCGGCCCTGGTGGAGGTACACCGCGCCGTCGTGGACCTGGGTGTGGGCGCTCGCGGCATCGACGGTGCCCAGCAGCTCGCCGCCGGCCTCCTCGACGATCCGCACCGGCTCCCCGCCGCTGCCGCGCAGGTCGGTGAGCTCGTGCGCGGACTCGCTCAGCGTCCAGTACCAGCCGGTGGCGCGGGAGCGGAGCACGCCGCGGGCGGCGAGGGTCGTGAGCAGCTCCCGCGCCGTCGGCCCGAAGATCTCCTCCTCGCCGTCGCGGATCGCGAGCTCGGAGGCGGCGGCGCACAGATGCGGGGTCATCACGTACGGGTTGGCGGGGTCGAACACGGCCGCCTCGACCTCGGCGCCGAACACCGTCTCGGGGTGGTGGACCACGTAGGTGTCCAGCGGATCCTCGCGGGCGACGAACAGGGCCAGGGAGCCGCCGCCCGAGTCCTGCCTGCGGCCGGCGCGGCCGAACTGCTGCCACAGCGAGGCGCGGGTGCCGGGCCAGCCGGCGACGACCACGGCGTCCAGCCCCGAGATGTCGATCCCGAGCTCGAGGGCGTTGGTGGAGGCCAGGGCCCGCAGCTCACCGCTGCGCAGGGAGTCCTCGAGCCCGCGTCGCTCCCGGGCGAGATAGCCGCCGCGATAGGCGGCGATCCGCTGCGCGGCATCGGCCAGGCGCGCATCGGCGCCCTCCTCCGCCTTCTGCCCCAGCAGGCGCCGCGCCCCGGTGGAGACGAGCTCCGCCCCGCGCCGCGAGCGGGCGAAGACGAGGGTCTGCACGTCCCGCTCGACGAGATCGGCGAGCAGCGCGGCGGCCTCGCTGGTGGCCGAGCGGCGCAGCGGCTCCTCGCGACGCCCCTGCGCGTCCTGGTCGCGACCCTCGTCCTCCTCGCCGTCGTTCGCGTCGCGGCCCGGCTCCTCCCACCGCGCCGGGTCGCCGCGGCCGTCCACGCGGGTGCGCGTGCCCGGCTCCCACAGCCCGATCGTGAGCCCGGCCCGGGGCGAGCCGTCCTCGGTGACCGCCTCGACATCCCGTCCGATCAGCCGTGAGGCGGACAGCTCCGGGTTCGCGGTGGTGGCGGAGGCGAGCACGAACGTGGGATCGGCCCCGTACCGCGCGGCGATCCGGCGCAGGCGCCGCAGCACCATCGACACATGGCTGCCGAACACCCCCCGGTAGCTGTGGCACTCGTCGATCACCACGTAGCGCAGCGCCCGGAAGAAGTGGGCCCACTGCTCGTGCCCGGGCAGGATCCCGAAGTGGAGCATGTCGGGGTTGGTGAGCACCACGGTGCCGTGGCGGCGCACCCAGCGGCGCTGCTCGGCCGGGGTGTCCCCGTCGTACACGGCGATGCGGGCGTCGCGGATCCCGGCCCCGTCGGCGAGGGCGGTGATGTTGGTGAGCTGGTCCGCGGCGAGCGCCTTGGTGGGCGAGAGGTAGAGCGCCGTCGCCCGGGGCGCCCCGGGGTCGATCTCCCGCGCCCCGATCGCGGTGAGGGTCGGCAGCAGGTAGGCGAGGGACTTGCCGGAGGCGGTGGCGGTGGCGAGCACCACGTCCTGGCCGTCGTGCGCCAGGCGCGCCGCCTGCTCCTGGTGGATCCAGGGGGCGGTGATGCCGCGCTCGGCGAGGTGGAGGACCAGGCGCGGGTCGGTCCACTCCGGGAAGCTGCCCCGTCGGCCCTCGCGGGCGGGCCGCCGCTCGACGTGGGTGAGGCAGCCGTGGCGGATCAGCGGGGCGCTGAGGTCGGCGAGCAGCTCCGAGGCCCTGCCTGCCCGCATCCCTCACCGTCCTCCCGCGTCCCCACAGGGTCTGCGCATTCTCCGCACGTCCTCCCCGGAATCCTCCGGGCGCGCTGGGGCACAATCGTAGCCATGCCCGCCACCGCCCCGGAGCACGCACCGGCCGCCGCCCCGATCGTCCTGACCCCGGAGATCGAGGCCCTCGGCACGGACCTGCGCGAATCCCGCTACGCCACCGAGCACCTCGAGGAGATCCTCGGCGCCGTCGCCTCCGCCGCGCTGCGTCGCGAGGACCCGGCGCCGGCCCGTCGCCGGCTCGCCGCGAGCACCGATCCGGCCGCGACGCTCCTGTCCCTGTTCGTGCTCGGCGAGACGCTGCCCGCGGCCCGGGTCGCCGCGGCACTGCCCACCCTCGGCCTCGACGGCGCGCAGCGGCTCGGCCTGCTCGCCCCCGCCGACTGCCCCGCCGGCGACCGGCCCACGGCCGACGGGCATGACGTGCACACGGCCGACGTGCACACGGCCGACGGGTCCGCGGCCGACGCTCCCTCCGTCCGCGCCCTCGTGGACCTGGCCCCCTACGCCGCCGAGGACGATGCCGGCCCCCTCCACTGGTGGATCGCCTCGGACCTCTCCGAGCTCGCGACCGGCGCCCCTCTCTCCCCCGAGCACGTCCTCGGCGTGGGCGGCGCCTCCCTCACCCTGGCCCGGATCACGCCCCGCACGCCCGTCGGCCGGGTGCTCGACCTCGGCTGCGGCGGCGGGATCCAGGCGATGCACGCCTCCCGCCACGCCGAGCACGTCGTGGCCACCGACCTCTCCGAGCGCGCCCTCGCCTTCGCCGCCTTCAATTCGGCGCTGAACGGGATCGAGCTCGACCTGCGCCGCGGCTCCCTCCTCGAGCCCGTCGCCGGCGAGGTCTTCGACCTCGTCGTCTCCAACCCGCCCTTCGTGATCACGCCCCGCGCGGGCGACGACGAGCACGACCCCTGGACCTACCGCGACGGCGGCCGCGCCGGCGACACCCTGCTCGCCGAGCTGCTCGCACAGCTCCCCGCGCACCTCGCCCCGGGCGCGAGCGCCGTCATGCTCGGCAACTGGGAGATCACCGACGAGGAGGACGGCTTCGCGCATCCGCGGGCATGGCTCGAGCCCGCGCTCACCGACGGTGTCGACGCCTGGGTGCTGCAGCGCGACCGGGAGGACCCCGCCGAGTACGCGGGGACCTGGGCCCGCGACGGCGGGATCACGCCGCGCGATCACCGCTGGGACGCGCTGATCGACGCCTGGCTCGAGGACTTCGCCTCCCGCGCGGTCGAGGGCATCGGCTTCGGCTACCTGCTGCTGCGCCGTCCCGACGCCGGCCGACGGGGCCTGCTGCGCACCGAGCTCGCGACCGGCACCGGCAGCGGCACCCTCTCGGAGCACCTGGCCGCCTCCCTCGCCGCGCTCGACCGCCTCTCCGCGCTGGACGACGAGGCGCTCGCCGCGACCCGCCCCGTCCGCGCCGAGGACGTCGTGGAGCGCCGTCACCTCACGCCCGGCCAGTGGGACCCGCTCCTCATCGAGCTGGTGCAGGGGGCGGGCCTCGCCCGCACCGTCCCGGCGGACCAGGCGCTCGCCGCGACCGTCGGCGCGCTCGACGGGACGCTCACCCTCGGCCAGGTGATCGCCGCGGTCTGCGCCCTCACCGACGCGGACGTCGAGGAGACCCGCGCCCGGGTCCTGCCCGCCGTGCGCGAGCTCGCGCTGACGGGGATGGTGACCCTGTGACGGCGCCCGAGGCCCTCCCCGCGGCGGAGCCCGCGCCGCCCTCCCCCGTCGGCCTCGCCCGGCCGCTGCTGTCGCTGCTGGTCGCCGCGGTGTGCGGCGCGGCGGTGGTGCTGGTGGCCCGCGGCGCGGTCGGCACCGCGAGCGGTCAGCGGCTGGACCAGCTGACCCTCTCCGGCTCCCGGAACCACGACGGCCTCCTCTCGCGGATCGCGGAGCTCGCGGTGGAGACGGTGAGCATGCCGGTGATCATCGCCCTGCTCGCGCTCACGGCCGTGATCGCGCTGCTGCGACACCGTCCCGCGCTGCTGCTGCCGCTGGCGGCGCTCGTGCTCGGCGCGAACCTCACCACCCAGGTGATCAAGCACCTGCTGGTCAGCCGCGAGGTGCTCGGCCCCGGCATCGAGCCGACCACGAACTCCTTCCCCTCCGGCCACTCCACCCTCGCGGCGACGACGATGATCGCGCTCGTGCTGGTCGCCGGACGGGCCCGGCCGCTGGTCGCCCCGCTCGGCCTGCTGTGGAGCGGCGCCGCCGGCATCGGCACCCTCGTCACCGGATGGCACCGGCCCAGCGACGTGATCGGCGCGATCGCGGTCAGCGCCGCCTGGACCTTCCTCGTGCTCGGGGTGGACGGGCTGCACACGAGGCGGCGGCTGCGCCGCACGGCCGCGCACGCCGGCCGGGGGCGGCGCCGTCGCGGACGCGACCTCCGCCAGGACGTGCCGCGCCTGCCACGGGTCGAGCTGGCCTGCGCCGTCGTGCTCGGCGCGATCGGCGCCGTCGGCCTGGTCGCCGGGGCCGCGGGCATCGCCGGCCTCCCCCTCCCGCTGGACCTCGCCGACCGGGCCTCGCAGCTCGCGGCCTTCCGCGCCACCGGCGCCGTGATCGCCGGCGCGACCGCCGCCTGGGTGGCGCTGGTCCTGGTGCTGCGCACGCCGAGCGTCCTGCGGACACCTCCGGCGGAGCGTGTACCGTGAGCAATCGCCGCGCACCGAGTCAGCGCGCGGCGGAGATGCGACCCCGCGACGGGGCGTGACGTACGGCCGCGAGCGACGCGGCGAGGAAGGACGCAGGCGACGTGACAGGCGGACGGCATCTGGTGATCGTCGAGTCCCCGGCGAAGGCACGGACCATCGCCCGGTATCTGGGCGATGAGTACGACGTCAAGGCGTCGGTGGGCCACATCCGCGACATCCCCGTGCCCCGAGACCTGCCCGCCGAGATGAAGAAGGGGCCGTACGGCAAGTTCGGCGTCGACGTCGAGGGCGGCTTCGACCCGTTCTACATCGTCAGCCCCGACAAGAAGAAGACCGTCGCCGAGCTGAAGAAGTCCCTCAAGGACGCCGACACCCTCTACCTCGCCACCGATGAGGACCGCGAGGGCGAGGCGATCGCCTGGCACCTGCTGGAGACCCTCAAGCCCAAGAAGTCCACTCCCGTCAAGCGCATGGTGTTCCACGAGATCACCAAGGACGCGATCCAGGGCGCGCTGGAGAACACCCGCGACCTCGACGTGCACCTGGTCGACGCGCAGGAGACCCGCCGCATCCTGGACCGCCTGGTCGGCTTCGAGCTCTCCCCCGTGCTGTGGCGCAAGATCAAGCCGTCGCTGTCGGCCGGGCGCGTGCAGTCCGTCGCGACCCGCCTCGTGGTCGAGCGGGAGCGGGAGCGGATGGCCTTCGTCGCCTCCGACTACTGGGACGTGACCGGCACCTTCGGCCCCGACGCCGAGCAGTTCACCGCGAAGGTCCAGACCGTCGACGGCGCCCGCGTCGCCACCGGCAGCGACTTCGCCGACGACGGCACCCTCAAGCCCCGCTCGAAGAGCGCGACGATCCTCACCGAGGCCTCCGCCCGCGAGCTCGTGCAGGTGCTCGGCTCCACCCCGGCGACCGTCACCTCGCTGGAGTCCAAGCCGTACACGCGCCGGCCCGCCGCCCCCTTCACCACCTCCTCGCTGCAGCAGGAGGCCAGCCGCAAGCTGCGCCTCGGCGCGCGCCAGGCCATGCGGGTGGCGCAGTCGCTGTACGAGAACGGCTACATCACCTACATGCGCACCGACTCGGTGACGCTCTCGGGCGAGGCGATCCGCGCCTCCCGCGCCCAGGCCGCCGAGCTCTACGGCTCCCAGTTCGTGCCGGACAAGCCCCGCGTCTACACGAACAAGTCGCAGTCCGCGCAGGAGGCGCACGAGGCGATCCGGCCCGCCGGCGACCACTTCCGCACCCCGGCGGATGTCGCAGGGCAGCTCTCCGGCGACGAGTTCCGCCTCTACGAGCTGATCTGGAAGCGCACCGTCGCCTCGCAGATGGCCGACGCGAAGGGCACCACCTCCACTGTCGAGCTGAAGGTCGAGAACGAGGGCCGCAGCGCGACCTTCCGCGCCGCCGGCACCGTGATCACCTTCCGCGGCTTCCTCGCCGCCTACGAGGAGGGGCGCGACGCCTCCCGCTACGGCGACGACGACAAGGGCGACGACAAGCGCCTGCCGCAGATGGAGGAGGGCCAGACCCTCCCCACCCGTGAGCTGGTCCCCGACGGGCACACCACCACCCCGCCCCCGCGGTACACCGAGGCCTCGCTGGTCCGGGCGCTCGAGGACCGCGGCATCGGCCGCCCCTCGACCTACGCCTCCACCGTCGCGACGATCCAGGACCGCGGCTACGTGCTGCGCCGCGGCACCGCGCTGGTGCCGAGCTGGACCGCCTTCGCGGTGGTGCGCCTGCTGGAGGAGCACTTCGGGCCGTTCATCGACTACGACTTCACCGCCCAGATGGAGGCGCAGCTGGACCGCATGGCCCGCGGCGAGCTGGGCCGCGCGGACTACCTGCGCGACTTCTACCTCTCCGACGGCACGGGCGATGCCCCCATCGGGCTGAAGCCCATGGTCGACGACCTCGGCGAGATCGACGCCCGCGCCATCAACTCGATCGACATCGGCGAGGGGATCACCCTGCGCGTGGGCCGCTACGGCGCCTACGTCGAGCAGTACCCGACCGACGAGGAGGGGAACGTCGTCGAGGGCGCGGACCCGCGCCGCGCGAACGTCTCCGACGAGGTCGCACCCGACGAGCTCACCGTCGAGAAGGCGAAGGAGATGCTCGAGCGGGCCAAGGACGACGGGCGCGTCCTCGGCACCGACCCCGACACCGGCCACGAGATCATCGCCAAGGACGGCCGCTACGGCCCCTATGTCACCGAGGTGCTGCCGGAGCCCGAGAGCGCCGACGGCAAGAAGGTGCCCAAGTCGAAGCAGCCGAAGCCCCGTACCGGCTCGCTGCTGAAGTCGATGGACCTCTCGACCGTCACGCTCGAGGACGCGCTGAAGCTGCTGAGCCTGCCGCGCGTGGTCGGCACCGCCGCGGACGGCACCGAGATCACCGCCCAGAACGGCCGCTACGGCCCGTACCTGAAGAAGGGCACCGACTCCCGCTCGCTGGAGACGGAGGATCAGATCTTCTCGATCACCCTCGAGGAGGCCGAGAAGATCTACGCCCAGCCCAAGACCCGCGGCCGCGCCGCGGCGAAGCCCCCGCTGAAGGAGCTCGGCACCGACCCGACCTCGGAGAAGCCGATCGTCATCAAGGACGGACGTTTCGGCCCGTACATCACCGACGGCACCACCAACGTGTCGCTGCGAGCGACGGAGAAGGTCGAGGAGATCACGGAGCAGGTCGCGATCGAAAAGCTCGCGGAGAAGCGCGCGAAGGGACCGGCGAAGAAGAAGGCCCCCGCGAAGCGCGCCACCACCACGCGGAAGAAGTCCACGACCACGAAGAAGTGAGCCGGCGCCGACGGACGCGCAGCGTGTCCGTCGGCTCCTTCGGCACGGTCCGGTCGGCACCTGTGCCGCCCACCCCACGGCCCCCGCCCGCCTCCTCCGGGAGACGGCGCGGCCCCGCATGTGCTCACCCTGGGTGCGCGAAGCGCCGGGGCTCGCCGTCCAAGCGGTCAGTACCGCGCACTGCGCGGTCACGTCGCCGCGTCGACGGGCGGTCGGGAGCACCGAGACCACGCCTGCCCGGCATCTTCGGCCTACAGTGAGCTCACGTGCTCGAAGCGGACTCACGAAGGAGTGAACTCATGGATCGATGCCCGAGTCGGCGCACGGTCATGACCGGGGGCGCGGCCGCTGCGGCCGCGCTGGGCGTGACCGGATGCCTGCAGCCCGACCCGTCCCGCGGAGGCGGAGGAGGCGGTGCGGAGAAGTACGTGGAGGGCCAGGCCCCCGGTCCCGGGACCGTCAGCGTCCTCGGCGCCTTCGGCGGTCAGGAGGAGGAGGCCCTCATGGCCTCGCTCGCCGCCTTCGAGGAGGAGTCGGGGATCTCCGTCCAGTACTCGCCCGACCAGGACTTCACCACCACCATCCAGCAGCGGGTGGCCTCCGGAGACGCCCCTGACGTGGCACTTTTCCCCCAGCCGGGTGGTCTCTTCGACCTCGCCGCGCAGGGGCACATCACGGCGATCGACGCCTTCCTCGACTACGACTCGCTGAACTCGACCCTGATCCCGGGCTTCCTCGACTCCGCCCGCTACCAGGGCCGCGTCTACGGCGCCCCGATGAGGATGGCGTGCAAGTCCCTCATCTGGTACCCGAAGAAGGCGTACGAGGAGGGCGGCTACTCCACCGAGCCCGCCACCATGCAGGAGCTCTACTCCATCGCCGACGAGATCAAGGACACGGGCATCACCCCGTGGTCCGACGGCTGGAACGCCGATCAGGCCACGGGCTGGGTGGGCACCGACTGGCTCGAGGAGTTCATGCTCCGGGTCCACGGCCCGGACCTCTACGACGACTGGATCTACCACCGCATCCCCTTCAACTCCCCCGAGGTCGTCGAGGTCTTCGACATCCTCGGCGAGCTGCTGAAGACCGAGGGGAACGTGCTGGGCGGACCCACCACCATCCTCAACACGCCCTTCTCCGAGGCCCCGCTGCCGCTGTTCGAGGACCCGTCCCGGGCGATGTACGTGCGGCAGGGCAACTTCGTCACCGGCTTCCTCCCGGAGGACATCCTGGCGAACATGGACGAGGAGGTCGGTGTGTTCGCGATGCCCCCCTGGGAGGGCGGCTTCGAGGGACAGCCGATCCTGGGCGGCGGCGACCTCGCCGCACTGTTCACCCTCAACGACGACTCGGTCGCATTGATGAAGTTCCTGACCTCCCCGGAGTTCGGCATCGAATGGGCGCAGGCCGGCGGCTGGCTCAGCCCGCACAAGACCTTCGACGCCTCGCACTACGCCGACGAGACCACGCGACGCGTCGCAGAGATCGCCTCGAACGCCGAGGTGTTCCGCTACGACGGCTCCGACGTCATGCCCAACGCCGTCGGCGGCGGCAGCTTCTGGACCGGCATGGTCGAGTGGCTGAACGGATCGAAGAGCGCCCAGCAGGTGTGCGACGAGATCGAGGCGGGGTGGCCGCAATGACCGCCGCGGCGACCCGCTCCTCGGGCTCCTCGGCGATCACGCCGCGCGGACGGGCGGGATCCCCCGCCCGTCCGGCGCTGCTGATCCTGGGGGCGATCGGCCTGGTGGCGACGGTGTGGCTGGTGTGCAACGCCTTCCTCGCCTTCGCCTACTACCCGCAGTGGTTCCTGCACTCCAAGCTGCTCATCGGCGCGCTGGGCCTGGTGTTCGGCATCGGCGGCGCGGTCGTGTTCTTCCGCTTCATGAACATGATCATCGAGGGCTTCCCCTCCCGGCTCAGCGAGGGCCTGATCCCCTACGCCTTCCTCCTGCCGGCGCTGACGCTGCTGGGCCTGATGCTCATCTATCCGACGGTGCAGACGATCGTGTACTCCTTCGCGAACGCCGACTCCACCGACTGGGTGGGCCTGGCGAACTACGGGGCGATCTTCGGCTCCGCGGAGTTCTGGCAGGCCATGCTGAACAACTTCCTGTGGATCCTCATCGTCCCGCTGATCACCGTCGCCTTCGGTCTCGCGGTCGCGGTGCTGGCGGACAAGCTCTCGACCACCGGCGAGCGGGTCTCGAAGTCGATGGTGTTCCTGCCGATGTCGATCAGCTTCGTCGGCGCCTCCACCATCTGGGGCCTGATCTACGCGTTCCGCCCGCCGGACACCGCGCAGACCGGCCTGCTCAACGCGGTGGTGGTGGCCCTCGGCGGCGAGCCCCAGGCCTGGCTCCAGATCGACACCGCGCGGCTGAACTCGCTGCTGCTCATGGTGATCCTGGTCTGGCTGCAGACGGGTTTCGCGATGGTGCTGATCAGCTCCGCGATCAAGGGCGTCCCCGAGGACACCGTCGAGGCGGGCCGGATGGACGGCGCCGGCGAGGCACGTATCTTCTGGCAGATCATCTTCCCGCAGGTCCGCCCTACCCTGCTCTCCGTGTTCATCACGGTGCTGATCCTGGTGCTGAAGGTCTTCGACATCATCTACGTGATGACCAACGGCCGCGACAACACCGACGTCATCGCCAACCTGTACTTCCGCAAGCTGTTCGTGGAGCGCCAGGCCGGGGAGTCCTCCGCGATCGTGGTGGTGCTGCTGGTGCTGATCATCCCGATCCTGGTCTACCAGGTGCGATCCTTCAAAGCGCAGGAGGCGAACCGATGATGGGCACGATGAAGGACGGCCGTCCCCGCTCCCTGCTCGCGATCGTCACCATGGTGGTGCTGGCCCTGCTGTGGACCGTCCCGACGATCGGACTGCTGGTCACCTCGTTCCGCACTCGCGAGGACGTCGCCTCGACGGGGTGGTGGGACGCGCTGCTGAACCCCTTCGGAACCGGCTGGACGCTGGCGAACTACGAGCGGCTGTTCGAGTCCACCACGGCCGGGTCCTCGCTGTTGAACTCGGTGATCGTGGCGGTGCCGGCGACGGTGCTGCCGATCATGTTCGCGGCCTTCGCGGCGTACGCGTTCACCTTCATGCGGTTCCCGGGCCGCGAGCTCCTGTTCATCCTCATCGTCGCGGTGATGGTGGTGCCGATCCAGGTGGCGTTCCAGCCCATGCTGGATCTGCTCGGTCCGCGCGGGCTGGGGATCAACGGGCAGTTCGTGGCGGTGTGGCTGCTGCACACCGGCTTCGGGATGCCGTTGGCGGTGTACACGCTGCGCAACTACATGGCCACGCTCCCGAACTCGGTGATCGAGAGCGCGAAGATCGACGGCGCCTCGCACTTCCAGACCTTCTGGAAGCTGGCCGCGCCGATGTCGATGCCGGCCCTCGCCGCCTTCGCCACGCTGCAGTTCCTGTGGGTGTGGAACGACCTGCTCATCGCGAAGCTGTTCCTGGGCGGCGGCGGAAACAAGACGATCATCGTGGACCTCCAGCAGATGCTGGGAACCCAGGGACAGGGCGAGGAGCTGCTGACCGCGGGCGCCTTCCTGTCGATGGTGATCCCGATGCTCGTGTTCTTCTCCCTGCAGCGCTTCCTGGTGCGCGGTATGACGGCGGGTTCGGTGAAGGGCTGAGCGCAGGGCCGAGCCGTCGACCTGACCCCTGCCCCGGCAGGGGGTCCTCCGATTCAGCCATCGGCGCAACCGCATCCACAGCGTCCCCGGCACCCCAGTGGTGTCGGGGACGCTCGATAGATTGGACCCATGAGCCAGACCGACGAGACCCGCGGCGCCGTCCCGCCCGCGCTGGTCCTGCCCGAACCCGCCGTCCCCGATCCGGCCGAGGCCCCGGGGCTGCGCTGGGGCGTGATCTCCCCCAGCCACATCGCCGGCCAGTTCACCGACACCGCCCATCGGGCGACGGCCTCGCGCATCGTCTCGGTCGTCTCCCGCTCCGCAGAGCGGGCCGCGGCCTTCGCGGCCGAGCACGGTGCGGAGCGCTCCTTCGACAGCGTCGAGGGCATGCTCGCTGCGGGCGGCATCGACGCGGTGTACATCGCCTCCCCGCACGCCCAGCACCACGAGCTGGCCCGCCCGGTGCTCGAGGCAGGCGTGCCGGTGCTGGTGGAGAAGGCGTTCACCCTGAACACCGCGCAGGCCCGCGACCTGCTCGACCTCGCCCGGGAGCGGGGCGTGTTCGCGATGGAGGCGATGTGGGCGCGCTTCCTGCCGCAGTACGACCTGCTGCGCGGCGTGCTCGAGGCCGGCCTGCTCGGCGAGATCGTCGAGGTCGCGGCCGATCACGGCCAGGCCATGCCCACCGACCCCTCCCACCGCATGAACGCTCCCGAGCTCGGCGGCGGGGCGCTGCTGGACCTCGGCGTCTACCCGATCTCCTTCGCACAGATGGTGCTCGGCGATCTCGAGAACCCCGTCGTGCGGGGGGAGCTGACCCCCACCGGCGTCGACGCGACGCTCGGCCTGCTCGCCCAGGGCGCGCGCGGCGGGTTCGCACGGCTCGGCACCACGCTGCGCACCCGCACCCCGGCCGAGGCGGTCGTCGCGGGCACCGCGGGCACGGCCCGTCTGACCGGTCCGTTCTACGCCCCGGGCACGCTCACCATCGAGCTGCTCGACGGCCGCTCCGCGTCCTTCGCGCATCCTGGCACGCCCGGCGACGGGATGGCCTACGAGATCGCGGAGGCCGCCCGACGGATCACCGCCGGCGAGCTCGAGTCCCCCCTGATGAGCTGGGCGGACACCCTGTCGGTGATGGGGACGATGGACGCCGTCCGCGCCGCGCTCGGCGTCGTCTACCCCGGGGAGGAGGACGCATGAGCCGCACCGAGTCCGCCCCCGCGCCGCACGAGGACGCCCTGCAGGCCGCGGCACGGCACGCACCGGCCCTGCACAGCACCTCCCTGCGCATCCCCGCGACGCACCCGCCCCGCCGCGGCGTGTTCATCTCCTTCGAGGGAGGGGACGGCGCCGGGAAGTCCACCCAGATGAGGATGCTGCGGGACCACCTGGTCACCGAGCGCTCCGTCGCCGAGGACCTCATCCTCACCACCCGGGAGCCGGGCGGCACGCCGCTCGGCGAGAGCATCCGCGAGCTGCTGCTGCACGGGGAGCACGTCGAGCCCCGCGCGGAGGCGCTCCTGTACGCGGCGGATCGCGCCCACCACATCGCGACCGTCGTCCGCCCCCACCTGGCCCGCGGCGGGCTCGTGCTCGGGGACCGGTATCTCGACTCCTCCGTCGCCTACCAGGGCGCCGGGCGCGAGCTCTCGCCGGAGGAGATCGCGGGGCTGTCGCTGTGGGCGGTCGACGGGCTGCTGCCCCATCGCACGATCCTGCTCGACGTGCCCACCAGCGCCCTGGACGAGCGGCGCGGACCCGCCGGCAAGGACCGCCTGGAGAGCGCGGGCCTGGAGTTCCACGAGGCGGTGCGCGAGGAGTTCCTCGAGCTCGCCCGCGCGGATCCCGAGCGCTACGCCGTGGTCGACGGGACCCGCCCGCGCGAGGAGGTCCACGCGGAGGTGCTCGCCTCCGTCGCCGAGGTGCTGAGCCTGTTCGACCCGACCTTCGAGCCGGTGCCCCCGCCCCGGCACAGGGACGAGCAGTGACCGCGGCCGCGCAGGCAGCCGGGGCCCCGCACGCGCCCGGGGTGTGGGCCGACGTCGTGGGCCAGGACGCGGCGGTCGCGCAGTTCCGCCGCGCCGCCTCCCCGGAGGGGTCCCTCGCCCAGGCGTGGCTGATCACGGGCCCTCCCGGCTCCGGCCGCTCCACCGCGGCCCGGGCCTTCGCCGCGACGCTGCAGTGCGAGCAGGGCACCGGCTGCGGGCAGTGCCCGGCCTGCCGCACCACCCTCGCGGGGACGCATCCCGATGTCACCGTCGTCGCCACCGACAAGCTCTCCATCGCGAAGGAGGAGGTGCGCTCGCTGGTGATGACCGCGCAGCGCGCCCCCGCCACGGGCCGGCACCGGGTGCTGGTGGTCGAGGACGCGGACCGCATGACCGCGGGCACCTTCAACGTGCTGCTGAAGTCGATCGAGGAGCCGCCGCCGTCGACGGTCTGGATGCTGTGCGCCCCCTCGGCCGAGGACCTCGCCCCCACCATCCGCTCCCGCTGCCGCCTGGTGACCCTCACGGTCCCGGACTCCGACGTGGTCGCGGAGCTGCTGCGCCGCCGCGACGGGATCGAGGACCAGCTGGCACTGCGTGCGGCGCGCGCCGCCCAGGGCCACATCGGTCTCGCGCTGCGCTACGCGACGCAGGAGGGGGCCCTCGGCGCGCGGGTGGAGTCGGCGCGCACGCTGCTGGCCCTGCGCACCGCCGGCGGCGCCGTGCTCGCCGCCCAGACCCTCGTCGAGCGGGCGACCGCCGAGGCCAAGGAGCACGCGGACCAGGTCGCGCTCGAGGAGAAGGAGCGCTTCCTGCGCTCGGCCGGGATCGACGACGGGAAGGTGCCGCCCTCGCTCCGCTCCCAGATGCGCCAGCTCGAGGAGGACGCCAAGCGGCGCCAGACCCGTCTGGTCCGTGACGTGCTGGACCGGTACCTGCTGGATGTCCACTCGGTGCTGCGCGACGTGCTGAGCCGTCAGCTGGCCACCGGGTCGGAGCTGGTGAACGTCGACGTGACGGGCGAGATCGAGCAGGCCGCCGCGCACGGCACGGGCCGCTCCACCCTCGCTCTGCTCGAGGCCGTGCAGGAGGCCCGTCAACGGATCGGGGGGAACGTGCCTCCGCTGCTCGCGGTCGAGGCGCTGCTCTCCCGGATCGCCGTCTCCCAGCGCTGACCCCGCCGGGCACCGGGTCGGGACCGCCCCGCGCGCCCTCGCCTGAAGGTCGCCGCGACGTCAGGTGCGCCCCTGTTCCGATGACGGAACAGGGGCGCACCTGAGCTGCGGGGAGCGGTCCGCCGGCCCGAGGCCGGGGATCAGTCCTCGGGAGAGTCCGCCTCGGGGATGTCGAAGGACAGGGCCGGGTGCTCCGTCGGGGTCTGCTCCTGCGAGGCCTGCTCCGGCTTCTGGACCGGCGCGGGCTCGGCGGCCGGCTCGACGAGCGCGACGTCCGCTGGGGCGGAGCTGCTGTCGGCGTGCGAGCCCCCGGCCTGGGCGGCGTCCTCGGCCTGGGACCCCTCGGCCCCGGCACCGTCGGCCGGTGCGGTCGCGTCCGCCGCGGCCTTCTCGTCGTCGACGACCTCGACGTCGAGCTCGTCGACGATCACGCCCGCGCCGCGGGGGATCTCGGGCTCGCCGTCGTCCTGCCCGGTCTCGGAGTGGGCGCCGCAGCCGTAGCCGAGGTGGACCACGCGGCCGTCGGCCGGGGACCACTCGTTGGTGCACACGCCGAACTCGGAGCGCAGGGAGCCGGAGAGCTTCATCAGGAATCCGCAGCTGGTGCAGCTCGCGGGGACGGTGCCCTTGCGCCCGCGGGAGGAGGTCTGGCGGGGGCCGAACTCGCCGGCCTGCCAGCGCTCGGCGGCCTCGCCGCGGCCCTCCTGCGAGAGCACGCGGGGGCGGCCGAGTCCCAGCTCCCAGAGGGCGACGCGGTCCTCGTCCTCGTCGCCGGTGGCCTCGTAGCCCTGCTCGAGCCGCTCGTCCTGCTCCCGGTAGGGCAGCAGGTCGTCGGCACCGACGTCCTCGGGCTTCAGACGCTCGGACCACGGCTCCCAGGCGGGGGCGAGGATCGCGTCCTCGCCCGGCAGCAGCGCGGTCTCGGCGACGGTCGCGGCCTTCGCACGGGAGGCGCGGGCCAGCACGACCACCCAGGACCAGCCGCGGTAGCCGGGCATGGTGCACTCGAAGACGTGCGTGACCAGCCGCTCCCCCGTCGCCTCGACGCGGAGGTGCTCACCGACCTGTCCGGGCTCGGTGACGTCCTCGAGCGCCTCGCGGGCGAGCTCGACGGCAGCCGCGGCGACCGCGTCGAGCTTCGGACGTGCGGTGCGGGGACGGCGGGGGGCGGTGGTCGGGGACGTCATCTCAGGCCTCGAAGTTGTCGGCGACGGCTCGCAGCACGGTGGCGATCTTCTGGGAATGGCCGCGATCGGGGTAGCGGCCGTGGCGCAGCCCGGTGCCGGCGTCGTCGAGGAGCCGGATCAGGTCCTCGACCATGACGGCGAGGTCCTCGGGCTTCTGGCGGCGGGCGCGGGCGACCGACGGCGCAGGCTCGAGCAGCTGCAGGGAGAGCACCTGCGGGCCGCGGCGGCCGTCGACCATGTCGAACTCGACGCGGGCGCCGGGGCGGAGGGTCGTGACCCCCTCGGGCAGGGTGGTGGCGTGCACGTACACGCTCTGACCGTCCTCGTCGTCGAGGATGAAGCCGAAGCCCTTCTCGGCGTCGTAGAACTTCACCTTGCCTCGTGGCACCTGGATCCCATTCCTCATCTGGTGGTCGTCGTGGGGCGATTCTCGGATCCCGGGCGCATGCGGACCGGCGTGCCGGCCGCCTCCACCCGGGAGGCTGCCGGAGCGGGTCCGGCAACACTCCATGCTATCGCGAGCAGGCCGGCAGCGGCGAGCGGGTTCCTGCGAGGTGACGACGGCCACCGCAGGGGCCGACAGGACGGCGCGGGCAGGGCCCGACAGGCCGACGGCGCAGCGCAGCACCCTGCCCGACGGGACGGCACTGCCCCCGGTCAGCGCCGGCGCTCGGGCGGGATCTCGCGGGTCGGGGCGTCGGCCGGGACGGGATCGAGGCCGAGCCCGGCGAGGACCTGCTCGAGGATCATCGCCGTGAAGCCCCAGACGAAGGCGTCCTCGGGCAGCTCGAAGACGGGGCCGACGTCGTGCCCGTTCAGCCGGCCGCGTCGCCGCAGCGCGGCGTCGTCGAGGGAGTCGCTCCCGGTCAACGGCGCCCACACCAGGCGCTCGACCTCGATCGGGTCCTGCACCCCGAGCGGCGGGACCTCGGCGGACCAGCTCAGCACCGGGATCACGAGCTGACCCCGCCAGGGCATCGGGATCGGGGCGAAGGCGCCGAGCACGTGCGCGTCGGCGGGGTCCAGCCCCGTCTCCTCCTCCGCCTCCCGCAGCGCGGTGTGCACATCGTCGCGGTCGCCGGGGTCGCGCTTCCCTCCGGGCAGGGAGAACTGGCCGGGCTGGGAGCGCAGGCGGTGTCCGCGCTCCTCGAGGACGAGCCGGGCGTCGGCCAGATCCGTGCCGGCGACGTGGATGAGCACGGCGCTGCGCCGCCCGCCGTCGGTCGGCATCGGAGGGGAGCCGCGTCCGTCCCGACGCTCCACGAGCACGTCCCCGCGCCGGGCCCGCTCGGCGAGCGGGGCGAGGAAGCCGGCCCCGTCGGGAAGCCCCTCGGCCGACGGGACGGCCGCGCTCATGCCGCCTCCCCCGCGCTCGGGCAGAGGTCGGCCAGCACGCACTCCCCGCAGCGGGGCGCCCGCGCCGTGCAGACGCGGCGGCCGTGGAGGATCAGGCGCAGCCCGAGCATCGTGAGGTCCTCGGCGTCGGCGCCCGTGCCGTCGGCCTCCACCCGCGCCACGACGTCCTCCTCGACCGCTCGCGGGTCGGTGGCCGTCGTCCAGCCGAGCCGTCGCGAGAGCCGCCCCACGTGCGTGTCCACGGCGAGCAGGGAATGGCCGAACCAGGCCCCGCGGACCACGTGCGCGGTCTTCCGGCCGACGCCGGGCAGCCGCTCGAGCGCGGCCTGGTCGTCGGGCACCTCCCCGTCGTGGTCCACGAGCAGCGCACGGGAGAGGCCGATGATCCGACGCGCCCGGGTCGCGCCCATCCCGAGCGGGCGCACCTGCTCGGTGACCGCGTCCTCGTCGGCCTCGGCGAGAGCGGCCGGGCCCGGCCAGCGGGAGAACAGTCCGGGGGTGACCTGGTTGACGCGCACATCGGTCGTCTGCGCGGAGAGCACGGTCGCGACCAGCAGTTCGAAGGCGTCGCGGTGGTCGAGCTCGGTGCGCGCACCGACGTGGAGGCGCTCGAGCCGGGCCGCGACGAGACCCGCGTCGGCGGGGGCCCCGGAGGCGGCCGCGGCCGGGCGGTGGGACGACCTGCTCGACATGCCGGAGACGTCTCCCTTCCTCGGAGATGGGCCATGACGCCGCGAGCGCGATAGTGTTTGACCATCATGTGACAGCCGCCACCGCTGAACGTGGCGTCCGCCACAGGTTGCACAGCACGGTCCCGGAAGATCGGGACCCCACATCCAGGAGGTTCCGTGGACGAGAACATCGTACGGTCGTCGCCGCTGTTCGCCGCGCTCGACGAGGACGGCAAGCAGGCGGTCCTGGCGTCGATGAAGCAGGAGGACTACCACCGCAGCGCCATCATCTTCCGTGAGGGCGATCCGGGCGACCGGCTCTTCATCATCGGCTCCGGCAAGGTGAAGGTCGGCCACGCCTCGGGCGACGGCCGCGAGAACCTGCTCGCGGTGCTCGGCCCGGGCGAGACCCTCGGCGAGCTCTCCCTCTTCGATCCCGCGCCGCGCAACGCGACGGCCACGGTCGTGGCCGAGTCGACCCTGTACTCCCTCTCGCAGCAGGACCTGTACCGCGTCCTCGCGCAGCGTCCGGAGGTGGGCCGCCACCTGCTCGCCTCGCTCGCGCGCCGTCTGCGCAAGACCAACGAGTCCCTCGCGGACCTGGTCTTCGCCGATGTGCCCGGTCGCGTGGCGAAGAACGTGCTCGACCTCGCCCAGCGCTTCGGCCGTCAGACCGACGACGGCGTGATGGTCGCCCACGGCCTGACCCAGGAGGAGCTGGCCCAGCTGGTCGGCGCCTCCCGCGAGACGGTGAACAAGGCCCTGGCCGACTTCGCCTCCCGCGGCTGGATCCGGCTCGAGGCCCGCGCCGTCCTCATCGCCGACGTGGAGCGCCTGCGCCGCCGCGCCCGCTGAGACGGGCCCGGGCATCTCGCGCAGACGCCCGACGCCCCGCCCCCGTCCGAACGGCCCTCCTCCCCGCGCGGGGAGGAGGGCCGTTCGAGCGCGCGGGGCACCCGGGACGACGGCGCCACACCCGGAGTCCGCAGCCGCGGGGGCGACCCGGCGCAGCGACGCAGCGCGGGGTCAGCGCTCCTGGGCGAGGTGGTCGAGGGTGGCGCGGAGGTTCCAGCGGGCCGCGTCCTGCAGCTGCTCGGGCAGGTCCGGGCCGTAGACCACGCGCAGCAGCCGGTCGAGGGTGAGCACCCCGGCGGTGCGGGCGCGCCGCACCTGATCGATCCGCTCCTCGCGGTGCGCGATCGTCTCCTCCAGGACGGCGAGCACCTCCAGCGGGGAGTCGACGGACGGACCGTGGCCGGGGAAGAACGCGCTGATCCGGCCGTCCTCGGCGAGGGCGTGGAGGATCGCGAGGGACTGCAGGTACTCGGTGAGCGAGCCGCCGTGCTCGGGCACGATCACCGTCGAGGAGCCGCCCAGGAGCGTGTCGCCGGTCAGCATCCGCCCGCCCTCCACGAGCACGCCGACGGAGTCGGAGGTGTGCCCCGGCAGGTGGATGACGTGGCCGACGGTCCCGTTGTCACCGATCAGCGTCGCGGGCAGCGGGCGCGAGCCGGGCACGGCGGACTGATCGGCCGCCCACAGCGGCACCTCCCGGCCGCTGCGGGCGGTGAGCTGCCGGGCGAGGGTCGCGGCGCCCGCGGCGTGGTCCGCGTGCCGGTGGGTGACCAGAACGCCCTCCGGTCGGACGTCGTCGCCGCAGGTGAGCAGCAGCTCGGCGAGGTGCTCGGGGTCCTTCGGGCCGGGGTCGACCACCCACACCTGGCCCTCGTCGCGCAGCACGTGGCTGTTGGTGCCGGTGAGCGTCATGGGGCCGGGGTTGTCGGCCCGCACCACGATCAGCTCGACCGCCGGGGCATCGGGAGCCCGCTGCCCGAGATGCTCGTCCATCGCGGCCCCGCTCAGGCGGTGGGGGCGAGAGACGCGGAGAGCTCGACGACGAGCTCGAGCTCGACCGGGGCGTCCAGGGGCAGCACGGCCACGCCCACGGCGGAGCGGGCATGGCTCCCGGCCTCGCCGAAGACCTCGCCGAGCAGGGTGCTCGCGCCGTTGATCACGGCGGGCTGGCCCGTGAACGAGGGGTCGGAGGCGACGAAGCCAGTCACCTTCACGATCCTGACCACCTGGTCGAGGTCACCCACCAGCGCCTCCACGGCGGCGAGGGCGTTCAGGCAGCAGGTCGCGGCGAGCTCGGCGGCCTGCTCGGCCGTGACCTCGGCGCCGACCTTGCCGGTGCGCGGCAGCGCCCCGTCCACGAAGGGCAGCTGCCCGGAGGTGTGGACGTGGGAGCCGGTCCGGACGGCCGGCACGTACGCGGCCACCGGGGCCGCGACCTCGGGCAGGGCGTGCCCGAGCTCGGCGAGGCGGGCGCGGGTGCGGGGGCTGCGCGCCGGGACGGGGTCGGTCATCGGCTCAGCCCTCGCCCCGGGGGCGCTTGAGGTAGGCGACCAGGTTCTCCGGGTTCGGCCCCGGCACGACCTGGACCAGCTCCCAGCCCTCGTCGCCGTAGTTGTCCAGGATCTGCTTGGTCGCGTGGATCAGCAGCGGGACGGTCAGGTACTCCCAGCGGGTGAGTGTGCTCATGGGACGAGCCTACCCGGGGAGCCCGGTCCGAGGAGGTCAGCCGCCGACGGCCTGCTGCTCGGCACGCCGCAGCAGCGCGGACCAGTCGCTGACGTGCGGGTGGCGGCGCAGCAGACGTCGCCGCTCCCGCTCGGTCATCCCGCCCCAGACGCCGAAGTCGACGCGGTTGTCGAGCGCGTCGGCCAGGCACTCGGTGCGCACCGGGCACGCTCCGCAGGCCGCCTTGACGGCGTGCTGCTCCGCGCCCTGCACGAAGAACCCGTCGGGATCCATCGTCACGCAGGCGCCGCGGGCGGCCCAGCTGCTGTCGCCGGTGAAGGCGCTTCCCCCGATGGTCATTCTCCATCCCCTTCCGTCTTCCGGATCGACCTTGATCCGTTCCTCGCCCCACTGTATGGAGACGGTCGCCACATGGCAAAACTCGCGATGCTCCATGACGGCGGCCGGAGCCCGTGCTAACGCGCACATGAGCCCGTCGCGCCGGGGCAGGTCACGGCGCGGCATCGGCTTCGTGAAGATTCCGCGCGCGCGGCCTGCCTGATGGCCGCTCCGGGGAGGGTCGCCGTACTGTAGTTCCATGGCCCGCACCTCGCCCGCGTCCAGCTCGGGACGCTCCCTGCCCGTCGCCCTGGCGCAGACCGTCTACCTGCTGCTGGGGCTCCTCGCCGTCTCGGCCCTCGCCGGCGTCCTGCTCGCGGCGTTCTTCCTCCCCGCGGTCTCGGCGACCTCGGCCGTCGCCGAGGACGGGGTGGACCTCTTCGAGTCCTACCCCAGCGAGCTCGAGGTCGAACCGCTGAACGAGGCGAGCCGCATCGAGGCGGCCGACGGGTCGCTGCTGGCGACCTTCTACACCGAGAACCGCATCATGGTGCCGATCGAGGAGATCTCGCCCCACATGCAGAACGCGGTGATCGCGGTCGAGGACCGCCGCTTCTACGAGCACGGCGGCGTGGACCCCAAGGGCCTGGTCCGCGCCTTCGCCTCGAACGCCGCGGGCGGCGCGACGCAGGGCGGCTCGACGCTCACCCAGCAGTACGTGAAGAACGCGCTGCTCATGGACGCCGTGCAGCGCGGCGACCAGGAGGACCAGCTCGCAGCGACCGAACAGAGCTACGGCCGCAAGCTGCGCGAGGCGAAGCTCGCGATCTCGCTCGAGAAGCGGTGGAGCAAGGACGAGATCCTCAACGCCTATCTGAACGTGGCGCAGTTCGGCCCCTCCCAGTACGGCGTCGAGACGGGCTCGCGCCACTACTTCTCCAAGAGCGCGAAGGACCTCAACCCCGGCGAGGCCGCGCTCCTGGCCGGCATCACCAACGGCCCGAACCAGTACGACCCGGTCGCCCATCCCGAGGCGGGCGAGAAGCGCCGCAACGAGGTGCTCGCGGACATGAAGCGCGAGGGCTTCGTGACCGAGGAGGAGTACGAGCAGTACACCGCCCAGCCCGTCGAGGAGATGCTGCAGATCCAGAACGTGCGGGCCGGCTGCGCCGACGCCGGCACGAGCGGGTTCTTCTGCGACTACGTCACGCGCTCCCTGCTCAACGACCCGAACTTCGCCCCCACCTACGAGGAGCGGCGCAAGCTGCTCTACGGCGGCGGGCTCACGATCAGGACCACGCTGGACCCGAACACGCAGGCCGCAGCGGTGGACATCCTCCAGCGCAAGGTCCCCGGCGACTCCCAGCACGGCTTCGGCCACTCGATCGTCACCGTCGAGCCGGGCACCGGCAAGATCCTCACGATGGCGGAGAACCGCACCTTCAACCCGCACGAGGACTCCCAGCCCGGCGAGACCGCGATCAACTACAACGTGCCGCAGGCCCTCGGCGGCGGCAGCGGCTTCCCCGTCGGCTCGACCTTCAAGCCCTTCGTGCTGCAGAACTGGCTCGAGAGCGGGCGGAGCATCGACGACCGGGTGAGCACCACGCGCGAGTCGATGTCGAGCTTCCCGGCGGAGTGCCTGCCGCGCGGCGCCTGGCGCGAGAACCCGGGCTACAACCCGGACAACGCGGTCTCCGTGCCGATCGCGCCGATGGAGACGGTGCTGAACTCGACGAAGTTCTCGATCAACACCTCGTACGCGAACATGGCCCGCCAGCTCGACCTGTGCGGCATCGCGGAGACGGCGCGCGACATCGGCGTGGTCCCCGCGACCTACAACCCGTACGACCCCGCCACCTGGGACATGCCGATCGAGGACCTGTACGGCACCGAGCTGGCACCCTCCGTGGTGGTCCTCGGCGAGCTGCGGATCTCGGCGCTGGACATGGCCTCGGCCTACGCGACCTACGCCTCGGGCGGCACCTTCTGCTCGCCCCAGGCGATCACCGAGGTCGTCGACCGCAACGGCGAGGCGATGGAGATCTCGGGCGCCCAGTGCCACCAGGCGGTCGAGAAGGAGGTCGCCGACACGATGGCGTGGGTGCTCCAGCAGGACCTCGAGGACCCGCGCGCGACCGGCAAGGGCAAGACGATCCCCGGCCACGCCGCGGGCGGCAAGACCGGCACCTCCGGCTCGCAGTTCCACACCTGGTACGTCGGCTTCACCCGCCAGATGTCCACCGCGGTGTGGTTCGGCCACCCGCAGTCCAACATCCGTCCCGGCGGCTTCGACGTCGACGGGGAGATGCTCCGCAGCGGCAGCGTCTGGGGCAACACGGTCTCCCTGCCCACCTGGCAGGAGTACATGACCCGGGTGCACGAGGGGCTCCCCGGCGAGCCCTTCCCCGCCGCCCCCGCCCCGACCGACAGCGCCGCGGGCGACGCGGTCGAGAAGGGGAAGGTGCCCGACGTCGGCGGCATGCCGATCGAGCAGGCCCGCGCCGCGCTCGAGGCGGCCGGCTACTCCGTGCGGATCGAGCAGGCGCCGCACGGCGAGATCGGTGCCGGCCATGCGATCGACACCGACCCGCCGGCGGGCACCGAGCTGCCCGAGGGCCGTCCCGTCGTGATCCGCGAGTCCTCCGGTGAGGAGTGAGGTGAGGCCCGCGCTCGCGGCCGCCGGTGCGCTCGGCGGGCTCGGGCTCGGGCTCGCCGGGGCCGCCCACGTCTGGGCCCGCCATGTCGAGATCCATCGGTACACGCTGCGCGAGGCCGAGCTGCGGATCCTGCCGCCGGGCGCGCGCACGCGACGGGTGCTGCACATCAGCGACATCCACCTGCTGCCGGAGCAGCACCGCAAGCTCGCCTTCCTCGAGCACCTCGAGAGCCTGCGCCCGCACCTGGTGATCGACACGGGCGACAACATCGCCTCCGCGGCCGCGGTCCCGGCCCTCGCCGAGGCGATCGAGCCCCTGCTGCGCCGGCCCGGCGCCTTCGTGATGGGCTCCAACGACATGTTCGCGCCGATGCCGAAGAACCCCGCCAGGTACCTGCTGCCGGATCCGCGGCCCGCCGGGCTCACCGAGCCCCGGGAGCCGACGCTGCCCACCGCGGAGCTCGCCGCACGCCTCTCGGAGCACGGCTGGAAGGACCTGACCAACACCCGTGCCACGATCGAGCTCGGCGGCCTGGAGGTGCGCCTGGCCGGGGTCGACGACCCCCATCTCGAGCGCGACCGGATGCCCGCCCCGCCCTCGCCGGCGCCGCGCACGCCCGAGCACGGCAACGTGCTCCAGGTGGGCGTCGCGCACGCCCCCTACCGCCGCGTGCTCGACGCCTTCGTCGCCGACGGCGCGGAGCTGATCCTCGCCGGGCACACCCACGGCGGCCAGCTCCGCCTTCCCGGCATCGGCGCGCTGGTCACGAACTGCGACCTGCCCCGGCAGCAGGCCCGCGGCCTCTCCGACTGGCAGGGCGTGCCGATGAACGTGAGCGCGGGGATGGGCGCGAGCCCGTACTCGAACTACCGTCTGCTGACCCCGCCGGAGGCGACCTTGCTCACGTTGCGGGCCCGGAGGCCCTCGGACGTCGGCTGACCGGCCGGGAGCCTGCTAGAGTTTCTCCTCGGTGACCCGCTCGAGCGGGTTCCACCGGGGTGTGGCGCAGCTTGGTAGCGCGTGCCGTTCGGGACGGCAAGGTCGCAGGTTCAAATCCTGTCACCCCGACCCTCTGGGGAGTCGCGAGATCCATCGATCTCACGACTCCCCTTCTGCGTCGGCCGGCGGTCCGCCCGCCGGCCGTCCGCGGGATCGACGACGACGATGATCCCGCTCCGCACACCACCCTCGAGGCGTTACTTTATCGCCAAATGACCATTCCCGGTCGGGTCGATCGCGCTTTCTTTCGACGACCGTCAGGACACTCCCGGACCCCTCACGACCCATATCGGACTGTTCGGACATTTCGCCCCAACTCTCGGTGACCAACGGGTCGACCTGCGACATCACTCTATTCGGGTATACCGGACATTCTGTCGACGTGAATGACAATGGAGTAGTTATCACGGTGGAATTCATTTCCCGGGTGGAACACGCGGCATTTCGGGCGCGATTCGCAAAATCTTCGCAAAGAAGTGCACGCCCGACAGCAAATGCACCTGTGGTCATACATGCCCTCACCCCTACAGTGACCTGCGGTGCCGCCTTTCCGAGGCGGCTCCCACCGGGCCGCCGCCTCCCCGTCACCGGCCCGGTTTCTTCCTCCGCTTCCCTGGGTGACGGGCGCAGGCTCCGCGGACTCCCCCACGGGTCCGCTGTGCATCGACTGCGAGGCGACGGAGAAAGTGATCGCCACCGATGTTCCGCACCGCTCCACGCGCCACGCACCGGGCTCCCGGCCGTGCCGTGATCGACTACCGAGGGCTCGCCGCCCCGGTCGGCAAGGGCGTGGGAGGGGCCGCCGTGATCGGCGCCGTCTCCGCGACCGCCGCCCTCGCCGGCGGCGCCTCCGCCACCGCGCAGGCGCCCGCGGCCCCCGCCGCCTCCGCCGCGCCGTCCGCCGGGACCGCTGCCGCGATCCCCGCGGCCGCGTCCGCCGTCGCGCCCGCCAGCACGCAGTACACCTCGGTGAAGCTGCGGCTCGGCTCCCGCGGCAGCGCCGTCTCCTACCTCCAGCAGCGTCTGAACGCCCACGGCGCGAGCCTGAAGGTCGACGGCGTGTTCGGCTCCGCGACCCTGCGGGCCGTCAAGAACCGTCAGTCCGCGGCCGGCATCGGCGTGGACGGCGTGGTCGGTCCGAAGACCTGGAACGCCCTGACCGGCGGTTCGTCCTCCGCTCCCGCGGCCGGCTCGTCCTCCTCGCAGCCGAAGCTGCGTCACGGCAGCCGCGGCAGCGCCGTGTCGACCCTGCAGAGCGGGCTCAACGCCCGCGGTGCCACTCTCAAGGTCGACGGCGTCTTCGGCGCCGCCACCGGATCGGCCGTCCGCTCCCTGCAGTCCGCCGCCGGCATCGGCGTGGACGGCGTGGTCGGTCCGAAGACCTGGAACGCCCTGTACAGCGGCGTGTCGATCCCCTCGGGCGGCACCGGCGCGAGCTCGGGCACCACGGTCAACGGCAGCGCCATCGTCTCCGCGGCCCGCGCCCAGCTCGGGGTCCGCTACAAGTGGGGCGGCTCCACGCCCTCCTCCGGCCTGGACTGCTCCGGCCTCGTGTACCACGCGTACAACCAGGCCGGCATGAACATGCCGCGCAAGACCGCCAAGGGCTACACCTTCGGCGGGCGGATCATCCCCAAGTCGCAGGCCAAGCCCGGCGACCTCGTGGCCTTCACCGGCAACGACTACGGCCACATGGGGATCTACACCGGCGGCAACGGCATCATCGACGCCTCCGGCTCGCGCCAGCAGGTCGTCGAGCGCACCATCTGGAACGCCCCGCACGTGTTCGTCACCTACCGCTGAGTCGGCAGGGGTCGCGCATACGACCATGACGGCCTGCTCGACGCGAGAGCGTCACCGGGAAGGAGCAGGGCGACATGGTGGAGGAGCCCGGTCGGCATCGCCGACCGGGCTCCTCCGCGTCCGGGCCGGTTCGCGCCGCGGGATGTGATCCACGTGGCAGACTGGTCGGGTCACGAACTCCCACGTCCCTCAGGAGATCCGGATGCCCGACCCCATCGCCCTCGTCCCGCTGCCCCGATCCGTCGTGTGGTCGGAGGGCATGTGGGAGACGACCGACCCGTGGGAGGGTCTCTCCGTCGGCCTCAGCGAGGACCTGCCGGCGATCGAGTACGCTCTCTCCATCTCCCCGCAGGGCGCGGCGCTGAGCGCCGGCAGCGAGGCGGCCCTGGCCGACGGGCGCAACACCTTCGCCCAGATCGTCACCGGGGCCGACGGGTCGATCCCGTGCGTGACCATCGCGGACAGCCCGAAGCACGCCTGGCGCGGCATGCACCTGGACGTCTCGCGCCACTTCCTCCCGGTCGAGGAGATCGAGACCCTCCTGGACGGGATGGCCCTGCACCGCCTGAACGTCCTGCACCTCCATCTCACCGACGACCAGGGATGGCGCGTGGAGATCAAGGGCTACCCGCGCCTGACCGAGGTCGGCGCGTGGCGGGAGCAGACGCTCGTCGGCCACATGAGCGGGGACGAGGAGTCCTGGACCTTCGACGGCGTGCGCCACGGCGGCTCCTACAGCCAGGAGGAGCTCAAGGGCCTCGTCGAGTACGCGCGGCGCCGCGGGATCATGATCGTCCCCGAGATCGACCTGCCCGGGCACATGCAGGCCGCCGTCGCCGCCTATCCGGAGCTGGGGAACTTCCCCGAGCAGCAGGTGGGCGTGCGCGAGGTGTGGGGGATCTCCGACCACGTGCTCGGCGTCTCGGACCAGGTGTTCGACTTCCTGCGCGACGTGCTCACGCAGGTCGCCGGCATCTTCCCCGCCCCCTACGTGCACATCGGCGGCGACGAGTGCCCCACCGGCGAGTGGGAGCGCTCCTCCCAGGCCCGTGCCCGCATGAACGAGTGGGGCCTGACCCGTGTCTCGGAGATCCAGGGACGCTTCACGACCTTCGCCTCCGAGGTGCTCGCCGGGCAGGGCAAGCGCGCGATCGCCTGGGACGAGGTCCTGGAGACCCATCTGCCCGACGACACCGTGATCATGAACTGGCGCGGGCCCGCGGGCGTCGGGGAGGCCACCTCGCGCGGCTTCCAGACGATCGTGGCGACCTCCGACCTGCTCTACTTCGACCACTACCAGGCGGACCCGGCCGACGAGCCGCTCGCCATCGGCGGGAGGACCACGCTCGAGGACGTGTACACCGGTCGTCTGCTGCCCAAGAAGACGAGCGCGGACCAGGAGCGTCTGGTGATGGGCCTGCAGGCGCAGCTGTGGACCGAGTACCTGCCCGACGCCGGCGCCGTCCAGTACATGGCCTTCCCGCGCCTGTGCGCCTTCGCCGAGCGGGCGTGGGGCTCACCCGAGCAGAGCTGGGACGAGTTCCAGGAGCGCCTGCGCGCCCACCTGCCGCGCCTGGACGCCTTCGGGATCCGGTACCGCCCGCTCGACGACTGACACCTGCGATGCCCACCTCCCACCGCGACGCGCACCCCTACGGCCGCTCGGCCGACGACGTGCGCCGTCGTGACACGCGGCTGCGTCGCACGCGCCGGCTCCGTGCGACGCAGCTCGCGTTCTTCTCGGTGCTCGCCGTGGCGCTGATCGCCGTGGGCGTGTACGCGGTGGGCGAGCTGCGCGAACCGGTCGAGGAGCCCGGGATGATCGCACCGAAGGAGTTCGGGCCGGACCCGGTCGCCGTGGAGTGCCCCGACGAGGGCGCCGTGCCGTTGCCGCCCGCGGAGGTGACGGTCACCGTGCTGAACGGGACCACCCGCAGCGGACTCGCCGGCGAGGTCGCGCACGAGCTCGCAGGGCGCGGCTACGAGACCGGCGAGCCGGGCAACACACGCAGCGCGAGCGGCCCCGCCACGATCGTCCACGGGCCGGCCGGCTATCTCGCGGCCCAGTCCGTGCGCGCACAGCTCGCCACGGCCGACTTCGAGCCCGTGCTGAAGCTCGACAAGTCGAAGGAGGGCACCGCCGTGGATCTGCTGCTCGGCGACGGCTTCACGGTGCTCGCGCCAGCGCCCGCGGCCGCAGATGCGCTGGAGGCGCCCGTCGCCGCTCCCGAGGGCTGCTGAGCCCGTCCCACGAGCGACCCCCGGGTCAGTCCTCCCAGTCCCGACGATCGACCTCGCTCCGCGTCCCGGTCCACAGCGAGATCGCACCGCCGAAGAGCAGCAGCATCACGATCGTGCCGAAGACCAGCGCGGTGCTGGGCGAGGAGGGCATCAGCCCGGCCAGCACGCTGTTGATGCCGGACACCTCGGGGCCCGAGTCGCCGGCGTCGGCCAGGCCCGGGTCGACGTCGACCGCGAGGCTCGCCCTCGCCGGGATGCCGGTGCTGTCGACCACGTGGTAGGTGATCGTGGAGGTGCGCCCCGAGAAGCCCTCCTCCGGGGTGAAAGTCACCGCGCCGTTGCCGCTGACGGTGAACTCCCCCTCCCCCGGGATCACGAGGCGCTTGCCGCGCCCGTCGCGGAGGTCGGCGAGGTTGGTCGCCTCCAGGGCGCTGATCTCCACCGTGGCCGGCTCGAGGGGCTGCGAGCCGCTGCCGGCGGTGTCGTTGCCGAGCACGTCCACGGAGACCGGGCTTCCCGGTGCGGTGCGCGCCTCGTCGTCACGCAGGGTCGCGACGATCGGCGAGTAGATCGCCGTGAGCGAGGCGCTCACGGGGTTGTCGGCGTAGACGCCACGGGCGGTGATCGCCACCGGATCGGCCGTGCCCTCGAAGCCCTCCTGCGGGGTCAGGGTGACGGTGCGGGACTCGAGGTCGATCCGCCAGGTGCCCTGGTCGGGGACCGTCAGCGCCGTCCCGTCGGCCGAGACCTCGGCCCCCTCGGGGGTCTCGGCGGCGTCGAAGCGCAGCGAGTCCGAGCGCACGTCGCGGATGCCGGTGCTGAGGTCGAAGACGATCTCCGTGCCGGGCAGGGCCGCCTGCTGGCGGGAGAAGAGCACGGGATAGGCGGTGCTCAGCAGCGCGGTCGCGGCCGTCGCGCCCTCGCCGTCCCCGCCGGTGATGCCCATCGGCGCGACCACGCGCACGTCGTCGCTCTCCGGGGCGAAGCGGACCGTGGCCGTGGCGCGGTCCAGCGTCCACACGCCCACGTCACGCTCGGTCACGCGGGTGCCGTCGGCGGAGGCCTCGTAAGCCTCCTGGTCGCCGAGGGGCTCCAGGCGCAGCGTGGTCGGGTCAACGTTCTGCTGCCCCTCCCCCACCACGAACACGATGTCCTCGCCGAAGGGCGCGGAGCGGTCGAGATCGGAGATGATCGGGATGGTGAGCGTGACCTTCCCGGCCCGCACGACGGCGCCCTCCTCGTCCTCGACCACGTAGAGGACCGGGTTGAGCTGACGGCCGAGGTCGGAGCCCGCGGGGGTGTGGGTGAGGCTGCGACGATCGCTCGAGAGCTGCCAGGTGCCCTGGTCGGGGACGGTCGCACGGCTGCCGTCGAGGCCGACGGTCGAGCCGGCCGGGAGGTCCGCGAGATCGAGCCGCACGGCCCCGTCCTCGGGCAGGTCGCCGGGCAGCCCCACCGTCGTGGCCTCCCCTGCGGAGCCGTGCGCGTCGAGCTGCTCGAGCTCGAGCAGCTCGGGCGTCAGCACCACGGGCAGGGAACGGCTGTCGTGGAGGCTCCCGATGGTCAGGGCGATCGGGGTGCTGGGACCCTGCACCCCGAGCAGCGGGGTGAACACCAGCTCCTGGCCCAGCAGCGTCCAGGTCCCCTCCCCGGCGACCGCGATGCTGAGCGAGTCCTCCCCCAGCTCCATCGTCGAGCGGACCGAGTCGTCGAGATCCTCGGGCACGGCGAGGCGTGCGGAGTGCAGGTCGACCTGGTCCTCGACATCGTCGGTGACCAGCGCGCGCAGCGGGATCCGCGTGACCGTCCCGGGCCCGGGGATCACCGAGAGGGTCTGCGTCTGGGCGGGGAACTCGAAGGGGCCGTCCTCCCCGAGCGCCGACGCGGCGGGCGCGAGCGAGACCGCGAGCGCGGCGGAGGCCAGGAGCGCCGCCGCGCGGGTCAGCGGCCGTGGCCCACGCGCGCGCGGGGGACGGGGCGGGGGGTCGAGCACCGGCCCAGCCTAGCAACGGCCGCGGCGCGGGCCCTGGGGAGGCGGCCCTGCCCCTCCCTCCCGGACCCCTCGACCGTAGAGTGACCCCATGGCCGATGCGCGCTCCACCGCCCTGCTCGACATGACCCTCCTGCCGCCGCTCGGGGAGGTGCTCGATCTCGCCGCCGCGCAGCTCGCCGCCTGGATGCCGAACCAGCGCTGGTACGCGCACAAGGGCGCCGGCACACCGCAGGTGGAGGTCGCCGGGTGGGCACCCCTTCGGATCGCCCCGGATCATGCGACGGTCCTGCTCGTGGCCGCGGTGCATCTCGGCGACGGGGACCGCCTCGCGGCCGGCGGTGCAGCCGACGGCTCGGTGGGCAACGGGCCCGACGGTGCGCCCGTCGCCCCGGGCACGGCTCCCGGCGCCCACCCCGGGCCGACCGGGCCCCGGGAGCCGGACGCCCTCTATCAGGTCCCGCTGGTGCTGCGCCGCCCCGAGGGCGCCCCCGCCCCCGAGGAGGGCGCCGAGATCGGGGTGCTCGCGGTCTCCGGCGGTCCGCTGCGGGTGGACGACGCGACGCGGGACGCCGACGGGCGCGCCGCCCTGGTCGCGACCCTCGTCTCCGGCGACGGCGCCGCCGGCCCCGGGCTGTCCCTGGCCTCCCACCGCACCCGCCCCGGCTCCCCGTTGCCGCTGGGCCGAGCGATGCGCAGCCGAGTGCTGGCCGGGGAGCAGTCCAACACCTCCCTGATCATCGAGACGGAGGGCACCTCCCCGCTGATCGTGAAGCTGTTCCGGGTGCTGCAGGACGGGGAGAACCCCGATGCGGCGCTGCAGGGCGCGCTCACCGCGCAGGGCTCCGCCCACGTGCCCGCCGTCGTCGGCGCCGCGACCGTGCGCACCGGCGCGATGCGCACCCACGCCCTCGTCGCCCAGGAGTTCCTGCCGCAGGTCGAGGACGCCTGGCGGGTCGCGCTGCGGCTCGCGCGCGCCGGCGAGGACTTCACCGCCCCCGCCCGGGCGCTCGGCACGACCCTCGCCGAGGTGCACCGCGATCTCGCCGCCGCGCTCGGCACGGTCGCGGCCGACGAGGGCACGGTCCGGGCCGTGCTCGCGCAGATGCACAGGCGTCTCGCACAGGTCGCCGCGGAGGTGGAGCAGGTCGCCGCGCACCGGGAGCGTCTCGCCGCCCTGCTGGACACGGCCGCGGGCCAGACGTGGCCCGCGATGCAGCGCATCCACGGGGACCTGCACCTCGGACAGGTCCTCGCCTCGCCCGAGCGCGGCTGGGTGCTGCTGGACTTCGAGGGCGAGCCGCTGCGGCCGCTCGCCGAGCGCGCCCTGCCCGACTCCCCGCTGCGGGACGTCGCCGGGATGCTGCGCAGCCTCGACTACGTCGCCGGCGCCGTCGCCCTCGAGCACGGGGTCGACGCGGGCTCCTGGGCGGCCGACGCCCGCGCCGCCTTCCTCGAGGGCTGGGCGGCGGAGGCCGGGACGCCCGCACCCGCGGTGCTCGCCGCCTTCGAGGCCGACAAGGCGGTGTACGAGGCGCTGTACGAGTCCCGTCAGCGCCCCGACTGGCTGCCGATCCCGCTCGGCGCGCTCGAGCGGATCAGCGCACGAGGCGCGGGGGCGGGGTCGGCGGGCTGAGCGCCGAGACCGGGCTGGTGGTGGTGATCGGCGTGAGGGAGCCCGGCAGGAACGGGGCGCTGATGGCCCGCACCGCGACGCGGACGCCGACGATCACCTCGAGCAGATCGCCGTCGGCCCCGCCCCAGGTCGCATCGAGGATCCCGTTCGCCTCCTCGGCGGAGCGGCGGGTGAGGCCGTGGGCCGCGGCGCGGCGCTCGACCGCCTCGAGCAGCCTCGCGCTCGCCGCCTGATCGGGATCGGGCGTCCCGTCGGCCGCGAGGAGGGCGCTGACGTGGCAGAGCGTCTGCAGCCCGTGCCAGGAGCCGCCCGAGGAGCGGTCGCGCTCGGGGCGGTGGTCGCGGAAGGCGATCAGCCCGGGCTGCTGCTCGAGGAGCACGGCGGTCACGTCCTCCAGCAGGGAGCGGATCCGCGCATGGGTGGCGTCCTGGCCCTGGATCTCGTCCTCGGTCCCTCGGGGGAGCGCTGACATCCTCGACCGCCTCTCCCGTCGCGCCGCCCGCGGCGACGTCCTGCTCCGTCACCCGTCCGCGCGGGTGGCGACCAGGGTATCGGCCCCTCGGGGAGCCCTGCGATGGGGAGAACTCCCCATCGGCCGGCGAGCGCCGGGCTCAGCCCTCCTCGACCGGCACGAACTCGACCGGGGAGACCGAGGAGTAGCGGTCCTGTCGGATCGAGACCACGCCGACGCCGCCGATGAACGGGGCGAGCGCCTGCGGGTTCTTGCCGGGGTTGGCGAGGATGACCTGGAAGCCGAAGTGGCGGAAGGACTCCATCGCGGCGGTGATGAACTTGCCCGCGCCCTTGGAGAACGCCTCGTCGATGATGATCGGCGCGTATCGGGGCACCTCCTGCCCGGTGCCGGCGAGCTGGTAGCGCAGCGCCGCGGCGAGGCAGAAGGTGGCCAGGCGCTCGTTCTGGCCGCCGGAGAGGGGGCCGCCGGACTCGTGGGCGTGGACCACGGTGCCCTCGGCGTCGACCTCCTCGGCGTGGAAGTGCACGTGCCGGCGCACGTCGAGGATGACGCGGGAGACCTGGTCGTCGCGGGTGCGGGCGGCGCCGATGAGGTCCATCAGGTGGCGCAGGGACAGGAAGCGCTCCTCGGCCAGCTCCCGGTCGCGGGAGATGTCGTTCAGCGCCGTGTCCGCCACGGCCTCCTCGAGCGCCTTCCTGAACTCGTCCAGGGCTGCGAGGTGCACGGGCCGCATGGACAGCTGCAGGAAGCGGCCGGAGTGGAACTCGACCTGGGCCAGCAGCGCGTTGATGCGCTGGAGGCGCTTGCGGATCTCGGCGGGCTCGCGCGCGATCGCGGTGGCCAGCGCCTGCACGTCCCCGAGGGTGTTGCCGGTGAAGAACTCGAAGAAGCGGTCCTCGACCTCGGGCAGCTTCTCCTCCTCGATCCGCTGGAGGATCGCGAGATAGTCCTCGATCCCCTCGAGGGTGGGGGCGGTGTCCCCGGCCTGCGCGGGCCAGCGGCGGGAGAACTCGCGCATGGCGGTGCGCATGTCCTCCTCGGCGCGGGAGGTGCGCTTGGTGAGGTCCATCAGCTCCGCGTCCAGGGTGGCGGAGGCGTCCTTGGTGACGCGGTCGATGGTGGACAGCACGAGCGTCGGGGCGATCGCGGCGAAGCGCGCGGCGAGCTCCTCCTCGACCTCGGGGTCCAGGCTCGTCTCGGCGATGCGCTCCTTCGCCTGGGCGAGGCGCTCCTCGGCCCGCTCGGCCTGCTCGGAGGTCTTCCCGGCCGCGCGCACCACCTCGAGCAGCTCCTCGTCGCTCGCGGCGATCGAGGCCTCGACGTCGTCGATCTGTCGGGCGAGCTCGGTGAGGGCGGCGGAGCCGTCCTCCGCGGCACGGACCATGTCGCGCAGGTTCGCCACGCGCCGCGCGACCGAGGCGGCGTCGATGTCGTCCCAGGTGACCGCACTGATCGCCTGAAGAGCGTAGAGCCGCTCACGGCGCCGCTCCCGCTCGACCTCGACGTCCTTGCGGCGGGCCTGCGCCTCGAACAGCGCCTGCTCGGCGCGGGTGCGCTCCTGCTCGAACACGGCGCGCTTGGCGCGGTTGTCGAAGCCGAGCACCCACTGGGAGCGGTCGTTGATCTGCCGGTCCGCGCTCTTCTCGTGCCGGGTGGCGGAGTGCTTGATCTGGCCGGAGCGGAGCACGGCCCGGTTCAGCCGGGTGAACTCCTCGAGGTTCTCGGCGCAGGTGTAGTCCATGCGGGCGGCGATCTCGTGGGAGAGCCAGACGTGGAACTCGCCGTCCTTGACGTCGAGCTTCGCCGCGAGCGAGCGCTCGTCGATGTTCTTCGCGGGGCGGCGCAGATCGGTGTTCACGCGGTTGTAGGAGATCCGACGGCGCAGCTTCGTGCGGTCGATGACCTGCGCGACCTGGCGGTACGCCCGGTCCGGGACGAGGATCGAGCGGGCCAGTCCCCGCAGCGCCTGCTCCGCGGCGGCGGTCCATTCCTCCTCGCCGTCGCGCACCTGCAGCAGCTCGGCGGCGAAGGGCAGCTCGGTCGGGGCGATGCCCACCTCGGCGGCGATGTGGTCGCGCAGGGCCACGTCCTCGGAGTGGAGGTTCGAGGCGCGGGAGGTGAGGGAGGCGAGCTCCTCGCGGGTGCGCTGGAGTGTCGCGCCGAGCTCGCGCACGGTCGCCTCCGCCTCCCAGCGGGCGGCGTCGGCGCCCCGCTCCTCCTCCTCGAGGGACTCGCGCAGCTGCGCGACCTCGCGCTGCAGGCCGAGGAACATGTCCTCCCCCGCCGGGGTGCGCAGCTCCACGGTCGCCAGCTGCGAGGCGAACTCGGCGGCCCGCTCGCGCCGGCGCTCCCGCTCCACCTCGAGCCCGGCGATCTGCTGCTTCCAGTCGTCGATCTCCCCGCCGCCGGCGCGGCGGCGCTGCTCCTTGAGCTGGGCGAGGTCGGAGCGGGCCTCGGACACGTCCTGGGTGAGGCGGCGCTGCTGGGCGGTGAGGGAGTCCCGCTCCAGCTGGAGCCGGCCGGTCTCCTCCCCCAGCAGCCGCACCAGGTGCTGGGCGGCGAAGACGTCGATGTCGGCGCGGCGGTCCACCAGCTCGCCGCCGCGCTCGCGCATCGCGGACCAGTCCTCGTGGGTGGTGCGCAGGGTGCGCAGCAGGTCCCGCTGCTCGCGCGCGGTCACCAGGGCCTCGTACACCTCGGAGAGGTTGTGGAAGTTCGCCAGCGCCTGGTCGGCGAGCTCGAAGGTGCGCGGCTCGTCGAGCATGTAGTCGCGCAGCAGCGCGTTGACGTCGCCGAGCTCCTTGGCGGACTGGATCTTGTGCAGCAGCCCGAGCGCCTTCTCGTCGGGGATGCCGAGCAGCTGGCAGAAAGCGGCCCGGTACTCGCGGAACTGGCGGAAGGTCTGGGTGCCGGGGTGGGCGGCCTCGAGCGCCTTGCCCTCGATCTGGGTGGAGACGAACTGGCGCAGGTCGGTGACGTCCAGGGGTTTCCGGGCGATGACGTAGAGGGACTTCACGTCGGAGTCCGCGGAGTGGCCGGCGTGCAGGAGCAGCAGACGGGAGAGCTGGACCGTGCCGCCGCGGCCGTTGCCGTAGCGCAGGGTGAGCACCGACAGGGTCGTCTTCTCGCGCAGCACCTCCTGGCTGAACTCGCCGGTGGCCTGGTCGTAGTGCATCGCCCAGGCGCCGCGGACGTAGCTGGCGACGGTGCGGCGGTACTTCGAGCGCTGGGGGCCGGCGTCGGAGGCGGCGGCGTTGAACTGGAGCGTGCGCGGCGGGGTGAGCAGGGCGCTGATCGCGTCCAGCAACGTGGACTTGCCGGTGCCGGGTCCGCCGGTGAGGAAGAAGCCCTTGGAGGAGATCTCCAGGTCATGGGTGCCGTGGAAGGTGCCCCAGTTGGAGATCTGCACATGGGTGAGCCGCCACTGCCCCGGGTGCGGGTGACCGGGGTCGGTCACCGCCGGCTCGGCGGGGGCGTCCGGCCCGGCCATGCCGGGGAGGTCGAGGACGTCCTCTCCCCGGGTGTTCGCGGCGTCAGTCGTGGTAGGCACCCCGTCAGGGTACCGAGTCCGATCGCGGTGCGGGGCTGCCCGGGGTAGCCCCGCTCACGGCCGGATGATCCCCACCCCGGCAGGGGTGCGCTCCCCGAGCTCGACGAGCGCGTCGCAGGCCTGCTCGAGGTCGAGGGTGCGGGTGACGAGGTCCTGCGGTCGCAGCGAGCCCTCGCGCACCAGGGCGAGCAGCCCCGGATAGTCCGCGGCGGCCATGCCGTGGCTGCCCAGCACGGCGAGCTCCTGGGAGATCACGCGAGGGATCGCGAGTCGCGGCGGCTCCGCGTACAGCCCGATCTGCACATGACGTCCGAGCGGCGCGAGGGCGAGCAGCGCCGCGTCCGTCGTCGCCTCGCGGCCGAGCGCCTCGACGCTCGCCGTCGGCCGCTCCCCCGCCGCCTCGACGATCGCCGCCGCCGTCGCCGCCGGATCCAGGCCGCGGGAGTCCACGGCCACCGCCGCGCCGTGCTCGCGGGCGAGGGCCAGGGCTCCGGGATCGATGTCGACGGCGATCGGCCGGGCGCCGAGCGAGGCGGCGATCATGATCGCCGAGAGCCCCACCCCACCGCAGCCGATCACGGCGACGGACTCCCCGGCGCGGAGCCCGGCGCGGGCGGTCAGCGCCCGGTAGGCGGTCGCGAAGCGGCAGCCGAGGGTCACGACGGCCTCGGCGGGCAGCTCCTCGCCGACGGGGACGAGGTTGTGGTCGGCGGCGCGGATCACGACCTGCTCCGCCCAGGAGCCGTCGTGGGTGAAGCCGGGCTGGGTCTGGTCCGGGCAGATCTGGGCGGCGCCCTGGCGGCACCAGCGGCAGCGCCCGCAGCCCTCGACGAAGGGGGTGGTCACCCGGTCCCCGACCCGCACCGCCCGGACGCCCTCCCCGAGCGCCGCGACGCGGCCGACCATCTCGTGCCCGGGCACGCGCGGGAGCGTCACCGAGTCGTCATGACCGGCGAAGGCGTGATGGTCCGAGCGGCACAGCCCCGTCGCCTCCACGTCCAGCACCACGCCGCCCGGCGGGGCCGACGGGGCGGGGAGGTCGCGGACCTCAGGACGGAGACCGAACTGCTCGATGACGACGGCACGCATGGGAGGAGTCTGTCAGCCCCGCGGGTGGGTCGCCTTCGTGCTCACCCTTCGGCACGCCCCTTGCGCCAGTAGCCCATGAAGCTCACCTGCTTGCGGTCCACGCCGAGCTCCTTGACCAGGTGGCGGCGCAGGGTGGTGATCACCCCGGCCTCCCCGGCGAGCCAGGCGTAGAAGGGGCCGTGCCCCTCGGTGGTCTCCCACAGGATCGTGTGGTCGATGTCGACCTCCTCGAACTCGCCCGGCTCGGCGGGCACGCCGACGGAGCAGTCCTGGCACAGCTCCGGCCGCTCGTCCAGGAGGCGCCGCACCGCGGGGTCCAGGAGCGTGCCGTGCGGGGCGTCGCCGCGGGCGAGCCAGGTCAGCTCCACGTCGGAGCGGGAGAGGACGCGCTGCTCGTCCCGGGCGTCGGGCACCTCGATGAAGGCGTGGCCGGTGAAGCCGGCGGGGAGCGTCTCGAGGATCGCGCAGATCGCGGGCAGGGCCGTCTCGTCCCCGGCCAGCAGCAGGCGCCGGGCGGTGCCGGGACGGAACTCGATCCCGCCGTAGTCGGGGCCGACGAGGCGGCGGTTCGGGCCGAGCATCGTGATCGTGTCGCCCACCTCGGCGGCGGCCGCCCAGCGCGCCGCGACCCCGGAGCCGGGGACGACGGGCTCCTCGAGGTGCAGGACCATGTCGATATCCAGCTCGGGGTCCTCCCCCAGGTTCCCGGGATGGCCCGCGCCGCGCATCTCGCGGATCGAGTAGGTGCGCATCCAGCCGCGCTCGGCGGTGTCGACCTGCAGCCAGTCGCGGTACCAGCCCGCGAAGGCGTCGGGATCGGAGACGGCGTCGGGGCGCAGCGCGGCGAAATGGTCCACGCTCGCCTCGGGGCCCGGGATGATCAGCTTGATGCGCAGGTCCAACAGCGGCCCGCCCACGCCGAGATGGCGCAGCTCGGGGCTGGTCAGGGTCAGGCGCACGAGGTTCTCGCCCACCATGGTGCGGGCGCCGACCGTGAGGGTGAAGGCGAGCTGCGGGCTCCCCTCGAGCGCGGGGACCAGCACGGGCTCCTCCGAGGCGCGGGCGGCGGTGCGGTGCTGGTCGGTGGCGACGGACATGGGGTCCTCCTCGGACTCGTCGGCCGTGCCGGGGGCGGTCCCGGCGTCGGCCTGGCGTGCGGATTCGGGGTCGGTGCCGTCCGCGCCCCGGGAGGCGACGGCGTCGGGGGCGGTCTCCCGGCCCAGCGGCAGCACCATCGGGGTGCCGGTGACCGGGTCGGGGGCGATCAGGGCGTTGAGGGCGAAGACCTCCTTGACCATGGCCGAGGTGATCACATCGGCCGGGGCGCCCTGGCAGTGGACGGCGCCGCGGTGCACGGCGACGAGATGGTCGGCGTAGCGGGCGGCGAGCTGGAGGTCGTGCAGCACGATCGCGACGGTGGTGCCGCGGGTGCAGTTCAGCTCGCTGACCACGTCGAGCACCTCGAGCTGGTGGGTGACGTCGAGATAGGTGGTCGGCTCGTCCAGCAGCAGCACCTCGGTGCGCTGTGCGAGCGCCATGGCGATCCACACCCGCTGGCGCTGCCCTCCGGAGAGCTCGTCGAGCAGACGGCCCTCGAGCTCGTCGGTGCGGGTGAGGGCCAGCGCCTCGGCGACCGCCTGCTCGTCCTCGTCGCTCCACTGCGGGAACAGGCCCTGGTGCGGGTAGCGGCCGCGGGTGACCAGCTCGCGCACGGTCACCCCGTCGGGCGCGAGCGGGGACTGCGGCAGCAGGCCGAGCCGGCGGGCGAGCTCCTTGCCGCGCAGGGAGTGGATGTCGGCGCCGTCCAGCAGCACCGACCCCTGACGGGGCGGCAGCAGGCGCGACAGGCCCCGCAGCAGAGTCGACTTCCCCGAGCCGTTCGCGCCGACGATCATCGTCACCTTCCCCTCGGGGAGGGTCAGGTCGAGGTCATCGACGACGACGCGTCGCTCGTAGGCGAGCTGCAGGTTCCGGGCGGTCAGCTGGGCCACGGGATCACCTTCCACTTCCGGAGGTCTTCGAGCGCACGAGCATCCACAGCAGGAACGGCGCCCCGAGCGCTCCGGTGATGACGCCGGCCGGCATCTCGTGCCGGCCGAAGAGGTTCTGGCCCGCGACGTCGGCCGCGAGCACGAGCACGGCGCCGAGCAGCGCCGCGAGGAGGAAGCTGGGCCGGCCGGCGATCATCCGCGCGAGGGGCCCCGCGAGGAAGGCGACGAAGGCGAGCGGTCCGGCGACCGCGACGGTGAAGGAGCTCAGCAGCACCCCCACGATCACCAGCGCGATGCGGGTGGCGGGCACGGGCAGTCCGAGGCTGGTGGCGGTCTCGTCCCCGAGCTGCAGGATCCGCAGCCGGCCCACCAGCCCGGCGAGAAGCGGCACGAGCACCACCAGAGAGCCGGCCAGCACGGCGGCGCGCGGCCAGGTGGCGCCGGCGACGGAGCCGACCAGCCAGTGCATCGCATCCCCCGCCTGCTGGGACTCCATCCGGCTGAGCAGGTACTGGATCACCGCCGTGAAGCCGGCGGCGACCCCGAGGCCCACCAGCACGAAGCGGTCGTCGACGGCCCCGGCGCCGCCGGCCCCCGGACCGCCGGGTCGGTGCGCCCGCGCCACCCACAGCACCAGCAGCGCGGTGCCGAGGCCGCCCAGCAGCGTCCACCAGAACAGCGCCATGCCCTGGGCGTCCAGCACGGCCATCGCCAGCACCGCAGCGGCGGCGGAGCCGAGGGTCACGCCGATCACGTCGGGGCTGGCCAGGGGGTTGCGCAGCAGGGTCTGGAAGACGGTGCCGGACAGGCCCAGCGCCGCCCCGGCGAGCGCGCCGACGACCGCAGCGGGCAGGCGGTCGTCCATGACGATGAAGGAGACGCCGGGGATCTGCTCGCCGAGCACGGCCCGCACGGCGAGGTCGGCGTAGACGAAGGGGGTGCCCAGCAGCACCCGGGCGGTGACGAGCCCCGCCACGGCCAGGACCAGCAGCAGCGGGAGGAGGAGGCGGCGCGAGGTCACAGGGCCACCCGCTTCCGGGTCCGGATCAGCACGAGGAAGACGGGCACGCCGAGCAGCGCGGTCATCACGCCGACCTGCACCTCGGCGGGCGGGGCGATGACGCGGCCGACCACATCGGCCAGCAGCAGCACCACGGGGCCGAGCAGCAGCGAGAGCGGCAGCAGGCGGCGGTGGTCCGAGCCGACGAGCAGGCGCACCGCGTGCGGGACCACCAGGCCGAGGAAGCCGACCGGTCCGGCGAGGGAGACCGCCGCCCCGACCAGCAGCACGATGCCGACGCCGAGCACGACCCGGGTGCGGCCCACGTGGACGCCGAGCCCGGCGGCGGCGTCGTCGCCGAGGGCGAGGGCGTTCAGGGACCGGGAGGCGCCGAGGACGATCACGGCCCCGATCAGCAGGGCGGGCGCGACGGCCGCGAGGTCGCCGAGGTCGCGGGCGCCGAGGGTGCCCACCTGCCACAGCCGCATCCGGTCCAGCGCCCCCTGGTCGAGGATCACGAGGGCGTGGACGAGGGAGCCGAGCCCCGCGGTGACGGCGGCGCCGGCGATCGCGAGGGTGATCGGGGTGGCGCCGGTGCGGCTCGCGGCGGCCAGGGCGTAGACGAGCACGGCGGCGAGGGCCGCGCCCACGAAGCCCGCCGCCATGAACTGGGTGACGCTCGAGAAGGAGAAGAGGTAGACGCCGGTGGCCACGGCCGCGGCCGCGCCGGAGTTCAGTCCGAGGATCCCGGGATCGGCCAGCGGGTTGCGGGTCATGCCCTGCAGCCCCGCACCGGCGAGCGCCAGGGCCACGCCGACGGCGAGCCCGGCGAGGGTGCGCTGCAGGCGGCTGGCGAGGACCACGTGGTCGGCGCTGCCCGGGTCGAAGGCGAGCACGGCCTGCCAGGCCGCGTCGAGGGGGACGGTGCGGGCGCCCACCAGCAGGGAGAGCACGCAGGCGACCGCCAGAGCCACGAGGGCCCCGGCGGTCGCGAGCAGGGTGGGGCGGGCGGGCACCGCTCAGGCCTGGGCCGTCTGCGCGGCCTCGATCACGGAGGGGACCACGTTCTCGAGCGCCCAGGGCAGGCTCAGCACGCTGGCCGCGGAGATCGAGAGGGTCTGGTGGTCGTCGGGGGTGAGGACGAGGGCGCCGCTGGCGACCGCGGGGATCTGCGCGAACAGCGGATCGTCCTGGAAGGTCTCGACGGTGTCGCCGGCGGCGGCCCAGGTGTACAGGACGTCCGAGACGAGCTCGTCGCCGCGCTCGGCGGACCAGTCGAAGTAGAAGGTGTTCTCGTCGGCGGTGTTCTCGGTGACGACCTCGGCCTGGGTCATGCCGAGCGCGGTGAAGAAGCGCGGGCGGGTGTCGTCGCCGGAGTAGATCGAGATGGTGTGGTCCGTGGTGGACAGGCTCGCGGCGATGAAGGTCGACTCGGCCACGGCCGGGTTCTCCTCGCCGACGGCGGCGAGGTCGGCGGTGAGCTGCTCGGCGAGCTCGGCGGCGGCGTCGCTGCGGCCGGTGGCGGTGCCGACGGTGGTCAGCACCTCCTCCCAGGAGGCGGTGTAGTTCGCGGCGAGCGGGCCGATGGTCGGCGCGATCTTGCTGAGGGTCGCGTACTCCTCCTCGGTGAGGCCGGAGTAGGCGGCGATGATCAGGTCCGGGGTCAGCGCGGCGATCTCGTCGGTGTTGACGCCGTCGGCCTCGGAGTAGGTGGTCGGGGCGTTCTCGCTGCCCCAGGAGGCGCCGAGCTCCTCGAGCTTGGCATCGATCCAGTCGGTGGACTGGTTGTCGTTGCCGCCCCATTCGACCAGCGGGAGGCCGACGGGGACGATGTCCAGGGCGAGGGCGGTGTCGGCGTTGACCCAGGAGACGGTCGCGATGCGAGTGGGCTCCGCGGCGATCTCGGTGGTGCCGTAGAGGTGCTCGACGGTCACCGGGAAGGAGTCGGCCGCGGCGCCGGAGCTGCCGCCCGCGTCGGAGGCGTCGGTGCCGGCGACGTCGCCGCCGCTGCAGGCGGCGAGTGCGGGCAGCGCGAGGGCGGTGAGCACGACGGAGCGGCGCGTGAACGAGCTCGGCATGGGGCGATCCTTCTCTCGGCACCCCCGGTCCAGGGGTGAGGTGAGCCTGACCTTATTACGCAACAATCGTGTCACTCAATTGTCGAGAGGGTCGTCGCGGCCTCCGACACGGACCCTCAGGACAAGCGTGCCGGTCACAGCCCCGCACCCCGACGGGAATGCGTCTCAGATCACGCCGAGGATCAGTCGGTCGACGCCGCCTCGTCCTCGCCGTCCTCGCCGTCCACGCCCTCCGGACCCTCGGCGTCTCGAGGGTCCTCGAGCCCGTCGACCCCGGCCTGGCGGTACAGGGAGATGAACTCGCGGGCGGTGTCGGGGCCGATCATCAGGCGCAGCACCGGGGAGACCTCGTAGTCGTCGCCCTGCTCGTCCAGCAGTCCGGCGCGCTGGACCTTCGCGATCGAGGCGCGGACCTCCTTGGCGAAACCGGCCTCGTCGGTGGAGGTGGTGCGGCGATAGGCGGCCAGCGCCTGCTGGATCTCCGCCTCGGAGACGACGGTGCGCTGGCCTCGGGAGGACTGGGTCAGCAGCATCTGGCGCAGCACGAGCAGCAGCACGGAGTCGAGCCGGTTCATGCCGGTCAGGCGGCGCAGGAGCTTCGGGGCGTCGGGGTCGTCCTCGCTCTGGCGCACGAAGGCGACCTGGGCGTCGTCGTCGACGATCAGCTCGAGGAAGAGGTCGGCGAGCCGGGCCTCGATCGCGCCCCGGTCCCGCAGCAGCTGCGCGTAGCGGCCGCCGTCGCGGCGCCCGTCGAGGAAGGGGCCCTGGAGCAGGTGCACGAGCACGCGGCGGGACTCGTCCACGAGCGCGCCGCCGGGCACGGAGGGGCTCGCCTCCTCGGTCGGCGCGAGGTCGTTGGGGGCGGTGCGGTGCGCAGGACTGGTCACGGCGAGACAGCCTACCGGCGCACCGCCCGGCGGGAGGGGATCCCGTCATGACGACGCGATCCCGACCACCTGTTGAAAAATCCACCCAAAACGGACATTCATCTGATGGAATCAGGGCAGGCCCGGACCAGAGCCGCCGTCCGGAGCCCGTCGACGACCACGAGGAGCCGTCATGTCCGATCTGCCCGTGCCCGCCGTCCTGACGATCCTGATGCTCCTCCTGCTGGTGCTCATCGTGCTCGTCGTCCTCGGGGTGCGCGGACGGCGAGGCGCCGGGGGCCCGGCCGGCACCGAGGCGGTGCAGGAGGGCGCGGCGACCGAGCGCTCGAGCGGCACGTCGGCCGCTGCGGCGGAGGAGCCGGCCGACGCCCCCGAGGAACCGGCCGACGCCGAGCCGACCGACACGGAGCCGGCGGACGCAGCAGCCGCCGACGCGGACCCCGACCTCGAGGACCCCGTCGACGAGGATCCCCGGCCCTGGCGGGAGCGCCACGGCCGCCGCGCCTCGCGCCCGCTGCTCAGCGAGCGCTCCGCGGCCCGGACCGCCGAGGAGGAGCTCGCTCCGGCGCAGAGTAGGAAGAGCTCCCGGGACGGGGAGGGCGAGCCCCGGCGCTGAGCCGCGCCCACGGTCTCCGGCTTGGGTCGACGGCCGCTCCCCGCGACACCCACCACGTGCCCGACGGAGGCTCACGGCGCGCCCGGCGACAGTCCGGCGCGCGACACGGCACCCTGATCGGTTGGTCGAAAACCTCTCCGGATCCTGCTCGGTCTGATGGAATCGGGGCATCGCCCTGTGCCGGGACCCCCGTCCGGGGCGCGCTCCGCCGCCCGGCGGTGGAGCAGTCGAGCGGTGAGGAGCCGACCATGACCGACCTGTCCACCCCCGTGATCGTCGGGATCATCCTGCTGGTCCTGATCGTCGTCATCGTCCTGATCGTCGTGGGCGCGAACGCCTCGAAGCGTCGCAAGCAGCGACAGCAGGAGGAGGATCGACGCCGCGCCGCGGAGATCCGCGAGCAGGCCGCCCAGAAGGAGCAGGCCGTCCAGGACCGCGATCTGAAGGCCCGCGAGTCCGAGATCGAGGCCGACAAGGCCCGTCTCGAGGCCGAGCGGAAGGCGAACGCGGCCGAGCAGGAGCAGCTCGCCGCCGAGCGTCGCCGTAGCGAGGCCGAGACGCAGCGCCAGGAGGTCGACCAGGAGCGCAGCGCCCTCGAGGAGCAGCGCGCCGAGGCGGACCGCCTGGACCCCGATTCCCCCACGCCCCGCGACGGGGACCGCACCGCGCCGGCCGCAGGCGCTGCCGGCCACGACCGCACGGCTGGCGAGCGCATGTCCGACGACCGTGCGGCCGACGGCCGACGCGTCGATGACCGCGCCGCCGACGATCGCTCCGCTCGCGACGACCAGCGCACCTTCCGGGGCGATGAGCGACCCGTGCAGCGCGAGGACGAGCCCCGCAGCGGGGCCGGGACCGCAGCCGCGGCCGGTGTCGCAGGCACGGCCGGCGTCGCCGCCGGGGCGGCCGCCGCGCATGGCGGCTCGCCGGAGGATCGCGCTTCAACGGATCGCTCCGCAGTGGCCGACGACGCGTCGTCGCACGAGCGTCCTCACGGCCGTCGCGCCGCTCGCACAGAGCAGGAGCCGCGCGACGACCGGAACCCCGAGGGCGACGTCCGCGAGGGAGGTGCCCGAGAGGACCGGACTCCTGAGGATCGCGCCCCTGTCGACCCGGCCCGCGATGACCGCGCCCACGAGGGCCTGGATCGGGACGGTGCCGTTCGCGACGGCGGGGTCGGTGAGGCCGACCGTCCCATCGGGGCTGGCGAGGCCCGCCCGACCGACCATCCTGTCGGGGCCGGCTATGAGGGCGAGGCCCACCGGGCCGAGCAGCGCCCGGCTCGCGACGAGTCGATCGACCGTCACGACATCGATCAGCAGGACGTGGCCCGGCACGATGCGGACCGCCGGAATGACCTGAACGATCACTCCGCGGGTCGGCAGCAGGCCGACCCGCAGCACATCGATCAGTCGGCGGTGGACCGCAGCGACGTCGACCGGTCCGCCGTCGACCGCGGCGAAGCCGATCGCAACGACGTCGATCGCGACGACGCCGCCCGTTCCGAGGCGGACCGCCACGACCCGGTCCGCTCCACGGACGAGACCGGCGACCTCGGCTGGGCCGGGACGGAGCGCGACGAGCGCGGCATCCGCGACGACCGCGTGGGCGATCAGCCGGCGCGCGCCGAGGACCGCTCGGGCATGGAGCCTCCCGTCGCGCAGGACTGGTCCGGCGGCTCCGCGGACCGGCGCGGCACGGAGCAGGATCGGCTCAGCGTCGATCAGGACCGGCTCGGCGCCGATCGACAGGCCTCGCAGCCCCAGGACGGTCCGGAGTTCCGTCCGGCCGGGGCAGATCCGGCGGTTCCGCAGGACGGTGCTCGCCACCAGGACGAGTTCCGCCCCCTGGACAGCCGCGACGGTCGCCAGGACGGCTTCCAGACCCAGGAGTCGCGACAGGGCGAGGTCGAGGACGATCCCTTCTTCCGCCAGGAGCAGCAGCTGCGGGACCAGAACGGCGATCTCCCGCCGAAGGCTCCGGAGTTCGGTGCCCCTGAGGACGGCATCGACGGCGAGGGCGGGGGCGCACGTCGCTGACCCCTCCTGACCGCGGACGCGACCCCGGCGCCCCTCGGCGCCGGGGTCGCTCCCTGTTCGGGCCCGCATTCGGTCCGGTGCCGCGGATTGTCCGGAGCCGCGTGCCAGACTGTCGGCCATGCCCGAGCGCACGACCCGCACCCGCATGGATGACCTCACGGTCGAGCGGGTGCTGCGCGTGGTCGAGGCGATCCCGCCGGGACGCGTCGCCGCCTACGGGGAGGTGGGCGCGATCGTCGGCGTCGGCCCGCGTCTGGTGGGACGGATCATGGGCGCCTGGGGCTCGTCGACGCCGTGGTGGCGCGTCACGAACGCCTCCGGCGACCATCCGCTGCTCGCCCGTGCCCTTCCCCACTGGCAGGAGGAGGGGATCGTGGTGAAGCCGAACGGGCTCGGCTGCCGGATGAAGGACTTCGGCGCGGACCTCGAGCAGCTTCGGGCCGACGCCGCACCCGCGCTCGCGGAGCTCGAGGAGGAGGACGCATGAGCCCTTCGCTCCGCCGGGCTCACTCCACCGGGACGTCGTCCAGGAAGTAGAACGAGGGGACGCGGGCGGCGTAGTCGTTGCCGTCCAGCTCCCGCCAGGTGACGATCTCGGTGGATCCCTCGCGCTCCTGCGCGTGGCTGGTCGCCAGGAACATCAGCCCGATCACGCTCGCCAGCCCCTGCTCGGCCGGCTTCTCCCGCAGGATGTCGCCGATCGAGGCCTGACCGGAGCGGCCGCGCACGTCGTTGACGTGGGAGGTGAGGCCGACGAGGTCGATGTCGTTGGTGCGCACCAGGTCCTGGAGCACCTCGACGCTGAGCGAGGTCGCATCGTGCACCTCGGCCTCCGCGGGGGCGCCCGGATCGGTGGGGTCCTTCAGCCGGTGCTGGGAGACGGAGGAGATCTGGGCCCGCGAGAGGTCGAGCTCGAGCGGGAAGGGGGTGCGGGTGGGCACCTCGTCCTTCTGCGCCAGCGCCAGTCCCTGCGCCTCCTGGAGAGCCTCCAGCAGCACCCGGTGCTGGCGGAAGTCCTGGGAGCGCACGAAGCGGGCCAGCGAGCGGTACAGCTCCGTCTTGACGTCCAGGACCTCCTGCGCCGGCTCGTAGAGGTCGCTGAACACGTTGGCGAGGCGCTCGCGCTCGTCCCGGGAGAGGGAGCGGGAGAAGTCCCGCTCGAGCAGACGGTCCACGAGGTCCTGCGTGGCACGGGTCTGCGCAGGGTCGTTGAGCATGCGGAAGAAGGCCGTGAAGGTGCGGCCGACGGTCGACTGCCCGAGCAGGTCGTCCCCGGCCAGCAGCTGCTCGAGGATCTCGCCGCGAGACCCCTCCGGGGAGAGGATCTGCTCGCGCAGGTGCAGGTCCACGGCGCGCAGGTCCTCGCGGTACTGGAGGAAGTCGCCGGAGAGCTCGGCGGCGATTTGCAGGATGTCGCGCAGGCGATCCACCGAGGCCTCGGCGCTCGGGAGCATCAGCTCGCCCTCGGAGAGCTCGCGGATCTCCTGCTCGATCCGCTCGCGGCGGCGCTGCAGGTCGGCGAGCCGCACGTCGCGGTCCGTCTCCGTCTCCTGGGCGAGGCGATCGAACTGCTGGATGACCAGCTGCAGGCGCGACTGGGTCGTCGTCGGCCGGTGCTCCTCGAGCGAGGCGATGAACTGGATCGCGTCGATCGTGGCGGGGCTCGGCTCGAAGGTGGTCTCGGTGCGCTGGGGGTCGTCGCGACGGGTCAGGTAGCCCTCGCGCACCCAGCCGTCGACGTACTCGGCGGCGCTGCGACCGCCGCGCGTCTCGTCCCCGGCGCCGTCGGCCGAGGCGGCCCCGTCCGCCGCGGAGGTCCCGTCGGCTGGGCCCTCGTCGTCGTGCAGCAGCGAGAGGTGCGCGCCCACGCGGGCGATGAGCTCGCTGCGCGGCAGCCGACGGTCGCCGGCGGGGAAGGTGGCCTGCAGGATCGCGAGCACCGCCGGGGCCTTGGTCGCGGCGAGCAGGCGCCAGGTGCTGGCCCGGCGCAGTTGCTCGTAGGCCTCCTTGCGCGCGGACACGGCGTCGCTGCGGCGGTCCGTCCACCGGTTCGGCTCGGTCGTGGTCACGGTCAGCGAGTCTAGCGGTCCGCTCCCCGCCTCGATGCAGGGCCTCGACTCCGGCCGATGCCGGGCCTTCCCCTGCGCCGTCGCCCGGTGCTGCATCAGGACCATCACCAAGCCGGCCGCCTCGGTGACGGTCCTGATGCAGCTCTCGGAGCGTGTGACGGGCCGCGCGCCTGCCCCGCCCCAGTCCCCCGCCCGGCCCGGACCGCCCCCGGCCATCGGCCCTCACCGCCGAGTGGCGTGTTTCGACCGGTATCCGGCACGAATACCGGTCGAAACACCCCACTCGGCGTCGTGCGGACCCAAGGCTCCGCACACAGGCCGACGAAGGCGTGGTTACACTCGTTCGTGAACGTTCACGACACCGTCTCGTGACCGCCCCGCCGACCCAGGAGAGACTCACCGATGAGCACCCCCGCCACCCCGGACGCCCGCGCCGGGCACACCGCACCCCAGGACGCCGCCCTGCCTCCCGCCGACCGCACCGACCGCTGGTGGGAGGACCTCGCCGGCGGCCGCAACCGCCTGCGCGGCCGCGCGCACCTGCACTCCGACGCCCCCGCGCTGAGCCTCGACGGGACCTGGGAGTTCCGCTATGGCACCCGCGCCGACGGCACCGACCTGGGCGAGCCCGGCGAGATCGCCGTGCCGGGCCTGTGGCAGCTGCAGGGCCACGGCGCCCCGCAGTACACCAACGTCGTCTACCCGATCCCGATGGACGTCCCCCACGTCCCGGACGAGAACCCGACCGGCCACTACTCCCGCACCGTCACCGTCCCCGCCGAATGGGCCGACTCCCTCGACTCCGGCGCGAAGGTGCTGCTGCGCTTCCAGGGCGTGGACTCCGCGGCGAAGGTCTGGATCGACGGCACCGAGATCGGCGTGACCTCCGGCTCGCGCCTGACCCAGGAGTTCGACGTCACCGACGCCCTCTCGGCCCCGGGCGAGCACCGCCTGGACGTGCGGGTCGTGCAGTGGTCGGCGAACACCTATGTCGAGGACCAGGACATGTGGTGGGCCTCGGGCATCTTCCGCTCCGTGGACCTGCTGCTGCGCCCCGCCGGCGGGATCCACGACCTCGCGACCCATGCGGACTTCGACCCCGCGACCGGCCGTGGCACCCTCACCGCCACCGCCTACGGCGCCGGCGGCGAGATCGTCCCCGCGACGGTGCGGATCCCGGAGCTCGGGATCGAGGCCGCGGCCGACGGGGCCGAGATCGCCGCCGGCGAGGTCTCCCCCTGGAGCGCGGAGTCGCCGCGGCTGTACGAGGCGAGCGTCTCCACGGACGCCGGCACCGAGACGGTGACGCTGAAGCTCGGCTTCCGCCGCGTGGAGGTGGACGGGGAGATCTTCCGCGTCAACGGCGAGCGGATCGTGTTCCGCGGCGTGAACCGTCACGAGGCGGACCCGGTCGTCGGCCGCACCCAGCACCTGGAGAACCAGGACCTGGACGTCGCGCTGATGAAGCAGCACAACCTCAACGCCGTGCGCACCTCCCACTACCCGCCCCACCAGCGCTTCCTCGAGGTGTGCGACGAGGCGGGGCTGTACGTGATCTGCGAGGGCGACTTCGAGACGCACGGCTTCCACGTCGACTCCACCTGGGGCGAGGACGGCACCGGCGCGGCCGAGCGCCCGGCGGCGGACGACCGCTTCCGCCCGATGCTGTGCGAGCGGTCCGAGCGCTTCGTGCTGCGGGACCGCAACCACGCCTCGATCGTCATGTGGTCGATCGGGAACGAGGCCTCCACCGGCCCGGTCACCGAGGCGATGATCGAGACGGTCCGCGCCACGGACCCGACCCGCCCCGTCATCTACGAGCAGGACTACCGCGCCGAGACCGTGGACGTCTTCTCGCTGATGTACCCCACCCATGACGAGACCGAGCAGATCGGCCGTCGGGCGCTGACCGAGGAGTACCGCGAGAAGCTCATCGGGATGCTGCACCACCTGGGCGTGGACCCGGGCGAGGCGGGCTTCGGCTCCGACGAGTCGCCGATGCCGGCGCTGTCGAAGCCCTTCCTGTGGATCGAGTACGCGCATGCGATGGGCAACGGCGCGGGCGCCCTGAAGGAGTACATGGACCTCGTCCACCGCTACCCGGCGCTGCACGGCGGCTTCATCTGGGAATGGATCGACCACGGCATCGTCACCACCGACGCCGAGGGCAACGAGATCTACGGCTACGGCGGCGACTTCGGCGAGCGCCTGCACGACGGGAACTTCGTCGCCGACGGGCTGCTGCTGCCCGATCGCACCCCATCCCCGGCGCTGCTGGACGCGAAGCACCACTACTCCCCCGTCGGCCTCGAGGTCGGCGCCGCCACGGCGAGCATCGTGAACCGCTACGCCTTCTCGGACCTCGCCCACCTGCGCGCCGAGGTCTCCACCGACCTGCAGGCGAGCTGGCAGGAGATCGAGCTGCCGGCCCTCGCCCCGGGCCAGAGCACCGAGCTGGCGCTGCCGGAGGGCGAGCACGCCGCGGTGACGGTTCGCCTCACGACCCGGGAGGCCGACGGGCCGGTCCCGGCCGGGCACGAGATCGTCGCGGCCTCGCACGTGGACGCGGAGCGTCTGGCCGCCTCGGTCACCCCGGCCCCCGCCGAGGCGGTCGCGCCGCAGCAGGCGGCCGACGGCACCTGGCAGGTGGGGCCCGCGCGCCTGGACGACCTGGGCCGGCTCGTCGGCCTCGGCGAGCTCGCCCTCGGGCACGCGGGGGCGGATCTGTACCGCGCCCCGGTGGACAACGAGCGGGCCCGCACCCGCTACCCGCTCGAGGCACGGTGGAAGCGGATCGGGCTGGACGTCGCCCGTCGCCGTCTGGTCGGGATCGAGGCGGGCGGCGAGCAGCTCGTGGTCCGCTCCCGGATCGGGCTGGACGGCAACGCCCTGCACGCCGACGTCACCGAGACCTGGCGCGCCGACGCGGACGGGGTCGAGCTCGCGGTGACGGTGACCCCGTCGGCGCTGTGGCCCGAGGACCTGCCGCTGCCGCGGATCGGCTGGAGCTTCGCGCTGCCGGCGGCGCCCGGCGAGGTGGAGTACGAGGGTTTCGGCCCGCACGAGATGTATCCGGACACCGGCGGCGGCACCACCTTCGCGCGCCGCACCGCGAGCGTCGAGGAGCTGCAGGTCCCGTACGTGTTCCCGCAGGAGAACGGCAACCGCGCGGGTGTGGTGCGGGCCGTGCTGAGCGGCGGCGAGGCGGCCTCCGGCCTCGAGCTCACCGCGCCGGAGGGTCTGGGCCTCGCGGTGCGGCCCTGGTCCACCGCGGAGCTCGACGCCCGCGCCCACGACGGGGCGCTGCGTCCCGACGGCCTCACCTGGGTCACGCTCTCGGCGGCGCTGCACGGCGTGGGCTCGGCGGCCTGCGGCCCGGAGCCGCTGCCCCAGCACGTGCTCACCGCCCGGGAGAAGAGCTTCCGGATCCGCTTCGCGCCTGCCGGGCGCTGAGCCTCGCTCGGGCCGGCGGCCACCTCGCCCTCCGCGGGGAGGCCGCCGGCCCAGCCACGTCCCGGCCCCAGCCCCAGGTCCTGCCAGGGCACCGGTTCCTACCACCTGCTCCGGGTGAGGGTCGACGATCGCAACCCGCTCGTCACCTCCGGGGCGCCTGAGCCGAAGTGCGGCCCGCTACGCTGGAGCGGGCGCCGTCGTGGCGCCACAACGCAATAGCCCCGTCATGCGGGGCAATGAGGGAGAAGCATGACTCAGGGGTACGGGCCGCAGTACGGCCAGAACGGCCAGTGGGGCGCCGACGGCGATCAGGGACAGTGGGGGCAGAATTCCCCGCAGGGGCAGCAGCCGGCTCCGCAGTCGCAGTGGGGGCAGCCCTCTCCCGCACCGGCCGCCCCGCAGTGGGGTGAGCAGTCGGCGGGCCAGGCCTCGCCCGCCCCGCAGCAGTGGAGCCAGGCCTCGCCGCCGCCCGCCCCGGGCGGGTACCCGGGCACCAGCGGCTACCCCGGCACGGCCGCGGCCGCGTCGACGTCACCCGTCGCCGGGAAGGGCGCGCTGGCCAAGAAGCTCGGAATCGCCCTGCTGGTCCTGTCGGCGCTCGCCGTGATCGCTCGACTGGCGACACCGATCTTCATGTTCATGATGGCGGCCAACGGCAACCCGGCGGACATGGAGGAGATCTCCGTGGGCATGGGCCTCGGGAGCATCGGCACGCTCCTGGCATGGATCGCGAACCTGATCTTCTCGATCGGTCTCCTGGTCGTCTCGATCATCGCGGCGATCCAGTTCAGCGGCCGTGGCCGCACGGGCGCGATCATCGTGGCGGCGACCGTCATCGTCTCGGTGGTCCTGTACTGGATCGTCAGCTTCGTCGCCGGGTTCCTCGGCGCCGCCATCGCGGGCAACTCCTACGACATGGGCACGATCTACACCGTCGCGGGCATCGCCGAGCTCCTGCGCGTGCTCGTGGTCGCCGCAGCGCTGCTGGTCGGCTCGTACATGGTCATGGCCTGGGGCCGGAAGAACGAGGCCGCCACGGCCTGAGGCACGGCCGCACTCCGGGACGGGCCCGGTCTCCGCATGCGGGGACCGGGCCCGTCACCGTCCGCAGCGGCGGCCCGATCAGCCCCCGAGCAGCACGGCCCCCTCGTCGGTGCTGATCAGGGCGCGTCCGCCGCTGAGGGGGTGCCAGGCGGTGACCTCCTCGTCGAGGACGAGCTCCTCGCTCACCTCGCCGTCCTCGGCGGTGATCACGCGCAGCCGCTGCGCGCCGCGGGGGTCCAGGGGCTCCTCCCGCGCGATCTCGTCGAGCACGACGGCGGTGCCCGAGGCGAGGCCGCCGCGCACCTCGGCCTCGGGGTCGTCGAGCGGGAGGGTCCAGCTGTTCGTCCCGGTCGCGGTGTCGTAGGCGAGGAGCTGCCCGGCCTCGTTGGTCAGCACCATCCGGGTCCCGTCGATGCCGATGCGGGCGGTGAACGCCTCGGCCTGCGCCACGCCGTCCCCGCCCGGCGCGGTCCAGTCCGCGCCGTGCTCGGAGGCGAGGATCTCGCCCTCGGTCGTGGTCCCGGCCTCGGTGCCGGAGGCGAGGACGCGGCCCGCCTCGAGCAGCACCGTCCAGTCCCCGGCCGGGGAGGGCGCGGACTCCCACAGCGGTGCGCCGTCGCGGAAGGCGGTCGCGGTCAGCGCACCGTCCTCCCCCGCGCAGACGGTGAGCACGAGCGGTCCCTGCTCCTGCACGGACTGCGGGTCGGGCGGGGCGGGGGTCGCCGCGATGCGGCAGTCGGCGTCGGCGGGGGCGAGGACCCGGCCGACGGGGAACCCGGTGGCGGCATCGATCTGCAGCCAGCCCTGGGCGGGGTCGAAGCGCAGCGGCACCGACGGCAGCACCCCGGTCGCGGCGACGGCGTCGAGCAGGCCGGGCGGGGCCTCGGCCCGGGCGGGGAGCGCAAGGCCCGCCTGGTCGGGTCCGCGGGTCTCCTCGGCGTCCATGACGGTCCACAGCGGCTCGTCGGGGGCGGCCAGGTCGATGCCCCGCACCCGGCAGACGTCCTCCTCGCAGTCGCGGACCACGAGCAGATCGCCGTCGAGGGCGAGCGGGGTCCCGGCCACCTCGACGGGTGCGGAGCGGCCCCCGGCCTCGCCGGCGCCGCTCCCCTCGGCATCGCTCCCGCCGCCGAGCTCGTGCACCCGCGTGACCTCCCCGCTCACCTGGACGAGCCGGGTCCCGTCGGCGGAGAGGGCGAGCACGTCGTCGGGCGCGGACTCGACCTCGCGCGCTCCGGTCGCGGGCTCGAGCAGCTGCGCGGTGCCGTCGGCGCGGCGCACCAGCACAGGCCCCTGCCCGCCGGGGGCGGAGGCGACCGTGTCCCCCTCGCCGAGCGGTGCGATCTCCGCGGCGGCGGCGCTCTCCAGCGAGTCGACGCGGGTGGCGAGCACGGCGGGGACGGTGAGGGCGAGGGCCACGACGAGCGCGAGGCCCGCGGCGAGGAGCGTCCGCGGCCGTCGGCGGAGGCGACCGCCGAGCAGGGCGATCAGCAGCACGCCGAGGCCGGCCCCGGCGAGCACCCCGGCCGCGAGACGCAGCACACCGAGCAGGAAGTGGCCGCCGAGCAGGGCGCAGATCCCGGCGAGCGCGAGCAGCACCACCGCCAGGCCCAGCGCCGTCGCCGCGTCCGGCGCGTGCTCACCGGCCGGTGCTCGGTCCTCGCTCACCGCGGCTCGCCGTAGTAGGCGCCGGTGGTCTCCTCCCGCAGGGCGTCGAAGGTGCCGTCCTGGAGGGAGGCCCGGATCCGGTCCACCAGCCGCACCACGAAGCGCTCGTTGTGGATCGTGCACAGGGTCGAGGAGAGCATCTCCTTGGCCCGGAAGAGGTGGTGCACGTAGGCGGCGGTGTAGTGGGTGCAGGTGTAGCAGTCGCAGGTCTCGTCGATCGGCGCGAACTGTCGGCGGTAGCGGGAGCCGGTGAGGTTCACGCGGCCGGTACGGGTGTAGACCGCGCTGTTGCGCGCCACGCGCGAGGGCGAGACGCAGTCGAAGGTGTCGGCCCCGGCGGCGATCGCGACGAAGAGGTCGTCGACCTCGCTGATGCCCAGCAGGTGGCGGGGCTTGTCCTCGGGCAGCTCGTCGGTCACCCAGCCGACGATGGTGCCGAGGTTCTCCTTCTCCAGCGCCCCGCCGATCCCGAAGCCGTCGAAGGACCAACCCTCGACCTCCATGCCGCCGAGGTCATGGGCGGCCTGTCGCCGCAGGTCCTCGTACTGCGCGCCCTGGATGACGCCCCACAGCTGCTGGTAGGGGCGGTGGGTGCGCTCGTGGGTGAGACGGGCGTGCTCCGCCAGGCAGCGCAGCGCCCACAGCCTCGTGCGCTCGAGCGCCTGCTCCTGGTAGCCGCGGGAGTTCATGAGCGTGGTCAGCTCGTCGAAGGCGAACATGATGTCCGCGCCGAGGCCGTGCTGGATCTGCATGGAGATCTCGGGGGTGAAGCGGTGCTCGTCGCCGTTGATGAAGGAGCGGAAGGTGACGCCGTCGTCGTCGACGTGGGCGAGACGCTCCTTGCCCTCGCGGACGGCGTCGTCCTCGCCGTTGGCGGTGCGGGCCTTCTCGCCGCCGGAGAACTCGGAGGAGAGCACCTTCTGGAAGCCGGCCCCGAGGCTCATCACCTGGAAGCCGCCGGAGTCGGTGTAGGTGGGGCCGGGCCAGTTCATGAAGGCGCCGAGGCCGCCCGCCTCGTCCACGAGGTCGTGACCGGGCTGGAGGTAGAGGTGGTAGGCGTTCGCCAGCAGCGCCTGAGCGCCGAGCTCCGCCATCGACTCCGGCAGCACGCTCTTCACCGTCGCCTTGGTGCCCACCGGCACGAAGGCCGGTGTCGCGATGTCGCCGTGCGGGGTGGTGATCACCCCGGCGCGGGCCTTCTCGCCGTGACGGGCGGTGATCTCGAAGCCGACGTCGGCGGGGGACGGGACGGCGGACGACGGATCGGCCGCGGAGGGCGCAGGGGGCGTGGTCACCGTCCCATGGTCCCACGGCCTACCGCGCCGTAAGATCGCGGAGGCCGCACGACCCGCACCGCAGGAGGGACCATGTCGACACCCCCGACCGACGCCCTGGCGTCGTCGCTGCTGTCGACGATCCCCGCGGTCCGCGCGGTCGGCCGGGCCTCGTCGGGAGGGGTGCGCGATCAGCTCCCCCAGTGACCCGCCCGCTCCGCGCCGCGGGGGCCGACAGGCACGGCCGCAGGAGGACGGGGAGCACGCCGAGGGCGACGCCCCGCGCCTGGCCGACGACCTCTCCGACTGGACGCAGGAGGCCGAGGACGCACCGGCGCTCGGCCCGACGCCCGAGCCCGCAGCCACGACCACCCCCGCCCCGTCCCGTCCGCGCTCCTCCCTCGCCGCGTGGACCGCGGACGCCCTGCCCTCCTCGACCTCGTCGCTGGACGACTGGCTGCAGGGCCCCGTCGAGGCGCATGCCGAGCGGGAGGCGGAGGACGCCTGGTCCACCAGCGGCTCCGTCTCCGGCACCTGGCGGCCCGAGGGCGAGGAGAGCCGATCGCGTGACGCGGCGAGCGCCCCGTCCGTCGGCGTCGCCGCCGGCCCCGCACCGACCGGCGCCCCTACGCCGCCGCGGCCCGCATTCCGCCGCGAGCTGCACGGCCTGCGCGCCGTCGCGCTCGGGCTCGTCGCCGTCTACCACATCTGGCTCGGCCGGGTCTCCGGCGGCGTGGACGTCTTCCTGTTCCTCTCCGCCTTCTTCCTCACCGGCACCTTCGTGCGCCGCCTCGAGAGCGGCCGCCCCCTCGGCGTGCCCCGCTACTGGCTGCACACCTTCAAGCGCCTGCTCCCGCCCGCAGCGGTGACGATCCTGCTCACGCTGCTGGCGACCGCGCTGCTGCTGCCCCCCTCGATCTGGCCGACGATCATGCAGCAGGCCGTCGCCTCCGCGGTCTACCTGCAGAACGCGCTGCTGGTGGCGATGCAGGTCGACTACCACGCCCGGGACGCCGGGGCAGCCTCCCCGTTGCAGCACTTCTGGTCGCTGTCGGTGCAGGGACAGGCGTTCATCGTGTGGCCGCTGCTGTTCCTGCTGGTGGTGCGACGGGCCCGCGCCGGGAAATCGGTGCGCCGCCCGCTGATCGCGATCATCGCGGTGATCGGTGCGGCCTCGCTGACCTGGTCGATCCTCTCCACCCAGTCCCAGCAGCAGATCGCCTACTTCGACACCGCCGCCCGGATGTGGGAGTTCGCCGCGGGCTCCCTCCTCGCCCTCTCCCTGCCGGTGCTGGACCGCATCACCGGCGCCCGCCGCCCCGAGGACGGGGTCCCGCCGCGGATGCGCACCCTGCGCGCCCTGACCGGCTGGACCGGCATCGCTGCGCTCCTGGCCTGCGGGATCGTGCTGGACGTCTCCTCGATGTTCCCGGGCTGGATCGCGATCTGGCCGCTCGCCGCGGCCGCGGCCGTGGTCGTCGCCGGGCACTCGGGGCGGCGCTGGGGCGTGGATGCGCTGCTGTCCACCCGTCCGGCCGCGTTCATCGGCGACATCTCCTACACCCTCTATCTCGTGCACTGGCCGCTGCTGGTGCTCTGGCTGCACCGCAGCGGGCAGGAGCGCGCGGGCCTGCTGGACGGGTTCGCGGTGCTCGCGGCCGCGGTGCTGCTGGCCTGGCTGCTCACCCGCGCCGTCGACGCGCCGGTGCGCCGCTCCCGCTGGCTCGAGGCCCGTCCCTGGCGGGCCCTCGTCGCGGTCGCGGCGAGCGTCGCCCTCGTGGCCGGGGCGGCAGGCGGCTGGTGGGGCGTGCTGCAGCGCACCTCGTCCTCCCCGCCGCCGGTCGCGGTCGAGGCCGCGATCCCCACCGACGAGGTCGCGACCGAGGCCCCGGCGCAGCTGCGCCCGGAGGGCTGGGACCTCGGCAGCCAGTGGCCGAACCTTCCCGAGGACTGCGCCGGGGTCTGGAAGCCGGCGACCAGCTTCCGCAACACGGACTGTCAGCAGCGGCTGCCCGGCGATGCCGAGCCCAGCATGACGATCGTGGTGGTGGGCAGCTCCCACTCCCGCCAGTACGTCCCCGCCCTGCTGCCCACCGCCGAGGCCCGCGACGCCCAGATCGTGAACCTCACCATGAGCGGCTGCGGCTTCCTCGCCGGCACCGAGCGGTGGCCCTACTGCGCGGGCTACGACGAGTGGGTCCTGGAGTACCTCGACGCGGTCCAGCCCGATCTGGTGATGACCACGGTGACCGAGACCGTCCCCGACTCCGCCGCGGAGACGATGCCCGAGGGGACCGAGGGCGCGATCCAGACCCTCCTGGACCGAGGGATCGACGTGCTCGCGATGAGGGACACCCCGCGCTGGGAGCAGGATCAGTACGTCTGTGCCGAGGCCGTGATCGAGGACGGCGGAACGCCCGTCGACGCCGACGCCGCCTGCGGCGCGGACGTCTCCGAGAAGCTCGCGCCGGAGAACCCCGCGGCCCCACTCACGGCGCTCACCGGACCGGACTCCGCCGTGAGGATGCTGGACCTCACGCCGGAGGTCTGCCCCGAGGGACGCTGCTCCCCGATCCTCGGCGACACCTACGTGCACATGGACGACAACCACCTGACCCGCGTGTTCGTCGAGGAGACCCTCGCCCCGGCGATGACACGCGAGCTCGCGGCGGCCGCCGGATGAGCAGGTCGCAGGGCCGACGGACGACTAGCATGATCCGGACCCTCGGGGCGCCCACGCCCCGCCGATGGACTGCAGGAGGCCGTGCGTGGACGTTCTGAGAGTGCTCGCCGTGCTGGTCGCGGCACTCTTCGTGCTCGGCGCGCCCGGACTGCCGACGGTCCTGGCGCTGCGGTTGCGGCCGCTGACGGCCCTCGCCGTGGTGACCCCGGTCTCGGCCGTGCTGATCGCCGCGTCCGCGGAGCTCGGCCACCTCCTCTCGATCCCGTGGACGGTGCTCTCCCCGCTCGTGCTCGGCCTGGTCCTCGGCGGTCTGCTGTGGTCGGCCGGCATCGGCCGACGCCGCTCCCGGCACACCCACCGCGCCGCCGCCCCGGAGCCCGTCGCGCAGGACACGGCGGAGCACCGCGTCGCGGCGGAGGACGCGGACGGCGCAGCGGCCGACGGCGCCGACGCGGCGACCCCCGACGCGCAGACCGTCGACGCAGCGCACGACGCCGAGGGCGCCGCCTCCTCCACGTCCACGGCGACCGCCGCGGCGACGACCACTGCCACAGCCACGACGACCACGGACGTCCCCGAGACCGCCCTCGGCCGCCTCCTCGCCACCCGCCGCGGCCGCGCCGCCACCATCCTCCTCGGCCTCGCGATCGGCGGCGGGTACATCCTGCTGCGCGCGCTGGACATGATGGGCGGCCTGTTCCGGGTCAACCAGTCCTACGACAACGTCTTCCACCTCAACGCCGTGCGGCACATCCTCCGCCTCGGCGACGGCTCCGCCTGGACCGTGGGCGGGATGACCACCCTGCCCGGTGAGGAGACGTTCTACCCCGCGCTCTGGCACCAGACCGTGAGCCTGGTCGTCCAGCTCTCCGGGCAGGACATCGTCCTCGCCTCGAACCTCGTGATGCTGCTGCTGGGCACGACGGTGTGGCCGCTGGCGCTGATGGCACTGGTGCGCACCGGCACGAACGCGGGGCCCGCCGGCTGGCTGGCCGCGGGCGCCCTGGCCGGGGTCGCCTCCGCCTTCCCTCTGTCGATGATGTCCTGGGGGGTGCTGCTGCCCTATCTGTACTCCCTGGCGATGATGCCGCTGGTGCTGATGCTGATCGTGCACCTGGTGCGCCTGGCGCCGGACGGGGAGCAGCGCCTCACCGGGGGGCAGCTCGGCGTGCTGATGCCCGCCGTCTTCGGGGCGGTCGCGCTCGCGCATCCCCAGGGGGTGTTCGTCGCGCTCGTGATGGGCGTGCCGATGATGGTGTGGGCCGTGCTCGCCACGGCGACCGACCTCGTGCGCCGCCGCCCGCGCGCCGGGATCCGGCTGGCCGTGCTCGTGCCGCTGACCGCCCTCGTCATCGTCGTCGGCCACGACATCTGGTACCGGTTCCGGCCCGTGGAGGCCTCGGCCGCCGTGTGGGACCCGAACGCCACGACGGAGGAGGCGATCTGGCAGACCCTCACCCTCGCCCCGAACGCGACCCCGATCTGGCTGCCGCTCGGCGTGCTCGTGGCGCTGTGCGCGCTCGCGGTGCTGATCGGCTCCCGCTCCCGCTGGCTCGTGATCGCCTTCCTCGCCGCGGGCGCCCTGTCGGTCGCGACCCGCTCGCTGCCCGTCGACGACCTGCGCTACGAGCTCACCGGCAACTGGTACAGCGACAACAACCGCATCACGGTGATGCTCGCGACCGCCGCTGTCCCGCTGCTCGCCGTCGGCCTGGACGTGCTGCTGCGATGGGCCGCGCGGCTGTTGCCCGTCCTGCGCGGCACCGCCGGCGCCGTCCTCGCCGTCACGCTCTGCCTCGCGATCATCGCCGTGGGCCACTTCTCCCCGAGCACCGAGGTGTCCAGGACGTATCTCGAGCGCGAATGGCGCAGCGACAACCTGCTCAGCGACGATGAGCGGGCGCTGCTGCTGATGCTGCCGGAGGTGGTGCCCGAGGACGCCGTCATCGCGACCAACGCCTGGAACGGCAGCTCGCTGGCCTACGCGATCTCGGACCGTGAGGTGCTCAACACCTTCATGAGCTTCCAGGCGGAAGACGAGGTGCACCTGCTCAACGGCCACCTCGACGATGCGCAGAGAGACCCCGAGGTGTGCGATGCGGCGGAGGACCTCGGCGTGGACTACGCGCTGGACTTCGGGCCGAAGGAGCTCCACGACCGGTCCGCGACCTACACCGGGCTCAACGAGATCTCCGAGTCCGGCGCCGCCGAGGTGGTGCTGCAGGTGGGCGACGCGAAGCTGCTGCGCATGCTCCCCTGCCGCGGCACCGATGGTTCAATGAACGGGTGACCCCCTTCTCCGCCGCGTCCCCCTCCCCCCGCGCCCGCGCCGCCGCGCTCGACCTCGGCGCCTTCGTCACCGCCTCCCCCTCGAGCTTCCACGCCGCCCGCGAGGCGGCCCGGCGCCTGGCCGCGGCGGGCTTCACCGAGCTGGTGGAGACCGCGCCCTGGACCGCAGGCGACGTCGCCGGCGACCGCTACGTGCTGCGCGACGGCTCGCTCATCGCCTGGTCCGCCCCCGAGGGCGCGGACGCGGCCACCCCCTTCCGGATCGTCGGCTCCCACACCGACTCCCCCGCCCTGAAGGTCAAGCCCGATCCCCGCTTCGGGGCCGAGGGGCTCAGCCAGGTGGGCGTCGAGATCTACGGCGGACCGCTGCTGAACTCCTGGCTGGACCGGGAGCTGCGACTCGCGGGCCGGCTCGCCCTGGCCGACGGGTCGACGGTCCTCGTGGACACCCCGGGCCTGCTGCGCATCCCGCAGCTCGCCGTGCACCTGGACCGGGCCGTGAACAAGGACGGCCTGACCCTGGACCCGCAGCGGCACATGCAGCCGGTGCTCGGCTTCGCGGGTCTGGACGTGCTGGAGATCCTCGCCCATCACGCCGGGGTGGACCGTGCCGAGATCGTCGGCCTCGACGTCGTCACCGTCGACGCGCAGGCCCCGGCGCTCTTCGGCGCCGACGAGGAGTTCCTCGCCTCGGGCCGGCTCGACAACCTCTCCTCCGTGCACGCCGAGGTGGAGGCGCTCGCGACGGTCGCCGGCGCCGCCCGCACGGGGACCGCGGAGGGCCCCGCCCCGATCGCGATGTTGGTCGCCAACGACCACGAGGAGGTCGGCTCGGCCACCCGCTCCGGCGCCGCCGGCCCCTTCCTCGAGGACGTGCTGGTGCGCGTCCACGCCGCGCTCGGCGGCGACGAGGCGAGCCGCCGCCAGGTCCTCGCCTCCTCCCTCGTCCTCTCCGCGGACGCCGGCCACGCCGCGCACCCGAACTACCCCGAGCGTCACGACCCCGTGACCAGGCCGCGCCTCGGCGAGGGTCCGATGCTGAAGATCAACGCCCAGCAGCGCTATGCGACCGACGCCGTCGGCATCGCCGCCTTCGTCGCCGCCTGCGAGCGGGCCGGGGTGCCGCACCAGCACTTCGTCTCCCACAACGCCATGCCCTGCGGCTCCACGATCGGGCCGATCACCGCGACCCGTCTGGGCATGACCACGATCGACGTGGGCATCACCCTGCTGTCCATGCACTCCGCCCGCGAGATGTGCGCGACCGCGGACCCGCTGCTGCTGCAGCAGGCCTGCGCCTCCTTCCTCCGGGGCTGACGCCCCGCACGACGGTGCCCCGCGCGTCCCCCTCCCTCTCCCGTCCCTTCCTGAGATCCTCCGAGTCCCCCTCCATGCCTTCGCAGCCCTCCTCCCCCGCCCGCGCCGGGACCGCCGCAGCCGGCGCCGCTCCCGCGGGCGGGACCACGCCCGCCGGTCGCTTCCGCCCCGAGCTGCACGGCCTGCGCGGCCTCGCGATCGGCCTGGTCGTGCTCTACCACGTCTGGTTCGACCGGGTCTCCGGCGGCGTGGACGTGTTCCTGTTCATCTCCGCGTTCCTGCTGGTGGGGACGTTCCTGCGCAAGGCCGATGCGGGCCGGGCGATGCGACCGCCGGCCTACTGGGCCCGCACCTTCAAGCGGCTGCTGCCGCCGACGGCCGTGGTCGCGCTCGCGACCCTCGCCGGGGTGTACCTCGTGCTTCCCGCGGACCGCTGGATGACCGCGCTCACCGATGCGATCGGCTCGGTGCTGCACGTGGAGAACTGGGTGCTGGTCCAGCGGGGCGTGGACTACTACGCGGCGGAGGAGACCGGCGCCTCGGCCTTCCAGCACTTCTGGTCGCTGTCCATCCAGGGGCAGGTGTTCCTGGCGTGGCCGCTGCTGATCGCGGGCGGCGTGCTGCTGGCGCGGTGGCGCGGCTGGTCCGTGCGCGGCGTGCTCGCCGTCGTCTTCGCGCTCGTGCTGGTGGCGTCCTTCGCCTGGTCGGTGCACTCCACCGCCGTCCAGCAGGAGATCGCCTACTTCGACACCTTCGCCCGGCTGTGGGAGTTCGCGGCCGGGTCCCTGCTGGGCCTGGCGCTCCCGGTCTGGGAGGAGCGCCGCGCCCGCACCGGCCGGCGCCGCCGTCCCCGTCCCCGCGCCGCCCTGGTCCCGGTGGTGATGGGCTGGGCGGGCATCGTCGGGCTCGTCTCCTGCGGCCTGCTGGTCGACGTGCAGGGCGCCTTCCCGGGCTGGATCGCGGCCTGGCCGCTCGCGGCCGCGGCGCTGGTGCTGTGCGCCGGCACCACCGGGCATCCCCTCGGCGTGGACCGTCTGCTCTCGACCCGTCCCGGCCGGGTGCTCGGCGACATCTCCTACGGCCTGTACCTGGTGCACTGGCCGCTGCTGACCCTCTACCTCGCCCGGGCCGGGAAGGAGCGCGCCGGCCTGTTCGACGGGCTGGTGCTGATCCTGCTCTCGCTGGTGCTCGCCTGGCTGCTCACGAAGGTCGTCGACACCCCGGTCCGGCGCTGGCGCTGGGCGGGAGCGAAGGCGCGGCGCGGCGGCCTCGTGGTCCTCGCCTGTCTCGTCCTCGCGCTCGCACCGATGATCGGCGCGCAGCAGCACCTGCTGGGCGAGCAGCGCGAGGCGGAGGCCCGCGCCGTGGCCGACAACCCCGGCGCCCGCGTGCTGGACCCCGATTTCACCGTCCACCCCGACGCGGACCCGTCGGCCGAGCCGCTGCCCACCGCGGCGACGCTCGGGAAGGACTGGTTCACCGGGACCGAGCCGTGCACGGGCGCTCTCGAGCCGCAGGGCGAGGCCGCCGAGCGGCTCTCCACCCGCTGTGCGCAGATCCCCGGCGAGGAGGGCGGCCCGGTGCTGGTCAGCGCAGGCAACTCCCGCATCGAGCAGTTCACCGGCGCGCTGGCCCCGCTCGCCGCGCGCGAGGGATGGACCGTGATCACGCTGTGGGAGGGCGGCTGCACCTACGCGCCCGACGCTCATGTCAACGAGGTCTGCGACCGGTTCAGCGCCGACGCCGAGGCGTACATCGAGCAGATCGCGCCGGAGGCCGTCGTGCTGAACACGACCTTCCTCTCCACCGACTACGAGGAGACGCTGGTCCCCGGGATCGAGCAGACCCTCGCCTCGCTCGGCGAGCAGGGCTCGACGGTGATGGCGCTGCGGGACCAGCCGCGGCTGGAGGTCGAGCCGGTGCCCTGCACGGAGGAGAAGGGCGCGGAGGACCCCTCCTGCATCTCTCCCCTGCCCGCGCCGCTGGCCGAGGAGCGCCCGGACACGGCGCTGCTCGAGCAGGCGCCGGGCCCCGTCGTGCCGCTGGACGTCAACGACCTGATCTGCCCGGGCGGCGAGTGCCCGCCGGTGATCGGGAACGTGCGCGTCTCGCTCGACAACGACCACATCACCGAGACCTACGCGATCTCGATGCAGGGGGAGGTCGATGCGCGCCTGCGGGAGGGCGGCTTCCGCTGGTGAGGCGCGGGGCCGACGGGCCGAGGTCCGCGCCGGCTCAGCCTCGGCGGACGATCTCCTCGACCGCGTCCTTCGCGGCGCGCGCCCGCACGGTCGCCTCGTGCTCCTCGCCGTGCTCGCGCCGTGCATCCTTGAGCAGCTCGTCGGCCTGGTAGAAGGCGTCCTCGAGCTGGCCCGTCTCGGCGGTGGCCTCGGCGAGCTCGGCGCGCAGCGTGATCGCCTCGGGCGTCGTGGACTCGCCCTCCTCGAGCAGCGTGAGAAGGCGTCGGGTGGTGTCGCGGACGCGCTCGGCCGGGGTGCTCATTCGGGTCTCCTCGTGCTGGTGATCGACACCTGATCCTACGGTCCCCCGCCCGGTGCGGCGGCCCCTCGCCCCGGCAGTAGGCTGGGCGCGAGATGGAGATCAACCCCTACGACTCGCGTCTGCGCATGCTGCAGCAGATCGACACCGTCGCGATGCAGCGCGAGGCGGCTCCCGACGAGGAGACCGCCGGCTGTCCGGGGTGCCCGTTCTTCTGGACCTGCCCGGTGCCGCACCGCGGCGAGGAGGTCCGCGTCCCGCAGGAGCCGGCGGCGGCCGAGGCCGAGGAGCTCCTGCCGGGCCGTCGCCCCTTCGTGCCCCGGGACGAGTCCGACGTCGGCTGGACCGACGTGTGGGTGGACGAGGACGGCCTGCGGATCGACCCCGAGGAGCTCGAGCACTCGCAGGAGACCGAGTCGTCGGAGGATCCCGAGCCGTCCGTGGCTCCCGCGCCTCGTCGGCGCTGGTGGAGGCGCTCCCGACGCTGACCGGCGGATCGCGGCTCCGGCCGCGGTCCCGGTCCCGGTCCCGGGAGGCTCAGCCCTCGGCGTCGTGCCCGGCCGGGCAGCCCCTGCCGCGCAGGGTCCGCCGGGCGAGCTCCGCGCCGGTGGGCCGGCCGCCGACGGCGAGGGCGGTCGCTCCCGCCAGGCCCGCAAGGTCGGCGGGGCCGGGCGGGACCGTGCGGTCCACGCGCATCCAGCCGGCCGGCACGGGCTCGGCGGCGCCGGGCGCCGCCGGCACCGGCGAGTCCTCGGCGCCCTGCGCGGCGGAGATGTCGATCCCGAAGATCGTGTGGAAGGCGGAGACGTACTCGTCGGCGAAGCCGGTCTCGGCCAGGTGCCGGGCCCGCTCGGCGGGCTGGTGCATGACCCTGGCGAGGATGCGGCGCACCGAGCGCTCGAGCTGGTCGGCGGTCTCCCCGGAGACGTCGCGGCGCAGGCGGTCGATCTCCCCGTCGGCCGCGTCGAACACCTCGCGGCGCAGGGCGGCCATCGCCGGGTCGATGCGGCGCACCTCCTGCTGCTGGCGGAAGGCCTCGACGTTCTCGGCGATGATGCCGCGGGCGGTCACCAGCGCCGGGTCCTCGCCGTCCGGGTCCTCCCGGCGCAGGTCCTCCAGCCCCAGCACGGTGATGCCCTTGAGGTGGCGCACGAGGGGGTGGAGGTCGGAGTGCAGCGCGAGGTCGAGCACGACGGTGCGGCCCGCGTTCAGGAACAGCTCGGGGAACAGCGAGGTGCCGCGACCGGAGGCGGCCAGCACCAGGTCGGCCTCGCGCAGGGCCCGCTCGAGCCCCTCGGCCTCGACGGCCTCCGCGCCGTGGCGCTCGGCGAAGCCCGCCGCCCGCCCGGACGGGGAGAAGACCTGCATCCGGGAGACGCCGCGTCGCGCCAGCTCCGACAGCCCCAGCCGGGCGTAGGCGCCGGTGCCGACGATCAGCACGCTGCGGCCCTCGAAGCCGCCGAGCTGCATCCCGGCGCGGTCCAGCGCGACGGAGGCGCCGGAGCGACCCGCGGCGCCGACGGGGGCCTGGGTGGCGACGCTCTTGGCGCAGCGGAAGCCGTGCTGGAAGAGGTCGTGGAGCATCGAGGTGGTGCGACCGGCGCGGCGCGCGGCCTCGTAGGCCTGCTTCACCTGGCCGGAGATCTCGGCCTCGCCCATCACGATCGACCGCAGCCCCGAGGTGACCTCGAACAGGTGTTGCGGGACGGGGACGTCCATCGCGGCGTCGAAGCAGAGGGAGACCACCTCACGGTCCAGGCCGCTGGTGCGGGAGACCGCGTCGATCACGAGCTCGACGCCCTCGTGGAAGCGCTCGGTGTCGAGGTAGACCTCGAGGCGGTTGCAGGTGCTGAGCACCACCGCTCCCGAGACGACGGGCGGGGCGCCGACGGTCTCGACGCGCTCGGCCTGCAGCTCCTCGAGCGCCTCGGGCAGGGACTCCGCACCCCGGGTCAGGGCGTCGAGCATCTCGAGGTCGAGATGCTCGTGGGAGGCACGGAGAGCAGCGAGCATGATCGTCAGTCTAGGCATGTTCGCCCGTCGCTCCGCCCCCGGAGGACCTGTCTGGCGACGCCGCGCGCGAACGTGTGCACAATGGGGGCGTCATGAACCAGAACCCCATGTCAGAGCCCATTTTTGCCGACGGTGCGTCAGATCGATCGCGACACCTGTCAGCATCCGGGAACGCCGCAGGCCCCGGGCTCGCCACCGCTGCCGCACCCTTTGCCGAGACCCCTTCCGCGCACCCCTCCACGGGCCCCGGATCGCTCCCCGAGGAGCATCCCGCGCGCCGCTCCGCCGTCGACGGCGGCGTGGCCGACGCCTCACTGCTGCAGGAGCTGCGCGGCGTGAGGAGCGACACACCGAGCGTGTGGTTCATGCGTCAGGCCGGCCGCTCGCTGCCCGAGTACCGGGCGCTGCGCCAGGGCACCACGATGCTCGACTCCTGCGTCCGCCCCGACATGGCCGCGGAGATCACGCTTCAGCCCGTGCGCCGCCACGGCGTGGACGCCGGGATCTTCTTCTCGGACATCGTCGTCCCCGCCCGCCTCGCCGGCCTCGGCGTCGAGATCCGCCCGGGCGTCGGCCCGGTCTTCGACCATCCCGTGCGCACCGAGGCCGACATCGAGGCGCTGCCCCCGCTCGGCGACGACTACGAGGAGGCGCTCGCCCCGATCCGCGAGGCGGTGCGCCTGACCGTGGCGGAGCTCGGCACCACGCCCCTGATCGGCTTCGCCGGCGCCCCCTTCACCGTCGCGAGCTACATGGTCGAGGGCGGCCCCAGCCGTGACCACCTGCGCACCCGGGCGCTGATGCGCTCGCGCCCGGACCTGTGGGAGCGCCTGGCGACCTGGGTCGCGCAGCTCTCGGGCCGCTTCCTGCGGGCCCAGGTCCTCGCGGGCGCCTCCGCGGTGCAGCTGTTCGACTCCTGGGTGGGCGCGCTCGGGCAGGAGCAGTATCTCGAGCACGTCCAGGCCCACTCCGCCGCCGCGCTCGCCCACGTCGCGGACCTGCCGGTGCCGCGGATCCACTTCGGCGTCGGGGCCGCGCACCTGTTGCTGCCGATGCTCGGCGCCGGCGCGACCGCGATGGGCGTGGATCACCGCCTGCGCCTGGATCGGGCGCTGGAGGTCCTCCCCGCCGACACCCCGGTGCAGGGCAACATCGACCCCGCGGTCCTGTTCACCTCGGAGGAGGCACGCTTCGCGGAGGCGCGCGGCGTGCTCGAGGCGGGCGCGGCCGCGGCCGGGCACGTGGTGAACCTCGGCCACGGCGTCCCGCCGGACACCGACCCGCAGGTGCTCACCGACCTGGTCGCCTTCCTCCACTCCCAGCGCGTCGCGCGCGCCGCGGAGGCGCCCGAGGCATGAGCGCCCGGATCCTCGTCGTCGGCGGCGGCCTCGCGGGGCTGCTCGCCGCCCGACGCCACCAGCGCGCGGGGCACCGCGTGGTGCTGCTCGAGGCCGAGGACCGCCTCGGCGGCGCGGTCGCGGAGCTCGCCCTCCCGGGCGCGGGCGACCTCGCCCTGAACGCGGGCGCGGAGGCGTACTCGACCGCCTCCGGCGCGGTCGACGCGCTGGTCGCTCAGCTCGGGCTCGCAGATCGGGTCGTCTCCCCGCGCGAGGGGCTCGGCAGCCGGATCGTCTCCGCCGCCGGGGTGCACCGCGCCCCGGCCGGCGCCCTGCTCGGGGTGCCCGGCCGACCGCTCGCCGCCGACGTGCGCGAGGTGCTCGGCTGGCCGGGGGCGCTGCGCGCGGCGCTCGAGCCCCTGCTGCCCGCCCGCATCGGCGCACGGCCCGGGGCGACCGTCGCCGAGACGGTGGGACGCCGGATGGGCCGACGGGTGCTCGAGCGGCTCGTCGCCCCGATCGTCGGCGGGGTGCACTCCGCCGATCCGGCCGAGCTCGAGCTCGCCGCGGCCTCCCCGCAGCTCGCGACGGGCCTGGCCGAGCACGGCTCGCTGGTGCGGACCGTGCGCCGCCTGCGCGGCGGGGGACGATGGGGCGACGCCGGCCGCACGGCCGGTGCGAGCGCCGGGACCCGTGTGCACGCCCTCGCCCCGACCATGGCGGCCCTTCCCGCGGCGCTGCGCGAGGAGCTGCTCGCCGGGGGCGGGATCGTGCGCACCGGCGTGAAGGTCACGGGCCTGGACCGCGAGGGCGAGCCGTGGCGGGTCCGCACCGCCCGCGGTGAGCAGCTCGAGGCCGACCGCCTCGTGCTCGCCTGCCCTCCTGACACCGCCCGCTCCCTGCTCGCCGGGGCCGCGCCGGAGATCGCCGAGGCGATCCCGGAGACGCCGTCGGCCGCGGTGCGGCTGGTCGCCCTGGTGCTGGACGCCCCCGCCCTGGACTCACATCCCTCGGGGACCGGTGCACTGGTCGCGCCGGGCACCCCGGGGATCCGCGCGAAGGCCCTCACCCATGCGAGCGCCAAGTGGGAGCACGTCGGGCGCGCGCTGCGCGAGGCCCTCCCGTCGGCCGCCTCGCCGCACCTGGTGCGCCTCTCCTACGGCCGTCCCGGCGAACAGCTGCCGGGGCGGGAGGAGATCGTCGACCTCGCCCTCGCCGACGCCTCCGCGATCCTCCGCACCCCGCTCACCCGCTCCCGGCTCGCGGACTGGGCCGTGATCGACTGGGACCGGGCGATGCGCCGGCCCCGGCCCGGCCACCGCGCCGCCCTCGACGCGCTCGCGGCGCTGCTCGAGGCGCGGGACGACCTCGAGCTCGTCGGCTCCTGGCGGGCCGGCACCGGCCTCGACGCGATCGTCCGCGCCGACGACGCCCGCGCCGCCGCCGCGCAGGCCCCGCAGACCACCCCGATCTCTCCCACCGCCCCCACGGAAGGAACCCCACGATGAACGACACCCCCGCCTCGACCCCCGAGGAGATCGCGCAGACCACCCGGTACACGAGCTACACCGTGTTCCGCCGCCTCTCCGGCCTGACCGAGGACGGCGAGCTCACCACCGCCCAGGTCGCCGAGGCGCTCACCCAGACGGTCCCGCTGATCGAGTCTGCCAGCGATGGAGGAGTCGAGATCCTCGGCTTCTACGACGTCTCCGGCTTCCGCTCCGAGGACGACCTGATGCTGTGGCTCGCCGCCGAGGACCCCGAGGCGCTGCAGCGCGGCCTGCGCGAGTTCGAGCGCTCCCTGGCCGGCACCTGGCTGCACCGCGAGTGGGCGTCGGTGGGCGTGCACCGCATGGCCGAGTTCGCCAAGGGCCACGTCCCCTCGTTCATGGTCCCGGGCTTCGAGCGGAAGCAGTGGATCACCGTGTACCCCTTCGTGCGCAGCTACGAGTGGTACCTGCTGCCCGACGAGGAGCGCAACCGCATGCTGCGCGAGCACGGCCTGCTGGGCCGCGACTACCCGCAGGTCAACGCCAACACCGTCGCCGCCTTCGCGCTCGGCGACTACGAGTGGCTGCTCTCCTTCGAGGCCGACGATCTGCACGACCTCGTCGACATGATGCGCCACCTGCGCTACTCCGATGCGCGCCTGCACGTGCGCGACGAGCTCCCCTTCCACACCGGCCGCCGCCTCGAGGACCTCGAGGACGTCGCCGCGCTCCTGGCCTGATCCCGGACGCCTCCCTGCCCGCACGACCTTCACCGAGGACCACACCATGACCGACACCACCACCCATATGCCCGCGCCGCGCACCGCGGCCCCCGACTCCCCCACCCATGCGCGACGCGGCGAGGCCCGTCCCTTCGACGCGATCCTGTTCTCCTCCTTCGGCGGCCCCGACGGGCAGGACGACGTCATCCCCTTCCTGCGCAACGTCACCCGCGGTCGCGGGATCCCCGACGAGCGGCTGGAGGAGGTCGCGGGCCACTACCGCGCTCTCGGCGGACGCAGCCCGATCACCGAGCAGAACGAGGCGATGATCGCCGCGCTCGAGGAGGAGCTCGCACGCCGCGACGTGGATCTGCCGATCTACTTCGGCAACCGCAACTGGGCGCCCTACAACGCCGAGGCCGTCCGCGCTCTGCACGCCGACGGCCACCGCCACGCACTCGGACTCGTCACCAGCGCGTACTCCTCGTACTCCTCCTGCCGGCAGTACCGGGAGGACTTCGGCATGGTGCTCGAGGAGACCGGTCTGGCCGGCGAGGTCACCATCGACAAGGTCCGCGTCTACTTCAACCACCCCGGGTTCCTCGCGCCGGTGGTCGACGGCGTCGAGGCCGCCCTGGCGAGCCTCGCCTCCGAGGGCCACGACAGCGAGCGCATCGCGGTGCTCTTCTCCACCCACTCGGTGCCCACGGCGATGGCCGAGGCCTCCGGGCCGGAGGAGACGCGGGTCGAGGGATCCGGCGGCTGGTACGTCGAGCAGCATCTCGCCGCCTGCCGATGGGTGATGGACCAGCTGCACGATGACGCTCCCGAGCTTCCGGACTGGCAGCTCGTCTACCAGTCCCGCTCCGGGGCGCCGCACATCCCGTGGCTCGAGCCCGACGTGAACGACGTCATCGCCCGGCTCGCCGAGGAGGACTCCGCCGATGCGGTCGTCGTCGTCCCCATCGGCTTCGTCACCGATCATGTGGAGGTCGTGTGGGACCTGGACACGGAGGCGAAGGAGACCGCCGAGGAGAAGGGTCTCGCCTTCCGCCGCGTCGCGACCTCCGGGGAGGATCCCCGCTTCATCGCCGCCCTCGCGGATCTCGTCCAGGAGCGGCTGGACGAGTCCTTCCCGCGACGGGTGGTCACGGATTTCGGGGGCACCCCGGACGTGTGCGGGGTGAACTGCTGCGCAGGACGCATCTGCCGTCCCACCACCAGCGCGGTGGACTCCGCATCGGACGTCGAGCGGGCCCGGGCCGAGCGTCGCGCCGCGGCCGGCGACGGCCAGGCGGGCACAGGATCCCTCTCGTGACCGCGTCCCCGCTGCGGATCGGCACCCGCGCCTCCGAGCTCGCGCTCACGCAGTCCGGGCACGTCGGCGCCGCGGTCGTGGAGGGCACGGGCCACGAGGTCGAGCTTGTGCACGTGAGCACCCATGGCGACCGCGACCGCACAAGCCCTCTCGCCCAGATCGGCGGCACCGGCGTGTTCGTCACCGCCGTGCGGCAGGCGCTGCTGGACGGCGAGGTCGATGTGGTGGTCCATTCCTGGAAGGACCTGCCCACCGCGCCGCTGGACGAGATCACGCTGGTCTGCACGCCGGAGCGGGAGGACCCGCGCGATGCCCTGTGCGCCCGTGACGGGATGACCCTCGCTCAGCTCCCGGCCGGGGCGCGGGTGGGCACCGGCTCCCCGCGACGCGGCGCGCAGCTGCTGCGGGCGCGGCCCGATCTCGAGGTCGTGGGGATCCGCGGCAACGTCGAGACCCGCCTGAACCGGGCGCTCGGGACGGACGCGGACCTCCATGCCGTGGTGCTCGCCGCCTCGGGGCTGCGCCGCGTGGGCAGAGAGGCCGTGATCAGCGAGCTCCTGCCCGTCGAGGTCATGCTCCCGGCCCCCGCCCAGGGCGCGCTCGCGGTCGAGGCGACCACCGCCGCGCTCGCGCAGGCGCCCTGGTTCGCCGAGCGTCTCGCGGCGGTCGACGACGCGACCACCCGCGCCGCGGTCACCGCGGAGCGGTCCCTGCTGCGGGCGCTCGAGGCGGGCTGCTCCGCCCCGGTCGCCGCGTACGCGGAGCTGGAGTCGGGCGCGGAGCCCGGCCCGGGGCCCGATACGGCGCCCGCCGCCACGCAGGTCCTGCGCCTGCGCGCCCTCGCCATCCGTCCCGACGGGACGCACGTCGTCGAGGGCGAGGCCCGGGTGGACCTGGACCTCGCCGCCGATGCGCTCTCCGGGCCGGGCTCGGTCCCGGTCGAGCTCGGCCAGGAGCTCGCCGCGGACCTGCTCTCCCGCGGCGCCGGCGAGATCCTCGCGGAGGCCCGCGCCTGATGCCCTCCGCCGAGATGCCCTCCTCCCCGCCCCGCGCCGCCGGGCCCGTGCTGGTCACGCGCCCAGCGGGGCGGGGCGAGCATCTCGCGAACCTGCTCGAGGCGGAGGGGCTCACGGCCGAGCACGCCCCGCTCACCCGCCTCGTCCCGAGCACCGGCGAGGAGCTCGAGGCCGCCCTCGCACAACTCGCCGCGGGCGCGTTCACGCATCTCGTGGTCACCTCCCGCACCGCCGCAGAGCGCCTCGCCGGGGCGGAGGCTCCCTTCGAGACGGCGATCATCGCCGTCGGAGGGGGCACCGCCGAGACCCTGCGGGCGGCGGGCCTCTCCCCCACCGCCGTGGCCGACGGCTCCGGTACGGCGCTCGTCGCCGCGATGCCGCCCGCCGCCCCGGGTGACCGGGTGTTGTTCCCCGCCTCGGCCGCCGCCTCCCGCACCGTCCCCGAGGGGCTGCGCGCGGCCGGCTACGAGGTGGTGGAGGTCGAGGCCTACCGTCCCGAGCCCGTGGACCCGCCCCCGGCGGTCGCGGAGTCCCTGGCCGCCGGGCGGTACGCGGCGATCGTGCTGACCAGCCCGATGATCGCCCGACGCGCCGCTGAGCTCGGCGTGCACCCCGCCACCGCGGTGATCGCCATCGGCGACCCGACCGCCGAGGCCGTCCGCGCCGCCGGCCTCGGTCCCCTCCACCAGGCCGCCGTCCCGACCGACGAGGCGCTCGTCGCGGCCGTCCTCGAGGCGCTCGACGCGGCGCCGCACGAGCCGCCCCCGTCAGGCCCCGCCGCTCCGAGCCCCGCCCCGTCGGCCGCCCACCCCACGCACCCCCGATCGAAGGAGACCCGATGACCCAGCCGACCCTCCCCGGACCGATCGACCGCCCCCGCCGCCTGCGCAGCAGCGCCGCGATGCGCTCCCTGGTGCGGGAGCACGCCCTCCGCCCCGCCGACCTCGTGCTGCCGATGTTCGTGCGCGAGGGCGCGAGCGAGAACAGACCCGTGACCTCGATGCCCGGCGTCGAGCAGCACACGATGGACTCCCTGGTCCGCGCCGCGACCGAGGCGGCCGAGCGCGGCGTCGGCGGCGTGATGCTCTTCGGCGTGCCCGAGCACAAGGACGCCGTCGGCTCCGGCGCCACCGACCCGGACGGGATCCTCAACCGCGCCCTCGCCCGCCTGCGCGCCGAGCTCGGCGATCGGACCGTGATCATGGCCGACCTGTGCCTGGACGAGTTCACCGACCACGGCCACTGCGGCGTGCTCGACGCCGACGGCCGTGTCGACAACGACGCGACGCTCGTGCGCTACCGCGAGATGGCCCTCGCGCAGGCCGAGGCCGGCGCGCACCTGCTGGGGCCGTCGGGGATGATGGACGGCCAGATCGCCGCGATCCGCGATGCGCTCGATGCCGAAGGGCATCTCGAGACCGCGCTCTTCGCCTACACCGCGAAGTACGCCTCCGCCTTCTACGGCCCGTTCCGCGAGGCCGTGGACTCGTCCCTGCAGGGCGATCGCCGCACCTACCAGCAGGATCCCGCCAACGGCCGCGAGGCTCTGCGCGAGCTGGAGCTCGACGTCGCCGAGGGCGCGGACCTCGTCATGGTCAAGCCCGGCCTGCCCTATCTCGACGTGCTGAAGGACGTCGCCGCCGCCTCCCCCGTCCCCGTCGGCGCCTACCAGGTCTCCGGCGAGTACGCGATGATCGAGGCGGCCGCGGCGAACGGCTGGATCGACCGCGACCGCACGATCCTCGAGTCGCTGCTGGCCTTCCGCCGCGCCGGCGCCTCGACCGTCCTGACGTACTACGCGAGCGAGGTCGCGGGCTGGTTCCAGCAGGGCCTGCCCCCGCACCTGCGCGAGTTCGCCTGAGCCGCGGCCCGGCCCGCGCCCGCCGTGCCGCGGCCCGGCACCGCACCATCGCCCGTCGTCCCCCGCCCCTCCCGCGAAGGAGCTCCGCATGACCCCCTCGACCACCCTCTCCGCCGATCTCTTCGACCGCGCCCGGCGCGTCATCCCCTCCGGGGTGAACTCGCCCGTGCGCGCCTTCGGCTCCGTCGGCGGCACGCCCCCGTTCCTCACCAGCGCGAAGGGCGCCCTGCTCACCGACGCGGACGGCAACGAGTACGTCGACCTGGTCGGCTCCTGGGGTCCGATGATCCTCGGCCACGCGCATGACGGCGTGGTCGAGGCGGTGCGGGAGGCGGCCGGTCGCGGCCTCTCCTTCGGCGCTCCGCAGGCCGGGGAGGTCACCCTCGCCGAGGAGGTCTCAGGTCGCATCGGCCCCGTCGAGCAGCTGCGCCTGGTCAACTCCGGCACCGAGGCGACGATGAGCGCGCTGCGCGTGGCCCGCGCCGCGACCGGCCGCGACGTGGTCGTGAAGTTCGCCGGCTGCTATCACGGGCACGTGGACGCGCTGCTGGCCGAGGCGGGCAGCGGGGTCGCGACCTTCGCCATGCCGGGCTCGGCCGGCGTCACCGCCGCGACCGCGAAGGATACGGTCGTGCTGCCCTACGGCGACCGCGAGGCCGTCACGTCCCTGTTCGCCGAGCGCGGCGGCGAGATCGCCGCGATCATCACCGAAGCGGCGCCCGCGAACATGGGCGTCGTCCCGCCGCTGGCGGAGGACGGCGTCGGCTTCAACCGCTTCCTCGCCGACACCGCCCACGCCGCGGGCGCGCTGCTGATCAGCGACGAGGTGCTCACCGGCTTCCGCGCGAGCCGTGAGGGGCACTACGGGGTCGACGGCCCGCGCGGCACCGGCGAGGACTGGGCGCCGGACCTGATGACCTTCGGCAAGGTGATCGGCGGCGGCCTGCCCGTCGGCGCCTTCGGCGGACGCGAGGACCTGATGGGCCTGCTCGCCCCGGCCGGACCCGTCTACCAGGCCGGCACCCTGTCGGGGAACCCGCTCGCGACCGCGGCGGGGCTGGCGACCTTCGCCGGGCTCGACGACGCGGCCTACGAGACGCTCGGCCGCGCCTCGAACGCGCTGCAGCAGCTGGTCGCCGACGCGCTGACCGCCGAGGGCGTCCCGCACGTGGTCCAGACCGCCGGCACCCTGTTCTCGGTGTTCTTCCGCGGTGAGCCGGTCAGGACCTACGAGGACGCGAAGGCGCAGGACACCGAGGCGTTCACCCGCTTCTTCCACGCGATGCTCGAGGGCGGGGTGTACCTGCCTCCCTCGGCCTTCGAGGCGTGGTTCGTCTCCACCGCCCACACCGACGAGGTCCTCGACCGTATCGCGTCGGTGCTGCCGGCGGCGGCGAAGGCGGCGGCGCGGGGCTGAGCCGCCAGGTGGGTCGTGCCATGGAGAGAACTCCCCATGGCACGACCCACCACGCCGCGGCTAGCGTGCGGGACAGGCCAGAGGTCCGGGAGACGAGCACCGTCGCTGCCCGGCCGTGTCGGCCCCTTCCGCTCGCCGCACCAGGAGATGCATCGATGTTCCTCGGCATGAACCCCCACCAGGTCAGTGAGTTCGCAGCGCGCATCGACGCAGCGCAGCAGCGCCTGACATCCCACGCCACGACCCTCGACGGGCAGGTGCGGGCCAGCGAGGGGTTCTGGGTGGGAGCGGACGCCGAGGGCTTCCGCATGTCGTGGTCCAGCGGTGCCGGACGGCTCCTGGAGCAGGTCTGCGGGGATCTCGCACAGCACTCCGCGACCCTGTCCGAGGAGGTCGAGCAGCAGAACACGGCCTCTGCAGCGGAGACTCCCGGGAGCGGTGCATCCGGCAAGGAGAATCACAGGGGAGCCCGGTTCGGTCCGTACGACGACCAGATCCTCCCGGGAGACCCGGACAACGTCTCCATGGAGGTCGCGATCGCGTGGCATCAGATGTCGAACGAGGAGAAGCAGCTCGTCCTCGAGGAGATCGTCGAGCAGGAGCTCGAGCGGCAGGGCATCGAGGCGGAGATCACCGTGCACTTCGACGACATCAGGGACGGCGGGCCCGCGGGCTACTGGAAGGAGCACGACCTGTTCCGCGGAGAGCACATCGTGATAGACGAGGACTGGGCCTGGAATCCGTACTCCATCAACATCGCCGCCCACGAAGCCCGCCACGCCGCGCAGGAGAACTGGGTCGAGCAGACGGAGGGACCGGGATGGCAGTTCTGGCGCGAGGACACCAGCGAGGCGGAGTACGAGCGCATCGAGAGGGAGCACGGGGTCACCCGGGAGGAGATCGAGGCCTGGCGCGAGAACGACCGCGACTATCACGGGGGCCCCGACGGGCCTCGCCCCCCGGATACGGCTCCGCAGGAGGAGCGCGACGCCTGGGAAGCGGAGTACCAGGAGTACCTCGACCAGCCGTTGGAGGAGGACGCTTTCGACACCGGCGGCAGCTTCGCCGAGGACATGACGCTTGAGGAGTTCCAGCAGTACCAGCGCGACGCCGGGGTTCCGGTCACGTCGTAGCGGCGTCGCGCGCCGAGCCCCTGCGTCCTCGAGCGGGTCTCGCCCGTGCCGACGCCGGCCAGTGACGGGAGGACGATGCTCGGGTTCCCGCCTCCCCGTAGGATCGGAGCCGACAGAGCGAGCCACCTCCTCCTCACCGCCGATGCCATTCACTGCCCACAGCACTCGACACAGGACGGGACACCGTGAACTTTCCGGACACCATGGAGGCGTACGCCCTCGACCCGACGCCGGAGCACCTCGAGGCGCTGCATCGGGAGATCACCGCGGCACCGAGCTATAACCCGATGGTCGCGATCACGCAGATCGTGACCCCGCTCGAGAAGGCCGGTGACCATCAGGGCGTGATCGATGCACTGTGGGCGCAGATGCCCGGCATCTTCCTCAGCCCCGCCGCGCACATGCACCTATCCCAGGCCTATGCGGCGCTCGGCGAGGACGCGGACGCGACCCGCGAGCGCAAGTTCGCGCTGCTGGCGATGGACAGCATCCGCACTGCGGGCGAGGGCACCGAGGAATCGCCCTATCCGGTACTGCGGGTGGAGGACGAGTACACGGTGCTGGCCGCCGAGCGTCGGCGTTCCACCGCCCAGGAGCTGGTCCCCACCGAGAACGGTGAGTGCGACGTCCACACCCTCGAGGACGGAACACAGGTGTGGTTCCGCCTGCTCTGGCGCACGGCGCAGCCGACAGGCGCCTGACCGGCCCTCGACCATGGCTCCTCCGACCCGTCGTCACGCGCTGCTCGGCGCCTCCGCCCTGTCCGCCGCGCTGCTGCTGCCCGGCTGTGGCCGGCTCCCGTTCCTGGGGCCGGCGCCGAGCTCCTGCCTGGGCCCCGAGGAGGAGCTGCCGGAGTTCGAGGACAGCGGCAGCAGGGTCCCTCCGGGGGCTCGCGTCACCCCCTATGAGCCCTCCCCGTCCCGCTGGTTCAACGACGCCGGGCTCGCCGTCTCCCCCGACGGCGCCCTGATCGCCGCCGCGGAGCATCCCGACCGCTCGATGCTGGGACTGACCGATGTCCAGGGTGTGCTCCTGTGGGACACAGCCGAGGGGAGTGTCGTGCGGCGCATCGCCGGTGCTGCCGAGGGGGCGATCGCCTGGCATCCCGACGGCACCCGGCTGGCGATCGGCGACCGGCGGCACATCGCGATCGTCAGCGTCGACGGGGAGCTGCTGTGGAACCTGATCGGCCATGAGGACCCCCGTGACACGTCGGCGCGGATCACGGCTCTCGCCTTCAGCCCGGACGGCACGCAGCTGGCCTCCACCAGCAAGGACGGCACGGTCCGCCTCTGGGACGTGAGCGGTGACCAGTGCGGGGCGGGCCACACCCTGCAGCCCGACGCCCCTGCTCCCACGGCCCTGTCCTACATCGCGGAGGGCACGACCCTCGTCGTCGGCGGCACCGACGTCCACGGACGAAGCGACCCGCCCAACCACCTCTCGCACTGGGATCCCGCTACCGGGGAGCGGCGCGAGGTGTTGGACGCTCAGGAACGGATCCTGGTCGACTTCGGGTACAGCGCGGACGAGACCCTCGTGCTGGTCACCTATGCACCGGCGACCCTCGAGGTGCGCGCACCGGACGGCACGACCAGCACCGGCCCCGAGGTCTCCCCCTACACCCACTCGGCTCGCCTGGCCGTCGGGGCGCGGAGCCGGATCGCACTGCAGAGCCCCGGGGATCTGCTGATCTGGGACAGCGCCACCGGTGAGGAGACCCGCTTCGAGGACCTGTTGCTGCAGCGGATCTGCTGGTCCCCGGACGAGAGCGTGCTGTACACCCTGGACGAGGCCACGGGTGTCTCGGCGTGGGACGGGAAGGACTGGAGGCAGTTCGATCTGCCGTGAGCACGTCAGTCGTGAAGCTCTGGGCAGAGCTGCCGAGGTGAGGATCTAGTTCCCCGTCCGGCCCTCGGGCTCCGTCGGCGCCTGCAGGTCGGTCGTCTCCGGCGGTTCGGTGCTCCCCGGGGACTCGGTCGGCGTCGGCGGGTCGGTCGGCGGCTGCACCGGGCTGTCACCGGGCAGTGGGTCCATCGGACCGCACCGATGAGTCAGCGCCGCGGCGCGAGTGCGTCGGGTGGTGCCGAGTCTCGTCGTCCACTCGACCACATGCCCGTCGAGCGTCGGGGCCCCGACCCGCTCCACGCTCGCGAGCTGCTGCTCCTTGTCGTTGCAGAAGGCACAGGCTCCCTGTCCGTTGTCCAGGCACGTCTCGCCGCCGGCCGCGTGGGGTCGGATGTGATCGATGTGGCGGATCGGGGCGTTGCAGTGCGGGCCGCGACAGGTCCGGTCGCGCAGTCGGATGAAGCGGGCCAGCGCTGGTGGGAAGGCCCGGGCGCGGGACTCGACGGCGACGAGCTCGCGGGTCCTCGGATGCTCGTACAGCTTGCGCAGCACGGCGCGCAGTGCTGGCCCGTCGGGTCCGAGGGTATCGGCGGCGTCATCAGCGCCATCGGCGCGGTCGGCGGCGACGACCAAGGCGTCCAGCGGTCCGCGCAGGCTCTCCCGCACCGCCTCGGCGGGAACGGCGCCGTAGCCCTCGATCTGGGCGAGGTCTCCTGCGCCGGGGTCCAGGAGCACGTGGTCGGTGATGATCACGCCGATGTCCAGGGTCACCGGCTCCATGCTCCCGCTGCGGCCGATCAGGGTGTCCACGAAGGTGTCAGCCTGGATGGCCTGATGCCCGCGGCGGTCGCCGGCAGTGCGCAGCCGCTCGGCCTCGAGGGAGAGACGCTTGCGGATCAGGGCCGCGTCCAGCGCGGTGACGTGCGCCGTCACCGTCGCCATGCCGTGCTCGCCGCGGCGCACGGTCACGTGCCGCTCCCGCTTGGCGTGCTGGTGGCGCCGCGCCTCGCCGTCGGGGTCGGCGAGGGAGATCGCGGCGGCGCGGGCGTCGGCCCACTCCTCGGAGCCGGCGCCGTCGAGATAGGGCAGGCGCTCCCCGAGCAGCCGGTCCGCCTCACGGCGCTGGGCGGGGGTGAGCGGGGCGAAGGAGCGGGCGGTGCGATAGGCGTCCTCGGTGGTGACCTGGGAGCCCGCGAGTGCGGAGAGCATCACGGGCATGTCCGCCACGAGCCGACGCCGGGCGGCGAGCGAGCGGGAGGCGGATGCCGGGGAGCGGCGGGTGAGCATCGAGACCTCACGGGCCGCCTCCCGGGAGGCCGCGCGCAGCAACTGCGCGGGCGGGGTCTCCTCCCCCGCCTCCTGCGCGGCGTGCGCCCTCGCCTCGGACTGCCTGCGCAGGGTGAGGGAGTCGGCGAGCGCGACGACGGCGCGGGTCTCGAGCGCGTCGATCGCGCTGCGCAGGGAATGCAGGCTGCCGATCACGTCGCGGAACGCCTCGGCCGACGGATCCGCGGGGGCGAACAGCTCCTGCGGGAACCCGGTGAGGGCGCTCAGCACATGAGCGCGGTCGCCGAGCTCCTCGGCGAGCGCTCCGGGACCTCCCGCACGCACGGCGTCGATCAGCTGCTGGTGGGGATCACCAGCAGCCGCGCCGAGGTCCTGCACTGCGAGAGTCATGGCCCTATTCTTCCGCCCCCCACCGACAAAGGAAAGGCCCGCAGAAGAATGTGGATAACGCCGATCAGGGAGAAGCTGTCGCGCGCACACCTGCCCGCCGATCCGAACATATGTGCAGGCCAAAGACATTCCACTCGGACCCGAGCGTCACATCCTGAAATGCATCCACACACCACTCGGACACTCCACCGAATTCGACGCGAAAATGTGGATAACCACCCTCTGTGGAGGAAAGGTCGCGGGTGCCGCACCTCGAATGCGACGGCAGATGACAGCGCGCTCGACACCGCCGGACCGGTCCCGCAGGCTGGTCCCACAGCACCCGTTCGACACCACCGCTTCGTAGCTCAGCCCGGTAGAGCAGCTCCCTCATGAGGAGTGGGTCGCAGGTTCGAATCCTGCCGGAGCGTCTCCCCCTCCCCGTACCCTCGAGGACGACCTCACGCCGCCGACCCGAGGACCCCATGCGCCGTCGCACCACCACCCGCCCGCCCGTCCTCGAGCGCCTGGTCCTTCCCGACCTCGAGGAGGCGGACGCCGCACAGCTGAACGCCCAGGACCGGCACGACGGCCTGCGCCTCGTCGGCGCCGATCTCACCGGGGCGGACCTCACCGGCGCGACCTTCACCGAGTGCGAGCTGGTCGACGTCACCGCGCACACCACCGTGCTCCAGCACGCCCGGCTGCTCGAGACCCGGATCGAGCGCCTGAACGCCCCGGTGCTGGATGCGACCCGCTCCACCTGGCGCGACGTCGAGCTGGTCGGCTCGCGGATCGGGGCGCTGGACGTCTACGACGCCGAGATCCGCTCCACCCGCATCACCGGCACGAAGTTCGACTGGATCAACCTGCGCTCCTCGACGCTGGAGGACGTGCTCTTCGAGGACTGCACGATCGACGAGCTCGACCTCGGCGCCGTCACCGCCTCCCGCGTCGCCTTCGTGAACTGCCGCGCCGGCTCCGTCGCCCTTCCCCACGCCCGGCTCGAGGACGTGGACCTGCGGGGGCTGGAGATGGGGTCGATCGCGAACCTCGAGGGGCTGGCGGGGGCGACGCTCGATTCCGCACAGGTCACCGCGCTCGCTCCCCTCCTCGCCGCGCACCTGGGACTCCGCGTCGAGGGGTGAGCGGTGCCGGTGCGCCCCGGATCACCGGACCCGCAGGACCGGCCCGAGCGGCGCCGGGCCCCAGTGCTCATACCCCCGGACAGCAGAACGCGGGCCGGGGTGATCCCCGACCCGCGCCTGACTTCCGAGCGTACGCTCAGCGCCGCGCGCTGACCCGCTGCTTGCGGGAGGTGATCTCGCCAGTGTTGAACCCGGCCAGGTGCAGCCCGCCGTGGAAGCGGGCGTGCTCGATCTTCACGCAGCGGTCCATCACCACGTCCAGGCCCCCGTCCTCGGCGATCGCGGCGGCCTCCTCGTTCCAGGAGCCGAGCTGCAGCCACAGCGCCTTCGCGCCGACCTCCACGGCCTCGCGGGCGACGTCCGGCAGGTCGGCGTCCCGGCGGAACACGTCGACGATGTCGGGCACCACGGGCAGATCCGCGAGCGATGCATAGGCCGGCTGTCCGAGGATCGTCGTCGCGCGGGGGTTGACGAAATAGACCTCGTACGGCGCGCTCGAGAGCAGATAGGTGCTCACGAAGTAGCTGGCGCGGGCGGGGTTCGTCGAGGCGCCGACGATCGCGATCGAGCGCGCCCGGCGCAGGATCGCGAGCCGCTCGGGAGCCGACGGCCCCTGCCACGTCCGTGCGGTGAGCGTCTGCTCGCTCATGCCTGCTCCTCCCTGCTGCGGCCGGTCGCCGCGGTGATCGCCTGGTCGAGGTCCCAGAGGATGTCCTCCACGTCCTCGAGGCCCACCGAGATGCGGATGAGGTCGGGCCGGACGCCGCCGGCGACGAGCTGCTCCGCGGTGAGCTGGCGGTGCGTGGTCGAGGCCGGGTGCAGGACGAGGGTGCGCGCGTCCCCGATGTTCGCCAGGTGCGAGGCGAGCTGCAGGTTCTCGATCACCCGCTCGCCCGCGGCGCGGGCCGCGGCCGCCTCGTCCTCGGCGCTCGCGTGCTCCCCCGTCGGCCGGACGCCGAAGGCGAAGACGGAGCCGGGGCCGAGCGGCAGGTACTTCGAAGCGCGCTCGTGGTGCGGATGGGACTCGAGCCCCGCCCAGGTCACGAACGAGACCCGCGGGTCCGCGTCGAGCCACTCGGCGACCGCGCGCGCTCCGGCCAGGTGCGCATCGATCCGCTGCGGGAGCGTCTCCACGCCCTGCAGCAGCTGGAACGCCGCCTGCGCGGAGAGGGAGGGGCCGATGTCGCGCAGCTGCTCGGAGCGCAGCTTGGTGAGGAAGCCGTACTCGCCGAAGTTGTCCCACCAGCGCAGCCCGCCGTAGGACTCGACCGGCTCGGTCATCGAGGGGAACTTCCCGTTGCCCCAGTCGAAGCGGCCCGACTCCACGACCACGCCGCCGAGGGTGGTGCCGTGCCCGCCGAGGAACTTCGTGGCCGAGTGGATGACGATGTCCGCGCCGTGCTCGAGCGGCCGCACCAGGTACGGGGTGGCGAGGGTCGCGTCGACCACCAGCGGGACGCCGTGCTCGTGGGCGAGCTCGGCCAGGCCCTCGAGATCGGCGATCTCGCCGGAGGGGTTGCCGATCATCTCGACGTACAGCACCTTCGTCTCCGGCCGGAACGCGGCGCGGTAGTCCTCCGGGTCCGAGGAGGCGACGAAGGTGGTCTCCACGCCGAAGCGGCGCAGGGTGACGTCGAGCTGGGTGACGGTGCCGCCGTAGAGCTGCGCGGAGGAGACCACGTGATCGCCCGCGCCGACGAGCGCCGCGAAGGTGATGAACTCGGCGCTCATCCCCGAGGCGGTCGCGACCGCCCCGATCCCGCCCTCGAGCGAGGCGATGCGCTCCTCGAAGGCGGCGACGGTGGGGTTGCCGATGCGGGAGTAGATGTTGCCGTACTTCTGCAGCGCGAACAGGGTCCCGGCGTCGTCCGCGTCGTCGAAGACGAACGAGGTCGTCTGGTAGATCGGGACGGCGCGCGCGCCGTGCTGGGCGTCGGGGGTGCCGCCGGCGTGCAGCGCACGGGTGCGGAACCCGAAGCCGCCCTCCGGGGCCGACGGGGACTCCGGGGCCGACGGGACCTGGTCCTCGAGGATCTCCTGGCTCACGCGGCGGCCCCAGCCTTCGCCGGGTGGTCGGCGGGGAGGGTCTCGGCGGTCGCGGCCGCGGCCTCCTCGGCGGAGACGCCGGGGGCGACCGGGAGCAGGTCGGTGTTCAGCTCGGTGCCGTGGGCGCGGGCGAGGTCCTTCTCCTTCTCGCGCACGATCGGCATCACGTCCCGGCCGAAGGCGGCGACCTCGTCCTGGAAGTGGAGGTAGCAGGTCAGCAGGAGGTTCACGCCGATCTTCTTGTACTCGATGATGCGGTCGGCGATCTCCTCGGGCGTGCCGATGAGACGGGTCTTGAAGCCGTCGTTGTACTGGACGAGGTCTTCGAAGGAGGAGTCCGCCCACATGCCCTTGCCGTCCTTGGTGGAGGCGCCGGCCTCCTGCACGGACTGCCTGAAGCCCTCGACGGCGGGGCGGTGCGCCTTGGAGACGATCTCGCGCAGCGTGTCCTCGGCCTCCTGGCGGGACTCGCGGGCGATGACGAAGCCGTTCAGCCCGAATCTCGGGGAGCGGCCGGCCTCGGCGGCGGAGGCGAGGACGCCGGCGACGTTCTCCTGGTAGCCCTCGAGGGTGCGGCCGTTGGAGAAGTACCAGTCGGCGACGCGGCCGGCGGTGGCCTGCGCGGCGGTGGAGTTGCCGCCGAAGAAGATCTCGGGGTGGGGGCGGCCGGGGACGTCGACGGGCTTCGGGTTCAGGGTGAAGCCGTCGATCGAGTAGTACTTCCCGTCCTGGGTGTACCCGTCCTCGGTGAGCAGGCCGCGCAGCGCGCGGATGAACTCCTCGGTGCGCACGTAGCGCTCGTCGTGCTCGAGCCACTCGAGGCCGAAGTTCACGAACTCGTCCTTCAGCCAGCCGGAGACGATGTTGACCGCGGCGCGGCCGCCGGAGAGGTGGTCGGCGGTGATCAGCCACTTGGCGAGCACGCCCGGGTGCCACATGCCGGGGTGGAAGGCGGCGATGACGCGCAGGCGCTCGGTCGCGCCCAGCAGGGCGAGGGAGAAGGCGGAGGCCTCGTGCTGCTTGTCCGCGCCGTAGCTGGCGGCGTAGCGGGTCTGGGTCAGCGCGTACTCGAAGCCGGAGTCCTCGGCGATCTTCGCCAGGCGCGAGTTGTAGGGCAGCTGCCAGTCGGTGCGCTGCTCGATCGTGGAGACGACGAGGCCGCCGGACACGTTCGGCACCCAGTACGCGAACTTCAGCGGCGTCTCGAAGCTCGAGGCGGGAACGGTGGTGGTCATGGGTCCTCCTTGGTCGGCGGGGCCGACGGTCGGTGCGGGCGGTGGGAAGTGTGTCAGTCCTGCGGTGAGACGGTCGGGTCGTCCGCGGGGAGGGCCGCGAGCACGTCCGCGACCGAGGCGACGGCCTCCGGGTTCTGCAGGGAGGTGACGTCCCCGAGCGGGCCCGGGGTGCGGCCGGCGCGGCGTGCCCGCTCGGTGTGGACGAGCTGGGCGAGCAGGCGGCGCATGATCTTCCCCGAGCGGGTGCGGGGCAGGTCCGGCACCTCGATCACGTGGCGGGGCTTCGCGATCGGGCCGATCTCGCGGGCCACCCGGTCGCGCAGGGCCGCGGCGTCGGGGCTGCGGTCCCCGCGAGGGATGACGAACACGGCGACGGCCTGGCCGGTCAGCGCGTCGTCGATGCCGGCGGCGCCCGCCTCCTGCACGCTGCCCTCGGCGACCAGCGCCGACTCGATCTCGATCGTGGACAGGCGGTGCCCGGAGACGTTCACGACGTCATCGAGGCGGCCGAGGATCCAGAAGCATCCGTCGGCGTCGACCGTGGCGGAGTCCCCGGCGACGTAGTAGCCGCCGTGCTCGCCACATCCGGCGTAGTCCCGCCAGTAGGAGTCGCGGTAGCGCTCCGGATCGCCCCACACGGTGCGGGCCATCCCCGGCCAGGGCCGACGGGCCACCAGCGTGCCGGCGACCCCGGCGGGGACCTCCCGGCCGGCCTCGTCGACCACGGCCATGTCGATGCCGGGCAGCGGGCCGGTCGCGGATCCGGGCTTCAGCGTGGTCACCCCCGGCAGGGGCACGAGCATCGACGCGCCCGTCTCGGACTGCCACCAGGTGTCGATGATCGGCAGCTCGCCGCGGCCGAAGGTGCGGTGGAACCAGATCCAGGCCTCGGGGTTGATCGCCTCGCCGACGGTGCCGAGCAGGCGCAGCGTGGACAGGTCGTGGCCGGACGGGAGCTCCTCGCCGAACCAGGACATGAGGGTGCGGATCAGGGTGGGCGCCGTGTAGTAGACGGTCACGCCGTAGCGCTCGATGATCTCGAGGTGTCGTTCGCGGTGCGGCTCCCCGGGGGTGCCCTCGTAGATGACCTGGGTGAGACCGTTGCTGAGCGGGCCGTAGATCTCGTAGGTGTGCGCGGTGACCCAGGCGAGGTCCGCGGTGCACCAGTGGACGTCGCTCTCCTTCGCGTCGAAGTGCGCCCAGTGCGACCAGGAGGCATGGGCGAGATAGCCGCCCGAGGTGTGGACCAGGCCCTTCGGCTTCCCGGTGGTGCCGGAGGTGTAGATGATGAACAGCGGGTGCTCGGCATCGAAGGGCTCGGGCGTGTGCTCCTCGCTCGCGCGGTCCACGCTCTCGTGCCACCACACGTCGCGGCCCTCGGTCCAGGCGACGTCCTGGCCGGTGCGGCGCACGACGAGGACGTGCTCGAGGTCGGGCAGGTCGCGGGCGGCCTCGTCGGCGGCGGACTTGACCTCGACGGCCTTCCCGCGGCGGAACTGGCCGTCGGAGGTGACCAGCAGCTTCGCCCGGGTGTCCTGGAGGCGGAAGCGGACCGCCTCGGCGCTGAAGCCGCCGAAGACGAGGGAGTGCACGGCGCCGATCCGGGCGCAGGCGAGCGCGATGACGACGGTCTCGATGAGCACCGGCAGGTAGACGACGACGCGGTCGCCGGGGCCGATGCCGAGGTCCGTCAGGGCGTTCGCGGCTTGGGAGACGCGGGAGCGGAGATCGGCGTAGGTGACGGAGAGGCGGTCGCCCGGCTCGCCCTCGAAGTGGAGGGCGACCTTCTCGCCGCGGCCGGCGGCGACGTGGCGGTCCACGCAGTTCTCGGCGACGTTCAGCCGCCCGCCGACGAACCAGCGCGCGGCGGGGACGGTGAGCTCCCCGGTCGCGGGGTCGGTCGTCGGCGGCTCCCACTCGAGCGTCGTGTTCCAGGGCTCGGCCCAGTCCAGGCGCCGGGCGGCGTCCTCCCAGAAGGCGGTCGGATCCGCCTCGGCCTGCGCGTGGATCCCGGGGCCGACGTTCCAGGTGCCCGCGAGCGCTGGGTCCGGGGCGAAGGTGCGGGTCTCGACCAGTCGGGACTCGGTGGTGTTCGTGTCGGTGGTGTTCGTGTCGGTGGCGGTCATGCCCACTTCCTCAGGAGCTTCTTCTCGACGAGGCCCAGCAGGGCGTTGGTGAGGCTGCCCAGCAGGGCGAGCAGCACGATGGTCAGCAGGATCCGGTCCACGCGGCCGTTCTGCTGGGAGTCGTTGAGCAGGAAGCCCAGGCCCATCGAGGAGGCGATCAGCTCCGCGGCGACGAGGAACAGCCAGGCCTGGGCGAGCGCGAGGCGCAGTCCGGAGACGACCGAGGGCACCACGGCCGGCAGCTGGACGGTGCGGAACAGGGACCAGCCGTGCAGGCCGAAGCAGCGCCCCGCCTCGACGAGGTGCGGGTCGATGTGCCGCAGCGCGGCGGCGACGGTGGTGAAGACGGGGAAGAAGGCGCCGATCGCGATCAGGGTCACCTTGGACTCCTCGCCGATCTGCAGCCACAGGATCAGCAGCGGCACCCAGGCGAGCGAGGGCACGGCCCGCAGCGCGGCGAGGGTGGGGCTCAGGAGCGCGTCGCCGGCGCGGGAGAGGCCGACGATCGCGGCGACGGCGAGGCCGATCACGGACCCGATCGCGAAGCCGAGCAGCACGCGCTGCACGGAGATCGCGATGTGCAGCCCGAGCTCGCCGCGGGAGACGAGGTCGCCGCCCGCCTGGAGCACGGTCAGCGGCGCCGGCAGGCGGTAGGCCGGGACGAGCCCGGTCGCGGTGACGAGCTGCCAGGCCGCGAGGATCACCACCGGCACCAGCGCCCCGGCCGCGAGGCGCACCCCGGGACGGTCCCAGGCGGAGGGCCGAGCACCCGACGCCCCGACCGAGGGGCCGCCGGCCGACGGATCGGCGCCGGATGCGCCCGCGCCGGCCGGGGCCGCCGGGCCGGTCGAGGTGGGCAGGGGGCTCTCGGCGAGGCTCACTTCTCCTCCACCGCGGCGAGCGCGAAGGCGTCGTGGATGATCTCGTTGCGAGCCTTCTCGACGTCCTCGGCGCCGCCGGCGACGTCGCCCGAGTCGGCGAGGACCGGCGAGATCGCCTCGAGCACCGCGAGCTGGTCCTCGCCCGGCACCCCGGAGACGTCGAGGTTGGAGCGCTCGGTGATCACGGTGCTCGCGACCTCGGAGCCGATGCCGGCGACCTCGGCGAGCAGCGCCGCGGTCTCCTCGAGGTGCTCGAGCGCCCAGGTGCGCGCCTCCTCGTAGGCGTCGACGACCACCTGGGCGACATCGGCGTGCTGATCGATGAACTCCTCGGTGGCGTTGAGGAAGCCGTAGGTGTTGAAGTCGACGTTGCGGAAGACGAGCTGCGCCCCGGACTCGACCTCGGCCGCGGCCATGATCGGGTCGAGCCCCGACCAGGCGTCGACGCTGCCGCCCTCGAGGGCGGAGCGGCCGTCGGCGTGCTGCAGGGGCTGCAGGTCGACGTCCCCGATGGACAGCCCCGCCTCGGCGAGCGCCTGGACCAGGAAGAAGTACGGGTCGGTGCCGGGGGTCGCGGCGACGGGGCGGCCGGCGAGGTCGGCGGGACCGGTCACGTCGCTGCCCTCCGGCACGACGAGCGCGGACCACTCGGGCTGGGAGTAGATGTCGATCACCTTGATCGGGGAGCCGTTGGCGCGGGCGAGCAGTGCGGCGGAACCGGCGGTCGAGGCGACGTCCGCCGAGCCCGAGCGCAGCAGCTCGTTGGCCTTGTTGGAGCCGGCCGACTGCACCCACTCGACGGTGACGGACTCGCCGAGGGCCTTCTCGATCAGGTGCTGGTCGCGGACGACGAGGCTGAGCGGGTTGTAGGTCGCGAAGTCGATGGTGAGCGAGTCGGTGCTCCACTCCCCTGCCCCGCCGGAGCCGCCGGCGGCGGTGTCGTTCGAGCCCTCGCCGGCGACGCAGCCGGCGGCGCCGAGCGCGACGGCCGCGGTCAGGCCGAGGGCGGCGACGGAGCGGCGGGTCAGGGTGCGGGCGGTGCGGTGGCTCATCAGCGGTCCTCGGAAGACGTCGTGGGGGCGGGGGACGGGGTGGTGTGCGCGTGGACGCCGAGCCCCTCGAGGAGCTCCATGCGGAGCCCGGCCAGGGCGGCGTCGGCACGGTCGCGGGGGCGGGCGCCGGGCACCTCGACGATGCGGGCGAGGGAGGGCAGGCCCGGCTCGACCTGGTCGGCGGTGCGCAGGGAGCGCAGCAGCAGCACCCGGTCGGAGAGGTACAGCGCCTCCTCGACGTCATGGGTGACGACGAGGACGGTGGTGGGCTCGGCGGCGTGGATCTCCAGCAGCAGGTCCTGCATGCGCAGGCGGGTCAGGGCGTCGAGCGCGCCGAAGGGCTCGTCGAGCAGCAGCACCTGGGGGCTGCGGGCGAGAGCGCGGGCGAGGGAGGCGCGCTGGGCCATGCCGCCGGAGACCTCGCGGGGGCGCAGGTCCGCGGCGTGCTCGAGGCCGACCAGCTGCAGCAGATGGCGGACCCGCTCGCGGCCCGCCTTCGCGGGGGTGGTGCGGGGCAGGCCGAGGGCGACGTTCTTCTCGAGGGTGCGCCAGGGCAGCAGGCGCGGCTCCTGGAAGGCGACCGCGGTGCGCTCGTCGGTGCCGACGAGGGCCGTGCCGCCGAGGCTCAGCGCACCGGCGCTGGGCCGGTCCAGGCCCGCGATGAGCCGCAGGAGGGTCGACTTCCCGCAGCCGGAGGGGCCGACGACGGCGAGGATCTCGCCGGAGCGGAGCTCGAGGTCGAGGCCGCGCAGCACGTCGTGACGGCCCTGCGGGGTGTCGAAGGAGCGGGCCACGCCGTCCAGCCGCACGCCGTCGGGCGCGCTGCGCCGGGCGGCGGCTGCCGCGGGCTCCGGGACGGTGCTGCCCGTGCGCGTGCCGGGCTCGGTGGCGGTGCTGGTCATGACTCCGACTATGACGGCGCGGGTCGGGAGCGCGCCAGAATCGCGTCATAAGCCGTCATAGTCGGGGTGCGAAGAGGACACGTGGGGCATCGTGGTGCGACCTGTGCCACAGCCGGGGCGGAGCCGTTGCTACCCTGACGGGGTCGACGCGCGGGGGCGCGGCGGCGGCGACATCGACGTGCAGGGGACGGGGACAGGGGACGAGGATGGCCTTCCAGGGGATGGATCCCGAGCAGGTGCGGGCGACCGCGGAGCGGATGCGCTCCTCCGGCCGGCTCCTCGCCGAGCAGCACGCCGCACTCCAGGGACGGATCCTCGGCAGCGCGGAGATCTGGCGCGGCGAGGACGCGGAGCGCTTCCGCGAGACGTGGTCCTCCGCCGTCGGACCGCAGTGGAGCCGTGCGCTCGAGCGCCTCCAGCAGCTGGCGGAGACCGCCGAGCAGGACGCCGAGGAGCAGGACGCCGCCTCCGAGGGCGAGGGCGGTGCGGGCGGCGGCGCGGACGACGGCACGGGGGACGGCAGCGCCTCCGTCCGCATGCTCGACGACGACGCTGGAGACGTGCCGCTGGATCCCGAGGTGCAGGACGCCTGGCGGGTGATGACCCCGGAGCAGAAGCAGGCGGTCCTCCAGGAGATGGTGGACCAGGAGTTCGAGCGCTACGGCATGGAACCGGTGGACATCACCTTCTTCTACGAGGAGCCAGACGAGGACGGCATGGTCACCTACGGGAGCTGGAGCGATGACAGCGGCGAGCTGAGGATGAACGAGTACATGCTCTACTCCCCCGACCTGGCGCTCACCACGGTGCACGAGGTGCGTCACGCCGCCCAGCACGAGTTCGTCGAGCAGACCGAGGGCGGCATGTGGGACTGGCTGCCCTGGGTGGACGGGCCGGAGGCGGACTACGAGCGCATCGAGGAGGAGCACGGCATCACCCGGGAGGAGATCGAGGCCTGGCGCGAGAACAGCGAGCCCGGCAACTACATCGATCCCGACGACGACTACGAGGGATACAGTGCTCAGCCGGTCGAGGTCGACGCGCGCGAGCGGGAGGACGAGTTCGCCGGAGACCTGACCCTCGAGGACCTCCAGCAGTACCAGCGGGATGCCGGCATCCCGGTCAGCGAGGGACCATGACACACCGAGGGACCGAGAGCCCGGGAGAGCGCGGGGCAGGACCGGATCGGCGGCGCGTCCTGGGGCTCGCAGGGCTCGGCTCCGCACTCGCGCTGCTCGGCGCCTGCGGCCGGGAGGAGGAAGGACCGGGGATGGACGGGACGACGACGCCCGAGGCCGGCGCCTGTCAGGAGGGCGCCACCGCCCGGCAGCGGAGCTCCGGCGCGAGCGACGGCGGCGGCGCCGCGAAGACGGCGATCGACCCCTCGGTCGTGGCTCACGGGGCCCTCGCCCTCTCTCCCGACGGGACGCAGCTGGCCGCGGCCGCGGGCCTCGGCGCGGCACGCTCCGGGACGACGAGCACCGCCGGCACCGCGCTCTGGTCCACGGCCGACGGGACCGTCTCCGCACGCTTCGACAACGCGCTCACCGGGGCCCTGGCCTGGCATCCGGACGGCACGCTCCTCGCCGTCGGCGGCGCGGAGCACATCGAGCTGACCACCCCGGAGGGCGAGGTGCGCTGGACCCTCACCGGGCACGGCGAGCCGCTCCAGGACAGCGGCCGGCACCTCATCCAGGACCTCGTCTTCTCCGCGGACGGCGAGCTCCTCGTCTCCCTCGGAGCCGACGGGACGGTGCGGCTGTGGACCGGGATCGGCGAGGCGGGCTGCACGCCCGGTCAGGTGCTGGACACCACCGCCGTGCGCCCCCTGTCGATCGCGCTCTCCCCGGACGGCAGGACCCTCGCCGTCTGCGGCACCGCGGGCGCTCCCCAGCTGTGGGACGTCGAGACGTCGACACTCTCCTCCGAGGTCGAGGGCGTGGAGTTCGCGCCGCGAGCCGTGGCGTACGCGGCCGACAGCACGCTGCTGATCGGCAGCGGCATCCCCGAGACCAGCACCACCAGCTCCCCGGAGCACGCGCGGCTGTACGCCCTGGGGGCCGACGGGACGCTGGAGGAGGGACCGGTTCCGGAGGGCCTGGACGTCAGCAGCATCGCCGTGGACTCCGAGGGCACGCGCATCGCGGTCACCGGCCGCAACGAGCGACGGGTGATGATCTGGGATCGTGGGACGGGCGACCGCGAGGACCTGCCCGACGCCCCGGGCGGCCTCGACCGCCTGGCCTGGGCCCCGGACTGCACGACCCTCCACGGCATCTCCGCCCTGCACGGCGTCGTCTCCTTCGACGGCACCGCGTGGACCACCTTCGACCTGCCCTGACCCGCACCGATCCGCCCGAGACGAGGCATCGTGGAGTTCCCCGACATCATGGAGGCGTTCCTCCTGGACCCGACCCCCGAGACGCGCCGTCCGCTGCGCGCCGCGATCCTGGGCGATCGGACCTTCGACCCCCGCATCGCGCTGCGCGAGCAGCTCGGGGAGGCTCCGTCCCCGCAGGCCGTCCTGGGGACGATCGGTGCACGCATGCCGGGGCTCTTCCTCTCCCCGCAGGCGCACGGCCTGCTCGCCCGCGCCCACCAGGCGCTCGGACAGGAGTCCGACGCCGAGCGTGAGCGGAAGCTCAGCCTCCTCGCTCTGCACGAGATCGAGGACTCGGGCACCGGCACCGTGGACTCCCCCCTTGAGGTGCTCCGGGTCCAGGACGAGTACGACCACCTGCAGGCCACACGCCGACGCTCCACCGCGCAGAGGCTCCACCGCACCGACCAGGGCGAGGTCGACGTGCACACCCTCGAGGACGGGACCGAGCTGTGGTTCCGCCTGCTGTGGAGGGTCCCAGCAGGAGGCTGAGCGGGCGGACTCCTCGGCGCCGCCCCTCGATCAGCCGCGCGCCGAGTGCGGCGTGCGACCGATTCGCCCCTCCAGCATCGCCCGGATCCCCGGCCACTCGTGGGCGAGGATCGAGTACACGACCGTGTGGCGCACCGAGCCGTCGGGCAGGATGCGGTGGGCGCGCAGGATCCCGTCCTGCTGCGCGCCGAGGGCCTCGACGGCGCGGCGCGAGGCGAGGTTCAGGTGGTGCACGCGGAACTCGACGCGCAGCATCTCGAGCTCGTCGAAGGCGTGGGAGAGCAGCAGGTGCTTCATCGCCGTGTTCACCCCGGTGCGGTGCACGGAGCCGGCGAGATAGGTGTTGCCGATCTCGAGGCCGCGGTCGGCGAGGGCGAGGTTCATGAAGGTGGTCAGCCCCACCACCTGCTCGTCCGCCGCGCGCACGACGGCCCAGGCGAGACGGGTGCCCGCCTCGACGTCGGCCAGGAGACCGCGGACGGAGCCCTCGACCGCCTCCGGCGCGGGCACGTGCGGGGCGAAGGGCAGGCGGTGGATCCCCCCGTCGGCGACCGCGCCCTGCAGGCCCGGGACGTGCGCCTCGGAGAGGGGCTCGAGGCGGATCCCGTGGCCGGCGAGGGTCACCGGCTCCAGGCGAGGCAGCGGTGCGGTGGGGACGGCGCGGGTGCGCTCCTCGCGCCCGCCCGCCGCCGCCTCAGTCATGGCTCCGGCCGTGCTTCTCGATCGCCATCTCGTAGTAGCGCAGCAGATCGTCGGAGGCGTTCTCCCAGGAGAACCTCTCCGCCTCGGCGCGGGCGGCCTTCCGGATCCTCCCGCGCAGCTCCGCGTCGCCGAGCCGGGTCAGGGCCGCGTCCAGGCTCGCCTGGTTGCCGGAGTCGTAGAGCAGGCCGTCGACCCCGTCGGTGACCTGCTCCATCGTCGGCCCCGAGCGGGCGGCGACCACGGGCAGCCCGGAGGCCATGCCCTCGAGGATCACCAGTCCCAGGGTCTCGGTGACCGAGGGGAAGACGAAGGCGTCGGAGCTCGCGAAGGCGCTCGCGAGCTCCTCCCCCTCCATGAAGCCGGGGAACGTGGTCTGCGTGCCGGCGAAGAGCTCCTCGAGCTCGCCCCGGTAGGGGCCGTCACCCACGATCGCGAGGGCCACGTCGGCGCGCCGCTCCATCATCGGCCGCAGCGTGTGGATCTCCTTCTCCGCGGCGAGCCGGCCCACGAACACCAGGAGCTTCTTCTCCGGGTGCCCGCCGGTGAGCCGCGAGCGCATCTCCTCGCTCGCGAAGCGGGGGTGGAAGGTCTCGGTGTCCACGCCGCGGCGCACCACGTGGAGGTCCTCGATCCCGTGCTGGGCGAGCTCCTGCTTCATGGTCTCGGAGGTGGCGATGTTGATGTCGGCCATCGCGTGGTTGCGCTTGATCTGCCACCACACCGCGGGCTTGCCCCAGGTCCAGGCCCGGTAGAGGTCCAGATAGCGGGGGATGTGGGTGTGATAGCTGGCGACCAGCGGGATCCGCTGCCGGCGTGCGGCGAAGGCTCCCGAGGACGCGAGTAGCAGGGGCTGCGCGGCGTGGACGACGTCCGGGTGGAAGCCGCGGATGATGCCGTCGACGTTGGGGCTGGGGAGGGTGAAGCGCCGATGCTTGTAGAACGGCAGCGTCACCGGGCGGATGCCCACCACCCGTGCCCCGTGGTGCTCGGTGACCCCGAGGTCGGGGGCGATCACCATGACCTCGTGGCCAAGGTCGGTGAACCGTTCGACGGCGTGGCGCAGGCGGGTCACCACGCCGTCGACGGAGGGCAGGAAGGTCTCCGTGACGATCGCGATCTTCACGGAACGGGGCTCACTTCCAGGTGACGGTGGGCATGACGAGCTCGCGCTGGACCCGGTCGGTGTTGTTCATCGCGACCTTCAGCACCTCGGCGAGATGCTCGTCGGTCAGCAGGTGCGGCTGCAGCCCGAGGTCCAGGAGGTTGGTGTTGACCGCGTTGTAGTAGTGGTCGTACTTCTCCACGCGCGGGTTCTCGGTCGTGGCGATGTTCACGTCCAGGCCCAGGTCGACTCCGACCTTCTGCACCTTCTCGGCGAGCTCCTTGACGGAAAACTGCTCGGTGAACTGGTTGTAGACGCGGAACTCGCCGCGATCGGCGGGGTTCTCGCAGGCGATCTCGATGCAGCGCACGGTGTCCTGGATGTCCAGGTAGCCGCGGGTCTGGGAGCCGTTGCCGTAGACGGTGAGGTCGTGGCCGATCGCGGCCTGGATGATGAAGCGGTTCAGGGCCGTGCCGAACACCGCGTCGTAGTCGAAGCGGTTGACCAGGCGCGGGTCCAGGCGGGTCTCGTCGGTCTCGAGGCCGTAGACGACGCCCTGGTTGAGGTCGGTGGCGCGGATGCCCCAGATGCGGCAGGCGAACATGATGTTGTCGCTGTCGTGCACCTTGGTGAGGTGGTAGAAGGAACCGGGGGCCTTCGGAAACGGCAGGCGGTCCTTGCGGCCCTTGTGCTCGATCTCGATCCAGCCCTCCTCGATGTCGATGTTCGGCTGGCCGTACTCGCCCATGGTGCCGAGCTTGACGAGGTGGCAGTCGGGGGCGAAGTCCTTGATCGCCCACAGCACGTTCAGGGTGCCCTCGACGTTGTTGCGGTGGTTCTCGATCGCGTGCTCGCGGTCGATCATCGAGTACGGGGCCGAGCGGTGTTCGGCGAAGTGCACGAACGCCTCGGGCTCGAGGTCCTGGAAGACCGACGCGACGGCGTCGTAGTCGGTGAGGTCCGCGATGCGCACCTCGATGTCCTTGCCGGAGACCTCCTTCCACGCCGCGACCCGCTCCTCGAGCGGCAGGATGGGGGTGACGGAGTTCGAGCCGAGCTCCACGTCGATCTCGCGTCGCACCAGGTTGTCCACGATCGTCACGTCGTGGCCCTTCTGCGAGAGGTACAGGGCGGTGGGCCAGCCGCAGAACCCATCTCCACCGGCGACGACGATCTTCATGGGGCAAGTCCTCCAATAGTCCAGGTCCCGGGATCCCGTGAGGCACGGGCACCGGGTGGTGCAATACCGTGTGCAGTCTTAACGTAGTGCAGGTCAGGCGACGCTCAAAGATGTGGGACGACCGCCCGAACAGCAGAGGAACGGACCATGAACACCGTGCATGACGAGCGTCCGACGGACCGTCCTCCGAGCCGTCTCGCCACTGTATCCCCCGAGCCCGGGACCGGGCTGGGCGCTCCGACGCCGCGCCCCCTGCCCGACACCTCCCGGCGCGTGCTGGTGATGGGGATCGTCAACCGCACCCAGGACTCCTTCTTCGACGAGGGACGCACCTGGGAGCTCGAGCAGGCGGTGTCCGCAGGGCTCCGCGCCGCGGAGGAGGGCGCCGACATCGTCGACGTGGGCGGGGTGAAGTTCGCACCCGGCGACCCGCTGGACCCCGCGGAGGAGGCCGCACGGGTGGTCCCCGTGATCGAGCAGCTGCGCCGCGAGCTGCCGGGCGAGGTGCTGCTCTCGGTGGACACCTTCCACGCCTCGGTCGCCCGCGCCGCGCTCGAGGTCGGGGCGGACCTGATCAACGACACCACGGGCCTGTCCGATCCGCGGATGGCCGAGGAGGTCGCCCGCGCCGGCGCCTCGCTCGTGCTCACGCACTCGGTCGCGGAGCCGCGCCGCCCCTTCCCCCGGCCCCGCTACGAGGACGTGGTCGAGGAGGTCCGGGACTTCCTCGCCGCACGCCTGGAGCGGGCGCTCGAGGCGGGCATCGCGCGGGAGCGGATCGTGCTGGACCCGGGCCCGGACCTCAACAAGAGCACGCAGCAGACCCTCGAGGTGCTGCGCGACTGGGGCGAGTACGCCGCGCTCGGCCTGCCGCTGCTCGCGGCGCTCTCGCGGAAGGACTTCGTGGGCGAGTCGCTGGGCCTGCCGAAGGAGGAGCGGCTCGCCGGCTCCCTCGCCGCGGCGGCCTGGACGATCCGTCTGGGCGCCCGGATCCTGCGGGTCCACGACGTGCGGGAGACGGTGCAGATGGTCCGGATGCTCGAGGTGCTCGCCGGCTGGCGCGAGCCGGCGGGACCGCTGGTCCACAACGTCTGAGGGGCCGGGCCCCGGACGTTCGCCCCTCGCGCACGGCGGTCACGGCGAAGACGTCGGCGGGGGCGGGGGTCATCGGGCGACTCCCCCGTCGGCCGATCGCCCACCTCAGCCGCGGGCGATGCGCAGCGTCTTGATCTCGAAGGGACGGAAGGAGAGCTCGACGGTGCCGTCCTCGCCGCGCGCGAGGGCGGAGCGGAACGCCGGGGCGTCCCCCCCGAAGGGTCGCTCGAGCAGGTCCGTGGCCGTCACCTCGCCGCCCGCGAGGACCGGGTCGAGGGAGAGGGTCGCCGCGGCGCGGGCGCCGGAGGACTCGTACAGCCGCAGCACCAGGTCCCCGGAGCGGTCCTCGGCGAGCTTCACGGACTCGACGATCACGCTCGAGGCGCCCTCCCCGTCGGCCGGCGCGACCGTGACCGGCGGCGCGGCGAGCAGGGACGCGGCCGCTGCGGGCGCGGTGCGCTCGGGCAGGTTCAGCCGGTAGCCCTCCTCGATCGCCTCGGCGATCCCCGCGCCCGGGCGCACCGTGACGCGCAGCGTGTACCGGCCGTGGTCGGCGGTGGGGTCGGGGTACTCCGGGGAGCGCACCAGGGTCAGGCGGGTCGTGGTGGTGGTGCCGCCGTCGTCCTCGCGCACGGTGCGCAGCACGTCGTGGCCGTAGGTGGAGTCGTTCGCGATCGCCACCCCGTGCTCGCCCTCGGCCGCGTGGACCCAGCGGTGCGCGCAGGTCTCGAAGCGGGCGAAGTCCCAGGAGGTGTTCACCGGGACCGGCCGGTCCACGTGCCCGAACTGGATCTCGCTGGAGAGGTGGGAGGCACGCAGGTCCAGCGGGAAGGCGAGCTTGAGCGTCTTCTTGCGCTCGCGCCAGTCGAGGTCCACCTCGATCCCGAGGGAGGTGTCGTCGGGGCGCAGCACGAAGGTCTTCACGATCGTGGAGCCCGCGCCGGTGACGCCGGAGGTCTCCTCGCCGTCGGCGAGCGCGGTCGTGTAGGTGAAGGAGACGCGGACCCCGCCGTCCTCCTCCTCGACCTCGGCGGCGGTCGGGGTCTCGAGGTCGCGGACCACGCGGCGGTAGAACTCGTCGATGTCCCAGGCGTCCCAGGCGTTCGGGGTGTCGCGGTGCAGCTGCAGCAGCCCGCCGCGGGCGCCGGGGGCGATGGTCTCGCGTCCGTCGGCCCGGCCGACGAGGGAGACCAGCGCGCCGGAGGCGTCGAGCACCGCGCGCACGGCCTGGTTCTCGAGGCGGACCTCGCCGCCCGCGCGGGTCACGACCACGGCCTCCTGGACCGGCTCGGGGCGGCCCGCGCCGTAGGCGGGCACGCCGCGGCGCGGCACCGGGGCGGTGTTCAGCAGCACCGTGTCGTGCCCGTCGGCCGCACCCGCCGCATCGCCCTCGCCCTGCCCGCCGGCCGCGGCGAGCGCGGCGAGGGAGCTGCCGATGATCCGCTCGGCCCGTTCGGCGAGCGCGGCGTGCTGGGCCTCGGCCTCGCGATGCACCCACGCGATCGAGGAGCCGGGGAGGATGTCGTGGAACTGGTTCAGCAGCGTGTCCTCCCACAGCGCGGCGAGCTCGTCGTGGGGGTAGGGGTGCTCGGCGCGGAGCGCGGCGAGGGTCGCGAGCAGCTCGGCCTCGTGCAGGAGGTGTTCGCTGCGGCGGTTGCCCTGCTTGGTGCCGAGCTGCGCGGAGTAGGTGCCGCGGTGCAGCTCGAGGTAGAGCTCCCCGTTCCACACGGGCGCGTCGGGGTACTCGGCGCGGGCCCGCTCGAAGAAGTCCTCGGCGGTGCCGAACTCGACCTTCGGGGAGCCCTCGAGGTCGGCGGCGCGGCGCCCGGCGGCCATCATCTCGCGGGTGGGTCCGCCGCCGCCGTCGCCCCAGCCGAACAGGTCGATGCCGATCGAGGAGCGGCCCTTCTCCTTGAAGTTCCGCTCGAAGTAGGCGAGCTCGGATCCGGTGAGGGAGCCGTTGTAGGTGTCGGCGGGCGGGAAGTGGGTGAACACGCTGGTGCCGTCGAGGCCCTCCCAGCGGAAGGTGTGGTGGGGGAAGGTGTTGATCTGGTTCCAGGAGACCTTCTGGGTCAGGAAGAACTCCTGGCCGGCGAGCGCGGCGATCTGCGGCAGCGCGGCGGAGTAGCCGAAGGAGTCCGGCAGCCAGGTCTCGCGCGTCTCGACCCCGAGCTCCTCGAGGAAGAACCGCTTGCCGGCGACGAACTGCCGCGCCATCGCCTCGGAGCCGGGCATGTTGGTGTCGGACTCGACCCACATCCCGCCCACGGGCACGAAGCGGCCGCCGGCGACGTGCTCGCGGATCCGCGCGAACAGCTCCGGGTAGCGGTCCCGAATCCAGCGGTACTGCTGGGCGGAGGAGGCGGAGAAGGTGATGTCGGGGTCGTCCTCGATCAGGGTGCAGGCGTTGGAGAAGGTGCGGGCGACCTTGCGCACCGTCTCCCGCACGGGCCACAGCCAGGCCGAGTCGATATGGGCGTGGCCGGTGGCGAGCACGGTCAGGGCGGAGGAGCCGGCCGTCGCGGCCAGCGCCGGGGCGAGCGCCTCGCGGGCGGCCCGGGCGGTGCCGGGCATGTCGTCGGGGTCGGCGACGTCGCAGGCGGCCTCGAGCGCGCGGAGGATCTCGTGGCGGCGTGGGCTGGTCCCGGGCAGCTCGTGCATGAGGCCGGCGAGGGCCCGGACGTCCTCGTGCAGCTCCCAGATCCGCACGTCACGGCGGGCGAGGTGGAGCTCCTCGATCGAGTAGAGCTCCTCCTCGGGCACGGTCGCGAGGTCGCCGAGCGGGGTCGGCGCGAAGGTCCAGCCGCCGGCGACCATCGGGTTCGCGGCGCACTCGAGGTAGTAGTCGAGCTCCTCGCCCGGCCGGACGGGGAGGTGCCGGTTGCAGGGGTTGATCGCCTTGACGGGCACGCCGTCGGGCGTGAACACGAGCGCCTCGGCCTGGAAGCCGGGCTGTCCGGTGAAGGCGAGGTCGACGATCAGCTCGGGGGCGGAGTGCTCGTCGGCGGCCCAGTCGGCGGGGACGGTGCCGGTCACGTGCAGCCAGGTGGTGGACCAGGCGCGCCCCAGCGGCGCCCCGACCTCGACGGGGCCGTACTCCCGGGCGATCGCCTCGCGCGGCGGGATCGGCTCGCCCTCGAGCCGGTGCGCGGTGATCGTGACCTCGGCCCGCTCCTGGTGGATCCGCGGGACCAGGTGGTCCTGCGTGAACCGGCGGATGCGGGCCTCGGTCAGCTCCCGGTCATCGAACATGTGGCGGCTCCTTCGGCGCGTGGGGCGGGTCGCGGGGGCTCGTCGGCCCTCCGGTGTACCGGGGTCGTCCTGGACGCTATCGCGTCAGCGGTGCGCGGCGAGCACGGCGTCGCCGAGGCGCGGCATGATCTCGCGGTGCGCGTCGCAGAAGTCATGGGAGGTGCCGACGACGAGGGCGAGGTCCGCCTCCGGGTCGATCCAGAAGGCGGTGCCGCGCATGCCGAAGTGGCCGTAGGTCCGCTCGCTGCCGGTGGTCGCGGTCCAGTGCGGCGACTTGGTGCCGCGCACCTCGATGCCGAGCCCGAAGGGATTGGGGTCCTGCTTGCCGAATCCCGGCATGATGCCCACCAGCTCCGGGAAGTGGACGCCGACGAGCTGGGCGTGGACCTCCTGGTCCAGGAGCGTGGGGTGCTGCAGCTCGGCGGCGAGCAGGGCGAGGTCGACGAGGGCGCCGGAGGCGCCGACGGAGGCGGAGCCCTCCCACTCCAGGCCCGTCATCCCCAGCGGGTCCGCGATCCGCTCCTGGACCCAGTCGCCGAAGTCCCGGCCGACGGCGCGCTCGACGTGGCGGGCGGCCTCGTCGATGCCGTAGTTCGAGTAGTGGCGGCGCAGGCCCGGCGCCTGGAGGGTCGCGTCGGACTCGTAGAAGTAGCCGGAGGCGTGGGCGAGGAGGTGGCGGAGCGTGGCGCCGGGCGGGCCGGCCCCGTCGTCGAGGGCCACGCGCCCCTCCTGGAGGGCGAGCGCGGCGCCGAGGCCGGTGAGGGCCTTGGTGACCGAGCGCCAGGGGCGGATCCGCTCGACGTCGCCGCGCCGCTCCCGCTCCCCCTCGGGGCCGAGCACGATCGCAGCGGCCTCGAAGCCGAACTCGTCCAGCAGTGCGAGGGCGCTCATCGGCCGGTCCCGCCCCCGGCGAAGCGCTCGAGGATCGCGTCGGTGATCCCGGGCCAGATCCGCACGTGGTCGGGGCCGAAGCGCCGCTCGCCGAGGAAGGCGGCGGCGAGGCCCGCCTCGGGGTCGACCCAGAGGAAGGAGCCGGACTGGCCGAAGTGGCCGAAGGTCCGCGGGGAGGAGTGCGCGCCGGTCCAGTGCGGGTCCTTGTGCCCGCGGATCTCCATGCCGAGGCCCCAGTCGTTCGGCGTCTGGCGACCGTAGCCGGGGAGGATCCCAGCGAGCCCCGGGAACTGCACCGTGCGCATCTCCTCGTGGAGGGCGTCGGAGATCAGGGTGGGCGCGAGCAGCTCGCGGCCGACGACCAGCAGGTCGGCCACGGTGCCGCGGTAGCCGGCGGCCGGGGAGCCGTCCACCTCGAGGTCCACGAGGTCCAGGCCCTGGATCACGGTCTGCTCCATCCACTCGGGGAAGTCGTAGCCGGTGGACTCCTCGACGTGGGCGGCGAGCACCTCGAAGCCGGTGTTGGAGTAGATGCGGCGGGCGCCGACCGCGCCGACCGTCTCCTCCCCCTCGAAGGGGTAGCCGGCGGTGTGCGCGATCAGGTGGCGCACGGTCGCGCCCTCGGGCCCGGCGGGCTCGTCGAGGTCGACCAGGCCCCGCTCGACGGCGACGAGCACGCCGAGGGCGGCCAGGGGCTTTGAGACGCTCGCGAGGTCGAGGACCCGCCCGGTCTCGCCCTGGAGGTGGACGGTCCCGCCCGCGTCCGTGACGCCGAGGGCGTGGGCGGCGTCGAGGTCGACGGGGATCACGGGCGCGGTGGAGGGCTGCACGCGCTCCACTATGGCACGGGCGGGAGGGCGCGGGCGGGCCGCTCCCGACGGTCCGCCGGGCCGCGTCCGAGATCCGTCCAGGAGTCCTGGATGCCCGCTTCGGGCGGTTCGTAACAGAATCGTGACTTGCCCGTTTCGCCCGACTGCCTGCGGCGTCACATTTCCTTCACATCACCCGGCGCGACCTGGACACTTTTCCTCTTGTTTACCATCTCTTGACCCAGCAGTCTGTCCGTCGACGGGCCCGAACCCGGGTGCCGCACGATCGCCCGCTCCACAGAGCACCGGGCGAGAGGACTCGAAGGGGAGACCACCGATGGACCTGACGATCAGACCGAGAGCCGACCGACCGCCGGAGGCCGGGGAGGCCGGGGCGCTCCCGCCCCTCGCGCTCCCGAGCCGACGACTCCTGCTGCTGGGCGTGGGCACGCTCGGCGCCGGGCTCGCGCTCGGCACCGGGGCCGCCGACGCCGCCGGACCGACGCTCCGCAAGGGGGACCGCGGCAGCGCGGTGACCACCCTGCAGAAGCGGCTGAACGCCCTGCGCTACTGGTGCGGCACTCCCGACGGCAGCTTCGGGCACCTCACCCAGCAGGCCGTCTTCGCCGTGCAGAAGGCCGCCGGCCTCGGCCGGGACGGCGTGGTCGGGGCGAGGACCTGGGGCGCGCTCGATGCGGGGAAGCAGCCGAGCCGCCGGATCACCAGCGGCAGCGGATTCGAGGTCGACCTCTCCCGGCAGCTGCTGATCCTCACCGGGGGCGGCCGCATCGCCTGCATCCTGAACACCTCCACCGGCAGCGGGGAGCGCTACTACTCCGGCGGCCGCTGGAAGACGGCGACCACGCCGAAGGGCGACTTCCGGATGTACCGCCTGCACTCCGGGGGCTGGCAGAACGGGCCGCTGGGGAACCTGTACCGGCCCGGCTACTACGACCGCGGCTGGGCGATCCACGGCTCCACCTCGATCCCCACCTATCCCGCCTCGCACGGCTGCAGCCGCATCTCCGTGGGCGCGTCGGACTACCTGTGGGCGCGCGGCTGGTTCCGCACCGGCCAGCGGGTGCTGATCCGCTGAGGCACGGACCGGACCACGGGTCGTCCGACCCGCCCGCTGCGCCCCGGCGTGCTGCCGGGGCGCAGCGACATCCCGGGACCGCCGCCTTCACCTCTCCTGCACGATTCCCTCGCCGCCTCCGCGCCCTGCGCGCCCGGTCGGCGCCCTGCCACGCGCTACGATCGGGGGGCGCGCAGCACCGTCGACGGGTCGCTGCCCGCACCTGGCAGCCCAGCGAGAGCGAAGGACCACCGTGGGGATCTTGGATCGGATCGAGCGCAGCCTCGACCGCGGCGTGACGAGCGTGTTCTCGCCCGGTCGCGGGCAGCTGAAGCCCCTCGACCTGGCGCAGGGCCTCAAGCGCGAGTGCGACGACCAGATCCAGGTGCTCGACCGCACCCGGACCCTGGCCCCGAACGTGTACACCGTCTACCTGCACCCGCAGGACTTCGAGCGCTTCTCCTCCTGGCAGGACACCCTTCTCGACGAGCTCCAGCGCGTGCTCATGGAGCATGCGGACAAGCAGCGCTACATGTTCGTCGGCGCCGTCTCCGTCGCCCTCGAGCAGGACGAGGAGGTCCGTCAGGGCCGCTTCGAGACCGAGTCCCGCACCGAGCGCGGCAGCGTCGCCCCGGCGACCGGCGCCGCCCAGGACAGCCCCGGCGGCAGCCCCATCGTCGAGATCGACGGGCAGCAGTACCTGCTCACCGGCCCCGTCACGGTGATCGGCCGCGGCGGCGACGCGGACATCATCCTGGAGGACACGGGCGTCTCCCGGCACCACCTCGAGCTGCGCGCCGAGCCGGACTCGTCCCTGGTCGCCACCGACCTCGGCTCGACCAACGGCACCTTCGTCGACGGCGAGCGCATCCGCACGCCCGTCCCGCTGCACGACCGCTCCCTGATCAAGATCGGGCGGACGCGCCTGACCGTCCTGCTGCCGGGCTCGACCCCGGCGGCCTGGTGAGCGCCCCATGAGCGAACTGACCCTCGTCGCCCTGCGTCTGGGCCTCGTCCTGGCGCTGTGGATCTTCGTGGTGGTCGTGGTGCTCGTGCTGCGCAACGACCTCTTCGGCACCACCGTCGTCACCCGCTCCAGCCGCGACCCGCGCCGCGAGCAGCGACCGGCCTCCGGCCCGATCGGCGGCGCCGCCTCCGAGGCGGGCGCCGATCCGGCCTCGCTGCGCACCGATCCGGAGGTCACCCAGGCCGCGATGGTCGTCACCGCCGGGCCGCTGCGCGGCACCTCGCTGACGCTCGGCTCGACCCCGATCCTCATCGGCCGGGCCCCCGAGTGCACGCTCGTGCTCGACGACGACTACGCCTCCAACCGACACGCCCGCGTCTTCCAGCGCGAGGACGAGTGGATGGTGGAGGATCTCGGCTCGACCAACGGAACCCTGGTCTCCGGGCGGCGCATCGAGGGCGCGGTGCCCTTCCGGCCCGGGGCGCAGGTGCGGATCGGCCGCACCGAGATCGAGCTGAGACGAGGTCCGCGATGAGCATCGCCCTGCGCTATGCCGCCCGCTCCGACGTGGGCCTGGTCCGCTCGAACAACCAGGACTCCGCCTACGCGGGCAGCCACCTGCTGGTGGTCGCCGACGGCATGGGCGGCCACGCCGGCGGCGACGTCGCCTCCTCGGTCGCGATCGGGCGCCTGGCCGCCCTGGACTCCGAGACCCCGGCCTCCGACATCGTCGCGACCCTCGAGGAGAGCGTGCTCGAGGCGAACCAGGAGATCCTGCGCCGCGCACGGGACGAGCCGCAGCTGCGGGGCCTGGGCACCACGATCACCGCGCTGCTGCGCGCCGAGGGCAAGTTCGCCCTCGCCCACATCGGCGACTCCCGCGCCTATCTCCTGCGCGACGAGGAGACCGTCCAGATCACGAAGGACCACACCTTCGTCCAGCGCCTGCTGGACGAGGGCCGACTCACGGAGGACGAGGCCGAGCGGCATCCGCAGCGCTCGGTGCTCATGCGCGTGCTCGGCGACGTCGACGCGGATCCCGAGCTGGACCTCTCGCTGCGCGCAGCCCATGTGGGCGACCGCTGGCTGCTGTGCTCCGACGGCCTCTCCGGGCTCGTCTCCCTCGACACGATCGACGCGACCCTGAAGGACATCGAGGACCCCGGCGAGTGCGCCGACGCGCTCGTGCAGCTCGCCCTGAAGGGCGGCGGCCCCGACAACATCACCTGCATCGTCGCCGACGTCGTGGACCTCGACGCCCTCCCCCGCGGGGTCGAGGCGCCGTCCACGACCCCGCAGATCGTCGGCTCCGCGGCGCGGAACCGACACCGGCCCACCACCGCCTCCGGCCCCGCCGCGAAGGCCGCCGCGCTCACCCGCGAGGAGCCGGAGATCCCCTACGAGGACGAGGACTTCTCCGAGGAGGAGCCGCCGCGGCGCAGCCCCTGGCCCGCCGTCGTCGTGCTGGCGCTGCTGGTCGCGCTGCTCGGCGGGCTGCTGTGGGGCGGCTACGCCTGGTCCCAGCGGCAGTACTACGTCGGCACCGACGGCACCCGGGTGGTGCTCTACCAGGGACTCGCCCAGGATCTCGGCCCCGTCTCCCTGTCCGAGCCGCTCGAGGTCACCGACATCGAGATCGAGGACCTCCCCGAGATCACGCGTCAGCAGGTCGAGAGCACGATCAGCGCCTCGGACCGCGAGGGCGCCGACCAGATCATCGACCGTCTCGAGCAGGCGGCGGCCGCGAACCGGCCGCCCACGGCCGTCTCCCCCTCCGACGGGGGCGGCGCCTCCGACGTCGGCGGCGCCGAGGAGGGGGCCGCGGACGGCATGGCGCCCCTGCCGACGGCCGGCTCCCCCGACGAGGGCGAGGCGACGTAGTGGCCACCATCGTCTCCTACACCGCACGGCCGCGCCGCCTGATCCAGGCCCTGCTGCTGCTCCTCGCGGTGGCGGTGGGCGTGGGGGCCTACGCCCTGGTGGGGCTGGGCCGCTTCGACGAGCTGCCCGCGAACCTGCTCCAGGTCGGCATCGGCGCGCTGGTGCTCGTCGCCGTGCTCCAGATCGCCGTGATGTGGCGCGCCCCCTACGCCGATCCCGTGATCCTGCCGATCGTGGTGCTGCTGAACCTCCTGGGCGTCACCATGATCGAGTCCGTCCACGCCGCCAACGAGATCTACGGGCTGCGCAGCTCCGCGAGCGCGGACCGCCAGATGCTGTGGGCCGTGATCGGGGTGGTGCTGTGCGTGGCGCTGCTGGTGCTGCTGCGCGACCACCGCTGGCTGCGCCGCTACACCTGGATCAGCGCCGTGGCGGGCGGCGTGCTGCTGCTCCTCCCGCTGGTGCCCGTGATCGGCTCGGCCCGCAACGGCTCGAAGATCTGGATCTCCGTCGCGGGCTTCAGCTTCCAGCCCGCGGAGCTCGCGAAGATCGCCTTCGCGGTCTTCTTCGCCGGCTATCTCGTCGCCCGGCGCGACACCCTTGCGCTCGCGGGCCCGAAGGTGCTGGGCATCCATCTGCCGCGCTGGTCGGACTTCGGCCCGATCCTGGTGGCCTGGGGCTTCGCGATGGCGGTGCTCGTCTTCGAGACGGACCTGGGGACCTCGCTGATGTTCTTCGGCCTGTTCGTGGTGATGCTCTACGTCGCCACCGACCGGCTGAGCTGGCTCGTGATCGGGGCGGTGATGTTCCTGCCGCCGGCGGTCTTCGCCGCGACCCAGATGAGCCATGTCCGCACCCGCATCACCTGCTGGCTGGACCCGCTCTCGGGCGAGAACTACTCCTCCTGCGAGCAGATCAGCCAGGGCCTGTTCGGGCTCGCCGACGGCGGTCTGGTCGGCACCGGCCTCGGGGAGGGGCGGCCCGACATGGTGCCGCACGCCGAGTCCGACTTCATCTTCTCCTCCTTCGCGGAGGAGATGGGCATGGTCGGCGCCTTCGCGCTGCTGCTGCTCTACCTGCTGCTGGTCCAGCGCGCCATCCGCGCGGCCGTCGGCATCTCCGACGGCTTCGGCACCCTGCTCGCCGGGGGCCTCGGCTTCGTGATGGCGCTGCAGGTGTTCGTCGTCGTCGGCGGCGTGACCAGGGTGATCCCGCTGACGGGCCTGACCCTCCCCTTCCTCGCCGCGGGCGGCAGCTCGCTGGTGTGCAACTGGATCATCGCGGGGATCCTGGTGCGCCTGTCCGACGCGGCCCGGCGCCCCGCCGCCCGCCAGGTCGAGGGGACCCTGCCCGGCTCCCCCGCCCGCTCCGGCCAGGAGGCGATCGCGTGAACAAGCCCCTTCGCCACGTGTGGCTGGTGGTCGGCGTGCTCTTCGTGCTGCTGTTCACCTCCACCACCTACTTCCAGGTCGTCGCCCAGGGCCGGCTCGCCGCCCACGGGCAGAACCAGCGGACCCTCCAGAGCGAGTACGGCCGCCATCGCGGGCCGATCGTGGTGGACGGGCACGCGATCGCGACCTCGCAGGAGTCCGGGGACACCTACGGCTACCTGCGCACCTACGACCCCGGCGCGATGTACGCCCCGATCACCGGCTACTACTCGGTGGTCTACGGCTTCACCGGCATCGAACGCTCGCTGAACGACACCCTCTCGGGCGAGGCGGACTCGCTGTTCTACCACCGCCTTGCCGATGTCGTCTCGGGCCGCGAGAACCAGGGCGCGAGCGTCGAGCTCACCCTCGACTCCGCCGCCCAGCAGGCGGCCTGGGACGCGCTGGACGGCCGGCGCGGCGCCGTGGTGGCGCTGGACCCGGAGACCGGCGCGATCCTCGCGATGGTCTCCGCACCGAGCTTCGACCCCAACGAGCTCGCCTCCCACGACACCGGCGCGGTCTCGGCCGCCTGGTCCTCGCTGAACGAGGACCCCGAGCGGCCGCTGACCAACCGTGCGATCGGCGGGGACCTCTACCCGCCCGGCTCGGCCTTCAAGCTCGTCACGGCCTCCGCGGCGCTCGAGACCGGCGACTACACCGCCGAGTCGGTGATCCCCGGCCCCGGGAAGTACGAGCTGCCGAACTCCTCGTCGACGATGAACAACTTCTCCGAGGGGCGCCAGGAGCCGTGCGGCCCGGACGACGAGTCCACGCTCGCCGAGGCGCTGCGCCAGTCGTGCAACACCTCCTTCGGCATGCTCGGGGTCGAGATCGGACAGGACCAGCTGCGCAGCACCGCCGAGGAGTTCGGCTTCGGCCAGGACCTCTCGATCCCGATGGGCGTGACGCCCTCCCGGATCGGCGAGGACCTCGACGACGCACAGCTGGCGACCACCTCGATCGGGCAGTACGAGACCCGGGTGACCCCGCTGCAGATGGCGATGGTCGGCGGGGCGTTCGCGAACGACGGCGTGGTCATGCAGCCGCAGCTCGTCCAGTCCGTGCGCACGGGCGACCTCTCCACCGTCTCCGAGCTGACCCCGAAGGAGGTCGGCCAGCCGCTGTCCGCCGCGAACGCCGCGCAGATGCGGCAGATGATGGTGGGCGTGGTCGAGGACGGCACCGGCTCGGCGGCGGCGATCGACGGCGTCGAGGTGGGCGGCAAGACCGGCACCGCCGAGTGGGGCGAGGACCGCTCCCCCCACTCCTGGTACGTCGGGTACGGACAGACGGACGAGCAGAAGATCGCGGTCGCGGTCGTGGTCGAGGAGGGTGGATACGGGTCGCGCACCGCGGCGCCGATCGCCCGTGACGTGATGGAGGCGGTGATCCAGCGATGAGGACCGAACCGGGGCTCGTGCTCGAAGGACGGTACGAGCTCGCCTCGCTCATCGCCACGGGCGGAATGGGGCAGGTCTGGAAGGGCCGCGACCAGGAGCTCGAGCGCGATGTCGCGATCAAGGTGCTGCGCGAGGAGTACGCCGGCGATGAGGGCTTCCTCAAGCGCTTCCGGGCCGAGGCGAGACACACGGCCGCCCTCTCCCACGAGGGCATCGCCGCGCTGTACGACTACGGCGAGCTCGACGGCCGCGCCTACATCGTGATGGAGCTGTGCCCCGGCCGTCCCCTCTCGGACATCATCGAGGAGAACCCCGGCGGACTGCCCGAGAAGCGCGTGGTCCAGCTGATGATCGAGCTCGCCCGGGCGCTGGACGCCGCCCATTCCAAGGGCGTCGTGCACCGCGACGTGAAGCCCGAGAACGTGCTGGTCGACGAGAAGGACGGATGGTCCATGAAGATCACCGACTTCGGGATCGCGCGCAGCAAGGACCAGGCGCGGCTGACGAAGACGGGCCTGGTCATGGGCACCGCCCAGTACCTCTCCCCCGAGCAGGCGATGGGCAAGCAGGCCACCTCCCTCTCGGACATCTACGCCCTGGGCATCGTCGCCTACGAGATGCTCGTGGGCAGCCGTCCCTTCACCGGCTCCAGCCAGGTGGAGATCGCGATGGCGCAGGTCAAGCAGCAGCCGCCGGAGCTCCCGGAGGCGATCGGCGCGGACCTGCGGCGACTGGTGATGATGATGCTGGCCAAGGCGCCCGCGAACCGTCCCCGCTCCGCGGCGGCGGTCGCGCGGATCCTCGAGGCGATCCAGCGCGGGGTCGAGCCGCGCTTCACGACCGGGGCGATCCCGGTGACGCGGGTCGAGGACCACGACTGGACGGGCGAGAACCGGGTGCGACCCGCCGGCTCCGGGACCGGGGAGCAGGCTCAGCGCCCCGGCGCCTCCCCCACGGGAACGCGCACCGCGGCGATGCCGCTGCCGCTGTCGGGCCGCAGCCGCGGCATCCGCCATCGCTCGGGGGCCTCGGGCCCCTCGGCGCTGTCGGCGGCCTCGGCGGGCTCGGCCCCGCGGCGCGGTTCGGCCCGCTCGGCCCCGTCGGCGAGCTCGGCCCGCTCCGCGGCCTCGCCCGCCCCGGCCCCGCGCGGCGACCGCGCCCCCTCCCCGCTGCATGCGGCCTCGGCGGCGAGCACCGCCGACGGCGCCGAGCGCGCCTTCTCGGGCGGCGCCTACGACGACGTGGACACCGCGGCCTCCTCGCGCACGGTGCGCGGGACGAGCACGGGGCGGCGGGTCGGCGGGATGTCGGTGCCGGGCCTGGTGCTGCTGATCCTGGTGGTCGTCGCGATCGCGGTCGCCGTCGCGGGCGGCCTGGGACTGCTTCCCCTCGGCGCGATCGACGCCTCGGCGCCGGCGGGCCTGGGCACGACGTCGGGCGAGGCGATGTCAGCAACTACGATGGTCGGATCGATCGGTGTCGGCCACGGCACGAGGACGGGTGTGGAGTGAGCGGAGAGACGGTGATCCTGGGTGGTCGGTACCACCTGGGAAGGATCCTCGGGACCGGGGGCATGGCGGAGGTGTTCCTCGCGGAGGACACGCGCCTGCACCGCACGGTCGCGGTGAAGGTGCTGCGCTCCGACCTGGCCCGGGACGCGAACTTCCAGGAGCGCTTCCGGCGTGAGGCGCACAGCGCCGCGTCCCTGAACCACCCCTCGATCGTCGCCGTGTACGACACCGGCGAGGAGCAGCAGACCACGATCACCGGCTCCGAGGTGACGATCCCGTACATCGTGATGGAGTACGTCGAGGGACGCACCCTGCGCGAGTACATCGACCCCGAGCACCCGATGGACGTCATCCAGGCCGGGGAGATCATGGCCGCGCTGCTCAGCGCGCTGGAGTACTCCCACCGCGCCGGGATCGTGCACCGCGACATCAAGCCCGGCAACATCATGATCAACTCCGCGGGCGCCGTGAAGGTGATGGACTTCGGGATCGCCCGCGCGGTCGCCGACGCGACCAGCGCCATGACCGCGACCCAGGCCGTGATGGGCACCGCCCAGTACCTCTCCCCCGAGCAGGCGCGCGGCCAGCTGGTCGATGCGCGCTCGGACATCTACTCCGCCGCCTGCGTCATGTTCGAGATGCTGACCGGGCGCCCGCCGTTCACCGGCGACACCCCGGTCTCGATCGCCTACCAGCACGTGCGCGAGGATCCGCAGCCGCCCTCGGCCTTCAACCCGGCCGTCACCCCCGCGATGGACGCGGTGATCCTCACGGGCCTGGCCAAGGACCGCGAGCAGCGCTATCACAGCGCCGTCGCCTTCTCTCGGGACATCGCGGCGGTCGTCGCCGGGCGCGCCCCGGCGCTGGTCGCCGGCGCGCTGCCGGGACACGACGACCCCGAGGCCACGACCGTGCTCAGCCCGCTCGACGACGCGACCGAGGCGCTGCCGGCGACGGCCGGTGCCCTGGGCGCGGGCGCGGCGGGCGCCGCCGCGATGCGGCCCCAGGACTGGCGCACCGGCTCCGCGCCCTCCCCCGCGACCGGGCCCCTCGCCCTGCGCTCGGGGGACGAGGTGGAGCCGGAGGAGAAGCGCAAGCGGCCGTGGTGGCTGATCATCCTGGTGACCCTCGTGGCCCTGGGACTGATCGCCGCGGCGCTGGCCTACTTCCGGCCGTGGGACCGGGGGCCGGAGACGGTCGCGGTCCCGAACGTGGTGGGGCAGACGGAGGACCAGGCGCGCAGCGCGCTCACCGAGGCCGGGCTCGACCCGACCTTCGAGCCGACCCCCTCCCAGGACGTCGACAAGGGCGAGGTCATGGAGACGGACCCGCCCGCCGGCCAGGAGGTCGAGGTGGGCAGCCCCATCACTGTCATGGTCTCCGGCGGCCCCGACGCGGTGACGGTGCCCGAGGACCTGCAGGGCAAGAGCCGCGAGGACGCCCGGGCGGCCCTCGAGGCCGTCGGACTCACCATGACCGAGGGCGAGGCGGAGGACGTCCCGCAGGAGGCGGGGACGGTGGCGAGCACGTCTCCCCAGGGCGGGCAGTCCGTGGACCGGGGCACCGAGGTCGAGGTGCGCTTCGCCTCGGGCAACGTCGAGGTCCCGAACGTCGAGGGCGTCCAGTTCGACAAGGCCAAGGAGACCCTCGAGGCCCGCGGTTTCGAGGTCCCGGATCCCGCGGAGCGCGAGGAGGCGGGCGAGGACCCCGGCACCGTGCTCTCGCAGACGCCCTCGGCCGGCGGCAGCCCCGCCCGCTACGGCTCCACCGTCGACCTCGTGATCGCGGCCGCACCGGGTCCCGTGGCGGTCCCGAACGTCGCCGGGCAGACCCTCGAGAACGCGCAGAAGACCCTGTCCGACGCCGGCTTCACGGGTACCACCCCGACCTCGGAGTTCTCGGACTCGGTGCCCGAGGGACAGGTCATCCGCACCGAGCCCGCGGCGAACGAGCAGGTCGACCGCGGCACCACGATCACGATCGTGGTCTCCAAGGGCCCGGAGCCGACGCCCACCCCGACGCCGACGCCCACGCCGACGCCGACCCCCACCCCGACCGAGGAGCCGAGCCCGACCGAGGAGCCGAGCGACAGCCCCTCTCCGACCACGGACCCGCCGGAGGACGAGGGCGACGACGCCGCGCAGGGCGGCGGGAACAACGGACGCGGCGCGGGCGCCGGGAACGGGAACGGGAACGGGAACGGGAACGGGAACGGCGATGGCTGAGCAGTCCGCGGCACGGATCCTCGTGATCGACAACTACGACAGCTTCGTCTACACGATCGTCGGCTACCTCCAGCAGATGGGCGCGGAGACGACGGTGGTCCGCAACGACGAGGTGCCCGCCGACGACACGGGCGCCGTCGACCTCACCGGGTTCGACGGGGTGCTGATCTCCCCCGGCCCCGGCAACCCGTCCACCGCCGGTCGCTCCCTGGACGTGATCGGCCGCTGCGCCGAGCAGCGGGTGCCGATGCTCGGGGTGTGCCTCGGGCACCAGGCGCTGGGCCAGCACTTCGGGGCGCGCGTGGACCACGCTCCGCAGCTGATGCACGGCCGCACCAGCGAGCTCACGCACGAGGGCAGGAGCGTCTTCGCCGGCGCCCCCTCCCCCATGACCGCGACCCGCTACCACTCCCTCACCGTGGTGCCGGAGACGATCCCGGCGGAGCTCGAGGTCACCGCCCGCACCGCCGACGGGATGGTGATGGGCCTGGTCCATCGGGAGCTGCCCCTGCACGGCGTGCAGTTCCATCCCGAGTCGGTGCTCACCGAGAACGGGCACCTGATGCTGGCGCGCTTCCTCGAGCTGTGCGACGGCCGTGACGCCCTCGAGCGCTCGGAGGGGCTGAAGCCCCTGATGACCGCGGGCTGAGCCCGTCGGCCGGCTCCTCCGGTCAGCCCGTGGCGGCCACCGCCCCCACGAGTCCGTCGTTGAAGGGCATGAAGGGCGCGATCGCGGGGAACACCCACCCGAACAGGGCCACGATGATCGCGGCGAGCACCAGCACGGTCAGCAGGATCCGCACCCAGAGCGGTCCGGGCAGGAGTCGGAACAGCCAGGCGTACATCAGCCCTCCTCGGCGGCGTCGGGGGCGGTCGCGAGAGCCTCGGGGATCCCGTCGGCCCGGTCCGTCCAGTACGAGAACTCGGCGTGGACGATGTAGCGTTCCCGCGCGGAGTACATCGGATGGCAGGCGGTCAGGGTGAGCATCCGCTCGGTGGGCTCCGCCCCGCTCTCATCGGGCGTCGGGGCGATCACCCAGGCGTCGTCCGGCATCACCACGAGCGACTCGGTGACCTCGTAGACGTAGAACGCCTCGTCGGTCTCCACCACGATCGGATCGCCCTTCTTGAGGCCGGCGATGTCCTCGAGGACGCGGCCGTAGGTGTTGCGGTGCCCGGCGACGGAGAAGTTCCCGACCTGGCCGGGCAGCGCGGTCTCCGGGTAGTGGCCGGCTCCCTTGACGTTGAGGACCTGCTCGAGGTCCACGCCCTCGGCGAGCGGGAAGCGGTCGCGGTCGAAGGCGGGCACGTGCATCGTGCCGAAGACCATGGTGTCCTCGGGCGTCGCGGGGACGGGCGGCGGACCGTCCTGCCGCGGGGCGATCCGCTCCTCGTCCACCGCGCCCCATTCCTGCTCGAGCCCGTCGAGGATCCCGGCCTGCTCGCGGTCGGCCATCACATCGGTCCACCACAGCTGCCACACCAGGAACAGGCCCAGCAGCACCCCGGCGGTCAGCAGCAGCTCGCCGAGGACCCCGAGCACACCCGGGCCCCGGGGCCGGCCGCGGTGCGATCGTGCGACCCGTCGTCCCGGGTCCGTGCGGCCCGTGCTCACCGGCTCACCGCGGCGTCGACGGCGAGGGGGCCGACATAGGCGGGCAGGGTGGTGTCCTGGAGCGTCTCGACCTTCTCGCCGAGGCCGACGTGATCGACCCATTCGCGGTAGAGCTGCACGTTCTGGGAGGAGTCGAGCGCCTCGGTCATCTCCTCGACGGGGCCGATCACGGTGATCACGAAGGGCGGGGAGTAGACGCGGCCCTCGAGCAGCAGGGTGTTGCCGGCGCAGCGGAAGGCGCTGCCGTTGACCACGCGCTGGTCCTGCAGCATCATCGCCTCCGCGCCGCCGGCCCACAGGGCGTTGATGAAGGACTCGAGGTCCTGCTGGTGGACGACGAGGTCGTCGGGCTCGGTGCCCGGGATCGCGCCGAGCGCGCTCGAGGGCGCATCGGTCAGCGTGATCCGCAGCCCCGGTCCGGAGACCTCGCTGAGGCCGACGGCGTCCTCGACCTCGGCGGTGCGCTCTGCGGTCGCCGCGCCCGCGCCCTGGCCGCGCAGCTCCTCGATCTCGGCGCGCTTGTCGGCGTTGTCCTCGGTGAGCTCCTCGATGGTGCGGCCTCGATCGGCAAGGACCCCGGCGACGTCGCTGCTCTCGTCGCGGATCGAGCCGCCGGCGGCGAGGCGGGAGGTGGTCGCGAAGAGCACGCCGCACAGCACCATCACCAGGGCCACGCCGACGCGCCCCCGGGCACGGCCGCGACGGCGCCCGGACGGGGCGTCCTGTGCTTCCATCGTCACTCCTCGCTTCGCGCGCGTCCCGGACGCCCATTACCCTAGGCCACGGTCCGCACCCGCGGATCCGCGCGGCACGGTCGCGCGACGGCCGCGTCGAGGGAGCATCGTTCCATGGCCAGGAGCAGGAAGAAGTCGTCCGCCCGGGCGACGTCGAGCGCGAAGGCCGCGAGCACGGACCCGCAGGACGTGACGCCGGACGCCGAGGACCCGACTGCGGAGGCCGAGGACGCCGCGACGGACCTCGAGGACACGATGGCGGACGCGGAGGACGCGACCGCGGAGGCCGAGGACTCGAAGCCCGCCGGGGGCTCCGCGAAGGACCCCGTGCGCCGCAGGGGCGCCGCCGGCAAGGACCCCGTCGGTCGCGGCGCGACGAAGGGCGCGTCCGGGAAGAAGAAGAGCAAGGGCGAGACCGGCAGGACCGCCGGCGGCGAGGTGCCCGAGAAGGCGAAGGACTCCACGCGCGCCACATCGGTGCGCCGGGCCGCCGCGGCCGAGACCTCCCGCACCACCGGACGCCGCGTCGCGGCCGCAGGGCAGAACCCGCAGTGGCTCGCCCCCGCCGCCGTGGTCTTCCTGATCCTGGGCCTCGCCTACCTGGTGACCTACTACATCACCGCCGGGCAGCTGCCCCTGCCGATCGGCGACTGGAACCTCGCCGTCGGCTTCGGCGTGCTGATGGTCGGCGGCGGCATGCTGATGTTCTGGAAGTAGCCGGTTGTTCTGGAAGTAGCCGGTCGCCCCGCTCCGATCGATAGGAGCCGTGCGACCGGACCGCGCGCGATGGGGAGTTCTCCCCACCGCGCGCTCCCTCCTGCGCAGGTACGCTGACCGGGAAGCGCGTCACACCCGGTGGCGCCACGCACCTCGGTGCGCGACCCGACGGGGGACCCATGACCAGCATCTCCAGACGGCGCAGACTCCTCGCGCTCCTCCTCGTTCCCTTCATGATGGTCCTCGCGGGCTGCGGCAAGTTCGACGCGACCTTCGACATCAAGGATGCCGAGACCATCGACGTGACGATGGACATCGGCCTGGACACCTCCCTCATCGGGTCCGAGTACTCCTCCGCCGAGGAGATGTGCGCCGAGATGGAGGGCGAGGAGTCGGGCGTGGCCGGCGAGATCGCCCCGACCGTCGAGCCGTACGAGGCCGACGGCATGTACGGCTGCAAGATCACCGGCGTGGTCGACAACGAGGAGTTCGGCAACGGGCTGGACCTCGTCGAGGAGGACGGCGAGTACCACTTCACCCTCGACCCGGCGCAGGCCGGGCTGGGCGACCTCGCCGACCCGACCCTGGCGGACTACGGCTTCGAGTTCTCGATGACCTTCATCTTCCCCGGTGAGATCATCGAGTCCTCCGGCGGCCAGATCGACGGCAGCACCGTCGTCTTCACGGATGCGGCCGAGATCGCGAACGGGATCGACATCCGCGCCGAGGCGAACAGCTTCCCCTGGGTCATCGTGATCATCGCCGTCGTCGTGATCGGCTTCCTCCTCCTGCTCGCGGCCGCCGTGGCGGTCTTCCTCGTGGTCCGCTCGCGGAAGAACAAGGCCGGCGCCTCCTCGGGCGTGCCCGGCGGCTACGGCGCCGGTGCGTCCGTCGGCGCCGCGTCCGGAGCGTCCCCGGCCGCTCCGCCGAGCGCGCAGTGGGGGCAGAACTCGCCGCCGCCCGCACCTCAGGGCGGTCAGGGCGGTCAGAGCGACCAGCAGTGGGGCCAGGCCTCTCCCCCGCCCGCTCCTCAGCCCGGTCAGCAGTGGGGGCAGAGCTCCCCGCCCGCGGCCCCGCAGAGCGATCAGCAGTGGGGCGCCCCGCAGCAGGGCGGTCAGGGCTCTGCGCAGGGCCAGCAGCAGCCTCCGTGGGCCCATCCCGACAGCGGCCAGAACCCCGGCGGGCCGCAGGGGCCCGGCTCCCCGCAGCCTCCTCAGCAGTCGGGCTGGTGACCGCCGCGGCCCATGGCCCCGCTCCTGTGAGCAGGGTCATGGGCCGCCGATTGGCGCCGGCCGCGAGGGACCGCTAGAGTAGTCCAGGTCAGCGCAGCTGGCGAGCGCCCGTAGCTTAACGGATAGAGCATCTGACTACGGATCAGAAGGTTGGGGGTTCGAATCCCTCCGGGCGCGCAGAAGGAAAGGCCCCTCATCAGCGAGAACATCGCGATGAGGGGCCTTTCGCATGCCCGGCGCACATCCTCCGCCCGCGTCGCCCACTCGCGCCGGGGCGGGCGCCCCGCGGAGGTCTAGTCGCCCCGCCCCGCCCCGTGCTCATGGGGGCCGGGCCCCGCGACCCCGGTGACGTGCTCGGCGTGGGAGAGGGTCTCCTGCAGCAGGCTGCGCACATGGGCGTCCGAGGCGCGGTAATAGGCGAAGGTGCCCTCCTTGCGGCTCTGGACGAAGCCCGCCAGGCGCAGCTTCGCCAGATGCTGGCTGACCGCCGCGGGCGTCGCGCCGACCGCCTCGGCCAGCGCGTTGACGCTCGACTCCGCCTGGAACAGCGCCCAGAGGATCTTCACGCGCGTGGGATCGGCGAGCATCCGGAAGGTGGTCGCCGCGATCTGCGCGTGCTCGTCGTCGGGAACGGGGTGCACGGGCGCGGGATGCATGCGGACACTCTACGCAGACCTTGCTATCTGCATGCTTGCGCAGATAGTTTACTCTTGTGACCACGCAGCCCCGCACCCACCACGACCACGCCCGCCAGCACGACCACGACGGCCCTCACGACGGCCGTAACCACAGTCACCACGACCACGGCCACCACGTCCACGGCTCCGGAGTCCTCGCCCGACTGCGCCACGCCCTCACCCCGCACAGCCACGACAACGGCGAGGCGATCCGTACGGCCGAGGAGTCCAGCGCCATCGGCCTGCGCGCCGCCTGGGTGAGCCTGGCGGGGATGGGGGCCACCGCGCTGCTGCAGATCGTGATCGTGGCGCTCTCCGGCTCGGTCGCGCTGCTCGCGGACACCCTGCACAACCTCGGCCATCTCGCCACCACGATCCCGCTGATCATCGCGTTCCGCCTGGGCCGCCGCGCCCCCACCCGCACCTTCAGCCACGGTTTCCGGCGCGCCGAGGACCTCGTCGGCCTGCTGATCGGCGCCGTGATCGCACTGTCGGCCGCGCTCATCGTCTGGGAGTCCGTGCGCGCGCTGACCGAGGCCCGCGACCTCACCCATCTGGGCTGGGTGCTGGCCGCCGCGCTGATCGGTGCCGCCGGCAACGAGCTCGTGGCCCGCTACCGGATCCGGGCGGGCCGGCGCATTGGCTCGGCCGCGCTGATCGCCGAGGGCCAGCACGCCCGCACCGACGCGATGACCTCGCTCGCCGTGGTCGTGGGCGTCCTCGGCGCCTGGGCGGGACTGCCCTGGATCGACCCGCTGATCGGCCTGCTGATCGCCGTGATGGTGGTCCTGGTGCTGATCAGCTCGATGCGGACGGTGGTCCGTCGGCTGATGGACGGTGTCGAGCCGGAGACCGTCCAGCTGCTCCGGACGGCCGCGGAGGGCCCCGGGGTGCTCGGCGTGCACGAGGTGCGGGCCCGCTGGATCGGTCACCGACTGGATGCCGAGCTCACGATCGAGGTGGACCCCGGCCTCACCGTCGCGGACGCGGAGCCGCTCACGGCAGCTGTCCGGGGGCGTCTGCACGAGGCGGTCCCCCACCTCGAGCGAGCGCTGGTGCAGCTGGAGCCCGCCGCGCCCCGGTGATCCCTCGGGGCGCGGCGGCTCGGCTCAGGAGCCGGCGACGAGCGCCTCGCGCACGCTGCCCCAGGAGCGCATGATCTCGCGGGCCTGCTCGTCGGCCTCCGCGGCGATCGCCTCGACGCGCGCCTGCTCGAGCAGCTCGTCGATCTCGACCCGCTCCCCGCGCTCGACGGCGGCGACGGCCGCCTCGACCATGGCGAAGCTGAGCACGTTCTCGTGGATCTCGCACATCGGGGTGCGGCCCTCGCGCAGCGCGGAGACGCACTCGACCAGCGAGGCGGCGATCTGGTCGGGCTCGGGCGCGGTCTCGGCGTCGATCGCGGCCTGCAGGCGCGCGGTCTCCTCCTCGTCCTCGGTGCCGACGACCGGGGCGCCGGTGCCGTCCCAGGTGGCGGAGCCGTGCTGGGCACCGATCCGCCATTCGCTGTTCCACCAGGTCGGCAGGCCGCGGGCGTTCCAGGTGCCGTGGTAGGCGAACAGGGACCCGTCGGACATCTCGAAGGTCGCGCTGACGGTCGCGTCGTGGTGGTACACGCTCCACTCGGGGCGCGTCCCGCGCGCGGTGACCGCGACCGGGTCCGCGTCCAGGATGTAGCGCGCGGTGTCGAAGGCGTGGATGCCCATGTCCCGCAGCAGCGGGTGGTCCTGGGTGCGGCGGAATCCCTCCATCTCCGTGAACAGGGAGAAGAAGGCGCTGGTCATCACCGTCGGCCCGTGGGCGGCGACGAAGCTGCGCAGCTGGCGCACCTGGCGGAAGAAGCGCCGGGACTGGGAGACCATGAACGGCACGCCGGTGAGCTCGGCGTGCGCGAGCAGGCTGATCGCCTCGGACAGCGTCTCGGTGACGGGCTTCTCGCCGAGCACCGGGATCCCCGCGTGCAGCGCCTTCACGGTGATGGGATGATGGGCGACCGGCACGGTCGGGTTCACGATCAGGTCCGCGCCGAGCTCGAGAGCGAGATCGACCCCGTCGGTGCCGACGGCGACCGCGGCCGGGTCCTCCGCGCCGGACTGGTCGATCACGCGCTGCGGCGCGCCCTCGACCAGGTCGGCGACGCCGACGAGCTCCGCGACCCCGCTCGCGACGACCTCCCGGGCCCACCAGCTGCCCATCGAGCCGGCGCCGACGACGACCACGCGCGCGGGACGCTCCGCGGACAGGCGGGGGAAGCCGGTCAGGGAGGCCGACGGCGTCGGGGCGGCGGAGGTGTCGGTGAGCGTCCTGGTCTCAGATGACACGCGTGGCTCCGTCCGAGTCGTCCCCGCGGAACCAGTCGCGCGGGGCGTTGGCGATCTTCACCGGCGCGGCCTCGCGCTCCTCGGGCCGGGCCCAGACCACGGCGTTGGCGAGGACGCGCTGGATCTCCGCCTGGCGGTAGACGGGGTACTCCTGGTCGCCGGGGCTGAAGTAGAAGACCTTCCCCTTGCCGCGGCGGAACACGGCGCCGGAGCGGAACACCTCGCCGCCGGCGAAGGAGGAGACGAAGACGAGCTCGTCGGGGGCGGGGATGTCGAACATCTCCCCGTACATCTCCTGCTCGGGGACGACGATCGGGTGCGGCACGCCGCGGGCGATCGGGTGGGAGCCGTTGACGGTCCAGACCCGCTCCTCCTCGCCCTCGTTGCGCCACAGCAGGTTGCAGGTGGTGCCCATCAGCTTCTTGAAGGGCTTGGAGTAGTGGGCCGAGTGCAGCGGGATCAGCCCCATGCCCTCGTGGACGCGGCGCACCACGCGCTCGGCGATCTCGTCGGGAACGTCCTCGTGCGCCATGTGGCCCCACCAGGTGAGCACGTCGGTCTCGGCGAGAGCCTCCTCGGAGAGGGACTCCTCGATGTCGTCGAGCAGGGCGATGCGCACCTCGGCCTCGACGCCGTCGGCCGCGAGGAGGGTCCGCAGGGCCTCCGCGATCACGGCGTGCATGCCCTCGGGATAGATCTCCTGGACCTTCGGGTCGACCTTCTCGTGCCGGTTCTCGCCGAAGACGGCGATGCGCAGTGTCATGACTTCCCTCGTCCTGTCGCTGGTGGTTCGCGGGCCGCCCCTCCTCGGGCGACCCGGTCCATCGTAGGGGCGTATGGCGCCGTCTCCTCGGCCGACCCGCCGCCGGACGGACGTGTGCGACCGGGAACGTTCCGTGAACGAACCGTGACCCGCCTGTGACCCATTCCTCACGAGTAACTGAATATGGTCGTCCGCAGGCTCCTTCAACGGCGAGGGAGCCTGCTCTCTCCGGAGCGGCGGCTGCGGCGGAGGCCGGCCTCCGCCGCCGTCTCAGCGGTCGGGCGCGGCCTCGCGCAGGAGTCCGTCGGCCCGCAGGCGCTCGACGAGCACCTCGGCGGTCTCCGCATGGCGGCGTCCCGCGCGCGCCCAGCCGACGGCGCCGCCCAGGGTGCGTCCGACGGTCGCTCCCCACCGGTAGCGGACGCGCGTCCCGCCGGGGACCTCGGCCAGCTCGAGCCGGGCCCGGAGGTGGAAGCGGCTCCCGGCGAGGGCGCCGAGCAGCACCGTGCGGCGCAGGCTCCCGGTCTCCACGTCCAGGCGCGCGGGCGTGGTCTCGTGGACGCGCCAGCCCCGGGCGGTGAAGAACTCGGCGAGCAGGGCCCGGGTCTCCTCGAGGTCCCCGCGCACGATCAGGCGCACCCCGCCGCCGCGGTCCGCGCTCAGCACGGCGCGACCGCCGCGGCGGTGCGGTGCGGGCCGAGCGCGCGCAGCTCGGCGTTGCCCAGGTGCGGCACCTCGCGATGGTCGTGCGGGTCGCGGCCCGCGGCCAGCGCGAGCGCGATCTGCAGCACGTCCCCGTGGGCGACGAGCACCACGGGCGCGTCGGCGGCGAGCGCGTCGGCCGCCCGGAGCGCCCCGAGCACGCGCGAGGCGACCTCGGCGACGGGCTCGACCCCGTCCTCGTGCGACTCCCGGGCGCGGTCCCGCGCCCAGATGCCCTCGTAGGCGGTCGCGGGGCCCTCGTCGTGCGCGCCGAAGCAACGCTCGCGCAGGCGCTCGTCGACCCGCGGCGCCCCGGCGCCGAGACCGGCGGCGAGCTCCTCGGCGGTCTGGCGTGCGCGGGCGAAGTCGCTCGTGACGACGACCGTGCCCGGACCGAGGCCCTGCGCGGTCGCATCCGTCGCCGCGGCGCGCGCCTGCTCCCGGCCGCGACCGGTCAGCCCCACCGTCTCGAGCGCCCGCGGGCCGGGGACGGAGACGATCCGCCCCTCGACGTTCGCGGTCGACTCCCCGTGCCGCAGCACGAGGACGGGGTGTGCGGCCTGCATCGTCGCTCCCCCGCTCAGGAGGGGACGATCTTGCCGGGGTTGAGGTTCCGGCCCGGATCGGTGTCGGCGAAGAGCCCCTGCACCATGCGGGTGCCGACCTCGCCGATGTCCTCGGTGATCCAGGGCTGGTGCTCGGTGCCCACCGCGTGATGGTGGGAGACCGTCGAGCCGAGGTCCACGAAGGTCTGCTGCACGGCGCTCTTGGCGGCGTAGTACTGCTCGAGCGCCTGCTCGTCGGTCGAGTAGGGGAAGGCGAAGGTGAAGTAGAGGCACGCCCCGGCGTGGTAGCTGTGCGACATGTGGCAGAACATGAAGCCGGGCAGGCCCTGCTCCTCCTGCACCGCGTAGAAGGCCTCGAACGCCTTGGCGTGGACCTCGTTGATCTTCGACCAGGTCGCACCGGTGTCGCAGACGTCGCCGAAGACCTGGTAGTTCATCAGGAAGTCGCGCAGGTAGGGGGTGTCGAACTTCTTCTGGTCGTAGATCGCGCCGGGGCCCGCGCCGAGCGTGATGCCCCCGGCGTTCTTCACGATCTTCTTCACGATCGACTTCTGCTGCTCGACGGATTCCTTCGAGCCCTCGAAGCAGACGTAGGAGATCGACATCTCGTTCGTCGTGTCCCAGCCCTTGGAGCGCAGGTAGGAGAACAGCCCGTCCTGCACCTTCGCGGCGACCTTCCCCTTGGTGGAGGTGGGTGCCTTGACCATGGCGAGGCTGAACTCGGTCTCCGGCCCGTCGGAGAGGCGGGTGAAGGTCGGGGAGACGTCGGTGGAGCGGGCGATCGCGTGCATGCCGCGGATGCCGTGCTCCCAGTCGGGGTACATGTAGGCGATGACCTGACGGACCGGGGCGACGCGGTGCACCTGCACCGTGACCTCGGTGATCACGCCGAGACGTCCCTCGCTGCCCAGGATCATCTCGTGCACGCTCGGCCCGGAGTCGCGGCCCGGGATCGGCTTGGTGACGGCCGTGCCTGCGGGATGGACCATCCGCAGGCCGCGGACGATGTCCTCGATGTCGCCGTACTTGTCCGACTGCATGCCGGAGGAGCGCGTCGCGGCCCAGCCGCCGACGGTCGAGTAGGTGAAGGAGTCGGGGAAGTGGCCGACGGTCCAGCCCAGCGCGTTCAGCTGCTCCTCGAGGTCCGGGCCGTACGCGCCCGCCTCCACGCGGGCGAGGCCCGCGGTGTCGTCGATCTCGAGCACCTCGCGCATGCGGCCGAGGTTCATGGTGAGGATCGGGCGCTGCTCGTCGACGTCGGGGGTGACGGAGCCGGAGATGGAGGAGCCGCCGCCGTAGGGGATCAGCACCATGTCGTGCTCGAGCACGAGGCGCAGCACCGCGGCGACCTCGTCCTCGGAGGCGGGGTACACGATCGCGTCGACCAGGCGCTCGAAGCGGCCATTGCGAACGCGGAACAGGTCCGGCAGGGAGCGGCCGAAGGAGTGGACGACCCGGTACTCGTCGTCGTCCAGCAGGTTGTCGGCGCCGACGACGGCGACCAGCGCCTCGCGCGCCGGGGCGGGCAGTCGGCTCTCCGGCACCTCGAAGTCCGACAGCTGCGGCTCGACCGGCTGCTTCGAGTCGAGGTCGACGCCGATCTTGTTCCGCGCGAGCGGGGCGAAGGCGGGCTTGTTGTCGTAGCGGAAGGTGATGTCGTCCAGGCCCCAGCCCCACCACTTGTGCCGCTTGACCTCGCGTGCGCTCAGCCGATCGCTCATGCGTCCTCCTCCTCGTCCCGGACAGCGCTGCCCAGGACCTCGTCGTGGTGCTCGTCGTACAGGTCCTTCACGCTGTCACGGATGCGCGTGATGAAGTCGCTCGCGGGCTCGTCCACCCCGCCCAGCAGCGGCTCGCCGAAGACGACCCGCACGGGCGGGCGGCCCGGCACGGGCCAGCTGCGCCCCTTGGGCATCGCCTCGTAGCCGCCGATGATCGCGGCGGGCACGACGGGGACGCCGACGCCGAGGGCGAGCGCGGCCGCGCCGGCCTTGAACTCCGCCATGGTCCCGGTCTGCTGGCGGCCGCCCTCGGGGAACACGAGGATCGGCACGCCGCTGCGCAGCAGCCTCTTCGAGGTGCCGGCGTGCTTGCGGGAGCCGCCGCGGTCGATCGGGAAGGCGTTCATCATCAGGCGCACGAAGATGCGGCGGTGCCAGTGATCGAACCAGTAGTCGGCGGCCACGCCCGTGGAGAGGAACCTGCCCTGCGTCCAGGGCAGGCTCATCGCGAGCAGCGGTGCGTCGACGTGGCTGGTGTGGTTGGCGACCAGCACGAACGGACCGCGGATGCTCTTCACACGGCGGTGCACCTGCACCTGCGGGCTCACGGCGGAGTTCACCACGGCCCGGAACAGCACCCGCTGCAGCACGAAGCGCATCCCGGCGCGCCAGCCGGAGCGGTACTTGGCCAGCTCGCCCGTCGGCTTCTCCCATCCCTCCCCGCGCGAGCGCGCGGAGAGCGAGGCCAGCAGCCGACGGGAGCGGTCCTTGAGGTCGTCGGCAGCCTTCGCGGTGGCGTCCGCGGCGCGGCTCGAGGCCTCGGAGAACCGTGCCGCGGCCTCGGCCCGTCGCGAGCTCTCCTGCTCCTCGGGCTCCTTCTCGCTGTCCTCGTCGGTCACGCGATCACTTCTCCCGGTTGCGGCGATGGCTGAGCAGCGCGCTGAGCCGCGCGACGAGTCCGCGCGGGGTGGTGCGCAGGACGGCGGAGATCAGCTTCCAGCGCTTCGAGGGGACCGAGACTGGCCTGCCGCGGGCGACGTCGCGCAGGCAGTCCTCGACCAGGCGGTCCGCGTCCAGCCACAGCACGCCCGGGATCGAGGAGCCCTTGATCCCGGCGCGGGAGTGGAACTCGGTGCGGACCCAGCCCGGCATCAGGGCGGTGACCTGCACGCCGGTGCCTGCGAGCTGCACGCCGAGGGACTCGGAGTAGTTGCCCACCCACGCCTTGATCGCGGAGTAGTTGTTCTGGGTGACCAGCGCGGAGACGGAGCCGACGTTGATGATCCAGCCGCGGCCGCGACGGCTCATCCCTCGGCCCGCCGCGCCGCCGAGCTTGAGGACGGCGCGGATCATCACCTCGAAGCCGAGGTCATGGGGGGTGAGGTCCTCGTCGAGCAGGCCTGCGCGCACGGAGAAGCCGGCATTGTTCACGAGGACGTCGACGGGGTCGGTGTCGGACTCGAGGCGATCGGCGACCCGCTGCTGGGCGTCGCGGTCGGCGAGATCCGCGACGATCGTCTCGACGACGACGCCGTGCTCGCGACGGAGCTGCGCGGCCGACTCCTCGAGGCGATCGGGATCCCGCGCGACCAGCACGAGGGCGCTCCCCCGGCCGGCGAACGCTCTGGCGAAGGCCGCCCCGATGCCTGCGGTGCCGCCGGTGATCAGGGCCCTATGCATGGCGGCTACGATACACTAGCGCCGCCCTGACCAGCGCGGAGAAGCCGCCGGGCAGAGACACCGCGGGCGCGTCGCGCGCGCAGGCCCGCCCGGGCCCTGCCGCTGGCCTCCCGGGTCAGTCCGGCACCTCCGCCCCCGTCCCCAGAGGATCCCATGTCGCACACCTCCCCCGCCGCCGCCCCGTCCACCCCCGGGGGCACCGGGGGTCGACGGATCCTGCTCACGGGCGTCACCGGATTCCTCGGCCAGGCCGTCCTGCGCTCGCTGCTGGAGACCACCGAGGACGTCCACGTCACCGCCGTGGTGCGCCCCAAGGGCTCCGTGACGGGCCGCAAGCGCCTCGAGCAGCTGCTGCGCAAGCCCGTCTTCGCCTCCTGGGGCGAGCTGCTGGAGAAGGAGGGCGCGCTCGGCGGCGCGGCCGACGGGAAGGCGCGCCTGAAGGAGATCTTCGACGCGCGCGTCGGCGTGCTCGAGGGCGACCTCACCGACATGCCCGCGATCACCGAGCCCGTCGACACGGTGATCCACTCGGCCTCCTCCGTCTCCTTCGACCCGCCGATCGACGACGCCTTCCGCACCAACGTCGGCGGCGCCCGCAACCTCTACGAGGCGCTGCTGGCCTCCGGCCAGGACCCGCACGTGATCCACGTCTCCACCGCCTACGTCGGCGGCATCTCCAAGGGGCTGCGCCAGGAGGGCTCGCTGCGCTCCGACGTCGACTGGCGCGCCGAGTACGACGCCGCCCTCGCCGCCCGCGAGCGCGTCGAGGCGGAATCCCGGAAGCCCGAGACTCTCCGCTCCCAGATCCGCACTGCGAAGCTGCAGGTGGGCCGCATGGGCCCGAAGTCCGTCGCGAACGTCTCCGAGGAGGCGCGGCGCGACTGGGTCCAGCAGCGCCTGGTCGACTTCGGCCGCACCCGCGCCCAGTCCGTCGGCTGGACCGACATCTACACGTTCACCAAGGCGATGGCCGAGCAGGTCGCCGAGGAGCTGTGGGCAGGGAACGGCCATCGCGTCTCCTTCGTGCGCCCCTCCATCATCGAGTCCGCCATGAAGAAGCCCTACCCCGGCTGGATCGACGGATACAAGGTCGCCGACCCGCTGATCATGGCCTACGGCCGCGGCATGCTGCCGGAGTTCCCGGGCCTCGCGGACTCCATCCTCGACGTGATCCCCGTCGACCACGTCGTGAACGTCATCGTGGCGCTCGCGACCCAGGACGTCTCCCGTCGCGGCGACGACGCCTACTACCAGGTCGTCTCCGGCGCCTCGAACCCGATGCCCTTCCACGAGATGGTCACCGCGGTGCGCGAGTACTTCACGAAGCACCCGCTCGAGGATGAGAAGGGCCGTCCGATCGAGGTGCCCGAGTGGTCCTTCCCGGCGGTGGAGATGGTCGAGCAGCGCTTCCGCGCCAAGGAGCTCACCGCGAAGATCGGCTCGACCGCGGTCGCCTATCTCCCGGCCACCAAGCGCACCCGCGAGTGGACCTCGAACCTGCAGAAGGCCACCTCGGGACTGACGATGCTGCGCAAGTACATCGAGCTGTACCGCCACTACACGAAGACCGAGATGGTCTTCGACGACGCGAACACGCGGGCGCTGCGGGCCGAGCTGCCGGAGGAGTTCCTGGCCACCCACGACTTCGACGTCACCGGGATCGTGTGGAAGGACTACTTCCAGCAGCAGCACCTGCCCGCCGTGACGGAGCTCACCAAGGCGTACTCCCGGGCGAAGTCCGCCCAGAAGCGCCGCGCCTCCCGCCCGACGCCCGAGCTGAACCAGTCCACGGACTCGCTCGCGATCTTCGACCTCGACGGCACCGTGCTGGCCACGAACATCGTCCAGCAGTACTTCGCCGTGGTCCGCGCGACCCGCCCCCGCCGCACCTGGCCGGCCGAGATCGGCGGCCTGCTCGCCGCGGTGCCGGGCTACCTGCGCGCCGACCAGCGCGACCGCTCCGAGCTGATCCGCCTGGTCAACCGCCGCTACAAGGGATACCGCGCCGAGGAGCTGCGCGCCCTCATGAAGGGCGAGGCCGGGCGCCGCATCCGCGCCTCGATCCGTCCGGAGGCGCTGGAGACCATCGAGCGCCACCGCGCCGCCGGGCACCGCACCGTGCTCGTCTCCGGCGCGCTGGACGTGCTGGTCGAGCCGCTTGCGGACCTCTTCGACGAGGTCGTCGCCACCCACATGGACGAGGACAGCAGCGGGGTCATGACCGGCTATCTCGCCACTCCCCCGCTGGTCGACGAGGCCCGGGCGAACTGGCTGCGCAAGTACGCGGACCTGCACGGCGCGGACCTGTCGACCTCCTACGGCTACGGCGACTCCCATGCGGACGCCGCCTGGCTCGCGCTCGTCGGCACCCCCGCCGCGGTCGCGCCGGACCTGGGGCTGTACGCCGTGGCGAAGAAGAAGCGCTGGCAGATCCTGGAGTGGTGAGCCGGGGCTGAGCCGGCGACGGCGTCCCGGCCCGGCCAGTTCAGCCCTGCCCGGCATCGGACAGGTTCGCACCACGCCCACGCCCACGCCCACGCCCACGCCCACGCCCACGCCCACGCCCACGCCCACGCCCACGCCCACATAATTCTGCGTCCTGTGCGTGACCTCAGCCACCTATGGCACGTGAGGTCACGCACAGGACGCATTTGTGTGCGCCCCCTCTGCCGACCGCCCCGCGCACGCCCACCAGGTCCGCTACCCCGTCTCGTGGCAACCCGGCAGGGCGCTCTCCGCGGCCGCGCCTCTCCTCCCCAGGCCGGCCCTGTCCACACCCGAGCCCAGCTTGCTGCAGCCGGTCGCCGGGCACGGCACGCTCGGGGCCATGCACCACGCCAGCGATCTCGTGCTTCCCGCGTCAGCCTGGCCCTGGCCCCGCCCCGTCGGCCCGCCGCAGGGCACCCGGCACCTCACCCAGGAGGAGCTCGGCCTCGCCTCGCGCCGGGAGCTGCTGGCGATGGGATACACCGGACTCCCGGCTGATCCGATCCGTGCGCTCGGGTCGGCTCCGACGCGTGGCACGCGGCTGGTACGGGAACGCGGTCGCAGTCCCGCGGGCCCGACGCGCCCTGCGCCACGGATACCGCCTCACGTGCATCGATGCCGCTGAGCTGCATGGCGTGTGGACCCCGTACCGCGACGAGGAGGAGCGCCACACGCTGCACGTCTACCGTCCGAACGGTTCCACGGCCGCGCCGGGGAGGATGCTGACCCATTCCTCACGCGGCCGGTCGTGGACCGAGCCGGATGCCGTCGCCTCCCTGCCGCTCGCTCTCGAGCATGCGATGCGTTGCCTGAGCGGGGAGCGGGCAGCGATCCTGCTCGAGTCGGCGATGGCGCGTCGACTGATGGTGCCGGCAGAGGTGCAGAGGCTGCTCGATGACGCTCCCGCGGCAGTGCGCTCACGCATCGGCTCGCTGTCCACGGCGAGCGATTCGGGATCGGAGACGCGTGTGGTCCGGTGGCTGCGCCGACGGGGCTTCCAGGTCGAGCAGCAGGTGTTCGTCGACGGTGCGGGCTACGTGGACCTCTACGTCGGCGGGGTCCTGATGGAGATCGACGGGCGCGACGGGCACTCCGGCCCCGACGCCTTCGCGAAGGACCGCCGGCGGGACCTGCGCACGGGCCGGCACGGACTGCAGATCCTGCGGCTGAGCTATGAGCAGGTCTGGCTGACCTGGGAGGACACCCAGGACGCGGTACTCGAGACCATCGCCGAGGTCGGCGCCTTCGGCCGGCGGAAGATGGAGCGGCTGCTGGCGAGCTGAACCGTCGGCTCCCCTGCGTGGCCTGCCCTCTGCCACGTCGGAGGTTGCCACGTCACAGCCCTGACCGTCACCGCCGTTCTCGCCCCCCCCTGCCCGCACACAACTGCGCCCTGTGCATGACCTCAGGAGCCATATGCACCTCAGGTCACGCACGCGACGCAGAATTATGCGCGGGGATGGCGGGCAGGCAGCGGGCGTCGACGGGGTCGGACAGGCCGGGGAGGGGCAGAGCTGCTCACAGCACCGAGGCGAGGAAGCCCTTCAGGCGCTCGGACTCGGGGTGGTCGATGACCTGCTCGGCCGTGCCGGACTCGAGGATCCGGCCCTCGTCCATGAACACGACCTGGTCGGCGACCTCACGGGCGAAGCCCATCTCGTGGGTGACCACGACCATGGTCATGCCCTCGGCGGCGAGGTCCTTGAGCACGGTGAGCACCTCGGAGACCAGCTCGGGGTCCAGGGCACTGGTCGGCTCGTCGAAGAGCATCAGCTCGGGGTCCATGGCCAGCGCCCGGGCGATCGCGACGCGCTGCTGCTGCCCGCCGGAGAGCTCGGAGGGGTAGTGGTCGGCGCGGTCGCCGAGCCCCACCCGCTCCAGCAGCTGGCGGGCCTTCTTCTCCGCGGCGGCCTTCGGCAGTCCGCGCACCTGCACGGGCGCCTCCATCACGTTGGCGAGCGCGGTGAGATGCGGGAAGAGGTGGAAGCGCTGGAAGACCATGCCGATGCGGGAGCGCTGCGCGGCGATCTCGGCGGGACGGAGCTTCTGCCAGCGCCCGTCGGGCAGGGGCTCGGCGCGGTAGCCCTGCACCACCCCGTCGATCAGGACGCGGCCCGCGGTGGGCTCCTCGAGCTGGTTGATGCAGCGCAGCAGGGTGGACTTGCCGGAGCCGGAGGGGCCCACCAGCACGGCCACCTCGCCGGAGCGGACGGTGAGGTCGCAGCCCTTGAGGACGTGGAGGTCGCCGAAGGTCTTGTGGACGCCCTCGACCTGGATCACGACAGGGTTCTCGTCGTTCTGGCTCATCACAGCTCCACCTCCGGGAGCGGGTCCTGCGGGGTCGTGCCGGCGCTGTTCACGGCGGCCTGGCGGGAGCGTCCGCCGCGGCCGGGGCGGGCGGGGGTGCGGGCGTCGAAGCCGCGGCCGAAGTACCGCTCGAGGTAGTGCTGGCCCACCATCAGCACCGAGGTGATCGCGAGGTACCACAGCGCCGCGACGATCAGCAGCGGGATCGGGGTGAACAGCTTGTTGGCGATGCCGTTGGTGGCGAAGGTGAGGTCGAGGGTGAAGGGCACCGCGAGCACCAGCGAGGTGGTCTTCAGCATGCCGATGGTCTCGTTCCCGAGCGGCGGCACGATCACGCGCATGGCCTGCGGCACGATGATGCGGCGCAGAATCGTCCCGTTCCCCATGCCGAGCGCCTTGGACGCCTCGGTCTGGCCCTTGTCCACGGAGTTCAGGCCGGAGCGGATGATCTCGGCGAGATAGGCGCCCTCGTTCAGGCCCAGCCCGATCACGGCCGCCCAGAAGGCGGTGAGCAGGTCGCGGGTGGAGAAGCTCCACAGCTCGGGCCCGAACGGCACCCCGACCACGATCTTGGGGACGATCACGGTGAACAGGCCCCAGAACACGAGCTGCGTGTACACCGGGATGCCGCGGAAGACGAAGATGTACGCCCAGCTCACGCCGCGCAGCACGGGGTTCTCGGAGCGGCGCATGATCGCGGCGGTGAGCGCGACGACGGTGCCGAGGATCATCGACAGCAGGGTCAGCAGCAGCGTCCAGCCGACGCCCTGGACCACCTTCACGTCGAGGAGATAGGTCGCGACGGTGCCCCATTCGAGCACGGGGTTGGTCACGAGGAAGCCGACGAGGCCCGCGGCGAGCAGGGCCACGATCACGGCGGAGATCCAGGTGCCGGGGCGCGGCGCGGCCTTCGCGCGGATCGGGGTGAAGCCGCCCTCGGTCGCGGGACCGGCGGGGCTGGGGGTCTGGGTGGTGGTCACGGCTGGGGGTTCACTTCCGCGGTCGGGATCATTCCTGCCTCGTTGCCCCATGCAGCGAGGATGCGCTCCATGTGGCCGTCGTCGATGAGGTGCTGCACGGCGACGCGGATCGCCTCGGCCAGCTCGGGCTGGTCCTTGGAGACGACGATGCCGTTCAGCGCCGACTCCTCGATCTCGCCGATCGGCTCGAGCGTCCCGCGGGAGCGGGCCACGGCGTAGGCGGTGACCGGGGAGTCGGCCATGAGGATGTCGCCCTTGCCGCCGGCGACGTTGGTCGCGGCGTCGGAGTTCGAGGCGTAGGCGAGCATGTCGTAGCCGCCGAGGCCCTGGTCGCGGCACTCCTGGGAGCGCTCGATGGAGAGCTCCTCCTGGTAGGTGCCGACCTGGAGGGCCACGCGCTTGCCGCACAGGTCGTCGGGGTGGATGTCGTAGGGGTTCCCGGCCTTCACCGCGTAGGAGATGCCGGCCTGGAAGTAGGACACCATGTCCACGGCGGCCAGGCGCTCCTCGTTGACGGTGAAGCTCGACATGCCGACGTCGTAGGTGGAGCCGACGGCGGGGATGATCTGCGCGAACACCGCCGCCTCGGTGCGGGTGGCGAGGCCGAGGACGGCGCCGATCCCGGCGAGGATGTCGATGTCGTAGCCGATCGCCCGCCCGCTCGAGCCGACGAACTCGCCGGGGGCGTAGTTCAGGGCGGCGCCGTTGACCAGCTCGCCGCGCGCGCGGATGTCCGCGGGGACGAGGGCGGAGATCTCGGGGACCTCCTCGATGCCGGAGAGGTCCACCTCGGGCACGGCGTTCGACTCGGCGTCCAGGCGCTCGGAGGCGCGGGTGCAGGAGGCCAGCACCGGGGTGAGCGCGCCCGTGGCGAGGGCCAGGGGCGCGGCGCGCAGCAGGGTGCGGCGACGGGGTCGGAGGGAAGTCACCGATGAATAGTATTCATAACCCTGCATGGCCACAACTCGGTGTCAGGTCCCTCACCCCATCGCGATCGGCCCGGTCGTCGTCGGCGCCTCCTCGCCTCCGGCGTCCTGCGCGGCCAGCTCCTCCTCCGCGTCGAGGTCGACCGCCGCGCCCTCGAACTGGGAGCGGTACAGCCGCGCGTAGGCGCCGCCGGCCGCGAGCAGCTCCTCGTGGGAGCCCTGCTCGACGATGTCCCCCGCCTCCATCACGAGGATCAGGTCCGCGTCGCGGATGGTGGAGAGGCGGTGGGCGATGACGAAGCTGGTGCGGCCCTCACGCAGGCGGTTCATGGCGTTCTGCACGAGCACCTCGGTGCGGGTGTCCACGCTGGAGGTCGCCTCGTCCAGGATCAGCAGGCTGGGCCGGGCGAGGAAGGCGCGGGCGATGGTGACCAGCTGCTTCTCGCCGGCGGAGAGGGTCGATCCGTCGTCGTCCACGATCGTGTCGTAGCCGTCCGGCAGCTGGCGGGCGAAGTCGTCGACGTGGGTGGCGACGGCGGCCTCGATCACCTCGTCGTCGGTCGCGTCCAGCCGCCCGTAGCGGATGTTCTCGCGCAGGGTGCCCTTGAACAGCCAGGTGTCCTGGAGGACCATCCCGGTGCGCTCGCGCAGCTGGGCGCGGGTGAGGTCGCGGATGTCGATCCCGTCGACCGTGATCCGTCCGCCGCCCACCTCGTAGAACCGCATCACGAGGTTCACCAGCGTCGTCTTCCCGGCCCCCGTCGGCCCGACGATCGCGACGGTGTGGCCCGGGTCGGCGACGAGCGAGAGGTCCCGGATCAGCTCGCGGTCGGGGCTGTAGGAGAAGCGGACGTGCTCGAACTCGACACGCCCCTCGCGGATCCCGGCCGCGGCGGTGGCCTCGGTGGTCTCGGGCTCCTGCTCCTCGGCGTCCAGCAGCTCGAAGACCCGCTCGGCGCTGGCCACGCCGGACTGCAGCATCGTCGCCATCGAGGCGACCTGCGAGAGCGGCTGCGTGAACTGGCGCGAGTACTGGATGAAGGCCTGCACGTCGCCGAGGGTGAGCTGGCCGGAGATGATCCGCAGCCCGCCCACGATCGCGATGACGACATAGCTGAGGTTCCCCACGAACATCATCAGCGGCATGATCAGGGAGGAGACGAACTGGGCGCCGAAGGTGGCGCGGAACAGGCGGTCGTTGCGCTCCTCGAAGCGGGCGGCGACCTCCTCGCGGCGGCCGAAGACGGTCACCAGGGCGTGCCCGGTGTAGGCCTCCTCGACCTCGGAGTTCACCACGCCCGTCGCGTCCCACTGCTGGGCGAACAGCTTCTGCGCGCGGGAGCCGACCACGCCCGTGAGCACGAGCGCCACGGGGATCATGGCGAGCGCGATCAGCGAGAGCTGCCAGGAGATCATCAGCATCATCACCAGCACGCCGAGCACGGTGAGGATCGAGTTCACCAGCCCCGTGACGGTGTTCATCAGGGTGTTCTGGATGTTGTCGATGTCGTTGGTGACGCGCGAGAGGATCTCGCCGCGCTTCATGCGGTCGAAGTACTTCAGCGGCAGGCGGTGCAGCTTCTCCTCGACGTCGCGGCGCAGGCGGGAGACCATCCGCACCAGGATCCGGTTCAGGGCCACGCCCTGCAGCCACATCAGCAGCGCGGAGACGGCGAAGAGTCCGACGGCCAGTCCGAGGGTCTGGTAGAGAGCGCCGAAGTCGATGCCCTCGCCGGGGGTGAGGGTCATCCCCGAGAGCATGTCCGCGAACTGCTCCTCGCCCTGGGCGCGCAGCCCCTCGATGACCTGATCGGGGTCGGCGCCGGCGGGCAGCCCCTTCGAGATCAGGCCCGTGAAGATGATGTCGGTGGCGCGGCCGAGGATCCTCGGCCCCACCACGGAGAAGCCCACGGACACGACGCCGACGAGGATCGCGGCGATCAGGTACGCCCGCTCGGGGCCCATCTCGCGCAGCAGGCGCTTGGTCGAGGGCCAGAAGTTCTTCGCGCTCTGGCCCGGACGCAGCCCGCGCTCGGCGTCCTTCTCCGCGGCGATCTCGTCGGCGGGGGTGCTCTCCTCGGTACTCATCACGCCACCTCCTCCTCGACGCCCTGGCTGCGGACGATCTCGCGGTACGTCTCCGAGCTCTCCAGCAGCTCGGCATGGGTGCCCTGCCCGACGATCCGGCCGTTGTCCAGCACGAGGATCAGATCGGCGCCGGTGATGGTGGAGACGCGCTGGGCGACCACGAGCTGGAGCGCGTCGCGGGTCTCGGGCACTAGCGCGGCGCGCAGGCGGGCATCGGTGGTGAGGTCCAGCGCGCTGAAGGAGTCGTCGAAGAGGTACAGCGACGGCTTCGCGGCGAGCGCCCGCGCGATGCAGAGCCGCTGCCGCTGCCCGCCGGAGACGTTCGTGCCGCCCTGCGCGATCGGGGAGTCGAGCTGCTCGGGCATCGCGGCGACGAAGTCCCGGCCCTGCGCGACGGTGAGGGCGTGCCAGAGCTCCTGCTCGTCGGCGGTCGGGTTCCCGAAACGGAGGTTCGTCGCGACGGTGCCGGAGAACAGGTAGGGGCGCTGCGGCACGAGGCCGACCCGGTCCCAGAGCACGCGGGCGTCGAGGTCGCGCACGTCGTGCCCGTTGAGCAGCACGCGTCCCTCGGTCGCGTCCATCAGGCGCGGGACGAGGTTGATCAGGGTGGTCTTGCCGGCGCCGGTGCCGCCGATGATCGCGACGGTCTGCCCGGCGCGGGCGGTGAAGGAGATGTCCTGGAGCACGGGTCGCTCGGCGCCGGGATAGGTGAAGGAGACGTCCTCGAAGGTCAGCTCGATCGGGCCCTCTATCTCGCGGATCCCGTCGGTGCGCTGGTGGACGCTGGTCTCGGTCTCGAGCACCTCGGTGATGCGCTCGGCGGAGACCATGGCGCGCGGGATCATCATCGTCATGAAGGTCGCCATCATCACCGCGATGAGGATCTGCATGAGATAGGCGATGAAGGCGGTGATCGAGCCGATCTCCATCTGGCCGGAGTCGATGCGCGGCGCGGCGACCAGCAGCACGAGGACGCTCGACATGTTCAGGATGAACATGATGATCGGGTTGATGAGGATCATCAGCAGGCCGATGCGACGGTTCAGCTCGGTCAGCTCGCCGTTGACCACGGCGTAGCGCTCCCGCTCGCGGTCCTCGCGCACGAAGGCGCGCAGCACGCGGATGCCGGTGATCTGCTCGCGCAGCACGCCGTTGATGTCGTCGATCTTGCCCTGCATCTGCTTGAACAGGGGCGCCGCGCGCGCGATGAGCAGGCCGACGGCGACGAGCATGACCGGCACCATCACCGCGATCAGCCAGGCCATCCCCGGCTCGACCCGCAGCGCGAGGATCACCCCGCCGATCCCCGTCACCGGCGCCTGGACCAGCATGTTCAGGGAGAAGAAGATCAGCATCTGCACCTGCTGCACGTCGTTCGTGGAGCGGGTGATGAGCGAGGGGGTGCCGAACTCGGCGAGCTCGCGCGGGGAGAAGGAGTTCACGCGGCGGAAGACCGCCTGGCGCAGGTCCTTGCCGACCCGCATCGCGGAGCGGGCGGCGAAGAAGTTCGCTGCGACCAGCGCGATGATGTTCCCCAGCGAGATCACCAGCATGACCCGGCCGAGCTCCCAGATCACGGGGACGTCGGCCTTCGCGACGCCGTCGTCGATGATGTCGGCGTTGAGGGTGGGGAGGTAGAGGGCGGCCAGCACGCCGACGATCTGGAAGAGCACCACGAGGAGCACCCAGATCGCGTACGGCTTCAGGCCCCCGAGCACGAGGCGCAGCAGGGTCACGAGAATCCTTCCGAAGGGCCGTCCGGGCCGGGCAGGATCCGGTCGGCCCCGGAAGCATAGGCACAGGCGCCCGACAGGGGCATCCGACTATCGACGGTTCCGCGCAGGGCGGAGCCGGTGAGCGTCGGGCGGGTCAGCCCGCGGCGCCGCCCGCATCCGAGGCCGCGCCCTCGGGCGGGGCGATGGACATGTCAGTGACGCGCCAGCGCTCCCCGTCCCAGGCGACCGTGGCGATCAGCTGCCCGGTGGCCTCGTCGAGGGCGTTGGCCTGCAGGCTCGGGTCGTCGACGAGGATCGAGGCCTCCTGCGTGAACTGCGCGGTGACGGTGCCGGTCGCGGGCGGCTCCCCGGTGCCGGCGAAGCTGGTGGAGTGCACCTCGAAGGCGCCGCCGGTGAGATAGCCGTCCTGGGCGGCGAGCTGCTCGGCGTTCTGCAGGAAGGTCACGCACACCTGGCAGTTCGGGTCGACCTTGTCCTCCCAGACGGAGATGTCGCCGCTGCTCATCATGTAGTCGTAGGACCCGAGCAGGTAGGTCAGGGTCGCCTCGGCCCCGGCCTCGCTCTGCTCGGTCAGCTCCGCCGGCTCCTCCGGGCGCGGCAGGTCCGGGCGGGGCGGCTGCTCGGCAGGGTCGGCCGTCGGCCGGTTCTCCGGGTTCCCGGGATCGCCGGCGCTCTCGCTCGCCTGCTCCTCCTGACCGCCGGGGTTCAGCAGCTGGGAGATCCCCAGCGCGCCGACGGGAACGAGGAGCACGAGGGCGAGGGCGACGACGATGAGGCGTTGGACCGGGCGGTTCACGGGCTCCACGGTAGAGGACGCGGCCGGGAGGCTCCCTCAGCGGGCGCGGTACAGGAACAGGTCGGTGCGGTAGGGCACGCCGACCCTCGCCCCGCGGGCGTGGCCGAGGTGGTCGTGGAGGTACCAGTCGAGGTTCGCGAGCACCTTCTGCCGCCGCTCCTCGGGGGCGGTGATCACGTAGCTGCGGGTGCGGGCGAGGTCGATGACGTCCTGGGTGGGCATCGGGTCCTCCCAGGTGAGCGCACGGCGACCTGTGAGCTCGAGCCCGGGGCCGACGGTGGGGTCGAAGTCCTCGCGATGGATGTCGCCGGCGTGCATGATCCGCGACAGCCGGTGCACCCAGGGAATCGTCACGTCGAGCATGTTCCACACCAGGGCGAGCACTCCCCCGGGCGCGAGCAGCCGCAGCACCTCGGTCGACGCCGCCTCCGCGTCGAACCAGTGCCACGCCTGCGCGACGGTGACCAGCTCGGCCGACGCCGCGGGCAGCCCGGTCGCCTCGGCGGGAGCGACGCGGGTGGCGAGCGCGCCATGGGCTCCGCGACGACGGGCGGTCTCCAGCATCGCCGCGCTGGTGTCCACCGCGGTCACCTCGAACCCTCGCTCCACCAGCGCCCACGACAGCTTCCCCGTCCCCGCCCCGAGATCCACGGCGCGGAGCGACGAGGCGGAATCGGCGGACGGCGCACCGTCGGAGATCGACGCGGTGCCGGAGAGCGGCGCGGGGGCATCGGCCAGCGCCGCGAGCATCGCCTCCAGCGCCGCTGGCGGGTACCCCGGCCGCAGCCGGTCGTAGTCGGCGCCCTGCCCCTGGAAGGCCCCGGCGAGCGCCTGCTTGCGGGCACCGTCCCGGAACCGCGGCTCGTCGCGGGCGGAGATCGGCGGGATCGGCGGATGCAGCGGGTCGGTCATCGGCTCACCGCTCCGCCCGGTGCGCGACCCACGACCGGTGCAGCCCCGCGTAGATCCCGCCCTCGAGATCGACGAGCTCGGCGTGGGTGCCGTGCTCGACGAGGTCGCCGTGGTCCAGCACCATGATCCGGTCGGCGCGCTCGGCGGTGGAGAGCCGGTGGGCGATGGTGATCGTGGTGCGGCCGCGGGCGAGGCCGTCGATCGCCTGCTGCAGGCGCACGTCGGCGGCGGGGTCCACGGCGCTGGTCGCCTCGTCCAGGACGATGATGTCGGGGTCGGCGAGATAGGCGCGGGCGAGTGCGACGAGCTGCCGCTCCCCCGCGCTGAGGGACTCGCCGCGCTGGCCGACGGGGGTGTCCAGCCCCTCGGGCAGCTCGTCGGCCCAGGTGCCGAGCCCCAGCTCGTCCAGCGCCTGCCGCATCTGCGCCTCGCTCGCGTCGGGCCGCCCGTAGAGCAGGTTCCCGGCGACGGTGGTGTCGAAGAGGAAGCCCTCCTGCGGCACCATGATCACGCGGGAGCGCAGCGACTCGTAGGGCACCAGGTGGAGCGGCACCCCGCCCACCTCGATGGTGCCGGAGGCGGGGTCCATCATGCGGGTGAGCAGCTTGGCGAAGGTGGTCTTGCCGCTGCCGGTCTCCCCCACGATCGCGATGCGGGAGCGGGCGGGGATGGTGACGTCCAGGCCGTGGATGACCTCGGGGCCGGTCGGGTAGCGGTAGCGCAGCTCGCGGATCTCGATGTCGAGCAGCCCGTCCGGCAGCGGCGTCGCACCGGGGACGGGCTCGCCGCGCCGGCCGGTGCGGGGGTCGATGGCGCCGCCGGGGTCGGCGACGTCGGCCGGGGTGTCGAGCACGCCGAGCACGCGCCGCCACCCGGCCACCGCGTTCTGCGCCTCCGAGAGCATCTCGATGCCCATGCGGACGGGCTGGCTGAACAGGGAGACGAGGAAGACGAAGGCGACCACGCCGCCGGCGGTGAGGTCGGCGCCGGGCAGGTCGATCCCGAGCGCGCCGGTGCCGAGCACCACCCCGACCACGACCACGACGGCGGTCGCGAGCCCGTCGGCCGTCTCCGAGAGGAAGAAGGACGCGGACTGGGGGCGCAGCACCGAGAACTGGGCGTCGCGCACCGCACCGATCCGGCCGACCTGGGCCTGGCGGGTGCGCTCCTCGGTGCCGTAGGCGCGCACGGTCGCGGAGCCGACGAGGGACTCGGAGACCGTGCCGAGCATCTCGCCGACCTTCGTGCGCACCACCTGGTAGCGGGCGCGGATCCGCTTCTGCAGGGAACCCATGATCACGAGGATCGGGAGGTAGCACAGCCACACCACGAGCGCGAGCGGCCAGGAGTAGAAGGCCATCACGGCGGTGGCGAGGACGAGCTGGAAGCTCATCACCACCAGCATGATCCCGCCGAAGCTCATGAACTGGCTGACGGTGTCGACGTCGCTGGTCACGCGGGAGACGAGGGCGCCGCGCTGCTCGGTGCCCTGGGTGAGCAGGGACAGGTCGTGGATGTGGCGGAAGGCGCGCTTGCGCAGGGTCGCCAGCGACGTCTCGGCCAGGCGGAACAGGCGCCGGTTCATGAGCACGTTGCAGGTCGCGGTCGCGAGCAGGACGAGGGCGGCGAGTCCCGCGGCGCCGGCGACGAAGGCGACGTCGGGGGACTCGGGCGCGATGATGCCGCGGTCGAGGATGGCCTGGACGGCGATGGGCACGACCACCTTGCCGGCGGTCGCGATCACGGCCAGCAACAGGGTGATCCACAGCCCGCGCAGCAGCTCGGGGGTGAGGGCGAGGCCGCGGCGGATGGTCGCGATCGCGCCCTCGTCGGCGGCGGCCTCCCCGCCGAGCTCGGACGAGGTGCGGGCTCCGGGTGCGGCGGTCATCGCCCTGCCTCCTGATCGGTGCGGACCGCGGGGATCCCGCCGGTACGGGTGGGCGGCTCGCACTCGCCCTCGTCGGCGACCGACTCCTCGTGGCGGTGGCGTCCCGCGCTGTGGATCTCGATCGCGCCGGTGACGGGGTCGGGCTCCTCCTCGGGAGCGTCGCTGGGCGGGGGCTTGGAGGCCTCGAGCAGGCTGTGGGAGATCGCGGCCTCGTCGTAGGCGTCCACCAGCGCGCGATAGCCGGCGCTGCGCGCCCGCAGCTCCTCATGGGGGCCGACGTCGGCGACGCGGCCGTGGTCGAGGAACACGACCCGGTCGGCGAGCGAGATCGTGGACTTGCGGTAGGCGATCAGCAGCAGCGTCGACTCGGTCATCTCGCGGCGGATCCCGTCGAGGATCGCGAGCTCGACGCTCGGGTCGCAGGCGCTGGTCGCGTCGTCGAGGATCAGCAGGCGGGGCCGACGGGCCAGCGCCCGGGCGAGCGCGATGCGCTGGCGCTGCCCGCCGGAGAGGGAGCCGCCGCGCTCCCCGAGCTCGGTGTCGAGCCCGTCCGGCAGCGCGTCGACGAAGGCCTCGGCCTGGGCGACGCGCAGCGCCCAGCGCACGGTCCGCTCGTCGATGTCCTCGCCGAGGGTGACGTTCTGGCGCACGGTCGCGTCCATGACGAAGGCCTGCTGCAGCACGAGGGCGACGTCGGCCGTGAGCGCCTCGGCGGTGAGGCTCTCGAGGCGGGCACCGTCGAGGCTGATCGTGCCGCTGCTCGGCGGGACCAGGCCCGCGGCGAGCAGCGCGAGGGTGGACTTCCCGGAGCCGGTCGCGCCGACGACGGCCAGCACCCGGGTCCCGGCCGTCGGGTCGGCGCGCAGGGACACGTCGGTCAGGGCATGCCCCTCGCGCACGGCGAGCTGCTCCTCGCGGACGCCGCGGCCGAGGATCACGGCGGCGGGGTCGTCGCGGTAGACGAAGGAGACCTGGTCGAACGCGAGCACGCCGGGTCCGCTCGGCAGCGGGTCGGGGCCGTAGGTGCGCTCCTCCTCGACGTCGAGGATCTGCTGCACGCGGCCGCCGCCGACGACCGTGCGGGAGAGGTCCCCGAGCACCCAGCCGAAGGACCGGATCGGCAGGGACATCAGCGTGAACAGGTAGGCGACCTCGACGAGCTGGCCGGTGCTGAGGTGCCCCTCCCCGATCCGCCAGGCGCCGAGCACGGCGACGGCGAGGATGCCGAGGTTCGGGAGGGCGTCGATGGCGGGGTCGAACCAGCCGCGGATGTAGCCGAAGCGGATCCCGGTCTCGCGCAGGTCGTCGGCGGCGCGGGTGAAGCGCTTCTCCTCGACGTCCTCGCGGCCCAGGGACTTCACGACGTTCGCGCCGTCGAAGGACTCGTGGGCGATCTCGGCGACCTCGGCGCGCAGCTGCTGGGAGCGCATCGCGATCGGGGTCGCGAAGCGCTGCAGGAGCACGTTGAGGACGATCAGCAGCACGATCAGCGCGAGCATGACCAGCAGGATCACCGGGTCGATCCGGGCGACGACCACGGTCGCGTAGGCCAGCATCACCAGGGTGGACAGCGCGAAGGGGAAGGGCGCCATCGCGAAGAAGGTCGCCTCGACGTCGGAGTAGACGGAGCTGAGCAGGGTGCCGGTGGCCTGGCGGCGGTGCCACAGCAGCGGAACCTTCGCGTAGACCTGCACGATCCGCTCGCGGTAGAGGCGGAAGAGGTCGAACTGGGCGGCGGCGGCGAAGACGCGCCGCGCCATGACGGTCACGGCGCGGGCGACGGCGATGCCGAGGATCGCCGCTCCCCCGCCGAGGACGAGCGCGGGGGCGACCTCGCCGCTGGCGAAGGAGGGGACGACGACGTCCTCGGTGACCCAGCCGATGATCGAGGAGGTCGCGATCTGGAGCAGCGCGAAGGCGGTCGCGCCGAGCACGGCGAGGACGAACCAGCGCTTCTGCTCCCACGAGCCCTTCAGCAGTCGCTTCAGCCCGGGGACGAGGACGGCGGGGTGCTGCGAGGTGGTCATGCGGTCACGAAGTGCACGATGACCGCGATCGCGAACGTGAACGTGGACAGCACCGCCAGGGAGAACTCGATGAGGATCCCGGTGCCGAGGGCCTTCAGCGCGATCCACGTGTTGTCCAGGCCCTTCCTCCAGTCCTTCAGCCGCAGCGACTCGGCGACGTACAGTCCGGCGAGGAAGCCGATCGGCAGCCCGAGGAAGGGGATGACGAAGAAGCCGACGACCGCCGCGGCGATCGCGACGTAGACCGGCCACATCGGCACCTCGGCCGCGTGGAGGCGGCGCCCGGTGAGGACGTAGCTGGCGGTCATGCCGGCCGCGCCGAGCAGGAGCACGATCCCGAAGGCGACCCAGGCGGGCCAGCCGCCGATCAGGATCGCCCAGACCAGGGTCGCGATGATGATCGTGATGGTGCCGGGCAGGACCGGCACGATGATGCCGGTGAGGCCGACGGCGTAGGCGAGTCCGGCGAGGACCGTGACGATGATCTGGACGGTCAGGGAATCGACCACGAGGTCCTCCGGGGCGCAGGTGCGGGTGGGGCCTCGTCGATCCTATCGGCAGCCCGTCAGGGCAGGCGCACCACCTGGCCGGCCCAGGAGAAGCCGCCGCCGAAGCCGACCAGCAGCGCGGTCGCGCCGGAGGGGATCCGCCCGGCCTCGCGCATCCGCGAGATCGCCAGCGGGATCGTCGCGGCGGAGGTGTTGCCGGAGGTGATGATGTCGTCGGCGACGATCGCGTCCTCGCGCAGGCCGAGCGCGGCGGCGAGCGGCTCGATCATGCGCAGGTTCGCCTGGTGGGGGACGAACACGTCGATGTCCTCCATGGTCAGCCCGGCGGCCTCGACGATCCGCTGCGAGATCTTCGGCGCCTCGCGCAGCGCCCAGCCGAGCACCTGCCGTCCCTGCTGGGCGAAGGCGGGGCCCTCGCCGTTGATGGTGACGGCGTCGGCGAGCTCGGGGACGGTACCCCAGACGACCGGCGCGATGCCGGGCTGGTCGCTCGCTGTCAGCACCATCGCGCCCGCCCCGTCGGCGGTGAGGATGCAGGTGGTGCGGTCGGTGTAGTCGGTGACGGCGGAGAGCTTCTCCGCACCGATCACGAGGGTGGTGGTCGAGGCGCCGGTGCGGATCGACATGTCGGCCACGGCGAGCGCGTGCTCGAAGCCGGAGCAGGCCGCGCCCACGTCGAAGGCGGCGGGCGCGGGGATGCCGAGCTGCTGGGCGACGCGGCCCGCGGCGCTCGGGGAGCGCTCGTGGTTGGAGCAGGTCGCGACGATCACCTGCGTGATCTCGGAGGGGTCGACGCCCGCATCGGCGAGCGCATTGCGTCCCGCGATCGCGGCGAGGTCGCCGACGTCGACCCCGTCGGCCGCGACGCGCCGCTCCTCGATGCCAGTGCGCTGGCGGATCCACTCGTCGCTGGTCTCGACGAGCTGCTCGAGGTCGGCGTTGGTCATCACGCGGTCGGGCCGGTGATGGCCGGTGCCGAGGATCCTCGATCCGGCCGCGAGGGCCTGGGCGGCGAAGGGGCGGGGGCTCGTGGTCATGGTGCTCTCCTGGTCCGACGGATGCACCGATGGTAGGCGCAGTCCTCAGCGCAGGTTCGCCAGCGGTTCCACGTGCCGCGGCTCGCGGCGGCGTCTCGAAGGTCTCCTCCCGCTTCGCGATGAAGGTCCTGAAGAGCCCTCGCCCCACGCGGGGTGGTCTCAGGCCGTGACGGTCAGGGTCGAGCGGGCGTCGGCGCCGCGGCGCACGTGGATCTGCTCGGCGATCTGGGACTTCATGTCGCCGACGTGGCTGACGATCCCGACGGTGCGGCCGCTCTCGGCGAGCCGCCCGATCTCCCGCACGACGGTCTCGAGGGTCTCGGGGTCCAGGGAGCCGAAGCCCTCGTCGATGAAGAGGGTCTCCATCTGCACCCCGCCGGCCTCCCCCATGACGATGTCGGCGAGGCCCAGGGCGAGCGCGAGGGAGACGAAGAAGGTCTCGCCGCCGGAGAGGGTCTCGGGCACGCGCACCTGGTCGGTGCGGCGGTCGAGGACCAGCAGGTCCAGTCCGGTCTTCCGCGCGCCGCGTGCGCCGCGGTCGCGCTGCAGCTCGAGCTCGGAGCCGGAGAACAGGGCGAGGCGGGCGTTGGCCGCGTCGATCACGGCGTCCAGCCGCCACATGAGCACGTAGGTCGACAGCTGCACCCGCTCGCCGTCGGCGGAGCGGCCGGTGGCGAGGTCGGCGACGCGCACCACGACCCCGGCGTCCTCGCCGACGGCGCGGACCTGCTCGGAGGCGGCGGCGAGGGCCTCGCGAGCGGAGCCGGCGCGCTGGGCCACGCCGGCGCTGCGGGCGGCGAGCCCCGCAGCCTCCCTCGCGGCGGTCTGCGCGGCGGTGAGCCTCTCCCCCGCGGCGACCAGCGCCGCCTCGGCCTGCTCGCGGGCCTCGTCGGTCGCGACGGTGTCCGCGATGCCGTCCTCGGCGAGACCGTCGGCGAGGCGGGTCTCGTCGACGGCGCGGGTCTGGACCTGCTTCTGCAGACGGGTGCGCTCCTGGGCGGGCAGGACTGCGGCGCGGGCGGTCTCGGCGGTGGCGAGGCCGCTGGCGGCGAGGGCGCGGTCGGCCTCGGCGGCGAGCTCGGCGGCGGAGCTCTCGGCCTGGATGCGGCTGCGCAGCGCCTCGCGGAGCGCGGTCGCGGCGCGGGCGCGGGCGGTGTGGCCGCGGCGGCGTTCGGCGATGGAGCCGTCCTGCCCACGGGCCTCGTCGATCCGGGTGCGGTCGGCGACGAGCGTGCGGCCGGTCTCGTCGATGCCGGTGCGCTCACGGGCGATGTCGAGGGCGAGCGCCTCCTTGGCGCGGGTGGCCTTCTCGGTCTCGGCGTCGAAGGCGTTCAGCTGCGTCTCGAGCTCGTCGGCGCGGGCGGCGGCGGTCGTCGCGGCGGTGACGGCGGCGGTGCGGGTCCCGACCTCGGCGTGGGCGGTGTCGGGGGTGTGCTCCCCGGCGTCCTCGCGCAGCGCGGCGAGCTCCCGCTCGGCGAGGGCGAGGGCCTGTGCGTCGGCGGCCTGTGCCTGCTCGGCGGCGCGGCGGGCGGTCTCGGCGGCCTCGACCTGCTCAGGGCTGACGGCGTCCTCGGAGGGGTCCGCGGGGTGGGGGTGCTCGTGGGATCCGCAGACGGGGCAGGCAGAGTCGTCCTCGAGGTCGGCGGCGAGCTCGGCGGCGATCCCGGCGAAGCGGCGCCGACGCAGCGTGGCCTCCTCCTCGGCGCGGGCGCGGGCGGTGCGCAGGGAGCGCTCGGCCGTCTCCTTGGCCTTCGCGACGGCCTTGACCTGGGCATCTGCGGCGGTCGCGGCCTTCAGCACGTCCTGCGCGGCGGCGAGGGCGAGCCGCGCTTCGGCGAGGCCCGAGGCGGCGGTGCGGGCCTCCTCGCGCGCGGTGACGAGGGCACCGCGGGCAGCGGGGCGCTCCTCGAGCCGGACGGTCGCAGCCTTCAGCTGCTCCTCCCGGGCCGTGAGGGCCTCGCGTCGGGCGCCGAGCTGCTTCTCCCGCTCGGGCAGCGCGGTCTCGAGGTCGACGAGGTCCTTGAGGGCGCCGGCGGCGCCGGTCGCCTCGTCGGCCGCGGCGGCGAGTGCGGCGGCGGGGTCCTCGGCCTGCTCCGCGAGGAGGTCGACGAGGTCGGGGTGCGCGGGTCGCGTCTCCTCGGCGCGCGCGGCGAGGGCCTCGATCGCGGCCGAGGCGGCCTGGGCGGCGGTGTCGCGTCGCCGCAGCACCTCGACGACGGGGCGGGCGGTCTCGTCGCGCTCGAGCGCGGCCGACGCCTTCGTGACCTCGGACTTCTCCGTCTCGAGGCGGGTCGCGAGCTGGTCTAGCTCTCGGCGGCGATCGATTCGGGTGCGGGCGGTGCGGGCGGCCTCGGCGGCGGTCCGCGCGGTCTGCTCCACCTCCTGCGCCGCGGCGGAGGAAGCGGCGGTCTCGGCCGCGCGGGCGGTGACCTGCGCGAGCTGGGCGTCGGCCGCGGAGGCGAGGGACTCGAGGCGCAGTGCGGCGGCGTGCTCGGTGAGCGCGGCGGAGTCCTCGTCCTCGAGGGCGACGGCCTCGGTGAAGCGCGCCAGCGCTGTGCCGAGGGTCTGCTGAGCGGCGTCGACCTGGCGCTTCGCCTGTTTGCGCATCTCCTCGAGCTGCTTCTCGACGGCGGCGTAGGTCTCGGTGCCGAAGACGCGCTGCAGCACCTGCTGGCGCTCCCCGGTGCCGGCGCGCAGGAAGCGGGCGAACTCGTTCTGGGGCAGCAGGACGGTCTGGGTGAACTGCTCGCGGGTGAGGCCGACGGCGCGCTGCACCTCGCGGCCCACCTCGTCGATGCGGCTGGCGATCACCTCGCTGCCGTCGCCGGCGCCCGCGGTGTCGGCGATCGCGGCGGGCAGGGCCTGCGGGGACCCGATCCGCCACATCAGGGCCTTGGCCTGCTCCTTCGTGGTGCCGGTGCCACGCAGCTTGGGGCGCTGGAACTCCGGGGAGCGGCGCACGCGGTGCAGTCCGGAGGGGGTCTCGAAGACGAGGTCGACGATGCTCGGCTCCGTCGGAGCGGCGAACTGGGAGCGGATCCGGTCGGCGCTGGTGGCGGAGCCGGCGACCTGCCCGTAGAGGGCGTAGACGATCGCGTCGAGGATCGTGGACTTGCCGGAGCCCGTCGGCCCCTCGAGCAGGAAGGTGCCGGAGGCGCCGAGGGCGGCGAAGTCGATCTCGACGGTGCCGGCGAAGGGGCCGATCCCGGTCATGCGGAGGTGGTGGAGCTTCACGAGGCCTCCTGCTGGCGGCGGACGGCGGAGTAGGCGCGCTCGAGCACGTCGTGCTCCGCCTCGGTGGGGTCGCCGCCGGTGACGTGGGCGAGGAACTCGTCCATCACCTCCAGCGGGTTCTGCTCCCGGCGCACCACCGGGGTGCCGGCGCTCGCGGCGCGGCCCTCCGGGGCGTACTCGGTCAGGAGCAGGTGGGGGTAGGCCTCACGGAGCTGCTCCTGCAGGTGGGCTGGGCGGGCGGGGTCGGTGACGACGGCCTTCAGCCAGTCCCCGGCGTGCTCGTCCCGGCGGGCGAGGATCTCCTCCAGGGTGCCGCGCAGCTCGGTGAGACGGCGCGGGACGGGGGTCTCGATGCGGCGCACGGCGACCTCGGCCCGCTCCCCGTCGGCCCCCGGAGCGCCGAGCTCGACGAGGAGGACGGACTTGCGGTGGCTGCGCTCGGAGAAGGAGAAGGCGAGCGGGGAGCCGGAGTACCAGGCGGGGGCGCCGACGCTGCGGGTGAGGTCCTGGCAGCCGTGGAGGTGGCCGAGGGCGAGGTAGTCGATGCCGCCGAGCACCCCGGCGGGGACGGAGTCGACGCCGCCGACGGAGAGGTCGCGCTCGGAATCGCTGGCCTCGCCGCCGGTGACGAAGGTGTGGGCGAGGACGACGGTGCGGGCACCGGGCCGGGCCGCGGCGTGCTCCCGCACCCGGTCCAGGGCCACGCGGGTGACGGCCTCGTGGCTGCGGGGCAGCGGCTCCTCGCCCTCGCGAGCGAGCTCGGTGCGAGCGCGGTCCGGCTCGAGATAGGGCAGGCCGAAGAACAGCACCTCGCCGTGCTCGTCCTCGACGGAGACGGGATGCTCGATCCCGGGCAGGTCGGTGAGCAGGTGGATGCCGGCGCGCATCAGGGAGCGGCCGAAGCCGAGCCGCTCCGGGGAGTCGTGGTTCCCGCTGGTCAGCACCACGGTCGCGCCGGTGTCGGCGAGGCGGGCGAGGGCCCGGTCCAGGAGGGTCACGCTGCTCACCGCGGGCACGGCGCGGTCGTAGACGTCGCCGGGGATCACCACGACGTCCACCCCCTCGGCCTCGACGAGGTCGACGAGCCAGTCGAGGAAGGCGGCCTGGTGCTCGTGCAGGTCGACCTTGTGCAGGGTGCGGCCCAGGTGCCAGTCCGAGGTGTGCAGGATCTTCATGTCATCGAGCCTAGGGGTGGGGTGCGACGGACGAGGGACGGGCGCGCGGCATCAGAAGGGCGGCGGACCGTGGTCGCCCCATCCCTCCGGCGGAGGCTCCGGGAGCTGGGCAGGGGGTGTCGGAGTCTCGCCGCGCGAGGGCGTCGCGGTCGGCGGTGGCCCGGGCGGAGCCTGGGTCTGCATAGTCGGTTCCTCGACCACCGGCGTGGTGAGCACACGCCGGTCAGCGGGATGCTCCGGTGGGCTGTTCGGGCTGGTCGCGGGGCTGCCGGCGTGGGTGCCGCGCAGGAATCCGGTCCAGGCGGCGGTGAGCAGCTCGACCATCTCGAGGCTGGCGTGGTCGAGGTCGTCGAGGACGGTGACGGCGTCGCCGTGGCGGCCGATCGTCCAGCGGGTGCGGCCGGGCCTGCCTGCCTGCGTGGGGAGCCGGGTGGGGTCCAGCAGGCCGCTCGTCTTGTCGAGGTGGTGCTGCCAGCACAGGAGGTGCAGGTTCTCGACCTCGGTGGCGCCGCCCTCGCCCGGGGTGCCGCGCAGGCACTCCTCGATGTGGTCGCACTCGGAGGCCCAGGAGGTGGGGCGCGTGCATCCGGGGACGGCGCACTGCCCGTTGCGGAGCCGGAGGTGCTCGAGCATCGCGGGGGTGGGGGTGACGCGGTCGGCCGGGAGCGGGAGGAAGGCGCCGCTGCTCGCGCTGGTGAGGACGCGGTGCCAGACGGTGCAGCTGCCGGCGAGGGAACGCGCCATCGAGGGCGGCAGCGGGGTGACGCCGTCGAGCATGCCGGGCTGGTCGGAGGCGCCGAGCAGGGTCAGCACGGGCACGGTGACGTTGAGGCGGAACCGCTCGGCGGGGACGGCGACCCCGTCGACGTCGAGTTCGGCGGTGTCGAGCAGGGCGTAGCGCAGCCGGGTCAGCGGGAGGGCCCGTCCGGTCTCGCGGACGACGCCGTCGGGGTCGTGCGGGATCGGCGTGCCGTCGCGGAGCGCCGCGCGCTGCGCCGCCTGGACGGCGCGGGCGGACTCGTCGACTGACTTCCACCGGGCGAGGATCTCGGGGATCGGGCCCGTGATCCTCAGGGTCCCGGTGCCGGCCTCCGCGCCGGGAAGCAGCTCGACGGTGCGCTCGAGCGCAGCGACGGGATCGGGACGGCTCTCGCGCTCGGCGAGATGCTCGATGAGGGCGCGCAGGAGCGTGAAGAATCGTTCCGGACTGATATCCGTGGACCATGTCGAGATCACGACATCGAGATCTCTCCTGGACGATTCGGAGATCTTCTGCGAGGTCTTCAGCATCTTCTGGAACCAGGCCGACGGCATGCTCCCGGATTCGAGGTTCTCGAGGGTGCGCGGGAAATGGTTCACGGCCTGGTATGCGTCGCGCAGTCGCCAGCTCGCGGCACTGCGAGTGACCCGGAGGCCGAGTGCGGCGCGGAGCGTCTCGACCTCGTCGAGCTCGCAGGCGTCCTCGTACTCGCCCTCGAACTCGTGCAGGGCGGCGAGGGCGCGGTACTGCGCAGCGAGCGCGAGGGCAGTGGCGCGCTCCGCATCCCACACGCGCTGCGCGGCCTCGCTGAGGGCGGGGTCGTCGGCGCAGCCGCCGAGATCGGGCAGCGCATCACGAGTACGAGCCTGGCGTGCGCCGACCCGGCGGAAACGTGCAGGAAGCGACGCGATCAGGGCATCGTCGACGGGGTCCGGGGAGGTGGCGGCAGGAGCCGACGGCGATGCCGTCACCACCGGCGACGAAGCGGGAACCGAGGGCAGGGAGACCTCCCACGCGGAGGTATCTGGGGCGGCGGCATCCGACCGCCCGGAACGCACCGCGTCGCGTGCGCCGTCGGCGATCTCATCGCCCGGCGAATGCTCCGGCTGCGTGATGCCCATCGGCCCCTCCTCCCCGTCCGCGTCGGCGATGCGTCGATGCACCGCCCTTCTCGATCCGACTCCTTCAGACTAGGGACCGACACCGACAGAAGAAAGGCCCACAGAGAATATGTGGATAACTTTCTGATCGAGTGGCGGATCTCGAGCGCAATGCGGCTCTCGATCCACACCTTTCCTCCACAGCTCCTCGTTTTCCACAATGCCATCCACAGATTTCCGAGGGGCCGCCTCGCCTGTCGGACCCCTGCGGTAGAGGGGCATCGACCCCGGACATCCCGGCCCCTCCGCCGCCGCCTGGCCTACACTCGGCTGCTGGACACGGGGTGCGCCCGAGGCGCTGAGATCACACCCGTGGAACCTGATCTAGTTCGTACTAGCGAAGGGATGTCCGCATGAGCTCGGATCCTTGCACCCTCTTTCCCGCTGCCCTCCCCCGCGCCGCCGCGCCCGATCGGCCCGCTACCCGCCGGCCCGCGTCCGGCCATCCCGCAACGGGCCATCCGGTATCCGACCGCCCCGCGCCGTCGGCCCCGCGAGTGCTCTCGATCGCGGGCACCGACCCGACGGGCGGCGCCGGCACCGCGGCGGACCTCAAGTCGATCACCGCCGCGGGCGGCTTCGGCATGGCGGCGGTCACCGCGGTCGTCGCACAGAACACCCACGGCGTGAGCGACATCCACGTCCCTCCCGCGCAGTTCCTCGCCGCGCAGCTCCGCGCGGTCTCCGACGACGTCGAGCTCGAGGCGGTCAAGACCGGCATGCTCGGCACCGCCGAGATCATCGAGGCCGTCCGGACCTGGCTCTCCGCGCACCCGCCGCGGGTGCTCGTCGTCGACCCGGTGATGGTCGCGACCAGCGGCGACAGGCTGCTGGAGCCCGAGGCGGAGCAGGCGATGATCCGCTTCTGCTCCCTCGCCACCGTGGTCACCCCGAACATCGACGAGCTCGCCGTCCTCACCGGCGAGCCCCGCGCGCACGACGAGGACGAGGCCCTCGCCCAGGCCGCCCGCTGGTCGGAGGCGACCGGCGTCGCGGTCGTGGTGAAGACCGGGCACCTCGACAGCCGCGAGGTCACCAACACCTGGATCGGGACCGACGGTACCCGCCACCCCGTGCACTCGACGCGGGTGGACACGACGAGCACGCACGGCACCGGCTGCTCCCTCGCGGCCGCGCTCGCGACCCGGCTCGGCGCCGGTGAGGACCCGGCCACGGCCCTCGCCTGGGTCACCGACTGGCTCCACGAGGCGATCCTGCACGGCGCAGAGCTGCAGGTCGGGAGCGGGAACGGCCCCGTCGACCACGCCCACCGGGCACGGCGGCTCGCGGCGGCGGGATCGGCCGCGCCGTGGGTCGCCGGCGGCGCGGTGCCGGACCGGTGGGAGCAGCCGGCCCAGCTCGCCGCCCGAGCGACGGCCGACGCCCCGACGGGTCCTGCCGCCTCGGTCCCGCCCGTCGGCCCGTGGACCGAGGCGCTGTGGGCGGCCGGGGCGCCGCTCGCCGGCGCGATCGAGGGCTCCGGCTTCGTGGCGGCGCTCGAGGACGGGAGCCTGCCCGAGGGGCAGTTCTCCTTCTATCTCGCGCAGGACGCTCACTACCTGCAGCGCTACTCCCGCGCCCTCGCGACCCTCGCCGCGACCTCGGAGGGCCCTGCCGCGCGGGAGTTCTGGTCGGACTCCTCCCGGCACTGCGTGGACACCGAGCTCGAGCTGCACCGCGCCTGGCTCGCGGCCCGCCCCGACGCGGCAGAGGTGGCCGTCAGCCCGGTGACCAGCGCGTACACCGACTTCCTGCTCGCCCGGGCGCTCGGCGACCCGACGGCCGTCGGAGCGGCCGCGGCGCTGCCCTGCTTCTGGCTGTACGCGCAGGTCGGGGCGAGCCTGCCCGAGGTCCCGGACGAGCACCCCTACGCGGGGTGGCTCCTGACCTACCGCGACCCCACCTTCGTGGAGGGGGTGCGCGGGGCGCTCGGCGTCGTCGAGCGCGAGCTCGAGGCCGCCGATCCCGCCGTGCGGGCGGAGGCGGCCCGCGCCTTCCTCCGCGCCTGCCGTCACGAGCTGGAGTTCTTCGAGCAGGCACGACGTGTGGACGCCGCCGCCGTCTCCCCGGCTCCGGCCCTCGCGGGGGCGACCCGATGACCGCCGCCTCGATCGCCGCGACCGGCACCCGCGCCCTGCCGCCCGAGGGTCGGGCCGCGCTGCGCGCCGGCGTGGTCGGGAACTTCATCGACAACATCCACGTGTTCCTGCCGGTCACGGCGCTGGCCCCGGCGATGCTCGTGATCGCGGGCCCGTCGGCGACCGCGTCGGCGGCGGCGCTGATCATCGTCGCGATGCTGCTGGGTCGGCCCGTCGGCGGGGTGGTGTTCGGACGGATCGCGGACCGCATGGGACGCACCCGCACCACCCGTCTCGCGATCGCGGGCACCGCGGCGTGCGTGCTCGCGATCGCGCTCGTCCCCACCCATCAGATGCTCGGCCCGGGCACGGTCGCGCTGATCCTGGCGCTGCGCTTCCTCGGCGGGATCTTCGTGGCCGGCGAGTACTCGGCCGCGATCCCGCTGGCGATGGAGTGGTCGAGGCCGCGGCGGCGCGGGCTGATGAGCGGTCTGATCCTCTCGATGGCGCCGTGGGCGCAGGCCACGATCGCCTTCGCCGTCGCGGCGCTGCTGGCGGCCCTCGGGCCGGAGCAGTACGCGGCCTGGGGCTGGCGAGCGCTGTTCGTCGCGGGCGCGGCGCTGTCGATCGGGATGATGCTCTACTACCGGCGGCACGTGGTCGATGCGCCGCAGGCGAGGCGGACCCCGTCGGCCGCCCCCGCCTCTCCCCGCCCGGGCCTCCGCAGCCTGCTCACCGGACGCTGGGCGTCCGCGTTCTGGGCGGCGTTCGTGCTGATGACGGGGCTGTGGCTGCTCACCGACTCGACCGTGCTGCTGCTGACGGCGCGGCTGTCCACCGACTCGCCGATCACCCCGGAGGCGGTGCCGCTGGTGATGGGCGCGGCCTCGATCGCGCAGGCGCTGGTGATGGCGCTCGCGGGGCACCTCTCGAGCCTCGTCGGGAGGCGTCGACTGCTGGTGGTGTGGGGCGCGGTCGCGGGGATCCTCGGCCCGGTGCTGTGGTGGGCGGCGGTCACCGCGCCGACCCTCGCCGTCGCGGCGCTGCTCGCCGCGCTGCTGCAGGTCGCGACGGTCTCCGCCTACGGTCCGATCGCCGCCTATCTCTCCGAGCGGTTCCCCACCGCGATCCGCTCGACCGGCTACGGCTCCGCCTACAGCCTCTCCCTCGTGCTGCCGGCGCTGTACCCGTTCTACGTGCCGGCGCTCGAGCCGCTGCTCGGCCGGCACACCACCGTGATGGGGATGGTCGCGCTCGGCGGGCTGCTCGTGGTGGTCGGGGCGCTGCTCGGCCCGCGGCTCTCCCCGCACGATATCGACGCGAACCTCGACACGGTCGCCGAGCGGAGCACGCGATGAGCCCCGCCGACGACCCCGATCTCGCCCGCGCCCTGCCCGTCCTGGCGGCGGTGCGGGAGGCGGCGCCGCTGGTCCACTGCCTCACCGCGACCGTGTCGATGCAGCTGGTGGCCGACGGGCTGCTCGCCGCCGGGGCGCGGCCGATGATGACCGAGACCGTCGTCGAGGCGCCCGTCGTCACGACCGTCGCGGACGCGCTGCTGATCAACCTCGGCACCCTCTCGACCGACGCGATGGACGGCATCCCCGCCACCGTCGCAGTCGCGCGCGAGCAGCAGCGGCCCTGGGTGCTGGACCCTACGGCGATCGGGATCGCCCCGGTCCGCACCCCGCTCGCGCGGCGGCTGATCGAACAGCGGCCGACGGCGGTGCGTGGCAACGCCTCCGAAGTCTTGGCCCTGGTGGGCGAGGCGGGAGGCGGGCGGGGCGCGGACTCGACCGCCGCCGCGGAGTCCGCCGCCGGCGCCGCCGCCGAGGTCGCCCGCCTCACCGGCGGGGCCGTCGCCGTCTCCGGCGCGGTGGACCTGGTGCTGGATGCGAGCCGCGAGGCCCGCCTCGCCCGCGGCTCCGCGCTGTTGCCGCGCGTGACCGGGACGGGCTGCCTGCTGGGGGCGCTGACCGCCGCCTGCACAGCCGTCTGGGAGGATCCCTTCGAGGCCGCGCTCGCCGCGACCACCTGGATGGCCCTGGCCGGGGAGCGCGCCGCATCGTGCGCGACCGGACCCGGCAGCTTCCGCATGCACCTGCTCGACGCCCTCGACGAGATCGGACGACGCCCATGACCGCCCCCTCCTCTCCGCTGGACCTGCGCTGCTATCTCGTCACCTCCGGCACCGGGCCGCGCACCGTCGAGGTCGCCGCCGAGGCCGCGGCGGCCGGGGCCGGGGTCGTGCAGGTGCGGGCGAAGGAGGCGAGCACGCGGGAGCTGCTCGAGCTCGTCCTCGCCGTCGCCGAGGCCGTCCGCACGGCGAACCCGAGCACACGGGTGCTGGTCGACGATCGGGCCGACGTCGCCGCGGCGGCCCGGGCCCGCGGGGCGCACGTGCACGGGGTCCACCTCGGCCAGGACGACCTGCCCGTCCCCGACGCCCGCGCCCTGCTCGGCCACGACGCGGTCATCGGACTGACCACGGGCACGCTCGACCTGGTCCGCGACTCGGCCGGGGTCGCCTTCGACCTCGACTATCTCGGCGCGGGCCCCTTCCGTCGCACCCCCACGAAGGACTCCGGCCGGGATCCGCTGGGCGTCGAGGGCTACCCGGCGCTGGTGCGGGCGACGATGCTGCCGATCGTCGCGATCGGGGACGTCACCCCGGCCGACGCCCCGGCGCTGTCCCGCACGGGCGTCGCCGGGCTCGCGCTGGTGCGCGCGGTGATGGAGGCGCCCGACCCGGGGGCGGCGGTGCGCGAGGTGCTCGACGGGATGGGCGGCCGCCCCCGCCCCTGACGAGGCCGTGACAACGCCCGGGCCCGGGCGTAGCGTCGGAACATGGCTGCTGATGCTCCGTCCCCCGATGCTGCGACCTCCTTCGACCTGATCGTGCTCGGCGGCGGGCCCGTCGGCGAGAACGTCGCCCAGTACGCGACCGAGGGCACCGACCTCACCGCCGCGCTCGTCGAGGGCGAGCTGCTGGGCGGCGAGTGCTCCTACTACGCCTGCATGCCCTCGAAGGCACTGCTGCGCCCCCTCGCCGTCGCGGACGCCGCCGCGCACCTGCCCGGGATCACCACGCCCGAGGTCGACGCCGCCGCGCTGCTCGCCCGGCGCGACGACTGGGTCTCCCACTACTCCGACGCCGGCCAGGTCTCCTGGGCCGAGGGCGCGGGCCTGCACGTGGTGCGCGGGCACGGCCGGCTCGTCGGCGAGCGCGAGATCGAGGTCGTCGGGCCCGACGGGCGCGGCCCGCAGCGCCTCGTCGCCGAGCGCGCCGTCGTCCTCGCCACCGGGTCGGTGCCCGTGATCCCTGCGGCGCTGCAGGAGCTCGCGCCGTGGACCTCGCGCGATGCGACGGGCGTGGTGGAGGTGCCGGACGAGCTGGCGATCGTCGGCGGCGGGGTGGTCGCGGTCGAGGCCGCGACATGGATGGCCGCGCTCGGCTCCCGGGTCACGATGCTGGTGCGCGGCGACGGTCTGCTCACGGGGCTCGAGCCCTTCGCGGGCCGGCACGTGCTCGAGGCGCTGCGGGGCCTCGGCGTCGACGTGCGACTCGGGACCTCGGTGCGCGCCGGTGCGCGCGAGGACGCCCGGGACACGGGCCTGGGCCGGCTCCACGGCGGCCGGGTGCGTCTCGAGATCGAGGCCGACGGCCGTCGCGACACACTCGAGGCCGACGAGGTGCTCGTCGCGACCGGGCGCCGTCCGCGGCTGGACGACGTGGGCCTCGAGACCGTCGGCCTCTCCCCCGAGGACGTCACCGGCGGCGGGGCGCTGCCCGAGTGGCTGCACGTGGTGGGCGATGCGAGCGGGGAGGCGCCGCTGACCCACTGGGGAAAGTATCGCGCCCGGGTGATCGGGCAGCGGATCCTCGCCGCCGCGACCGGGGAGGCGACGGAGCCGGTGCCCGACCAGGTGCCCGTGCCGCAGGTCGTGTTCACGGATCCGCAGGTCGCGGCCGTCGGCCTCACCGAGGCGGAGGCCCGCGAAGCCGGGCACCGGGTGGTCACCGCGCAGGTGCCCTTCGGCGGGGCGGCCGGCTCCGCGCTGCTCCGCGACGACGTCACCGGCACCGCGCAGATCGTCGTCGACCTCGGCACCCGCACCCTCGTGGGCGCCACGTTCGTCGGCCCCGAGGCCTCCGAGCTGCTGCATGCCGCGACGATCGCGATCGTCGGCACGGTGCCGGTGCACGTGCTGCGCCATGCGGTGCCGAGCTACCCGGCCGCCTCGGAGCTGTGGCTGCGGCTGCTGGAGGCGCTGCCGCGGGAGATGCGCGCCGGCTGATCCGCGCCCGGCGCCGCGGGGCTCCTCCCTTCGGAGGAGATGACAGATCGCACTGGCGCAGGCGGAGGCCCGTCGGGTGGGATGGAGGGAATCGACCATACGCGGCCATGCGCCGCCTGCCCCGGGAGGACCATGTTCCAGCGACTGCGCCGACAGCGAAAGCTCGGCCGAGCGAAGCCCGGCGACGGCAGCGCACTGAAGGACCTGCGCTGGTGGCAGACGCTCACCCGCACCCAGTTCGCCCTGGACCCCGACCACGGGGCAGGTCGCGAGGCGTCGTACATCGTGGACGTGCGGTATCTGGCCACCGAGCTCGAAGGCGGGAAGATCGCCGAGGGCGCGCGGCACGCGCCGATCTCCTTCTACCGCGACGGCCGACAGCTCCACATCGCGAACTCGCCGGTCGCCTTCGAGGTGCCGGGAGGGACGGTCGAGGTCGCGATCGGCAGCTACGGCCTCTCCCGGATGCACCTGGTCCCCTCGGACGACGGCCCGGCCAGGACCCTGCGCCCGCACCCCCGCTCCCTCGAGGGGCTGCGCGCCCGCTTCGGCCGACGCCATCCCGGGGCGAGCCGGCTGCTCGGGGCGCTCGCGATCGTGGTGCTGCTGATCGGGGTGGTGCTGATGCTTCCACAGGCCGCGGAGCTGATCACGAGCATCCCGCCGGTCGCCGAGCGGGTCGGCGCCTTCACCTCGCCGATCCAGCTGCCCGCCTGGCTGAACATCTCGGTCACGGTCGCCGGCGTCCTCGCGGCCCTCGAGCGCGCCCTGACCCTGCGCAACCACTGGCTGATCGACGCCGAGACCACCTGGACCTCGTTCGTGTAAGGGTCGGCGACGCACCGGACCGCCCGGGCAGGGAGTTCGTGGTGATCGTCCGGGCGGTCTGAGCAGGGCTGCGGGGATCAGGCCTCGGTGCCGGTGTAGAAGCCGTAGGTCGCGTCGGCCCGCTGCTGCGCGACGGCGGGATCCTCGCCGGACGCAGCGTGCGCGACGGCCCAGCCGTCGGCGGCGCCGCGGTAGAAGGAGCGGCCCTCGTCGGTGCCCGCCCAGGCCTCCGCCTCGGCCGGGGAGAGCGAGCCCTCCACACCGCCGAGGTGGAGCGAGAGACCCAGCAGGCCGCCGTCCCAGCCCACCCCGGTCGCGCCCGGGCCGAAGGTCTCCCACATCTCAGCGGGGACGTCGGCGACGCGGCTGGTGTGCTCGAGCTCGAAGCTGGTGCGCTCGGCGTCGACCTCGGCCAGGCGCACGGTCAGCCACGACACGGAGCCCATGGCCTCCCAGGTGGCGGAGAACTCGGCGGCACCGTCCGACGGCGGCTCGCAGGTGGTGATCTCGCCGCCCGCGTTGCCCTCGAACTGGTAGCGGCCGCCGAGGCGGAGGTCGCCGCTGACCGGCAGGAACCAGCGCTGGATGCGCTCGGCCGAGGTGACGGCCTCCCACACGTCGGCGAGCGCGGCGGGGTAGGTCTGCTCGAGGGACTGGACGTGCATCTGCTCGCCGTCGCGCTCCTCGGTGCGATAGGCGCGGGTGACGGACTGCAGCTGGGCGGGGACGTCGACCATGTCAGGTCTCCTTCTTGGTGGGGGTGCTCTCGACGGGCGGGGTGCCCGGCGCAGGGTCTGTGTGCGGCGCGTTCACCGCGGGGTCGGTGGGGCCGGCGGCGTGGCCGGAGCTCTCTGCACGCTCGGCGGCGAGGCGGCGCGAACGCTTGCCGCGGGCGAGCTCGGTGCCGAGAGCGTCGAGCTTCGGCAGCCAGAACCGCTCGAAGGGCGTCAGCCACTCCCTCGCCTCGCGCGGGCCGCGGGGGTCGAGGGCGTAGAGGCGCCGACGGCCCTCGGGGCGGACGGTGGCGAAGCCGTGCTCGCGCAGGACGCGCAGGTGCTGGGAGACGGCCGGCTGGCTGATCCCGAATTCCTGCTGCACGATCTCGCCGATCTCGCCCGCGCCGAGCTCCCCGTCGTCGGCGAGGAGCTCGAGGATCCGTCGCCGCACCGGGTCGCCGAGGACGTCGAGCGCGTGCATGCGCCCATGCTCCACCCGCACAGTCATATAAGTCAGCCCTTATGCAACAAGGGAGTCGACGGCGACCCGACCCGGCCAGTTGATCGACCTCAGGTACCAGGAAAGCGGTACGGGACGTCGAACAACTCGGCGCTGTGCCCGCTGCGGCCCGCACCCGGCCAGTCGATCGACCTCAGGTACCAGTGAAGTGGTACGGGACGTCGATCGACTCGGCGGCGCAGGGTGGCGGGGCCGGCCGGCGCAGGGCAGCACGTTCAGCGGTGCCGGGCGGGAGGGCAAGCAGGACAGCGGGGGCACCAGGGCCGGGACGGGACACCGTCGGCGCCGGTCACCGCCGCACCGCGAGCACGAGCCCGCGGTAGGCGAGGCCGACGGCGACGAGCACCAGGCCCGCCACGATCGTGCGACCGGGCAGTGCGGCGACGAGCAGCACGCAGCCGACGAGGCCGAGCCACTGCATGGCCTTCGGGAACAGCCGCCACTGCCCCGTCTGGGTGAGCGCGGCGAGGTTCGCGACCGCGTAGTAGAGCAGCACGCCGAAGGACGAGGCGGCGATCGCGACCAGCACGTCGGAGGCGAGCAGCACGAGCAGCACCACCGCGATGCCGGCCGCGGCCTCGGCCCGCTGCGGGACCGAGAAGCGGGGGCTGACGTGCGCGAGCACGGGCGGCAGGTCCCGCTCCCGCGCCATGGCGAGCACGGTGCGGGAGATGCCCGCGACCAGCGCGAGCAGCGCGCCGGAGGCCGCCGCGACCGCGCCGATGGTCACCACCACGGCCCAGACCCCGCCCGCGCCGACCGCGTCCAGCGCCGCACGGAAGGGCGCCGGGCCCCAGCCCTGCTCGCCCGGTGCCGGACCCACCAGCACGAGGATCACCGACAGCACCAGGTAGAGCGCGCTGACCGCGGCGAGCGCGAGCAGGATCGCGCGGGGGATGGTGCGGCGCGGCGCGACGACCTCCTCGCCGAGGGTCGCCACCCGGGCGTAGCCGGCGAAGGCGAAGAACATCAGCGCCGCGGCCTGCGCGACGGCGAGGACGATGCCGAGCGCGCCGCCCTCCCCCGCGCCGGCGACGGCCGCGATCCCGCCGTCCCACAGCCCGGCGGCCTGCCCGGAGAGGGGGCCGGGCACCTCCCACGTCCCGGCACCGGCCCCGTCGCCCGCGCCTCCCGTCGGACCGCCCGCCACGATCCCGGCGAGCAGCCGCACCCCGGTCAGGACGAGCGCGGCGAGTGCGACCGTGACCAGCACCCGGGCGAGCACCGCAGTGCGGGTGATGCCGACCAGGTTCACGGCCGTCAGCACCACGACCAGGAGCGCCGCGACGGGTCGCTGGAACGGCTCGGGCACGAGATACGCGGCGACGACCAGCGCCATCGCGGCGCAGGAGGCGGTCTTGCCGATCACGAAGCACCAGCCGGCGAGGAACCCCCACCACGGTCCGAGCCGCTCCCGGCCGTAGTGGTAGGTGCCGCCCGCGGCGGGGTGCTGCGCGGCGAGCTGCGCGGTCGAGGTCGCATTGCACAGCGCGACCACGGCGGCGACCAGCACCGCCGCCGGGGCGAGCGACCCGGCGAGGTCCTGGGCGGCGCCGAGGGAGACGAAGGCACCCGCCCCGATCATCGAGGCGAGGCCGATCACCACCGCGTCGCGCAGTCCGAGGCGGCGGGAGAGAACGGCGGGAGAGGCGCCCGAGCTCACAGGCGGTCCAAACGGTACAGCCAGGCGGCGGTCTCGGCGCGGTCGACGCGGGCGTTCGGGCGGAGGTGGTCCCCGTCCACGATGCCCTCGTCGAGGCCCTCGCCCTGCAGCCACGCGATCGCGTCGGCCTGCACGTCACCGCTCGGCGAGCCTGCCTCGGGCGAGCCGGCCGCGGCGTACAGCGCCTCGGCGACCATGCCCCGGCTCAGCGCCGCGCTCGGGCGGAACGCGCCGCCCTTGTTGACGGTGAGCACGCCCTCGGACTCGGCCCACAGCATCGCCGCGTAGTGCGGGTGATCGGCCTTCACGTCCTTGAAGGGCGAGCTCGCGGGGATCTCCACCTCGGGACGGCCCGCCATCTCGTACAGGGCCGCGGCGAGGGTGACGCGGTCCGCGGCGCGGGTGGGACGGAAGGTGCCGTCCTCCCCGCCGGGGACGATGCCGCTGCCGGCCGCCCACATGATCTCGTCGTGGTACGGGTGGTCGGAGCGCACGTCGGTGAAGTCCGGGAGGGTCGGCGCCTCCTCGTACCCGGCGTCCAGGCCCACGATCATCGGGTCGTGGTCGGAGGAGGCGAAGGGGCCCTCCTCGTAGAGGTCGACCGCGTTGTTGTTGTACCGGCCGTACTGGGCCATCACCGACTCGGGGCCGTTGATCTGCCAGTCGGTCGCGCCGGTGACGCGCTCGGCGGCCGACGGGGAGGCGATGACGTGGTCGAGCGAGCCGACCATGCCGCCGAAGCTGTAGGACCAGCCTTCCGGGTCGTGGGTCTCGCCGAGGTTGACGAAGCCCTGCTCGTAGAACGTCTGCAGAGGCTCCTCCTGGGTGTAGGAGTTGAAGTCGCCGCCGTGCAGGACGTCCTCGACGCCGAGCTCGGATGCGGTCTGCTCTCCCCAGGTCAGCAGCGCCTCGGCCTGCTGGAGGCGGGAGGTGCGGGCGTTGCCCTGGACCGGGTCGGCCGGGAGGCCGGAGTCCTCGGCGTCGGCCGAGCCCTTGGACTTGAAGTGGTTGATGGTGAAGAAGAACGGCTCGCCCTCGACCTGCTGGGCACCTTCACCGTCGATCGGCACGAACACCTGGCCGAGCGGCTCGCGGGCGTTGTCGAAGGCAGGGTCGTCGGCGAGGATCTGCATCTGCCCCTCGGGGCGCACCTCGGCGGGCTTGAAGATGATCGCGTTGGTGATCACGTCCTGGCCGCCGTCCAGACCCTGCGCGGCGTAGGCCTCGCCGGTGGGGACGTAGGCCCAGGTGCCCTCGCCGTCCTTCTCGTTCAGCGCGGCGACCAGGGTGGCGGTGGCCTCGTCGGCCTCCTCCCCGAGGCGTGCCGAGTTCTCGATCTCGGTCAGGCCCACCACGTCGGCTCCGGTGCCGGAGATCGCCTCGACGATCTTGGACTGCTGGCGCTCGAGGTCGTCGGCTCCCCACGCGCCGCGCAGGTCGCAGCCGCCGCGCACGGTGGTGCCGTTCCCGTCGATGTCGGTGTAGGGCTCGCAGCCGGGGGTGTCCTCGCCGAGGGTGGTGAAGTAGTTCAGCACGTTGAAGGTGCTGACCTGCAGGTCACCGCCGACGGGGTCGGGCGCGTCCTGGCGGGTGTTCTCGAAGTCGACACCGTCGGTCGAGGCCGACTCCCACGGGGTGGTGGTGTTCAGGCGCCACTGGTCGAAGGAGTAGGCGACCACGAGGGGCTCGGTGAAGGAGGGGGTGGCCCCGACCCGGACGGGCTCCTCGGTGGTCAGCCAGCTCATCGGCTGGGTGGGGTCGTTCTGGAAGTTCGTGGTGCGGCCGTCGTCGAGCAGCACCTTGAGCGCGTCGCGGCTCTCGTAGTAGGCGGTGGCCTCCGCGCCGGGGCGCATGATGTCGCCGGCCTGCTGCAGCGGCTGGTCGCCGATCGCGAGGGCCACCTCGCCGAAGCGGTTGGTGCTGTACACGTCGGTGACGGTGAACTCCTCCGCGCCAGGCAGGTAGAGCATGTGCTCGATGCTCTCGCGCTGCGCCTCCTCGGTGGGGAAGCCGCCGACGAGGGTCGCGGGCTCCACGGGCTCTAGCGCCCGATCGAGCTGCTCGAGGCCCTCGGCGCCGACGGAGATCTGGGTGGAGTCGTAGTACTCGGAGACCCCGCCGGTCACGCGCACCGAGTCCCCGATCGCGACCTGGGAGGCGGTCTCCGGGGAGTGCACGAACACGGCGGTGGAGCCCTTGTGCGTGGAGAAGTCCAGCGCACCGCCGGTGCCGCCGGTCTGGATGACGTAGCCGTTCAGGCCGCCGGTCGCGTAGACCGCGGTGACGACGCCCTCGGTGACCACGTTCTTTCCGACCATCGGGCTCTGCGCGCCGGTGCCCTGGATCTCGGCGATGCTCGCCGGGGCCGCCTCGCCGGGCTCCTCGGGGTCCTCCGGGTCCTCGGGATCGGTGCCGTCGCCGCCGGAGTTGGTGGGCGTCGGCTCGCCGGCGACGAAGTCGGTGGAGTTCTCACCGGTCGCGGCGACGCGCGCGACGGAGGTCGCGTTCGTGGTGCGCGGGGCGGGGGCGGTGCCGGAGAAGGTGGTCGCGCCGCCCCACCCGACGAGGTCGACGACGGCAGGGTCGTCGGCGCAGGTCGCACCGGTGCAGACCAGGCGGCCGTCGGAGTCCGAGAGGGCGAAGACGCCCTGACTGCCGGAGACGGCGGTGGTGCCGGTGAGGTCCGGCTCGGGCAGCGCCTCGCTGCCGCCGGCGCCCTTCGCGAGCTGGATGAGGAAGGTGCCGCCGGCGGGGACGGTGCCCTCGAGGGCGAGGACGCCCGACGAGTTGAAGGTGCCGGTCGCGGAGGCGTACTGGAGGGACCAGCCGGCGAGGTCGATCGGCTGATCGGAGGTGTTCACGAGCTCGACGAAGTCGTGGGTGAAGGTCGAGCCGGAGTTGCCTCCGCCGCCGTAGATCTCGTTGATCTGCAGGTCGCCCGGGGCGACGACGGCGGCGTCGGCGGCGGGGGTGAGGCCGGGCAGGGCGGAGGCTCCGAGGGCGAGGGCAGCGGCGGTGGCACCGACCCGCGCGAAGCGGGTGCGGAGGGCGTCGCCGGTGAGGCGAGGTGACATGGCGATTCTCCTTGGCGGGAGGGCGGGGAGAGGGACGGGGGATGGAAGGAGGGGCCGGCTCTCCGGGGAGGTCCGGCCCCTCCGTGGTCAGGACCTCATCAGCGTCGGCCGATGCGATGTCGCAGGGCGATCGCGCCCGCTCCCGTGAGGGTCAGGGCGCCGGCGATCGCGGCGAGGATGCCCGCGTTCGTGCCGGTGCGGGCGAGGTCGGAGCGGCCGTCGGCGGTGGTGGGGGCTCCGCCGACGGGGTCGCCCGCGGTGGAGCTGCCGACCCCGGTGGAGGTGCCTGCGCCGGCGGAGCCGCCGGTGCTCGTGCCCTGGTCGTCGGAGCCCTGGTCGTCGGAACCCTGATCGTCGGAACCCTGGTCGCCAGAGCCCTGGTCATCCGAACCCTGGTCATCCGAGCCCTGGTCGTCGGAGCCCTGGTCGTCGGAGCCCTGGTCGCCGCCGCCGCCCGGGGGCGGAGAGGTGTCATCCTCGTCGTCGTCGCCCGGGGGCGGGGTGGTCGAGCCGTCGTCGTCGCAGCCCTCGGGGGTGCCGCCGGTGATCTCGACGACGGTGTCGAAGACGATCTCGGTGCCGGTCTCGGGGACCGCGGTGATGGTCACCGGGACCACGGTGCTCTCGGGGGTGTCGGTCGGGACGCAGTACAGGTCGGTCAGCGTGACCTCCGCGGCGAGGCCGCCCTCGGCCGCCATGGTGACGGGCTCCTCGGCCTCGGCAGCGGGCTCGGTGGAGCCGTAGGGCGCCTCGAAGGTGCCGTACTCCCCCGCGTCGACGGTCACCGAGGTGATCTCGGGGGCGCCGAGGCTCTGGGACTCGAGGCCGGAGAGGCGCAGCGCCGGGGAGTTCTCGTCATCGCCTTCGACGAACTGCACGTCGATCTGGCGCTGCGAGTAGTCGGGCTCCAGCTCGGGGTTCGCGCGGAGGTACTCGGTGAAGGCGTCGCGGTCGAGAACGCCCGCGTCCTGCACGTTCTCCGCCGACGCGAGGGTCTCCATGCCGTCGCCGCCCTCGAAGAGGAAGCTCGCGGTGACGATCGTGTAGGTGGCGTCGGGATCGATCGGATCGCCGTTCACGCGCACGTCGAAGACGCGCTCGTCCAGCGGGGCGCTGCTGTCGTAGGCGTACTCGATGTTCTCGGAGACGCTGAAGGCGAGGAAGGCGCCGGAGTCGTCGCGGTTCCACTGCTCCTCGAGCATCTGGAGGAACTGCGCGCCGGTGACCTCGCCGGAGTTCAGGGTGTTGCCGAAGGGCACCATGTTGTTGGCCTCGGCGTAGGTGATCACGCCGTCGCCCTCGCCGGTCGGGGACTCGGCGTTCCAGAGCTCGGCGCGGATGCCGCCGGGGTTCATCCAGCCGATGACCTCGTTCTCGCCGGCCTTGCCGGAGTCCTCCAGATACCACTTCATGGAGTCGGCGAGCATGTTGCCGGCCGCGGAGTGGCGGGTGCGGTTGTCGCCCTTGGTGGTGGCCTGGTTCTCGATCGGCGCGCTGGCGGTGCGCACGCCGTCGACATAGGAGGCCTTGGTGTCGTCCCAGGAGGTGGTGATGTCGCCGGTGAGGGAGCCGACGGGCTCGGCGCCGACGACGGCGGCCTCGTCGATCGCGGTCTTCGCGATCGAGGTGACGTCCTCGGTGACGTCGGTGGAGGTCGTGCACTCGGCGTCGGTGGGGCGCAGCTCCGGGGCGGTGACGACGTCCCAGTCGGTGTCGTCCCCGGCGCCGCGCTCGAGGGTGACGGTGCCGAGGTTCGCGGCGCTCGCGCCGGTCTGGATGATCGGGCGGGTCTCGCCGTCCTGCCCGGGCACCGCGGCCTCGTAGGCGTAGGTGCGGTGGGAGTCGCCGTTGAAGATCGCGTCGACCTCGGGGTCGGTCTCGGAGACGATCCTGTCGAAGATCGGGTCGGAGTTCGACGGGGCGGCGCCGGGCTCGCCGTTGCCGCTGGCACCCTCGTGGTAGAGCGCGATCGCAGCGTCGTACTCGACGCCCTCGGCCTCGAGCTCGTCGACCACGTCGTTCACCGCGTCGACGGGATCCCCGAAATCGAGGCCCTCGATCGCGGCGGGGCTGACCTTGCCGACGGTCTTCGTGGTGACCGCGCCGATCACGGCGACCTTCACACCGTCGCGCTCGACGATCTTGTATGCGTCATGCACCCGATTGCCCTCCGCGTCGTAGACGTTCGCGGCGAGGTCGGGGAAGTCCGTGCGCGGCTCGATGCGATCGAACAGGTCGTCCTGACCCTGGTCGTACTCGTGGTTGCCGATCGCTGAGGCGTCGACGCCCAGGGCGTTCAGCACGTCGATCGTCGGCTCGTCGTTCTGCACGGCGGACTCGAAGGCGGAGCCGCCCACGTTGTCGCCGGCGGAGAAGAGGAACGAGGTCTCGCTCTCGGCGCGCACCGTCTCCACCTGGCAGGCCAGGGCCGAGGCGCCGCCGAGGGCGCCGTGGAAGTCGTTGAAGCCCATCAGGGTGATCTGCTGGCCGGGCTCGGCGGCGACCGCGCCCAGCGGCACGAGGGCGCCGGAGGCGGCGAGGGCGGCGGCGCCGAGGCCGACGGTCGCGCCGCGGACGGCGCGGCGGGCGAGGTGGACACGCATGGAGGAGGCTCCCGGGGACGAGGCGGAGTCGAGGAGGGCGCACGGGTGCGCCATGTCATCTCACCCCATCGGGAGGCGTCAGAACCTGTTTTCCCCGATCCGGTATCGAGCCGTCACCGAGAGTTCATCTGCATCACCCCACTGCGCTGGCTTCTTGACCTGCAGCATTGCTGCGCTTGACGAACCTTTTGCCGATCGGGAGCTCCCCTGCGCACCCGTCGCCGACGGCGTCGCGCAGGGAGACCCGAGTCACCGCGGGAGCCGCGGAGGATGTGAATCGTGACGACCCGTCCCGCCGTCCGCTGTGCCGACGGGCGGCGGAGTGGGTAGCATCGGTGAGGACTCTGGACGGACCGGGTCGCCCGTATCGCGGCATCGGCCCGACGATCTCGGACCGGCCGACGGACATTCCGCCTCCGCCCGAAGCCCGCTCACTCCGCCGCTCTCTCCCTCGATCCGACGCGGTGCACGACCTGGCCGGCCACCGCCGCGCCCCGTCGGCCGACGCGTCGCCCCTAGGAGTCCTCCCCATGTCGCTGCCCTTCCTCACCCGTCGCCCCACGGTCCCCGCGAAGGATGGCGCGAGCTGGCCCCACGTGGTCATCGTGGGCGGTGGCTTCGCCGGCGCCAACGCCGTGCTGGGCCTGCGCGACGCCCGCGTGCGCGTCACCCTCATCGACCGCAACGTCTACAAGACCTTCCAGCCGCTGCTGTACCAGGTGGCGACCGCGGGCCTGAACCCGGGCGACGTCACCATGTTCCTGCGCGGCCTCTCGCTGAAGGTCCCCAACATGCGCTACCGGCAGGGTGAGGTGGTCGGCGTCGACCCCGAGCGGAAGGTCGTCACGCTCAACGAGGGCCAGCGCGGCGATCAGGAGCTCTCCTACGACTACCTGGTGCTCGCCAACGGCGCGACCACCACCTACTTCGGCACCCCCGGCGCCGAGGAGCATGCGATGCCGATGTACACGCGCGCGCAGTCCCTCGCGATCCGCGACCGGATCTTCTCCGAGCTCGAGCGCTCCAGCCGCGAGGCCGGCGTCACCCACGACAAGCTCCACGTCTGCATCGTCGGCGGCGGGCCGACGGGCGTGGAGATCGCCGGCGCCCTGGCGGACTTCCGCATGCAGGAGCTGGACATCCTCTATCCCGAGATGGATCCGGGGACCCTGCAGCTCACGGTGCTGCAGCGCGGCGACGAGCTGCTCAAGGAGTTCAGCGACAAGTACCGCCAGTACGCCGCCGACGAGCTGCGCGACCGCGGGGTCGTGCTGCGCCTCGGCCACGGCGTGAGGGAGGTCGGCTACGACCACGTGATCCTCGACGACGGCTCGATCCTCGAGTCCGACATCACCATCTGGGCCGCCGGCGTCGCGATCCCCGAGGCGGTCTCCCGGTGGGGCCTGCCGCAGGACAGGCGCGGCCGCATCGCCGTGGACGACCACCTGCAGGTCAAGGGCATGCCGGGGGTGTACGCCGCCGGCGACGTCGCCGCTCAGGACGAGGCCCTCCCCCAGCTCGCGCAGCCTGCGATCCAGACCGGTGCGGCGGTCGCGAAGTCCATCGCCGCCGACGTGAAGGGCAAGCAGCGCCCGACCTTCACCTACACGAATCTCGGCACAATGGCCACGATCGGCCGCCATGCCGCGATCGCGGAGATCCCCTTCGTCGGCGGCCTCTCCGGCTCCGTGGGCTGGGCGGCCTGGCTCGGCGTGCACATCACGAAGATGCTCGGCCACCGCAACCAGCGCGCTGTCGCGATGAACCTCGTCTCGCTGTACGGCGGCACCCGCGGCACCCACCAGCCGAACCCCGTGGTGGGCGAGGTCGACTCGCTGCGTGCGGCGAGGATCTTCGAGGAGCAGGCCCCGCACCGCCTCTTCGGCCTGAACGCCGGGGCGCGGGAGAACCGGGCGGCGGCCGAGGACGCTCCCGGCGCGGCCGACGTCGCCGCTCCGTCCAAGGACTGATCCGGCCCCGCGCGGCTCAGCGTGCGGTGCGGATGAGCTCGACGATGCGGTCGGCGTCGTGGCGCAGGGGGTGCTGCAGGCGCTCCAGTGCGGGGGCGGTCTCGGCGTCGACCCTGGTCGCCGTGCCGCCCGGAGTGGCTCCCGTGCCGTCGTGCCCGGTCGTCGTCGCGGCCGCGGGGAGCGGGGCGGCGTAGGCGGCGGCGGTATAGGCGTCGGCGAGGCGGGCGGCGGCGGCGCGGTCCTCGGCGGTGACCTCCCCCGGGCCCTCCGCGATCTGGTCCACGAGGTCCTGGACGGCGCGGTGCGGGGGCAGCGCCGGGTCCATCGCGAGGCGCGTCGGCGGCCTGCCCCAGGCGCCGGTGAGGCCCAGCCAGCGGATCGCCGTCGCCCGCACCTCGAGCTCGTGGGTCAGCTCCGACCAGGCCAGCTCGCCGGCGGCGCGGCGCAGCCGCTCGGTCTCGAGCGCGGCGGCGGAGGCGTCGCCCGACGCACCGGAGCCACCGCCCCCGCCCTCCTCAGGGGGCTCTCCGTCGGCGCCTGCTCCTGCGCCTCGCTCCCCCGCGCCACCCCCGAGCGCCGCCCAGCGCTCCTCGCGATGGCGGATCCGTCGGCGCCGGATCACCAGCACCACGGCAGCCGCGGCGACGGCCAGGAGCGCGCCGAGGCCGAGCACGCTCACGGTGCCCCACTCGATGCGCTGGACCGTCTGGGGTGAGGGGCCCTGCTCGGCGGTCTCGTCCTCCTCGGTGCTCGCGTTGCTCTGCTCCTCGGTGGTGCCCTCCTCGCTGCTCGCGCTCTCCTCGTCGGCGGTCGGGGTGTCGGGGGTCGTCTCGGGGGTCTCGACGTCCTCCTCGCTCGCGGAGAGGTCGGTGACCTCGGGGGTGCGCACTCCGTTGTTCGCGGCGGCGGGGGTGGGCTCGAACTGGACCCAGCCGTGCTCGGGGCCGAACCACACCTCGGGCCAGGCGTGGGCGTTGCGGGCGCTGACGGTGCGCTCGTCCCCGTCGGCGTCCCCGGCGGTGAAGCCGATGACGACCCGTGTCGGATACCCCTGCGCGGTCATCATCAGCGCGAAGGTCGAGGCGAACTGCTCGCAGTAGCCGATCCGGTCCTCGAGGAAGGACTCCAGCGGGTCCTCCCCCGGCGGGGTGTTCACGGTGAGGGAGTAGGCGAAGGCGCTGCGGAAGTAGTCCTGGAAGGCGACGGCCGCGTCGAAGCCGTTCTCCGCCCCGGCGTCCTGGACGAGCTGCTCGGCGAGGTCGGCCGCGACCTGCGGCACCTCGGCGCGGTCGGTGTAGCCGGAGTCGAAGGGGGCGCTCGCCGCGGCGGGCGTGACCGCGCGGAGCTGCTCGGGGGTGGAGGAGCGCGGCTCGGAGAGCACGGTGTACTGCTGCCCGGTCAGTCCCTCGGGGACGAAGTCGAGCGCCGCCTCTCCGTCGACCGGCCGCAGGGTGAGCGCACGGTCCAGCGCGGGGCTCGCGGTGCGCACCTCGCGCACGTTCTCCGGCATCGGCAGCCGGTCCCCGCCGAGGCTCATCACCTGGACGTCGGTCTCCTCGAGATCGCCCGTGCCGCCGCTGACCGCCCTGCCGTCGTCGCGGGCGTCGGAGAAGGAGGAGGCGAGGTTCGGCTCCTCCTCGTCGCCGGCGTGGAAGGTCTCCCCGTCGAAGCGGTTCAGGGTGCGCAGGCGGAGGTAGGAGGGGTCCTCGGCGGTGGTGGTGTAACGCAGCACCTCGGTGTCGGACTGCTCGAGCAGGGAGCGGCGCACGGAGACGTCGTCGTCGATCATGACGGGGCCGAGCTGCGGGGTGTCGGGGTCCTTCCAGCGGTTCAGCACGTCGACGTTCAGCGCGATCCGCGGCGGGACCAGCTGGGGCAGGGCCGCGCCGAGCACGGGGGCGCCGGCGGCGACGAGCGCGACGCACAGGACCGCGGCGCCGAGGGTGCGGCCGGGCGCGGGGACGGGTCCGGCCTGCGGGCGGCGGTCCCCTTCGAGATAGCGCGGGTCCCCGTGGACGGTGCGGACGGCGAGGACGGCGGCGCCGGCGGCGACCGGCGCGGCCACCTGCCACCACGCCCCGCCCGAGGGCTGCTGCAGCGCGGGCACGAGCACGGTGCCCATCAGCAGCAGGGCGGTGGGGGTGTGCCAGCCGAGGTCGAGGTACAGCAGGTCCAGCAGCAGGGCGAGCAGCGCGACGAGCACGACGATGATCACGGTCCCGGGCGCGCCGAGCACCAGCGGCGGCAGGCCGGAGGCGAGCTCCTGCACGCCGAGCCGCAGCACCTCGGGCTGGGCGGCGAGGACCGCGACCGGCCCCTCTGACCACGGGGCGAGCCCCTGCGCCGTCTCGACGACGAGCATCAGCACGCAGATCAGGCCCAGCTGGAGCAGCGGCACCAGCGCGGTCCGGGAGAGCAGGTGGCGCAGCACGATCCCGCCGAGGATCACGGGGGCGGCGCCGGTCAGGGTCAGCACCAGCCAGGACGAGCCGGCCAGCAGCTGGGAGGTGGGCGCGGCGGCGAGCAGCAGCGCGGCCAGGAGCAGCAGGGCGCGGCCGGTGAGGTGGGGACCCTCGAGGGTGGGGCGGCCCATCAGCGGGCTCATCGCGGCTCCTCCACGGCGGTGGTGAGCAGGTCGTCGAGGGTGTCGGCGGAGGAGCCGCGCACGAGGGCCCAGGTGCCCAGGCGCGAGCGGCGCGGCGGACGCTGGGCGCGCGCGGCGGCGAGCTGCTCGGCGTGCTGCTCGTGGGCGTGGCCGAAGTCGTCGCCGTCGGCGGGGCCGATGCGGCGGGCGCGGCGGGGCGTCTCGGGTACCTCCTCGGGCAGTGCCGCGTCCAGCGCGATCGCGGTGCGGCGCGTGGCGCGTCCGGCGAAGCGGTCCAGCTCGAGGCCGGCGAAGGGCTCGCCCAGGTCGGGGCCGAGCGCGATCGCGAGCTCGGCATGGCCGGCGGCGTGGTCGCGGCCCACGCCGTGCTGCTCGTCGTCGTCGAAGTCGACCTCGGCGAGCGCGAGGAGGGAGGCGCGGCGCTCGAGCGCGTCGGCCTCGCCGCCCAGCAGGGACGGGCCGGGGACGCCGCGTCGGCGCTGGGTGCGGGTGATCTCGTCGCCCGAGGCGTCCACGATCCGCACCTCCCAGCCGTTGCGGCCCAGGGAGTCCAGCACGGTCGCGGCATGGGAGACGAGCGCCTCCTCGACCTGCCCCTCGAGCCCGTCCCGTCGGGTGGTGTCCAGCACGACCACGGCGCTGCGGCCCGCGGTCGGCTCGTCCTCGCGGGTCATCAGCGTGCCGGTGCGGGCGCTGGCCCGCCAGTGGATGCGGCGGATGTCGTCGCCGGTGGCGTAGGGGCGGGCGATCGGGCCGATCTCCCCCGCCCCCGCGACGGGCGCCGCGCCGCCCACGGCGCTGTCGGCGATGCCGGTGGAGCGCTCCGCGGCGGTCGACATCTCGGCGACCACGGGCAGGCCGGTGATCCGCAGGCCGTCCTCGACGGTGCGGCGGAGGTGGAACAGCCCGAACACGTCACGCACCAGGATCGAGTACGGCCCGAGCGCGTGGGCGCCGCGACGGCTCACGTGCAGCACGTGCGGCATGCGCCTCGCCAGCGGCAGGTCGCCCTGTCCGCCGAGCTCCTCGGGGAGGTGCTCGCGCACCACGCCGCGGCCGAGCGGCACGACGGTGATCCACGGGCGGTCCTGCATCTCGAGCATCACGCGGGCGGAGCCGCCGACGGGCACCGCGTCGTCCACGACCCGGCGCCGCGGGGAGATCCCACGGCTGACGACGAGGATCCCGATCGCGCCGACGGCGAGGACCAGCACGAGGCCGGCGGCGAGCTGCCGGGCGGGCTCGATGCGGGTGAGGTCGCCCAGCAGCCACAGCGCCGCGCAGGCCACGAGCACGACGACGCCCCGCCCGGTGGGGCGGAGGATCGTGCGTGCGCGGCCCCTCACGTCTGCGGGGTGCTGCGCAGGACCTGGTCCACGAGCTCCCCGGCGCTCGCGCCGCGGGAGAGCGCCTGCGGGGTCAGATGGAGCCGGTGGCGCCAGACGGGGAAGATGACGTCGGCGATGTCCTGCGGGGTGACGAAGGTGCGGGCGGCGAGCGCGGCGTTCGCCTTCGCCGCGCGCACCAGGTGCACGGCCGCGCGGGGCGAGGCGCCGAGGGTGACCTGGGGGTGGGAGCGGGTCGCCTCCGCCAGGCGCACCACGTACTGCAGGATCACGGGCGAGGCGTAGACGCTGCGCACCGCCCGCACCTGGGCGGCGATCCGCTCGGGGCTGGTGCGTCGGCGGACCGCGTCGACCACCTCCCGGTCCCCCTCGGCCACGGGCCCGGCCTGCGCCTCGAGCATCCGCGCCTCGGCGGAGGCGACGGGATAGCCCATCGAGGTCTGGGCGAGGAAGCGGTCGCGCTGCGCCTCGGGGAGGCGGTAGGTGCCCTCCATCTCGACGGGGTTGGCGGTCGCGACGACCATGAACGGCTCGGCGAGCGCGTAGGTGGTGCCGTCGACGCTGACCTGTCGCTCCTCCATCGCCTCGAGCAGGGCGGACTGGGTCTTCGGGGAGGCGCGGTTGATCTCGTCGGCCAGCAGGATCTGCGTGAACACGGCGCCGGGACGGAACTCGAACTCGCCGCTGGCCTGGTTGAAGACGCTCGCGCCGGTCACGTCGCCGGGCAGCAGGTCGGGGGTGAACTGGATGCGGTGGCGGTCCGCGCCGAGCGCGGCGGAGAGGGACTTGGCGAGCATCGTCTTGCCGACGCCGGGGATGTCCTCGATCAGCAGGTGCCCGCCGGCCAGGAGCACCAGCACCGCGATCCGGGCCACTTCCTCCTTGCCCTCGACGATGGTCGCGATCTCTCTCACCACCGCGGAGGCGTCCTCAGCGATCTGGTGGGCCCGCTGCTCCGACAGGACCTCGGGCGGCTCGCTCCTCTGCAGGTCAGGGGCGGTTCCGGCACCGGATTCTTCCAGGATCATCACAGGCTCCTCCGATGCGCACCCCAGCGGTGTTCATGAAAAGTTTGCCGGGGGATGAATTCATCGAGGTCCCCCGGGGCGCCGTCGCCTCCTACAGTATGGCTGGTCCTCCACTGTCTCCGAAGGGTTCCGATGTCTGTCCGCCGTACCGTCGCCCAGTCCTCTGCCGGGCTGCTGCTGCTCGCGGCGTTCGCTGTCGGGCCGACTGCTGTGTATGCCGCGCCGGGCGGTCCGTCAGACGTCGAGGGCGGGTCGGAATGCTCCCAGGACGAGACCGGTCAGTACCAGACCACCCTCTCCGTCGCGCCGAGCCAGGTCGCTCCAGGTAACACCGTCGACCTCACAATGCACTGCTTCCCCGGGCCGGAGCGCGAGACTGCAAGGGTCACGGTCACCGGACCGAAAGGGTTCTTCAAGGAGGCGGACTCGATCAGCGCCGCGCCTGGGGGTACGGAAACGCTGACCTTCAAGGTCCCGGAAGGCGCCGAAGCCGGCGACTATTCGTTCGTGGTCAACGCCGGGAGCTTCAACAACAACGCGACTTTCGAGGTCGTCGAGGGTGGGGAAGACCCTCCGACCACCGAGCCTGAGCCTGAGCCCGAGCCCGAGCCCGAGCCCGAGCCCGAGCCCGAGCCCGAGCCCGACGATCCCAGCGACGAGCCGGACCCTGGCGAGACCACCCCGCCATCCGAAGGCGACGACGAAGACCAGGGCAGCGGGGATGACGAGGAGCAGGGCGGCGACGCCCAGAACCCGGACGACGAAGAACCCGTCGGCGACGGCTCCGACAACAGCGACAACACCGGTACCGGTGACTCCGGCTCCGACGACGACCAGCAGCAGGACACCGGGGACAAGGGCAGGCCCGACGACACTGGGGACTCCGACGAGGGGCAGCAGGGCGGCGACACCACCGCGTCCGACTCCCCCACCAAGCACGTCCCCGGTGATAAGGAGGGCGGCGAGACCTCGGCGTCGTCGGCGAACGGCAACGCCGCGAGCAGGGGCGACGCGCCCGCGCAGCCGCCGGCCGCCCCCGGCTCGGCGACCAACGACTTCCCGGCCGCCCAGCAGGAGGCGACCGCTGACCAGAAGCAGTCGGCCGCGCTCGCGGTGTTGATGACCAAGCTGTTCGCAAGCGGCGTGTCCTCGGGCTCGGTCGGCACGACTCCCGACCAGGCCCGCACGGTGATCGACCCGTCGACCGACGCGTCCGAGATCGAGGTGCCCGCAGGCTCCGACACCGGCGGTTCGAGCGACAGCGGCTCGGGCTCCGAGTCCTCCGACGGCGATGCGCTCGCGGCGACCGGATCGAACATGCTGGTCCCCGCCGGGATCGCGGCTGCCGCGATCCTCCTCGGCGCCGGGCTGAAGATCCATCAGCTCCGCCGCGGACTCTGAGCCGCAGACAGACGGCCGCCGCCGAGGTCAGGCGGGGGCGCCGCGGCGGGTCTGCAGCGCGATGAGCACGCCGATCAGTAGCGCGCCGACGACGAGCGCTGCCCCGCCCACGGCCACGGCGCCGCTGACGCCGAGCAGCGCGCCGAGCCAGCCGATCGTGATCCCGTTGCCGGTGCGCATGCCGCTGCCGATCATCGAGTAGACGCCGACGACGCGGCCGCGCTGGTCCTCCGGGGCGCGCAGCTGCACGAGCGCCTGCCCGATCGCGGTCGCGGCGAGGTTCGCGACGCCGCCGATCACCAGCGCGATCAGCGCGATCGGGTAGCTCGTCGTCGTCGCGACGATCAGCGAGGTCAGCCCGAACATCACCGCCGCGATCACCGCGCCGCGCACGTCGACCTTCAGGATCCCGGTGGCCTCGAGCAGGAAGCCGCCCACCACTCCCCCGATCCCGTTGGCGAACAGGAGCGCGCCGTAGCCGAGGCCTCCCTCGTCCCCGGCGCCGAGCACCTGGGCGAAGTTCGGCATCGCCACCTGCAGCGACGCGCCGACGCACACCGCGATCAGGCCGGCGAGCGCGATCATCCCCACCAGCACCTTGTCGCTGCCGACCGTGCGCAGCACCCGCGGGGTGTCCAGGATCGAGACGCGCTCGCGGCGCACGAAGCCGCTGCGGGAGTGGCCGGTGAACGGGGTGCGCAGCATCAGCAGCGTCATCGGCAGGTAGAAGACGATGTTCGCGAGGATCCCCCACGTCGGCCCCAGGAGCAGCAGCAGGACCGAGCCGACGACGGGGCCCGCGAGCACGCCGAGGGACTTGAACGTCGCGTTCAGCCGCACCGCGCTCGGCAGCTCGGCGGGCTCGGCGAAGTCGTGCAGCATCAGCTGCTCGGCCGGGCCCCACAGCGCCCCGGCGCAGCCGTGCAGCACCAGCAGCACGCAGGCGCTCCACATCTCCAGCGTCCCGGTCAGGAACAGCAGGCCCCAGCTCAGGGACACGACAGCGAACAGGCCCTGGGCGATCTGGATGATGCGTCGGCAGTCGTACTTCTCCGCGAGCCCGCCGAACAGCACCGAGAACAGCAGGAACGGCAGCCAATGGCTGATCACCTGGAAGCCCACCAGCCACGGCGAGGCGAACACCTCCCACAGCACCCAGTAGGTGATCACGTGCTCGATGTTGTCGCCCATCATCGACAGGCCGGCGGTCATCAGATACGGGCGGGAGTGGCGGTCACGGAGCGGACCGAAGCGGCGCAGGGTCGGCGTGGCCGTGGGGATCGACCTTCTTCGTGGATCTCGTGGGCGGGACAAGCTGGTCGTGCGGAGCCCGTCTGCGCCGGAGAGGCGCTGGTCAGAGGGCCGGCGTCGGGCTCAGCCTACGGTCGGGCGCCGACAGCGGACCAGGGCGGCCCGGCAGAAGAGACTTCACAGACAGGGCCGCGTCACTCGGGCGCTGGATAACTCTTGAGGTGGTCTGCCACGGTCAACCATCCAACTTCAAGAGTTTTCCTTGGATCGCCGAGCAGTCCGAGCGTGCACCCTTCACCCCGGCCCAGCAGGGCCTGCCGTCGGCCGCTGCCGCATCCGCTGGTCATCGGCGATTCTCCTGTCGTCGGTTCGCGTCCCCCGTACTGCTACGTCAGCCCCTCACGGCTCCAGCAGCACCGCGAACAGCTCGAGGGTCTGCTGCAGCTGGATCGAGGGCTCGAGCAGCCATTGGATCTGCAGGCCGTCCGAGGCGGCGACGATCAGCGCCGCCATCTGCTCGGGGTCGACGTCGGCTCGCACCCGGCCCGCTGCCTGGTCCTCGCGCAGCCGGGTCGCCAGGCCCCGGCGCACGTTCTCGAAGCGGGCGGTGAAGAACTCCTTCGCCGGCCCGCGCTCGCTCTCCAGCGAGGTCGCCACCAGCGTCGAGTAGAGCTGGACGAGCCCGGGCACCTCGAGGTTCGCCATCGCGGCATTGGCCATCACCTCGACGGCGAGCTCGTCGTCGAGGGCGCTCGGCCCCTCCCGCTCGAGACGGTCGAGGTCACGGCGTCGTTCGGCATGCTCGTACACGGCGACCAGCAGCTCCTCGCGGGAGGAGAAGTAGTGCAGCAGCGCACCGTGGGAGACGCCGATGGCCTCGGCGATCCGGCGCAGCGAGGTGCCGTCGGCCCCGCGGTCGCGGAACACCTCGATCGCGCGGTCGAGGATCTCCTGCCGCCGCGCGATGCCCTTGGAATAGGAGCCCTGACGGCCGATGCCGCGAACCCGCGCCGCTCCGGCGGCCGACGGACCGCTCGGTCCGGCGGCGTCGTCGGCAGGGGTCGCGGGATCCCCGGCGAGGCTCAGGGCGGAGCTCGCGGCAGGGTTCGCGGGGTCCTCGGCAGGCTCGTCGTCGGTGCTCATGGCGCCACAGTATGCGCCGTCGGCCGCGAAGACGAGAGAAAACCTCCACCCGGTGGGATCCGGTGCTACGCTGTCGCCCACGCACCGACCCGTCCTCGCCCGAGGCGAGCAGGCGAGTGCGACCCGCCCTCTGACGACGACGTACCGAAAGCAGGTCACCCGTGGCATTGCCCCTCGCCTCCGTCCAGCTGTACACGCTGGCCGCGGAGTTCTCCGCAGACATGAACGGCTCCCTCGACAAGCTCGCCGGCATCGGCCTGAAGAACGTCGAGGCCTTCGACTTCGTGCGTCGTCCGAAGGAGATCCGTGCGGCGCTGGACGCCTCCGGCCTCGCCTCCCCCACCGGCCACGCCCCGCTGCTCTCCGACGAGCTGTGGACCCCGGACGGCTCCATCCCCACCCCCTCCAACGAGGTCGTGTTCGAGGCCGCCGCCGAGATCGGCATGAAGACCGTCATCGACCCGATGGTCCCCACCGAGCGCTGGCTCACCGAGGACGGCGTGAAGGACATCGCCGAGCGCCTCAACGCCGCCTCCGAGAAGGCCAAGGAGTTCGGCCTCGCCGTCGGCTACCACAACCACGCCCAGGAGTTCCTCGCGGACTTCGACGGCCAGACCGCCTACCAGCGCTTCCTGTCGCTGGTCGATCCGTCGGTCGAGATCGAGCTGGACCTGTACTGGGCCCTCGTCGGCGGCCAGGACGTCGTCGCGCTGGTGCAGGAGCTCGGCGACCGCCTCGTCGCGATCCACGTCAAGGACGGCATCAAGCCCGAGTCCAACCCCTTCGCGCCCGGCGCCCCGAAGTTCAGCTCCTCGAGCCTGGACCAGCGCCACGCCGGCCAGGGCGAGGTGCCCACCGTCGAGGCGATGAAGGCGGCGACGAACGTGAAGTACGCCGTCATCGAGTACGACAACGCCCCCGGCGACGTCTTCGCGGACGTCGAGAACAGCTACCGCTTCCTGATCGACGGAGGACTCGCAGCATGAGCACCCCTTTCAACGGCCCCGTGGGCGTCGGCTTCATCGGCACCGGAGTCATCTCCGACCAGTACCTGACGAACCTCACCACCTTCCCCGACCTCGAGGTCCTGATCCTCGGCGATCTCAACACCGAGGTCGCCGCGGCCCAGGCCGAGAAGTACGGCATCCCCGCCTCCGGCACCGCGCAGGACGTGCTGGACCACCCGGGCGTGCAGGTCGTCGTGAACCTGACCATCCCCGCCGTGCACACGGAGATCTCCTCGCAGGCGATCGCCGCGGGCAAGCACGTGTGGACCGAGAAGCCGCTGGGCCTGGACCGCGAGTCCACCGCCGCACTGCTCAAGCAGGCCGACGAGGCCGGGCTGCGCATCGGCTGCGCCCCCGACACCGTGCTCGGCGCCGGCGTGCAGACCGCCAAGCGCGCGATCCTCGACGGCCTCATCGGCCGCCCGCTGTTCGCGCAGACCTCCATGCAGTGGCAGGGCCCGGAGGTCTTCCACCCGAACCCCGCCTTCCTGTTCGCCAAGGGCGCGGGCCCGCTGCTGGACATCGGCCCGTACTACTTCACCACCCTAGTGAGCCTGTTCGGCACCGTCGAGAAGGTCGCCGCGATGGGCCTGAAGGCACAGGAGGAGCGCGAGATCCTCGTCGGCCCGAACAAGGGGCAGAAGTTCCCCGTCGAGCCGCCGTCGACCATCTCCGTGCTCACCCAGTTCGAGGGCGGCCAGACCGGCACGTCGCTGGTCAGCTTCGACTCGCCGCTGGCCCGTCAGGGCATCGTCGAGATCCACGGCACCGAGGGCTCGCTCTCGATCCCCGACCCGAACATGTTCGAGGGCCGCATCGCCTACGTGCGCCCCTTCGAGTCCTTCGGCGAGGCCCCGCCCGAGCAGGAGTGGATCGAGATCCAGCAGGAGGGCCCGGTCACCGGCCGCGGCCTGGGCCTGCTGGACATGGTCCGCGCCATCCAGGACGGTCGCCCGCACGTGGCGAGCGGCGAGGTGGGCTACCACGTGCTGGACATCATGCTCTCCGCGGAGGAGTCGGCCGAGCGCGGCGAGTTCGTGGACGTCGAGTCGTCGGTGGACACCGTGCCGGTGCTGCCCGAGGGCTTCGACCCGCTGGAGAGGACGCTCTGAGCAGGGGGTTCTCAGCAGGGCATCTGAGGGGGCTCTGACCAGGGCCTCCGCAGGATTCTGACCCGCCGGGGTCGGTGCGAGCGATCGCATCGGCCTCGGCGGGTTGTTGCGTGGGTGGGGTGGGGGCAGGACGGGACGGCGCGGGGGGGCGGGCTGGACGGGGCAGACCGGGCAGCACGCGATCGAGACCTGAGTTTGTGACGGTATGAGGCCCAATACCGTCACATCGCCACGTCTCGGTGGCGGGAAGCGACGTCGTGGACCCGGCCGGCGCGGGGCCGGTGAGCTTTTGTGGCCGTGAGGACTCATCTGCGGGCTCGCATGAGTCGCCGAAGGCACAAAACTTTCGGCCCGAGCGAAGTCCTGCATGACGCGCCGTCGCAGGTCGGCCGGTCAGCAGACATGGGCTTTCGAGCACGCCCTTCGCCCATGTTCGCTATCCCTGCGTCGTGGATCTGTCCACCGGCCTGCCCGCGGCCCGGCCGCGTCGGCTCGGCGTCGGACCGCTCCCCTAGCCTGGGCGCCATGACGTCCCCGCAGCCTGCCGTCTCGCCCGACACCCCGCCGAGCGCCGCCCCGCACTCGAAAGATGAGGGCAAATCTGCGCACGCTGGGGCTGAGGGTAAATCTGCGCACCCCCAGAGTGAGGGCCATACTGCGCGCGCTGGGGCTGAGGGCAAATCTGCGCACGCCGCGGCTGAGGGTAAATCTGCGCACCCCCAGGGTGAGGGCCATACTGCGCGCGCTGGGGCTGAGGGCAAATCTGCGCACGCCGCGGCTGAGGGTAAATCTGCGCACGCCGGCGGCGAGGACCTCTCGCATCGCGTCGACCTCGTGATGGAGGGCGGCGGGGTCAAGGGCATCGCCCTGGCCGGGGCGATCGAGGTGCTCGAGGAGCGCGGCTACCGGGTGCACCGGGTGGCGGGCTCGTCGGCCGGGGCGATCGCGGGCGCGCTCGCCGCGTCGGGGATCGACGGGTCCACGATGGTGGAGATCCTCCGCGCCACCGACTACCGGCGCTTCGAGGACGGGCCGTGGTGGACCCGCACCCTGCCCGGCAAGGCGCTGTCGATCCTGCTGCACAACGGGATCCACCGCGGCGACTTCCTCCAGCAGTGGCTCGAGGAGCAGCTCGCCGAGCACGCCCCGGCAGGCGGCACCGGCACCTTCGGCGACCTCGTCATCGACGATCCCGAGGTGGACGTGAGCAGGGACGATCCGCGCCGTCACCGCCTGGTGGTCACCGCCTCGGACCTCTCGGCCGGGAAGCTGCGGCTGCTGCCCCGCGACGCGGCCGAGCTCGGGCGGGCCCCGGAGCGGCTGCGGATCGCGGAGGCGGTGCGGGTCTCGTCCTCGATCCCGCTGTTCTTCCGGCCAGTGCGGTGGAAGTCCCCCGCGGGCGGCAGTGCGGTGCTGGTGGACGGCGGGATGCTCTCGAACTTCCCGGTCTCCGTGTTCGATCGGCCGGGCGGCGAGCCGCCGCGCTGGCCCACCTTCGGCATCAAGCTCTCGGCCAAGCCGGAGGCGGACTTCGGCCAGCGCAACCGGATCCGCGGCCCGCTCTCCTTCGGGAAGGCGGTGGTGGACACGGTCACCGGGTTCTACGACCGGATGCACATCGACGCCCAGCATGCGGTGGAGCGGACCATCTTCATCGACACCGACTCGGTGCGCCCCACCCAGTTCGACCTCTCCGACGAGGACCGCGACCTGCTCTACCGCAAGGGGCGCAAGGCCGCGACGGAGTTCCTCGACGGTGACGAGCGCGGGCAGGAGCCGTGGGACTTCGCGGCGTATACGGCCCGGTTCCGGAGCTGATAGGGCACGCAGCGCCGGAGTCCGACCGATCGGCCCGTATCGTGCGCCCCGACGGGGTCGTCGTGCAACAGTCGCGGCATCCGGGCCGCCCGGGGAACTCCGACCCCGGCACACTCGATCCCGGCCCGCGGAGGAGCACACGCATGAACACGAAGAACATCTTCGTCTTGGGGCTGACGGACGTGCAGCGCCGTGAGCTCGAGACCGTCAGGAACGCGGAGGACCTCACCTTCCACGGCGTGCTCGACTACGAGACCCTGGTGAACACGACGGACCTTGACTTCGACCAGCTGCTCCATGACGCGCGCGCGGAGCTGGACGCCTTCGACGGCAGCATCGACGCGATCATCGCGCACTGGGACTTCCCGGTCAGCGTGCTCGCCACGGTGCTCGCGGCGGAGAACGGCCTGCCCGCGCCGTCGCTCGAGAGCCTGCTGAAGAGCGAGCACAAGTACTGGAGCCGCCTCGAGCAGCAGCGCTGCATCCCCGAGTGCGTGCCCGGCGTCGCCGCCTTCGACCCGTTCGACGACGACGCCCTGGCCACGATCGGCCTGGACTTCCCGTTCTGGGTGAAGCCGGTCAAGGCGCACTCGTCGGCCCTCGGCTTCAAGGTCGAGGACGAGGCGCAGTTCGCCGCGGCGCTCGAGGAGATCCGCGAGCACATCGGCGAGATCGGCGACGCCTTCAACCAGGTGCTGCGCCGGGTGGCGCTGCCGGCGGAGCTCGAGGGCGCCGGCGGCAACTCCTGCCTCGCCGAGCAGTTCGTCGAGGGCACCCAGGTGGCGCCCGAGGGCACCATGTTCCGCGGCGAGTACCACGTCCACGGCGTGTTCGACATGCACAAGGACGAGGCGGGCACCAGCTTCTCGCGGCTGGACTACCCGGCCAGCTCCGTGCCCGAGCCGGTGCAGCAGCGGATGATCGACCTCACCGAGCGGTACCTGCGCCAGGTGGGCTACGACGACGGCTGCTTCAACTCCGAGTTCATGTGGGACCGGGAGCAGGACCAGCTGTGGCTGATCGAGGTCAACACCCGCATCTCCCAGTCCCACAGCGACCTGTTCGCGAAGGTGGACGGCAGCTCGAACCACGAGGTCGCGATCGACATCGCGCTCGGCGAGAAGCCGCGGATGCCGCATCGCGAGGGCGAGTTCGCCACCGCCGCGCAGTGCATGCTCTTCCACGACGAGGACGCAGTCGTCACCCGCGTCCCCTCCGCGGAGGACAAGGCCGAGCTCGCGCGCCGCTGGCCAGGCACGCTGCTGACCCTCCAGGTCGCCGAGGGCGACCGGCTCTCGGAGCTGCCGGGGCAGGACAGCTACCGCTTCATCCTCGGCAAGCTCTACATCGGCGCCGACAGCACCGAGCAGCTCGTCGAGCGCTACCGGGAGATCGCCGCCGAGATCCCCTTCGAGTTCGCGCCCGCCCCGGCCGACGGGTGACAGCCCGGCCGTCGGCTGGCATCGTGGCAGGTGCCCGAGCCTGCCCCCACGAGTGACCACGCACCCTCTAGGACCATCAGGAGGCGCACCCATGAGGACCGTCACCGAGTTCCCCCACGAGACCCGCGAGATCGAGAACGTGTTCATCCCGATGCGCGACGGCGCCCGCCTCGCCGCCCGGCTCTGGATGCCCGTCGACGCGGAGCAGCGCCCGGTGCCCGCGGTGCTGGAATACATCCCGTACCGCAAGCGGGACTCCAGCCGTGCGCGCGACGACCTGAACCATCCCTACCTCGCCGGTCACGGCTACGTCTGCGCGCGGGTGGACCTGCGCGGCAGCGGCGACAGCGACGGCGTGATGGTCGACGAGTACCGGGAGCAGGAGCACGAGGACGCCGAGGACGTCATCGCCTGGCTCGCCGAGCAGCCCTGGTGCGACGGGAGCGTGGGGATGATGGGCATCTCCTGGGGTGGGTTCAACAGCCTCCAGCTCGCCGCGCGCAGACCCCCGGCGCTCAAGGCGGTGATCAGCGCGTCGGCGACCGACGACCTGTACGTCGACAACATGCATTACATGGGCGGCTGCCTGCTCGCGGACAACCTCTCCGAGGCGACGGTGATGTTCGCCTTCAACTCCCTCCCGCCGGACCCGCAGATCGTCGGCGACCGCTGGCGCGAGATGTGGCACGAGCGCCTCGAGGGCAGCGGGCTGTGGCTGGAGACCTGGCTCGAGCACCAGCGACGGGACGACTACTGGAAGCCGGCGTCGGTATGCGAGGACTACTCGCAGGTGGGCTGCCCGGTGATGGCCGTCGGCGGATGGGCCGACGGGTACACCAACGCGATCTTCCGCCTGATGGAGAACCTCGACGTGCCGCGCAAGGGCCTGATCGGGCCCTGGGGCCACAAGTACCCGCACATCGGGGTGCCCGGCCCCGCGATCGGGTTCCTGCAGGAGGTGGTGCGCTGGTGGGACCACTGGCTCAAGGGGGCCGACACCGGGATCATGGACGAGCCGATGGTGCGCGCGTGGATGCAGGACAGCGTCTCCCCCGCCTCCTCCTATGCCGACCGTCCGGGCCGCTGGATCGCCGAGGACCGGTGGCCCTCCCCCCGGATCGAGGAGCGGGAGTACGCGCTGCGCGGCCATCATCTCGAGGAGGGGGCCGCCGACGAGCCCGGCCGTGAGGTCTCCGTCCTCTCGCCGCTGAGCGTGGGGATGTTCGCGGGCAAGTGGGCCTCCTACGCCGCGGTGCCGGACCTGCCCTTCGACCAGCGGGAGGAGGACGGCGGCGCGCTGTTCTTCGAGACGCCCGAGCTCACCGAGGAGCTGGAGATCTTCGGCCTTCCCAGCTGCGAGCTCGAGGTCAGCGCCGACAGGCCCGTCGCCCAGCTGGCGGTGCGGCTCTCCGACGTCGCCCCCTCCGGGGAGGCCACCCGAGTGACCTACGGCGTGCTGAACCTGACCCACCGCGACGGCAGCGCCGAGCCGCAGCCGCTCGAGCCGGGCAGGAAGTACCGCGTCGAGGTGCCGCTGAACGGCGTCGCCCAGTCCTTCCCCGCCGGGCACCGGCTGCGCCTGTCGGTCTCCACCTCGTACTGGCCGCTGATCTGGCCCGCGCCGGATGCCGCGACGGTCACGCTGACCACCGGCACGAGCCGCCTGCTCCTGCCCGTCCGGCCACCCCGCGAGGAGGATGCGCACCTGCACGAGTTCGGCGAGCCCGAGGCCGCCGAGCCTCTGGCCGTCACCGATCTCGCCCCCGGCGCGCACCACTGGCGGGTCACGCGCGATCTGGCGACCGACGAGTCCGTGCTCGAGGTGGTCAACGACCAGGGCGAGTTCCTGATCGACGAGACCGGCAGTCGGATCCGCCGCGCGACCGACGAGTGGTACAGCTTCCGCTGGAACGACGTGACCTCGGTGCGCGGGGAGACCCGCACCGTGCGCCGGGTGGAGCGGGAGGACTGGGGCGCGCTGATCACGACGCGCACGATCCTCACCTCCACCCCCACCGAGTTCGTGATCGACGCCCAGCTGGACGCGCACGAGCTGGATGCCGAGCGGGGCGATCCGCGGGTGCACTCGCAGAGCTGGTCGCGGCGGATCCCGCGGGACCTGGTGTGAGGCGCGGGTCGCGGCGCCCTCGCGGCGCGGCGGCGACCGGCCCGACTCGGCCGATGCGGGCGGTGGTCGTGGCCGGCACCGCAGCGCCGTGCCCGTCAGCGTGATCCGTCGTGGCGCCGGTGCCGGCGATCGCTGTCGGACCCCCCGCGACGCTCGCCGTCGCGGGCCGCGGCCGGGTCCTCCTGGCTGCGCCCGGCGCTCTCGCGCAGGTTGCGTCCGCGCTCGACGTCCTCGGCGTACTTCCTCGCCCTCTTGTCGCTGGCCCTGGTGTCCCGGGGCGGCAGCTGCAGCTCCTCCTCGGCCGGGATCCCGGCCTGCAGCTCGCGGCCCCGCTCGATCTCGCTGTCGAGCTCGGCGCCGAACAGCAGGATCACGTTGACGATGTACATCCACAGCAGCAGGATGATCACGCCGGCGAGGGCGCCGTAGGTCGCGTTGTAGCTGCCGAAGTTCGCCGCGTAGAGGAAGAACCCGACGCTGGCCAGCACGGCGACGAGGATCGCGACCAGCGCCCCGATGCTGATCCAGCGGAAGCGAGGCTGCTGCACGTTGGGCGTGGCGTAGTACAGCAGCGCCACCACGAGCACCACGATGCCGGCGAGCACGAACCACTTGGCGATGTTCCACGCCAACACCGCCGCGCCTCCCACGCCGATCGCGTCGCCCACGGCCTCGGCGACCGGGCCGGAGAGCACGAAGATCATCAGCCCCACCGCACCGAGCACCAGGAACAGGGCGGTGAGCAGGTACATCTGCACGGTGAGCTTGACGACGCCGCGCCCCTCGGGAACGTCGTGGATGATGTTCATCGCCCGGCCGAAGGCGCGGGTATAGGTCGAGGCGGACCACAGGGCGGTGGCCAGTCCCAGGATCAGGCCGAGCCCGGCGGCGGGCGCGGTGAGGATCGATTCGAGGGCCGGCTGCACCGTCTGCCACGCCTCGGGGGGCACGATGGCCCGCGCCTGGTCGAGCACAGCGGTCACCGATTGGTCGTCCTGCCCGAACAGGCTGAGGATCGACACCAGCGCGATCAGGGCGGGGAAGATCGACAGGACGGTGCGGTAGGTGAGACCGGCGGCGAGATCGGTGCACCCGTCGGCGGAGAACTCCCGCATCGTCGTGCGCAGCACGTACCGCCACGAGGGGGCCGTCACCTCGGCAGGTGAGTCCGGCTTGCGCGGGTCCTCCGGATCGGGGGCGTCCGCGGGATGGGTGCCGGCGCGGCCGGAGCGGTGGCGGTCCTCGGCTCCCGACGTGCGGACCCCCTCGCGGGAGCGGCCCTCCGCGGGGCCGCGACTGCTGCTCGTCGACGTCATGTCCGTCCTCCTCGGTGAGGCCCTCCGTGCGCGTGGAGCGATCGAACCACGCCCGCCGCCGGGAGGACAGGCGTGCCCGCAACGGGTTCCTCCGCATGGATGCACGTGCAGGCCGGCGCGCCGCGGACGCCGCGACCATACGGTCGGACGCTCCTCCCGACGCTTCCGCGCGCCCGAACGCCGCAGTTGAGCGCCCGAATATGGCGGCGGGACGTTCGCCCCGCCTCGCCGGCCGTGGCCGGCGCCGCCGCGCCGTCCCTAGGCTATGTCCAGCACCACCAGATCCGTCTCGCACCCCGCCGCACAGCGCGGCGGGATGAGGCCCCGCCCCGATCATCGGCGCGGCGTGGTGGGAGCGACCGCAGAGAAGGGAGCCTCCCGTGACCACCTCTCGACCCCCCGGGGAACCGTCCGTCGCCGACCTCGTGGACCGATTGTCGGAGCAGACCGCACGGCTGGTGCGGGACGAGCTGAAGCTCGCCCGCGCCGAGTACACCGAGAAGGCCAAGCAGGGCGGGACCGCCGCCGGGCTGTTCGGCGCGGGTGCGATCCTCGCCTGGTTCGGCGTCGGCACGCTCCTGGCGACGCTGATCCTGGTCCTGGCGCTGTTCCTGCCGGCCTGGGCCGCGGCGTTGATCGTCACCGTCGCCGTGTTCATCGCCGCGGGGATCGCCGCGCTGCTCGGCAAGAAGAAGGCCGAGGGCCTCACCCCCGCGCCGGAGCGCACGGTCGAGACCGTGCGCCGCGACGCCCGAGAGATCAAGGAGCGGATCTGACATGTCCCACTCAGCTGCCAGGCCCGGCCAGGGCGAGAACATCCGCGTGAACCCCGGCGCCGGCGAACCCCGCGAACCGGCCGACGACGCGAGCCCCGACGAGATCGAGGCCGACATCGCGCGCACCCGCCGCGAGCTGGGCGAGACGGTCGAGGCCCTCTCCGACAAGCTCGACCCGAAGGCGCAGGCCGATGAGCAGATCAGCCGGCTCACGCACCGCGCCCGTGAGCAGGTCGACCACGCCCGCGAGCGCGCACAGTCCACGCTCTCCCACGCCCGGCACACAGCCGCCGACCCGCACAGCCCCGTCCCGGCGCTGCTCGCCGCGGCCGCCGGCGCGACCGTGTTCGCCGCCGTCGGCCTGCTGATCACCCGTCGGCGCTGACCCGGCCCCTCCCGGCCGGGCCCGCCACACTGCACTGCGCGAAGGAGCACCTCATGGCCCATCGGAAGCCCACCAGCACGTCCGCGAAGATCCTCTATCGGCCCGTCGGCCTGGCGAGCGGGATCCTCAGCGGCGCCCTCTCCGGGGTGCTGTTCAAGCAGCTCTGGAAGGTCGCCTCTCCCTCACGATCGAAGGACACCCCTAAGGCGCTCGAGTCCGAGTTCCCGCTGCGGGAGATCCTCATCGCCGCCGCGCTCCAGGGCGCGATCTACGCGACGGTCAAGGCGCTCGTGGACCGTGGCGGCGCCCGAGCCTTCGAGAAGACGTTCGGGGAATGGCCCGGCGACTGACCCGTCCGGAGACACCACCGGACCGATCGACCAGGAGACGAGGTACCGAGATGACCAGCACACCGATGCACCACCCTGATGACGAGCCGCGCCCCGACCCGGAGGACCAGGGGGAGGAGAGCTCGTCGAGGGACGAGATCGAGGACCTCGTCGACGAGCGCACCAAGAGGCTTTCCCGCGAGGAGGCCGAGCAGCACGACGGCATCATCGAGGCGCAGCAGGACGAGATCGATGCGGAGGAGCGGACCGAGCCGGGAAGCGGCTACGGGCACTGACCCGTCGGTCGCCCCGGGGCCGACGGGCGGGCCGGGGGTCCGCGCCGACTGAGCCCGACTCTGCAGGCCCCGGCGGCGAGGCCCCTCCGAGCGGTCGCGGAAGACCCGGGACGGACCAGCCCGTCAGTGCGTACTGTGGGTGCATCTCCGCCCCCTCACCGGCAAGGTTCCTCGATGTCCTCCGTGCTGCGACTGTCCGGGCCGGCGTTCGCGCTCGGTGCGCTCCTGATCATCGTGACGGTCTCGCTGGGCCGCGGGATCGGCCCGCTGTACCTGCTGGGCGTGGCGCTGGTGGTGCTCGGGGTCGCGGGGCAGCTCCTGCAGGGCCGCTGTCAGCGCCCCGCGACGGACCGGGAGCCGATCCCGCTCGCGCTGCCCGTGACCGGGCGGTGGCGGGGTCTGAACTCGCCCGCCTCGAAGGTCCCGTCGCACACCCACCGGCTCGCCCAGACGTACGCCATCGACATCACCTACGAGCCCGAGGGCGCCTCGCCCCGCGCGCTGGATCCGCTGTGGAGGCCGATGCGTCGGCCCGAGTCCTTCCCCTCCTTCGGCCAGGACGTCCTCGCGCCCTTCGACGGGGAGGTGGTCGCGGTGCACGCCACGAGCAGGGACCACCTCAGCCGGCTCTCCGTGCCGGGCATCGCGTACCTGCTGCTCGAGGGGTTCGTGCGCGGCATCGGCGCCCCGCGGCACCTGCTGGGCAACCACGTCCTGGTGCGTGCGACCGGCGGCGGGGCGGCCGGTGATGCCGATGACGCGGCCGTTCCCGACGGGACGGTCGTGGTGCTCGCCCACCTCCGGCGCGGCTCCCCCACCGTCGCGGTGGGGGCGAGGGTGCGCGCCGGTCAGGTGCTCGGACAGTGCGGGAACTCCGGGAACTCCTCCGATCCGCACGTCCACTTCCAGCTCATGGACGGCCCCGACATCACGACGGCGACAGGCCTGCCCTTCACTTGGATCTATCTCGACGAGCAGGGCGCGGTGCGGACCGGGGTGCCTTCGAACGAGGAGCTGTTCACCGCAGTCGCGGAGGAGGCCGCCCGCTGACGCCGGCACGGTGCCCGTCGGTCCCGGCTCAGCGGGCGACGACTCCCAGATGAGCGGCGAGCGCCTCGGCCTGGTCACGCACGACGAAGCCGGTCGCCTCGATCTTCGCGAGGTCCAGCACCGAGCTGCGGGGGCGCAGCGCGATGACGCCGGCGCCCTCGGCCCTCCCCTGGGCGGCGTAGTGCTCCGGCAGGGTCGCCACCAGCCGGTCGCCAGCGACCTCGGTCTGCCCGCAGACGCCGAGGGGGTCAGCGGCGCCGCCTCGTCATGGACCTCCGCGGTGCCGTCGAAGACGTAGTCGCTCGAGACGTGCACGAGAGTCGCGCGCTGCGCGCGGGCGGCCTCGACGAGCCGGGCGACGCCGTCGACGTTCACGACCCAGCCCTAGGCCCGGCCTTCCGGGGTCTCGGCGGCGTCGACAGCGGTGCGCGCGGCGGCGTTGACGATCGTGCCGTAGGGGCGGAAGTCGAAGGCGGCAACCGACTCCGCCAAGGCGAGATCCAGACAGTCGCGGCCGACGAGGTCCACGTCGGCCCTCCCCTGCCAGCACACGGCGACCGCCCGCCCCAGCTACCCGTTCGCGCCGACGACCAGGGGGCGGCGCAGCGAGAGGCTGCCGGAGACCGTCGCGGAGCGGAAGACGGTGATCGGCGAGCTCGACGCCCCCGCGCAGCTGCTGCAGAGCATCCTGGACACCGTGGATGTGGGCATCGTGGTCGTCGACGCGGACGGCCACGACATCCTCATGAACAGCCGGCAGCGGCGGATCCACGCCCTCGCCACCCTGCCGGGAAACGACGGCCTCAACGAGGCGGAGCTGCTGCTGCGCTACCCGGGGACGTCGCTGCCGATCCCGGTGGACGAGCGCGCGGTGCGCAAGGCGGTGCTGCAGGAGTCCTTCAACAACTACCTGGTCGCGACGGGCCCGCCGAGCGAGGACGGCGCCGCCTTCTCCGCCTCGGCCCGGCAGATCCTGGACCGGCGGGGCGAGCGGGCCGGGGCGATGGTGGTGTTCTCCGACGTCACCTCCTACCTCGAGATGGTCCGCTCACGGGAGCAGCTCGTCGCCTCGGTGTCCCATGAGCTGCGCACCCCGTCGACCTCGATGATCGGCTACCTGGAGCTGACCCAGGACGGCCTGGACCTCTCGAAGGCGACCGCGAGCCGCCTGCAGGTCGCACATCGCAATACGGAGCAGCTGCAGGTGATCGAGGAGGAGCTGCTGCAGGATCAGGTGAGCCGCTCCGGAGAGGAGAAGCTGGTGCTGCGTCCGAGCCGGCTCTCCGAGAGCGCCGAGCATTCCGTGGAGTCCTTCGCGCTGCGCGCCGAAAGGGCGGGGATCGCCCTCATCTCGGATCTGCAGCCCACGCCGGAGATGCCGGTGGACACCGTCCGCATGCGGCAGGCCGTCGACAGCCCGCCCCCCGACGCCCTGCAGTACACCCGCCGTGGCGGGACCGTCACGGTCGCCGCCGAGATGATCGAGGGGCAGGCGGAGCTGCGGGTCACCGACACCGGGATCGGCATGACCGCGCAGGAGCAGACCACCCTGTTCACCGACTTCTACCGCACCGAGACGGCCCGCAACAGCGACATCCCCGGCCACGGCATAGGCCTCTCGCTCACGCGGCCGATCGTCGTCTCCCACAACGGGCAGATCAGCGTGCGCTCCCAGCCCGGGGAGGGCTCGACCTTCCGGATCCGCTTCGCGGTGGAGTAGTCGCCAGGAGCCGACGAGCAGGGCGGAGCTGTTCGCCCGGTGGACGACCAGCGGGGCTGGCCCGTCGTTGCGCAGGTCTACGCGCAGCCGCGCCGTGGTGCCGCAGGGCTCGGCGGGGAGGATCGACTCGAGGCCCGCGAAGAGCATCCGATGGTGGCGCAGCAGGTCGATGTGGTCGGGCGCCGTCGACTCCGCGGTGAGCTCCTCGCACACGGCGATGGAGCCGCGTGAAGCCCCTCTGCTCACCGCACCGAGGACGGGGTGATCGGGGAGCTGATGGAGTGGGGGGCAGGTGCTGCGGGGGCTCCCGAAGGCAGGTTGATGTCCGCGCAGACATGTGTCTGTTGACTGCTGCTCACCGGGCGTTTCCGTCTCGTTCCACCCGGGCTGGAGCAAGGTCACATCCACGTTGGGTGGGAGTCGGGCAATACGACTCCTGAACAAACCCTGAGTGCGCTACATTGGTCGGTTGAATGCGGTTTTGCGCTCGCCTGCGCACGTGGGCAGGGCCGTCCGTAGCGGTCCGGGCCCACCGGGGCCATGACGTCGATGGAATGGAAGCCTGTGGAGCTGCAGAACTACCTGTCGATCCTGAGGGATCGATGGATTCCCGCTTTGATCGCCGCTCTCCTCGTTCTCGGAGCAGTCGTAGGGTTCACCCTCCTGCAGACCCCGACATACCAGGCGAAGAACCGCATGTTCGTGCAGACCCAGGCGGGCGGCTCGGTCACCGAACTCAACAGCGGTGTTATCTTCGCTCAGCAGCAGATCACCAGCTATGCCGATCTGGCCACCACTCCCCTGGTGCTGGAACCGGTGATCGAGGAGCTGGGCCTGGATTCCTCCCCGCAGGACCTGGCGAGCCAGATCTCCACCTCGGTACCGCCGGAGACGCTGATCCTCGAGATCGCGGCCTCGTCGGAGGATCCGGGGCAGGCAGCGGAGATCGCAAATGCCACCGCCGAGAGCCTGCGCCAGACGGTCTCCGAGCTGGAGACCGACGGCAACACCTCCTCGGTGGAGCTGACGGTGATCGCTCCGGCCACCACTCCGTCATCACCGGCGTCCCCCAGTCTGCCGCGCAACCTCGCGGTGGGCCTGGTGCTGGCCCTGATGGCGGGGGTGGCTACCGCGGTCATCCGTGACCTGCTGGACAACCGGGTGCGCCGTCCCGAGGACATCGAGAAGACCTTCGAGCGCCCGGTGATCGCGAAGATCCCCTCCAGCCGGGATACCAAGCATCTGCCGCTGATCGCGGCGCAGCACCCGCAGAGCCTGCAGGCGGAGGCCTATCGCGACCTGCGCACCAATCTGCAGTTCATGGGGCTGGCGGAGGGGCAGCGCAGTGTGCTGATCACCTCCTCGCTGCCCGGTGAGGGCAAGTCCAGCTCCGCGATCAATCTCGCACATGTGATCGCTCAGTCCGGTGCCCGCGTGCTGCTGATCGACGCCGATCTGCGCCGTCCCTCGATCCACCAGTACCTGAGCCTGGAGGGCAATGCCGGCCTCACCACCGTGCTGATCGGTGAGGCGGAGCTCGACGAGCTGGTCCAGCCGCTGGAGACGGAAGGCCTCGATGTGCTCACCTCCGGCCCCATCCCCCCGAACCCGAGCGAGATGGTGGGCAGCGAGAAGATGGAACAGCTGCTGGCCACCGCGATGGCACAGTACGACTTCGTGGTGGTGGATGCCCCGCCGCTGCTGGCCGTCACCGATGCTGTCGTGCTCTCCCACCACGTGGGCGGCGCACTGGTGGTGGCGCGCAGCGAGGCCGTGAAGAAGCAGCAGCTGGCACAGGCACTGCAGAAGCTGGAATCCGCCGGCGGCCGAACACTCGGCGTGATCCTGAACCGGGTGCCCACCGGGAACCGGGGTGCGTACTCGTACACCTACACCTACTCCTCGGACGAGTCCGCGGTGAAGCCGAGCGCGGTGGCCGAAGCCGCCGGGTCAGTCACGCCCGCGGCGACGACGGAAACCGTTGCCTCCGCCGAACCGGCCCGCCAGCAGCTGCTCGAGCAGGGAGCTTCTTCGGATGAACTGGGGTCGTACCTGCGTCCCACACGTCGCCGGGCCGGGCGCAGGCGGGCCAGCACGCGACCTGATGATCCCAGCACCACGCCGCGCACCTGGCCGGTGACCTCCGTAAGCAGGGGCGAGGACGCTCACCGATGAGCCGCGGCTCGATCCTGGTGGTGTGCACCGGGAACATCTGCCGTTCCCCCCTGGGTGAGGCGATCCTGCACGACGCCCTCAGCGCCCAGGGGATCACGGTGACCAGCGCCGGCACCCATGCAGCCGCCGGGCGCGAGGCCGAGCCCGTGACGATCGAGTTCGCGAGCCGCGAGTTGGACCGGGACCTGCACCACGTGGGCCGGCAGCTGGACCAGTCCACTGCGGAATCCACCGACCTCATCATCACCATGACCGAGGAGCACCGTTCATGGGTGGCGAAACTTGCCCCCCGCACGGTGCGCCGCATCTTCACCCTGGTGGAACTGCAGCATGTGCTCGCCCTGCTGCGCCCGGACCAGACGTTCGAGACGGTGCGCGAGCTGGCCATGGCCGCCTCGCGGCTGCGCGCACGAGCCGGGGCCGGTGGCACCTCCACGGACATCCCGGACCCGTACGGCGGCCCGCCGGAGGGGTACGAATCCTCGTTCCGCACGATCGCCCAGACCTGCGCACTCGTCATCCCCGCCCTTCGCACCCACCTCCAGATCGACGCAGGAGAACCCCACCATGGCTGATCGCATCTTTATGTCACCCCCGGATGTCACGGCCGCCGAGGAAGAGGCCGTCATCCGCGCATTCCGCGGAGGATGGATCGCGCCCCTAGGGCCCGAGGTGGACGCATTCGAGAAGGAACTCGCCGAGTTCTGCGGGCGCGACCATGCCGTCGCGCTCTCCTCGGGAACCGCTGCGCTGCACCTCGCACTGATCCAGCTCGGGGCAGGGCCCGGGGATGTGGTGGTCACCTCCACGATGACCTTCGCTGCGACGGCCAACGCGATCGTGTACACCGGCGCGGAGCCGGTGTTCGTGGACTGCGACGACACCGGTTCCATGGACCCGGATCTGCTCGCGACGGCCCTCGCCGAACTGGCCGAGCAGGGCCGCACTGTTCGCGCCTTGGTTCCTGTCGATCTGCTGGGCAAGGTCGTCGACCACGAGGCGACCGGCAGGATCGCAGCGGAGCACGGAATTCCGGTGCTGTCGGATGCGGCAGAGTCCGTGGGTGCCACCCGGAACGGCCGACCCGCGCCCGCGTACGGCGTCGCGGCTGCGGTGTCGTTCAACGGGAACAAGATCATGACCACCTCCGGGGGCGGCGCCCTGCTCACCGATGATGCGGACATGGCGGCCCGCACGCGGTATCTCGCCACCCAGGCCCGTCAGCCCGTGGTCCACTACGAGCACGTGGACGTGGGATACAACTACCGGCTCTCCAACCTGCTGGCAGCCCTGGGCCGTGCACAGCTGGAGCGCCTGCCGCAGATGATCGACCGTCGCCACGCCATCCGGAGGGCCTACATCGACCTGGCAGATGATCTCGGCGGCGTCACCGTGTTCGGCCTTCCCGATGCCAGCGAGGACGGCTCCACCCGCGACAACGCCTGGCTCACCTCGATCCTGATCGATGAGCAGAAGTCGGGTTACACCTCCGGCGACCTCCAGGCGCATCTCGCAGGGCTGGACATCGAAGCACGGCCACTGTGGAAGCCGATGCACCTGCAGCCGGTGTTCGAGGATCGGACCGCGTTCGTGAACGGGACCTCGGAGCGCCTTTTCCGGACCGGTCTGTCCCTGCCCAGTGGTTCCGCCCATGACGAGGCGACGATCGAGCGTGTGTGCGAGGCGATCCGCACCTTCGCGGAGACCCCGCGGTGAAGCTGTACGACCCGGTCAAGCGTGCGCTCGACATTGTCGTGTCCTTGCCGCTGGCGGTCGTCACCCTTCCTGTGCAGGCTGCGGTCGCGGCAGCGGTGAGGACTCAGCTCGGATCCCCCGTGCTGTTCCGTCAGCAGCGCCCGGGCCGGTACGGCAGGCCGTTCGAGCTGCTGAAGTTCCGCAGCATGCGCAATCCCGCGTACGAGGGTGAGCCAGATGCGGATCGGCTCACCCGGTTCGGCCGACTCCTGCGCTCCACGAGCCTCGATGAGCTCCCGTCCCTGTGGAACGTGGTGCGCGGCGACATGAGCCTGGTGGGGCCTCGCCCCCTCCTGATGGAGTACCTCGAGCTGTACACGCCCGAGCAGGCGCGCCGCCACGACGTGCGCCCCGGGGTGACCGGACTGGCACAGGTAAGCGGCCGTAACGCCACCACCTGGGAGGACCGATTCGCCCATGACGTGAAGTACGCCCGGGAGCGGTCCCTGGCACTGGACCTGAAGATCCTGGCCCGCACGGTCACCACGGTGCTGCGGCGGGACGGAATCTCGAACGAGGGCTCGGCAACAATGCCGAAGTTCACCGGCTCCACCCAGCACCTCGGCACACCGAGCGCTGAGGGCGCAGCGCGATGACGGGCACCCCCCTCGTCGTTGTCGGAGCAGCCGGCACAGGGCGCGAGACCCTCGACATCATCGAGGCGATGAACCAAGCAGGGGCAGGGATCGACGTGCTCGGCGTGCTGGACGACTTCCCGGCTCCCGCACACCTCGAACGTCTCGAAGCCAGGAGCGTCCCGTTCCTGGGAAGCGTCGATGACTGGATCGCGAGTCGCTCCGATCCCTGCAGCTTCGTCATCGCGATCGCGTGGCCCCAAGTTCGGCGAGCCGTCGCCGATGTGTTCGAAGGGGCAGGCCACCATCCCGCCACCCTCGTGCACCCGAAAGCCGTGATCGGGTCGCAGGTGAACCTCGGCGAGGGAAGCGTGGTCTATGCGGGTGCCCAGATCTCGACGAACGTGAACGTCGGTCGGTACGCGATCCTCAATGCGCAGTGCTACATCGGCCACGACTCGATCCTGGACGACTACGTGTCCGTCAACCCGGGCGCCCGCATCTCAGGCGAGGTCTTCTGCGGGCAGGACGTGCTCATCGGCGGCAGTTCGACCATCCTGCAGGGACAATCAATCGGACCACGCACGGTCATCGGTGCATCCGCGCTGGTCACACGGAATGTCCCCGGCGGGGTCACCGTGAAGGGAGTGCCGGGACGGTGGTAGATCCGGAGCCGACTGCGCACGGGGACGGTGAGTCACGGGGCTCCAGCGCCATCACGCGACTTCGTCGGGGATCTGCGATCGTTTTCGCAGGCAGCGTGTTGGGGTACGGGATCTCGTACCTGGTCACACCGCTGCTCGGTCGACTCGTCACACCCGAAACCTTCGGTGTGTTCTCTGCGGTCCTGGCGCTCGCATCCCTTTTCACGGGGTTCTCGACCCTCAGACTCGAGGTGTTCGCCGCGAGCATCGCCTCCAGCGCGCACCAGCGGAATGCTCGTCTGCTCGCACTCATCGTCGCCGTGATGATCTCGCTCATCATCCTCGTCGCTTGTGCAGCAGCATGGCTGATTGCCGATGTGTCACCCCTGTGGCTGCTCGCCGCCCCGATGGTCTTCATGGGGTCCGTCCAGCTCATCGCCACCGCCCGCTACTCCGTGGCACGCGCCTACACCACCATGGGTGTGGGGAACTTCGTGCAGGGCGGAGGAACCGGTGTTGCTCAGCTCGCGTTGGCTGCCATGTCCCCGACCGCGATCTCACTCGTGCTCGGCTTCTTGCTGGCTCGAGTGCATTGGTTGTTGGCGCTGCGCGGTCATCGCGCGAATCGGATGCCCCTGTTGGGCACATGGCGCCGTGCACGCTCGTTCGCTCGCTCTGCGGGGGTGAGCGCACTGTTGAACAGCACGGGGGGGCAGGCGCCCGTTCTCCTCATGACAGTGATGTTCGGGACCGCCGGAGCCGGGGTCTTCGCGATGGCGGTGCGGCTCCTTGTGGGTCCTCTCGCGATCGTTGCCCAGGCCGTCGGGTCGACGAGCATGGGTGAGATCGGTCGACTGGCATCCAGGCGCGATGCCCAGTTGCTGCCCACCGTCGACTCACTTCTTCGACAGCTGGCACTCATGATGGCGGTGCCCTGCCTGCTTGCTGCAGTGTTTGCGCCAAGCCTGGTCACGCTGGCGCTCGGTCCCGGCTGGGAACAGACCGGGCTGGTGATCCAGGTCCTCACCCTCGGAGCATTCGCCCAGGCTGTCGGCTCTCCACTCACCCAGATCCTGAACCTCACGCACCACTCCAAGGTCCTGATGAAGTGGGATGCCGCCCGACTCATCGCCATCGCAGCCACGTTCATCGCGGTGCCGTTGGCCGGAGGCGGGATCGTCCTGGTCAGCCTCCTGTACTCGGTGACCATGCTGGTGCTGTACATCGCCGCAGTGATCCTGGTGAGGTCCGCCTGCCGACGCGTCTCGCTCTCTACCTCTTGAGCCGCCGGGCCTACTGGTCCTCCTAGCTTGCACTCAGCGGTGAGCTTGCCGTTCCCGTATGAGCGCCGGACTTGCCATCGCCGCTCCTAAAGCGACCCAGAGTCCCCGATTAGAGGGGACATCACCGGACACCATGACGGTGACCAGTGCGAAGACGAGAAGCGCCAGCATGGCGGTCTCCGTCGTCCCGACCGTTGCCTGCTGCTGTCGAAACAACGCATACCCGATGACGACGACGAGGACGATGGCCGGTATCCAGCCCGCCTCAACGGTAACCTCAAGAATCAGATTATGGGGATACTGCGCAACACCGGAGTCAAGCATCCGACCCGGCCGCATGAAGGCGAACAGCTGGCCCCAACCAACGCCCAGTGGGTTGTCCCCAGCGACTCGCAGAGACTCAGCCCAGATCACCCGACGTGCCTCACTGGACCGATCCTCCAAGGTGAATAAACGTGCTGAGAGCACATCGCTCTCTCGAGTCATCACCCATGCCGCGACCCCGAACCCGACGAGGGCGATGAAGAGCCTGATCGGCTTCCCCTGCTGCCGTGAGACGAGTACCGCCACGCCGATGGCTACGACTGCTGCCAAGATCGGTCCACGCGACCCAATCAGCAGGAGCACTGCAACGAGGGACGCTGCTACACAGATGGCTACCGCTCGTCTTTTCCTGCCCCAGAGGCCCCACACGGCGAGGACCGTGACAGCGGCGCCAACCCCTCGTCCTGCCCCGATGGTGTTTCCACCCTCGATGGAGAGCCGTCCGGAAACGGCAGCCGTATCGTCAGGGAACAACAACGCAAATACCGCGACGATGAGGCCAAGGATCACGACGCCGCGCAACCATGCCTGCCGCCCCTCCTCCGTGCTAAGAATGATTCGACCACCCAGCATGCACAGGGGCACAAGGAGAAGTATCTGGAGCGTCTTCCCAGAGCTATAGGTGGTCGACACACCGGAAGGGACCGCACCCGCTACAAGCGCAACATACATCGCGATCAGCGGCATCAGCCCGGGCAGTGTGTGGAGCCGGTGGGCGCTGGACGCTAGAACAACTGCCACCACGCCTGCGCCGACGAACGTCAGGTCGACCGGCGACCGCGACAGCAGAGGCGCCCCCTTGATGTATCCGATATAGGCCAGCACCAGCAGCCCGATCACGGGGACCACCACACGAACTGCACCGCCGCCGGCCGACCGTTTCGAACCTTCACCCGCGTAGTCGGGCGCTCCCGGAGCTGCTGACGGGAGTCCTTTGCTCCCTCCAACGCTCTTCGCTCGCCGGTGCATCACACGAGACTGCGGTAGAAGTCGACCAGTGCTCCGGCCTGACTGTCGAAGGTCAGGTTCGACTCGAAGAGCTCCCTGCCCCTGCGTCCACGCCGCGTTGCCTCCCCACGCCCGGAAGCCATCTGCTCCACGGCCTCACAGACCTCCTGCGGCTTGGAGACATCCACGAAGATGCAAACGTCCTCGCGGTCGACCAGAACACGCCATGCCTCGAAGTCCGTGGCGATGAACGGGATGCCGCTGGCCATGTACTCGATGAGCTTCGTGGGGATGGACTCCCGGTAGTTGGGGACGTCGTGCAGGAGGACGAGTCCGGCATCCATCTGCGCGAGGATCGACGGGATCCTGTCGGCCGAGACCGCTCCCACGTACTCCACGTGGTCACCGGCGCGCTCGATCGCTCGCCTGGCGTACTCGTCTGCCTGGCCGGCCAGCAGGAGTCGGTATCCGGCTGTCGCCGCGATCATCTCGTCGATGCCCCGGATACGGGACATAGCCCCGACATAGCCGAATGTGAACGGCTCTCCCGAAGTCTCCCGCCTCACCGGCAGATCGCCGTAGTCACCCATCCAGGGGAAGTTCTTCACCACTGCAGTTCTGGCGGGCGGAAAGCTTCGCCCTACTGCGGGCGTAGCGGCGACCACCCCTGACAGGCAACGCCCGGCGACATTCTCCAGCAGGGACGCGAATCGTGCGATGGCGGGTCGGATGCTCTTGGGAAGATAGTGCTTGCCCATGACCTGCGCAGGAAGGTCCTCGTGAGCATCGAAGACGACCTTCACGGGAGTCATAAGCTCGACCAGGAGTCCCAGGGGGATGAGTTCCGGGTCGTGGAGATGGACAATCTGCGGCCTGAGCTTCAACGCCCGGAGTATCGCCTTCCACGGCCCCACTGCCATCCGAGCGAGACGACCTGTCGGAGCCCGTTCGATCACATGGTGCTGTACAGAGGGGACCACCTGCTGCTTCGGACCGCGCGTCACCAAGTGGACGTCGAATCCCGCATCGGAGAGCGCACGGCACTCCTTGCGCAGGATCCGGTTGTCGACGGGACCGTGCGCAGAGGAGACATGGACGACACGCGGACGGCGTCGTTGCCTCGGCCGTCGGGATGCGGTTCTGGAGGCTACGGCTGCATCGAGAATGCCCTTCAGAGTGCGCGCACTGCTCGTCCGGCTGTATCGCCCGGTCATGAGGTTGCGACGATTCGTGGCCCACTTCTCCTTCTCGTCCGTGCCTGTCTCGAGAAAACGAGCCACCGATACCGCCAGGTCGCTGGTCACGACCCCGATCGGACCATCGCCGACGATCCTGTCCAGTGCGCCACCAGCATTCGAGACGACCGGCATGTCATGGGCGAGGTAGTCGAAGAGCTTATTGGGGCTCATGCCCTTGGAGAAGACGTTGAGGGGGGAGACTGCATGGATGCCGAAGTCGAAGGCGGCGAGGATACCTGCCAGTTCCGCTTTCGGAACGGGGTCCAGGAATGTCACGTTCGAAAGACCCTCACGCTGCACCCGTTCCTTCGCGGGATCCTTCATGACCCCGGAACCGATCAGGGTGAAACCGACGGTGGGGTGAGCGCTGGCCGCGTCAAGGATCGCGTCGATCCCGTCCTTGGGCCCATGTGCGCCGGCGAAGATCCCGAAGGGCCCAGCGACGTCCGGTCGGAGCTTTGAGAGGTCACGTGCGGGCTGCCCCGCCGATTTCCCTCGGAACTCTGCTCCGTTTGGCACGACGTGGAACGGCGTGGACCCGAGCGCACGGAAATGGGAGTCCCATCCCTCGGTGACGCCGACGACCTGGTCGGCCTGCCGAACGGAGAACCGCTCCACCGCCGACAGGATGCGGTGGACCGCCGAACCTCGTTTCAGCTTCCCTGCTGAGACGATCGACTCCGGCCACAGGTCTCGGACCTCGAGCACGAACGGCGCCCGGCGCACCCGAGCAGCCGCCCACCCCGCCAAGGGGGTGAGGGGGTGAGGCGTCGACGCGTAGACGACGTCGACCCGAGGGGCGCGCACCGTGTGCCAGAACGCCTGGGCGCTGTAGGCGACCCACCCGGCCAGGCGCGCAGCGGCCCCGCCTCTCTGGGTGGAGACCGGGACGAGTCGGAACGACTTCTCCTGGGTGCGGAACACCTCCTGTGTGTAGTGGTTCCGGTTCCCAGCGATGATCTGATGCGACCAGCCGTCCAGACGAGAGAACAGCTCGGTGTGTCGTGTACCTCCGCCTTGCGACAGGGGAAGTGCGAACTGGTTGAGGACGACGACGTGGCGGCGCGAACTCTGGGACATCAGGACTCCGCTCTACAGGTGAGTGTCCACCCGCAGGTTGTGGTCGGGCGATTGCAGGAGATGCGAGGGCTCATCGCCCACTGCCTCCTGCAGCGAACACCTCGTCCCGCAACGATAGCGACCTGCGCTGCTGGGGACCGTCCGGTTCATCGTTCGTGAGCGCGGACTTGTCCCGCGCGGCCTCGAGCCACGACTCGAACTCGAGGTGGGCCGGGTCCGAGGGATCCACGGGCGCGTGGGAGATGCGGGGATGGTGGGGGCTCTCCACCTGCTCATTCACGGAGAACAGGTCCTCGTGGAGCTTCTCGCCGTGGCGCAGTCCGGTGAACACGATCTCCACGTCCTTGCCGGACATCTCGATCATGCGCTGGGCCACATCGAGAATGCGCACGGGCTCGCCCATGTCCAGGATCATCACCTGGCCATCCTCGCCGATCGCGCCGGCCTGGACCACCAGTTCGCACGCTTCGGGGATGGTCATGAAGTAGCGGGTCACATCCGGATGGGTGACCGTGACCGGGCCGCCCTTCTCGATCTGTGCCTGGAACGTGGGAAGCATCGAGCCGCGTGAGCCCAGCACGTTGCCGAACCGCACCGAGACGTAGCTACCGGCGTCCTGGCGTGCGGCCCAGGCGGTGAGGCGCTCCGCCATGCGCTTGGAGTGGCCCAGCACGCTGGTGGGGTCGGCCGCCTTGTCGGTGGAGATGTTCACGAAGCGCTCCACGCCGACCTCCATGGACGCGTTCAGCACGTTCAGGGTGCCCAGCACGTTCGTCTTCCACGCCTCGGTGGGGTACTGCTCCAGCATCGGGAGGTGCTTCAGCGCAGCGGCGTGGAACACCACTTCGGGCTTGCGCTCGGCGAACACGTGGCGCAGCGCCTCAGGATCCCGGATGTCGGCCAGCACGGCGTCGCTGGTGTCCAGCAGACCATGGCCGAAGATCGAGATCTGGGTGGTGTGCAGCCCGGACTCGTCGCGGTCCAGCATGTACAGCTCACCGGGACCGTACTTGTGGATCTGGCGGCACAGCTCCGAGCCGATCGAGCCGCCTGCACCGGTGACCAGCACCCGCTTGCCGGAGAGGTACCCGGCGACGGAGGACAGGTCGATGTCGGCCGGGTGCCGGCCCACCAGGTCGTCCACCGATACGTCACGCAGGCTGCGCGCGTTGCGCTTGTGGGTCAGGGCGTCGTTGGTCGAGGGGAACACCAGCAGGCGGATCCCCAGGGCGTCGGTGACGTCGTGCACGTCGCGCAGGAAGGCGGAGTCCACCCGGCTCTGGCAGATCACCACGGCCTGCGCATCGGTGCGCTTGGCGATGACTTCGAGGTCCTTGCCCTTGCCCAGCACCTTCAGGCCGTTCAGTACGAAGCCACGCTTGCTGGGATCGTCGTCGATGAATCCGACGGGGTTGATCTTCGAGAAGGGGTCCACACGCATCTGCCGCACCACGGAGTGGCCCAGCTCGCCGGCGCCGTACAGCAGCGCGGGAACGGCCTCCTCGCCCGGCACGGATCGGCCCTCGACGAACAGGCGGAACACCAGGCGAATGCCGCCCATCAGCAGCAGTGCCATGGGGAACATCGCCAGGATCACGCTGCGCGGGATGGCTGCCGTGGCCAGCACCGCCGCGGACAGGATGACGGTCACCCCGAAGGTGAGGATGGTGAGTACCCGCGCCTCATCCAGCGAGCCCACCACGTACTTGCGGCGGTACAGCCCGCTCATGAACCCGCCTGCGATCTGCAGCGCCATCGCCAGCAGGGTCAACAGGCCTACATTCCGCAGCACATTGCCCCACGCCGCTGTCACCTCGACGTCCGCTAGCAGATAGCGGGAGACGGTGAGCACCGTCAGGGTGATCAACCACGCGGTGGAATCCGTGACCAGACCCATCCAGGGAGGGAACGGGCGGGTGCGCCTCGTCACCGGTACGGGAGTCTCAGCTTCCATCGACTCGGTCATTCCAGCCCTTTCCTCCATCAGTCAGCACTCCGGCTTCGCGGGGTCTGCTTGCTCGTGCTCGCTGCCTGTCCGGAAGCCCGCCCGTACACCGTCTCGTATCGTCTCACCAGCGCGTCCCAACGACGATCCGCGGCGATCTCCCGGCCCGCCTGCGCCAGCTGAATGCGCCGGTGCGAAGGGGCGGGGGGCGCGGCGGCTCACCTGGACGGCGGGAAGTGCGGGATCGTCGACAAGATGCTCCAGCCCGGATTGGGCGAGCAACTGCAAATTGCGCAGCAGCGGGGGGATGCTGCGAGCCACGCTGCCTCCCGCATGGTCGACGGCCGTGCTTTGTGCACGGCTGATCAGATCGTACCGCGAGGTCTCAGAGTTTTCCCAGGGTGGACACTACGAATCGGTCACAGAAAAAACGCGAGTAGCCGGTATTTCTCGCATTTGCGGGCAACACGGCGGCGGTGGTCACCGGCCGACGGGCCTCCCGCCGGACGGCCCCGCGCCCCGCTCACCCCTCGAGAATCACCTGCTCCAGCTCCTTCTCGGGCATCGCGTCCACCGTGGGCTTGCGCAGCACGAAGAACACGATGCCCATCACCACCCAGGCGGCCAGGGCGATCAGCGGCTCGGTGGCCAGGGCGCCCGGGGAGCCGGGCACGATCAGCAGCAGCAGGAAGCCCACCGACAGCACCGCCCCCACGATGGCGATCATCTTCGCCAGCTTGGTCCGTCCCGGCGACCAGCCGTCCTCCTCCGCGACCTTGAACGCCACCAGGCAGAAGGAACCCCTCCGTGAACGACGGTCCCCCGGCACTGCTCACCCTGTCGGTCATCGGCGTTGGCTACCTCGGAGCCGTGCACGCCGCAGCAATGGCGGAGCTGGGTCACCGCGTCATCGGTCTCGACGTCGACCAAGCCCGGATCGACGCACTCTCGGAGGGGCAGTCCCCGCTCCACGAACCGGGGTTCGACGAGCTGCTGCGCCGCAACGTCGACAGCGGTCGGCTCACCTTCACGATCGACTACGCCGAGCTGGCGGACGCGGACGTGCACTTCCTCGCCCTGGGAACCCCGCAGCGCGACGACGGCCTCGGTGCGGACCTCACCTACATCCACTCGGCACTGGATGCTCTCGCACCGATCCTCGAGGCGCGGGACGGCAAGCCAACACTCATCGCCGGCAAGTCAACGGTGCCGGTCGGCACTGCCCGTGAGCTGCATGCCCGAATCACCTCGATCGACGGCGTCGCACTCGCCTGGAACCCGGAGTTCCTCCGAGAGGGCTTCGCCGTCGACGACACGCTGCGTCCGGACCGCCTGGTCTACGGGGTCGCAGACACCAGCGACGGCGAGGCCGAGATCGCACTCCTCGACGCCGTCTACCAGCAGATCCTCGACCTCAACACTCCTCGCCGGGTCTACAACTTCGAGTCTGCCGAGCTGGTCAAGGTGTCGGCCAACTCCTTCCTCGCGACGAGGATCTCGTTCATCAACGCAATCTCCGAGCTCTGCGACGTAACCGGGGCCGATGTCAACGACGTCGCCGAGGCGATCGGCATGGACGATCGGATCGGGCCGAAGTTCCTCCGCGCCGGCATCGGCTTCGGCGGCGGTTGCCCCCCCCCAAGGACATCCGCGGTCTGATCTCCCGCGCAGGCGAGCTCGGCACCGTCGACAGCTTCGCCTTCCTGCGCGACATCGATGCGATCAACCAGGGACGTCGCGAGTACGAGGTGCGACTCGCGAAGCGCCTTCTCGACGAAGCAGTGGATGACAAGCGCATCGCCGTCCTCGGAGCTGCGTTCAAGCCCTACACCGACGATGTCCGCGACTCCCCATTCCTCGTCATCGCCCTGAAACTCTGCTCCGAGGGCGCCCGGGTGATCATCACCGATCCGGTGGCGAAGGAGAACCTTCGGCGCAGGTACCCCTCGTTCCACGTCGAGGACTCGACAGACGAAACCCTTCGTGACGCCGATCTGGTCCTCCTCCTGACGAAATGGAAGCAGTACCGAGATCTCGACCCTCGTGCGGCAAAGGAACTCGTCTCGACCGCACTGAAGCGCACTGGGTTCCGTTCCGAGTCTCAGCAAGGAGAATCGGAGCGTGCCCAGGAAGTTCAGTCCAGGGCTGCGTGACCGTGCCGTGCGCATGGTCTACGACCGTCATGCCCGCGAAGGCGGCCCCCGCGCAGCATCGGTCCGTGCCGTCGCGCCACAGCTCGGCGTCGGTGAGGAGACCCTGCGGATCTGGTGCAACCGTTACGGCCCCGCCGAGCTGGCCGGCCCGGGAGAGCCACTCGAGGAGGAGAACCGCCGGCTTCGGCGCGAACTCGCCGAGGCAAGACGCGCGAACGAGATCCTGAAAGCAGCCTCAGCTTTTTTCGCAGCGGAACTCGATCGCCCCACGACGAAATGATCGCGTTCATCGACATGCATCGCGAGAAGTTCGGGGTCGAGGCCATCTGCCGCATCCTCGGTGCGACAGAATGTGGATTCATCACCTCCCGAGGAGACCTCGCCTCCAAGACCAGGCCGGCATCCGCTCGAAGCCCGCGGGACGAGATGCTCGTCGAGGAGGTGAAGCGGATTCATCAGGAGAACTACAGCGTCTACGGGGTCCGGAAGATGTGGCACGCCATGCGCCACGCGGGATGGGACGTCGGGCGTGACCAGGTGGCGAGACTGATGAAGAGCGCTGGCCTCCAGGGCGTCCGCCGAGGTCGCAAGCCAGTCACCACGCGTCCCGCGGCCGGAGAGGACCAGCGGCCCGACCTGGTGGACCGGAAGTTCGTCGCGGACCGGTCTCAGCAGTTGTGGGTCGCCGACATCACCTACGTTCGGATTCTCGCCGGGTTCTGTTACGTCGCGCTCATCACCGGTGTCTTCAGCCGCAGAATAATCGGCTGGGCGGTTGCACCCACGCTCCACACGCAGTCACTGCCATTGCTCGCACTGGAGCACGCCCCTCTTTCGCCCTGGTCGAGCAGGAATGGAAGCGGATTGATCCATCACTCCGACAGGGGCAGTCAGTACGTCTCACTGGCCTATTTGGATGCTCTCGTCGCGGCCGGGGTGAAAGCGTCAGTCGGCACGGTGGGAGATAGCTACGATAACGCGCTGGCCGAGACCGTGAACGGCCTCTATAAGGCGGAGCTGATCTACTCGAAGCGGATCTGAGAGTCCGTCAGCGAGGTCGAGCTCGCCACGATGGGCTGGGTCTACTGGTGGAACACGGCCCGGCTCCACGAAGCTCTCGGCGACCGCACCCCAGCGAGCGTCGAAGCGGCCTACACTCACCTGACGACGACCGCGCCCGCGACCGTCTAAGCACGGAACGAAACCCAGGGCGCTTCAGGAGCCCAGTATCATTCGACGTGGTCGTCTGCCTCGCTTCGCCATCTGGAAGGTTCATCGTGAAGGTTGCTGTTGTCGCCCTGGGGAAGATCGGGTTGCCACTCGCTGTGCAGTTCGCCGATTCCGGTCACGAGGTCGTGGGCGTTGACGTGAATCCTCGCCAAGTCGAGTTGATCAACGCCGCGACCGAGCCGTTCCCTGGCGAGGCGCACCTGCAGGAGAAGCTCTCCGAGCTGGTCCCGGCCGGCAAGCTGCGGGCGGTCACCGATTACGCCGAGGCGATCCCCGGCGCGGACGCGATCGTGATCGTCGTCCCGCTGTTCGTGAATGACGCCACGTGGGAGCCGGACTTCGCGTGGATGGACGCGGCGACCCGCTCACTGGCCGAGCACATCACACCGGGCACCCTCGTCTCCTACGAGACGACCCTTCCTGTGGGCACCTTGCGCACCCGCTTCGTGCCGATGATCGAGGAGATCTCCGGGCTGAAGGAGTCGAACGACTTCTTCGCCGTCTTCTCCCCCGAGCGCGTGCTGACCGGTCGCGTGTTCGAGGACCTGCGCAAGTACCCGAAGCTCATCGGTGCTCTGAGCGAGGAGGGCGCCCGCCGCGCGCGTGAGTTCTACGAGTCCGGGCTTACCTTCGACGAGCGAGCGGACCTCCCCCGGCCCAACGGCGTGTGGGACCTCGGCTCCCCCGAGGCGTCCGAGCTGGCGAAGCTCGCCGAGACCACCTACCGTGACGTGAACATCGCGCTCGCCAACGAGTTCGCGCTCTTCGCGCAGGACCACGGCATCGATGTGTACAAGGTGATCGAGGCCTCGAACTCGCAGCCGTACTCGCACATCCACCAGCCCGGCATCGCCGTGGGCGGGCACTGCATCCCAGTCTATCCGCGCCTGTACCTCTCGGGCGATCCGTCAGCGACCACCGTGCGCACCGCCCGCACCCTGAACGGCTCGGTGCCCGGGCACCTCGTCGAGCGCGCCGCGAACCTGCTCGGCTCGCTGCAGGGCCTGAAGGCAGTGGTGCTCGGCGCCTCCTACCGCACCGGTGTGAAGGAGACTGCATTCTCCGGCGTGTTCCCCGTCGTGGAAGCGCTGCTTGAACACGGTGCCGAGGTCGCGGTGCACGACACCTACTACGACGATGAGGAGATCCGCAGCTTCGGCTGGGACCCCTACGCGATCGGTGACGCCGCGGACCTCGTGATCGTCCAGACCAACCATCCCGAGTACCGCGAGCTCGGCACCACGGACGTGCCCGGCGTGAAACTTATCGTCGACGGCCGCAACATCACCACCGCAGAGAACTGGGCCGGTACCCCCCGCCTCGTGCTCGGCGACGGCTCGGGGTCCACCCACCAGCAGGCCGCTCTCGCCTGATTGCCCGCAGGGGAGGAATGAACATTTCCGAGCACGGCGCTAAGACGCAAGCGGTGCAGATCGGCTGGCGGATACAACGTCTAGAGGAATCGCGTGCGCGGATTCGAAGCGCGTCGTTGTATCGTCGGGCCCATGACTAACACTCCTTCTTATCGTGTCGCCCTGGGGGCGGATATCTCGGACGACGCGACCATCGGGGACGGCAGTGCGATCTGGCATCTCGCGCAGGTGCGGGAGGGTGCCCGGCTCGGTGACGGATGCATCGTGGGCCGTGGTGCCTACATCGGCTCCGGTGTGGAGATGGGCGATGGCTGCAAGGTTCAGAACTATGCCCTCGTGTACGAGCCTGCGAAGCTCGCGGACGGCGTGTTCGTAGGGCCCGCGGCAGTATTCACTAATGATCATTTTCCTCGTGCCGTGAATCCGGACCTCACCCCGAAGTCTGCGTCGGACTGGGAGGCCGTGGGCGTCACCTGTGAGACGGGTTCCTCGATCGGTGCCCGAGCGGTCTGTGTCGCGCCCGTGACGATTGGTGCCTGGGCGATGGTCGCGGCAGGGGCGACGGTGGTGAAGGACGTGCCGCCGCACGCCCTCGTCGCTGGTGTCCCTGCACGCCGTCTGGGCTGGGTGGGCAGGTCCGGCGAGAAGCTGGTGCCCGCCTCCGACGGCACGGATGCCTGGACGTGCCCCGCCACCGGGGAGCGGTACGTCCCCGATGAGATCACGGGCGGGCTCCGCCTCGCCCCCGGGCCGCCGGCCGCCGACGCGCAACCGGCAGCGCCCGCCACCGCAGACCTCCACGACGAACAGGACGGACCCACCGCATGAGCACTGAACTGGGCTTCATCCCCCCGGCGAAGCCGATCATCGGCACCGAGGAGCGCGAGGCGGTGGATCGTGTGCTCGCTTCCGGGATGGTCGCGCAGGGCCCCGAGGTCGCCGCCTTCGAGCAGGAGTTCTCGGCCGCACTGGTGGGCGGACGCGATGTCGTGGCGGTGAACTCGGGCACCTCCGGCCAGCATCTGGGGATGCTGGCGCTGGGGTTGAAGCCCGGTGACGAGGTCATCGTCCCTTCCTTCACCTTCGCGGCGACCGCGAACTCGGTGGCCGTCTCCGGTGGGGTGCCGGTGTTCGTGGACGTCGATCCCGAGACCTTCACCGTGGACCCCGCGGCGGTCGAGGCCGCGATCACCGAGCGGACCGTCGGCATCCAGCCTGTGCACCTCTACGGCCACCCTGCCCCGATGGATGCACTCCTCGAGATCGCACAGCACCACGGTCTGTGGATCTTCGAGGACGCCGCGCAGGCGCACGGCGCGACCTGGAACGGCGCTCAGGTGGGCACCTTCGGCGATGCCGTCATGTACTCGCTGTACCCCACGAAGAACATGACCTCGGGGGAGGGCGGCATGGTCGGCTGCGCGACGAGCGAGACCGCCCGACAGGTGCGGCTGCTGCGCAACCAGGGCATGGAGAAGCAGTACGCGAACGAGGTCGCCGGCTACAACAACCGCATGACCGACATCCACGCCGCGATCGGCCGGGTCCAGCTCGGCAAGCTCGCCGGCTGGACCGCGACCCGGCAGGAGAACGCCGCGTTCTTCGACCAGCACTTCGAGGGCGTCCTGTCCCCGGTCGTGCGCGAGGGTGCGACCCACGTCTATCACCAGTACACGATCCGCATCGAGGGCGCCACCGCCACGGAGCGCGACGCCTTCGCGACGGCGCTGCGCGAGGAGCACAGGGTGGGCTGCGGCGTGTACTACCCGACCCCTGTGCACCGGCTGGAGACCTTCCAGATCGATCTGGATCTCCCCGTCACCGAGCTGCTCGCCCGCGAGGTGCTGTCGCTGCCGGTGCACCCCTCGATCTCGGAGCAGGACCGTGAGCGGATCGTCGAGGCCGTGAACACCGTCGCGAAGGCAGGAGCATGATCATGACGAAGACCCTCCGCGCTGGACTGATCGGCCTGGGAATGATGGGACGCCATCACGCCCGTAATCTCCGCGCCCTCGAGGGAGTGGAGCTCGTGGCCGTCGCCGACGCCCAGGGCGATCCCCATGGCGCCGCCCCGGGTCTCGAGGTGCTGCCCGACGTCGACGCGCTCATCGCGGCGGGCATCGACTATGCGGTCGTGGCGGTTCCCACCCAGTTCCACCGCGACGTGGCGCTCTCCCTCGCCGGGGCCGGGGTGCACACCCTGGTCGAGAAGCCGCTCGCCTTCGACATCGGTGAGGCCGAGGAGATCACTGCCGCGTACGAGAAGGCCGGCCTGGTCGGAGCGGTGGGCTACATCGAGCGATACAACCCTGCGCTGCAGGAGATGCGTCGGCGCATCGCCGATGGCCAGCTGGGGGAGATCTATCAGATTGTCACCCGCCGCCAGGGTGGCTTCCCCGCACGGATCGCGGACGTGGGCGTGGTCAAGGACCTCGCGACCCACGACCTCGACCTCACGGCCTGGGTCGCTCAGTCGAAGTACGCCCAGGTCGCCGCGACCTCGACCCGTCGTTCCGGCCGGAAGGACGAGGATATGGTCTCCGTCGCCGGCCGCCTCGAGGACGGGACCATCACGAACCACCTCGTGAACTGGCTGACCCCCTTCAAGGAACGGGTCACCGTGGTGACCGGGGAGAACGGCGCCCTCGTGGGCGACACTCTGAACGTAGACCTCACTTTCCACGCCAACGGTGAGAGCACCACGAATCTGTGGGACTCGATGGCGTCCTTCCGCGGAGTGAGCGAGGGGGATTCGATCACCTACTCCCTGCGACGCGCAGAGCCACTAGCGACAGAGCATGCGGCGTTCCGTGACGCGGTCCTCGGTGATCCCTCCAATATCGTCACGATGCGCGAGGGACTGCATACAGTGCGGACCGTGGAGGCCGTGATCGAGTCAGCGGAGACGGATCTGGCAGTGTCTTTGAACTGAGAGACGAGAGCAGAAGACGTTCTTCCGCGACAGGTGAGTGGCCCGTAGCGTCAAGAGCGGGGTGGCGGAGGGTATGTGCCGAGTCGCGCCGATGGCCCGCGGCGAGGAGGGCTCGATCCGGGACGAGGGTGTGTCCATTAATGAGTGACGTCGACATCCGCGATCGGAGCTCTGCTATCGCCCCGATGACGTCTCTAATACTCCTTGCCCTCGCGTTGGCTACCTGGGGTCTTCTATCCTCGCTCTGGGGTGGCGGCGGCGCGAAATCGGGCCTCGCCTATGCCATTGCTCCGTTGCTGATCCTCGGCGGTGTTTTCGCAGGCGGGCAGCTGGCGGTGCACCCCGCTTCACGCCGGACCGCGGTCTTGCTCGCGGTTGCGTGCGTGCTCGCAACATCGGTGATTGAAGCGTCCTGGGTTTCGTTCCGAGTCTCAGCAAGGAGAATCGGAGCATGCCCAAGAAGTTCAGTCCAGAGCTGCGTGACCGTGCCGTGCGCATGGTCTACGACCGTCACGCCCGCGAAGGCGGCCCCCGCGCAGCATCGATCCGTGCCGTCGCGCCACAGCTCGGCGTCGGTGAGGAGACCCTGCGGATCTGGTGCAACCGTTACGGCCCCACCGAACCGGCCGGCCCGGGAGAGCCACTCGAGGAGGAACCGGGCGTCGAGGGTGCCCTGCCGCCGCTGTCGCCGCGACACCCCGGGCTAGCCCCACCCCGCTCCTGCAGGTCGCCGTCTCGTCCCGGATCCCGCTGCGACATAGCCTTCCCCCCATGACCTTCGCCGGCCTCCTCGCCTTCCTCGGCCTCGCCGTGGTGACGATGGACGTGCTCGGCGGGGTGCTCGCGATGGGGATGCTGCTGCGCGGCGGCACGATGCGGCACCTGCTGGCCTTCTCCGCCGGCTACGTCGCGGTCGTGGTGGCGGCGACGCTGGTGCTGCACCCGCTGCTGACCCTGCTGGGACGCTGGCTGCATCCCGTGCTGGAATCGAACGACGCGATCGGCGCGGTCGAGGCGGCGGTGGGCCTGGCGCTGATCGGGTTCAGCGCCCACCAGTTCCGCGCCGCGTCGCAGCCGCCCGGACCGCACGGGCCGCTCGAGGAGAGGGCCGCGCCGAAGCGCCTGGCCACCGTCCCGCTGGTCCTCGGCGGGGTGGCCTTCGCCGGGACCGCGCTGGCCGATCCGTCGTTCACGATCGCCGTGGGGATGGCGTCCCAGGAGCAGCACCTCACGCTGCGGATCGCGCTGCTGGTGGTGTGGAACGTCGTCTACCAGCTGCCGCTGGCGACGGTGATCGTCGCCGCCGCCGTCGGCCGCCACGAGCAGATCGTGGCGCGGGTGCTCGAGATCTTCTCGCCGCGCCGTCGCATGCTGCAGACGGTGCTGGCGGCCGTGCTCGTCCTGGCCGGCCTCGCCGTGCTGGCCGACGGAGCGGTCGCCCTGCTGGGCGGGCACGTGCCCTGGCTGCGCCAGCTGATCATGCTGCGGTGAGCGGGGCCGGGCGCTCGGCAGCGGTGCCGCCGCGGACGACGCCCCGCCCGGTCTCACCGCCGCGCGAACAGCCCCAGCGCATCCCAGGCCACCCAGCCGCCCTCGGCGAGCTCGAGCTCGATCACGTTCTGTCCCGCCTGGAGCACGGCGGCCGGGACGGGCAGCTCGAGCAGGGCGCGGCGCAGCGGGGTGCCGGGCACGGTCGCGTCGCCTTCGCGGGAGCCGCGGGTCGCGCCGATCGGCAGCTCGAGATCGGTGACGTGCTCGCCGTTCGCCGCGATGCGCAGCACGCCGCCGAGGCGGGTGGTGTCCACGAGCCAGAGGGCCAGGTCGTGGTCCTCGCTCAGCGCACCCTCGAGCGTCACGGTCCAGCGGGCGCGGTAGGCCCTGTTCCCCGCCCAGGCGTCGCCCGGCCCGGGCAGCAGGTAGGGCCAGGCCTCGCCCGGTGCGTCGGTGCCGTCCGTGTACTCGATCAGCGCATCGGGGAACCGCTCGGGGATCTGCGCGTAGGAGGCGGGGGCGAGGAGGTGCTCGAGGGTGCGGCCGTCGAAGTCGCCGATGGTCGCGACCGGCGTCCCGGTCGCGGTGACCGAGGGCTCGGAGTCGGCGGTGACCGGGGAGGAGGCCTCGCCCCGCTCCCCCGCGTCGGTGACGGCGAGGACCGCGTAGGTCCAGGTCTCACCGGCCACGTCGAGGCCGGTATGCCGGAAGCGGGGATAGACGGTCTTGGCCAGCAGCGCGGACTCGTCGGCCGTGTCGGGGGCCGTCTCGCCGGCGAGGCCGTAGACGCGGTAGTGGTCGATCAGCGGGTCGAAGCCGAGCGAGTCCCAGGACAGGGAGATCGCGACGAGGGCGGGCTCGGCGGCGAGGCCGGTGACGACGGCGGGGCGCGGGCTCATGGCGGTGCTCCTTCGTCCGGCTCAGGCCGGGATGAGGCGGGGCTCGCCCGCGGGGGTGGTGAAGCGGGCGGTGAGCTGCTTCGGGGCGGTGTCGTCGGACTCGATCCACTCCACGATGTGGAAGCTGGAGACCATCTCCTCGGGGGTGAGGCGCACGTGGACGTAGCCGCGTCGGCCGTCGTAGAGCTGCACGTAGTCGTGCTGGATCCAGTCCTCGGTGGCGCTGTCGGTCTTCGCGCCGTCGCCGTCGGAGGCGACCGAGGTGCACACCAGCTCCACGCCCAGCCGCTCCTCGCCCGGGTCGTCGGGGTCGGCGGGGATCTCGGCGGCGACGTGCTTGTGGATGTCGCCGGTGAGCATCACCGGGTTCTGCGCCTGGGCCATCTGGGCGAGCAGACGCCGACGGGCCGCCGGGTAGCCGTCCCACATGTCGGTGCGGTCCTCGGTGATCGGGACCAGCACCACCCCGTTGGCGAGCACGTTCCAGGTCGCCTCCGAGCTCGCGAGCCGTTCGCCGACCCACTCCTCCTGAGCGGTGCCGAGGATGGTGCGGTCCTCGCGCTGCTGCTCGGCGGCATCGGCCGGTTCCGCGTCGCGGAACTGGCGGGAGTCCAGAAGGGAGAAGCGGGCGAGGGCGCCGACGTCGAAGCCGGCGGTGATGTCGGTGTCCGGGCCCTCGGGCAGCGCGGCGACGTCCAGCGGCATGTTCTCGTAGAACGCGCGATAGGCGACCGCGATCCGGTGGGCGAAGTCCTCCTCGTCGATGCCGGTGTCGGAGAGGGGGCCGGTGTAGTTGTTCTGCACCTCGTGGTCGTCCCACACGGCGACCGCCGCGGCGCGGGCGTGGACGGCCTGCAGATGCGGATCGGACTTGAACAGGGCGTAGCGCAGGCGGTACTGCTCGAGCGTCTCGATCTCGACCCGGTGCGCCTCGCCCACCTCGGCTCCCTGGCGCCACAGGTTCGTCTCCGTGATGCCGTACTCGTAGATGTAGTCGCCGACGAAGACGACCAGATCGAGGTCCTCCTCCGCCGCGAGGTGGCGGTGGGCGGTGAAGTGGCCGTGGTACCAGGCCTGGCAGGAGACGAGCCCGAAGGAGAACGACTCCGGGGTCTCGCCCGCACCGGGCAGGGTGCGGAAGCGGCCGACGGGGCTGAGCTCGCGACCCGCCCGGAAGCGGTAGAAGTGCTCGGTGCCGGGCTCGAGCCCCTCGACGCGCGGGTGCACGGAGTGGGCGAGGCCGGGCTGGGCGAGCGCCCTGCCATGGGCGACGATGCCGCGGAAGTCCTCGTCGGTCGCGACCTCCCAGCGCACCGTCACCTCCTTCAGCGGCATCCCGCCGTGGCCGTCCTCGGCCAGCGGCTCGGGGGCCAGACGGGTCCACAGCACGGCCCCGTCGGGTCGCGGGGCGCCGGAGGCGACGCCGAGGGAGAACATCCCCTCGGTCCCCGGCGGCGGCGCGGCCTCGACGGAGGGGGCGTCGATGCCGAGCGCGAGCATGGCGGCGGAGGCGCCGCTGAGCTGGAGCAGGCGGCGACGGCTGACGGGGGCGGCGGTGGGCGCGCTGGACATGGGGACTCCCGGTCGGGGGGCAGGGGTGCTCCCTCACCGTCACCGCCGCAGATGGACTCGGGATGAATCGCGGCGAACATCGGTCGGACGATCCCGCAACGCCTCGCCCGATTCCCGACACAGCGTGCTCAGGGCCCCGGAGGACTCAGCCGATCCCGTAGTGGGCGTAGAAGAGGCCGACAGTCAGGATCTGGCGACGTCGTCACGCGGCGGTCAGCTCGGCGCTGCGAGTCCTGCGCGCCGGTGGTGCACGATCCGGTGCGGGTCACCCCGAGAGAACTGTCCGCAGAGAGGAATCGTCCGGCGAGCGCTGACCACTCGGCCGAACCCGCTCAGGCCGCTCGCGCACCCTCTCGCTCCCCCTGCAGCGCCGCCCCGGGCGGGTATTCCTCGCGCGACTGTACCGTTGATGTCAAGACCGTCGGTCGTCCCGGGCCACGACCGATCACCCGCACGGCAAGAACGGAGCCGAGATGACCGATGACGTAGTCGCGATGGATCGACAGGAGCTCCAGGATCTTCTCCTGCACAGCGACGACATCTCCGCGTTCCTCGAGGACTTCACCGCGATGCTCGCTCGGGAGATCTCAGATGGCGACGCCCCGGCGTGGTGCGCGGTGACTCTGCTGCGGAAGAGGAAGGCGAGCACCGCCGCGGCCTCCGGGCTCGAGGCGCAAGCCCTCGACGAGCTGCAGAACAGCTTCACCGACGGGCCGTGCATGACGGCGATCCGGGAGGACACCGTGATCAGGGTGGGCGACGTGCGCGAGGACACGCGGTGGCCGGACTATCTCCCTGCGGCCGCGGAACAGGGCGTGCGCTCCATCCTCGGCGTCCCTTTCGAGGTGGACGACGATGCCTGGGCCGGCCTGAACGTCTACTCCCCCGCGCCCCACCATTTCGAGGCGGACGTGATCGCGAGCATCCAGCAGGAGGTCGACCGGGCCTCGGGCGCCCTGCGTCTCGCCATCCGCCTGGCCTCGCATCGCGAGGCTGAGCACGACCTGCACGCCGCGATGAGCTCCCACACGGCGATCAGCCTCGCGGCGGGGATCATCATGGGCCAGAACCGCTGCACCCACGCCGAGGCGATGCGCATCCTCAAGGACGCCTCCAACCACCGCAACGTCAAGCTCCGCGATCTCGCCGTCGAGCTCGTCTCGTCCCTGGACCCGGACTACCTCGAGAACCACTTCCGCGCGTAGGACGGCTCCTGCGGGTGCCCGAGGGACGCGGACGGCATGCGGTTCCGGACCGGGCACCACGTCATGGTCGACCGCACGCTCGATATCCATACGATCGGTCCGGCCGCTTCTGGTCGGGGCCCGACCGTGCCAGGGTGGTACGCACCAACCGAGATTCCGAACATCGCCTCCTCGAGGAGGTGGGCGTGATGGCGAACCACATGTACGCCGCCGGCCTCGTCTCCATCGGCCTCTCCCTCGTCCGCATGGGGGATGTCGGCGATGAAGACCGAGGACTCCTGCGCACAGGCCGACCGGTGGGGCCTGTTCGTCGGCGAGTGGGCACCGACCTTCTTCGCCATCGGCATCGCGCTCGGGCTCGAGGAGCAGGGAGGCCTGCCGCACCGCGACAAGGGCTGACCGCTGGCACTCATCGTCCCGTGCCGGAAGGCAGGCCTACCCTCCCGAACGTCCGCGCACCTCTGGACCGGGGAGAGTGGAAGCCTTCATGACACTTCACAAGCATCACAACTCCGAGATCTTCCCGCGCAGATGCGAGGTCCGTCGATGCACGGCGCCACCGCAGACGTGGTACTCCGCCGGGAGCTTCGAGTACGAGATATGCGGCAGGCATGAACTCGAGCTGCGTGCCGGCGAACCCTACTCGGTCGACGCGGGAGAGATCCTGGTGGGTCAGGACGCCACCGGCGAGCTCCTCGCTGTCGAGGTGGATCGGACGGCGGGCAGCGTTCTGCTGCGCCTCGGCCGGTTCGGTGCGGTGCACCAGGTGGTGCGCCTCGACATGCCGTCGGGGCTGGGCTCCGCCCTCGATGCTCTGGGCGCCGACGAGAGCGCCCTCTCCGACCACTATCGGGACGACCGCTGAGTCACGTCCGCGAGGGCAGGGCAGCCGAGGAGCACACCGCCGTCAATCGACCGAGAGCTGCTCCTCGAGAAAGAAGATGTCCACCTGCATGGCGAGGTCCTTCAGCGGCGCATCGTCGTGGGAGCGGTGCTGCAGCGGCTGCACGGTCTTCTCACGGACGGCGAGGTTGAGCACCTGGGCGAACAGGGCGCGGCCGGCGAAAGCCGGATCCGATCCGGCACGCAGGAGCCCCTGCTCAGCGAAGCTCGTGAAGCAGTCCTCCAGGATGTGCTCGTGCACCTTCCGCAGCCTGGCCATCCGGTAGCGACCGGGGTGGTCCTCGCTGACGGACTCCGCATCCAGCGTGGCGAGCAGACGAATGGGAAGAGCAGCGGGGTGCCAGAGCTCGACCAGCCCCTGCAGCAGCGCACGCCGGCTCGCGCGCAGCTCGGGAGCGCGGTCGAGTGCGCTCTGGGCGTGCTCCTCGAGCCGGTCGATCACGCCGTCGAGCAGCGCGGTCTTGCAGTCGAAATGGTGCAGCATCCCGGAGTGGGAGATACCGATGTGCTTCGAGATCTCGCGCAGGCTGGAGCCGTGATAGCCGTGGTCCGCGAACATCTCCGCTGCGCCGTCGATGATCTCCTCGCGGCGTCCTCGAGCACCGGTGCGGATTTCGGGGGATTCCTCACCTGCCGGTCTCGCCGACGGCGTGGCGCCCGACCCTTTCGCGATCGGCGGCGCGGCATCCGGACTGTCGACCGTGAATCCTTGTGCAGACATCGTTCTCCTCATCTGTGGTCCCGCGGGGCCGAGGCGGCAGCCGACGACCTGGCTGCAGGCGCCGACCGCGATCGATGTCGTGACGCCGTGATGGCAGATTACTGCATATCCGTCCGGACGCAGCCAGTTCTCCACGATCACCTGCACGGACGCTCGCGACTCCCGGGGTCGATGACCGGCTGCGCCCACTCGCCATCCACGCCGGTCCTCCCTGGTCCGGTCCGACCCGGTCACGATCCGATCGGTCCGTGTCCTTCTCAGAGGCCGAGTGCATGCGTAGCGTGCGATACAGCGCACGACTCCGAGAGACCCGACGGAGGTCGGGCCGACCGGTTCCCTACCGTCCCCCCTCTGCCTCACTGCCGATGTCGATGCGCTGAGCACCAGCGGGCACCACTCGGGGGCGATGCTGCTGGGCCTGCAACAGATCTCGCGCGTCCACAACGCCCCACCCCTGCCCGACACGACCACCCGACACCGACACCGACACCGACACCGACAGGAGTCAGCACGATGACCGAGAACCAGCACGAGCACATCGACCCGAACCCGGCCCGGCCCTCCCAGGCGGAGGGGGAGGCGCAGGACGAGGAGAGGCCCTCGAGCGGCGTTGCCGAGGAGGCCGACGCCGCCCAGGAGGGCGCCGAGCCCGACGATCCGAGCTCCCGCCGCCCCTCCCAGGCCGAGGGCGAGCCGTACCGCTGAGGAGAGGAGGACCCTTGGGCATCGGCATCCCTCACCGGCCCCCACCGCTGCGTCCCCCGGGGACCGCCAAGGGCCCGAAGTTTGCCGCGCTCCAGCTCGGCGCCAAAGCCCTCCAGTCCGCCGCCCCGCTGCGCGGGTTCGACGCCTACCTCGTCGGCTTCCATCCTGCGAAGGACTCGCCGGACATGCAGATGGAGGCCCATCACTACTGCAAGGTCGTCGACGACGACCTCATCCAGTGCGTCCTCTTCGACGGCAACACCTCCGAGGCGAATCTGATCGGCATCGAGTACATCGTCTCGGAGTCACTGTTCGACACCCTCCCCGAGGAGGAGCGCGGGTACTGGCACCCGCACAACTACGAGATCCTCTCCGGTCAGCTCATCGCTCCGGGCCTGCCGGCGTTCGCGGAGCAGCAGCTCATGGCCGAGCTGGTGAACTCGTACGGGAAGACCTGGCACACCTGGCACACGGGACGGCATGACACGGGAGGCGGGCATCCGCTCCCCCTGGGCGACCCGATGCTGATGTGGTCGTTCAACCGCGACGGCGAAGGCGACCCTGGCCTCGCCTCCGATCGCGCCCGGGTCCTGGGCCTGGACCCCGACGCGACCCGGGAGCGGCGGCAGCAGCTGCTCGACCGAGCGCATCCTCAACACGGCGTCGACGCCCTCGCGTCCGAGTTCTCCGGCACGACCCCGATCCCCGGGGTGCGGGAGGCCGCTCCCGGGCACGACCGCGAGGAGGCACCGGACGCGTCACCGGCTCCCTGGCCCGATCGGGACGGTTGACGTCGGCGCGATCCCCGCGACACCGCCCCGCCGACGCATAGGCTCGGGGCAGATCCGCCCCGCCGTCGGCACCGTCGCCGACCCCGGCACCGGGCGCACCGACTGACAGGAGGGACATCGATGTCCAAGGTCTCGGACGACATCGCCGCCGTGCTCGGCGAGACGCTGCGCGACGGGATGACGATCGCGGTCGGGGGATTCGGCCTGTGCGGCATCCCCAGCGATCTCATCGAGATCGTGCGCGACAGCGGGGTCACCGGCCTCACCGTCGCCTCGAACAACCTCGGCGTGGACGGCAAGGGACTGGGGATCCTGCTGGAGAACGGCCAGATCGACAAGGTCCTCTCCAGCTACGTCGGCGAGAACAAGTACTTCATGCAGCAGTACATCGACGGGAAGCTCGACGTGGAGTTCGTCCCCCAGGGCACCCTCGCCGAGCGGATGCGCGCCGGCGGCTCCGGCATCCCCGCCTTCTACACCGCCACCGGCTACGGCACCCCCATCGCCGAGGGCAAGCCCGTCGCCGAGTTCGACGGCCGCCACTACGTCCTCGAACGCGCCATCGACGCCGACATCGCCCTCGTCCACGCCCACACCGCCGACACCTACGGCAACCTCCGCTACCGCCTCACCGCCCGGAACTTCAACCCGCTCGCCGCGATGTGCGGGCGCACCACCTTCGCCGAGGCCGAGCACCTCGTCGACCCCGGCGAGATCGGCCCCGACGACATCCACACCCCCGGCGTGTTCGTGCACCACCTGATGCGCTCCACCGCCGCCAAGGACATCGAGCAGCGCACCACCCGCCCCCGCCCCGACGCGGCCGACCAGAAGCAGGAGGTGGCCTGACATGGCCTGGACCCGTGACGAGATGGCCGCGATCGCCGCGGCCGAGCTGCGCGACGGCGACTACGTCAACCTCGGCATCGGCATGCCCACCCTGGTCGCCAACAACCTCCCGGGCGGCGTGGACATCACCCTCCAGTCCGAGAACGGCGTGATGGGCATGGGCCCCTTCCCCTACGAGGGCGAGGAGGACCCCGACCTCATCAACGCCGGCAAGCAGACCATCACCCTCCGTCCAGGCGCCGCGATCTTCGACTCCGCCACCAGCTTCGGCATGATCCGCGGCGGGAAGATGGCCACCGCGATCCTCGGCGCCATGCAGGTCACCGCCACCGGCGACATCGCCAACTGGCAGATCCCCGGCAAGCTCGTCAAGGGCATGGGCGGCGCGATGGACCTCGTCGCCGGCGCCCGCCGCGTCATCGTGATGATGCAGCACGCCGCCAAGGACGGCACCCCCAAGATCGTCCACGAATGCACGCTCCCGCTGACCGGCGTGGGCGTCGTCAACCGCATCATCACCGAGCTCGCCGTCCTCGACGTCACCGCCGACGGACTCGTCCTCACCCAGCTCGCCCCCGGCATCACCGAGGACGACGTCCGCGAGGTCACCGAGCCGGAGTTCACCGTCCGCCTCGCCGGCTGAGGTCCGCCGCGCGCCCGGACCGGCCCTGCGCACGGCCCGGACCGGTCCTGCGCACGGGCCGGTCCGGAGTCAGCGCACGAGCCCGGGCCGGTTCTGCGCACGGGCCGGTCCGGAGTCAGCGCACGAGCCCGACCGACGGAGCCGGACGCGGGTCAGCCCTCCACGCGCGCCTCACCGCCGCCGGTCTCCCCGCCGCCGTCGCTGGACGGCGGGGAGTCACTGGGGGGCTTGGTCGGGAGCGGTATCAGCACTCCCGGCCCCTTGGACGCCGGCGGCAGCATGGGCCCGGGACCGGTCCCCTGCTGCGGCGGCATCGGCCTGATGATGATCTGCCCGCCGCTGCCGCCGGTGCCGTCCCCGGAGCCGTCCTGGACGGGAGTGCCCTCCGCCGAGGTGCCGCCGCCGGGCCCGCCGGCGGCGCCCTCGCCGACCACGGTCTCGGGGTCCGTGTCCCCGGGCGGGAGGGTGGGCCGGGGCAGGCCGGGCAGCGGGACCTGCGCGGGGCGATCCGGCGGGGTGGGGCGGGTCGCCGGATCCTTCTCCGGGTCGTCCGACGTGCCGCCGCCCGACGGGGAGCCGTCCGCCGGGGTCTCGCCGTCCGAGGGGTCACCGTCCGAGGGCGTGCCCGTCGAGGGTCCGTCCGTCGCCGGGGTGCCCGTCGGGGTGCCTTCGGGCGTCGTCCCGCCGGTCGCGCCGTCCTCGGCGCCGCCGGGAGCGGTGGGAGATCCGGGCGCCGCGCCCTCCTCGGTCGCGCCGCCTCCCGGGGCCTGCGTCGCGGACGGGGCGCCGGTCTCCTGGCCCGCCCCGATCGGCGCGAGACCGGTCGGCGAGTCGGGCAGGGCGGGGCCCTCGTCGGCGGTGCCGCTCGCGGTCGTCGTGGTGCCTGCCTGGTCCTCGTCGACCGCGGGGACCTGCACCGGGGCGGTGGTGCCGTCGGATGTGGCGGGCGTCGCCCCTGCCGTCCCCGTGCCGCCCGAGCTGGACGGGGATCCGGTCGTCGCAGCGTCGTCCTGCGCCCGGCCGGCCGCGGTCCCCTCGCCGTCCTCGGGCTCGTCCTCGTCGATCCAGGTCGCCGCGGTGCCCAGCACCGGGCCGCTCACGCTCGAGGGGTCCAGCAGCACCATGCCGCCGACGACCACGGCGGCGATGGCCCCGGCGGTCGCGAGCGCCCCGGCGTGGGCGGAGACCGCGGACCGGAGAGCGCCGGGACCGCGGCCCCCGGCCCCGACCGGCTCGAGGGCGCGCAGCGCGGTGCGCGGTGCGGGAGCCCCGTCGGCCGCGGGGCCGACGGCGGCCACGTCGGAGGTGAGGTGCTCGAGCAGCAGCGGCGAGCCGAGCACCACCGGCAGCAGCACCGAGCGCATCTGCACGGCGAGGCCGCGCAGCTCCTCGCGCGCGGCGGCGCAGCGCGGGCAGGCCGCGAGATGCCGCTCGACGCCCGCGGCCCGGGCGGGCGTGAGGCGGCCGCGGTCGAGGTCGTCGAGATCCCGGGCGGTGCTGCGGCAGAGCGGGGACGCGTCGGCGGTGTCGAGATGGGCCTCGAGCCAGGCGGCGCGCAGCCCCTCGCGTGCCCGGCGCGAGAGCTGCGAGATGGCGTTCGGGCTGCGATTCAGCTGCGTGGCGAGGGCGCGGGGCGTCTCCCCCTCGACCTCCGTCAGCCACAGGATCCGCTGCCAGGTCTCGGGCAGGCGGGCGAAGGCGGTGCGGACCAGCTGGCGGTTCAGCAGCTCGTCCACGCCGTCGGAGGAGACGAGGCGGCCCGGCGCGGCGCGCTCGAGGTCCTCGACCGCGTCCTCGTGGGCGCGGCGGCCGCGGTCCACGGCCTCGTTGCGCACCACCCTCATGAGATAGGGCGCGAAGCCGCGGCGCGGGCCCGCTCCTCGCAGGATCGACTTGAGGATCTTCAAGAACGCCTCCTGCGCGACGTCGTCGGGGTCGTGATGGCCGGGGAGGCTCCGCGCCAGGCGCAGCGCCTCGTGATGATGGCGGTGGTACAGCTCCGCGTAGACGCCCGTGTCGCCTGCGCGCACGGCGTCGAGCAGGGCGTCCTCGGAGAGCGCCTCGGAGGCGCCGCCGCGGCGGCGAGGACCCGGCTCCGACTCCGACTCCGGCTCCGGCTCCGTCATCATTCGGCCATTCCCTTCTCGGAGCCGCGACGTGCGGCTCCACCGGTGACGTCGCCGACGGCCCTTACCGAGGACCACGGGCGACTTGCCCCAGTATGTCCTATTTGTGCAGAAGGTCACCAGTGGGTCACGAATCCGGCGAGACGCGTCACGAACCGGGTGCCAGCGCGTGGAACGGTCAGGGCGCCCACCGGGGGCCGCCCGGCCCTGAACCTGCGGAGAGTCATGAGCAACATCGAGCTGACGGATGTCGACGGGGACGCCCTGACGATCTACATCCGCGACGAGTCGACGTGGATCACGTGCACCAGCGGCGCCGAGGAGGTCACCGTCGGTCCCTTCCCCACCCATGTGGTGCGGTCCGTCGTGGACCGCGGCTTCGAGGTCGAGGGCGGGACCCTCTCCGCCCTGGTCCGCCGCACCTCACAGGCGGGCACCCGCCTGACCGACGAGATGCGGGAGCGGGCCTGGGAGGTCTTCGCCCGGGAGAGCGGCCTGCCGGGCGAGCCGGACCCCGCGGCCCGCGAAGCGCTGGACCGCGCGCTCGAGGCCGCGCTCGCGCCGCCGGTCCGCACCCCGGCGGCGGAGGCGCTGGTCGGCGATCTGCGCCGCGCCGCCGTCACGATCACGGACGTCGAGGGCCTCGCCGATCATCTGGTGGCGAGCGGCTACCGCAAGGGCGCCGCCTCCTGACGGGCGAGGCCGCACCGGTGCGTCGACCCGGCCTCTGGATGGGGATCCGCCGGGGTCGACGGGAAGGGCCGGCCGGGCCGCCACAGGGGCCCGACCGGCCCGCTCCTCGCGCCGCGTATCCTGCGGGGATGCCGCTGCCCCGTGACCTCGTCCGCTCCCTACCCAAGGTCGTCCTGCACGACCACCTCGACGGCGGGCTGCGCCCCGCGACCGTGATCGACCTGTGCCGGGAGCTGGGGATCGACCCGCCGGGCGCGGACGCCCAGCAGGTCACCGAGCAGCAGGTCGCCGACTGGTTCCACGACGCCGCGGACTCCGGCTCGCTGCCCGAGTACCTCTCGACCTTCGAGCGCACCGTCGCGCTCATGCAGTCCGCGGCGCACCTGCGCCGGGTCGCGCGCGAGTTCGTGGAGGGCATGGCGGCCGACGGGGTCGTGTACGCGGAGACCCGCTGGGCGCCGCACCAGCACACGGACGGCGGGCTGTCCCTCGAGGAGGCGGTCCGGGCCGTGCAGGACGGGCTCGACGAGGGCGTCGCGGCGGTCGAGGCCCGCGGCGGCCGGATCGTGGTCGGTCAGCTGCTGTGCTACCTGCGCCATCTCGAGCCGGGCGACGACCTGGTGGAGATCGCGCTCGCGCGGCGAGCCGACGGCCCGCGCCCCGGGGCGCCCGTCGGCTCCGCGGGAGTGGTGGGGCTGGACCTCGCCGGTCCCGAGGCCGGCTTCCCCGCCTCCCGCTTCGGTGCGCAGTTCGCCCGCGCCCGGGCCGAGGGGCTGCGCGTCACGATCCACGCCGGGGAGGGCGACGGCCCCGCCTCGATCGCCGACGCGCTGGAGACCGGCGCCGAGCGGCTCGGCCACGGGGTGCGCCTGGTCGAGGACCTCGATGCCGACGGCGGCGACGCCCTCGGTCCGGTCGCCGAGCGCGTGCGCCGGGAGCGGATCGTGCTGGAGGTGTGCCCCAGCTCGAACCTGCAGACCGGGATCGCCCGGACGATCGCGGAGCACCCCGTCGGCCGCCTGCACCGGGCCGGCTTCGCGCTCGCCCTCAGCAGTGACAACCGGCTGATGAGCCGCACCGGCACCACCCGTGAGACGGCGCTGGTCGCGGAGGCGCTGGACTGGGGCGTCGACGAGCTCGAGCAGGTCGCGCTCACCGCGCTCGACAGCGGGTTCGCCCCGGCGGCTCAGCGGGAGGCGCTGCGCGAGGAGGTCCTGCGCCCCGCCTACGCGGCGGCGCGACGAGCGGGCTGACCGGACCGCATCAGTCCGCGACGACCTCGCGCAGGATCTCCAGATAGGTGCGTGCGAGCCCGTCGTCATCGGCGTGCTCGCTCACCCAGTCCCGCCCGCTCGCCCGCACCGCGGTGCGGGAGCGGTCCGCGGCTAGTCCGCGCCACAGCTCCACCAACGCCGCCACGTCCTCGGGCGGCAGGACGTCCCCGGCCCCGGAATCGCGGACGATGTCCGCAGCCTCCCCCTCCAGAAGCGCGGTGACATGGCGGCCGGTCGCGAGGCGGGAGGTGGTGGTGACCACGGCATACGTCTCGGTCTGCCAGTCGGTGACCTGACGGTGCACTACCCGCTTGCCGAGCGCCACGACGCTGCTGCGCAGGGCGGTCGCGACGATGACCTCCGGCCGGTCCTCCGGGCGGCCGAAGCGTCGACGGAGACGGCACAGGGCATCGAGGGCAGCGACCAGGTGGTCCGCGGTGCGGGTCCCGATGTCGCCTCGATGCGGCAGGTAGGCGGTGCGCAGCACGGTCTCGCCGTGCGCGCCGTGCTCCGCTCCGCCGACCCGGTGGTCACGCCGCTGCTCGACCGTCGGGCGACCGGAGGGATAGTGCGGGACGGGGGCGGCGACCATGACGCGATGACCCGCCGCGATGAAGCGGCTGACCAGCGCGGACCAGCGGCGCTGGGGAGCCCCGTACTCGGGGGCGTAGCAATGGGTCAGGACCAGGATCCTCATCCCGCTCCTGCACCTCGGAGCTCTCCGCGCACAGCCACGACCACGGAGTCCACTCATCGTTCGGGCAGCCTCTGCGTCGGCGCCCCGTCGGGCGCCCGGCCCGACCCATCGAGCCCGGCTCAGCCCGCGACCGGATCGACCCGCCTGCCGGGAGCTCCGGGGCGGGTGACCAGCGCGGAGGCCCCGCCCGGAGCCGTGCCCGCGGCGCGGTAGCGGTCCATCCAGTCCGCGGCGAAGGCGTCGGCGTCGGCCGTGGGGACCAGCGCCCAGACGCTCCCGCCGAACCCGGCGCCGAAGGAGGAGGCGGCCCGGGCGCCGAGCGCGGTCGCGTGCCGGACCAGGGCGATCGTCTCGGGGACCTGGTTCCCGAGGTGCGTCTCGGCGAGCCGCTGGGAGACGTCGACCGCGGCCGCGAAGGCGTCGAGGTCGCCGCCGCGCAGGGCGCGATGGGCGCGGGGCACGAGCACCGCGGACTCGAGCAGGAACTGGTCCAGCCGGTCCCGCTCGGCGCCCTCGGCGGCGAGGCGGCGCAGCGGCTCCCAGCGGTACTCGTCCTCGGCGAGCGGAGCGGCGAGGTCCTCCCCCACCAGGGAGCGCAGCGCCCCCTGCAGCGAGTCGTCGGCCCGTCCGGTCTCCCGGTTCCAGCGCGCGAGGATCTGCCCGAGCAGGGCGGGGCCGCGGTTGTAGGAAGCCTGGGCGGCGCCCGTCTTCTCCGCGAGCACGCCGGAGACGGCAACGACGAAGGACCAGCCCTCCGGCAGGGCGACCTGGTCGAGGATCTGCATCGGGTCGAACTCGGCGTAGGAGATCATGCCGTCGTGGCCTGCGAGTATGCCGGTGTGGTCCAGCGAGCCGCCGCTGGTGCCGACGCCGGGCCGTCCGGCGAGAGCCCCGAAGGTCTTCCCGTTCTCGATCGAGGCGGCGTAGCCGGCCAGCGCCACCCGGTCGGGGATCTGGGAGGTCCAGGCCTCGGTGGCGGGCAGGTCCGCGAGGTCGGCGAGCGCGAGCGCGGTGCCGGTCAGCAGCGCGGAGGAGCTGGACATGCCGGAGGCGGGCGGGAGGTCCGAGGTGATCGTGAGCCGCGCGGCGGGCAGCGGACCGAAGTTCGCCCCCAGCCGCTCGATGACGGTGTGGACGTAGCGGCCCCAGTGCCCGGCGGGAAGGTCCGGGGCGGTGCCGGCGGCGAGGCGGAGCGTGCCCGGGTAGGCGTCGGTGCTCGCCCGGAGGGTTCCCGTCGGCCCGTCGATCCGCTCGGCATGCACGGTGACGCCGCGGTCCACGGCGCAGACCAGCACGCGGCCGCCGCCGTAGTCGGTGTGCTTGCCGAGCACCTCGATGCGGCCGGGCATGGTCCAGCGCGCCGCACCGCTCACAGGGCGACCTCGACGCCGGCCAGGCGGCGCTCGACCTCGTCGATGTCGTCGCGGCGCGAGAGGTCCAGGACCCCGCCCGCGAAGGGCAGCACGCGCACATCGGGCAGGGCGCGGACGGCGTCGACGATCTCGAGCTCCCCGCGCTCGGACGGCTCGATCGCGGCGCAGGCCTCGAAGATCTCCGGCTGGAAGGCGAAGGCGTTCATGCTGACCAGTGCGTCGGGGCCGGCGGCGGCGAGCTGCTCGGTCGTGGGCTTCTCGAGGATCCGCCGCAGCGCGCCGTCCTCGTGCTCGACGATCGCGAAGGCCGCGACCCGGTCGGCGGCGATGTTGGAGTGCTCCACGAGCGCGGTCCGCTCGAAGCCGAGCAGGGTGGTGCGCTCCTGCTCGAGCAGGGACGCGATCCCGTCGCGGGGGTAGAGGTTGTCGCCGTTGACCATCACGAAGGGCCGCTCGCCCACGGCGTCGCGGGCGGAGGCGACGGCGTCGGCGGTGCCCTGCGGCCCGGCCTGGACGGCGAAGCCGATCTCGAGCCGGCGCGGCGCGAGCTGCTCGACGTGGCGGGCGAATTCCCCGTGCTCCGGGGCGACCACGAGCACGGCGCGACGGATGCCGGCGTCGGCCAGGGCCGAGAGGGAGTAGTCGATCAGGCGGTGGGGGCCGATGGGCATCAGGGCCTTGTGGCCGGAGGCGGCGGCCGCGGCCTGCTCCGGGGTGAGGTCGCCGGCGCCCTCCTTGCGCATGCGGGAGCCGAGTCCCCGGGCCAGGACCACTGCGGTGTCGATCATCGTCATGCCCCCAGACGGTAGTGCTCGGCGACGGTGCGGGAGAGCCGCTGGGCCTCCTCGGCGGTCTGCGCCTCGGAGAACACGCGGATCACGGGCTCGGTGCCGGAGAAGCGGATGGTGAGCCAGGAGCCGTCCGCGAAGTACACCTTGCCGCCGTCCGACCAGGAGATCCGCTCGATCTCGCGGTCGAAGGCGGGCAGCTCGTGATCCTCGAAGATCCGCCGCTGCAGCTCCTCGCGCCGCTCGGGGGTGTACTCGTAGGCGGCCTCCTCCATCACGAGGGAGCCGTAGCGCCGGGCGATGTCCGCGTAGATCTCCGAGAGCGGCTTGCCGGCGCGGGCGACCATCTCCACCAGCAGCCCGGCGGCCTGGATGCCGTCCTTGCCGGGGATGTGGCCGCGCACGGTGAGGCCGCCGGAGGACTCCCCGCCGATCACGGCGTCGGTCTCGGCCATCTTCGCGCTGATCCACTTGAAGCCGACGGGCACCTCGTGGCACTCCTGGCCGTGCGCCTCGGCGACCCGGTCCAGCAGGTGGGTGGTGGACATGTTCCGCACGACAGGGCCGGTCCAGCCCTTTCCGGTCAGCAGGTACTCGTACAGCAGCACCAGCACCTGGTCGGGGCTGATGTAGGCGCCGGTGTCGTCGATGATGCCGAGCCGGTCCGCGTCGCCGTCGGTGGCGATGCCGAGGTCGGCGCCTCGCTCGAGCACGGCCTGGCGCAGCGGGGACATCGACCCCTCCGCCGGGGAGGGCATGCGCCCGCCGAAGAGCGGATCGTGGCGGGCGTTGATGACCTCGACCTCGCAGCGGGCGCTGATCAGCACGGTCTGCAGGGAGGTCTGGGAGACGCCGAACATCGGGTCCAGCACGATCTTCAGGTGCGCGTGACGGATCACCTCGAGGTCGAGCTGCTCGATGATCGCGTCGAGATACCAGTTGATCGAGGACTGCTGGGTGACGAGCTCCGAGTCGCGCACCTCGTACGGGGCCAGCGAGCGGACGTCCGCGGGGTCGAGGGTCGCGGTGTGGGCGGCGAGCTCGTCGGTGACCTCGAGCTCGGCGTCGCGCCCGCCCTCGGTGAAGATCTTCAGCCCGTTGTAGAGGGCGGGGTTGTGGGAGGCGGTGACGGCGATGCCGTAGGCCGCACCGGTCTGCCGCACGGTCCACATGCACATCGGCGTGGGCACGGGACGGGTGATCACGCGGACGGGCACGCCGTTGCCGGCGAGCACCTCGATCGCCCACCACGCGGCGACGTCGGAGAGGAAGCGGCGGTCGTAGCTGATCACGAGCCCGCGCTCGACGACGCCCTCGGCGTGCATCCGATCGGCGAGGCCCTGCGCGAGCAAGCGCACGTTCTCGCGGGTGAACTCGTCGCCGATGATGGCCCGCCAGCCGCCGGTGCCGAAGCTGATCATGGTGGTTCCTCCTCGAAGCCTCAAACGTTCACGTTGCGAACAAACTAGGGCCGAGCGGCCGACGTGTCAACCGCTGGAGCCGGACGGGCCGCCCGGCTGGGCCGCGCGGACCGGGGCGGCCACCGATCGAGCCGCCGGCCGGCGGGGCCACGCACCGGCTGGGCCGCGCATCGGCCGGGTCGCGCACCGGCCGCGCCGCTCCTCAGCCGGGACGCTGGCCAGCTGGACCGCCCGTCGCCCCACCTCTTGTGCCGCCCGTCGGCCGGTGCCCACTTCTGGTACCGCCACGACCCATGTGGGAGCCCGGATGAGTCGCCAGGGCAGCAGAACCTGCTGCCGGACCCCGCGCGACGGGTGATCAGCGGGAGGCGCCGGCGGGGAGGACCGGGGCGAGGAGCGGGTCCGCGAGCACGCGCTCGAGGGCCATGTCGGCGCCGCCGATCGCCGCCGCGTCGAGGCCGAGCGCGGAGGCGCTCACCTCCACCCGTCCGTCCGGGGTGAGCAGCCGCGCGTCCAGCGCCTCCTGCACCGGCTGCACGAGCACGTCGGCGAAAGCGCCGAAGAAGCCGCCCAGCACGATGGCCTGCGGGTTCAGCACGTCCACGAGCACCCCGGCCCCCCGCGCGAGATCGCCCGGCAGGGTCCGGAAGCGCCGCACGAGGCGCTCGTCCCCGGCGTCGAGCAGGCCCCGGAGCCGGCGGAGCCGCTCCTGCAGGGGCAGGTGGCCAGACCGCGCGGGATCGTCGGGGTCCAGCACGGCCAGCACGGTGTCGAAGCCGACGAGGGTCTCCCAGCAGCCGCGCCGCCCGCAGCGGCATGCCGCCCCGGCGGGGTCCAGGCCGATGTGTCCCACCTCGCCGGAGAACCCGGACCAGCCGCGGATCAGCCGTCCGTCGGCGATGATGCCGGCGCCCACGCCGATCTCGCCGGTGAGATAGACGAGGTCGGTGATCCCCTGCCGGGCCAGGCGCGGCGCCTCGGCGAGCGCGGAGAGCTTGGCGTCGTTCTCGATCGAGAGCGGCGGCATGTCCGGACCGAGGCGCCTCGCGAGCTCCTCGCCGAGTGGGACGCCGGACCAGCCGAGGTTCGAGGCGAAGCGGACGCCCGCGCCGGCGTAGTCCACGGGGCCGGGCGGGGAGATGGTGGCCCCGGCGACCCAGAGGCCCTGCGCTGCGGCGGCCTCGAGCGTCTCGCGCAGCTGCTGCGCGACGAGGTCCAGGACGGGGGCGACCGGGTGCGAGCGGCCGTCCTGGCCGTCCACCACGGGCGTCGGGACGGAGGAGCGGAAGCGCACCTGGCCGCCGAGGTCCTGCAGGGTCACCGCGAGATGGTCGACGTTGAGCTCGAGGCCGATGCCGGCGACGTGACCGGGGTCGATGCGCACCTCGGTGCCGGGACGGCCCACGGTGCCGCGCCGTTCGACCCGCCCCTCCTGGACCAGCCCGCGCTCGGCGAGGTCGCCGATCAGCGAGGTCACCGAGGCCTTGGAGAGCCCGGTCTCCTGAGCGAGGGTGGCACGGGAGCGGCCGCCGCGGGAGTGGAGGTGGCGCAGCAGCAGGCTCAGGTTGGCCGAGCGCATCGCGGCGTGTCCCACCGGGGCGGCGCGACCGGTCGAGGCGGCGGGGCCGGGCGTCCCGTCCGCCGCCCCGCGCACGGGTCGGCTCGGTGACGTCATGGCGGCCATCGTAGTCGGGCCGGCCAGCGCGATCAGCGCGGCTCGGCCAGCTCGAGCAGGCGGGCGTGGGCGAGCTCGCGCTCCTGCTCGGTCGCGTAGGGCGTGCCCATGTTCATCGCGAGCCCCTCGCTGGCCAGGCGCACCACGAGGGCCTGGGCCGGGTCGAAGCCGTCGGCCGAGAGCGCCTCGCGCCAGCGCGCCGCGTCGTCGTCGACCAGCTCCTCCATGCCCGGGCGGTCGCCGAGGACGGTCAGCAGGGAGGACGGGGAGAAGATCTCGGCCGCCCGCGAGTCCGGTGCGGTCAGGGCGCGCACGTAGGCGCGCAGCAGCTTGCCGGGACGGTTCTCGGAGAGGTCGACGAGGGCGTGCACATCGGCCCAGAACTGCTCGTTGGAGCGGCGGACGAGGGCCTTCTCGAGCTCGAGGCGGTGCGGGAAGTGATGGGTCAGCGCCCCCTTGGACACCCCGGCCCGCCGAGCGATGTCCGCGAGGCTCACCCCGCTGCCGTGCTCCACGATCATGCTCGCGGCGGCGTCGAGGATCGCGGCGCGGGTGCGCTCCTTGTCGCGCTGGGGCGCGGGCTGCGCGGCGGGCTCGTCGGCGGTGCCGGGATCGTCGGCGGTGCCGGGATCGTCGTTCTCCACGATCAGCTCCTGGGGGTCGTCTCGGAAGGGATGAGGCGCCAGGCGAGGAAGGCCGCGAGGGCCAGCAGCCCGGCGGCGACATAGGCGGTGGCCTGGGTGGCGTGCGTGAAGGCGTCCTGCGCGAGGTCGAGCAGGGGCGCCCCCTCCTCCATGATGCTCGATGTGTGGGCGAGGGAGTCCTCCATCGCCTCGGCCTGCACCGCGGGGGTCCCGGAGGGGATCGTGAGGTCCGCGCGGTAGATCGCGGTGTGCAGCGAGCCGAGCACCCCGATGCCGAGCGCGACGCCCAGCTCGTAGGCGGTCTCCGAGATCGAGGAGGCGGCACCGGCGCGCTCGGGCGGCACCGCGGAGACCACGGCGTCGGTGGACAGCGTCATCGACAGGCCCGCGCCGAGCCCGATCACCGCGAGCGCGATCCCGATCCCGAGATAGCCCGGCAACCCCTCGGCGACGCCGAGGCCGGCCAGGCCCAGCGCCCCGACGGCGAGCCCGAGCGCGATCGCGCGGCCCCGTCCGAGCCGGGCGAGCGCCACGCCGACGACGACCACCACGACGAGGGAGGCCAGCGTCGCGGGCATCTCCGCGAGCCCGGCCACGAAGGGCGAGAAGCCGCGGACCAGCTGGAGGTACTGGGAGAAGAAGTAGAGCATCCCGAGGAAGGCGAAGATCGACAGGCCGTTCGCGGCGATCGCACCGCTGAAGGCGGGGATGCGGAAGAGCTCGACGTCGATCAGCGGGGTGGCCAGGCGCCGCTGGCGGCGCACGAAGACGACGGCCGCGACGACGCCGACCAGGGCGGCGAGCAGGGCGGGCGCTCCGGTGCCGCCGCCGAGCACCTGCTTGATCGCGAAGACGACGGGCACCACGGCCAGCACCGACAGCAGCGCGGAGAGCAGGTCGATCCGCCCCGCGACAGGGCTGCGCGACTCGGGCAGCAGCCAGGCGCCGAGCCCGACGACCGCCACGATCACCGGGACGTTGATGAGGAACACCGAGCCCCACCAGAACATCTCGAGCAGCGCCCCGCCGACCAGAGGCCCGACGGCACCGCCTGCCATGGCGCCCGCGGACCACAGCGCGATCGCGCGGGTGCGCTGGGCCGGATCGTGGAACAGGTTGCGGATGATCGACAGGGTCGAGGGCATGATCGTGGCGCCCGCGAGACCGAGCAGCGCACGGGCGGCGATCAGCATCCCTGCGCTCGGGGCGAAGGCCGCCAGCAGCGACGCGGCGCCGAAGGCGACGGCGCCGATCAGGAGCAGGCGCTTGCGGCCGATGCGGTCGGCGAGGTTGCCCATGGTGATCAGCAGTCCGGCCAGGACGAAGGAGTAGATGTCCCCGATCCACAGGATCTGCGTGGCCGTGGGGGCGAGGTCCGCAGTCAGCGAGGGGATCGCGAGGAAGAGCACGGTGCCGTCGACGGCGAGCAGCGTCACCGCGAGCACGAGCACGATGAGCGCCGCCCACTCGCGGTGCCCGGCCAGGGGCGCGGTCGGTGGCGAGGGGACGGCGGAGGTCCGGGAGGTCGTCATGCCCTCGAGATTAACGAACCGCTCGGTTCGCTGCCAGAGCCGTTCGGTTCGTGTGAGTCATCTGGCGCGGGATGTGACGCACGGAGCAGAACCCGCACGCTCCCGGAGGGTGCATCGGGGCGCGGCGGTGGCAGGATGTCGCTCCGTGCACGAGGACACCTCGAGCTCGCCCCGCTCCGACGAGCCCCTCACCCCAGATCCCGAGCGAACCCCTCCGGCCGACGAGCCCGCCTCGCAGGCCCCTCCCCCACCGGCCGCGCCGCCCTTCCAGTCGGCCGGCCTGGACTCCCCGCCGGCCGGCCCCATCTCCCCGTCGACCGACCCGATCTCCCCGTCGATCGCGATCCCGCCGACCGGCGCCGCGACGCGCTCCCCCGCCGCGCCCCACGACCACCCGCACAGCCATCACCATCTCGACCACCGCGGCATGCCCCGCTCCAGGACCCCGCTCGCCGCGGCCTCGCTCGGCGCGCTCGGCGTGGTCTTCGGCGACATCGGCACGAGCCCGCTGTACGCGCTGCAGACCGTGTTCAGCCTCCACCACCACGCCGTCGGCCCCTCCGAGGCCGACGTGCTCGGGGTGATCTCGATGGTCGTGTGGTGCCTGCTGATCATCGTGACCTTCGCCTACATCGGCCTGATCATGCGGGCCGACAACCAGGGCGAGGGCGGCATCCTCGCCCTCACCGCGCTGGTGCTGCGCAAGCTGCACGGGCCCGGCGGGGTCGGTCCGCGCGAGGCGTCCGTCGCGCTGGTGCTCGGCGTGGTCGGCGCGGCGCTGTTCTTCGGCGACTCGGTGATCACCCCGGCGATCTCCGTGCTCTCCGCCTTCGAGGGCATCGAGGTGGCCGCCGCGGTGCCCAACGCCGTGATCGTGCCCGGCGCGCTGATCGTGCTCACCGCGCTGTTCGCCGTGCAGCACCGCGGCACCGGCGGCATCGGGCGGTTCTTCGGCCCGGTGATGGCGCTGTGGTTCCTGACCCTCGCCGCGATCGGGCTGCCGCACCTGCTGGCCGGCCCCTCGATCCTGCGCGCGCTGTCCCCGCACCACGCGCTCGCGTTCATGGCGGAGCGGCCCTTCGTCGCGTTCATCGCACTCGGCGCGGTGGTCCTCGCGATCACCGGCGCGGAGGCGCTGTACGCCGACATGGGCCACTTCGGGCGCCGCCCGATCGCGGTCGCCTGGCTCGCGCTGGTGCTCCCGGCGCTGGTGATCAACTACCTGGGCCAGGGCGCGCTGATCCTCGCCGACCCCGCCGCGATCGCGAACCCCTTCTTCACCCTCGTGCCCGAGGCCCTTCGGATCCCGCTGGTGGCGCTCTCGGCCGTCGCGACGGTGATCGCCTCCCAGGCCGTGATCTCCGGGGCGTTCTCGGTGGCGCGGCAGGCGACGCGGCTGTCGCTGCTGCCGCGGCTCAAGGTCACCCAGACCTCCCTCGAGCACGGCGGCCAGGTCTACCTCCCCGCCATCAACCTGCTGCTCTTCGCCGGGGTGGTCACCCTGGTGCTCGTCTTCCGCCGCTCCGAGGCGCTCGCTGCGGCCTACGGCCTGGCCGTCACCGCGACGATCCTGCTGGTGCTCGCGCTGTACCTGCTGTACGCGCGACGGATCCTGCACCGGCCGCTGTGGCAGGTGGTGGCGCTCGCGGCAATCGTGGGCGGGCTCGAGCTGCTGCTGCTCGCCGCGAACATCGTCAAGATCCCCGCCGGAGGCTGGATCTCGCTGGTCATCGCCGCCGCGCTCACCACGATCATGCTGGTGTGGCATCGCGGGGCTCGGATCCTCTTCGGCCGCCGGCGGGAGCTCGAGGGGCCGCTCGAGCAGTTCGTCGCCGGTCCCGAGTGCGCGGTGCGACGGGTGCCGGGCCTGGTCGTCTACCCGCACGGCGATCCGGCCACCGTGCCGCTCGCGCTGCGCACCGGGGTGGAGATGAACCGGGTGCTCCACGAGCACGTCGTCATCGTGACGATGAAGCACATCGGGGTGCCCCATGCGCACCGCGACGACCGGGTCCATGCCCGCGAGATCGGGCCGGGGATCGTGCAGGTGACCTACCTGGTCGGCTTCCACGACTCGCAGGACGTCCCCTCCGCGCTGCGCACCGCCGTCGCGCTGCTCGGGCACCCGCACGAGGCGGACTGCCCCGACGACTGCCGGCGGCATCTGCCCGCGCTCGCGGTCGACGCGGACGAGGCGATGTACGTGCTGTCGGTGTTCCGCATCGAGGCCGGACAGGAGCCAGTCATGCCGCGCTGGCAGAAGCGGCTCGTGCGCCTTCTCGAGAAGGGCTCCGCGAACCGCACCCAGGTGCTGCATCTGCCGCCGTCGCGCACCGTGGTGATGGGCGCCGAGACGGTGCTCTAGCGGGGCTCGTCCTCGGGGGCGGAGCTCTCGACGTGGTGCCCGCGGTCCGGGGCCCCGCCGTCGTCCGGGCCGGCGGCGACCTCGGCCACCAGCCCGAGCGCCTCGGCGGCCTCACGCAGCTCCTCGGGGCCGACGTGCGCGGTCGCGGGCGGACGCCTCCCGGCCCGTGCCGTCGCCGCGTCCACGCGCAGGCGCACCACCGCGTCCTTGTCCGGGGCGGGGCTCGCCCCCGGCGGGGTCAGCCCCCCGATCGCCGCGGCCGGGATCATCACGGTGCGCGAGCTCAGCTGGCGGGGCATCACGGTGAGCGCGGCGAGCTCGCCGCTCGCATCGTGCTGGTAGACGTCGCGCACCCGGCCGACGACCCGGTCGTCGCTGCCGCGCACGGTGAGCCCGGCGAGCGCCTGGAGGCCCGGCGCCCGGTGGTGGACGAGGGGCTGGTCCCGCGCGTCCTCGGGCTCCGGCCCGCCGGTGAGGCCGGAGGTGCGATCCTCCGGGGTGCGCTCGGCGCTCATCGGGTCTCCTCGCAGGGGGTCACGCCCAGTGAGTCTACCGACGGGGCTCCGGCGCTCGGTCGGTCACGCAGCAGAGCCGCACGAACTCCTGCACGTCCTCGATCGGGTCCGCGTCGGAGGTCTTCTGCAGCTCGCGGACCGTGTGCTCGCGCACCGTCAGGCTCAGCAGCAGGGAGAACAGCGAGCGGGCGAGGAACTTCGGCGAGGCCCCGGCGACCAGACGCCCCTGCTCGCCGAGGCCGCCGAACACGCGCTCCAGCACGTGCTCGTGGACCAGTCGGAGCCGGGCGATGCGGAAGCGGCCGGGATGCCCGGGGTCCACGATCTCCGCCGACAGCGTCGCCAGCAGCGCCATCGCGTGCTTGCGCGGATCCCACGGACCGCCCAGCGCCGCGATCAGCGTCTCCGGCGACGAGGCGATCGAGTCGGCCGAGTCCAGCATCCCCTGCGCATGCGCCTCCATCCGGTCGATCACCGCGCCGAGCAGCACGTCCTTCGAGGAGAAGTGGTGCAGCATGCCGGGATGTGAGATCCCGACGCGGCGCGAGATGTCGCGCAGGCTCGCGCCGTCGTAGCCGCGCTCGGCGAACAGGGCCGAGGCGGCGTCGAGGATCATCTCCCGCCGCGAGGGCTCGGCGGCGGTCGCGCCCTCGGCTGCGACGGCCCCGTCGGCCGTGCCGGAGCCGATGGTCGTGCCGGCCCCGACGGTCACCCGTGCGGCCCCGTCGGCCGAGGCGCCGGGCGCGCCCTCGAGGCCCGCGCCGAGCCCGTCCTGGGACTCGGTGAGGGTGTCGAGGTTGCGCAGGACCCGGCCCAGCGGCTCCTCGAGCGCCCCGCCGCCCGCGCGGCACGGCGACTCCTCGCCGGCCCGATCGGAGAAGACCGCCGACGGCGGCACCGGTCCCGTCCCGGCCCCCAGGGACCCGTTGGTCACGACACTCGTCATCGGCGTTCCTCCTTCGTCATCAGCGGGAGACGATCAGCTCCGCGATCTCGATCGCGTTCAGCGCCGCCCCCTTGCGAAGATTATCGGCCACCGCGAAGAGGATCAGCCCCTTGCCGCCCGGCACCGAGGCGTCCTGTCGGATGCGGCCGACGAATGTGCCATCCTTGCCGGCCGCCATCAGCGGGGTGGGCAGGTCCACGACGGTCACGCCCGGCGCCGCCTCGAGCAGCTCGCGCGCCCGCTCCGGGGTGATCGGCTGATCGAACTCGGCATGGATCGCGAGGGCGTGGCCGCTCATCACCGGCACGCGCACGCAGGTGCCGGCCACGGGCAGGTCCGGCAGGCCCAGGATGCGGCGGGACTCGTTGCGGAGCTTCTGCTCCTCGTCGGTCTCGCCGGTGCCGTCGTCCATCAGGTTCCCGGCGAGTGCGACCACGTTGTACGCGATCGGCGCCTGGTACACCTCGGGCTCGCCCAGATCCACCGCGGAGCCGTCCAGCGCGAGCTCCTCGACGTGGTCGACCCCCTTCCTGACCTGCGCGGCGAGCTCCGCGACACCGGCCACGCCGGAGCCGGAGACCGCCTGGTAGGTGGCGACCTTCAGCCGGGCCAGGCCCGCCTCGTCGTGGAGGGCCTTCAGGGTCGGCATCGCGGCCATGGTGGTGCAGTTGGGATTCGCGATGATGCCGCGCTTCGGGGCGGTGATCTGCTCCGGGTTCACCTCGGAGACCACCAGCGGCACCTCCTCGTCACGGCGCCAGGCCGAGGAGTTGTCGACGACCACGGCGCCCGCCTCGGCGAAGCGGGGCGCGAGCGCCTTCGAGGTCGAGCCGCCGGCGGAGAAGATCGCGACGTCCAGCCGCTGCCCCTCGGAGGTGATGTCGGCGGTCTCCGCGTCCTCGACCACGAGGTCGAGACCCGCATAGGAGACGGTGCTGCCGGCGCTGCGGGCGGAGGCGAACACGCGGATCGCGGAGTGTGCGACCGAGCGGTCGGCGAGCAGGGCGAGCATCACACGCCCGACCTGGCCGGTGGCGCCGACGACGCCGAGGACGGGCCCGTCGGCCGCGTAGCCGGGGGTGCCCGAGAAGTCGGGCGCGGTGGTGGAGCTGGGGGTGCTGGTGGTGTTCATCGTCCGGTCCCTCCGTAGACCACGGCCTCGGTCTGCTCGGCGTCGAGGCCGAACGCCGTGTGGATCACGCGCACCGCGTCGTCGAGCCGCGACTGCTCGGTGACGACGGAGATGCGGATCTCCGAGGTGGAGATCATGTCGATGTTGATGCCCGCCTCGCCGAGCGAGCGGAACAGGGTCGCCGAGACGCCCGGGTGCGCGCGCATCCCGGCGCCGACGATGGAGACCTTCCCGATCTGGTCGTCGTAGCGGACCTCGGTGAAGCCGATCGCCTCGCGCGCCTGCTCGATCGCCTCGAGGGCGGCGGGGGCGTCGGACTCCGGGAGGGTCAGGGAGATCGCGACGGTGTCGTCGACCGTCGAGGAGTTCTGCACGATCATGTCGATGTTCGCGCCGGTCCCGGCGACCACGTCGAACAGCAGCGCCGCCTTGCCCGGCGCGTCCGGGACCTCGACGACGGTGATCTTGCCTTCGCTGCGGTCGTGGGCGACGCCCGAGATGATCGGCGCCTCGAGGCCCGGTGCTGCGATGTCGTCCATGGGGAGCTCCTTGGTCGGGTCGGCGGCGTCGCGACGGGCGGCGTCCGCGGGGCGGAGGGTGACGTCGGGGTCGATCGGGATCTCGCGCTCGGGCTCGTCGGTGACGATCGTGCCGAGCCGGCCCGAGTACGAGGAGCGCACGTGCAGCGGCACCCCGTAGCGGCGCGCGTACTCGACGCTGCGCGCCATGAGGATCTTCGAGCCGTTCGCGGCCATCTCCAGCATCTCCTCGCTGGAGATGACGGGGACGCGGCGCGCGGCCGGCGCGATGCGGGGATCGGCGGTGAAGACGCCGTCGACGTCGGAGTAGATCTCGCACACGTCCGCCTCGAGCGCCGCGGCGAGCGCGACGGCGGTCGTGTCCGAGCCGCCGCGGCCGAGGGTGGTGATGTCCTTCGTGGTCTGCGAGACGCCCTGGAATCCGGCGACGATCGCGACCGCGCCCTCCTCCAGCGCCTCCTCGATCCGGCCCGGGGTGACGCGCAGGATGTGAGCCTTGCCGTGCACCTCGTCGGTGATCAGGCCGGCCTGCGAGCCGGTGTAGGCGCGGGCCTGGACGCCGGTGTCGTTCAGCGCCATCGACAGCACCGCCATCGAGATCCGCTCGCCGGCCGTGACCAGCATGTCCATCTCTCGCGGCGGCGGGTTCGGGCTCACCTGCTCGGCGAGGTCGATCAGGTCGTCGGTGGTGTCGCCCATCGCGGAGACCACCACGACCACCTTGTGGCCGGCCTGGGCGTACAGGGAGATGCGGCGCGCGACGCGCTTGATCGAGTCGGCGTCAGCGACGGAGGATCCTCCGAATTTCTGGACGACCAGGCTCATGAGCGGGTTCCTTTGACTGTCGAGGGCGGTGCGGATCGTGCGTGGGTGCGCGGACTTCCGCCGTCGCGGGTCCGCTCGAGCCGATCGGACGCCCCGTGCCGTGCGGTCCGAGCCGGCCTCGCGGGAGCGGCGCAGACGCACGCCTCCCGCCGGACACCGCTCGTCCCGGACGATCCGGTGACGCCGTCGCGACACGCAGGCCAGTCTACGAAGACGGCTCCCCGAAGCCCCAGTGACCTCGTCATTCGAGACAAGGGGCCAGGTCAGGACGGTTCGCGCACGTGACCGGCGCAACACCGCCCCGGGCGCGGCGGGGCAGCGGGCCGTGCGGGCCGGGGCGCGGCGGGTGGCGGCGGGCAGGACACGGAGCGACGTCGGCCAGGCCGAGAGAGACCGGCCCGCACGGGGCGCGGCGGAGAGCTCCGGCCCCAGAACCCCGTCGAGACGTAGGAAGGCATCGATATCGGGCGCTGTACCGACAGATATCTACGACTCGACTCGACGGAAGCGCACCAACGGCGTGCGCCCCTGCCTCGGGGAGACCGGTCAGCGGCGACAGTGACGCTCGTAGTGCCCGACGACGGGGAGGAATGGGGGACGCCGGACGGGGAGGGACTGGGGAGGAAGGGTCCACCTTCCTGACCAGGGCTCCCGCACCGCCCACCGGAGAGATGTGGAGGGCGGACGCAGCGACCGCCTCGTCGCGGCAGTCTCCAGTCATGCCACGCCGCCTCCGTCCGCTGCCCGACTCGCTGCGATGGAACGTGTTCACGACCGCAGAGGCTCGGGCGGCCGGGGTCTCGGGCGGTCGCCTCCAAGCGGGCGATGTCATCCGGATCGGCCGCGGGCTCTATGCCCGATCCGAGATGCCGGCCGACGCGACCGACGCCTCCGTCGACCAGTCCGGGTCGGCGCCCGGCCAGGCGGGCATCCACGACCGGCGAGACACCTCAGGCCACCTCGTGCACGACCCGACCACGGACCGCGAGGGCCCACCTCCGAGTTCCGCTGACCCGTCGGACGACGGCGTGCACGCAGTTCGTGAGGCTGACGTGATCCGGGCGCTCCAGCGCGCCGATCCCGACGCTGTCGCGTGCGGACTCAGCGCGGCTCGACTGTGGAGGCTGCCGTTGCCGAGGGGACTTACCTCGTGGGACGCGGGAGCTCCTGTCGCGCAGGTCGAGATGAGCCGTCCCGGCATTCATCGGCTGAGTCGGGGGCTCGTAGCGTGGAGGTCCTTCGACCTCGCCCCGGCGGACGTCAGTCGCGTGAGCGGCGTCGGGGCCACCTCGCGCCTCCGCACGTTCCTCGATCTCGCCGACGTCCTGGCACAGGATGACCTGGTCGTGATCGGCGATCATCTGGTGCGCCTCCCTCGCCCGTCCGTGGAAGGACGCTCGAGGCCGTTCGTCGAACTCTCCCTGCTCACGGAGGCCGTCGGCAGCTTCAGCGGACGAGGTGCTCGCCGACTGCGCGCGGCGCTGGCCGATGTGCGCGTCGGGGCGGACTCCCCTCCCGAGACCGCGCTCCGCCTCGCGCTGCAGCGGGCAGGGTTGCCGGATCCCCTTCTGAACGCCACGATCCGCCAGGACGGACAGTGGCTCGGGGACCCGGACATGGCATGGCGGGACTGGAAGGTCTGCGTCGAGTACGACGGCCGACATCACCGCACCCAGGCACAGCAGGCCAAGGACGTCCGCCGCGGGGAGCGACGCCGCCTGGCCGAGTGGACCGAGCTCATCGTCACCGCGGAGGACATGGCGCACGACGCCTCGCAGGCTGTCGATCGGGTGCGCGCCGAGCTGCGACGGCAGGGCATGACCGGATGAGGCGCGGTAGCCCGTGGCGAGGGGACGCGTATCGGACGGCCGGGGCTGGAGGGCACAGGCCTGCCGAGGAGGCGACGCCCACCGGGAGACCTGCAATCGAGACGTAGCTTCATGCCCGTATTCACTCCTGAACCGACACGAACCTACGAGTCGATGACGAGAACGGGCGGGGTGGGGGTGTCGACGGGGGCGGCCGGGACGGTTCGGCCGGCGACGAGCGAGGCCGGCGAGACCAGCCCCGCCGGACGTCAGAGGGCGGCGGTGAGCTCCTTCAGGAGGGTGCGGGCACCGTCGGTGCGGAGCACCTCGAGGGCGCGGAGGTAGGGCGTCGTGAACGCCTCGTACTCGACGAGGTCGCCGAACAGCTCCTCGTCGCGGAGGAAGGCGAGCGGATCCTCGTCGTGCTTCGCGGCGGCGGCCATGACGCGGTCGTGGAGGCGGTCCACGACGGGCCACTGCTCGCCGTTCTCCCCGGTGCCCTCGGCGTACCGGGCCCAGGAGGCGACGATCGCGGCGGAGGCGGAGACGTCGCGGCCGGCCTCGAGGTTCTCCCGGATCACGGGCACGAGCCAGGTGGGGATGCGGTCGGAGGACTCGGCGGCGAGGCGGGCGAGGGTGTCCTTCACGCTCGTGTTCGCGAAGCGCGCCATGAGCTCGTCCTTGTAGGCATCGAGGTCCATGCCGGGCACCTCGGGCACGGTCGGGGTGCCCTCGCGGTCCATGTACAGGGTGCGGGTGAAGGGGGCGAGGTGCGGATCGACGGCGGCCTCGTCGGCGAAGGTCTGCCCGAGCAGCAGGCCGAAGTAGGCGATGGCCTGGTGGGAACAGTTCAGCAGACGCAGCTTCATCAGCTCGTACGGCTCGACGTCCTCGACCATCTGCACGCCGACCTCCTCCCAGGCGGGGCGGCCCGCGGGGAACTCGTCCTCGAGCACCCACTGCACGAAGTCCTCGCTGACCACGGGCCAGGCGTCCTCGATGCCGTAGTCCTCGGCGATCATCTCGATGTCCGACTCGGCGGTGACAGGGGTGATGCGGTCGACCATGCAGTTGGGGAAGGCGACGTCGGAGGCGATCCAGTCCGCGATCGGGGCATCGCCGTGCAGGCCGTTCTCGTCGCGGCGCTGCGCATAGGCGAGGATCATGCGCTTGGCGAGGTCCCCGTTGCCGCGCACGTTGTCGCAGGACATGACCGTGAAGGGGGCGGTGCCGGCCTCGCGGCGGCGGCGCAGCGCCTCGACGACGTAGCCGAACATCGTGCGGGGCCGACCCACCTGCTGCGCGGAGTTCGCGCCGCCGTCGTCCGAGCCCGCGAGGCCCGCGGCCTGGGCGTCGGCAGGATCGAACCGCGTGGCGAGGTCCGCGGCGACCGCCTCGGTCTCGTACTGGAACTCCCCGGTGGAGGGGTTGTAGTTGTAGCCGCCCTCGGTGACGGTGAGCGAGACGATCCGCACGGCCGGGTCGGTCATCTGGGCGAGCACGGCCTCGGGGTCGTCGGGCGCGAAGAGGTAGCGGGCGATCGAGCCGATCACGCGGGGGTCGCGCGTCCCGTCGGGCGCCTTCGTGACCAGGGTGTACAGGGAGTCCTGGGCGTCGAGCGCGTCGCGCATCCGGGCGTCGCCCGGCAGGAGGCCGACGCCGCAGAGCGCCCAGTCGAGGTCGCGTCCGGCGTTCATGAGGCGGTCGAGGTACATCGCCTGGTGGGCGCGGTGGAAGCCGCCGACGCCGAAGTGGACGATGCCGACGCGTCGCTCGTCCAAGGGCTGCTGCGGGGTGGCGACCTCGCCGCGCGCGGCGATCTCGGAGAGGGCTGCGGAGGTCAGGGCGGTCGGAGCGGTCATCGGCTCATCCTTCGACGAGAAGCGGGGGTGCGCCCGACGATACACACTTCGGCGTCAGATGAGCAGAGGGTGGCGCTCACCTGTTCGACGCCGGGCTCGCCGCGGGCCCGAGGGGGCCGAGCTGCGGCGCGGTCGACCCGAGGCCGCACGGCGGCGCAACGCGCGACCGGATCGGCCAGCACGGCAGAGGCGGAGCGGCCGGCCGAGGACGGAGGGGCCGCGTTCAGCCCAGGAGCGCCTCGACCTGCTCGGCGAGCTCGGGGGCGAGGACGATGTCGTCGACGAGGCCGGAGCGGGCCGCGGCGAGCACCGCCTCGGGATGGCCGACGGCGGGGATCGCGGCGATGACGCGGGCGCGGCGGAGCTGGTCGGGCCGCACCCCGATCACGCGATCCTCCACGGCGGAGTGCCACACGGCGCCGCTCTCGCCGAGCAGGATCCCGCAGATCTCGGCGACGACGCCGGCGTCGAGGGCGCGCTGCTGCTCGGCGGGACGCAGGCGGCTCCAGAGGGTCGAGGCCCCGTCGGCCCAGGCGCCGACGGACACGGTCGCCACGTCGAGCCCGTCGGCCGCGTCGAGCGCTGTGCGCACCTCCTCCATGGAGCGCAGCGAGGCCGCGACCTGCGGGGAGTCGACGATGAGGGGGGTGGGCAGGGCCCAGACCTGCCCGCCGGAGCGGGCGCCGAGCTCGTGGACCAGCGCGGAGGACTGCGCGGTCGAGTGCCCGGCGGTGCTCACGGGGCCGACGAGCTGGACGATGTCGGCCACGGGCAGCGCGTCGAGCGCGGCGGGCAGGTGCATGAGGGTGCGCGACCAGGCCACGCCGACCCGTCCACCCTCGCGCAGGTGACGAAGCAGCAGGCCCGCGACCTGGCGTGCGATCGCGGCGCGAGGCGCCTCGCCGGGGCGGGCGACCGCGACGGTGACCGAGGAGATGCCCAGGCGCTCGGCGAGCGGGGAGAGGTCGCGGCCGGCGGCGGTCGGGTCGACGACCTCGATGCGGACGATGCCCTCGGCGCGCGCCTCGTCGAGCAGGCGCGCGACCTGGAAGCGGGAGAGTCCGTGGCGCCGGGCGAGCTCGATCTTCGGCACGCCCTCGAGGTGGTGCTCGCTCGCGAGGGCGACCTTGAGCGCGATCGCGTCCGCAGCCCCGGGACCGGCCTCCGACCCAGGTCCGGTTTGCATCCCGGCACCCGCCTGCGCCCCGGCACCGGCCTGCGCCCCGGCGCCGGCCTGTCTCCCGACTCCGGCCCGCTCGCTCCCCATCGGTCCTCCCTCCGCAGCCTGCATCGACCCCTCAGGTGAGGGCAGGTGGTTGCTCGGCTGAGCGTATATGACTACGCTCACCCTCAGTTGAGAAGTCTCCCCGCTCATCTGAGCGAGCGGTCGTGCCGTCGGCCGTGCCCTCCCGGGTACGCCCCCGAGGCGCCGACCGTGCCCGCCCTCCGCGACGACGCGCCCGAGCGGCCCGTCTCCGCGATGTTCACAGGAGAACAGCGCATGGGTCCCCGTCCCCACCCCTCACCCCCGCCACGGCCCTCCCGTCCCCGTCGGCGCACGGTCCTCGGCGCCGGGCTCGCCGCGGGCCTCGGCGCCGCCGGCCTCGCCGGATGCGGCGCCGGCGCCTCCGCCGGCGGGAAGGAGTCGATCGTCGTCGCGATCGTCTCGAACCCGCAGATGCAGGACGCGATCAGCCTCATCGACCGCTTCACCGCCCAGCATCCCGACATCGACGTGCGCTTCGTGTCCCTGCCGGAGAACGAGGCGCGCGCGAAGATCACCGCCTCGGTCGCCTCCGGCGGCGGCGAGTTCGACGTCGTGATGATCTCCAACTACGAGACCCCGCTGTGGGCCCCGAACGGCTGGCTCACCGACCTCGAGCCGTACATCGCCCGCACCGAGGGCTACGCGCCGGAGGACTTCGTCCCCACGATCAAGGACGCCCTCACCGTCGACGGCGCGATGTACTCCGTCCCCTTCTACGGCGAGAGCGCCTTCCTCGTCTACCGCCAGGACCTCTTCGACGAGGCGGGCCTGACCATGCCCGAACGTCCCGGCTGGGACGACATCCGCTCCTTCGCCCAGACCCTGCACGACCCCGAGGCGGGCATGAGCGGGATCGCGCTGCGCGGACTCGCGGGCTGGGGCGAGAACCTCGCCCCGATGAGCACCGTCATCAACACCTTCGGCGGCTGCTGGTTCGACATGGACTGGGCGCCGCGCCTGGACTCCCCCGAGGTGCACGACGCCGTCGCGCTCTACGTCGACACCCTGCGCTCCTACGGCCAGCCCGGCGCCGCGACCTCCGGCTTCGGCGAGTGCCTGACCCAGTTCAGCCAGGGCAACGCCGCCATGTGGTTCGACGCCTCCTCCATGGTCTCCGGCGTCGAGAACCCCGACTCCTCGACCGTCGTGGGGAAGACCGGCTACGCGCTCGGGCCGACGAAGGACACCGAGTACGCCGGCTGGCTCTACTCCTGGGCGCTCGCGATCCCCGAGACCAGCCGCAAGAAGGACGCGGCCTGGGAGTTCATCGCCTGGATGACCCACCCCGACTACTTCCAGCTGGTGGGCCAGGAGATCGGCTGGGAGGCGCTGCCGCCCGGATCGCGCCTGTCCACCTACCAGATCCCCGAGTACGCGGAGCTCTCGAAGACCTACGCAGAGCCGACCCTCGACTCGATGGAGAACTCGACCCAGGAGAACTCGATGACCGTGGACGTCCCCTACGACGGGCTGCAGAACGTCGTGATCCCCGAGTTCCAGGACCTCGGCACCCGCGTCGGCCAGCAGTTCTCCGCCGCGATCGCCGGGCAGAAGAGCGTCGACGAGGCCCTCGACCAGGCGCAGGGCTTCGCCGAGTCCGTCGCCCGCACCTACGGCTGGGAGGGCTGAGCCATGACCGCACTGGACACCGCACCCGCGCCCGGAGGGCGCGCCCCGTCGGCCGACGGGCCCCGCTCCCGCCGTCGCGAGGACGGGGCCTCCCGCGCCGAGGGCTGGCGCCGTCGGCTCCCGCTGATGCCCGCCTTCGTGTTCGTGGTGATCTGCACGCAGATCCCGTTCCTGCTCACGATCTGGTACTCGCTGCGCTCACGGAACCTGCTGCGCCCCGAGGGCGAGACGTTCGTGGGGCTGCGGAACTACCTCGACCTCGCCGTCGACTCGACCTTCCGCACCGCGGCGCTGAACTCGATCCTCATCACGCTGGGCTGTGTGCTCGTCTCGCTGCTGCTGGGGCTCGGGCTCGCGCTGCTGCTGGACCGGGAGTTCGTGGGCCGCGGATTCATCCGCACCCTGCTGATCACGCCGTTCCTGATCATGCCGGTGGCCGGCGCGATGCTGTGGTCGATCTCGATGTTCGACCCCACCTACGGGCTCGTGAACTGGCTGATCGGCACCGTCGGCATCTCCCCGGTGGACTGGACCAGCCAGTTCCCGATGCTCTCGATCATCATCGCGCTGGTGTGGCAGTGGACGCCGTTCATGATGCTGCTGCTCCTCGCGGGGCTGCAGTCCCAGACCGGCGACGTGCTCGAGGCGGCGCAGATGGACGGGGCCGCGACGTGGACCACCTTCGTCCACATCACCCTCCCCCACCTGCGGTTCTACCTCGAGCTGTCGGTGCTGCTGGGCGCGATCTACGTGGTCAACACCTTCGACCAGATCTACCTCATGACCGCGGGCGGGCCCGGCACGGCGTCCGCGAACCTGCCGTTCTACATCTACCAGCGCGCCTTCCTCGGCTTCGACATCGGGCAGTCCGCCGCGATGGGCGTGGTCACGGTGATCGCCACGATCATCATCGCGACCTTCGCGCTGCGCCTGATCTTCACGAGCATCAACTCCAAGGAGCAGTCATGACCGCCACCCTCGATCGACGAACTGCGAGGAACGAGCGGGAGGAGAGGGAGTCATGAGCACAGCCACAGTCTCGCCGTCGGCCGCTCCTGCCGCCGTGCCTGCTCCCCGCGCCCGCCGCGGCAAGGGCCGGATCGGCGGGCACCTGCTCACCGTCCTCGCCTGGGCGGTCGGCCTGCTGTTCTTCGCCCCGGTGGCGTGGATGGTGCTGACCAGCTTCAAGCAGGAGTCGCAGGCCGCCTCGAACCCGCCCACCTTCTTCTTCACCCCGACGCTCGAGCAGTACACCTCGATCATCAGCTCCGCCCAGGTCGGCTCGTACGTGCTGAACTCGGTGCTCGCCACCGGCATCTCGACGCTGCTGGTGCTGGTGCTCGCGGTGCCGGCCGCGTACGCGGTGAGCATCCGGCCCGTGAAGCGCACGCAGGACGTGCTGTTCTTCTTCATCTCGACGAAGATGCTGCCGGTGGTCGCGGTGATCATGCCGATCTACGTGATCGCCGGGCAGATCCGGATGCTCGACAACATCCTCACGCTGATCGTGCTGTACACGGCGATGAACCTTCCGATCGCGGTGTGGATGATGCGCTCGTTCTTCCTCGAGGTCCCCGGCGAGGTGCTCGAGGCGGCCTCGATCGACGGCGCCTCGCTGCTGCGCACCATGCGCACGGTGCTGCTGCCGATGGTCGCCCCGGGCGTCGCCGCGACGGCGCTGATCTGCGTGATCTTCGCGTGGAACGAGTTCTTCTTCGCCCTGAACCTCACCGCGGCGAACGCGGCGACCGTGCCGATCTTCCTGATGTCGACCATGACCTCGGAGGGCCTGTTCCTGGCCCGGCTCTCGGCCGCCTCGGTGCTCGCCTCGCTGCCGGTGGTGCTCGCCGGCTGGATCGCGCAGAAGCAGCTGGTGCGCGGCCTGTCGATGGGTGCGGTGAAGTAAGCGGCCGGCCAGTCGGACCGCGCGGCCGACCACCGAGACGTAGGTTCCTGCCCCTATCGAGCGCGATAGGAGCAGGAACCTACGTCTCGATGCGTGCCGGAGCCCGCGGTCCGGCCGACGCCCGGTTCCGTCAGTCGCCGGGGACGTCGCGCTCGATCTCGGCGAGCCAGGCGGTCGATGCGGCGTCCGAGGGCATCCGCCAGTCCCCGCGCGGGGAGAGCGAGCCGCCGGCCAGCACCTTCGGGGCGTTCGGCAGGGCGGAGCGCTTGAACTGGTTGTTGAAGAAGCGCCTGGTGAACACGGTCAGCCAGTGCTTGATCTCCTCGCGGGAGTAGGCGCGGCGGTCCTCCTCGGAGTAGCCGGCCGGCCACTCCCCCGCCTCCGCATCGCCCCAGGCCTGGTGGGCGAGATAGGCGATCTTGCCGGGTCCGTAGCCTCGGCGCAGCAGGTGGTAGAGCGCGAAGTCGTGCAGCGCGTAGGGGCCGATGGAGTCCTCGGTGGACTGCGCCTTCTGCCCGGGCGCGGTGGGGATCAGCTCCGGGGAGATCTCGGTGTCGAGCACGGCGCGCAGCACCTCGGCGGTCGCGGCGTCGAAGATCCCCTCGGAGATGACCCAGCGGATCAGGTGCTGGATGAGGGTCTTCGGCACGCCCGCGTTCACGCCGTAGTGGGACATGTGGTCGCCCACCCCGTAGGTGCACCAGCCCAGCGCCAGCTCGGAGAGATCGCCGGTGCCGACCACGATGCCGCCGTGGTGGTTGGCGAGGCGGAACAGGTAGTCGTAGCGCATCCCGGCCTGGACGTTCTCGAAGGTCACGTCGTACACCGGCTCACCCTCGCCGAAGGGATGGCCCATGTCCTTGAGCATCTGGGTGGACGCGGGACGGATGTCGATCGTCTCGAAGCTCGCGCCGATCGCCCTCGAGAGCAGCTCGGCATTGGAGCGGGTGTGCTCGGTGGTGGCGAAGCCCGGCATCGTGTAGGCGAGGATCTCGGAGCGGTCGCGGCCCAGCAGGTCCATCGCGCGGGCGCACACGATCAGGGCGTGGGTGGAGTCCAGGCCCCCGGAGACGCCGATGACGGGGCGGGTGCCGCCGGGCATGTCCCCGCCGATCTGCTTCAGGCGTCGCACCAGCCCTGCGACCTGGATGTTGTACGCCTCGTAGCAGTCCTGGGCGAGGCGCGCGGGGTCGTCGGGCACGAAGGGGAAGCGGTCGTGGTGACGGCGCAGCGGACCGGTCGCGGGCGGGGTCCGCAGGGCGGGCAGCTCAGCACCGGTCGCGGCGGAGCGGGCGTCGTGCCGGGCCTGGGCGGCGCGACGCCGGCCGCCGAGGAGGATCGGCTCGGGCGCCTCCTCGTCGTCCTCGTCCGAGTCGTCCCAGCAGTCGGGAGCGTCCCAGGGGCCGAACAGGGTGGTCTCCTCCCAGCCGTCGAACTTCTCGAGCGAGGCGGCGTGGGTGCGGCGGTTGTCGTCGAAGGTGTTCTGCCGACGCCGCTCGACGACGATCCGGTCGAGGTCGACGTCGACGATCGTGGAGCGCACGCCCGTCGGGAACCGCTCGGACTCCCCCAGCAGGTCACCGCACTCGTACACGAAGGTCTGCCCGTCCCAGGCGAGATCCGTCGTGGACTCGCCCTCGCCGGCGGCGGCGTAGATGTAGGCGGCCTGGCCGCGGGCGGAGGCGGAGCGGGCCATGAGCTTGCGGTCCTCGGCGCGGCCGATCGTGATCGGGGAGCCCGACAGGTTCGCGATCACGGTGGCGCCGGCGAGCGCGGCCTCGGCCGACGGCGGGACCGGCACCCACATGTCCTCGCAGACCTCGACGAACAGCGACAGGCCGGGCACGTCCTCGACTTGGATGATGCCGTGCGGGGTGAGCTGCGCGAACTGTCCGCCGAGGATCACCTCCTCGCCCGCCGCGTCGTCGCCCGGGGCGAACCAGCGCCGCTCGTAGAACTCGCGATAGGTGGGGAGGTTCTGCTTCGGGGCGATGCCGAGGATCTGCCCCCGATGGATCACGACGGCGCAGTTGAAGACGCGGGAGCGGTCCTTCGCGCGCAGCGGGGCGCCGAGCACGATGATCGGCATCAGCTCCTCGCTCGCCTCGAGCACGGTGAGCACCGCCTGCTCGGCCGCGTCCAGCAGCGGCTCCTGCAGGACGAGGTCGTCGAGGGAGTACCCGGTCAGGGACAGCTCGGGGAAGACCGCGATCCCGACCTGCTGGTCGTGCAGGTCGCGCAGCACCTCGAGATGGCGCTCGGCGTTCGCGGCCGGGTCGGCGAGCGCGACCGGCAGGGTCACCGCGGCGACGCGCACGAAGCCGTGGTCGTAGATCGAGGCATGGGGGTCCGTGGCCGCGGCCGCGTGACCGGCGGTGTCCGTCGCAGAGGTCATGGCTCGAGCGTAATGGGCCGTGTCCGCCGAGGGGACGTGAGCGGCACACGGCCTGTCACATGCAGGCCCGGTGCCGCTCGGCGCCCTCCCGTGGATAGCTCCGCGCACACGGGGCAGGTCGGTGTCGACAGGGACGGACAGCACCACGACCTGGGCTGCGCTGCGATAGCTTGACCCGGTGGAACATCGGCACGTCGCAGGCGGGAGGCATCGACGATGAGCTCTCGCAGACCCTTTCTCGGCTGGCTCCTGATCGCCCCGAGCCTGATCGGCGTCACCTGCTTCCTGATCCTGCCGGTGGTGCTCGCCTTCGTGGTGTCCCTGTTCCGCTGGGACCTGCTGGGGACGCGCACCTTCCTCGGCCTGGGCAACTACGCCTCCCTGCTGGCCGACGGTGCGCTCGCGAACTCCCTGCTGGTCACGGGCGTGTTCACGCTGATCTCGGTGCCGGTGTCGCTCGCGATCGGGCTCGTGCTCGCCACGCAGCTGGTGCGGGCGCTGCCGGGCTCGGCGATCGTGCGGGTGATCGTGGTGATCCCGTGGGTGTGCGCGCCGCTCGCGCTCGGCGTGGTGTGGAAGTGGATCTTCCAGCCGTCGGTCGGCGCGCTGAACCAGATCCTCGGGGTGCGGATCGAGTGGCTGACCGATCCCTCGCTCGCCCTGCCGGCGGTCGCCTTCGTCGCGATCTGGCAGAACGTCGGCTACATCTCGCTGTTCTTCCAGGCGGGGCTGTCGCGGATCCCCGGCTCGATCTACGAGGCCGCCCGGATCGACGGCGCGAACGCCGGGCAGCAGCTGTGGTTCATGACGATCCCGCTGCTGCGACCGACGACGTTCTTCCTCGCCGTCACCCAGGTGGTCGCCTCCTTCCAGGTGTTCGACATGGTCTTCGCCCTCACCGGCGGCGGGCCGCAGCACCGCACCGAGGTGATCGCCTCCCTGATCTACCACGAGGCCTTCGAGGCCAGCCGCCTGGGCCGCGCGAGCGCCGTGGCGGTGATCCTGTTCGTCCTGCTGGTGGTGATCACGGTGATCCAGCAGCGCTGGTTCTCCCGGCGCATCACCTACGACATGAGCTGAGAGGAGGGACGAGATGACTGCTCAGGATCCGAGCCCGGCTGGCGGCCACGGCACCAGACCGGCCGACGAGCGCTCCGCGCCTGCCGACGGCGGCGGCTCCGGCGGCCGCGATCACCGGCGCACCGCCCGCCCCTCCGGGCGCCGTCGGCCGCTGACCGGCTCGCTGCTCGCGCGCCGCGTGCTCGGCCACGGCGCGACCTATCTCGTGCTGATCGTCGCGGCCGCGCTCACGCTCGGGCCGTTCCTGTTCTCGGTGATGACGGCGCTGACCTCCACCACGCAGTTCGCGCAGGAGGGGCCGCTGTCGCTCCCCGCCCCGCCGGTGCTGGACAACGTGATCGCCCTGTTCAGCTCCGAGGACGGCTTCGTCACCCCGGTCGCGGTGACCGTGCAGATGGTCGCCGTGATCCTGGTGGGGCAGATGGTGTTCTCGGTGCTCGCCGCCTATGCCTTCGCCCAGCTCCGCTTCCCCGGCCGTGACCTGCTGTTCTGGGTGTACATCGCGACGCTGATGGTGCCGCAGGTGGTGGTCGTGGTGCCGCTGTACCTGATGCTCTCGGAGATGGGGCTGCGCAACACCTTCTGGGCGCTCGTGCTGCCCTTCGTGCTCGGCTCCCCCTACGCGATCTTCCTGCTGCGGGAGAACTTCCGCGGCATTCCCTCCGAGCTCATGGACGCCATGCGGATCGACGGCGCGGGCACCCTGCGCCTGCTGTGGCACCTCGTGGTGCCGCTGAACCGGCCGATCATCGTCACGCTGGTGCTGATCACGGTGGTCACCCACTGGAACAGCTTCATGTGGCCGATGGTGATCACCTCCGGGCCCGAATGGCGCGTGATCACCGTGGCGACCTCCGCGCTGCAGTCGCAGTACAACAACAACTGGACCCTGGTGATGGCCGGGACGACGCTGGCGATGCTGCCGCTGGTGATCCTCATGATCGTCTTCCAGAAGCAGATCACGCGCTCGGTCGGCGACGCGACGCTGCGCTGAGGGCCGCGCCCCGCCCCGTCTCGGTAGGTCATACAGCGCCCCACGACGAGGGCCGCGGACGATAATGGACAGAACACCACTTCCCGGAAGGACCTCCCATGCTGAAGCGTCGTACCCTCCTCTCCTCCTTCGCCGCCGCCGGCCTGCTCGGCACCGCGGCGGCCTGCTCCCCGTCGGGCGGCGGTGACAGCGGCTCCGGCGGCGAGGGCGGCGGCAGCGACGCCGGCGGCAGCAGCGGCGGCGACAAGGGCACGCTGACCTTCCGCCTGTGGGACGAGAACGCGGTGGCCGCCTACGAGGAGTCCTTCGCCGCGTTCACCGAGCAGTCCGGCTGGAACGTGAAGATCGACGTGGTGCCGTGGGCGGACTACTGGACGCGCCTGCCGCTGGACGTCGCCAGCGGCGATGCGGCCGACGTGTACTGGATGAACTCCGCGAACTACGTGCTGTACAAGGACTCCGGCGACCTGCTGGACATCAACGAGGTCGTCCCCGACGGCGCCTCCCAGTGGGAGAAGGCCGTGGTGGACCTGTACTCGCGCGACGGCGGGCTCTGGGGCGTGCCGCAGATCTGGGACTCGATCGCCGTGTTCTACAACAAGGCGCTGGTCGAGGAGGCGGGCGTGGACCCGTCGGCCCTCGCCTTCGACCCGGCCGCCGACACGGACTCCCTGCGCGAGGCGGGCCGGAAGCTCACGGCGGACGGCGAGGGCCGCCACCCGGGCGAGGACGGCTTCGACGTGGACTCCCGCGCGCAGTTCGGCTTCAACTCGCAGGCCGACCGGCAGGCGATCATCGGCCCGATGCTCGCCTCGAACGGCGCGCAGTGGCAGGACGAGGACGTGTACACCTTCGCCTCCCCCGAGGGCATCGAGGCGTTCCAGTACATGGCGGACCTGATCAACGTCGAGAACATCGCGCCCAGCGCCGCGGACACCAACGAGAACGGCGACTTCACCCGCGACCTGTTCACCCAGGGCAAGCTCGCCCTGTTCCAGTCCGGGCCCTACAACCTGCTGCCGGTCTCCGACGGCGTCGCCGACTCCTTCGAGTGGGCGCTCGCCGCCCCGGTCGCCGGCCCCGACGGGGCGAAGTCGCTGGTCCACGGCGTGGTCGCCGTCGGCAACGCGAAAGCCGACGACGAGCAGCAGGCCGGCATCGCCGAGCTGCTGACCTGGCTCGGCTCGAAGGACGGACAGCTGCCGCTCGCGGAGCAGGGCGTCTCCTTCCCCGGCCACGTCGACGCGCAGGACGCGTACATCGAGTTCTGGAAGGGCAAGGGCGTGGACGTGAGCGTGTTCGTCGAGGCGGCGAAGAACCCCGCCGAGGCCGACACCGGCGCCCGTGCGAACGCGGGGCTGACCGCCGCGATGCCGATCTTCCAGGAGGTCTTCATCGGCCGGCTCTCCGCCGCCGACGGGATCCCGCAGGCGCAGGAGGAGGGCAACGCCGCCATGGCGGAGTGAGCCGCGGGCTCTCCACCGCTCCCTCACAGTTCGTGCCCCGAACGTGCCCAGGAAGGGCTGTCGCTCCAGGTCAGGGCGTGGGAATGTAGCCCCATGACACAGAGCACACCCGCGGACGGCCCGCCTCCGCCCCTCCCGCCGGTCGACCATGCCTCCCCGCAGAGGGCTCCCGGTCCGGAGGGGCCGGGGATCGTCGCCGAGCACGTCAGCCGCGCCTTCGGCAGCGTGCAGGCGGTGGCGGACCTGAGCTTCACCGCGCCGCGCGGGGCGGTCACGGCGCTGGTCGGCCCGAACGGCTGCGGCAAGTCGACGCTGATGCTCATGCTCGCCTCGCTGCTCGCCCCCGACTCTGGCCGGGTGTTCGTCGGCGGCGTCGACCCCGCAGAGGACTCCGCCGCGGTGCGCGCGCAGGTGGGCTGGATGCCGGACCAGTTCGGGGCGTGGGACTCGCTGCGGGTCGCCGAGGTGCTCGAGGTGATGGGCCGCGCCTACTTCCTGCCCACCGCGCCTCTGCGCGGGAGAGTGGACGAGCTGCTGGAGCTGCTGGACCTCGTGCCGCTCGCGCAGCAGCCCGCGCACGTGCTCTCCCGCGGGCAGAAGCAGCGCCTGGGCCTGGCCCGCGCGCTCGTGCACGACCCGCAGGTGCTGGTCCTCGACGAGCCCGCCTCCGGCCTGGACCCCGCCTCGCGACGCCGCCTGCTGCAGGTGGTCCGCTCACGGGCGGCCGACGGGGCGACCGTGCTGGTCTCCAGCCACATCCTCGGCGAGCTCGAGGAGATGGCCGACCACGTCGTCTTCATGGACGGCGGTCGCGCCGTGGACGCCTCGAGCCTTCGCGACCTGGCCGCCCGGCCGCGCCCGTGGCGGATCTCCTCGCTGCACCACCAGGCGCTCGTCGAGGCGCTCGACCAGCTGCAGGTGCGCCACGGCGGGGTGGTCGCCGGCGACCGCACCACCTCCGGTCATGCGGAGGCGGTGGTGGAGCTGCCCGACGACGCGACCGCCGCCCGCCTGCTCGCGGATCTCACCGCCGCGGGCGCCCGGATCATCGGCTTCGGCCCGACGACGGGCAGGCTCGAGGCCGCCTATCTCGCCTCCGACGCCGCCCAGCGAGAAGGAGCCCTGTGATGAGCACTCCCCAGACCCTCGAGGCCGGTCCCGGGACCGACCGTCCCCGCGGCCGCGGCCGCTATGCGCTGCGCTGGCGCGGACTGCGGCTGGTCACCTCGCTCGAGCTGCGCCAGCGCCTGCGCTCCAAGCGCTGGTACGTGGCACTGGCGGTGTGGACGCTGGTGATGATGGGCATCGGCGCGCTCGGCCTCGGCCCGACGCTGTACTCCGCGCAGTGGGACGAGGTCGGCCCGATCGCGGCGATGGTGTTCAGCCTGCAGATGATCCTGGTGCTCTTCGCGATGCTGCTGGTGGTGCCGGCACTGTCGGCCGGATCCATCAACGGCGACCGCACCGCCGGGACCCTCGCCACGCTGCAGGCCAGCCTGCTCAGCCCCACCGAGATCGTGCTCGGCAAGCTGCTCGCAGGCTTCCTCACCGGCCTCGCCTTCCTGGTCCTCGCCCTGCCCTCGCTGGTGCCGATCGCGCTGCTGGGCAGCATCGGGATCCTGTACATGCTGCGGCTGCTCGGGGTGATCGTGCTGCTCACCCTGTGCGTGACCGCGGTGGGGCTCGGGCTCTCGGCGCTCACCTCGCGGCAGCTCGGCTCGGTGGTGCTCGCCTACGTGATCGTGTTCGGGGTGACGGTGGTGCTGCCGATCGCGTGGGGCTCGACCGCCGTGGTGCTGAACGAGGAGCGGGAGGTCACGAACTACTACAGCGTCTACGACGACGAGTACTCGATGGAGAAGAGCCGGTGCGTGGCGGAGCAGGTCGAGGAGACGGTGCCGCGGCTGGACCTCTCCCTGCCGCTGCTGTGGGGGAACCCGGTGGTGCTCCTGGCCGAGGCCGCGCCGACGCTCCCCGAGGACTACGACCCCCTCGAGGACCCGGACACGGACCTGCTGACGACGCTGAAGACCGGGATGCGCTCCGCCGCGACCACCACCCACCCCGTCCACTCCGTGCACTGCTCGCCGGAGGACCCCGGCTATCCCACCGATCTCGGCACGCCGCCGAACCGTCCGGTGTGGCCGATGGGGCTCGGGCTGTGGCTGCTCGTCGGGGTGCTGTCGCTCCTGGTCGCGGTGCGGCGGCTCGCCGTGCCGGTCAGGCACCTCGGCGCGGGCACCCGGATCGCCTGAGGCGATGGGGCCGGTCGTGGTCAGGTGATGGCGTCCTGCGTTCCGGTACGGCGATATATCCGTACCGGGACGCAGGACGCCATCAGTCGACCACGCGCCGAGGGCCGGTACAGGGCCGCCGGTTCAGCGCTCGCGCAGCCCGGTGACCGTGTCGGGGATGTCGTGCAGGTGCGAGGCCTGCTCGGAGGGGCTGTTGCCGCCGCCGGTGAAGGCCGATCCCTCGGAGCCGAAGTCCGGCAGCACGCCCTGGGCGAGGTCGGTCTGCCGCACGGCGGTGTCGCTCGCTCCGGGGGCGTTCTCGTCCACCCACAGCCGCTCCCCGGCCGCGTCGAGGTCGAAGATCTCCAGCGCGTGGTCGCCGCCGTCGGCCTGGAGGCGCTTGCGCAGCGCGGCGCGCACCGCGGGGTCCTTCGCGCGGTCGGCGCGGGTGCCGAACTCGGGGGCGACCAGCGCGTACGGGGTCTGGCGGCGCATGAAGCCACCGGGTGAGCCGTAGAGCACGTCGCGCAGTCCACTCTTCATCGCCTGCGTCGCCGCGACACCCAGCAGCGGCACGACCATGAGCGCGAGGAGGGTGAGGAACACCCAGGTCAGGGCCGTCCCGGCGCCGAGCAGCGGGAGCAGGACCGCGGCGAGCACCGTCCCGGCGAGCGCCCAGCCCGCGCAGAGCCAGCCGGTCAGCGTGCACACCCGCGCCTCCCACGGATTCACGCGGGCCCGGTGCGCCCACTCGGCGTAGGTGCGCTGGTCGCGCACCTGGGCGCGGTGGCCGGAGGAGAGCGGGACCGCGAGCGCCGGGGCGAGCGCGCAGCCGGCCGCGACGAACCCGAGCAGGGGGAGGCCGACGGCGAGGTGCTGCCAGCGCATCGGGGTCTCGACCTGGGACAGTCCCGTCGCGGACAGGGAGCCCAGGACGGTGACGAGGTCCGCGATGCCGAGCACCAGCCAGGAGGTCCCGGCCAGGGCGGGCAGCACCCAGGTCAGTGCTGACCGGGCGATGAGGGCGAGCGCGGTGAGGGCGCCGCGGGGGCTCCTCGCCCCGTCGGCCGCGGGGGTGCCGGGGTTCGGCGGCAGGTGCCGGCGGTCCTGGGCGAGGTGCTGCCGGGCGGCGGCGCGTCGGCGCTCCGGGTCGGTGCCGATGCGCGCCTCGGTGTGCAGCACCTCGTGGGAGGTGATCCCGAGCAGCCGCGCGGCGGGCACGGTGCGACGCACGAGCACCCAGGCGAGCTCCAGGGCGACCAGTCCGGCGCACCACACGGACAGGGGGCCCGCGCCGAGCCCGGTCCAGGGCTGCGGCAGGCCGAGCACGACCGTCAGCGGCAGGGCGAGGACGGTGAGCACCGGCAGCGCGAGGAGCATCGCGGTGGTGCGGTCCTCGACGCCGCGCTGGAACTGCATCTCGGAGAGGAAGCGGCGGGGCTGCAGCGGCGCGACCAGGCGCGGCACCAGCAGCGCCCCGAGCAGGCTCAGCACCGTCGCGAGGGCGGGCAGCAGCAGGAACGCGGTCCACAGCCCCTCGGAGGTGAAGTTCAGGGCGCTCATCGCCTGGCGCAGGTAGGCCGGATCGCCGAGGCCGGCGAGGAGGGAGAAGAGCCAGAAGGTCGGCGAGGCGCCGACGACGTACAGGGTCAGCAGCACGTACCAAAGGCCGAGCAGCACGAGCGCCGGCGCCCAGAGTCGACGCAGCAGGCTGCGGAGGATCTCGCGCCGGGACTCGACCATGATCTCCCCCGGCGAGACCAGATGCGTCTCCTCCTCCGGCAGCCGCGGCGGCGACGGCAGGTCCGTCAACGGCGGCAGCGTCCGGGAGTGGGGAGAGGTCATCACGGGAACCGGCGGCGCCTCAGACGGTGCGGCGGCCGAGGAAGGCTCGGCCCAGGGTCATCTCGTCGGCGTAGTCGAGGTCGCCGCCGACGGGCAGCCCGGAGGCCAGGCGCGTGACGGTCAGCTCGAGCGGTCCGAGCAGGCGGGAGAGATAGGCGGCGGTGGCCTCGCCCTCGATGTTCGGGTCCAGCGCGAGGATGACCTCCTGGGTCTCCCCGGAGCCGAGGCGGCTCATCAGCTGGGTGATGCGCAGATCGTTCGGGCCTACGCCGCCGATCGGGTCGATTGCGCCGCCGAGCACGTGGTAGCGGCCCTTGAACTCGCGGATCTTCTCGATCGCGACGATGTCCTTGGACTCCTCGACCACGCAGATCACCTCGTCGCTGCGGCGCGGGTCGGTGCAGATGCGGCACTTCTCCTCCGCCGAGACGTTCCCGCAGATCTCGCAGAAGCGGACGGTGTCCTTGACCTGGACGAGCACCTCGGCGAGCCGGCGCACGGCGGCGTCGTCGGCGTCCAGCAGATGGAACGCGATCCGCTGCGCCGACTTGGGGCCGATGCCCGGCAGCTTGCCGAGCTCGTCGATGAGATCCTGGACGATGCCTTCGTACACGCGTCTCACTCTAGTTCCCGGGGCCGACGTGCGGCGACGGCGCCGAGGTGGTGTGGATCGCTGCACGCTCCGCGGACGGCCGGACCGGGCGGGCGAGACCTCGATACGCTGACGATCCCGACCCACTCTCGATGCGGAGAACCATGGCCAGGCTTCCCGACACCCTCCTCGACGCGGTGCAGGCGCGCGTGCTCGAGGGCATCGCCGACCTCGGCGCCTCCGACGCGCTGGTCGGCGAGATCGCGCAGCGCGTGGTCGCGTACCTGCGCAACACCTCCGAGACCACGGTGAGTGTGGACGAGGACGGCACCACCTTCGTGATCACCGGCGATATCCCGGCGATGTGGCTGCGGGACTCCGCCGCGCAGCTGACGCCGCTGCTGCGGCTCGTGGTCGCCGGGGTGGGGGCCGACGAGGACCGCGCCGAGCTGGTCGCGCTGCTCGCCGGGCTGCTGCGCCGCCACTGGCAGTATCTCGAGATCGACCCGTACGCCAACGCCTTCAACCGCGCCCCGGACTCCTCCCACTGGGACGCGGACGAGACCGAGCGCGACAACCCCTGGGCGTGGGAGCGCAAGTTCGAGCTCGACTCCCTCTCCTACGGCCCCGACCTCGCCTGGCGGCTGTGGCGGGCGACCGGCGACACCTCGTGGGCCGATGAGCGCTTCCTGCCCGCGGCCCGCGCGATCCTCTCCACCGTCCGGGCCGAGCAGCACCACGAGGAGCGCTCCGCGTACTTCTTCCGACGCTCCGGCGTGCCCGCCCAGGACACCCTCGCCCGGGAGGGGCGCGGCTCCCTGACCACGCCGAACGGCCTGGTGTGGGCGGGCTTCCGCCCCTCGGACGATGCCTGCGAGCTGGGCTACAACATCCCCGGCAACCACTTCCTCGCCCTCGCCCTGGAGCGTCTCGCGGAGCTGCTGGAGCAGGTCGCGGACGCCCCGGCGGAGGCGGACGAGGCGCGGGAGCGCGCGGAGCAGATCCGTGCGGCGCTGGTCGAGCACGGCACGATCGAGGGGCCGACGGGCGAGAGGGTCTGGGCCTACGAGATCGACGGCCGCGGCGAGCACCGGTTCCTGGACGACGCGAACGTGCCGAGCCTGCTCGCCCTGCCGTACCTGGGCTGCGTGGCGCAGGATGATCCGCTGTACCTGGCCACCCGCGCCGCGGTGCTCTCGCGCAGCAACCCGTACTACTACGAGGGGCTGTACCTCGAGGGCGTCGGCTCCCCGCACACCCCGAAGGACCATGTGTGGCCGATCGCGCTCGCGGTCGAGGGGCTGACCAGTGCGGAGCGTGGCGAGAAGCTGCGTCTGCTCGAGCTGATGATCCGCACGGACGGCGGGACCGGGATGATGCACGAGGGCGTGCACGTGGACGATCCGACGGTGTTCACGCGGGAGTGGTTCTCCTGGTCGAACTCGATGTTCTGCGAGCTGGCGCTGGATCTGGCCAGTGTGGAGAGGGATCGTGCCGGCACGCACGAGGGAGCGACGGAGCGCTCCTGAGCCCGGAGCGCGGCGGACCGGGACGGAGCGCGACCGGAGCTCGGGACCGATGACGGCGGGCGGCCCCGGAGGTCGCCGGCCCCCGGCGGTGCTGGTGGCGTCCAGCCTGCCGCGATAGCGTCTGACCGGGCCGCCGCCATCCTGCCCGGCCCGCCGCCGACCGCGAACAGGACGAGTCCCGATGTCGCCGATGCCCGCCCCGTACGACGCCGCCGAGCCCGCCACCTCCTGCCGGATCACGGAGGCTCCCGAGATAACGACGGCCGTCGTGGTCCAGCACGACTTCCCGATGTACGACATGCCCGCCCTGATGGACGGCACGTTCTCCCACCTCGCCGAGGCGCTGGCGGCGCAGGGCATCCGCCCGATCGGCCCCGCGTTCTCCCTGCACCACCGGGCACCGGTCGCGACGGCCGATCTCGAGGTGGGCTTCCCGGTGGACGCGCCGCTGACCGAGACCCTCGAGCTGCCCAGCGACTACGAGGTCATCGGGTCGAGCATCCCGGGCGGTCGCATCGCCTGGATCTCGCACATCGGTGCCTACGGCGGCCTCGCGGAGAAGTGGGGGGCGTTCACCGAGCAGGTCGGGGAGTCGGACGAGCAGATGACGTACCCGTTCTGGGAGTTCTACGTCACCGAGCCGCATCCCGACATGAACCCGGCGACCCTGCGCACGGACCTGTTCTCCCTGCTCGAGGCGCGCGGCTGATCGCCGTGCGGGCGGGTGCGCGCCGGTTCTGCACCCGCCGGCTCAGGCAGTCGGCCTCGCGGTGCTGACCCGAACGAGTTGGGTCAGCGCGGGCGGGTCTCGTCGATGACCTCGAGGACCCTGCCGCCGAGCATCTTCTCGATCACCTCGCGGCCGTTCCGGGTCGCGACGACGGCATCCTCGTCGTCCCGGGTCGCGCCGCCGGTCGGGTCCGGATCGGCCTCCGGTGCCTGGTCCGCCTGGCCTCGCCCTCCTCGCAGGCGCTGACCTGCGGTGCGGGACGCCATCGCGGCCTCGCGGACGAGCGCGGCACCGCTGCGCGGCGCGTCTGCCGCCGACGATGCGGCGGGTGCGGTGCTGGGAGCTGCGGCGGGCGGCGTGGTCGGAGCTGCGGCGGGCGGAGCCGACGGTGCCGCGGAGGGCGCCGGGGATGCTCCCGAGGCGGTGCCGGTGACCGCCGCCGCGGCGCCCCATGAGCTCGACGCGCGTGCGGAGGCGGAGCCATCCGCGCCGCCCGGCGCGACCTGGCCGGAAGGCTGAGCTGGGTCGCCGTGCGGGACGGCGTCGCCGTGCGGGACGGCACGGCCGAGCCCGGCCGGTGGGGCTGAATCCGGCGAGGTGGGTGAGGCGACCTCGGGGGCCGCGGTGAACTCATGCGGCATGTCACCGCCCTGCGCGACGTCCTCCGGCTCCCGGACCGGGGAGTCGCCCGGTCCTGAGGCGGAGGCGTCCGCCCCCTGCGCGAGGTGCGCGGCGGGCAGCGAGCGGACCACGCGGCCCTCCGCGAGGGCACGCTTGAGCGCGTTCTGGCCGAAGGTGCGGGGCTCCTCCGCCGGCAGTCTGTCGCGCCCCTCGTCCTCGACCTGGAGCGGCGGGCCCGCCGACGCGGAGTCCGGGAGCGTCCGGCCAGGAGCATCGCCCGCTGCCGACTCCGTGGACACGGAGGCCCCGGATGCGGACGGGGCCGACGGGGCGGCAGGCGCGGCGGATCGGTTCGGGGCGGCGGGGGCGCCGGTTCCGGTGCTTCGGTCCTCGAGCGCGTCCGACCAGCGGCCTCCGCCCTGCGCCGCGGCGGGCGACTGGTGCTGCGCGGGCGGGCCGTACTCCTCGGGGTCCGGCGGGTAGGGGTCGTCGGGCTCCGACGGGAAGTCGTCGGCCGGGGCGTAGGAGGGCCCGGCCGGAGCGTTCCTCGCGGCGCGCGCAGCGGCGGCCATCGCTCGTTCCGAGGCGCGCTGGCCGACGGACGCGGGCTGCTGCCGCTCGGGACCGTCACAGCCGGCGGGCACCGCCGACGGGGCGGCCGACGACGGGGCGGCCGGCGACGCGGCCGAAGAGGCTGCCGACGGAGCTGCGGAGCCCAGCGCGGACGGTGCGGAGCCCGGCGCGGACGGCGCGGCGGCGGGTGCGGATTCGCGCGGCGCCATCGCGGAGGCGGCATCTCCCCACGGCGCTCCCCCGGTCCGCGGAGCCTGGCGGCCGGACGGGTCCTCCGCATTCGGGCCGCCGGCGGCTCCGCCTCCCTGCCCGCCCGGGTCGGGAGCGTCCTGCCCGACGGAACCCTGTCCGCGGGGAACCCAGTCGCCCGATCCGCCACGACCACCCGAGCCGCTCGGGCCGTTGTAGCCGGCAGGGTCGCCGGGACCGGCGTTATCCGGCCCAGCACCGCCAGGACCGTTCCCTCCAGGAGCTCTGCCGGCGGAGCCTGGACCTGCGGTGCCACCTCCGCCGGGGCCTGCACCACCGGGACCAGCGCCACCGGTACCAGCGCCGCCGGGGCCGGGATCCTCCCCGACGACGGCATCGACCATGACGTCGACGTGCATGATGCGACGGACGGCGTCGGCGAGGTTCTCCGCCGCCGTGCCGCGGCGGAAGGCGCTCACGAGGCCCTCGGTGCGGAATCCGAGCACGAGGGTGCTACCGTTCACGCCGTTGACGTGCGCGTTCTGCGAGATCAGGGCCCAGCTGGGGCGGCGGATCTGCTGCAGCTCGTCGAGGATCGCGGACCAGTGCCCGCGCACTGCGTCGGCATCGAGCCCGCCGCCCGACGCGGGAGCACCCTGCGGCGCAGCCGGAGTGTTCTGCGGTGCGCCCGACGCGCCCTGCGGCGCGGGGCCCGCACCCTGCGGCGTGGACTGGCCGCCCTGCGGTCCGGCCGGTCCACCCTGCGGAGCCGTCGGGCCGCCCTGCGGAGCCGTCGGGGCACCCTGTGGAGCCGTCGGTGCCGGAGCGCCCTGGCCGCCGGGCTCTCCCTGCCCGGCCGGCGGCTCACGGCGCTTATCGCCCGAGGCCTGGCGAGCACCAGCGAGCGCGTCCCAGGAGGCAGCTGCCTCCTCACGCCGCGGCGAGGACGAGGGCTGTGTTCCTTGAGCACCTGGGCGCTCGGTCCGCGGGGCCTGAGCGGCCTGATCGTCGCCCTGGGGCGCCGCACCCCAGGAGGAACCCGGGGCGGTTGCCGTCTTCGTCGGCTCGCTCTGAGGACTCCCGCCCTGTGCGGCGGCCGGGGCGTCCTGCGTCGGGGCAGGCGGCGCGCTGGGGGCGGCCGCGGGGGCAGGCCGCCCGCCTCCGCGCGCCTGCCGGGCCGCCTCGGCGCGCTCCTGGGCGATGCGCCGGGCCTCCTCACGGCCGCCACCTCCGCCGGTCGGCGCCGCACCGGAGCGGTCCTGCGCGCCGCGGCCTGCGGCCGCACCGCCCTGGGGCGCTCCGCCCTGCACGGCCGGCGCGTCGGCCGCGGCGAGCGCCGCCCGCTCGTCCCGCAGCACCAGTCGGGCCGCGAGCAGCTCGAGATGGAGACGGGGCGAGGTCGCGCCGCTCATGGTCGAGAGGGTCTCGTGGACCAGGTCGCCGCACTGGGAGAGATCGGCCGGGGCGAACTGCGCGGCCTGGCCGAGCATCCGCTCGAGCTCACCGGCCGGGACCTGCGGGAGCAGGTCGGCGCCCTTGTCCGGCACGGCAGCGAGCACGATCAGGTCCCGCATCCGCTCCAACAGGTCCTCGACGAAGCGGCGCGGCTCGTGGCCGGTGGCGAGCACGTGCTCGACCGCGGAGTAGAGCGCGGCCGCGTCCCGCTCGGCGATGGCGGTGACGGCCTGGTCGAGCAGGGCCGTATCGGTGAAGCCGAGCAGCGCGATCGCGGTGGGGAAGTCCAGGCCGTCCTCTCCGGCGCCGGCCATCAGCTGGTCCAGCACCGACATCGAGTCACGGGCGGAGCCGCCGCCGGCGCGCACGACCAGCGGCATCACGCCCTCGCCGACCTTCACGTCCTCCGCGGCGCAGACCTCCTCGAGGTAGGGGCCGAGCACCTGCGGCGGGATGAGCCGGAAGGGGTAGTGGTGGGTGCGGGAGCGGATCGTGCCGATGACCTTGTCCGGCTCGGTGGTCGCGAAGACGAACTTCACATGGTCCGGCGGCTCCTCGACGAGCTTGAGCAACGCGTTGAATCCGGCGGAGGTGACCATGTGGGCCTCGTCGATGATGAACACCTTGAAGCGGTCCCGCACCGGGGCGAAGGACGCGCGCTCCCGCAGCTCGCGGGCGTCGTCCACGCCGCCGTGGCTGGCCGCGTCGATCTCGACCACGTCGAGCGAGCCGGCGCCGCCGCGCGCGAGGTCGCGGCAGGAGTCGCAGGTCCCGCAGGGAGTGTCCGTCGGCCCCTGCTCGCAGTTCAGGCAACGGGCGAGGATGCGGGCGGAGGTCGTCTTGCCGCAGCCGCGAGGCCCCGAGAACAGGTAGGCATGGCCGACCCGGCCCGCGCGCAGCGCACGCCGCAGGGGCGTGGTGACGTGGTCCTGGCCGATCACCTCGGCGAAGGACTCCGGGCGGTAACGACGGTACAGAGCGGTGGCCACCCCGACAGGCTAGTCGAGGCCACCCACGCTCCCCCACCGTCGTGGGGATCCTCGTGGAGAACCCCGCACTGTGGAGGAGAGGCGCCGCTTCCCTCGTCGACGCCGGGCGGCGGTCATCTCGCGGAGGCCATTCAGCGCTGGGTGACCGCCATCCCCCGGGCACTCGTCGGTCATTCGACGCGCGGCGGCGGCATTCCGGCACCGCACGACGCCGCACGACGCCGCACGGCACAGGTACTGCAGAAAACTGCGTACATCACGTACGTCATGTACGTGCTTTTCCACAACGGACACCGCATGCGGAGCCGATACCGACCAGATGGCCGAGACTCCCCCTCAGAGACACGACGGATGCGGGAGGGATGAGCGGCATGGCCGAGAGTGCATCGAAAGCAGAGATCGAAGCAGAGGGCGAGGTATCGGATCGCCTCGACGCGACAGACGAGTCGAATTGGGACGACGCAGCGGACGAGTCGGATCGGGACGACGCAGCGGACGAGTCGGATCGGGCTGACGAGACGAGCATGACGGGCACTGGCCGTGCGAGGTACGTGAGTGACGCGATCGGGACCCCACTTGACGGGCCGGCGATGGGCCCTTCTGCACTGACCGCGATCGAAGCCGCGGTCACCACGAAGATCGTGACCGCCTCGGAGTTCCGCACGCGGCTCAGCGAGCTCCTCGAGCTCTCGCACCGTCAGCCCGTCACGGTGATGAGCCGCGGAGCACGAGCGCGCGGCGTGCTGGTCTCCGCCGACTTCTTCGACCGCGCCTGCACCGCACTCGGGGACGAGCCGTACGCTCGGCCCCCGCGCACCCGCCTCGAGGAGATCATGGCGGAGAACAGGCAGTTCCTCGAGTTCCTCTGACCAGGTCGCCGGGCCCGCCTGCACGGTCCGGACGAGATTCAGCCCTGCGTGCTGCGCTCGCCCGCGGAGCGGTCGTCGTCCTCGACCTCCAACGGCGACGGCCCCGAGGCCTCCGCGCCGTCGTCGCCGCCTGCGAGGTGCGCTCGGCTCCCCAGCGCGGCGTCCGCGTCCGCGCTTCTCGGCGTCTCGGCATCCGCCCCGTCCGCGGAGTCTGAACCCGCACCGCCCGACCTTGCGGCATGCGCTCGGGCGTCATCGCCCGAACCCGCGCCGCTCGTCGTCTCCGCGAGCTTCTCGCGGCGCGTGCGCAGGGCGCGGTGGGTCGCCGTGAACACTGCGACGACGACGATCACCGGCACCAGCACGTCCACCAGCCAGCCGGGCACGGAGAAGGGGAGCCCGATGTCCGGCAACAGGTCCATCAGCCAGCGCACCGCCTCGCCGATCGGGCGGAGGATCGCGGCGATCAGCTCCTGGACCGGGCTCAGCAGGGCGTCGAGGAACTCCCGCACCGGGCGCGTGACCTCTCCGATCCAGTCCCGGATCGGCTGGGTGGCCTGGACGATCGCGTCGACGACGGGCCGGATCCGCGCCTCGATCCACTCCTTGACCGGGTCGAGCAGCCCGCTGAACAGCGCGCCGAGTCCCAGCAGCGGGATCAGGAACTTCGCCGCCTTCGCCAGCGCTGCGATCAGCGCATAGCGGGTGGGGTGGGCGGTGCGCTTCTCGTCGCGCAGGGCCGACGGGGACCCCTCGGTCGGGACGAGCAGGGTGGTCCGAAACCCGTGACGGACCTCGACCTCGCCGGCGCCGCCGAGTCCTGCGGTGCGGATCGTGAGCACCTCGCAGTCCTTCACCTCGCCGCCCTCGCGGCGACGGCCCACGGTGCAGCGCAGCGTGGAGAACCCTTGGTCGAGGCTGAACTGCAGGTCGCCGTCGGCTGCGTCGCCGTCGGCTGCGTCGCTGTCGGCCGCGTCGCCGTCGCTCGCCTCGCGCTTCTCCCGGTCCTTCCGTGCCTTCTCCTCCGCCTTGGGGTCGTGCTCGACCCCGTCGATGACCACGGTGAAGGAGGTGTCCAGCAGGCGATGGCGCACGCGGACGAGATAGTCGTGCTCGCCGGCACGGCCGCTGTACTCGACGTCGGCGGCGAAGCGGGTCGCCGGATGCTCGCCGAAGGGGACGTCCTCCTCCTGGGCGGCGTCGGTGCTCCCGTCGCGCCCGTCGGCCGCGCCGTCGAACCCGTCCGCCGTCCCGTCGACCCCGTCGACCCCGTCGGCCCCGTCGGCCCCGTCGGCCCCGTCGGTCCCGCCGGCCCCGTCGACGGCATCGTGCGTGCCGTCCGCGCCCTCGGGCGTCCCGTCGGCGCCGTCCGCCGTACCGGCAGCACTCCTCAGCACCTCGTCCGAGGAGGCGGGATCGGCGTGGTCCACAGGTGTGCGAGACATGGCTCTACCGTGCCAGGCCTGTTCGCGACCGACATCCTCCGCACGTCGGTTCCCACCTCGCCGAGATCCTCCGATCGGCCGAGGGCCGCACGGCTCCTGCGCTGCCGCGCCGGCCCGACCACGCATCGCTCGGACTCCCCCTCCAGCGCCTGGCAGCAGCACATAACCCCAAAGCCTCGCTAATGTGACCGCATAGCAATATGGTTGAACCTGGGAGCATGGGCGCGTAGCGTCCCGATCGTGAGCACATCAACCACCTCCTCCTCGGCTTCGACGCGGTCGCGCAACCCGCTGACCGCGATCACCCGCATCCCCTTCGGTTGGCAGGTCCTGATCGGCCTCGTCCTCGGCATCGTCCTCGGCCTCGTCGCCGCCCAGATGGGCCCGGTCGCCGAGACCGAGGCGAACCCGGACGGCGCGAACTGGCTGACCACAACGCTGGACACCATCGGCACGATCTTCGTGACGCTGCTGAAGGCTCTGGTCCCGCCGCTGATCTTCCTCGCGATCGTCACCTCGATCGCGAACCTCCGCGGCGTCACGAACGCCGCGCGTCTGGCCGGCAAGACCCTGCTGTGGTTCGGGATCACCTCCCTGATCGCCGTGTCGATCGGCATCGCCCTCGGCGTGCTGACCACCCCCGGCGCGAACTCGCAGGTCTCCGCGGACTCCGCCGAGGCCTCCTCCACCCAGGGCGGATGGCTCGACTTCCTCACGGGCCTGGTCCCCTCGAACTTCCTGGGCATCACCGGCTCGGCCGGGGACGACGGCTCCGTCTCCCTGAGCTTCAATGCCCTGCAGATCCTCGTCATCTCCATCGCCGTCGGCATCGCCGTGCTCTCCGTCGGCGAGAAGGCCGAGCCGTTCCTCAAGTTCACCGGCTCCGCACTGGAGATCGTCCAGAAGCTGCTGTGGTGGGTCATCCGCCTCGCCCCGATCGGCACCATCGGCCTGCTCGGCAACGCCGTGGCCTCCTACGGCTGGGACGCGATCGGCCAGCTCGGCGTGTTCACCCTCGACGTCTACGTGGGCATGCTGATCGTGCTGCTGGTCGTCTACCCGATCCTGCTGAAGGTCAACGGCCTCTCCATCGGCTCCTTCTTCCGCGGCGTGTGGCCGGCGACCTCGCTCGGCTTCGTCTCCCGCTCCTCGCTGGGCACCATGCCGATGACCCAGACCGTCACCGAGCGCATGGGCGTCCCGCGCCACTACGCCTCCTTCGCGATCCCGCTGGGCGCGACCACGAAGATGGACGGCTGCGCCGCGATCTACCCCTCGCTCGCCGCGATCTTCGTCGCGAACTTCTACGGCGTGCCGCTGGGCGTGACCGACTACCTGCTGATCGTGCTCGTCTCCGTGCTCGGTTCCGCCGCGACCGCCGGCATGACCGGTGCGACCGTGATGCTCACGCTGACCCTGTCCACCCTGGGCCTCCCGCTCGAGGGCGTGGGCCTGCTGCTCGCGATCGACCCGATCCTCGACATGGGCCGCACCGCCCTGAACGTCACCGGGCAGTCGCTGGTGGGCGTGATCGTCGCCAAGCGCGAGAAGATCCTGGACCAGGACGCCTACGACGCCGCGGCCCGCACCTCCTTCCAGGCCATCCAGGCCGAGCAGAAGGCGGAGGCCGACGCCGTGGAGCGCGCGGAGTCCGACGGCGCAACCGCCGCGTCGACGGATGCCTCCGAGGCGGCCGACGCCCGCGAGGCGGCCGGCACCCGCGCCTGACCCCGGGCAGCGCCAGCGCCGCCAGCGCACACTTCTGAGTCCTTGGCGTGACCTCGACCCCGTACAGCGGGTGAGGTCACGCCAGGGACTCAGTTGTTGTTGGGAACGGGGCCCGTGCGTGACGGGCCAGCCGCCGAAGGTGATGCCCTGTCCCTCGACGAGGGGACAGGGCATCACCCGTTCTCGGACGGACGCTCAGGCCCGGCGGCGCCTGACCAGGGCGATCCCGGCACCGGTGAGGGTCAGAGCGAGGGCGACGAGTCCCGCCACCTCCACGCCCGTGCGGGCCAGCGAGCCTGTGCTCACGGCACCGTCGTGGGCCCGCTCGTCGTCGGCACCGTCCTCGGTGCCGCCGGATCCGGTCGCTCCGGAGCCGGTCGCGCCGGAGGAGTCCGAGTCGGTCCCCGCGGCACCGTCCGCGCCGCCAGGGCCGTCGCCGGCGCCCGACCCCTCGGAGCCGCCGTTCCCGTCGGAGCCCTCCGAGCCGCCCGCGCTCCCGGAGCCGTCACCGGCACCCGGGGCCTGGCCGCCGCCACCCGGCTCGCCGGAGCCGTCGTCGCCGGAGCCGCCATCGCCGCCGGAGCCGCCGCCGGAGCCGCCGTCGGGCCCCTCCCCGCCGTCGCCCGGCGCGCCGCCCTCGCAGCCCGTCGCGTCCCCGGTCAGCGTCAGCCCACGCACCTCGGAGCGGGCGATGCCGCCGTGGGGATCGGTGACGCGCACGTACCAGGAGTGGGTCCCGGCGCCGAGCACCGCGGAGTCCGCCTCGACGGTCTCGCCCGAAGCGACGTCGTCCACCTGTGCGAACTCCTCGGAGGAGAGGACGTCCGCGCGGAAGGCGTCGGTGGTGAGCTCCTTGTCGGTCGGGTCGATGCCGAGCTGCGCGTAGGAGACCTCGAAGTCCTGGTCCTCGGGGGTCAGGGTCGCGTCGTCGCTCGAGTACTGCTCGAGCGAGGGCGAGAAGGTGCGCACGATCATGCGCTCGCCCTCGTTGTCGAAGTGGAGCAGGCGCAGGAAGCCCTGACCGCCCTCCGGCAGACCCTGGTAGTCGAACAGCATCTGCGTGACCTCGCGGTCCGGGGTGCCGTCGCCGTCGTCGTCGAAGGAGTCCACGCGGGTGTGGGCGTCGTGGTAGTGCCCGCTCATCACCATGGACACGTTGGGGTTCGTGGCCACGACCTCGTCCTGGATCCGCTGCGGGATCGGGCCGAGCCCGCCGGTGGTGAGCATGTACTCGTGGAGGTTGATGATCGCGGTGCGTTCGGGGTACTGGGCGAGCACCTCGTTCATCCAGTCGATCTCCGCATCTCCCGGGCCCCAGCCCTGGGAGACCACGATGAAGTCGACGCCGCCGGCGCTGAACAGGGTGTAGGAGCCGCGGTTGTCCTCGTAGAACCCGCCGTACCAGGGATTGTCCTCATAGCGGTGCTTCCCGAAGTGCTTCGAGTACTCGGTAAAGTCGCCGTCCATGTGGCCGACGTCGTGGTTGCCGGCGAGCACGTTGTAGGGCAGGCCCGCCTCGTCGAGCTGGGCGTAGGCGGGGTTCGCGTTCGCCCACTGCTCGGGCTTGTCGGACTCGTCCACGATGTCGCCGGTGTGGAACAGGTACTGCAGGTTCATCGGCTCGCGCTGCTCGAGCAGGAACTCGTGGATGTTCAGCTGGTGCTCGTAGAACTCCTCGTTGTAGTACTGGGTGTCGGACTCCCAGGCCAGCGTGAAGTCGTACTCCGAGCGGTCGGTCGCCTCCGGATGGTGCGGGGCGGTCGCGTCGCCGCGGGAGGAGAGGTCTCCTCCGGACCAGCCCACGGAGTGCTGGACGACGGCGCGCAGCTGACCGCCGGAGACGTGACCGGCCGCAGGGACCACCTCGTCGAAGGCGACGGAGCCGTCCTCGGCGGCGAAGGCGTGGGCGACCTCGACGAGCTCGCCGCCGGCGGTCTCCTCGACCAGCAGCCGCACCCGTGCTCCGGGATCGGCGCTCCCCTCCCAGGTCACGTGCACCTCGGCGTCCTCGCCCGCCCCCTCGGGGACGTCGACGTCGAACTCGTGGAAGGGCAGCGCGTCCTCGGAGGCGGTGGTCTGCCCGCCGGTGAGCGTCTCGCCCTCGCGCTCGGCGGCGTCGGCGTCGCGCACCTCGCCGGCGGTGCCCACGACGGTCCCGTCGGCGAGCGACGCGGAGGTGCCGGCGCGGAAGGAGACGTCCATCGGATCGCCCGACGGGTCGGTGACGCGGGCGGCGAGATCGGGTGCCTCGCACACCGGCAGGGTCAGGCCGTCCTCGGTGAGGAGGGTCGCGGTCGGGTCCTCGACGGGGGTGGTGAAGGCGAGGGTGCGCGTCGCCTCGTTGCCGAGCTCGTCGGCCGCGGTGATCTCCAGGGTGTGCTCGCCCGGGTCGAGGGTGAGGGAGGAGAGCTCCTCGCCCGGCTGGACCTCCTCGCCGTCCAGCAGCACGGTGAGGGAGGCGAGGCCGCTGCCGGCGTCCTCCGCGGTCACGTCCAGGGAGAAGGTGCCCTGGTAGTCGGCGCCGTCCTCGATCCCGGTGCTGATGGTCGGGGCGGTGTTGTCGACGAGCACGGTGCGCTCGACGCGGTTCCCGTCCCCGTCGGCGCCGGCCAGCACGTGCTCGCCGTCGGCGACGGCGGTGGTGTCCCAGGCGACGGCGTGGGCGGTGAAGGCGTCCTCCGGGATCTCGAAGGCGGCGTCGTAGAGGTCGTGCTTGCCGGCCGAGTCGCCCATCGCGATGATCTCGGCGGGGTCCACCCCGTCGACCGGGCGGAGGGTGCGGCCGTCGGGCAGGATCAGGCGCAGGTTGCGGATCGAGAAGTCGTCGTTGTTCTCGTTCTCGTCGATGCCGGGATACGCCTTGGTGCCCGCGGCGACCGTCACCGTCAGCGGCTCGCCGCGCACCACGTGCTGCAGCGGCACCTCGGCGTCGTGGCCGACCCAGTTCGCGTAGGTGCCCTCATCGAAGATCGAGATGATCTCGTCGCCCACCAGCACGCCGTTGCGGAAGAAGGTGTCGGTCTGGGAGACGTCCATCGCGAAGACCGGTGCGGCCTCGAGCGCGGGGACGACGTCGCTGCGCTCGGTCCCGTCGATGCTCACCGTCGCCTCCGCCGGGTACTTGTCCCCGGCCACCGAGACGGAGGCGGTGCCGGAGACGTACTGCCCCTCGGCGAGGTTCATGCGCAGCGGGGCCGCGTCGACGCCGGTCAGCGCCACGCGGGTGGGTTCGGTGCGGGTCTCGTGAGTGCCGTCGGAGGCGACGACGTAGTACTCGAACCAGCGCTTGCCGGTGAGGTCCGCGGCGGGGATGGCGTGGTCGAAGCGGTCGCCCTCGGTGCGGCGCACGGTGATCGGGGTGAACTCGTCCTCGGCGCTGGAGCGGAGGTGGAGGGTGACGGTGCGGGCCTGCACGTCATCGGTGACCTCGTGGCTGATCACGGCATCGGCCGACGGGTCCAGCTCCGCGGGGCTGAGGTCGCGGACCTCGGGGGCCTGCGCGTCGGCGGGGACGTCGACGAGCTCTGCCGGCACCTGGGAGGGGTCCACCGCGCCGGGGGTGGCGGGGGCGAGGCCCGTCTTCGCCGCACGGGAGAAGTCGGGCTGCTCGCCGTCGGCGCCGTCGCCGGTGCGGTACTGGATGCCCTGGTCTGGCTGGGTGTCGTCGGCGCCGGAGAGGTTGTAGAAGGCACGGTGGACGCTGTCGCCGGCGCGGGTGCGGATCTCGAGCCCGCGTCCGGAGCCGTTGGCCATCCCCGCCGTGGCCGTCTCCACCAGGTTCACGGAGGCGGGGTCCACGCCGTAGTTCGCGGCGAAGTCCGAGGCGGTCGCGGCGTCGTTGGCGCCGTTGCGCACCCAGACCACGAGGGTGCCGCCGGGCTCGATCACGGCGTCCGACGGGCTGAGCGGCCAGTCCGCGGCGTTGGTGATCGACTCGCCGTCGGCGGTGTAGAGGTAGCGCAGCTCGTAGTCCGCCATCGAGACCGGAGCCGAGGTGGCGTTGTACAGCTCGATGAACTCAAAGCCGTCGGCGCCGTCGATGTTGGTGGTGTCCGGGGTGACCTCGGTGATCTGCAGGTGGCCGACGAGGGAGTCGGCGGGCGGCACGACCGGCGGCGCCGCGGGCTCGGCGGGCTCCTCCGGCTCCTCCGGCTGCTCGGTCTCGGCGGGTGTGAGCTGGGCGTCCTCGACCGCGCCCGGGGAGGCGGCGGCGGCGGACGCGAACAGGGCCGCGGAGAGCGAGTCGGCGGCGGGGAGCGCGAAGTGGGCGCTGCGATCCTGGCCGACGGAGCCGGCGGGGTAGAAGCTGCGGGAGACCTCGGCGCCGTCGCCGTCGAGCACCCGCACGCCGCGTCCGCCGCCGTTGGCCATGCCGGGCTGGCCGGTCACGCGCACGACGGGGACGTCCTCGGCGGCGCCCCAGTGGGCGCGGAACTCCTCCACGGTGCGGGAGAAGGAGTCCAGGTCCTTCGCCTCGTAGCTCAGCCACAGCACGAGCGAGTCGCCGGGGGCGAGCTCGACCGACCCCTCGAGGTCGAGCGGGACGTCGCGGGCCGTGTCGGCGCTGTCGGCGTAGATGTAGCTCAGCGAGTGGCCGTCCTCGCCGCCGACGGTGACGGGCTCGGTCGAGGTGTTGGTGAGCTCGAGGAACTCGAACTCGTCGGCCCCGACGGTGTCCGGCGCGATCTCGGTGACCAGCAGCGGGCCGCCCGGGGCAGGGGCAGCCTGTGCGGCGGGGACGGCGCCGCCGGCGAAGACGCCGAGCGGTCCGGTCAGCGGCAGGGCGGCGGGGCCGAGCGCGAGGGCGGTGCCGGCGAGCAGGGCGATGCCGGCGCGGCGCAGCGGGACGCCGCGGCAGGGGGCCGGGACGGCGGCCGTCGCGGCGGGAGGACCGGGCCGCGGGGATCGTCGCAGGGATGGCGAGGGAGTGGTGGTCATGGTGTCCGTTCGGGTCGCGAGGAGCAGAGGATGGGAGCGCTCCCATAGGTACGGGGCGAAGGCGAACGGCGCATGACGCGGGGGTGTCCCGGACCCGGCGCGATCGTTGCGGACCGGTCTCGATCCGGTCACCGGCGAATCCGCGCACCCCACCTGCCCCCGCCCTGGTCACGCCCTCGCGTCCCGCGTAGGATCTATGCGTTCCCCACCCGCTCCGGCGGGTTCCCGGGTGCATCTACCTCGGGTCCACGACGTGGATCGTCCAAGGCGGCACCACCGTCATGGAGGTTCGATGACCACGCCGCACACCGCCCCGCAGCCCCGCGTCGACGACGCCCAGCCCGTCGACGGCCCGGCCCTGGGCACCCCCGCCCCCACCACGCTGCGCCGCGAGGCCGGGACCGCCTACTTCCCCATCGCGTTCATCGCCCGCTTCCCCTTCGCGATGATGATCGTGGGCACCCTGACCCTGGTCGTCGCCGCCCGCGACTCGATCGCGCTGGGCGGTCTGAACTCGGCCGTGCTCGGCCTCGGCTCCGCGCTGGTGGGCCCGCTGCTGGGCGCCGCCGCGGACCGCTTCGGCCAGCGCCGCGTGATCCTGGTGGCCGGGATCGTGAACTCGCTGGCGCTGATGGGCCTGGCCTGGGTGGCCTTCAGCCCGCTGCCCGATGTCGCGGTGCTCGCCGTCAGCTTCGTGATCGGCGCGTCCTCCCCGCAGATCGGCCCGTTCTCGCGCACCCGCCTGGTGCACCTGATCCTCACCCGCCTGCCCGTCGCACGTCGGGCGAAGAGCCTCAACGCCACGATGGGCTACGAGTCCGCTGCCGACGAGACCGCGTTCGTGTTCGGCCCCGTGGTGGTGGGCCTGCTGGCCACGACGATGTCCCCGGCCGCGCCGATGATCGGCGCGGCCCTTCTGACCCTGGTGTTCGTCACCGCCTTCGCGCTGCATCCCACCGCGCGCGCCTCCGCGCCCAGCAGCGAGTCGCCGACCGAGCAGGCGCCCGCCGCCGAGCTCCGCACCGCGCGGGTGCTCGTGCTGGTCGCCGGGGCGCTCGGCGTCGGCCTGTTCTTCGGCACAGTGCTGACCTCGCTGACGGCCTTCCTCGACACCCGCGGTGCAGGCGACTCCGCCGGCCTTGTGTACGGGGTGATGGGCGTCGGCTCGACGATCCTGGCGCTGTCGATCTCGCTGTTCCCGGAGAGGTTCCGCCGCTCCCACCGCTGGCTGGTGTTCTCCGTGCTGATGCTGGCCTCGATGATCGCCTTCGGGCTCGCCGGCGGACTGTGGGGCCTGGTCGGGGCGATGGCCGTGGCGGGCATCGGCATCGGGCCGACGATCGTGACGATCTACAGCCTCGCCGCGGACCGCGCCCCGCAGGGCCGCTCGGCGACGCTGATGTCGATGCTCGGCTCGGCCACGATCGTCGGCCAGTCCGCGACCTCGGCGCTGACCGGCGCGGTCGCGGACGGCGTCGGGGCCGAGGCCGCGATGTGGCTGCCGACCGGAGCGGCGGCGTTCGTGGTCCTCGCCGCGCTGGTCAACGCCGTGCTCGGCGATCCCCGGGCCGCGACCCCGTCGGTCCCGACCGTGGAGGAGCGGGCGAGCACCCTGGAGGAGCTCCCGGCCGAGCACCTGTGAGCGTGAGCCCGGGGCTCACCGCACCGGCAGGCCGGCCCCGGACACCGCTCCGGGCGTCGTCGCGCGACGCCTGGCGCCGAGGTGCAGCACGGCCGCGGCGACCGCGAGCCACAGCGCCCACGAGCTCAGATCCAGCTGCCAGGCGGTCCCGGGCTCGAGCGGGCCGAGCACGTTCTGCTCGATCGCGACACGGGCGCTGTTGAGCAGACCGTGGCCGAGCACGGCCGCCCAGGCGGTGCCGGAGATCTCGCGCAGCGCGGACAGCAGCGGTGCGACGGCGACGATGGTGCCGAGATAGGTCACGGCCTCGCGCGGCGCGAGGCCGAGGGCGAGCACGATCGGCGCATGCCACACCGCCCACATCGCCCCGATGAGAAGGGACATCGGCCAGAACCCGAGCGGGCGGAGCTCTCCGTGCAGCCAGCCTCGCCACCCCGCCTCCTCGCCGATCGCGAACAGCGACTGCATCACCAGCACGGCCGGCACGGCGAGGAGCACGGACGACAGCGGGAGGGCATCGGCCGACGGCGGCGCCCCGGCGCCGAGCCCGATCAGCACCCTGGCCAGCGGCACCGCGACGAACGCGGCGATCGCGGCGATCGCGGCGACCTCGAGCGCCCGCCAGGACGGGACGGCGAGCGCGAGGGCGCGCCACCACGGCGCTCCGCGCCTACGCACCAGCAGCGCGGCCAGCAGCGGGGAGAGCTGCGCGAGCGGCACGGCGAGGCCGACGGCCGCCGGCGGCAGGGCCCCGAACGCGAAGGGCAGGGACAGGGCGGTCGAGACGGCGAGCGCCGCACCGAGGAAGGCGAGCACGCGGCGCAGAGAGGGGGCGGGGGCGAGGACGGGCTGGGCGACTGCCGGGGGCGTCGACATCGTGCGCTCCTGGAGAGGGATGCGCGGGTCCCGGGGCGGGCTCCGCATCGTCGTCCACGCTAGGGATCGTGCCCGGGGCGGCGGTACGGGGAGGACCGCCCGGCCGCGGTGGGGGCATCCCCCGTCGGCTGCGGGGGGCTCGGGGCGCGACAGGGGGCGCGTTCGTCGACCGGAGGCGCCGCGTCGATGGCCGGACCTGCAGGGCCGGCGGCCGTCGGACCTCCTGCGCCCGGACATGAAGCGACCCCTCGCGCACCTGCCAGAGCTCACCTGCCCTTGCTGCCGTCAAGCCCTGGGGGAGTTCAGCAAGATGACACCGCACGAGGGGTCGCCGACGAGTCTACAGACGAGCCCGGTCCGCGTCATGCCGGAGCGGTCGGATGTCGCCGGATTCACCGCTGCGCGCGCATTGCAGTCGGATAACGGGCATCTCTTGACGTGTCTGCGGGGCTGTGACGCGCTACTGTTCCTCCACGGCGATGTCGGTGACCGGGCTCACAGGCGAGCCCGATGTCCGTCCGCGACCATCCTTCCCCTCCCCCATGGAGATCCCATGTTCTTCGACACCTTGATCACCGGGGCCAACAACCTCGTGTGGTCGCTCCCCCTTGTGGGCCTGCTGCTGCTGACAGGCCTCTACTTCTCCCTGCGCACGCTGTTCCTGCAGGTCCGCTGCATCCCCGACATGCTGTCCCAGCTGAAGAAGGGCGAGGCCTCCCCAGACGGCACCTCGTCCTTCCAGTCGCTGATGATGTCCCTCGCAGGACGCGTCGGCATGGGCAACATCGGCGGTGTGGCCACCGCGATCGCGATCGGCGGCCCAGGCGCCGTGTTCTGGATGTGGCTGATCGCCTTCCTCGGCGCCGCGACCTCCTTCGTCGAGTGCACCCTCGGCCAGATCTACAAGGAGAAGGACAAGGACACCGGCGAGTACCGCGGCGGCCCCGCGTACTACATCGAGAAGGCGTTCAAGCACACCGCGGCCGCCCCGGCATTCCTCGTCTACGCGATCGTGTTCTCGATCGTCACCGTCGTGGCGATGTGCTTCTTCCTGCCGGGCGTGCAGGGCAACGGCATGGCCTCCGCGGCCTACGAGGCCTGGGGCCTGCCCCACTGGGTCACCGCCGTCGGCGTGGTCATCCTGCTGGCCTTCATCATCATCGGCGGCGTGAAGCGCATCGCGCACTTCGCCGTGCTGGTCGTGCCCGTGATGGCGATCCTCTACATCATCGCCGCGCTGATCGTCTTCTTCATCAACTTCGATCAGATCCCCCACGTCTTCGGACTGATCTTCTCGAGCGCCTTCGGCGCCCACGCCGTCTTCGGCGCGATCGTCGGCAAGGCCGTCGAGATGGGCGTCAAGCGCGGTCTGTACTCCAACGAGGCCGGTCAGGGCACGGGCCCGCACGCCGCCGCCGCAGCCGAAGTCTCCCACCCCGCCAAGCAGGGCTTCGCGCAGTCCTTCGCGGTCTACATCGACACCCTCTTCGTGTGCACGGCGACCGCGTTCCTGATCATCTCCACCGACATGTACCAGGTGTTCCAGGGGCCCGACGAGGAGCTCATCTACGCGGGCTCGGTGCCCGAGGGCACCGACTACGGTCCCGAGTTCGCGCAGAACGGCTTCGAGTCCGTGTTCCACGGCCTGGGCCCGACCTTCGTGGCGATCGCGCTGTTCTTCTTCGCCTTCACCACGATCGTGGCCTACTACTACATGGCCGAGGTCAACCTCACCTACCTCAGCCGCTGGATCCCCAACCGCACCGCGCGTCGTGCGCTGGTGCGCTTCCTGCAGGCTCTGATCCTCGTGGCCGTCGTGTACGGCTCGGTGACCACCACGGGCAACGCCTGGGCGCTCGGCGACATCGGCGTCGGCGCGATGGCGTGGCTGAACGTGGTCGCGATCCTCATCCTCCAGGGCCCCGCGCTCAAGGCGCTGAAGGACTACCAGCAGCAGAAGAAGGCCGGCAAGGACCCCCAGTTCGATCCGCGCCTGCTCGGCATCAAGAACGCTGAGTTCTGGGAGCTGCGGGCCGACGGTCTGGTCCGACACGGCGAGACCGGGGAGGACCTCGAGAAGAAGGTCGCCGGCCGCTGACGCGGACCACCACCCGCTGTCGCTCGGAGGAGCGGCCGGTCCTCGGGGCCGGCCGCTCCTCCGTCCACGCGGGGACTTCCAGGGGTGCGGGGCGATCTCCAGGAGTGCGGGGCGCGGCTCCCCCGAGGCGATCTTCGCCTGATCCACTGAGCGGTGCCGCGCCTCGCCGCCCTCCCGGACGTCCGCGCCGCACACAGATGCGCTCCCTGCGTGACCTCGAGGCCGTATCCGGCGTGAGGCCACGCAGGGAGCGCAGAATTGTGCGCGGCGCCGTGGCGGGCGGCGGCGCCGCGCCGGGGCAGGCCAGGCGCTGCGCCGGGGCAGGTCAGGCCAGGCGCTGCGCCGGCGAGCGGGTCTGGTCCGGGTCGGTCTCGGGGATCTCGCCGAGGATCTCGTCGATCCGGGCCTTCACGTCGGCGTCGAGCGTGACGCCCGCAGCCTTGACGTTGTCGGTGACCTGTTCGGGGCGGGAGGCGCCGATGATGGCACCGGCGACGTTGTCGTTGCTGAGCACCCAGGCGATCGCGAGCTGCGCCGGGGTCAGCCCCAGCCCCTCCGCGATCGGCAGCAGACCCTGCACGGCGGTGAGCACCTCGTCGTTCAGGAAGCGCTTGATCATGTCGGCGCCGCCCTTCTCGTCGCGGGCGCGCGAGCCCTCGGGCGCCTCGGCCCCGGGCTTGTACTTGCCGGTGAGGATGCCCTGCGCGACCGGTGACCAGACGATCTGGGAGATCCCCAGCTCGCGCGAGGTCGGCACGACGCGCTCCTCGATGACCCGCCACAGCATCGAGTACTGCGGCTGGTTGGAGACGAGCTGGATGCCGAGCTCGCGGGCGAGCTGGTGGCCGGCGCGCAGCTGGTCCGCGTTCCACTCGGAGACGCCGATGTACAGGGCCTTGCCGGAGTGGACGACGTCGGCGAAGGCCTGCATCGTCTCCTCGAGCGGCGTCGCGTAGTCGTAGCGGTGGGCCTGGTAGAGGTCGACGTAGTCGGTGCCCAGGCGGCGCAGCGAGCCGTCGATCGACTCGCGGATGTGCTTGCGCGAGAGGCCGGTGTCGTTGTGCCCCTTCGGGCCGGTGGGGAAGTACACCTTGGTGAAGATCTCGAGCGACTCGCGGCGCTCGCCCTTCAGCGCCTCGCCGAGCACGACCTCCGCGGCGGTGTTGGCGTAGGTGTCGGCGGTGTCGAAGGTGGAGATGCCGGCGTCGAGCGCGGCGCGGACGCAGGCACGGGCGCGGTCGTCCTCGACCTGCGAGGCATGGGTGAGCCAGTTGCCGTAGATGATCTCGCTGATCTTGAGGCCGGAGCGGCCGAGGTGGCGATGTTCCATGTGCCCAACCCTATGTCCGCCGGCACGGGTCTATCCTGGTGGCCCGCGTCACATCGGCCGACGTCGGCCGTCGCACCCGCCGTCCGGGTCCCCGTGACGCAGAGGCCGATGATCGCCGCCGCGCACCCGGCCGGCCCCGCCGTCGGCCGCGCTGGAAGGAGAGCCCGATGACCGACACCTCCACCACTCCCGCACCGCAGCCCGGGCAGCCGCCGGCACCCCCGCTGCCGGAGCCGACCGAGGCCGACGACGTCCTGGAGATGGAGCCGACGGTCGAGGGCGAGGACTTCTCCCGCGTCGCCTTCACGTCCGCGGCGGTCGCACAGATCCAGCGGCTCATCGACCGCAACGGCCCGCTGATGTTCCACCAGTCCGGCGGCTGCTGCGACGGCTCCTCCCCCATGTGCTACCCCGAGGGCGACTTCATCACGGGCGACGCCGATGTGCGGATGGGCCACGTCGAGGTGCCCCTGCCGGGCGGCGCCACCAGCCCGCTGGACTTCTGGATGAGCCGCGAGCAGTTCGCCTACTGGCGCCACACGCACCTGACGATCGACCTGGTCGACGGGCGCGGCGGCGGCTTCAGCCTCGAGACGCCCGACGGGAAGCGGTTCCTCACCCGCTCGCGGATGCTCGAGGACCGGGTGCCGGTCGAGATCCCGGGAACCGGTCCGCGATGACCCGCCGCCCGCTCGAGGTCCGCTCGGTCGGCCTCCCTGATGCCGAGCACGCGCCGAGCGGCTCGCTCGCGTCCGCGCCGTCCGGCGGCAGCCTGCCGCCGCCCAGCGAGCCGCCGATGACCCCGCCCGGGAAGCCGCCCACGGAGCCGCCGACCGCGCCTCCCACCGAGCCGCCGGGAGCGCCGCCCTCGGACCCGCCGGCCCCGATCCCCGGGCGACCGCCCGAGCCGTCGCCGGAGCCGCCGCCGGAGCCGCTCCCCCAGCCTGACCAGCCCCCACCGCCGGAGCCTCCGCCCGGGGCGCCGCCCACGACGCCGTACTGAACCGCCGGGGCGGCCACTGAGCCGCTCGGGACGAGGCGGCGCTCATCGTCGAAGGTCGGTCCGGAGCCGGCCCCCGTCGACGGTCTCCGCGCGACGCACGGAGAGCTCGCGCTGGGCGAGCAGGCGCAGGGTGAGCAGCACCGGCTCGAGCATCACGGTGCCGACGACCACGCGGCGCACGGCCTCGTCGGGGTCCTCGGGGACGGTGACCTCATAGACCGCCCCGCCGCTCCCGCTGACCGTCCGGCCGCCTCGACCGACCGCCAGCCTCCGAACCTCACCCACGCCGCGGTCGACGACCTGGTCGTCTTCCACATCGGCATGACCATCCGCGCCCCGTGGCGGCCGGACCTGTGGGGCCCCGTCGCCGCCGCGATGCCGCGCATGCTCGCCGAGCTGCACCGCAACCGCGCCACTGCCGCGCGCGGCGAGGCCGAGGACCTCGGCTTCCTCGGCGCGGACACCCTGATCGGCGCGAAGGGCCCCTGGGTGGTGCAGTACTGGCGCAGCACCGAGCACCTCTACGCCTACGCGCGGATGTCGAGTGCCGAGCACCTGCCGGCCTGGAAGGCGTTCAACAAGGCGGCCCGGACGCATCCCGGCGCGGTCGGGATCTGGCACGAGACCTATGCCGTGCCCGCGGACGGGATCGAGACGTTCTACGGCAACGGGGCGCGGGTGGGACTCGCGAAGGCGGTCGGCTCCGCTCCTCTGGCCTCCCGGGGACGCACCGCCGCCCAGCGGCTCGGCACCCACTGAGGCGCCGCGCCCCCGTCCTCGCGGGGGCTGGCCGTCGCGCAGCGACTCGGCACCTTCCAAGTCACCGCACCTCGAGCGCTCCGGTCCCGGCATCGCCCTCACCGCGGGGCCGGCTCCCGGAAAAGCATGGGGCGCTGGTCGCCGCTGCGCCGTAGTGTCGGTCCTCCGAGCCGCGGCGCCGCCGCGGGGCACCGACCCGAGGGGGACCCATGCGAGAGCTCGTCTACTACGTCGCCGTGAGCCTGGACGGCTATATCGCCGGCCCCGACCACCAGTTCGACGCCTTCCTGATCGAGGGCGACCACATGGAGGGGATCAACGAGGAGTTCGCCGTCACGATCCCCACCGACATCGCCGCGCATCTCGGTATCGACCAGTCGGGCGGCCGCTTCGACACCGTGCTGATGGGCGCGAACACGCACGCCGTCGGCCTGCCGGACATGCCCAGCCCCTACCGCCACCTCCAGCAGATCGTGTTCACGCACCGTCCGCTCGAGCCCGCCGAGAACCTGCGCGTGACCGACGAGGACCCGGTCGCGGTGGTGCGGGAGCTGAAGCAGCAGGACGGCGGGGACATCTGGCTGTGCGGCGGAGGCCGGCTCGCGATCCAGCTGCGCGGGGAGATCGACCGGCTCCTGCTCAAGCGCCAGCCGTTCCTGTTCGGGGCCGGGATCCCGCTGTTCGCGCCCGGCGAGTACGTACCCGAGCAGTTCGAACACGTGCGCACCCGCACCTACGAGACCGGGGTGAGCTTCACCGAGTTCGCGCGACGGCGCTGACCGGGGACGGCGCGTCCTGCTCGGACCCACAGAGCGCGGTGAGAGCTCGCCGTCGAGCGGGATCTGGACGAGTACTGGCGTGTGGCGTTCCGGTACGCCTATATAGACGTACCGGAACGCCACACGCCAGCAGCCGACCATCCTGTCTCGCGTGGGACGTCGCCATGGCCCACCGGCCGATCTCGCGCACGCAGAAGCGGACCCCGAGCCCGGGCGGGTCAACTCGCGCCCGGGCGGGTCAGCTCGCGCTCCGTCGGGTCACCCCGCGGCCGGGCGGATCAGCTCGCGCTCTCTGGGATCAGCTCGCACCCGGGAGGGTCAGCTCGCGCGCGGGTCCACCAGACCGGTGCGGTAGGCGATCACCACCGCCTGGGTGCGGTCGCGGGCACCGAGCTTGGCCAACAGGTTCCCCACGTGCGTACGGACCGTCTCGACGCCGAGGAAGAGCTCCGCGGCGATCTCGGCGTTGGTCTCCCCGCGGGCGAGATGCGCGAGGACCTCGGCCTCGCGCTCGGTCAGCGGCGGGCCGTCGTGCCGGGCGGTGCGGGCGCTGGGACGCAGCAGATCCCGCACGGCGTCGGGGAACAGCAGGCTCGTGCCGTGGGCGATCGTGCGCACCGCCCGGACCATCTCCGGCCCGGTCGCGCGCTTGAGCAGGAACCCGGAGGCCCCGGCGAGGAGCGCGTCGTGCACATGCTGGTCATGCTCGAACGTGGTCACGACCAGCACCTTCGGCGGCTCCGGGAGGTGCAGCAGGAGCTCGGTCGCGCGGATCCCGTCGATCCCGGGCATGCGCACGTCCATGCACACCACGTGCGGCCGCGTCGCGCGGACGATGCGCAGCGCCTCGTCGCCGTCGGCCGCCTCGCCCACGATCTCGAGGTCGTCCTCGGCGCCGAGGATCAGCGACAGGCCCTGCCGGACCAGGGGCTCGTCGTCGACGACGACGAGGCGGACGGGGTCCGGGGCGTCGACGGGACGCGCAGGGCCGGTGGGCTCGGCGGGCTCGTTCGCGGGGTCGGTCATCGCTCCTCCTCGCGCAGCAGGGGCAGGTCCAGGCGCGCGATCCAGTGCTCGCCGCGGGGTCCGGCCTCGAGGGTGCCGCCCAGGAGCACGGCGCGCTCGCGCAGGCCGACGAGACCGTGCCCTCCCGGGACGGCGGCGGGCTGCGCGGCAGAGTCCGCAGGCGGCGCGGCGGCGTCGTCGGCGGGCTCCGCGAGCGCATCGTCGAGGGGGCTGGTCACCTCGAGGTGCACGCGTCCGTCGTCGGCGCCGAGCACGAGGGTGACGGGTCCGGGCGCCGCATGGCGCTGGGCGTTGGTGAGCAGCTCGCCCAGGCCGCGCACCAGATGGCAGTGCTGGAGAGGAGCGAGATCGGCGGGGAGCTCGCCGCGTCGGTGCAGGTCCATCCCGGCGCGGCGGTGCCCGGCCAGGAGCCGCTCGAGCTCGTCCCCGGCAGCGGGTCCGTCACCGGGAGCAGCGGGCGCGTCCGTGGCGCGGCCGTCCGGCGCGGCGGGGCGCCGCGGCGCCCGTCGGCCGCTCTCCTCCTCGCGCAGCAGGGCGAGGACCGCATCGAGCTCCCCGGTCGCGCCGCGGGCGGTCTCCTCGATCGCCGCGAGCGCGGCCGCGGTCACCTCGGGATCCCTGTGCTGCACGGTGCGCGCCGCGGCGGCCTGCACGCTGACCACGGTCAGGGCATGCCCGATCCCGTCGTGCAGCTCGCGCGCGATCCGGGTGCGCTCCGCCTCGCGGGCGACGCGCTGCTCGGCCGCCTCGAGCCGGTCGGTCGCCGTCGGCCCCAGCAGGTGGGGAGCGAGACGGGAGAGGGCGGCGCCCAGCGGCCACCACGCGAGCGCCGAGGCCGCCCCGATCAGCAGGGCGAGCGCGGCCGCGCCGAGCCGCCCGACCGCACCCTCCGGCAGCGGCAGCCCGGAGCCGAAGGACCGGCCGGCCGCGAGCTCGACGAGGAACAGCGCGGCCGAGGGCACGAAGGTCGCCAGCAGCGTCGCGCAGAGCAGCCCGGAGCCCAGATGGAGCACGACCCACAGGGCGGTGCGGGCATGGTGACCGGCGCGGGGCCGGCGCGGCACGAGCAGCTCCCCGTCGGCGCCGAGCATGCCGCGGGCCCCGGTCACCTCGAGCTCCCGCACCCCGGGCACGAGGCCCAGCAGCGCCGCGAGCAGCACGCTCGCTCCCGCGATCGTGGCCACGGGACCGGCTCCCCGGAGGCCGCCGACCGTGCCCGAGCCGGCCTCGGACCCCGGCTCCCCGCCGAGGCCGACGGCGACGGCCGCCACGACGACGACCAGCAGGACCACCGCCAGGCCGATGGCGGCTCCCGCCATCAGCCACGCGAGGCGGCGGCCCTGCCGTCGGAGGATCTCCATCCGCACATCGTCGTCGATCATGCGCGGCGGGCACCAGCGACTTCCGGCGCGGATCCGCGACGCTCCTGGTCACGACGGTGGCCGATGTATCCCCGGACGGCCAGGGCGAGCGCGGGGCCCCACAGCCAGCAGGGGAAGGTCACGGCGAACAGGAGACGGTCGGCGGCGGTCATCATCTCCGCGCCGACCAGCATCGGCACGGCGGCGAAGGTGAACAGCGCGGCGACCGCACCGCCGGGCACCGCGGCCGCGGCGATCGGCACCTCCCGGCCCGCGACGACCGGCATCCAGCGAGGGAACCTCTCGCCCCACGGCAGGATCAGCCCGAGGGTGAGCACCACGGCGAGCCAGCTGCCGGAGGAGAGGGCGAGGCCCCACAGCCGCGTGCTGAGCTCGAGCCCGTCGGGTGCCATCAGCGGCCAGGGTGTCAGCCAGGACAGCCGGATCAGCGCGTAGGGCAGCGGGCAGGCGGCGGCGACGAGCGTCAGGGGCACCCGGTGACGGGTCACCCGTGCTGCGAGGCGCGCGGCACTCCCGTCGCTGCGCAGGGCCGCGGCGGCGAGAGCGGCCCACAGGGCGCCGCCGGCGACGAGCAGCAGGGTCGTCGAGATCATCGGGATCTCGGCGACGAAGGCCGGCAGGAGATAGCCGGCGAGGTCCAGCAGCGCCTCGCCGAGGAACAGCGCTCCGGCCGCCAGCGCGATCACGACGATCCCGGCGACGGGCACGCGCACGCGCGGGTATCGGCGGATCACCTGCACGACCAGCAGCCCGACGACGGCGGGCATCGCGAGCGCGAGCAGGTAACCGGCCGTGGACAGGGTGGACATGCTGCCCATCCCCACCCCGGCGACCAGCACCTGCGCGGCCGCGACGGTCAGCAGCGCTGGGCGCGGCAGCCTCCGGGAGAGGGCGGTCAGCGCCGCACCGACTCCGAGCAGGGAGACGGCGGCGAGCGTCGCGACGGCGCCCGTCGGGCCGAGGAGCAGCTCGAGGGGCGTGCGATCGGGTGGTCCGCCGAGCAGATCGGCGTCCGGGGCGAGCGCCCACGCCGCCCCGAGCAGGGCGATGAGCGCGCTGGCCAGGACGGCCGCGAGCAGCAGGGCGCGGGGCGCGGCGGCAGGTCGGTCGGTGTCGGTCAGGGACGGTGCGGGCGTGTTCGTGGTCATGCCCCGAGCCTTCTCGGAGGACGTGCTCCGCACCTCCCCCGCGCGGGGGAACCGGCCCCGTCGACGGGTGGGATCCGCCGGGCGGAGCCCGTCGGCCGGTCACGCCCGGCCGATGGGGATCCGCCGGCGGCACCCCTCGACCGGTCACGCCCGGCCGATCGGGATCAGCCGAAGGCCCTCCGACGACGCGCACGGCTCGACGGGGCGTCCGTCCGCCGTCGAGCGCAGGCGGCTCAGTGGCCGAGGACGCTCCGGGCGGCGAACAGGCTCGCCCCGGGGAGCGTGACCGCCCGGCGGGCGATCTGCTGGAGGCGCAGCTGGAGCCGGGTCGCGGGCGCGAAGAAGGAGGCGCTGCGACGGCCCGCGAGCTGCACCTGCTCGGCCGTCGGCCGCCAGCGCCGTTCGTACTCGACCAGCCCCACCTCGACGTGCGGGCCGGCCGCGCGGAGGCTCCGGGCCAGCGCCTCGGCCCCCGCGATCGCGAGCGAGGTGCCCTGCCCGGCCAGGAGCGAGGGGGCGTGGGCGGCGTCCCCGGCGAGGACCACGCGCCCGCGGCTCCAGCGGGGTGCGATCGCCTGGGCGGCGAGGTCGTCGTAGAAGGACTCCGGGGCGTTCGCGAGGGCCCGGTCGACCTGCGGGTGGAGGCCGGCGAAGTCGCGCTGGAGCCGTTCCCGATCGGGGACGGGCCGCTCGGTGCTCGCCGCATCATTGCGCTCGGCGAACATCGCCCCGACCCGGCCGTCGCCGGCCGCGTACGCCCAGCCCACCCGGCCGACGGTGTCGGTCATGAGCATCCGCTCCCCCAGCTCGCCTGCGAGCTCCGGATCCGGATAGAGGTAGCTCGCCACGCGATAGCCCATCGGCACGATCTCCCCGTGCCCGGGCGCGACCCTCTCCCGCACCGGGGAGCGCACCCCGTCGCAGGCCACGACGAGGTCGGAGGCGAGCGTGGTCCCGTCGGCGAGCTCGACCAGGGCGCCGCGCGGGGAGCCGCCGCCCTGCAGCCCGATGTCGCGGACCGCGACCGCGCGGGCGCCGTAGCGCAGGTCGACGGAGCGCGGCAGCACGGCGAGGAGCCCGAGCTCGACCTCCGGGCGGAGGATGGAGAAGTAGCGGCCACCCAGGGCCGCGGCGAGCGGCCTGACGTCGATCCGGCCGGACTCGGCCCCGTCGGGCGTCCCGTAGCGCACGCCCTCGTAGACGTGACCGCGGGCGCGGAGCTCGTCGATGATCCCCATCCGCTCGGCGGCGACGAATCCGGGGCCGAAGAAGTCGATCATGTAGCCGCCGCCGCGGGGGCCCGGGGAGGCCTCGAGCACGGTGACGTCGTGGTCGGGGGCGAGCTGGTGGGCGAGGGCGAGGCCGGCGATGCCGCCTCCGATGACGGTGACGTCCATGGCCTCGACGCTACCGGCCGCGCCCGCTCCTGCCCAGGGGGATTCTTGCAGGGCCGCTGCAGCAGGGCCGCCTCGCCCACCTCATCGGCGAGACGTAGGTTCTGCTCCGTAAGCGGGCTCATTCCGCGCAGAACCTACGTCTCGAATGCCATCCGCCCTGTCGGCCGACGGGCCGACGCCCGATCGCCTGTCAGCCCGACCGGCAGACGTGCCTGCTCGCCGCCGGCCGACGGGCCTACTGCGCGCCGGCCGCCCCCTGTTCGCCGGGGACGGCGGCCCCCTCGGTCGCGGCGACGGCGGGGACCGGCCCGGTGGTGGTGCCCTCGAGCACGGCCTCGTCCTCGTCGGGGTCCATGCCGTCGGCGAACTGCGACCAGTACAGCCGGTGGTAGGCGCCGCCCGCGGCGAGCAGCTCGTCGTGCGAGCCCTGCTCGACGATGTCGCCGTGCTCCATCACCAGGATCACGTCCGCGTCGCGGATCGTGGAGAGCCGGTGCGCGATGACGAAGCTGGTGCGGTCGGTGCGCAGCGCCGCCATCGCCTCCTGCACGAGCACCTCGGTGCGGGTGTCCACGGAGCTGGTGGCCTCGTCGAGGATCAGCAGCGCGGGGTCCGCGAGGAAGGCGCGGGCGATCGTGATCAGCTGACGCTCGCCGGCGGAGACGTTCGCGCCCTCGTCCTCGATGACGGTGTCGTAGCCGTCGGGGAGGGTGTGCACGAAGCGGTCCACGAAGGTGGCGGTCGCGGCGGCGACCACCTCCTCGTCGGTCGCATCCAGCCGGCCGTAGCGGATGTTCTCCCGGATCGTGCCGCCGAAGAGCACCGCGTCCTGGAGCACCATGCCCACGCGGGAGCGCACCGCGCCGCGGTCCAGGGCGCGGATGTCCACGCCGTCGAGCCGGATCTCGCCGGCGTCGATCTCATAGAACCGCATGATGAGGTTGACCAGGGTGGTCTTGCCCGCACCGGTAGGGCCGACGATCGCGACTGTCTGCCCGGGCTCCGCGGTCAGCGACAGGTCGCTGATCAGCGGCTTCTCCGGGGTGTAGGAGAAGGCGACGTGGTCGAACTCGATCCGGCCGCGGGTCGCCCCGGTGAGCTCCTGGCGCGGGACGATGCGCCCCGCGGGGGCCGACGCCTCGGCGTGCACGGCAGCCGACGCATCGGCCGAGCCCATGGCACCGGCCGCCTCCTCGCCCACGGGCCCGCGCGCGGTGATCTGCCCGTCGGGCTCCTGCTCCTCGGCATCCAGCAGCTCGAAGATCCGCTCGGCGGAGGCGACGCCGGAGATGAGCATGTTCGCCATCCCCGCCACCTCGCCCAGCGGCGCGTTGAACTCACGGGAGTACTGGATGAACGCGGTGACCTGACCGAGGCTCATCTGCCCGGCCGCGATCCGCAGACCGCCGACCACGGCGATGCCGACATAGCCGAGGTAGGTCACCCACTGCATGATCGGCATGATCATGCCGGAATAGAACTGCGCCTTGAACGACGCCTCCCACAGCTCCTCGTTGCGCGTATCGAACTGCTCGCGCATCGAGTCCTGGCGGTCGAAGACGGTGACCAGGTCGTGGCCGGTGAAGGACTCCTCGACATGGCCGTTCAGCCGCCCGGTGCCCCGCCACTGGGCGGTGAAGAGCTTCTGCGACTTCGCGCCGATGATGCCGATGACCACGCCGGAGATCGGCAGGGCGATCAGGGCGATGAGCGCGAGCTGCCAGGACAGCCAGAACATCATCACGGTGATGCCGACGATGGTGAGGACCGCGTACACGAGCGAGGCGAAGGCCTGCTGCAGGGCGGTCTGGACGTTGTCGACGTCGTTGGTGGTGCGGGAGAGCAGGTCGCCGCGCTGGCGGGTGTCGAAGTAGCTCAGCGGCAGGCGGTTGACCTTCGCCTCGATCCGCTCGCGCAGGTCGTAGACGATGTCCATCACCACGTCGTTCAGCAGCCGGCCCTGCAGCCAGTCGAACAGCGCCGCGATCACGTACATCCCCAGCACGATCAGCAGCAACCGGCCGAGCGCCCCGAACTCGACGCCGTCGCCGAGGAAGCCGTCGAAGATGACGTCCATGGCGTCGCCGAGGATCGAGGGCGCCCACACGGTGAGCACCGTCGAGACGATGCCGAAGGCGAGCACCACGGCGAGCCCCAGCTTGTGCTCGCGGAAGGTGCCGGCGAGCCGCAGCGCGGAGGGCCAGAACGCCTTCGCCTTGCGGGGCGCGCCCTCGCCCCATTCGCTGCTCATCGAGTCCTGCATCTCGAGGATCTCGGCCTCGGTGAGCTCGGCGGTCCCGGCGCCCTTGGCCTCGGAAAACTTCTTCGCGGAGGTCTTCTTCCTGGTGCTCATGCCATCTCCTCCGCGGTGATCTGGGAGTCGACGATCTCCCGGTAGGTCTCGGAGCTCTCCAGCAGCTCCTCGTGGGTGCCGCGGCCGACGATCCGACCCTCCTCGAGCACGAGGATCTGGTCGGCGGAGGTGATGGTGGAGATGCGCTGGGCGACGATGATCGTGGTCGCGCCGCGAGTGTGCCGGGCGAGGCCCTCGCGCACCTTCGCGTCCGTGGTGACGTCCAGCGCCGAGAACGAGTCGTCGAAGACGAACACGCGCGGCGCGGCGACGAGGGTGCGGGCGATGCACAGGCGCTGCCGCTGGCCGCCCGAGACGTTGGTGCCGCCCTGGGAGACGGTGGACTCGAGCCCGGTGGCGACGTCCTCGCCCTCGCCGGAGCTGCGCTCCCGCACGAAACCGGCGCCCTGGGCGACCTCGAGCGCGTCCCAGAGCTGCTTCTCGTCGGCCGACGGGTCGCCGAAGCGGAGGTTGTGCGCGATGGTGCCGGAGAACAGGTAGGGCTTCTGCGGCACGAGGCCGACGGCGGCGGAGATGTCGGCGCGGGCGAGGTCGGTGACCGGTACCCCGTCCAGCAGCACCTGGCCGCTGGTCGCGTCGTGCAGGCGCGGGATGAGGCTGACCAGCGTGGTCTTGCCGGAACCGGTCGAGCCGATGATCGCGGTGGTGCGGCCGGCCTCGGCGGTGAACGAGACGCCGTCCAGCACCGGGGACTCGGCGCCCGGGTAGGAGAAGGTGACGTCGCGGAACTCGACGGTCGCGCCCCCGTCGGCCGCCGGCAGCGGGGTCGGGGCGGCGGGCTCGTGGAGGGTGGGGGCGGTCTCGAGGACCTCGCCGATGCGGCGGGCGGAGATGATCGCGCGCGGGAACATCATGAACATGAAGGTGCCCATCATGACCGCCATCAGGATCTGCAGCAGGTACTGCATGAAGGCGGTGAGCGCGCCGACCTCGACGAGCCCCGCGTCCACGCGGTGACCGCCGAACCAGAGCACGGCGGCGGTGGCGAGGTGGAGCACGATCGTGATCGCCGGGCCCATGATCACGAAGAGGCGACCGATCCGCACCGAGGTGTCGGTGAGGGTCGCGTTCGCGTCGCGGAAGCGGCCGGTCTCGTGCTCCTCCCGCACGAAGGCGCGCACCACGCGGATCCCCATGATCTGCTCGCGCATCACGCCGTTGATGGAGTCGATGTTGTCCTGCATCCGCTGGAACAGCGGCATCAGCCGGGTGACCAGCAGGCCGACGATCACCATCAGCACCGGCACGGACACCCACACCAGCCAGGACAGCCCCGGGTCCTCCTGGATCGCCATGACGATCCCGCCGATGGACATGATCGGCACCATGACCATGAAGTTCAGGGTCATCAGCACGAGCATCTGCACCTGCTGGACGTCGTTGGTCGCGCGCGTGATGAGGGTCGGGGCGCCGTAGCGGCCCATCTCCTCGGTCGAGAAGCGGTCCACGCGGGTGTAGACGGAGCGGCGGATGTCGCGGCCCATGCCCATCGCGACGCGGGCGCCGAACCAGACCGACGCGATCGCGGTGATGACCTGCGCCATCGCGACGATCAGCATGATCCCCCCGATGCGCCAGATGTAGTCGGTGTCGCCGGTGGCGACGCCGTTGTCGATGATGTCGGCGTTGAGGCTGGGCAGGTAGAGGGTCGCGAGCACGGTCGCGAGCTGGAGGACGGCCACGGCGGCCACGTGCGGCAGGTAGGGCCGCAGATGGCGCCGGATCAGGGTCCAGAGCATGAGGGGATCTCCCGGAGCAGGGTGGTGCGGCCCGGCCGACGGGGGTGAGCGGCCGGGGTCTCGTCGGAGCGTAGGACGGGGTGAGGACAGGTCCTGTCCTCGAAGTGGCCGACGGGTTCGTCGGCCGAGTGGTCGGCGGGGCGTGCGCCGGACCTGCCGGAGCCCGGGGTGACGGGCGCTGCCGGAGCGGGACCGCTGGTCGCGGCAGGGGCTCAGGCGCACAGGGCCGGTCCGAGGAGCAATCCTCCCCCGGGAGCACCGCCCGGCGCACCCGACTTTCGGCCATCGCGGCTGAGATCCGAGGCACCTGGGCGTACCGGCGACATCGGGCTCGACCGGTCAGACTGGCCGCACCGAGCGGGCCGGATCACGCCATACTGGAGGCTCCCCGCGCGGAAGGACGGCCATGACGACGAGGACCTTGCTGGTGGGCTGCGGGCGCCTGGGCCTGCGGGTGGGCGAGCTGCTGCTCGCTGATCAGGACGAGAGAGGTCGTCACGAGGTCCTCGGGCTGCGCCGCGACCCGAGCTCCCTGCCGCCGGGGTTCGTGCCCGTCGCCGCCGATCTCTCCGCCGCCCTCCCCACCCCGCTGCCGCGGGTCGACGCCATGGTCGTCACCCTCACCCCGTCGGCCGCTCCGAGCTATCGCGAGCCTCTCGCGCATCTCGCGGCCGCGCTGCCCGAGGTCCCACGGCGCACGGTGTTCGTCTCCTCCACCCGGGTCCTCGAGGGATACGACGCCTCGCGTCCGCTCACCGAGGCGGACCCCGCGCGACCGCGCTCCGACCGCGCCCGCGTGCTGATCGAGGGCGAGGAGACGGCGCGCGAGCTGTTCGGCGCGGTGATCCTGCGCCCGGCGGGGATCTACGGGCCCGGCAGGAACCGTCTGATCCGGACCGTCCTCGAGGGGCGCCCGGTCGAGCACGGTCGTCGGACGAACCGGATCCACGAGGCCGATCTCGCCCGCGCGATCCTCGCACTGCTGTCCTCGCCCGCACCGCCGGCGCTGCTCCATGCGACGGACGGCGCACCCGCCCTGCTCGGCGAGGTCGTCGCACATCTCGCCCAGCGTCTCGGCGTGCCCGCGCCGCCGCGCACCTCACCTGATCCCGGGGCAGGCACCGTGCTGGATGCGACCGCGCTGCACGAGCTGCTGGGCGAGCTCGAGTTCCCGGACTTCCGGGCGGGATACGACGCGATGCTCTGAACGCGGGCGCTCAGCCGGTCACCAGGTGCGCGACGACCGGCAGCGTCACCGTCATCGCGAGCGCGTTCAGCACCATCGCGGCGCTCGACCAGCCGCCGGAGACCGTCGACTCCCCCAGCACCCGCGAAGTGCCGATCCCGTGAGAGGTCAGGCCGATCGCGAAGCCGCGCGCCCGCTCGTCGCGGACACGCATCAGGCTCAGCAGCGCCGGCCCCACCACCGCGCCGAGCGTGCCGGAGACCAGGGTCAGCACCACCGCGAGCGGCACCGACGCCCCGAGACTCTCGGCGATCGTGAGACCGACGGGCGAGGTGACCGAGCGCGGCAGTGCGGCGCGCAGCGTCGCTTCGTCGGCCCCGAGCGCGACCATCGCGGCGACGGTCACCGAGATGCTCACGATCCCCGCGACCAGGAGGGTTCCGAGCACGGCCGGCGCCGAGGCGAGCAGCGCGCGGCCGTTGCGCAGCAGCGGCAGGGCGAGGGCGACGGTCGCGGGGCCCAGCAGGAGCGTCAGCAGCGCGACCTGCTCGAGGTAGAGGGCGTAGGGCATCCCGGTCAGCTGCAGCACGGTCGCGATCACCACCACGCTGACCAGCACCGGGGAGAGCAGGCCGGGACGACCCAGCCGGTGGTACAGCCCGTAGGACAGCAGGTATACGACGAGGGTCAGGGTGAGGCCGAAGACCGGCAGCTCGTACAGCGCGCTCATGCGCGGGCACCTCCTGCGGCCGCCGACGGTCCGGCCCCGCCGTGCCCCGGCGACCTGCCGGGGCCGTCCGTCCCGTCGGCCGGAGGCGGGGCGTCGGGACCGCCCGCCTCACCCCGTCGGCGGTCCTGGCGGCGCAGCAGCGCCTGGAGCATCAGCCCGGAGATCACCAGCGCGAGCACGAAGGACCCGCCCACGGCGAGAGCGAGCGGGAGCGCGTTCGCGGCGAGGGTGTCCAGCTCGAGCAGGATCCCCACGCCGGGCGGGACGAACAGCAGCTGCAGGTGGGCCAGCAGCGGGGTTGCCGCGGGCTCGGCGGCGCGGACCACGCCGCGGGTGGGCCGCAGGATGCCCAGCAGCACCAGCAGCACGATCCCGAGCACCACGCCGGGCACGGGCAGGTCGAGCATCGCCGTCGCGGCCAGGCCCGCCATCTGCGCGAGCAGCAGGACCACGAGGCCGAGCAGCACGGGAGGCAGGAGGGCGGCGCGTGACATCCCGGCAAGGGTAGCCCGCACCGGGGCGCCTGCCCCGATGTGGTTCGTGTCGCACGAGCGGTGGATCACGCACATCTTGCCGTGCGGGGGGTGCGCTGTGACAGCGTCGATGGCTCATTTCGGCGCATCGGTCGCGTCTCGCGGGGACGGTGCGCGATCGACTGCCGCCCGACGAGGCTCGCCCGGTCGCTCCCCTCGACCCCTCGGAGGTGACCGGGTTGCCCACCCCGCTCGACAGCACCCTCAGCCGACGCACCGCGCTCCGCGGCTTCGGCGCCCTCGGCCTCACCGCGGCCGGACTGCTCGCATCCACGCAGGCCCATGCCTCCGGCGACCTCGTGGTCGTCGACCAGATCGGCACCGGTCCGTGGGACACGGAGAACTGCGGCCCCACCTCGACGGTCATCGCCATGGTCGCCGCGGGCAGGAAGGTCCCGCACTACGTCTCGGGCGAGAAGGGCACGACGGTGGGCGGCAACCGCAAGGCGGTCATCGAGATGCGGGCCCGCTGCGGCCTGTCCCCGTGGGGCGAGCCCGAGAAGAAGACCGTCGACTACACGGGTGCCTATCTCGGCGACCTCGAGAACGGCCTGCGGGACGCGGGCGCCCGCGCCACCCGCGCCCGGTTCGAGGAGGGGCTGGAGGCCGCCGCGCGCGGCAAGGTCGTGATCCTGCACGTCCACCACGGCCGGCTGCTCGGCGAGGAGGAGGCCGACTACGGCCACTTCGTCGTCGCCCAGGGCGAGGACGAGAACGGGAACCTGCGCGTCTCCGATCCGGGCCGCGCCCAGGAGATCGGCATCACCACCTACTCCCCCGACCGGCTGCGCCACGCACGCCAGGGCCTCGCCACGGTCGTCAGCTGACCTCCCGGCCGGGCCGGCCCCTCGCCATACTGGCGGGATGACCCTCCGGTTCCCGCTGCGCGGCCCGCGCCTGGACCTGCGACCGTTCACTGCCGACGACGCCGCGGCCGCGCATCGCGTCTACGGCGATCCCGAGGTGATGCGCTTCGTCGGCGACGGCGATCCCGCCTCCCCGGAGCGGTCCGCGCAGATGCTCGCCGACTACGCCGCCCACCATGCCCGGCACGGCTTCGCGTTCTGGGCCGTGATCGAGCGTGCACGCGGCGAGCTGGTCGGCGATGCGGGTCTGGAGGTCACCGACCAGGGCATCGAGCTCGGCTACACGCTGGCCCGGGACCGGTGGGGCCGCGGTCTCGCGACCGAGGCGGGACGGCTGTGCGTGGAGGCGGCCGACGGGCCGCTCGGGCTGCGCCGTCTCGTCGGCCTCGCCGACCTCGCGAACCCGGCCTCGGCCGCGGTGCTCGCCCGGCTCGGCTTCGCGGACGACGGGATCGTCGACGCCTACGGCCGCCCGCACCGGCGCTTCGTCCGGGAGCGCTGAGGTGGGGGCCAGTCCCGTCGGAGCGCGCGAGTCCGGGACCGGTGCGGCCGGGGCTGCGGAGCGGGGACCGGCGCCGCCGGAGGCGCGGAGCGGATGCCGACGGGGACGGCGGCCTCGCCGGCCGGTCAGCCCGCCGGGGTGGTGACTCGCGCGTGCGTCCATTCGCCGCCCTCGCGCCGGTAGCCGACGCGCACGTGCTTGCGGTCCAGCCGCGACTGGGTGAACTCGTACCAGGCCGGCTGCAGGGCGTAGACCTGCCAGTCCGGGTTCGGGGAGCCGTCGTAGGAGGGGCGCGAGGCCCAGTCGGCCTGCGAGGTCGCCTCGTCCAGCGCGACGACCTCGCCGCCCACCTGCACCTGTCGGCCGCTCTCGCGCCAGAAGAAGGTCATCGCGGCGCGGGGGTCGGCGGCGAGCTGCTCGCCCTTGCGGGAGGTGCGGTGGGTGGAGACGTGCAGGCCGCGCTCGTCGAGGTCCTTGAGGATGAGGGTGCGGCCGACGGGCGCGCCGCCGTCGAGGGTCTGGAAGGTCATGGCGTGCGGCTGGCGGGCGCCGCTCGCGATCGCGCCCTCGAGCCAGTCGAGGAAGAGCTCGGCCGGGTCCTCGGGGGCGGAGTCCGGGTCGAGGCCGGGCATGTCCTCGGGGAAGGACGGCAGGGCGCGGAGGCGGTCGGCGAGTTCGCTCATGCCCGCCATCCTCGCGCCGGCCGCCCCGCCGCTCAACCCGGTGACGGGGTAGGGACGCCTCGCTCCCGCCGACCGGTCGCGCGAAGCGCTGCCTGAGGCAGATGCACCCAGGCACACCCCGGCTCAGGTTTTGCTGCCCACAGGACCGATGCAACGCGCGACATAGGTCCTGGGCGCAGCAGAAACTGTCGGTCCGACGGCCCCGCCGCTCACCCCAGACCCCGGCACACCATCGAGACGTAGCTTTGGTGCTCTCTCCGGGCATATAGAGCACCAAAGCAACGTCTCGATGGGCAAGGTGTGGGGACGGCGTGCCTTCCAGGGCCGAGGGGGTCGACGGGGCCGCCGGAGGGGGATCAGCCGAGGAAGATCCCGTTGCCCGGGCCGAGCGGCAGGTCCGCGAAGAAGAAGACCGCCAGGATCACAGTCCACACGCACCAGAACGGGACCACGAAGGGCAGCATCCGCGCCATCAGCGAGCCGAGCCCCGCGCCGGGCTCGTACTTCCGCAGCATGCCCAGCAGCACGATCATGTACGGGTTCATCGGCGTGATGACCTGTGTGGCGGAGTCGCCCACGCGGAACGCGGCCTGGGTGAAGGCGGGCTCGTAGCCGATCAGCGCGAACATCGGCACGAACACGGCGGCCATGATCGCCCACATGCCGGAGCCGGAGATGATGAACAGGTTCAGGCAGCTGGCCAGCAGGATGAAGCCGAGCACCGCGGGGAAGCCGGTCAGGCCGATGCCCTCGAGGGCGGCGGCGCCGGTCACGGCGATCCAGGTGCCGATCCCGGACCAGTTGAACAGGGCGATGAAGTTGCCCAGGATGAAGGCGAGCACCACGAAGGGCAGCATCTCCTTGAGCGACTCGGTCATCATCGCGACCGCGTCCTTGGTGCTGCGCAGGGTGCCGACCACGATGCCGTAGGTCAGGCCCAGCACGATGAAGTAGGCGACGACCAGGAACACGATCGAGTCCAGCAGCGGCGACTCGGGCAGGAAGCCGCCGTCCTCGTTCCGCCACGGCGAGGCGGGCACCAGCGTCGCCGCCAGCACGATCGCGGTGAGCACCACGGCGGCGATCACGGCGGCGATCAGGCCCTTGTTCTCCGTCGGGGTCAGCTCGGCGCGCATCTGCTCGGCGCTCTCGCCGCTGGTGGCGACCTCGCCCTCCTCGGCGATCTCGTCGCGGCCGATGCCCTGACGGTTCAGGCGCGGCTCCAGGATCCGGTCGATGATGAAGCCGGCGACGACGCCGAGCACCAGCGACGAGGCGATGTTGAAGAACCAGTTCGAGACCGGGTTCACGGCGGTGAACTCGAAGTCCGGCAGCGCGTCCATCACGGAGGTGGTGATCCCGGCGAACAGCGCGTCCAGCGAGGTGGGGAAGATGTTGGTGGAGTAGCCGGCGCCGGCGGCGGCGAAGCCGCCCAGCAGGCCCGCGACGGGGTGTCGCCCGGCGGCCTTGAACACGAGCGCGGCCAGCGGCGGGACCACCACGAAGGCGGAGTCGGCCATGATCGAGGAGATGACGCCCACGAAGCCCACCACGTAGGGGAGCATCCACGACGGCGAGGAGCCGAACAGCTTGCGGATCGCGGCGGCGAGCAGTCCGGAGTGCTGGGAGATGCCGATCGCCAGCAGGATCGGCAGCACCGTCACCAGCGGTGGGAAGCCGATGTAGTTCTCGCCGAGGGTGGTGGTCAGCCAGGTCAGGCCCTCACCGGTGAACAGGCCCTTGATGACGGTGGCCTCGTCCGAGCCGGGCACCGTCACCTCCACGTCCGCCCAGGCCATGGCCGTGGAGACCACGCCGGTGACGGCGAACAGGATGAGGAACAGCATGAAGGGCTCGGGCAGCTTGTTGCCCGCCCTCTCGACGCCGTTGAGGATCTTGTCGGTCAGGCCGGTCTTCACCGGCGGAGCGGGGGTTGCGCTCATGGGAGTCTCCAGAGGATGTGGGGAGAGGCCTTGGGGCGTCGGCCGACGGTGGCCGACGGGGGCAGCTGCGACGGGTCCGTCGGCGGACGGCCGAGGAGGGGCCGTCCGCCGCGGCGGATCAGTCGAAGAAGGAGGGGACGTCGATCGCGCCGCCGGCGGCGGCGAACTCCTCGGCGACGGCGGCGGCGAGCGCCGGGTCGTGGAGGACGTCGAGCAGGGTGGCGGCCAGGCCGTAGGCCCCGTCGGTCGCCGCCGCGCGGGCGTCGGCCGAGGTGGACTCGGCCGCGAACTCGCGGGTGTGCAGGGCGACGTCGGCCGGGGCGATGCGGATCAGCGGATGCATGCCGGGCAGGCGGTAGCTGACGTTGCCGAAGTCGGTGGAGGCGGCGAGGGTCGTGGAGACCACGCCCAGCGGCAGCGGGTCGCGGCCGCGGCGGCGCTGCGCCTCGACCCAGCGGCCGGTCAGCGCGTCGTTGGTGCGCACCGGCAGGGAGGGCGGGTGGCGGTCCCAGGAGACGGTCACGCCGACGCCGGCCATCAGGGCCGCGCCGTGGGCGACGTCCTCGACCCGGCGCGAGAGGTCCTTGAGGGTCTCGGGGCGCTGGGAGCGCACGTACAGGTCGAGCCTCGCGCGGTCGGGGACGACGCTGGCCCGCTCGCCGCCCTCGCGGATCACGGCGTGGATGCGGTCGCTGGGCGGGGTCTGCTGGCGCATCAGGCCGATGCCCTGGTACATCAGGCTCGCCGCGTCCAGGGCGTTGCGTCCCATGAACGGCTGCGCGGAGGCGTGGGCGGTGTGGCCGTGGAACTCGACGGTGAGGGTGCGCCGGCCCAGCCACACCTGGTCGGCCAGGTCGTAGCCGGGATAGCCGTGCGCCATGACCGCGGCGTCGAGCCCGTCGAAGGCGCCCTGGCGGGCCATGTACTCCTTGCCGGTGTGGCCCTCCTCGGCGGGGGTGCCGAGGTAGACGACGGTGCCGGGCACGGCCGAGGGGTCCCTCTTCGCGAGCTGCGCGAGCCCCAGGAAGGCGCCCAGGCCCATCACGGCGATGACGTTGTGGCCGCAGCCGTGGCCGATGCCGGGCAGGGCGTCGTACTCGGAGAGCACCGCGACGGTCGGCGCGTCGGCCGATCCGGCGCCCTCGCCGCGGATCTCGGCGCGGACAGCGGTGGCCAGGCCGTGCGCGCCGAGCTGCGCCTCGATGCCGTGGCCCTCGAGGATCCTCACGATAGCGGCGGCGGAGCGGTGCTCCTCGAAGGCGACCTCGGGATGCTCGGCGAGGTCGATCATCAGGTCGACGAGCTCGGGGCCGGCCTTGTCGACCTCCTCCTCGAGCCGGGAGCGCAGCGCCTCCGGGGCGCCGGTGTGGTCGGAGCCGGGGTGGCTCTGCGTGCGCAGAGCCGCCTCCCTCTCCTCGTCGAGCTGGTGCATGTAGGCGGTGGACGGCTCGGTCGAGGTGGACCCGAGCCGCACGGGGGACGGTTCAGACATGGGCCCGAGCGTAACGGTCGGGGCGCGTCTCCTCGTGCGCGCCTGCCGTCGGTTGCGGGGTCGTGACATGCAGGGCGGGTGGGCCTCGTCGCACCGGGACAGGCGCGCTCCCCATCGTCGACGGCTCAGGCGTAGCGTTTCGATCCCGCCCCGCGCCGCCCTCGTGAGAAGAGGCCCTTGACATGTCACAGCTCAGCGAACTGCTCTCCCCGTCCACGATCCTCCTGGACGCCGATGCCGCCGACTGGCGCGAGGCGATACGTCGCTCCGGCGAGCTGCTGGTCTCCACCGGCGCCACCGACCCCGCCTACACCGAGGCGATGATCCGCACCGTCGAGGAGCACGGCCCCTACATCGTCATCGCACCGGGATTCGCGCTCGCCCATTCCCGACCCGACGAGTCGGTGCATCGCACGGGGATGTCGTTCGTGCGCCTGGCGGAGCCGATCGCCTTCGGCAACGCGGCCAACGACCCCGTCACGCTGGTCATGGCGCTGGCTGCGGCGGACAGCTCCGCGCACCGCGAGGCGCTCGCGGCCCTCGCCGGGGTGCTCGCCGACCCGGCCCGCCGTTCCCTGCTCGACGCGGCGCGGACGCGAGAGGACGTGCTCGCAGCTCTCGCGGCCGACGGCGCTGGTCCGGGCGCGAGGTCGGCAGAGGACTCCCGGTCCGGCGCCGAGGCCCGGACCGACACCGGCTCCGGCTCCGGCTCCGGCACGGGCGCCATGGTCGATGCCGACGCCGTCCCCTCGAAGAAGCTCCTGCTCACGGTGTGCGGGAACGGGCTGGGCACGAGCCTGTTCCTGAAGAACACGGCCGAGCAGGTGCTGGACCGCTGGGGCTGGTCCTCGCACCTGGACGTGCAGGCCACCGACACGATCTCTGCGAAGGGCCGCGCCAAGGACTCCGACGCGATCCTCACCTCCGGTGCGATCGCGGACACCCTCGGCGAGGTCGGCGTGCGCGTCGAGGTGATCGAGAACTTCACCTCGCAGGCGGAGATCGACGCGGCCCTGCGCCGCATCTACGCCGTCTGACGCATCCGCCCTCTCCGACCTGTCGGCCACCCCTCCCCCGTCCCCACTCCCCGGAGAAGAACCATGAACGTGCTCGTCACGATCGCCGAGTTCCTCGTCAACGAGGTGCTCTCCGTCCCCGCCTATCTCATCGGCATCATCACCGCGATCGGCCTGATCGCCCTGCGCAAGTCCGCCGGGCAGGTGGCCGGCGGTGCGCTGAAGGCCGTGCTCGGCTTCCTGCTCATCGGCGCCGGCGCCACGCTCGTCACCGCCTCCCTCACCCCGCTGGGGGTGATGATCCAGGGCGCGCTCGGCGCCCAGGGCGTGGTCCCGACCAACGAGGCGATCGCGGGCATCGCGCAGGAGGAGTTCGGCGCCCAGGTCGCGTGGCTGATGATCCTCGGCTTCGTGGTCGCGATCCTGCTCGCCCGCTTCACGCCGCTGCGCTACGTCTTCCTCACCGGTCACCACCTGCTGTTCATGGCCACCCTGATCACGATCGTGATGGCCTCGGCCGGGATGCCCACCGTGGTCGTGGTCGTGCTCGGCGCGGTGCTGCTGGGCATCCTCATGGTGGCCCTGCCCGCTCTCGCCCAGCCCTGGACCCGGCGGATCACCGGGGACGACTCGATCGCGATCGGTCACTTCGGCACGGCGGGCTACATCGCCGCCGGCGCCGTCGGCCGGCTCGTCGACCCGAAGGGGAAGAGCCGCTCCACCGAGGACCTCAAGGTCCCCGAGTCGCTCCGCTTCCTGCGCGACTCCATGGTCGCCACCGCTCTGTCGATGGTGCTGATGTATCTCGTGGTCGCCGTCGCGTATCTCGCGCGGGCCGGGCAGGAGACCGCCTTCGGCGCCTTCGAGGGCGGGGCGACGGGGGTGGGCAACTACCTCATGCAGTCGGTGACCCAGGGTCTGCAGTTCGGCATCGCGGTCGCCGTGATCCTCTTCGGCGTGCGCACGATCCTCGGCGAGCTCGTCCCCGCCTTCCAGGGCATCGCCGCGAAGGTCGTGCCCGGCGCGATCCCGGCCCTCGACGCCCCGATCGTGTTCCCCTACGCCCAGAACGCGGTGTTGATCGGGTTCCTGTCGAGCTTCGCGGGCGGTCTCGTGGGCCTGCTGGTGCTCGGCGTGTGGCTCGGCCCGGTGCTCGGCCTCGCGCTGATCCTGCCGGGCCTGGTCCCGCACTTCTTCACCGGCGGCGCCGCGGGCGTGTACGGCAACGCCACCGGCGGCCGACGCGGCGCGGTCGCGGGCGGATTCGTCAACGGCCTGCTGGTCACCTTCCTGCCGGCGCTGCTGCTGAAGGTGCTGGGCACCTTCGGCTCCGCGAACACTACCTTCGGCGACACCGACTTCGGCTGGTTCGGCATCCTCATCGGCTACTCGGCGCGCACCGGGGTGCTGCCCGGCATCGTCCTGCTGATCGTGCTGGGCGCCGTGCTCCTGGGAGCCGCGATCCTCATGCAGCGTCGTGCAGTGGACACGGGCTGGGATCCCTCGCCCGCGCGCGCCCCCGTCGGAGCCGGGGCACAGGCCGGGGCCGACGAGCCCTCCCGCCCCGCGACGACCCATCCGCGCGTCGCACCGCCCGTCGGCGCCCCGACGCCTCCGCCGCCGCCCGGCGAGTGATCACCGTCGGTGCGTCGGCGCAGCAGCTCCGACGCACCGGCAGGTCCGCTCGCCCGGGCGCCGCCGGGCGGACGGAGCCGATCTGCCGCGCCCGTCCCGCGCGCGTCCATCCCTCTGGACGGTACGATCCCCCCACGGTGCCCCGCGGCGATCCCGCACCGCGCCGTGCGTCGGACCGCCCATCCCTGCGGTCCAGGGCCGTCTCCCGCGGCCGTCGTGCCGTCGTCCCCTCAGGCGGCGCATCTTCCCCGGGTCGCCGACGTCGTCGACCTCTCTCCCCCGCGCCGTGACCGGCGCAGCTCACCCGGAGGCTCATCGTGAGTGCACCAACCCCGTCCGCCGGCGCCGCCACCCAGAGCGCCGATCGCGGTGCGTTCCGCGGCCGCACCGCCTTCATCTTCGCGGCCATCGGCTCCGCCGTCGGCCTCGGCAACATCTGGCGCTTCCCCGCAGTCGCCTACGACAACGGCGGCGGCGCGTTCATCCTGCCGTATCTCGTCGCGCTGCTGACCGCGGGCATCCCGCTGCTCTTCCTCGACTACGCGATCGGGCATCGCTGGCGCGGCTCCGCCCCCGCCGCGTGGCGCCGCTTCCGTCGCTGGACCGAGTTCATCGGCTGGTGGCAGGTGCTGATCTGCGTGATCATCGCGGTCTACTACGCGCTGATCCTGGCGTGGGCCACGAACTACACGATCTTCTCCTTCGACAAGCGCTGGGGCGACGATCCGGCGGGCTTCTTCGGGGAGTACACCCGCGCCCTCGGCGGCGCCGACGCCACGATCGCCTTCGACTACGTGCCCGCCGTGCTGATCTCCATGGTCCTGGTGTGGATCGCGGTCATCGTGGTGATGGCGCTGGGCGTGCACAACGGCATCGCCAAGAGCGCGATCGTCTTCATCCCGCTGCTGATAGTCATGTTCGTGATCCTGGTGATCGTCTCGCTGACCCTGCCCGGTGCGATCGCGGGCCTGGACGCCTTCTTCAAGCCCAACTGGTCGGCGCTGCTGGACCCGGGGGTCTGGGTCGCGGCCTACGGCCAGATCTTCTTCTCGCTGTCGGTGGCCTTCGGCATCATGCTCACCTACGCCTCCTACCTGAAGAAGAAGACCGACCTCACCGGCTCCGGGCTCGTGGTCGGCTTCGCGAACTCGAGCTTCGAGATCCTCTGCGGCATCGGCGTGTTCTCGGCGCTGGGCTTCATGGCCCAGGCGCAGGGCGTGGCGATCGACGAGGTCGTCACCTCCGGCGTCGGCTTGGCCTTCATCGCGTTCCCGGCGATCATCAGCGAGGCGCCGGTAGGCGCCCTGATCGGCGTGCTGTTCTTCGGCTCGCTGGTGCTGGCCGGCTTCACCTCGCTGGTCTCGATCGTCGAGGTGATCATCGCCGCGTTCCAGGACAAGTTCGGCCTCTCGCGCCTGCCCGCCACCCTGGGGGTCTGCGTGCCGCTGGCGATCGTCTCGGTGGGACTGTTCTCCACCACGATGGGCCTGCCGCTGCTGGACGTGCTCGACAAGTGGGCCAACGAGTACGGCATCGTCGCGGCCGCGCTGGTCTCCACGATCGTGGTGGTCTACATCGTGCGCGGTCTGCCCACGCTGCGCGATCATCTGAACTTCTTCGGCACCTTCCCGGTCAACCGCGTCTGGACGCTCTCGCTGGCGGTCATCGCCCCGCTGGTCCTCGGCGTCTCCCTCGTCATCAGCACCTGGACGCTGCTGACCGCAGAGGGGACCTATGAGGACTACCCCGGCTGGTTCGTGCTCCTGTTCGGCTGGCTGATGGCCATCGGCCTGGTGGTCGCGGCGGTGGTGCTGTCGCTGATCCCGTGGCCGGCCAGCTCCAACCTCCACAAGCACGACTCCGACGGCGACCCGATCGCCCCGGAGGCCGTCACCGGTGGAGGGCTGGCAGCGGACCCCGCGGCCCGGACCCCGCACGAGCTGCGCTCTACCCGCTCGTGAGCTGCGGGCGTCGGCCCCGCCCTCGTGGCGGCCGACGCCCGGCCAGCCTCCCGTCCCGGCCGACGCCCGACCAGCCTCCCGTCCCGGCCCCACCGGCCCCCATCTCCCAGGAGCGACCATGTCCTTCTCCGCCATCACCATGATGATCGTCGCGATCGTCACCGTCTGGGGCGGCCTCGGCGCCGCCATCGTCAACATCGCCCGCCACCCCGAGGCCTCCGAGAACGACTGAGCGGCGGCGCGGGCCGCTGCAGGCGGCGCCGTGCGCCGCGCCGCCGCCCGGTCCGGAAAGGTGCCACGACTCCGGCACCTTTCTGGCCCGGGCGGCTGCCTCACCGCGGTCGCACGCTGCGCCGCCGCAGGGTCCGGGGAGGTGCCGAGGGATCGGCGCCTCCCGGGACCCTTTCCGCGTCCGAACGGATCCCCGCCGGCGCTCCGCGGACTGTCCTCGACCAGGCGGTCGCTATCCGGAAGACCAGGCCCGCAGCAGCCCGCCGAACACCCGCCGCGAAGCGTCCCATCAGCCGCTTACCGGCCACCCGCCGCGATCTCGCCGACCCTGTGACGCCCAGGTCAGACGCTAGATCGGGAGCGGACCGATTCCAGCCCCCGGCGGTCGCCGGCACCGACGACCGCGCCCATCGGCTACATCGCGCGGATGCTCACAGCAGGTCCGCCGCGCCGCCGCCCCTCCCGAAGCCGCACCGACCGACCTAGTGTTGTGGCCCCCATCACACCGTCGCGGGTGTGTTCCTAATACTGGGAGGTACGTCATGACTGATTCCTACGGTGCGCAGACCCCCTCGCATGCTCCAGACCCATGGAGCCCGCCGCCCACGCCGGGCCCCGTCGGCGGTGTCGACAGCTCCTCGTCCTCCGACCGGTCCAAGGCCGACCAGGCCAAGGGTGCGGCGCGAGAGGTCGCGACGGACGCCCAGGGCGCCGGACGCGCGGTCGCCGAGACCGCGAAGAGCGAAGCCGCGAGCGTGAAGGAGGACGCCGCCCGCGAGGGCAGGAAGCTGTGGGACGAGACCACGTCCACGCTCAGCACCCAGGCGACCGACCAGATGAACCGCGCCGCCGGCACGGTGCGCACGTTCACCGACGACCTGGGTCGCATGGCCCGCGGCGAGCAGCCCGAGGCGGGCCTGGCCACCGAGCTCACCGGCCAGCTCACCGACCGGACCGAGGCGCTCGCGACCTGGCTCGAGCACCATGAGCCCGCCGACCTGCTCGACGAGGTCCAGCGCTTCGCCCGCCGCCGCCCGGTGGCCTTCCTCGCGATCGCCGCCGGCATCGGCTTCGCCGCCGGACGCCTCACCCGCGGCGTCGCGCAGAACCACATGGACGACGACGACTCCGGCCAGCTCTCCGGCGGGCCGCGTCACGCGCCCGCCGCTCCGGCCGGCGCCGGCTACGGGTACCCGGCCACGGGTCAGGTGCCCCCGCCGCCGCTCGCCGCACCGGTCCCGCCCGTGCCGCCGGCACCACCCGCCCCGGGGGCCGGCGCACCGGGCACGCATGCCCGGCCAGGCGTTCCGCAGGCACCGCCGTACAGCGACGCGGCCACCCCGGTGGATCCGCCGCTCCCGGCCGGACCGCACCCGACCGACCCCTACGGGCAGGGTGGTAACCGGTGAGCGCGCCCTACACGCCTCCTCCGACCGATCCCGAACGCCGGGCCGAGACCGAATCCCTGGGCAGCCTCATGTCCCAGGTGACCACGGACCTGTCGACCCTGATCCGCCAGGAGATCGCCCTGGCCAAGGCCGAGCTGGCGGCGTCTGCGAAGGAAGCGGGCAAGGGCGCCGGCATGTTCGGCGGCGCCGGCATCGCCGGGCACTTCGTGCTCCTGTTCCTGTCGATCTCCCTGTGGGCCGCGATCGGCGGCACGGACGTCGGCTACGCCTGGTCCGCGCTGATCGTGGCCGTCCTCTGGGCGATCGTGGCCGGCATCCTCGCGGCCCTCGGCAAGAAGAGCATCGACGAGGTCGACGGCATGCCGCGCACCGCTGAGACCCTCAAGGACATCCCCGAAGCCGTTACCCCCTCGAAGGAATCACGATGACACAGCAGAACCCTGACCAGATCCGTGCCGATATCGAGCGCACCCGCAACGCCCTCTCGAACGACGTCGATGCCATGGCCGAGAAGGTGACCCCGTCGAAGGTCGCCCACCGCCAGGCCGACAAGGTCCGGGACGCCGTGGGCGGCGTGAAGGACCGCATCATGGGCTCCGCCGAGGGCACCGGTGCGCAGCTGTCCGATCAAGCCTCGAATGTGAAGGACTCGGTGCGCTCGGCCGCCGGCGACGCCCAGGACGCCGCCCAGCGCGCTCCGCAGCAGCTGAAGCGCAAGACGCAGGGCAACCCGCTCGCCGCCGGGGTCATCGCCCTGGGCGTGGGCTGGCTCGCCGCCTCGCTGATCCCCGCCTCCGGCAAGGAGCAGCATCTGGTCTCGCGCCTCGAGGAGACGGCACAGCCCGTGCTCGAGGACGTCAAGGACCAGGCACGGTCCGTCGCCGAGGATCTCAAGGAGCCCGCGCAGCAGGCGGCCCAGACCGTCAAGGAGTCCGCGGCCGACAGCGTCGATACCGTGAAGTCCGAGGGCCAGGCCCAGAAGGACGATGTGGTGGATTCCGCCAAGGGAACCGCCGACGAGGTCCGCAAAAGCTGAGCTCGGCTCCCGCCAGGGCCCGGCGGGCAGCTCGACCGTGCAGGTCGGGTACCGGTCGGGCCCTGCCGTGCGCCGCAGCGCGCCCGTGCTCGGCGCCGTGCCGCCGCTCCCGTCGGCCGAACCTGGCGACTCATGGCGCAGGGGCGACCACTATGCCTGTACGGGCGTACTGGTCGCCCCTGCGCCGTCTCCTGACTGTTCCGGCTCCACGAGGGCGCCCCGGGCCGCAGCCGATGGCCCTGCCTCTCACCCGAGCCAAGGGATCCGCGCGCCGAGCGGGAAGGCGGCGACGACGAGCACCGCGGTCGCGAGCAGCACGGCGAGGTCCAGCGCCGAGACGCGCAGGTAGGCCAGCCGCAGCGAACGTCCGGCGGGGTTCGAGGCACCGTAGGTGAAGCCGCGCGTCTCGAGCGCCTCGACCGTCGTGCGCACGTTCTTCGCGGTGTTGAGCATGATCGGGTAGAACGCGGTGACGGCGAGGACGCACCACTGACCCATCACCCGCCACCCCAGCAGGCCCGGTCTCTCCACCGGCGCGTGCCGCAGGCGCTGCCCCTCGAAGACGGTCACGTACTCGTCCACCAGGATCGGCAGCATCCGGTAGCCGTAGCTGACGCCGAAGGCGAGCAGCTCGGGGGCGCGGAACCACAGCAGCGCGTCGGAGAGCTTCTCCGGGTCCAGTGACACGAACGCCGCCATCGACGCCATGGAGACGGCGCCGAGCTTGAGGTTCAGCTCGGCGAGCGCGACGAGGGTGTCGAGGTTCCCGCCGAACAGGAACGAGGCGACGAACAGGCCGATCACGTTGCCGAGCAGGCCGATGAGGAACAGCCCCAGCACCAGCGGCCCCACCCGAGCGAGGGCCACGGAGACGACCCCGAGCGCGAACAGCACGAGCAGCACGCCGGTGTCATGGGTGAACCAGGGTGCGAGCGCCATCATCAGGTACCAGGCCAGCACGATCCGCGGATCCATCCGCGAGAACAGCCCGCCGCGGGTCGAGTACGCGGTGCGCAGCAGTTCGAGCCGGATCCAGTCGACGCTGAGCACGTCGTGCGTCCTGCGCGCCATCAGCGCACCTCCTTCGCGGTGGGGCCGACGGGGACGGCCGACGGGTCCGGCTCCGCGGGTGCAGACGGCGGTGCGGGCGCGGCCGGCGGGCCGGACTCCCGAGCGGCTCCCGCGGGCTCCGGCAGCCATTGCCGCAGCTCGGCCGCGGTCAGCGGCAGAGGATCCAGGCCCAACTCGAGCGCGATGCGCGCGGCCTGCGGCGGGACCAGCCGGGTGCGGGCGGTGAGCTCGGGGCGGGAGAAGAGCTCGCGCGGGGTGACGTCGGCGAGCACCTTCCCCTGGTCGAGCACGAGGACGCGGCTCGCCCAGGTGGCGACGAGCTCCATGTCGTGGGTGGCGACGACGGCGCAGCGCACGGTCTCTGCGAGCGCGGCGAGCATGGCGGTGACGTCGTCGCGGGAGCGGATGTCCAGGCTCGATGTCGGCTCGTCCAGGAGCAGCAGCGAGGGCCTCATGGCCAGGCCGATGCCGAGCGTCGCGCGGCGCTGCTGGCCGCCGGAGAGGGAGCGTCCGTCGCGGTCCGCGAGGGCGGAGAGTCCCACGTCCTCGATGATCCTCTCGACGATCGCCTCCGCGTCGGGCACCTTCCGCCCGCGCGGGAACAGGGCGATGTCCTCGCGCACGGTGTCCTTGAGGAACATCTGCTGGGGGTGCTGGTAGAGGTAGGAGACGTGGTCGGCCATCTTCGCGGCCGAGCGAGTGCGAGTGTCGATCCCGTCGACCGTGACGGTGCCCGCGCGCGGCACGATCAGGCCGGTCAGCAGCTTCATCAGCGTGGTCTTGCCGGCGCCGTTGGTGCCGACCAGGGCGATGCGCTCCCCCGCGCGCAGGTCCAGGTCGAGGTCGTCGAGGACGGTGGAGAGCCCGCCTGCGACGGAGCGGTAGCCGTGGCGGACGCCGCGCAGCGTCGCGACGATCTCGGCGGACGCGACGGGCGCTGCGGGCGCAGCGGGCGCGTGCTCGGCCCCGGCAGTCTGGTCGGCGGTGTCGACGACGGGCGCGGGATCGGCGCCCTCAGGGGCGTCGGCCCCCGTCGGCCGCTCCCCCGTCGGCCGTTCCCGCACGACGGGCCGCAGGGCCGCGGCGGCGGAGGGGACGTCGAGCGCGACCGGCCGCGCACCGGCCGCGGCCGAGAGCGCAACCGCGTCCGGGGCGGGGACCCCGTGGGCGGCGAGGTCCGCGTGGCGGTCCATCGCCTCCTGCACGGGCAGGTGCCAGACGGGCGCGCCGTCGGCCATGAGCACCACGGAGCGAGCGAACTCCGCGATGAACTCGGCGTGGTGCTCGATGGTGATCACGGTGATGCCGTCGCGCTCGTTGAGCTCGCGCAGTCGCAGGTAGATCTCCCGCGCCCGGGCCGGGTCGAGCTCGGCGACCGGTTCGTCGACCACGATCACCTCGGGGCGCAGGGCGAGCACCGCGGCGAGGGCCACGAGATGGGACTGGCCGCCGGAGAGCTGCCAGACGAACTGGTCGCGCAGGTGGGCGATGCCCAGGTGCTCGAGGGCCTCGTCGGTGCGCTCGCGGTAGTCAGCGTGACCGAAGTTCAGGGGTCCGAAGGCGACCTCGTCGCGGACCGTCGGACGCACCAGCTGGTTCTGGAAGTCCTGGTAGACGTAGCCGACACGGCTGGAGAGCTCCGCGACGGACGAGTCCCAGGTGTCGACCCCGTCCACGTGCACGGACCCGGCGAAGTCGCCGCTCCAGTAGTGCGGGACGAGGCCGTTGAAGGTCTTGCACAGGGTGGTCTTGGCGGAGCCGTTGCCCCCGACCACCGCCACGAAGTCGCCCCGCTCGACGGTGAGGTCGACGTTGCGCAGGGTGTCTCGGTCGGTGCCCGGGTACCGGAAGGACAGGTCCTTCACGCGGATCACGGGGTCCGCCCGCCTGTCGCCGGCGGGTGCCGGGGCGGGAGCGGTGGTCGGGGGAACGGTCTGCATCAGGGTCTCCGAGGTCGGGGGTCGCCGCTCAGGCGCGGTCGGCGGTCCCGCGCGAGGCCTGCGCCCGGCGGAAGAGCAGGATCGCGATCCCCAGGACCACGGCGATCGCGAGCACGGAGACGAGGAGGAACCAGTCGCCGAACCGGTCGATGAAGTCGGGCTCGAAGGCGCCGGCGGAGATGTCGAAGGCCTCGAGGAAGGCGAAGCCGAAGCTCGCCACGCCGAGCAGCACCGCGAAGCCGATGAAGGTGCCGGAGAGGCGGGCCTGGCCCGGGATCGGCTCGCCGGGGACCCGGGGACGCATGCCCATCAACGGCTCGATCTTCCCGTGCAGGGCCGGGATCAGCCACATCGCGGGGATCGCGCCGAGCAGGATCCCGGACATCAGCACGTCCACGCCGAGGCCCAGCAGCTCCAGCGCCAGCATCGACTCGGGCAGGCCCTCGACGAACTCCGCGTCCTCCACGCCGATCCAGACCTTGGAGAGGTCCACGATCGCGGAGAGGATCTTGTCCACGAGCACCAGCACGATCGCACCGAGCGCGATCTGGCCCCGGGAGCGCGGGTTGCGGATCAGGGAGCCGGCGAGGAACACGGCGAGGAACATCTGCAGGAAGCCCTCGACCTCGGCGAGGCCGGAGAAGTCACCCATCAGCAGGTCGGTGAACACGATCTCGCCGAGCGGTGCTCCGAGCGCGGCCCAGAACGGGGAGAACAGCGCCGCGATCGTCAGCGGAACGAACACCATGTAGGACACGGAGACGTCGACGGGGCCGATCGAGGGGTCCGGGATGATCTCCAGGATGATGTTCGACAGGCCGAACAGCGACATCGACAGCACGAAGATCATCAGCTTCTGCGAGGTGGACAGCTGGACGCTGCGCACCCCGTCGATGGTGCCGCGGAGGGTGCCGCGGCGCTCGTCCTCGGCAGGACGGGGAGGGTTCTGGGTGGTCACGGGAGGCTCCTTCGAGAGGTTCGGGGCGTGCGGGGGCGGTGAGGGCCGGCGGACGGGACGGACTGCGGCCGAGGGAGCGGGTCGCAGGGACGGTCGGCGAGGGGACGGGGGACGACGACGCCGCGGGGACGCCGGGATCAGGGGGCGGGGTGCGCACCCGCCGCGGCGGGCGTCCGCGCGGTCTCGCGCAGGCGCTCGACGAGCAGGTCGATGAGCGCGTCCGGGGAGTCGAGGACGTGGTCGGCGAAGCCGCCCGCGAGCGCCCGCGCGAGCTCCTCGTCGGAGTCCTTGCCGCCGCGCAGCAGGCAGACGGTGCCGATGCCGGCGCCCTTCCCGCCGCGGCCGTCGTTGACGGACTTGTCGCCGACGTAGAGCACGTCGGCGGGGTCGGCGTCGAGCCCGGCGAGCGCGGCCTCGAAGATCTCGCGGCCGGGCTTGCGCACCCCGACCTCGTCGGAGTACGCGGAGGGGCCGAGGTCAGCGAGCACGCCGTAGCGCGCGAGGATCTCCCGCACCCCGCGGCCCGAGATCGTGTTGGAGACGATGCCGACGACGATCCCCTGCTCGCGGCACCAGCGGATCAGCTCGAGCGCCCCGGGTCGCGGCGCGGGCACGGACTTCGCCCGGTGCAGGGCGAGGGAGAACTGCGCGCCGTCCAGGCGCAGCGCGGCGCGCAGCGGCTCGGGCAGGCCTTCCCCCACGAGGTCGCCCCAGAGCACGGCCGGATCGATCTCGTCGTGGCGGTGCGAAGGGTCGGCGGAGGTGTCGCGGGCGCGCTTGCGGGCGCGGTGCCGTTCCCACCCCTCGGCGACGGCCCGGGCGGCGGTCTCGAGTTCGATCGGGTGGCCGATCCGCTCGGAGAGGGCGACGATCAGCGCGCCGACCTCCTCGTCCCGGGCAGGATTCGGGGTGGACAGCGTGATCACGCCGCCGTGGTCCAGGAGCACGGCGGGCCGGCCGCGGCGCGAGGGGGCGGGTGCGGCGCCGGCCGAGGCGGCCGCCGACGACGGCGCTGCGGCCGCTGCACGATCGAGCGCGGCGCGCAGCGGGGCGATCAGCCCCTCCGGGGTCTCGAGCACGAGATCGGGAGCCTCGGCGATGCGAAACGGCGGGGTGTCGGTGCGTCGGTCGCGGGTGATCACCACGGCGCCGACCCCGGCACGGCGCGCGGCGACCACGTCCCGGTCGAGGGTGTCGCCGACGTACCAGGCCTGCGGCAGGGCGACGCCGAGCCCCTCCGCGGCCAGGCGGATCATGCCCGGGTGCGGCTTGCGGATCCCGACCTCGTCGGAGTACACCTGCACGCCGAAGAAGCGGTCCAGCCTCAGGTCGGCGAGGATCGCGCGGTGGGCCCGACCGGAGTGGGCGTTGGAGACGATCCCGAGGGGGATCCTGCGCGCGGCGCACTCGGCGAGCAGCTCGTCGATGCCCGGGCGCTGGTGGTGCTCGGAGACCAGGGTCGCCATCGTCGAGAGCAGCTCGCCGGCGTCGAGGGCGAGGGTGCGCCGCACCGGGTCCGGGAGATCGGCGAGGAGGAAGTCGCCCACGATCTCGGCCGGGGCCAGCTCGCGCGGGGCGAGGCGGCGGGAGGCGGCGTTCTTCCACATCGAGAGGGCGGATCGCCCGGCGCGCAGCGACTCCGCGACCGAACCTGCGTCGAGACGGGCGCCGAGCGTCGCGGCCCGGGCGACGACGTCCTCGGCGAGCTCCTGCGACCAGGTCGCCCGGGAGACGGTCGTGACGACCACGCCGCCGAAGTCCAGGAGCAGCGCCGCGGGGGCGGGCAACTGCGGGACCCCGCCCGCCGCGGGGAGCGGGACGGCCGGGACGGCGGGATCGAGAGTGCGGGGCGCAGTGATCACAGAGGTCCTTCGACGGGGAGGAGCGGGGGCGGCGCGGGGCCGGTGATCTCGACGCTAGGCGGCATGGGGGCGCGCCCCGTGAACGGAGGGTGAACCCGTCGGCACGCCTTTGGGTCCGGGACTGAAAACCTTCAGATCCGCCGGTCAGGACCGCGCTCGGAGCTGATAGACCGGTCTCGTGACCGCCCCTGGGAAGCGCCCGAGCCTGGCCGATGTGGCGCGCGCGGCGGGGGTCTCCTCTGCCGCCGCGTCGATGGCGCTGAACGAGCGGCCCGGCATCGCGCCGGCGACCAGGGAGCGGGTGCGGGAGGCCGCACGGCGGCTCGGCTACGGGCGGCGGAGGCGGGCGACGACGCTGTTCGGGATCCTGCCGACGGACCTCGGGAATCCGTACCACACCGACGTCATCGCGGGCATCGAGGCGACGGCGGAGGCGCTCGGGGCGGGGGTCGTGATCGCCCACGGCAGGCGGGACACGGCGCACACGGAGCGGCAGCTGCAGCGCCTGCTGGACCTCGAGGTGGACGGGGTCATCGCGGTGACCACCTGGCTGCCGCCGGAGGCGCTCGAGCGGGCGGCCCGCTCGGTGCCGGTGGTGGTGATCGGGCGGATGCAGGACCCGGTGCCGGGCACCGATGCGGTGATCACCGACGACACCGCCGGCGCCGCGCTCGCGGTGCGGCATCTTGTCGCGGCCGGTCATCGCCGCCTCGCCCACGTGACCCTGTCCTCGCGACCGGGTCCCGCCGCCCGGCGCACCGGGTTCCTCGCCGAGACGGCGCGGCTCGGGCTCGCCGATGCGGTCACGGTGATCGGTCCGGACTCGGCCGACGAGGGCATCGACCTGCTGCTCCGCGCGCTGCGGCGCGGCGCCGAGGAGGCCCCGACCGCAGTGTTCGCCGCCAACGACATCGCCGCGGTGCGGGTGCTACACCGCGCCGCCGATCTCGGGGTGGCGGTGCCCGAGCGGCTCAGCGTGGTGGGCTACGACTCCTCCGCCGTCGCGCTCACCGTCAGGCCGCACCTGACCAGCGTGAACCAGCCCCGGCAGGAGATGGGGCGGATCGCGGCGCGGATGCTGCAGGAGCGACGCGAGGGCCGTCGCACGGACTCCCGCAGCATCGCCGAGCCCGTGCTGCGCCTCCGGGACTCCACCGGCCCGGCCCCTGCCTCGCGATGAGCGTCGATCACAGGCGCATGGCGTGCCGCTGCGCTTATCCAGGCGCAGCGGCACGCCATGCGCCTGCACCTGACCATCGCTGTGCGATCGCGGGCCGGGCGGAGAGGCGAGAGCGGCGGGCGCCGGCTCGATGCGGCCGCGACGGCCGCGAGGACGGGCTGAGTGTGACGTGCGCCCGCTCGGTTCGCGCAGGCCTGCACTCTCAGGTACTCTGATCATCGCTCTTCACGAGCGCTGGAGGATTCGCCTAGCGGCCTATGGCGCACGCCTGGAACGCGTGTTGGGTTAACGCCCTCGGGGGTTCAAATCCCCCATCCTCCGCCGGAGAAAGACCCCTGACCAGCGAGTTCACTCGCCGGGCAGGGGTCTTTCCGCATGTCCGGCCGGTGCAGCCGCGCCGCCGGGGCGCCGAAGGGGTCCCCTCTCCCCCGCGCATGGAACGGTCTTCCCTGGGCGAGATGCCCGGATATCCTGCACACCAGCAGTGCGGTGGCAGTGCGGCGGCGAAGACGAGGGGGACCAGATGTCGAACGCAGGATGGGGAGGCCCGGGGGACGGGGCCGGCCCGCAGGGACAGGGCCAGGGCGGGCCATGGCAGGGCGGTCCGCAGGGTGGCCAGGGCCAGGGCGGACCGCAGGGCGGCGCACCCCAGGGCCCGTGGCAGTCGCCGCAGTGGCAGCAGCCTCCGTCGCAGCCGCCCCAGGGCCCCGGCTACGGACAGGCCCCCGGCGTGCAGCCTCCCGCACCGCAGCGGAAGCGGCCGTGGGCTCTGCTCGCCGTCGCGGCGAGCTGCATCCTCGCGATGATCCTGGTGGTGGGCGGAGGGATCACCTTCCTCGCGCTGAACCGCGGGGGTCCGGAGCCCGTCGCCGGCGATCCCACGACGTCGTCGGAGTCGATCGAGCCCAGCGATTCCGAGGCCACCTCCACCGAGGAGGAGACGCCGACGACCGAGGCGTCGGACTACTCGGAGTTCCGTGTGCTGGGTCTCGGGGAGTTCCCCGAGGCCACGCCCGAGGAGCTCCTGGGCGTCATGCAGGACAACCCCCTCACCGAGGGCGGCCTCCCGGACGTGGGCAGCTGCGACCTGCCTGCCACCCCGACCGCTCCCTCCCAGGAGCAGCTCCAGGCGGTACTCGAGGCGGCCTCGGGATGCCTGAACCAGGTGTGGTCGGTCGCGAGCTCCGACCGCGGGCTGCCCTGGACCGCGCCCGACGTGGTCGTCTACACCTGGCCGGACGTCCCCTCGTCCTCCAGCTGCGAGGCGGACACCTTCGCCGAGGACTTCCCGCGGATGTGCAACCTCGACTCCACGATCTACTGGCCGCTCGGCTACGGCACCGGGACGGATCTCGAGGACGAGGCGCACGTCCCCGGCGCCTACCTGTGGGACCTCGCCTACATGTACTCCAACGCCGCCAGCTGGAACAGCACGCTGGTGTTCTACCAGGGCGAGCTGCGCAACCAGTACGAGAACACCGATCCGGAGTCGTTCGACGACGCCTGGCGCCGCAACTCGCTGCAGTGGATCTGCTGGGCCTCGGCCGCGTCGATGCAGGTCCCCAGCGCCGCGCAGCCCAGCCAGGAGCTGCGGGACGCGCTCGGCTCGCCCGACGCCTGGGAGGCCGGGGAGCCGCCGAACGACATCACGCCGGAGAACCGGGCGCGCTGGATCTCGGCGGGCTTCGACTCGGGCGGCGACCTCGCGAAGTGCAACACCTGGACGGCGGAGACCGAGACGGTCTCCTGACCGGACGGCTCGGGCACGGCGCCGGGCCTCTGGCGGAGGAGCCGCCGGCCGCCGGGCCCTGAGGGAAGGAGGACGATGAGCGATCAGAGCGGCGAGGCCGGGAACGGCTCCCCGGCGGATCCCGACCTCGAGGACACCGTCCGACGCACGCCCTCGGAACGGGCCCCGGCCGATCACCGCCCGGGCGACGCCGAGGAGACCGTGCCGGACGGCTCCGGCGAGGACCCGCCCGAGGACGACACCGTGCTGCGCGAGGCACCACCCACGGAGGCCGACGGCGACGCGCTGGTCCACGAGGTCCCGCCCTCGGACGCCGACGACGACACCGTGGTGCGCCGTGCCGGAGGCGGACTGTTCGACCCCTCTCCCGGCGGCAGGCCCTTTCTGCCTGACACCGGTCCGATCCAGCGCTTCGACCAGCGGCCCCGCTTCGAGTACCCTGCCGCGTCGACCACCTCGGGGCGGCGTTCCCCGATCTCGCCGGCGCGACAGTCCCCGGCTCCGCCGGCGGAGCCGTCCTCGGCACCTGTCGGCGGGACGCCGCCGGCCTCCCGGGCCCGCTCGACCGGACCGCCGGCCGTCTCGCCGTCACGGGGCTCGCAGCCGGCCGACGGGAGTCCGTCGCCCTCCTCCCCCGCACCGCCCGGCGCCCCGCCGGGGATCGACGCGACCGGTCCTCGCCGGCGCGGGCTGCTGGTGCCGGCGATCGCCTTCGGCTGCGCGCTGCTCCTGCTGCTGGGCGTGGGCGGCGGCCTGACCGCGGTGTGGCTCGGCAATCGCGACGCCGAGCCGACCCCCGCCGCGGAGTCCTCGAGCAGCTCCGCCCAGGCCGAGCCCGGCGTCTGGCAGCCGCTCGAGGAGGGGCAGGAGCCCACCGGCACCGCCGACGATCTCGAGCAGGTCCTCGCCGAGAACCCGCTGCAGGAGGCGACGCTGCAGGCCCCCACCGGCTGCGAGCTGCCGCCGACCGACGGCGGCGCACTCGCACCGGAGGAGCTGGCCGGCTATCTCGAGGCCGGGGCCGACTGCCTCGAGTCCAGCTGGGGCGAGGCGCTCGGCGCGGTCGGCGTCGACTTCACCGGCCCGGACGTCGTCGTCTACACCGTCGATGCGCTGCCCGAGGACTCGGCCTGCGATCCGGCGCGCTTCTCCGAGGCGACGCCAGTGGTGTGCCAGGCCGACAACACCCTGTACTGGCCGGCGGCCTGGGACCCCGGCTTCTCGAACACCGATGCGGAGGAGGTGCCGCAGCTGTACATGTGGCACCTCTCCTACTCCTATGCGCTGTTCGCGATGAGCGCCGTCTCGCTGGACGACTACTTCGGGACGCTGCTGATCTCCCTGGCCGAGGAGCCGGAGCGCGCCGAGGAGTCGCAGCGCCGCTACGCCCTGCAGGTCTCCTGCATCGCCTCCGCGGCCGTCTACCGGATGCCCGAGGGGATCCGTCCCGCGGGCCGGGTGGAGGGCTTCGTGACCTCGGTCGACGCGCAGGCCGCGCCCGCGACCGCCGGGGAGCCGAGCGCCGAGGCCCGTGCGGTGTGGGTGGGGCAGGGGAAGGACAGCGAGGGCGTGCTGCGCAGCTGCGACACCTGGTCCGCGGCGCCCGACGCCGTCGCCTGACCCCGACGCCACCGTCTGAGTCGACCGGCCGTCGCCTGCGCTGCGGCGCGGGATCCGTGGCCGTGCGCAGGGCGGGCCGGGACTCCGGGGCCGAGCGCGGAGCGGGACGGGGCGCCGGGACGCGCCGAGACGGGCGCCTCCGTCAGAACAGCGCCGGCTGCGGCATCGGGTCGAGGGCGGGCGGCAGTGAGGCGGGCCGGCGTGCGGACCCACGGGCGAGGCGGCGCTGCTCCGGCTGGTCCTCGTCCTCCAGGGCGTCCAGGCCGTGGCGCCGCAGCAGGGGCCGCAGGCGCCGGGCCAGCTGGGCGCGGTAGCTCGCCGGGGCGTAGGAGGAGCTGCCGTAGAAGCGTCGGTACCCGGTGGCCAGGTGCGGGTGCTCGCGCTGGATCCACTCGAGGAACCACTCCTTCGCCCCCGGCCGCAGATGCAGCGCCCCGAACACGACGCGCGAAGCTCCCGCCTCGGCGATCCGGGCGAGGGCGTCGTCGAGCTGCGCGTCCCCGTCGGTCAGCCAGGGCATGATCGGCATCAGGAAGACGGTGACGGCGAAGCCGGCGTCGGCCGCGGCGCGCACGGTCGCGAGCCGCGCCGCGGTGGTGGGGGTGCCGGGCTCGACGGCCTTCTGGAGCGCGTCGTCGAACACCGCGATCGACATCGAGAGGTCCACCGGGACGCGCCGGGCGGCCTGCTCGAGCTGCGGCAGATCGCGGCGCAGCAGGGTGCCCTTGGTGAGGATCGACAGCGGCGTGCCGGACTCGGCGAGCGCATCGATGATCCCGGGCATGAGCCGGTAGCGGCCCTCGGCCCGCTGGTAGGGGTCGGTGTTGGTGCCGAGCGCGACGAGGTCCCCGTTCCAGGAGCGACGGGCGAGCTCGGCCCGCAGCACCTCGGCGACGTTGACCTTCACGATCACCTGCTGATCGAAGTCGGCGCCCGCGTCGAGGTCGAGATAGCGGTGGGTGCTGCGCGCGAAGCAGTACACGCAGGCGTGGGAGCAGCCGCGATACGGGTTCACCGTCCACTCGAAGGGCATCGAGCTGGCGGCGGGCACGCGGTTCAGCGCGGACTTCGCGGTGACCTCATGGAAGGTGACCCCCTGGAACTCGGGCGTGGTCACGCTGCGCACCAGGCCCGAGAGGCCCAGCAGCGCGGGCGCGCCCGTCTGCCGCTCCGACCCCGGGCCGATCTCCTGTCCGCTCCACCGCATGCCCGATAGTCGAACACGCGTTCGAAGCGGCGTCAAGCGTGCGGGGCCGTCCGCTCAGCCGAGGGTCGCGGGTCGCTCCCAGTCCTTACCGCGCACGTGCTCGTCGAGGAAGCCGAGGAAGGTCTCGTACCAGACCTGCGCGTTGCCGCGGCCCTGGATCCAATGGCCCTCGTCGGGGAAGTACAGGTAGCGGTGGCGACTGCGGCCCTGCGCATCGCGCGGGGTGGCCGAGTACTCGTGGAGGTCGTGCCAGAGGGCGTGGCCCTGCGCGATCGGGACGCGGTAGTCCTTGTCGCCGTGGATGACGAGCATCGGCGCCACGATCTCGCCCACGAAGTCGCGGGGGTTGTAGCGCGCGTTCTGGGCGAGCATCGGCCGGTGCCAGGCGGCGTTGTCGGTGGTGCGGCCCATCGACTCGGTGTCCCACAGCGAGGCATGGGTGACGATGCAGCGGAACCGGTCCCCGGTGTGCCCGGCGACCCAGTTGGCCATGTACCCGCCGTAGGAGCCGCCGGCGAAGGCGGTGCGATCCTCGTCGATGTCCTCGCGCGCGATCGCCTGGTCGGTCAGCGACATGATGTCGGCGAACGGGGCGCCGCCGAGCTCGTGCTGGCCGCGGTCGATCATGGACTGGCCGTAGCCGGTGGAGATCGCGGGGTCCGGCAGCAGCACCGCGTAGCCGGCGTCGACGAAGGGGCCGGGGTTCCAGCGGTAGGTCCAGGCGTTCCACGAGCCCCACGGACCGCCGTGGGCGAACACGACCAGCGGGTGCGGCCCCTCGCCGTCGGGCAGGCGCAGCCAGGCCCGCAGCTCCGTGCCGTCCTCCGCGGCGGCGGTGACCTCGGTGAGCGTGCCCGGCTGGGCGAGCGCGTCGGCCGGGTTCGGCAGCTCCTCGACGGCGCCGCTGCTGCGGTCGATCCGCACCGGATGCGGGGCGACGGCGATCCCGGAGGCGGAGGCGATGATCTCGCCGCCGGCGATGGAGAGGTCGGAGAAGGCGAGGTCCTGGCCGGGGCCGCCGGCGAGGCGGCGCGGCGCGGCGTCGGTGACGTCGCCGATCCAGACGGCACCGCGACCGGTGTCGTCGGAGGCGGCGACCAGGGTGTTCTCGTCCAGCCAGACGGGGTCGAACCAGTGGTCCAGCTCCGGCCAGACGGGGGCGGACTCGCCGGTGGCGATGTCGAGCAGCTCGACCCCTGCGTGGAGCGAGGCGGTCTGCGTCCAGTGGCGGTGGCGGCTGATGAGGACCCGGTCGCCGGAGGGGCTGAACTCGCCGGGTCCATACTCGACCTCGTTCGAGCCCTCGCGCAGAAGTCGCGGTGGCTGGGCGCCGACGAGGTCGAGGAGGTAGAGGTCGGTGACGGCGAGGCGGTCGTCACGGGAGTCGGCCATGGCGACGAGGGCCTGCTCGCCGCTGCGGTCGACGGTCCAGCCCTCGAGGCGTCCGGGCGGCATGGTGACGTGGCGGAAGTGGAGGACCTGGGTGGCGGCGCCCTCGTCCGCGTCGGCCCCGCCGGCCGAGGGCGCGGCGGTGCGCTCGGCGGCGGCGAGATCCTCGGGCAGGGCGGCGATGGCGAGGACAGGGCGGGTGGGGCCGAGGTCGTGGTCCCAGTACCGGGTCGGGAAGCCGGTGTGGAACGCGGCGCTGACCTTGGCCTTCTTCCGCGTCGCGGCGAGCTCGGCGTGCTCGGTCTCGTCGGCCGCCTGGGAGTGGACCTCGAACTCGGTGACCAGGTGGCGTCCGGCGACGACGAGGCCGCCGAATCCGCCGGGACGGTTCGCGAGCTCGCGCGCCTCGCCGCGGGCGGGCAGCGCCCAGAGCTGGGCGTCCTCGGACTCCTCGCCGTCCTCGCCCGCGCGCTTCGCGGTGAAGTAGGTGGTGCCGTCCTCGGCGAGCGCCACGGCGCCGACGGAGGCGCTGCCGCGGGTGAGCGGGACCAGGCGGTCCCCGTCGATCTCGACGAGGGAGCCGCGATAGGAGGTGCCCTTCTGATCGAGGCCGGACACCTTCGCCACGACCCTCCCTCCCTCGGTGGTCTCGAGGGCGGCCAGTCGGGTCGCGTCCAGCAGGGTCTCGATGCTCATGGAGGTCATGGCTCGCCATCCTCGCACCTGCCCGTCGGCCGACGGGCGCGAATGCGCAGATCGCGGGCGCGCTCACTCCCGATCCCTCGCAGCCACGCACCCACGCGCCCACGCACTCGCCGAGACGTAGATTTCCGCCCCTATGACGCTCCATACGGACGGAAATCTACGTCTCGACCGCGGGCGAGGGCTCGACGTCGTTCGGGACGGAGCGGACTCGGGGTCGGCACAGTAGAGGGCTCGGACTCGGCGGCGATGCGGCCGGCGAGGGCGACCGGGGTCACCCCGTGCTTGCCAGTCCGCCCGCGATAGTTTAAAGTTGCAGCATCTTCTCGGCGGGTCCGGGCGGGACCTCGCCACTGCCCTCCCGGATGCCCGCGACGCACCTCAAGGAGCCTGCCATGCAGTTCGGAATCTTCACCATCGCCGACATCACCCCCGACCCCATGACCGGGAAGGTGCCCACCGAGAACGAGCGCCTGAAGAACATGGTCGAGATGGGCAGGCTCGCCGAGCAGGTGGGCCTGGACGTGTTCGCGATCGGCGAGCACCACAACCCGCCCTTCGTCACCTCCTCCCCCACCACCACCCTCGCCTACCTCGGCGCGCAGACCGAGAAGATCATCCTCTCCACCGCGACCACGCTGATCACCACCAACGACCCGGTGAAGATCGCGGAGGACTACGCGATGCTGCACCACCTCACCGGCGGCCGCGTGGACCTGGTGATGGGCCGCGGCAACACCGGTCCGGTCTACCCCTGGTTCGGGCAGGACATCCGCAAGGGCATTGAGATCGCGATCGAGAACTACGACCTGCTGCGCCGGCTGTGGACCGAGGACGTCGTGAACTGGGAGGGCCAGTTCCGCACCCCGCTGCAGCAGTTCACCTCCACCCCGCGCCCGCTGGACGGCGTGGCGCCCTTCGTGTGGCACGGCTCGATCCGCTCCCCGCAGATCGCCGAGCAGGCCGCGTACTACGGCGACGGCTTCCTGCACAACAACATCTTCTGGCCCATGAGCCACACCGAGCAGATGGTGCAGCTGTACCGCGAGCGCTACGAGCACTACGGCCACGGCAAGGCGCATCAGGCCTACGTGGGCCTCGGGGGCCAGGCGTTCATGCGCAAGAACTCCCAGGACGCGTGGAACGAGTTTCGCCCCTACTTCGACAACGCCCCCGTCTACGGCGGCGGCCCCTCGATGGAGGACTTCACCGCGCAGACCCCGCTGACCGTCGGCTCCCCCGAGCAGGTCGTCGAGCGCTACCTGACCATGGCCGACCACGTCGGCGACTACCAGCGCCAGATGTTCCTCATGGACCACGCGGGTCTGCCGCAGAAGACGGTCCTGGAGCAGATCGAGCTGCTGGGCACCGAGGTCGTCCCGGTGCTGCGCCGCGAGCTCGAGGCCCGCAAGCCCGCCGACGTCCCCGAGGCGCCCACCCACGCCTCCCGGGTCGCCGCCGCGGAGGCGGAGAACGGCGCCTTCGACGACAGCTACAAGTTCGAGACCGGCGACAACTGGACCGGCCTGCGCGCCGAGGACGCCCGCCGCTGACCGGGCGCGGCCGTCCGGGCCCGTCGATACCCGTGATCGACCCCGGCCGCCGTCCACGCAGCTCTTGATGCCCCGAGGACCGATGCCCGACCGGCCATCGGTCCTCTCGGGCGCAGAAGCTCCCGCCACGCTCCGCCCCTTGCCGCTCCGCCGTCCGCCGCTCCTCGAGAGGACTCCTCATGACCGACACGTTCCGCCTGCTCGCCCTGTCCGCAGGACTCTCCACCCCGAGCTCCACGCGCATGCTCGCCGACCAGCTGACCCGTGAGGCGTCGGCCGCGCTCGGGACCGACGGCACCGCGGTCGAGGTGATCACCGTCGAGCTGCGCGAGCATGCCCACGACCTCACCGATGCGCTGCTGACCCGCTTCCCCAGTGAGCGCCTCTCGATGGTGATCGAGCAGGTGCGCGCGGCGGACGCCGTCATCGCGGTCACCCCGATCTTCAACGCGGGACCGGCCGGGCTCTTCAAGACGTTCTTCGACGCGCTGGACATCGAGCTGTGGAAGGACAAGCCGGTGCTGCTCGGCGCGACCGCCGGCACCGCCCGCCACTCCCTCGCGATCGACTACGCGGTCCGCCCGATGTTCGGCTACTTGAAGGCGGACCTCGTGCCGACCTCCGTGTTCGCGGCCTCGGCGGACTTCGGCGCGGACACCGAGGGGCAGGCCGACGCGCAGCCCCTCGCGGTGCGGGTGCGTCGTGCGGCGGACGAGCTCGCGACGATGCTGCGGACCCGTGGCGGGACGGCGCTCCCGGTCGCCGGCGCCGCGGGCAAGGCTTCTGCGGCCGACCGCTCCGCCGAGGCGCAGGCCGTCGAGGACGCATCGGCCGACGCCGCCCCCGCACGCCCCGCCCTGGACCCCGAGTTCGCCGACTTCGTGCCGATGGACGACCTGCTGCCCCGTCGCTGATCCGGAACGGCACCTCGACCGGCCCGGGACCGTCACGGCCCCGGGCCGGTCTGCGTCTCCCTGACGGTCAGGCGGCGGGCTTCGGCTGACCTGAACCGCCCATTCGCCGCGTGCCCAGATCGAGGCGGCCCTACGCTGACCGCAGACGGCCCGCGGATCGCCGCGGACCCCACCGGGAGGAGCCCCGATGAAGTACATGCTGATCATGCGCGCGACCGATGCCGCCCTCGCCGCGAGCGCCGAGGTGGACTTCGAGGAGGTAGTCAACCAGATGGGCGCCTACAACGAGGCGATGCACGACGCGGGAGTGCTCGCCGGCGGCGAGGGGCTCACCGAACCGAGCGCGGAGGAGAACTTCGTGCTCGACTTCTCCTCCACCCCGCCCATTTTCTCCGAGGAGCCCTACGGGCCGACGGAGTCCCTGTTCAACGGCTTCTGGATCCTGAACGTGCCCTCCCGTGAGGAGGCGCGGCAGTGGGCCGAGCGCTGCCCGCTGGGGCCCGGCATGAAGCTCGAAGTGCGCCGGATCCACGGCGACGAGGAGATCGCGGAGCTCGTCTCGGAGGACAACGAGTTCATCGCCAAGGAGAAGGTCTGGCGGCAGGAGGAGGCCGAGCGGGCGCAGCGCGAGGGCTGATCCGGGCGGCCGGCCCCTCGGTTCCGACCCGTCGGGCGCCTGTTTTCCGGCCGCGTCGGACCGGACCCCACAGGTGACCCGTCGGGCACTTCGCGGACCTGCGATACGCTGAGCGCAACCGCTTTCCCGCCTCGTCGAGATCGGAGGGATCGTCATGATCCGCCCGGGCCTGTGCTCCGTCACCTTCCGCTCGCTGCCGGTCGAGGAGGTGGTGCGCCACGCCGCCTCCGCCGGACTCGAGGGCATCGAGTGGGCCGGGGACGCACACGTCCCGCCGGGCGACCTCGACGCGGCCACCCACGCCCGCACCGTCACCGAGGAGGCGGGCCTCGCGGTCACCTCCTACGGCTCGTACCTCACCTTCGTCGGCTCCGACGAGGAGGTGCACGCCGCGGGCGGGGCGGTGATCGCCGCGGCCCGCGCGCTCGGCGCCCCGCGGATCCGGGTGTGGGCGACCCGCACCGGCTCGGCGGAGACCTCCGCCGAGGACCGTGCCGTCACCGTCGGCCGGATCCGGGAGCTCGCCGACCGCGTCGCCGCCCACGGGCTGGAGCTCGGGCTCGAGTTCCACGGCGGCACCCTCACCGACGAGATCGGCTCGACCCTGCGCCTGCTGGACGAGGTGGGACGGACGAACGTGCTCACCTACTGGCAGCCGCATCAGGACATGCCCGTCGAGCCGGCGCTGGACACGCTGCGCCAGGCGCTGCCCCGCACCTCCACGATCCACGTCTTCTCCTGGTGGCCGGGCCACGAGCGCCTGCCGCTCGCCGAGCGCTCGGACCTGTGGGAGCCGGCCTTCGCGGTCCTCGCCGCGAACGGCGCGGACCGCGATGCGCTGCTGGAGTTCGTGCCGGGCGACGACCCCGCGCTGCTGCCCCGCGAGGCGGACACCCTGCGCACCCTGATCACCGCCGGCGAGGAGCTCGCGCGATGAGGACGCTGCTGGCGATGCCCGAGGGGCTGCAGGACAGGATGTTCTCCCCCGCCCAGCGGGAGCGCCTCGCGGAGATCACCGGCACCGACGTCTCCCGCACCGTCCCGGACCTCGCCGCCGCGCCGGACGAGGAGCTCGCCGAGGTGGAGGTGCTGGTCACCGGCTGGGGCTCCCCCGCCGTCGACGCCGCGGCGCTCGCGCGGATGCCTCGTCTGCGCGCGATCGTGCACACCGCCGGCACCGTCCGCTCCGTCGTCACCGACGCCGTGTGGGACAGGGGCGACATCGTGGTGACCTCCGCGACCGAGGCGAACGCCGTCCCGGTCGCCGAGTACGCGCTCGCGCAGATCCTGCTCGCCGGGAAGCGGACCCTCGCCCAGCAGGCACGCTACCGGCGCGAGCGCACCGTCGGCCCGGCCACGGCGGCCGATCCCGGGATCGGGAACCACGGCGGGGTCGTCGGCCTGATCGGCGCCTCCCGGATCGGGACGCTGGTGGCCGAGCACCTGCGCCGTTTCGACCTCGAGGTGCTGGTCACCGACCCCTTCGCGAGCACCGAGCAGATCGCGGAGCTCGGCGCGAGGAAGGTCGATCCGGAGGAGCTCTACGCCCGCAGCGACGTGGTGAGCCTGCACGCCCCGGACGTGCCCTCGACGAAGGGCATGGTCACCCGCGAGCTGCTCGGCCTGATGCGCGACGGCACCACCTTCCTCAACACCGCCCGGCCCGCACTGGTGGACATCGACGCGCTGCGGGACGAGGTGCTCTCGGGCAGGCTCAGCGCGGTCCTCGACGTGCACGACGACCTCGCCGACGACGACCCGCTGTGGGAGGCGGAGCTCGCGCAGCTGACCCCGCACCTCGCCGGCTCCCAGGGCAACGAGCTGCACCGCTTGGGCGAGGCCGCGCTCGAGGAGCTGCGACGGCTCGCCGCCGGGGAGCCTCCGCGCTATCCCGTGGACGGGAGCCGCCAGGACTCCATGGCCTGACCCGCATCCCGACCGGGATCACGTTCCCCGACCTGCCGTGCCGGCCTCGTGGCCGTGATCGCCTCGTTATGCTGGCCCTCCCGGGACAGCGTTTCCCACCCTCTCGTCGGCCCTCCCCGGCAGCCCTGCCGGACCCACCCGTCGGACCCGTCGGACCGCTCCGGTGCGCACCGCTCCGGTGCGCACCGCCCGGACGGTCACCGACGGGAGGACCGCCTCACCACGAAGGAGCCCCCGATGCCCGCCGTGCGCCTCAGCGACGTCGCCCAGGATGCGGGCGTCTCGCTCGCCACCGCCTCCCGCGTCCTCAACGGCTCGGCCCGCGTGCCCGGCAAGGAGGTCGCCGAACGGGTGCGCGCCTCCGCGGACCGCCTCGGCTACGTCCCCAACGCCCAGGCCCAGGCCCTGGCCCGCTCCCGCTCGGGGCTGATCGGCCTGGTCGTGCACGACCTCGCCGATCCGTACTTCGCGACCATCGCGGGCGAGATCCAGCAGCAGCTGTTCGCCTCGCAGTCGCAGGTGCTGCTCACGCAGACCGATCGCCGGATCGACACCGAGGTGCGGGCGCTGCGCTCCCTGATCGCGCAGCAGGTCGACGCACTCGTGCTGGTGGGCACGCACCGCTACGGCACCGAGGACGACACCGCGATCAGCACGCTGCTGCAGGGATTCGAGCGCAACGGCGGGAAGGTCGTGGGGCTGGGCCAGTCCCTCGGCGTCGGCCGCACGATCATCTCCGACGACGCCGCGGACTCCCACGAGCTCGCCACCGCCCTGGTCGTCGAGGGCCATCGACGCTTCGCCGTGGTCGAGGGCATCGCCGGGATCCCCTCGGCCGGCTCCCGCACCAGCGGCTTCATCGCCGCGCTGACGGAGGCGGGGATCGAGCCCGAGCTGAGCATCGCCGCGGACCTCACCCGCGACGGCGGGCTCGAGCTCGCCGCCCGCATCCAGGAGCATCTCGAGGGAGCCGGCGGCTCCGGGCAGGGCCCGCTGTGCCTGTTCGCCCCGGCCGACGTGATGGCCCTCGGCGCGCTCGGCGAGCTGCGCCGTCGCGGCCTGGACGTGCCCGGCCAGGTCGCGGTCGCCGGCTTCGGCGGGGTGACCGCCGCGGCGGATGCGAACCCCTCGCTGACCACGATCGCGCTGCCGCTGTCGGAGATGGCCGCGCAGGCGGCGGCGTGGGTGCTCGAGGGCGTCGCCCCCGCGCACCGGTCGGCGGACGATGCGGAGGCCGCGAGCGGCTCCGGCGAGGACCCGTCGGCCGACGGGGTGCGCGAGGTGCGGGTGCGCGGAGACGTGGCGCTGCGCGAATCGACGGGGATCGCACCTCGCTGACCGGGTGACACATGACCGCCTCGGGGATGAGGTGAGGCCCGAGGGGACGAGCGTCATGGTCGCCCTCGAGGGGGTGCCGACGCGCCGGCTCGCCGGGGCGCTGCGTCGCGAGCTGGGGCTGCCGAAGGAGCGCGTGCACTCGCTCGCATACTGGAAGCGGAGCTGAGCGCCGGGCCCCGCGTCGGGCGCACTGGGCGATGGACGCCCGACGATCGCCTCGCCCTCGCCGCTCCCCCGGCCCGTGCGGCGGAGGATCCGCCTCAGTGCGCCGCGGGCGTCAGGCCGTCGCGGCGTGCACCACGGACCCGGGGGCGCGACGGCGCAGCGTCAGCAGCGCACCGGCCGCGGCGAGCACCGCAGCGCCGGTGGTGATCACCCCTAGCGGCAGGATGCTCAGCGAACCGGCGATCCCCACGAAGGGGGCGGCGAGCGCGCCGAGACCGAAACGGGCGGTGCCGAGGATCGAGCCCGCGGTGCCCGCCATCTGCGGGTACTCGGACAGCGCGAGGGTGGTGCCCGCGGGGGACGAGAACTGCGCGCCCGAGGCGAGCAGGAACAGCGAGGCGATCACCGCCGCGAGCGGCATCGGCGCCAGTCCCGCCAGGAGCAGGCCGAGGCAACCGGTGCCGGTCAGCGCGATGCCGAGGAACAGCGCGCCGTGCACGTTCCATCGCTCGGCGGTGCGGCCGCCCAGCCAGCCGAATAACACTCCTCCGGCGGAGTTCAGGGCGAACGCGGCCGCGTACCACTGCGGGGAAAGGCCGTAGATCTCCTGGAGCACGAAGGTGGATCCGGCGAGATAGGCGAAGATCGCCGCGTAGACGAAGCCCTGGGAGAGGACTGCGCCGACGAACACCCGATCCGCGCCCAGCACCCGCAGCGCGGCGCCGGTGCGGCGCAGCCCGCCGGCGGTGCGCCGCTCGGGCGGGAGCGTCTCGGTGAACAGCGTCGCGGACATCAGCAGCAGCGCGAGACCCACCACGGCGAGGAATCCGAACAGGCCGCGCCAGTCCATGAACGTGTTCAGCAGCCCGCCGATCATCGGGCCGACGATCGCGGCGGTGGGCCCAGCGACCGCGAGGCGGCCGTAGAAGCGGATCAGCTCGCGACCGTCGAAGATGTCGCGCCCCGCGGCCTGGGCGATGACGATGCCGACGCCGCCGGCGAGGCCCTGCACGAAGCGGGCGACGACCAGCACCTCGATGCTGGGGCTCAGCGCGCACAGGGTCGAGGTGAGCACATAGGCGGCGACGCCGATCAGCAGGATGCGGCGCCGTCCGTGCTGGTCGGAGACGGGACCGGCGAGCAGCTGCCCGGCGGCGAGGCCCAGCAGGCAGGCGGTCACGGTGAGCTGGGCGATCGAGGTGGTGGCCTCGAGCTCCCGGGTCAGGGCGGGCAGCGCCGGGAGGTAGAGGTCCATCGAGATGGGCCCGAAGACCGTCAGCAGCAGCAGGATCCAGGGCAGGGCCCGGGAGACGGCCGGCGCGGACGGGGCGGGACGGGTGGTGGTCACGGCAGGCGGGGACCTTTCCTCGCGCAGGGGGTGGGGACGGATCGAGTCCACCACCCCCCTGCCGGCGCGAGCCAGGCCCTGGCAGGGCACCCCGGCGGCGTCGGCCCGCGCACCTGGTCGTGCACCTGCCCGCTCCTGCCTGCCCCTCCCCCTGCCGTCGGCGCGCCGACGCTGCGCTCGGGGGTCAGCCGGTCCTGCACGGGCGCATAGCGGCACGACGTGGCGATATCGCCAGATCGTGCTGCCCAGCGCCCGTCCAGGACACGGCCCGGCCACCCCGGCTCCCGGTGGCCCGGTTCCAGGCGCCCCAGACGGGCACTGCCTCACGCGTAGGGCAGCACGAGCTCCTGGTACCGCTCGGCGATGATCCGCGCCGACTCCTCGGCCGGCGTCGCCCACACGTCCTCGTTGAAGATCTCCACCTCGATGTCGCCGGTAAATCCGGTCGCAGCGATCATGCGGGTGATCGCGGGGAAGTCGATGAACCCGTCACCCATGTAACCGCGGGAGTGCAGCGGCTCCGCGGCGAGCGGCAGGTTCCAGTCGCACACCTGGTAGGCGAGCAGACGATCCGAGGCCGCGGCGCGCTGGATGGCGCGCTCGACGGAGGGGTCCCACCACACGTGGTAGGTGTCCACCACGACACCGACGGCGGAGCTGCCGGAGGCCTCGGCGATGTCGAGGGCCTGGTCGATCGTGGAGAGCACCGCCCGGTCGGCGGCGAACATCGGGTGCATCGGCTCGAGGGAGAGGCTCACGCCGCGCTGCTCGGCGTAGGGGGCCAGCTCGGTGATCGCCTCCGTGACCCGGGCCCGGGCGCCGACGATGTCCTTGTCGGCACGGTCCACGCCGCCGACGACCATGACCAGGGTGGGGGCACCGAGCGCGGCCGTCTCGTCGATGGCCCGACGGTTGTCGGCGAGCGCCGCGGCACGGTCCGCCTCGGCGGAGGCGGTGAGGAACCCGCCGCGGCACAGGGAGCTGACACGCAGCCCGGCATCGTCCACGCGGCGGCGCAGCGCGTCCAGGCCCACCTCCTCGACGTCCTGGCGCCAAAGGCCGACGGCTTCGATGCCGCGGGAGGTCGTCGCCTCGAGGAACTCCTGCACCGGCGTGGTGCGGAAGGTCCAGCGGTTCAGGGACAGCCGGGGCACCGTGCCGGCAGCCTCGGCGTCGATGGCGGTCGAGCTGGTCTGCGTGGTCATGCGGCGTCTCCCGTCCGTGCGGTCCGCGATGCGGCGGCGTCCTCGCTCGCGGCGGTCGCCCCGCCCGAGTCCGCCGCGCTGGCGGTGGCAGAGTCGATCTCGTAGCCGGCCAGTCGCAGCATCCCGTGCCAGCGCTCGGCGGCGAGCACCGGGTCCTCGAGGTTGCCGGTGGTGGCGGCGAGCTCGATGGTGCGCGAGAGGTGCGGGAGGCTGCGGGCGGAGTGCATCCCGCCCACCATCGTGAACGCCTGCTGGTGGCCGTTCAGCCAGGCAAGGAACGCGACCCCGGTCTTGTAGTGGTAGGTCGGGGCGGAGAACACGTGCCGTCCCAGCTGCTCGGCGGCATCCAGGATGCGCCCCGCCTCGTCCACGTCCCCGCGGTCCAGCGCCTGCACGGCGGCAGAGGCGGCGGGAGCGGTCGCGGCGAACGCGCCGAGCAGCGCGTCGGAGTACCCCCCGCGCACCTGGGCGCTGTCGGCCCCGGTCGTCACGGTGCCGTCGCCGACGATCAGGTGGGAGAAGTGGAAGTCGTCACCGGTCAGCATGCGCACGCCCTCGGGCAGGCGCTCGCGCACGGCGATCTCGGCAGCATCGTCCAGCAGGCTCATCTTCACGCCGCGGATCCTCGTGGCGTCCTCCTCGATGATGCGCAGGAGGGCGTCCGCCCCGACGGCGGGGTCGTCGCTGCCGAAGTAGCCCTTCAGCTGCGGGTCGAAGACGGTGCCGAGCCAGTGCAGGACCACCGGGGCGGTCGCCTCGGCGAGGACACGACGGTAGACCTCCTCGTAGTCCGCGGCGGAGCGCGCGGTGCGGGCGAGGTGGCGGGAGGCCATCAGCACGGCGCCGGCGCCGGCCCGCTCGGTGGCGCGGAGCTGCTCGACGTAGGCCTCGACGATCTCGTCGAGGCCGAGCTCCTGCTCGGTGCGCTGATCGGTGTTCACCCCGGCGACGACGAGGTCGCTCACCGTGGCGCCGGCGGGGAAGACGGCGGAGATCTCCGGGTCCTCGAGGGCCTCGCGGGCGGCGTCGGCGGTGCGGGTGATGAGCTCGCGGGTCGCGGCGGGGTCCAGGCCCATGCCGCGCTGGGCGGTGTCCATCGCGTCGGCCACGCCGAGCCCGCGCGACCACATGGTGCGACGGAAGGCGAGGGTCGCGTCCCAGTCGATCCGGGCCGGGGCGCCGGGGGTGTTGTCGCCGTGGACCAGCGGGACCACGTGCACCGCCGCGTACACCACGCGGGAGCGCAGCGGCGCGGTGGGGCGGGCGAAGGCAGGTGCCCCGGCGAGCGGGATGCGGCGCAGGGCGCCGTCCTCGTCGAGGAGGGTCAGCTGCAGGTCGCTCATGTCTCTCACACCTCCGTCAGCGGGTCGAGGGAGATGCGGCGACCCTCCGCCGAGCTGGCGAGGCCGGCCTCTGCCAGCCGCACGCCGCGCGCGCCGGAGAGGAAGTCGTACGGATAGTCGGAACCCTCCTCAGCGCCTGCCACATGGCGCAGGAAGTCCTCCCACTGCACCTTGAAGCCGTTGTCGAAGCCGTCGGGCCCGGCGTTGTCCGGGACCTCGATCCAGTCGGCGCGGTAGTCGTGGGGGTCCTTGACGTCGGGGTTCCACACGGGCTTCGGGGTCGCCTCGCGCGGCTGGATCCGCGCGCCGTGGAGCCCGACGACGGCCGAGCCCTTGGTGCCGTCGACCTGGAACTCGACCAGCTCGTCGCGGTGGACGCGCACGTCCCAGCTGGAGTTCATCTGCACGACGGCCCCGCCCTCGAGGCGGAAGACGCCGTAGGCGGCGTCGTCGGCGGTGGCGGTGTACTCCTGGCCCCTCTCGTCCCAGCGCGTCCCGATGTGCGTGGCGGTCTGGGCGTAGACGTCCTCGATGCGGCCGAAGAGCTCCTCGATGACGTAGTTCCAGTGCGGGAACATGTCCGCGACGATGCCGCCGCCGTCCTCTGAGCGGTAGTTCCAGGAGGGCCGCTGGGCACTCTGCCAGTCGCCCTCGTAGACCCAGTAGCCGAACTCGCCGCGCACGGAGAGGATCTCGCCGAAGAAGCCGGAGTCGATCAGGCGGCGCAGCTTGAGCAGGCCGGGGAGGTAGAGCTTGTCGTGGACGACGCCGTTCACGACCCCGGCCTCCTTCGCCAGGCGGGCGAGCTCGAGCGCGTCCTCGAAGGACTCGGCGGTGGGCTTCTCGGTGTAGATCGCCTTGCCGGCGGAGATCGCCTTCTTCAGGTTCGCCACCCGCAGGTTCGTCACCAGCGCGTCGAAGTAGACCTCGTAGTCCGGATTCGCGAGCGCCTCGTCGACGTCGGTGGTCCAGTTCTTCAGGTCGTGGCGCTCGGCGATCGTGCGCAGCTTCTCCTCGTTGCGGCCGACGAGCAGCAGGTCCGGCACCAGCCGGTCTCCGTCGGCGATCTCGACGCCGCCCTGATCGCGGATGGCGAGGAGGGAGCGGACCAGGTGCTGGCGGTAGCCCATGCGCCCGGTCGCGCCGTTGACGATGATGCCGATCCTGCGTTCTGCCATGTGGCTGCTCTCCTTCGAGGTCGTAGGGCCGCACTCGCTACCCCCGGCGACGGTAACCGCTTTCCGTTTCGAACGATTAGACCACGGAGCCGCTCAGCCAGGCAAGCGCGTGCCGACTGCATCGGGTCCGCAGCGAGCGACGACGAACAGCCGGAGAGACCCGACACGGGGTTCTCCGTGCCATCCGCCCTTCCGCGGCTCTGACAGCATGGGCGCCATGCGACCGCACCAGCCCGTACTTGGGCCGGCCTGATCGCCGGCATTCGCCCACATCGCAGAGGAGGTCACCGCCGTGACAGCACGAGACCGACGACCGGCGATCATCACCCGGCGAACGTTCGCGGGCGCGACGGTGCTCGCGCTCGCGGGCGGCCTCGCGGCCTGCACCGGCGGTGACCTCTCCGTCGAGCGCACCGAGTCCCCCGAGACCACGGTGCTGCCGGGCGATGATCTCGCCGCGGCGTCCGCCGCGGCGAGCGCGGCGCTGTTCACCTCCTCGGACGTCGCCGTCCTCGCCGACGAGGCCTCGCTCGAGGCGCTGCTGCCGACGCTCGAGGGCTTCCCCGCCCCACTCCTGGCGGGCGTCGACCAGGCGGTCGCCGACGAGATCGAACGGCTCGGCGCCGGCACCCTCGTCGTCCCGGCGGGCATGGACCCCGGCGATCTCGGGGACGGGCGCGAGGTCGTCGAGCTCGACCTCTCCGCCGAGAACCCCGACCTCCCGAAGGTCTCCGCCGGGGAGGCGACCACCGCCGTGACGCTGCTGGTCGACCCGGAGGCGGCCTCGCCCGCGCAGGCGCTCGCGAGCGCCGCGGTCTCCGCCGCGGGCGGCACCGTCGTCGAGACGCCCGGCGGGGACGTCGGCCGCAGCGGCGAGAGCGTCGCCGCGGCGAAGGAGGCGGCCGGAGAGGACGCCTCGACGGGCGTGCTCGCGCTCGGCGACTCCTTCGGCGACGCCTCGGCGCTGGTGGAGGCGCTGGGCCGGGCCGCGACCACGACCGAGCTGCCCGGCGGCGGCATCACGGCCTTCCCCGGCCGGCGCATGATCGCGGCCTACGGCTCCCCCGCCGTGCCCTCGCTCGGGATCCTCGGCGAGCAGGACCTCGAGCAGACCCTCGAGCGGGTGCAGGAGATGGTCGCCGAGTACGAGGGGCTCGCCGAGGAGCCGATCGTCCCCGCCCTCGAGATCATCACGACCATCGCCTCCTCGGAGCCGGGCGGCGACGGCGACTTCTCCTCCGAGCTCGGCGTCGAGGGCCTGCGCGAGTGGGTCCACGCGGCGGGCGAGGCCGGGGTGTACGTGGTGCTGGACCTGCAGCCGGGCACCACCGACTTCCTCACCCAGGCGAAGCTCTACGAGGAGCTGCTGACCGCCCCGCACGTCGGCCTGGCGCTGGATGCCGAGTGGCGGCTGGAGCCGGGGCAGAAGCATCTCGAGCAGATCGGCTCGGTCACCGCGGCGGAGATCAACGAGGTCTCGACCTGGCTCGCGGATCTCACCGCGGAGCACGGCCTGCCGCAGAAGGTGCTGATCCTGCACCAGTTCAACCTCTCGATGATCTCGGACCGTCAGGACGTGGACACCTCCCGCCCCGAGCTCGCGATCACCCTGCACGCCGACGGGCACGGCACCCCCGAGGACAAGCTCGCCACCTGGAACGCGCTCCAGCAGGACCTGCCGGGCGGGATCTTCATGGCGTGGAAGAACTTCCACGACGAGGACACCCCGATGTTCACTCCGGAGGAGACCTACGCCCTGGAGCCGCGCCCCTGGTTCGTCTCGTACCAGTAGCCACTGCGCCGGCCGGGCCGGGGCGGGTCAGGCGCCGGTGATCGCCCGGTCCAGGCGGGAGGAGATGTCGGCGAGGACCTCGTCGACGGGCTGCTCGGCGAGGCTCTTCATGAACGGCTCGACCTTCACGGGGCCGGTGTACCCGGCCGCGCGGATCGCTCCCATGAACCCGTCGAGGTCGATCACCCCGGTGTCGTAGGGCAGGCGGCGGTCGAGGTCCATCTGCTCGTCACGCGCCCGGTCCGGGCGGGCGTCGTTGATGTCGACGGAGACGATGTCGGAGGCGGCGAGGCCGGTGAGGTCCTCGGGGGTCTCCCCGGCGGTAAACCAGTGGTAGCTGTCGAGGATCAGGCCGATGTTGCTAGCGTCGGTCTCGGCGATGAGGGCGCGGGCGTCGGTGATGTCGTGGACGAAGGGGTGGCGTTCGGTGGACCAGAAGGTCTTCGGCCCGATGTACTCCAGTCCGAGCCGCAGCCCGTGGTCGGCGAGGATCTCGGAGACCAGGGAGAGCCGTCCGGCGTGCAGACGCCAGTTGGCGGCGTGGTCGAGGGTCTGGTGCATGGGGCGGATCCAGGTGCCGACGGCGGTGACCCCGGCGGCGGTGAGCAGCCCGAGGGCGTCGGGCAGGGAGCCGAGGGCGGCGCGGAACTCCTCGGCCGGGGAGTCCAGCGCGATCGGGAGGCCGGCCATCCCCCACTGCAGGCCCTTCGCCCGCACGGCGTCGCCGTGGGCGGAGACGGCCTCGAGGCCGCCGTCGGCCAGGAGGGTGCGGAAGTGCTCGGGGTCGGGATCCACGCCCCCGAAGCCGTGCGTGACGGCGAGCTCGATGGCGGCGGTGTGGTCCAGGGGGAGCCCCAGCGCTCCGGGCGACAGGCAGGAGAACATTCTCGAAGCCTAGGGGCGGAACGGCGCGGGGTGGTGATCTGGGCCACTTCGTCCACGGGATGGGACGGCGGGGTGCCGCGGTGCGTTCAGGCGCCGCCGCTCGGGCGGACGCCGCGGTGCGCTCAGCACTCAGGCACCGCCTCGCGGTCAGATGACGCGGGGACCCCTCACCCCTCGGGGGCCCGCAGGGCGAGGACGGCGTCGGCCGGCCACACGTACTCGTCGTCGCAGCGAAAGGCCCGCAGCCAGGTGACGCCGTCGACGACACGCAGGTAGAAGCCCTTGGGGTAGTCGTGGTCCGCGCGGAGAGGTGCGGAGTGGACGTGCACGGCGCCGGTCGGCGCCCTCCCAGCGGAGAGGATCGAGTCCGGGGCCTGCCCCTGGTCCGTGATGGCGAGGCGGAGGTAAGGGCCGGTGTCCGGCGGCAGCGGGGCGAGACCCTGCGCCCGTGCCGCAGCGGTGACCTGCGGGAGGGTGCCGCCCGAGGCGAGGCCGAGCTGGTGGAGGCTACGCTGCACGACCTCGAGCATCTCCGGTGCGCGGGTGTCGAAGCACGAATCCTCGAGAAGCGTGCGCGCGCCGTCGTTCAGCTGGATGCCGAGCTTCGCGAGCCGGGTGTGCAGCTCCTCCCTGCTCGCCCCGCCGACCCGCAGCTGCAGCGGGGCGCGCCCGCCCGCAAGGCTCGGCTCGTCGCGGGCGCCGGATCCGCCGACGGCCGTCATCGCCCCACCTTCAGAGCCGTGTTCGTTGCTGTCATCACCCGTCCCTCCGCGTGCCCCGCCCCGTCGGCCGGCACCGCCGTAGACTCGCACACGACGAGGCTCGGTTGGCGCAAGCTGTTCAGCGGCGGGTCCAGGGCGGCGGCCGCGTCGTCGACGCCGGCTACAGGGGTCTCACCCGGCACGGAGCACCCGGCCCGGCGCGCGGAGCGCAGCACGGGCGCGGTTCCGCCGCCAGACGCGCAGAGGATCCCATCGACCGCGGGCGCCCGCGGCCAGCATTTCCTCGCCGGCAGGCAGGTGCGAGCGCGTGAAGCGGGTTCACTCGAGCCGCGGTAACGCCGCCTGTCGCGTTGAGGTGGCCGACGCACTTACCTGGACAGATCTGTCGCGAAATCACGGCGGAGGACCCTAACGGGAACCGTGGGCACGTCCGGGCTCGAGTGTCTCATTGGGGTATACCCAAGTGGGGCGAGCTGGCTGGTTTGCGTGTGCGAGCAAACGGCGGAGAGCTGGGGCGGGCGCGCTTCGGGTCGATCGGCCGTTGAGTGTCGGCGCCCCCTAAACTCCGTCGTATGCCAATTTCTCGTTCAAGGATGCAGCGAGCTCGGCGGGGGCGCGCCGCAAGCATGCCGCTCAGCCAGCTGGTTGCGGCTCTACACCTCGTAGATGTGGGCGAACGTAACCGGCGGCACCCACGGACGTTCGAGGTTCCCACTGCCGAGGAGCTCGACGCCGTGGGTGTCGGCGACCTCGTGAAGTTGATCTGGGAAGTCGGAGCCACGGGCCTCAGCGAGCGGATGTGGGTGCGCGTGACAGCGACGGTCGGATCGCGCTTCACCGGGGTGCTCGACAACGATCCAGTGGCCCTCGAAGGGCTCCTCCATGCCGATCAAGTCGTCAAGTTCACCCGCAACAACATCTGTCAGATCTGGGTCGACTGATTCAGAGGCGCCATCTGCCGCGCCGGTGACGCCGATGCTGGTCTGCTACTCAGGCCAGGCGAACGCACCGGTGACGTGCACCGCCAGCGTGCCATTGTCGGACTTGTACAGCGATATGCGGATGCGTGCGTGGTGCTTGCCGACCAACGGCGTGGCCTCGTGCAGGAGTGAAGCATCAGCGCCGAGGAGCCACGTCTGCCGTTCGCTCTTGTACCGTGTCGCACCGAGGAACGACGAGAAGCTCTCAGGGTTGACGTAGACATCTGCGCCGGCCCGAACGATATTGCGCGCATCCTCGAGGTCGAGCTCCCATTCGGCTAGGTGGAGCAGCTCCCCGTTGGGGTGGCGCAGGAACGTCATGTCATCGTCATTGAAGTCGCCCGGCCCCATGTGCGCGTACTTGTCGAGAGGGTTGACCATGCGGTGCACCTCGTCGAGCACCTCACGCATGGTGCTGGCCGAGTCGTCTCTCGCACTACTTCTTGAGGACCGTTGCCGGCTCATGTCGCCCGTGTCTCCGTCTACTTCCGATAGGTGACCGCCAACCCTGTGGGAACCAGGTCTGCTGCCAGCCATTCTTACCCTCGCGGCATGCCGTGGGCTACCGACGGGAGCAGCGAGCGATGGCCTGCATCCACCCACGACGGAGCATGCAACGAACAGGGGGACCCCAGCACGACAGTTACGTGCCGGTTACTTACGGTTGCCGATAGGGTTCGTTTTCACAGTTTTGCGACACATTTGTCGCGCGGGGTATACCCCAATGGGGCTATTCGGTTACGCCTCACGCCGCCGTTCATCGAGCGGGGCCCTTCAGTGCCCATCGGGGAAACCGGTGTGAACGTCTCGGCCGTAACCCCCGCGTGCAAACTATGCGCCTGCCCTCTCGGCCAGCAGCGGTGGCAGCCAGCCAACGGCGCGCGGTTTGCACCACGCCACCACCCCCAGAGAGCGTCAACCCGACCTCAGCTCACCCCCCGGGCCGAGTTCGTCGGAGACTGCGTCGGGAGAGATCGTCGGGAAGCAGATATCGATGCAGAAGACGCGGCCATCGATCCGGGGGCTCGCAGGTTCGCCGTTAAGGCGCTAGAGAAGAGAGCTTTCCGGGACTTCTCCCCTGTGCGTCACGAGGACATCGCGGCCCTGAGTGAACCCGGAGGTTGCTCGTCCTGCGAAGGCTTTGCATCCCGCATCGATTGCCCGCTGCGACGGCCCCAGGTCCGGCTGGAGGCTCGGCTGCGGGCTGAGCAGGTCACTCCTCCTGCTCACGCAACCGCTTCATCACCCTCATCCTGCGACGATAGCCGTCTTCCGCACCGCCCCGGAGTGGGCCGTCTATTGGCCGATGGTCCGACGAGTGGCACACAAACGGCGACCTATCGCAGTGCACCTTCCTGCCAGGGCTCGTACCGATATTCAGTGGAGAACCCCGAAGTCTCACTTAAGAGGAGTCGCGCTATGTACTGGGACGTTACGACTGAAGACAGTTAAACATCAGTCATTGGCCAATTACTGTCGGTAGACCTGATCAAGAACCTCGCAGGAGAGATATGGCGGCGAGTTCTTGCGCATGGCCCGCGAAATATACCTCAAGTGCATCGAAGACTACCGAGGCGCCTAAGATATCTAGCTCAGGGGACTCTGACTTAGGGAGGGACCGCCGATCTATCCCAATTGCCACCCCAGGCCGAAGGTCAAATGGGCCGTTCCTCGAGCAAATCGGCCGAACCTCAGGTCCGTATGATTGATCGCCGACTGTGATACTTATATTTAGAACAAGCCCGGGAATCTCCCTAAAATCGATAGCTGATCGCAATTTTTCGCAGGCGGCATCGGCGGGCCCCGCGAACGCAGATCGCACAGAATCACTGTCACTTTCGGGGTAGATCGCGAACGACCCGCCATTGTAAACTAGCTCTTCGATCGCCGGGAAACTGGCATCTTGAACATCGGCTAGGATCCATCCGAAGGTGTCCGCCGGGAAGTCCGTTTCGAGATCTTTCGGCGGAACCGGATAGCGCTCACTAAATACTCGGGCCGGAGAACTGACAGTCCCCCGTCTCGAGGTTGCTGTTTGCGGCGAATCCTCGCGGGCCTCGATCAACTCTGACGCGACATGAAGCAGGTCTTCATGCTCGAACCACTGGCCAGATTCGAGCACACTGGCATCACGACGCACTTCCTCGAACACTTCTCGCCCCCGAGAGATCACACCAGAGAGCAGGTACTCGAGCCCGTCGTCGGACATCGACTGTTCGACCTCGGGATTACGTTGGAGCGCCTTCAAGCAACGGTCGATGTCGAGTTCGTCGATCCGATCAATTAGATGGCCATCGAACTCGATGATCTGCTCGTCCGGGAGGCGCTCCAAGCAATTCTCAAGCTTCTGCATACTTAGCTTGCCCCGCTCGCTAGCGTCGGCGATAAGATTCCAGAAGTCGTCTTCGGACATTCCCCCACCTTTCACAGAGTTAACGGCACTGTCTGTGCCGACAGGGCTTGATGATGTTGTCCATTTTATCTTCTCCAACGACTCCTCGCCAATACCAGTACGCATCGTTCTCTTGCTGTCGCAGCGACTTTGACGTCTTCTTCTTGAGAAGGTGATCTTGGAGATCCCGCCATGCTTATCAAACTTCCCGCGGTTCTGATGCTCACCAATGCGTCGGTACATGTTGTTGCTGCGCCCAACATACTTGTGGCCGCTCTTGAAATGGACTACATACACGCCGGACTGTTTCGGAACGTCAAAGGCCTTGTTTGCTCGCGCATAGGAAGCTTTCCCATAGAGAGGGACCCTTACAGCTACTTTCCCTCCGCCGACTCTTCTGCCGCCGCCGGCACTTCCGCCGATTCCCCCTCCGTCGTGCCGCATTCTTGGACGCTCTCCGGAGGTGTCGTCGAAGTTAATGGGGTCCGTGGGATAGTTGTAGGCGGTGGCGTTCGCACCCGGGATTGGGTCTGGGCTGGTAAATGATCCAGTGATCCGATTGTAGTAGCGGACGCCCATGAGGGTGAGGTTCGCTGTCTCGGCGGTGGTGGAGCGTTCCTTGGCTCCGAGCCAGCCGTAGCCGGCGCTGGTGCCGACGGTCTCTGTCTGGGCGGGGTCGATGGGGGTGCCGTATTCGGTGTAGCTGGACCAGCCGGCGATGGTGGTTGCTGCCGTGGTGGCGGGGGTGCCGGCGGGAATCGGGATGGTGGTGGTGATGTCGTCGTGGATGTTGGGGAGCATGAGGGAGACGCCGCCGTCAGTGGCGATGCTGGCGCCGAGGTCTCCGCTGATGGAGCTGGTGTAGCGGAGGGTCTCGGTGGACCCGTCGGGCTTGGTCGTCTCGATCCAGGAGGGGTTGTCGGAGGAGTCGGTGTAGTGCCGGGTCGTGGTCGTCACCTCCCCGCCCGTGTCGCTCGCCTGGACCAGGCGCCGCTTGGCTACGTCCAGGGTGAAGGTCGTGGTGGTGCCGTCCTGGGCGACCTTCTGGGGAAGGTCGTCATCGAAGTACCCCAGCTGCACGTCGCCACCGGCGGGGTTCGGGGCGTGGGCTGCGGGGAGGGTCGTCTGCCGGCCGAGCGGGTCGTAGACGTAGCCGCCGGTGAGCCGGTCGGCGGTGTCGTAGGTCAGGGTCTGGTCGATGCCGGTGGTGGCGGTGCCGGTGGGGGTGCCGTCGGCCCGGATCGTCTCCTTCAGCGTGGCGCGGGCGCCGTTGGTGGTGAAGGTGTAGTCCCGCACCGTGTAGGGGCTGACGTCGCTGCCCTCGACCGGGGTGCCGGTGAGGTCCTCGACCTTGGCGAGGTTCCCGGACTTGTCATAGGTAAAGCGGTGGTCGAAGTCCAGCGGGTTCCCGCCGGTCGGTTCGGTCATCTCCCCGTCGGTGGTGCCGCCGTCGGGGAGGATCCCGGCGGTGGTCGCGATGGCGGAGGCGAACGTGGTCTGGTCGGTGCGGACCCGGCCGAGGATGTCGTTGGTCTGGGACCACGCGATCCAGTCCCCCGAGGTGACATCGCCCGTCTCGGGGTCGGTGAGCTGTCCCGCGTAGGTCAGTCCCACCTCTTCCCCGGCCTCGTCCACGTGATGGGAGACGGTGATGCCGCCGGGCAGCTTCTCCGTCGTCATCGCACCACTGGGGTCATAGGCCGCGGTGTAGGTGAGGACCTCGGCGCCGGTCCGGGTGACCTTCTGCGTCGTGACCACGCCGCGGCGTTCGGGCTTCCCGTTCGCGTCAGTGCCGTCGTAGGCGAAGGTCGTGGTGCCCTTGGGGTCAGCGGTCGAGGTGACGCGCGCGGCGGTGTCGTAGCTGGTGGAGGTCTTCTCGCCCAGCTGGTTGGTGTAGCTGGTCTCCTTGCCCCACAGGTCGTAGGTGAAGGTGTCCTTCGCGCCGCCGATCCCGGTGCCCAGCGGGTCGGCGACGCCGACCGCGTCGACCAGGCCGGTGGTGGGGTTGTACTGGGTGAAGATCGCCTCGGTCGCGACCGACCCGGCAACGCCGCTGGTGGAGGTCTTCTCCCACACCGCCCGGCCCGCGGCGTCGTACTTCACCTCGCTGGTGCGGGTCGCGGAGCCGGAGGTCTCGACCGTGGTGGTCGGGGCCAGCCAGTAGTCATACCCGGTGACCTTCGTCGAGGGCAGGGTGGGGCCGCTGCTGGGCGCAGCCGCGGGATAGGTGCGGCAGAGCTCGCCGGCCCAGGCCTTCGCCTGGTCGCTCGCCCCGCAGGACGCATCCGCGGAGTTCGCGCCGGCGGTGTAGTAGATCGTCTTGGTGGTGCCGGCATCGGAGCCGTTCGAGGCCGGCATACGGGTCTCGAGCACCTTGCCGCGGGCATCGAAGCGCTGCTTCGTGGTCTTCCCCGCCGCGTCGGTGACGGTGGTCGAAACGCCGAGGACCCAGCCCGAGGTCGGGTCATCCGCCGCCTTTCCGTCGATCGGGGCGTAGCCGTTGGTGGTCTTCGAGACCTCCTCCACCACCGTGGTCACGCCGTCGTTCATATCGGTGGCGTTCACGGTGACCGTGGTCGGCAGGGCATAGGCCTGCCCGGTCACCGGATTCACCCCACCGTTCGGTGCACCCTCGTCGTACGTCGTGAGGGTGTGGGGGCGCAGCCTGTCCGTGGTGCCGTCGGCGAGCATCACCGTGCGGGCGGGCCCGAACGTCTCTGTCACCACGGACCCAGCAGGCAGGATCACCGTGCCGGCGGCGTCCTTCTTCTCGTCGTTGAAGACGGTGCGCGTGCCCAGATCATCTACCTGCGGGCCGTCGAGGCTGGGGTCGGCGATCGCGGTCTGGATCGCGGTGGCGTCGAGCTCGCGGGTCACGTTGCCCTGATCGTCGTACCGGGTCGCGGTGATCTGCCAGGCCCCGGCGCCGTAGGACGCGGTGTTGACCGTGTAGGCCTCGGAGTTGATGTACTGCAGATCCGCGTACTGGAGATCCGCCGCCGAGACCCCGGTCCCGACCAGCGCGGTGACGGGCTTGTCCGGCCCGAACACCGCATACCCGTTCACGGGCTTCTGCCCGAGGTGCTCGGCCGAGCCCGGCACGTCCTTCACCCACGCCGCGATCCCGTCCTCGGAGAGGTTCGGCAGCCCGCTCCCGGAGACAGGCACGTTGTAGACGATCGAGGCGATCTGCACCGGCTGTCCGCCGCTGGTCTGCGCGCCGCGCTGGACGTTCTTGACCACCTGCGTCGGGACCGACGTATCAGGGTTCGCGGCGTAGTTCAGCGTGTACCCGGCAAGCCCGGACGGGGTGATCGTCTTGATCCGGGTGGTGCTGCCCTCCCACGTGTAGGTGGTCGACAGGTTCGAGCGCACATCGGTCACTCGCGAGAGTCGCGAGAGCGAGTCATAGGTGTAGCGGGTGACGGGCTGGGACTCGACCGTCTTCGTGCCCGCGTTGTACATCACTGCGGAGACCTGCGTCAGGCGCTGGGCCTGCTTGCCGTTCGGGTCGGTGACCGTCGTGTAGCTCAGATCGATCGCCCGGCAGCCCGCCGCGAGAGTGCCCGCGGTGGGGCAGGCGGTGCCGGAGAGCCCATCGGGCAGCGGGGCCACGATCCGGGTGACGACCCCGGTGGTGGGGTTGTGCCCGAAGGTGGTGGACCCGGCCTGGCCGGGCTCCGCGATCGAGGCGGGCCGCCAGTCGAGGTTCTTCGAGGCCCCGCCCGTGACCGGCACGAACGTCGTCTTCGTGCCATCGCTCTCGGTCACCACCAGCGACGGCGCCGCCGCGGTCCCCGTGAGAGTCGCGCTGACACCGGACAGATCGGTGTCCTCCGTGCCGGGCACGAGGGCACCGACGACGGTGCCGGTCTTCCCGGTGGCGTTGACGAAGACGAGGGCCTCACCCTCCTCGTCCAGCAGCGCGATCGTCCCGTCGCTCATCCGCTGGTCGACCACGTCCATCCCGGCGAGCCCCACCGCGTCATCACCCTCGAGGTTCGCGGTGAACCCGGGACCGAACACGCCGGTCACGGGATCGGTCGGCCAGGCCTTCACATCCCCCGTCCCGGTGTAGGAGAGGTGGGAGCGTTCCAGGGTGAGGTTCGAGCCGTACCCGGGCACGGTCACGTCCGTGGCCGTGGTCTGGAACTCGCCCGTGTACAGGGCGACCTGCCCCGCCTCCACGTCGGTGGTGGGGTATCCGCCGCCGAAGGCGTGCGGGATCCGCACCAGCACCGACTCCTGCGTCTGCCCCGTGCACGAGGGTGCCGCAACTCCGGTGTAGGAGAAGCAGACCTGGAACTGCATCCGCACCGGGGCGCGGGAGGTGTTGCCCGCCGCGGCCAAGGCCGCAGCCGCATCGAACGTCGACGTCAGCTCCACCGGGGTGCCCAGCGGTGCGGTGACGTTCGTGGCCGTCCCGGCGTTGGTCCAGGCATCGTTCGTGCCGGCCAGGCGCCACTGCATCTGCGCGGTCACCGCGGTGGTCTCGCTCGCGGTGCGCGGCGGAGCCGTGGCCTGGACCTGGAACTTTCCGTTCGAGGCCGCTAGCGGGCCTGGCAACAGCAGCGAGGGCCCACCCCAGCCGGTCGTGAACACCGCCGCGTCACTGCCCAGACGCGACGCCGTGTACACCCGCGCCCGGATCTGATGCCCACCCTCGGTCTTCGGCAGCGTCACCGTCACGGACTTCCCCGCCGTGACCGTGAAGATCTGCGCCTTCACGTTCCCGTCGATACGGGCATCGAGCTGGATCGCCTGGTTGTTGCCCGTCGTCGCCGGGGCCGTCACCGTGCACTTCACATCCGCGCTCGGCGGCGTCTGGACCCAGCCGCCGTTGGTGTACGTGCTGCCGCAGGTGATCGTGGGCTTGGCCGGAGTGGCCTGCGCCGTCTTGATCACCGTCGACTTCGACCAGCCCCCGTTGGACAGGCCCAGCTCATCCGCCACGGACGCCCGCACGTACAGGGTCTTGTTATCCGGCAGGTCCGCATCCGGGGTGCAGGACAGGGTCGAGCCCGAGGCCCCCAGCGGCGTGGTGCACTTCGCGACCAACGTGGTCGCCGTCGCGGTCGCCGAGGTGTGGACCTGGAGATTCGTCTTGACCCGGTTCCCGTCCGGATCGGTCGCGGTCGAGGAGAGCACCGGCCGCTTGCCCGGCACGAACGTCTCCGTCCCCGAGGTCGCCGCGCCCGCGACCGTCGGCGCGGTGGCGAGGTTCGGCTTGCGGTTGTAAGTGAAGGTGATCGACGGCGGCGTGGTCGACTCCATCGACCCGAACCGCTTCCACCCCTGCACGTTCGTCTCCGAGCCCGCCTTCAGTGCCAGCGTCACCGACGCCGCGGCGTTGGTCGACCAGGACTGCGCCAGCGACGTGATCGGGATGTTCACCCAGCCCGCAGCGCAGGAGATGTTCGCGCCCTTCGCGACCGTGACCGACCCGTACTTCGTGCCCAGCGCCGGCTGGTTCGTCCACCGCGTCGCCGTCGACACGCTCCCGGAGTTCCACACCTCCACCGCCGATGCCGTGCACGAATACGACCACGTCTCGTACAGGTTCAACGTCGCGGACTGGACCTTCACGTCCTTGAACGCCGTGTTCGAGAACGTCAGGAACGAACGGGCCTTGTTCGTCCCGTCATACGTGCCGACCTTCAGCTCCTGCTCGCTCGAGCGATCCGAGGAGTAGTTCGTCTGCACGAACGCATCGAAGGTCGGCCGCGCCGTCCCCTTCGCATACACCGGGTCCACCGTCACCGGGAACACCCGGGCCTCGTCCAGCAGCCACTCCCGCTCCACCCCGAGCCGCAGCGTCACCGCCGTCCCCGACTGCTCCACGATCGCAACGCTCACCCCGGCGCGCTGGAGATGCTCCCGCGAGGCCTCATCCACGCTCGCATCCCACGCCAGCGGCGCCTCGAACGTGGAGACCACGACTTCGTCGCCATCGACGAACTCAATCCGCTCCCCGCCCGCTTCCCGCGCGGTCAGCCCCTCGGAGACCTGCAGCGGCACATCCCACGACACCACGCCCGGCTCATCGACCGGTGCCGGCTCCGCGCCCCCGCCATCGCTCGGCGCCGGCTCACCCCCACCATCACTCGCAGCCGGCGCGGCCCCGACGTACTCCAGCAGCGCCTGACGGTCGGAGATTACGAACGACTGCTCGAACCCGTCCCGCGTCGCATGGACCACCAGATCGATCCCCGGCCACGCCCCCGCATAGGTCGCCGCGGAACCCTCCAGCACCGGGGCGGGCAGCGAGTCCTCCCACGCCACTGCCACCGACGCGTCCTCGCCCGCGCCGACCTCCGCCACGGGGGCCGGCTCCGCGCTCGACCCCTCGACCTCCCCGGCCAGCACCACCCCGTCCGGCACCGCGGCCGGCGCGATCGACCCGTCCTCCTGCTCCACCAGCGTGGTGTCGTACTCCTGCCACGCCCCCTCACCATCCTGGAACCGCACCGGCGCCGCGTGCTGCGTCGTCGTCACGGTGCCGTCAGGGTTCACCCACGTCGTCGAGGAATCCGTCCGCTCCGCAGTGACTTCCACCCGCTCACCCGTCGCACGCGCCTGCACCACCGCCGACGGGAAATCCACCGTCTCTGGAGACACCGGCGCCGACACCTCCGGCGAGGGCTCCACCGGCGGATCCTCACCCCACGCCTGATCCGACGGCAGCCCCGAGACCACCAACGCCGCAGCACACACAGCAGAAACACTCACCAGGACGCGGCGGTACCACCGGCCGAACACAGGGATCTCCAACGCAGGAACTCCTACCCACTCGCAGCACCCACGCTGCTCCACCCCCCCCCCGACGCCGGAGATTGAGCACATCATGCACCCCAGAACCGCCCAGCCAACTACCAGAACCATCCCAGTTAGGTAACAAGGTCACGCCCGACCAGCAGGAGCTTCCTCGCCAGCTGCGCTCTCGCCGATCACCAAGCTGCCCGCAACACGCCCAAGACAGCCACAGCGAGCCCTCCGGGGGCCGCCACACAAGGTGCATCTAGCGAGACGAGAACTACTCGGAGACTTCCCCAGTCGCCGGAGCAGCACCAAACAGGTACACCCCAGCAGGACAGTTACTGGCCAATCATTTACGGTTCCCATTACGGCTCAAAGGTGCACTTTTGCGACACATCCGTCGCACTGGGTATACCCCATCGTGACATTCCCGCGGAACGAGGGCGGCATACTCGAAGAGGCGCTCAGGGTGCAAGCCCGAGTCGATGCGTGGCGAAGTGCTTGATAGCTGTTCCAAGCCAGGCAGGAAGCGCGGGATCAACGGACTCGACGATCGCTCGTTGGTCGACGTCGGTCTCGATCAAGTCACCGATGTCGTAGTACGTCGCGGGGTCGACCGGCCACACCGCTTGGACAGCTTCGTAGTGTTCGGCGACGAGATCGAGTGCTTGGGACGAGGCGGGAGCAACTCCGGCGCGCCGTGCGCGCGAGAGGCGCCCGTAGAGCTCGTCACCGGTGGTGGCCATCTCGTCGTGGTCACTCCGTGCCCAGCCCTCCATGCAAGAGATGCCGTGTTGCAGAGCTCTCACGGCTTCTTCGCCGAATCGCTCATGCAAGGTGGCAGCGAGGCTGTCCCGGGTCTGATGCAAGCCGCGGAAGAAGTCGACGTCGGGCAGTCGTCGATGACCTTCGAGATCGGCGATCGTCCGGTTGATGGTGGTGGCTATCTGGTCGAGTCGATCGCGCTCCGCGAGGACCAGCGCCAGGTGCCGGCGTAGCGCGGCCGTTTCGTCTTCGGAACCGGCAAGGATCGCCCCGATCTCCGGTAGCGGAACGTCCATCTCGCGCAGGAGCAAGATCCGCTGCAGGCGACGCAGCTCGTCCCGGCCGTACCAGCGGTAGCCATTGGCGGCGACCGCTGCGGGGGCCAGAAGACCGATCTCGTCGTAGTGGCGAAGTGTGCGCGTTGATACACCCGCCATCTTCGCCGCATCACTGATCGAGTACTGCACGATCCCAGAGTATCCAGGTTTGACCTTCCCGTTACGGCAACCTCTAGCGTCCCCTGTCATGACTCCCAGCCAGCCCACCACCAGCGACGTCGTACCAGCGCCTATCGAGTTCACCGGGGACCCCGCGGTCGACAGGGCGCTCCGCGGACTGATCGATATCGACCGCGACGTGCGTCAAGCTGCTGCCCTCGAACTCGGCACGCTCGCTGTGCCCGCGACCGCACCGGCCCTCGTTGCTCGACTGTGGTCCGAACGGGACTTCTTTGTGCGCGACACGATCTCGTGGGCTGCGGCTCGGATCGCCGACGCCGCCGTTCCACTGCTGCTCGACGCCCTGGACAGCACTGACCCCGCCGCTCGAGTGCAATCCCTGCACGTGCTGAGCAAGATCGCACACCCGTCCACCCTGGACGCCATCCTTCCTCTCGCGGACGACAGCAACTCTGACGTGGCTGCGAAGGCTCGGTGGGCGCTCACACGCATCGGAGACCCCCGGACCATACCCATCCTCACCAGGCACTTAGGCGAAGGGGACGACAGCCGCTGGAACAGCCTGACCCGCGAGCTCGCGACCTTCGGAGAGGCTGCCGTGCCCGCACTGACCGCCGCGCTATCCGACGCTGCACCCACAGTTCGCCGGCATGCCGCGGAGGTGCTCTGCTTCGTCGGGCCTGCCGCGGAAGCTGCGATGAACGCTCTCGCGACAGCACTCGACGATGCCGATGCCGACGTACGAACCTCCGCCGCTATGGCCCTCTTCGACCTGGATACGCCGTCCACTCGGGCGATACTCGCTCGCCAAGTCGAATCACGAGACCCTCGGTTGCGTGCAATAGCCAAGCGCGTCAGGACCGACGCGTGATCAGGCACCAACCTTGGCGTACTGCACGAGCTGGCGACACCCCAACGTGACACTTCTGCTGCATTGAGCAGCACCCTGCGTGACAGCTACGGCACCGTAAGCTCCCCCGTCCCACAGGGTCCGAAACAGCAGTTTTGGGACAGATCTGCGCTCTGAGGTATACCTCAGCATGGCAGCATGGAACCTCCCACTGGGGGCAGGCCCGGGCGCTCTTGCCCGTGATGGAACTTGCCCTCTTGAACTACAAGCGGATCCCCGGCCTGGTGAGCTCACCGCGAAAAAGCGGCCTCGGGAGGCAGAGCCAGGCGGCCTCGCGGGGAGCAGCGCAGGGCCCGCACGAGGGGCCTGCATGATCGCGATCCCCCGACGCGCCACGGGCGGCGTCCCTGCTATCCGGAGCGCCGCCCGCGGCGACCGTCATGACCGGCGCGGACCATGCCGCCCGGCTCGAGGGCTCAGCTGTCGATGACCACGGCCATCACCGCGGGCTCGCGGCGGTAGGTGCGGCGCAGGTGATTGCTGACCGTGTCGACCACGATCTGCTCGATCTCGGCGATGTCGTCGATCTTGTCGGTCTTCGACTGCGCGAGTGCCTTCTCGACCTGGGCGGAGGCGCCCTCGAAGGTCTTCTTGTCGTGCACGAAGCCCTTGGTGAGGAACTCGACCGGCTCGACCGGCTTGTGGGTCTTGGGGTCGATCAGCGCGACCACCGTGACCACGCCGCCGCCGGAGAGCATGCGGCGCTCGGCGAGGGTGTCCTCGGTGGCGGTGCCGATGGTCTGGCCGTCCACGTAGACGAGGCCCGCGTCGACCTTGCCGGCGACCTTGATCTTGCCGTCCACGAGGTCCACGACCACGCCGTCGAAGCCGACGACCACGCGGTCCTCGGGCACTCCGGTGCGTCGGGCGAGATCGGCGTTGGCGTGCAGGTGCTTGGACTCGCCGTGCACCGGCAGCACGTTCCTCGGCTTGACGATGTTGTAGCAGTACACGAGCTCGCCGGCGCTCGCGTGACCGGAGACGTGCACCTTCGCGTTGCCCTTGTGGACGATGTTCGCGCCGAGGTCGATGAGCTTGTTGATGATCCCGTAGATCGCGTTCTCGTTGCCGGGGATCAGCGAGGAGGCCATCAGCACGGTGTCGCCCTCGCCCACCTGGATCTGGTGGTCGCCGTTGGCCATGCGCGCCAGCGCCGCCATCGGCTCGCCCTGGGAGCCGGTGCAGATCAGGGTGATCTTGTGATCGGGCATCGACTGGATCTTGCGGAAGTCGACGACCAGGCCGCGGGGGATGGAGAGGTAGCCGAGCTCGCGCGCGATCTTCATGTTGCGCACCATCGAGCGGCCCACGAAGGCGACCTTGCGGCCGTTGGCGTGGGCGGCGTCGAGCACCTGCTGGATGCGGTGGACGTGGCTGGCGAAGCTCGAGACGATCACGCGGCGCGGTGAGGTCGCGAAGACCCGGTCGATCGCGGGGGTGAGGTCCCGCTCGCTCATCGTGAAGCCGGGGACCTCGGCGTTGGTCGAGTCGGTGAGGAACACGTCCACGCCCTCCTCGCCGAGGCGCGCGAAGGCGCGCAGGTCGGTGATGCGACCGTCCAGCGGGAACTGGTCCATCTTGAAGTCGCCGGTGTGCAGCACGGAGCCGGCGGAGGTGCGGATGAACACCGCGAGGGAGTCCGGGATGGAGTGGTTCACCGCGACGAACTCGAGGTCGAAGGGCCCAGCCTTCTGGCGGTCCCCGGCCTTGACCTGCATGGTCTTCGGGGTGATGCGATGCTCCTTGAGCTTCGCGGTGATGAAGGCGAGGGTCAGCTCCGAGCCGTACAGCGGGATGTCGGCCCGCTCCTTGAGGAGGTACGGGACGCCGCCGATGTGGTCCTCGTGGCCGTGGGTGAGCACGATGCCGACGATGTCGTCGAGGCGGTCGCGGATCGAGGTGAAGTCCGGCAGGATCACGTCGATGCCGGGCTGGTGGTCCTCGGGGAAGAGCACGCCGATGTCCACGATGAGCAGCTTGCCGTGGTGCTCGAACACGGTCATGTTGCGGCCGACCTCGCCGAGGCCGCCGAGCGGGGTGATGCGCAGGCCGTTCTTGGCCAGGCGAGGAGGAGCGGACAGCTTGTTGCGGGCAGCTACCTGCATAAGGGGATTCACAATCGTCGAAGGGACAGGGACTGAGGTCTCGGGTGCCGCGCGCGTCCCCTCGTCGGGGTGCGGCGTCCAGCACACCGTTCACCGTACGGCAGAAGGGGACATCTCCCCCACCCCTGGGCGCAAACACTCGATCTTGTCACTCTGACAGCGCGTGCGCGGGAGCGGCCGACGGGCGGGGCCGGTGACCGGGGCGGCCGGCGGACGCTCGCTCGCGGCGCATCTCGCGACCGACGGAGACCTCGGCCGCCCGGCGACCGACGGCGGCACCCTCAGCCGGCGAGGTGCTCGCACAGCGCCTCGAGGGAGCGCTCGGCGCGGAAGGCATGTCCGCCCGGGGTGACGACGAGCTCGGGCGGGACGGCACCGTACGCCTCCCACACCGGCCGCAGCTGCGCGAAGGCCCCACGTGTCGCGGCGATCGGGAAGATGGGGTCGCGCTCCCCCGCCTCGATCACCAGCGGGCGCGGGGCGATCAGCGCGGCGATGTCCGCCATCTCGAGCTCGGGCAGCAGGCCAGGGACGATGTTGCAGGGGCAGTGCCGGATGGAGGCGATGCTCGCTGCGAAGCTGCAGAAAAAGGTCGCGACCAGCGCCGCGGAGATCGTCTCGTCGGCCGCGGCCAGCAGCAGGGCGACCGCCCCTCCCCCGGAGCCGCCGGCGACGGCGACCCGTTGCGGGTCGACGTCCGGCAGGGCGCGCAGCGCCTGGACGGCGGCGCGGGCGTCGGCGATGCGGCGACCCATGACCGGTCGGCCGTGCAGCAGGTGGCGCGCGGCGTCGATCTCGCAGGTCTTCTCCTCGGGCACCCGGGGGGCGCCGCCCGGCGGGGGCGGGACGCGGCGTCGGCCGAAGCTGATCATCTCCGGGCACAGCACCGTCAGTCCGGCGCGGACGAGCTTGTGGGCGAGGGCGTCGTGGTACTCGTCGGGAGGGTCGGTCGCGACGAGGGCGTCGATGCCGCGACCGTGCCCGGCGACCAGCACGACGCCGGCGCCGGTGTCGACGGCCGGGTCGGGGCGCAGCAGGAACGCCGGGATCACGTCGGGGTCGGCATCCGGCGCGGCTCCTGGCTCCCCGCACGGGGCGAGCAGCTGCACCTCGACCGGGCCGCCGTCCGACGGGGCCGGCGGCACGGCGGCGAGGCTTCCCTCCGTCGTGGTGGGGTCGAGACCCAGCAGGGTGCGGAGGTGCTCGCGGCGCTCCTCCGCACCACCGGCCGACGCACCGGACCTCTCCACTCTCGCGCCCTGCCGGGGCTGGTCGGCGCCGCGGTCAGGCGAGGTCAAGCCGCACCGTCGCGAAGGAGTGCGGCGGCAGGGTCACCTCGAGCCCGCGCTCGTGCTCGCGCACGTCCGTCAGCGGCACCGGGGCGACGGCGTCCGGTTTCTCGGGGGTGTTGTGGGCGGCGGTCGTGGCGCCGGTCAGCACGGTCACCTCATGGCCCACGACCTCACGGCCGCGCAGGTCCAGGACGAGGGTGCGAGGCTCGTCGGCCGAGAGGTTCGACAGCGAGACGAGCGCCGTGCCCTCGTCGGCCCGCAGCGAGGCGGAGGCGGAGACCAGCGGCAGCGGGCGGCCGTCGACCTCGGCGACCTCCTCGGGCAGCAGCAGGTGGGCGTCGAGCGCGGCGGCGTCCTGGTGCCCGGCGTTCATGGCGAAGACGTGGTACGTCGGGGTGAGCACGAGCGCGCCGGAGTCCGGGTCGGTGAGGATCATCGCCTGGAGCACGTTCACGGTCTGGGCGATGTTCGCCATGAGGAGCCGGTCCGCGTGGCGGTGGAAGCCGTCGAAGTGCAGCGAGGCGACGAGCGCGTCGCGCACGGTGTTCTGCTGGTACAGGAATCCGGGGTTCGTGCCGGGCTCGACGTTCCACCAGGTGCCCCATTCGTCGAACACCAGGCCGACCTTCCTGTACGGGTCGTGGCGGTCCATGACGGTGGCGTGGCGGGCCACGAGCTCCTCGGCGCGGACGGCGCGGGAGAGGGTGCGGTACCACTCCTGGTCGCTGAACTCGGTGGCGCTGCCCTTGTCCTCCCACGGCCCGGACATCGTGTAGTAGTGGAGGGAGATCGCCTGGAAGGGGCCGGGCCGGCCGTCACGGCCCTCGAGGCCGTCGATCGCGCGCATCAGCGCCTCGGTCCAGGCGTAGTCGCCGTCGGAGGCGCCGGCGGCGATGCGGGTGACCTGGTTGTCGCCGTGGTCGCGCACGTAGGTGGCGTACTGGCGGGCGAGCGCGGCGTAGTCCTCGGCGCGCATGTTCCCGCCGCAGCCCCAGGCCTCGTTGCCGATGCCGAAGAACGGCACGGTCCACGGCTCGTCGCGGCCGTTCTCGCGGCGCAGCGCCGCCATCGGCGAGTCGTCGGCGCGGGTGAGGTACTCGATCCAGTCGCTCATCTCGCGCACCGTGCCGGAGCCGACGTTGCCGTTGACGTACGCCTCGGTGCCGAGCAGCTCGACGAGGTCCATGAACTCGTGGGTGCCGAAGGAGTTGTCCTCGACGATGTCGCCCCAGTGGGAGTTGACCATGCGGGGGCGGTCCCCGCGCGGGCCGATCCCGTCGCGCCAGTGGTAGTCGTCGGCGAAGCAGCCGCCGGGCCAGCGCAGGTTCGGGATCCGCAGGGCTCGCAGCGCCTCGACCACGTCGGTGCGGATGCCGCGCACGTTAGGGATCTCGGAGTCCTCGCCCACGTAGAAGCCGCCGTAGATGCAGCGGCCCAGGTGCTCGGCGAAGTGGCCGTAGAGGTGGCGGGAGATCGTGGCGCCGGGCAGGTCCAGGTCGATCACGACGCGGGCGGGCCCGTCGGTCTCTCCGGTGCGCGGGGCGAGCGGGCGGGTGCCGGTCGAGGTCGGGGCGAGGGCGCCGAGGAGGCCGGTGGTCAGGGTGCGGGCGGTCATCGAGGGCTCCTCGGGGAGGTAGGACGGGACGACGGGGCGGAACGTCTGCAGAAAGGGGATCCCAGCGGCACGCTGCGGCGCTCAGCGGCTCAGCGTGCCGCTGGAAGCCCACATCTGCAGACGCGGTCGGTGGGTGTGGGTGGGTGGCGGCCCGGCCGGGGTCGCTCCACCCGGCCGGACCGTGTCAGGGGGTCAGGCCCGGCGGGCCAGACGGATCATCGACCAGGAGATCGCGGGCAGCGCGCCGACGAGGTGGCCGCCGTCCAGCGCGACCGAGTCGTTCGGTGCGGGCACGACGGTCTCGGGCGCGTCCTGGGTGTTCGCGGCGTAGGGGTCCTCGTGGTGGAGGGTGACGGCCTCGACCAGCTCGAGATCGCCGAAGCCGCTCAGGTCCGCGTTCAGCGCCTGCTCGCCCTCGGGCCCGCGGTTCACCACGAACAGGGTCAGCGCGCCGGACTCCTCGTCCCAGGTCGCCACCGCATCGGCCGCAGAGCTCTTCCCGAAGCGGGCGTTCTCGAAGCTCGGCGCCGTCACGCGCACGTCGAGCACCTGCCCGGCCGCGTGACGGGAGGTGAGCGCGAAGGGATGGAAGGTGGTCTGCTTCCAGGCCTCCCCGCCGGGCGCGGTCATGATCGGGGCGATGACGTTGACGAGCTGGGCGAGGGACGCGGAGGCGACGCGGTCGCTGTGGCGCAGCAGGGAGATCAGCAGGTTGCCGAAGACGACGGCGTCCATCGCGCTGTAGGTGTCCTCGAGCAGCACCGGTGCGACCGGCCAGTCGTCACCGCTGGGCGGGCGGGACTCGGCGCGGTGCTGGTACCAGATGTTCCACTCGTCGAAGCTGATCATGATGCGCTTGTCGCGCTTGAGCTTGGCGCGCACGTGGTCGGCGGTCGCGACGACGGAGTCGATGAAGTGGTCCATGTCGTCGGCTGAGGCGAGGAAGGAGGCCTGGTCGCCGTCCTTCTCCGAGTAGTAGGCGTGGGCGGAGATCATGTCGACCAGGTCGTAGGACTCGGTGAGGACGGTGTTCTCCCAGGCCGCGAAGGTCTCCATCTGCGAGCTGGAGGAGCCGCAGGCGATCAGCTCGAGCTCCGGGTCCTCCTGGCGCATGAGGCGGGCGGCCTCGGTGGCGATCCGGGCGTACTCCTCGGCGGTCTTGTGCCCGGCCTGCCAGGGGCCGTCCATCTCGTTGCCCAGGCACCACATGCGGATGCCGTAGGGCTCGGCGTGGCCGTTCTCGGCGCGCTGGTCCGAGTACGCGATGCCCTGCGGGGCGTTCGCGTACTGGAGCACGTCGAGCGCCTCCTCGATCCCGCGGGTGCCGAGGTTCACCGCGTACATCGGCTCGACCTCGGCCTTGCCCGCCCAGGCCATGAACTCGTCGAGCCCGACGGTGTTGGGCTCGGTGGAGTGCCAGGCGAGGTCGTGGCGGGCGGGGCGCTCCTCGACAGGGCCCACGCCGTCCTCCCAGCGGTAGCCGGAGACGAAGTTCCCGCCCGGGTAGCGCACGGAGCTCACGCCGAGCTCGCGGGTCAGGGCGAGCACGTCGGCGCGGAAGCCATCCTCGTCGGCCGAGGGGTGGTCCGGCTCGAAGATGCCGGTGTAGACGCAGCGCCCGAGGTGCTCGACGAAGGCGCCGAAGGTGCGACGGCGCACGGGTGCGACCTGGAAGGACGGGTGCAGGGTGAGGGTGACGGGCGAAGACATCGGTGTCGGCATCCTTGGAGTGGGGCGGGCCGGCGATGCGGCGTCGGAGCGACGATCGACGGCGGAGCGAGGGAGCGGCGAGGTCGTGCCACCGGGCAGCTGCGCCCGGCGCGACGACAGTTTATACAACGTTGCAAACATGCTTCCACAGGCCTGCCTCCCCGTCAACGGCGTCCCGCCGCTCCCGGGCTTCTGCAGAAACGGGACTCCATCGGCACACTGAGCCGCTCAGCCGCGCGGCATGCCGCTGCAGTCCCCTTTCTGCTGACACCCCGCCCCGGCGCTCTCGACACGACCTCGGTCACGTCGGCTCCCCCGCAGGCCCGGCGGTGCGAGAATCGACCTCATGCCCTCGAGCCCCGCGACCCGCCGCCGACGTCCGCCGTCGCTGCGCGACGTCGCCGAGCTCGCGGGCGTCTCGATCAAGACCGTCTCCAACGTGGTCAACGACTACCCGCACGTGAAGGACTCCACCCGCGAGAAGGTGCGCGAGGCGATCCTGCAGGTGGGCTACCGCCCCCAGGTCGCAGCGCAGCAGCTGCGCACCGGGGCGAGCGGCATGATCACCCTCGCCGTCCCCTCGCTGGACTTCTCCTACTTCTCGAACCTGGCCCAGCAGTTCATCGAGGTGGCGCAGGAGCGCGGACAGACGATCCTGCTGCACTCGACCTCCGGCGGGCGCGAGGCGGAGCGGACCGTGCTCGAGGGGTTCAAGCGCGTGCTCGGCGACGGGGTCATCTTCAACCCGCTGATGCTCGAGGAGGAGCTGTTCGCGCGGATGGAGCGCACCAGCCAGCCCACCGTGTTCATCGGCGAGCACCTGCCCGAGACGCTCCCGCAGGGCAGCGACTACGTGCGCATCGACAACGTCGGCGCCGCGTACGAGGCGACCTCGCACCTGATCGCGCAGGGCCGTCGGCGCCTGGCGTTCATCGGCGCGATCGACACCGCCCAGGGCAAGCAGCCCCACTCCTCCGGGACGATGCGGCGCGACGGCTTCCTCGCGGCGCTGGACGCGCACGACCTCGGCGGCGAGCCCGCCCGGATCCAGGTCGTGGACGACTGGCGTCGCGAGGACGGCTTCGGCGGGGCGCGCGAGCTGCTCGCGCGCCATCCGGAGGTCGACGGGATCGTGTGCGGCAACGACGACCTCGCCACCGGCGCGCTCGCTATGCTTCGCCGCCTGGGCCGGCGCGTGCCCGAGGACGTCGCCGTGATCGGCTACGACGACACCCCCGACAGCCCCTTCACCATCCCGTCGCTGTCCACCATCGCGCCCGACAAGCTCACCCTCGCCGCGACCGCGCTGGATCTGCTCGCCGAGCGGATCCAGGGCTACGACGGCCCGCCCCGCACGATCGACACGCCGTACTCGCTGGTCGTGCGCGAGTCCACTGCCCGCCCCGAGAACGAGGAGCTCCCCCGGTGACGATCCCGACCCCCTACGAGGACCTGCTGCGCGAGGTCCTGGAGACCGGCCACGCCAAGGGCGACCGCACTGGCACCGGCACCCGCAGCCTCTTCGGCAAGCAGATCCGCTACGACCTCTCCGAGGGGTTCCCGCTGGTCACGACCAAGCGCGTGCACACCCGGTCGATCATCGTGGAGCTGCTGTGGTTCCTGCGCGGGGACACGAACATCGGCTACCTCCACGAGCACGACGTGACGATCTGGGACGAGTGGGCCGACGAGAACGGCGACCTCGGCCCGGTCTACGGGGCGCAGTGGCGCTCCTGGCCCACCCCCGACGGCGGCATGATCGACCAGATCACCGACGTGGTCGAGCAGATCCGCACGAACCCCGACTCGCGGCGCCTGATCGTCTCGGCCTGGAACCCGGCGGACATCCCGCAGATGGCGCTCGCGCCGTGCCACGCCCTGTTCCAGTTCGAGGTGCACGACGGGAAGCTCTCCTGCCAGCTGTACCAGCGCAGCGCCGACCTGTTCCTCGGCGTGCCCTTCAACATCGCCAGCTACGCGCTGCTCACCCACATGGTCGCCCAGCAGACCGGTCTCGAGGTGGGCGACTTCGTGTGGACCGGCGGGGACTGCCACATCTACGACAACCACGTCGAGCAGGTGGAGCGGCAGCTCTCCCGTGAGCCGTACCCCTACCCCGAGCTGCGACTGAACCGCCGGCCCGACTCGATCCTCGAGTACGAGCCCGAGGACATCGAGATCGTCGGCTACCAGCACCACCCGGGCATCAAGGCTCCGGTGGCGGTGTGAGCGCGGCCGACGGGGCGAGCAGCGCAGGCGCGGCCCCGGGCACTGGCCCGGCCGCTGCGCGCGCGATGGGCGCGGCCGACGAGCTCGCAGCGAGCGAGACCGGTGCGGCCGAGGGGACGACCACACCGCGGATCGGCATGATCTGGGCGCAGGCGCGCGGCGGGGTGATCGGCGCCGGCGGCACCATGCCCTGGCACCTGCCCGAGGACCTGAGGCACTTCAAGCGCACCACCTCCGGCTCCCCCGTCGTGATGGGACGGCGCACCTGGGAGTCCTTCCCGCCGAGGTTCCGCCCCCTGCCGGGGCGGACGAACATCGTCATCACCCGCGACGACTCCCTCGACCTGCCGGGCGCGGTGCGCGCCCGCTCGCTGCCGGAGGCGCTCGAGCTCGCCGCGACCGAGGCCGGCCCGACAGGGACCACCTGGGTGATCGGCGGCGGCTCGATCTACGCCGACGCGATCGAGGTCGCCGAACGGGTGGTCGTCACCGAGATCGACCTCCAGGTCGACGGGGACACCCTCGCCCCCGAGATCCCCGCGGACTTCACGGTCACCGCTGCCGATCCTACCGAGGGCTGGCACGAGGCCGCGAACGGGCTGCGCTACCGGATCCTCACCTACTCGCGCTGAGCCGCGCCTGGTCGGCGAGGAACTCTGCCGCGGCGCGCCACGGCGCGGAGTCGGGCACCGGAGCACCGGACGCCCGACGCCGGACGCCGGACGCCGCGGTCTACTCGCCCGAGGCGGCGCCGACGAGCGACCCGGCCGCCGGCAGCTCCTCGACCACCGCGCCGTCGACCAGCATCTCGGCGCCGGGGATCTGCGCGTCGCGGGAGGTGGTGATCTCCCAGGCGCGGTCCAGCAGGGCGCCGAGCAGGCGGGGGAAGCGGGCGGCGAGGCCGTCGGCCCCGTCGTCCGCGAGCGTGACCCCCAGCGCGACCGCGCCGACCGCGGCCATGGCCATGCCCTGGCCGTACAGCGGGGTGAACATCGCGGCGGAGTCGCCGATGTGGACGAGGCCTGCGGGGCCGTCGGTCGTCTCCTCCCAGAGCTGGCGGTGGGCGCCCGCGGCCTTCGCGACCGACGGCTCCCCCACCGGCTCCGCGCCCTCGAGGGCGCTGTCCAGGGCGTCGGCGGTCTCCCGCTCAGGCAGCAGCGCGACCATGTCCAGCAGGCCCTCGAGATCGGTGGGCGGCTGGTGGCGGGCGGTGCCGGCGATGGAGAGGATGTGCTCGTCGGCCCCGCACGGCTCGAGGTCGATCGTGAAGGGGCTGTTGCCGGTCGCCGGCTGCCCGAGAGACTCGGCGCCCTCGGGCATCGCGCCCTCGCGCAGGCGCAGGCGCTGCGAGGTGTAGGCGACGTGGACGCGGGTGCCGAGGGTGCGCGGGCGCTCGAACCCGAGGCCCTCGACCCAGGTGGCGGCGCGGCTGCTGCGCCCGGCCGCATCGACGACGAGGTCGCCGTGCAGCTCGCCGGCGTCCCCGCCGCGGAGCTGCACGCCGGTCACGGTGCGCTTGTCGTCGCTGGTCAGGAGTCCGCCGACGGCGCCCTGGACCGCCTCGACGCCGGGCAGGGCGAGCACGCGGCGACGGACCACGCCCTCGAGGACGGGGCGGGTGAGCCACAGGGTGCCGGGCTCGTCGACGTCCGGGGCATCGTGCTCGTCGGTCCCGAGCGGGCCGTCGGCGGCGGCGGGGGCGCCTTCGTTCGGGGTCGCCTCGTCGAGCACGGGGTCCGCCTCGCGGGCGGCGCGCGGGGTGGCGCCGGCGGCGAGGAGATCCGCGCGCAGGCCCGGCAGGAGCTCCTCCATCTGCGCCTCGCCGAGGGCGAGCAGGCGGTGGACGGTTCCGCCCTGGGGCACGCCGCGGCGCGGGGCGAAGGCGTCGGGCCCGTCGACCGGCAGCGGGTCGCGGTCGACGATCGTGACGCGGGCGCTGTGCGGGGCGACAGCCGCGGCGGCGAGCAGTCCGGCCATGCTTCCGCCCATCACGATCGAGTGCTCGAGAGTCGTCATGGGCTGCCTCCTGCGGGACGGGGCCGCCGCGTGCCGGCGACCGTCCCTCCATCCCAGGCCAGGGACGGGAGGTAAGGCAAACCTCTGTGATCTTTGCGGCGTTCCCAGGGCCGGTGTCAGCTCCCCAGGGCCGCGGTCGCCTCCCCGGGGCCGACGACGGGACGCCTCGGCAGGACCCGCAGCGAGGGCGGATCCTCCCCCACCGCGAGCTCGCGCAGATGCATGTACCGGCCGCTGGCCGCGTCGTCCCAGGCGTGGAACGCGATGAGCGGGCGACCGTCGGGGCCCTGGGTGCAGGAGTTGTGTCCAGGACCGATGAACTCCTCGTCCGTGCGCAGGAGCACGTCCTCTCCCGCCTCCGGCACCGTCCACGGCCCCTCGGGCGAACGGGACCAGGCCCACGCGGTGCGATAGCCCGGCCCCTGCCAGGACCCGCCGGAGAAGGTCATCAGCAGCAGCCCCCCGGCGAGAAGGACATGCGGTCCCTCGAGCGTGTGCCAGTCCAGCACCTGCCCGTACATCTCGCGGTCGTGGGCGAAGACCTGCCAGTCCGCATATGGCGCGAGCACCTCGTGGATCGGGCCGAGCACGGTGGGGGTGAGCAGCTCGGCGCCGGCGAGGTGGGTGCCGGGACGCTCGTGGTCCAGCACGTCGCGGGCGAAGAACAGCCACCAGCGCCCGTCGGGCAGGCGGCACGGCGAGGCGTCGATCGCGAACGGCTCCTCGGGGGTGAGCACCGCACCCTGATCCTGGAACGGGCCCTCGGGCGCGTCGGCCCGGGCGACCCGCACCCGGTGGCCGCGGTCTCCGTGGCCGACGGAGTAGTACATCCACCAGGCACCGTCGCGCTCGCACACCTCGGGTGCCCAGTACGACTCCCCCGCCTCGGGGCCGAGCGCTTCGAGGACGTTCCCGATCCCGCGCCAGGAGTCGAGGTCCTCCGAGAACGCGGCGGGCACTGCCCTCCCGTCCCGGACGGGCCCCGTGCCGTAGGCGATCCAGCCTCCCGGCACGCGGACCACGTCCGGATCGGCCAGCGGCATCTCCCAGGCGGGGACGGCGCGGCTCATCCCTTCAGGCCCGTCGCCGCGATGCCCGCCACCAGGTAGCGCTGGAGCACGAAGAACACCAGCAGCACCGGGATGAGGCTCACCGTCGCCGCCATGAACAGGCCCCCGTAGTCGAAGGTCTGCGCGGTGAGGAAGGAGGACAGGTAGATCTGCACCGTCATCGCGTTCTGCCCGTCGCCGGCGACCACCAGCGGCCACAGGAACGCGTTCCAGGAGCCGATGAGCCCCAGCACGGTCAGCGCGGAGGCGAACGGCAGGGTGTTGGGGAAGACCACCCGGAAGAAGGTGCGGAAGAATCCCGCGCCGTCGATGTACGCGGCCTCCTCGATCTCCCGGGGGAAATTCACGTAGAACTGCCGGAACAGGAACACGTTGAACGCACTGAACAGGCCCGGGACGATGAGGCCCTGCAGCGTCCCGATCCAGCCCAGCGACGCGACGATGATGAAGTTCGGGACGAACGCCGTGGTCGCCGGGACCAGAAGCACCACGATGACCAGGGTGAACATCGGCTTCGCGGCCCGGTTCGGGATGCGCACGAGCGCATAGCCCGCGAGCGAGGCGATGAGGATCGACAGCGAGGTGGAGACCACCGCCATGATCGCCGAGTTCATGAGCGCGTCGAGATAGCGCGGGTCCGCGAACAGCTCGGGGATCCGCTGCCACTGCGGGTCGCTCGGCCAGAACACGAAGTCCTGCGAGTAGATCTCCTCGTTCGTGGACAGGGCAGTCTTCACCATCGCGTAGAACGGGATCAGGAAGATCAGCGCGAGCACGGAGGCGACGGCATAGCGCAGCACGCGCCCGGCGCTGCTGCGCCGCTGACCGACGATGTGCAGCTGGGCGGTCATCGCGCTCCCTCCTGCGGGGTGACCGCGGGCCGACGCAGCAGCCTGCGCAGGAGACCGAAGCGTCCGCCGCGCCGGTCGTCGTCGGAGCCGAAGCCCACCAGCCACGTCTGCAGCAGCCCGGCGATCACCATGATCGCGGTGAGCACCAGGGCGCCGGCCGAGCCGCGACCGAAGTCCTGCTGCGGCCCGAGCGCGATGTTGTACAGGTACACCAGCGGCGGCCGCGTCTCGGGGTTGTTGCCGGTGAGGTTGTAGAACTCGTCGAACGCCTGGAAGGCCGCGATGAGCAGGAGCAGCAGCACCGCCGCGGAGGTGGTGCGCAGCTGCGGCAGGGTGATCAGGCGGAACATGCGGAACCCGCCGGGGCTGAGCCCGTCCACCGCCGCCGCCTCGTACAGCTGGGTGGGGATCGCCTGCAGGCCTGCGAGGAACAGCAGCATGTAGAAGCCGACCTGCAGCCAGAGCCGCACGCTGACCAGCACGATCCACCAGTACGGGGAGGCGGAGAGCCAGGAGGAGACCGACTCCATCCCGAGGACGCCGAGGACCTGGTTGACCACACCGGACTCCAGGCCGTTGAACAGCGACAGCCGCCACACCACGCAGGCGACGACGTAGCTGCAGGCGGTGGGCAGGAAGAACACCGAGCGGAAGAACATCTGGAAGCGCGGCAGGCCGTTGACCAGCACCGCAAGGGCCAGCGAGGACGCCATCGTCACCGGCACGATGAACAGTGCGAAGACGATGAAGGTGCGCAGGGACTGCAGGAACGCCGTGTCGACGAGGAAGCCGCGGAAGTTGTCCAGGCCGATGAACTTCGTGGGCAGCACGGTGCCGCGCGCCTCGAACAGGCTCAGGGTCCCGCCCCAGATCAGCGGCAGGATCGTGAAGACGAGCAGGCCCACCAGGAACGGGGTGAAGAACAGCCAGAACGCGAGGCCGCTGCCCTTGATCCTGGTGGGACCGGTGCGGGCCGCTCGCGCCGGGGCGGCGGCCCGCACCTCGGTCGAGGCGCTCACGACCCGATCGCCCGGTTGCTGGCCTCCTCGGCCTTCGCCAGCTCCTCGGCGGGGTCGGCGCCGTTCTTGAGGATGTTGCTGACCGCGTCCGAGTGCGGGGTGCTGATGTCACCGGTCCACTCGGGCGGGCCGGTCACGCCCATGTCCTTGGCCATGGTCGCGATCTCGAGGCCGTTGCCCTCCTTGAGCGCCTCGGCCTGCTCGGCCACGGCGGTGATCGGCGGGATGTGGAAGCCGTAGCTGAGCGCCCAGTCGGTCTGGGACTCGGTCTGATCGATCCACAGCCACTTCGCGAACTCCTTGGCCGCGTCGATCTTCTCGCTGTTGCCGGCGACCTGCTCGTTCCACGAGCCCATGAACGCGACCTGGCGCCCGTCCGCGCCGACGGCGGGATGGGGGAAGACGCCGATGTCGTCCAGCTGCTCCTCGAGGGCCGGCAGCGCCCAGCAGCCGCCCCAGGTGATCGCGGAGAGCCCGGCGGCGAAGGCCGCGGGATCGGCCCAGTCCGAGGGCGCGCCGGTCAGCAGCACCCCGTCCTCGATCATCTGCTGGACGGCGCCGAGCCCCTCGGCGTAGCCGGGCGTGTTGTAGGCGACGGCGTCCTTCGCCTCGTTCATCGGGGAGCCGCCGGCCGCCCAGACCATCGCCCAGGAGTTCGCATCGAAGTTGTTGCCGAGGAACAGGCCCTTCTGATCGGGCGTCGTGAGCTCGGTGGCGGCGGCGACGAGGTCGTCCCAGGTCTCCGGCGGCTGGATCCCGGCCTTCTCGAACAGGCTCTTGCGGTAGTAGAAGTGCTGGGGATCAAGGATCATCGGGATGCCCCAGATCTTGCCGTCGATCGTGACGGGTCCGAGGGACGCCTCGTTGAACTGGTCCTTGACCGGCTCCATGACGTCGGTGAGGTCGACGTAGCGGCCCTGCTCGGCCTGGTCCACGGCGATGGCGTTGTTCTCGAACACGTCCACGCCGCCGCCGGAGAGCAGCGCGGTGGAGAGCCGCGCCGCGTAGTCGCCGGTGACCCAGTTGACGTTCACCGTCGCCTTGTTGTACCCCTCGACATACTTCTTCACGGCCTCCTGCGTGCCGTCCTCGCCGTACTGGTGGTACCACTGCGAGAGCGTCTCGCCACCACCGCCTCCGCCGGTGTCGGTGAGGCCGCCGGTGTTACCGCCGCACGCGGCGAGCGTGCCGCCGGCGAGGGCGACGCCGCCGAGGCCGAGGGCGCTGCGCCGGGAGAGCCGGCGGGATCGGGGGGAGCCGGGAAGAGCAGCGTTGCGGGTCATAGCCATCTCCTGTGATGTGCCAGGTCGTCGCCGGGGCGACGCAGCACCGCGCCGTCGCGGTGCTGACCCGAGTTTAACGTTGTAAACCGTAACCTCGGTCACATCTCTGCAACGGTTCCGGGAGGGGCGGACGACCTGGCCGCACCCTCCCGGACCTCGCGGCGCTCAGCCCAGTGCGCTGCGCTCAGGTGCCGGCGATGCCGGTGGTGGCGATGCCCTTGATGATCTGACGCTGGAAGAACATGAACACTACGATCAGCGGCAGCGCGGCGAGCATCGCCTGGGCCATGTTCTGCGCGTACTGGATGCCGTATGCGCTGATCACGGTCTGCAGGCCCGTCGGCAGCGTCATCAGGTTCGAGTCGTTGACGACGATGAAGGGCCACAGGAAGTTGTTCCACGCGCCGATGAACACGAAGATCGCGACCGCGCCGAGGATCGGGCGGGACAGCGGCAGCACGATCGACCAGAAGATCCGCAGCCGGCTCGCGCCGTCCATCAGCGCGGCCTCCTCCAGCTCGAAGGGGATCTGGTCGAAGAACTTCTTGAGGATGAACACCATCGGGGCCGCGACCACCTGCGGCAGGATGATCCCCCAGTAGGTGTCCACCAGGTTCAGCGAGAGCATCAGCTGGAACAGCGGCACGATGAGGATCTGACCGGGGATCATGATCGAGGCGACGATCAGCATCACCACCATCTGCCGCCCCGCGAAGCGCAGGCGGGAGAGGGCGTAGCCGGCCAGCGCCGAGATCGCGACGGTGATCAGGGTGACCGCCGCTGAGGTGATCAGGCTGTTCCACGCCCAGCGGGGCACGAGCCCCTCGCGCAGCACGTTCAGATAGGCCTCGAGGGTGAAGCCGTTCTCCGGCACGATCGTCACCGGCATCGCCGCGGCCTCCGCCTCCGTCTTGAAGGAGGTCAGCGCCGCCCACAGCACCGGGGTGAGCCAGGCGAGGGCGAACACGGCGAGGATCACGAAGGCGAGGATCCGAGCGGGGGCGGGGCCGCGTCGGCGTCGGCCGGCGACGGTCACGGGCTGGGCCTTCGCGGCGGCCCGGGGGCGCACGGGCACGGCGGGGGCGGCGACGGGGTTCGCGGCGCTCATGAGCGGAACTCCTTCGACGTGGAGGGGAACGGGGCGGGGGACGGGAGCGCGGCCTGTGCCGGGCGGGCGGTCGGGGTCGGGGTCATGCCTTCACGCTCCGTCGGGAGGAGATCACCATGTAGGCGATCGAGACGATGATGATCAGGAAGAAGAAGATGTACGAGATCGCCGAGGCGTAGCCCAGGCGGTACCCGGTGAAGCCGACCTCGTAGATGTACAGCAGCACCGGGCGGGTGGAGCCGCCGGGGCCGCCGCCGGTCATCTGGTAGATCTGGTCGAAGACCTTCAGCGAGGCGAGCATCTGCAGCACGAGCACCAGCACCGTCGTCGGCGCGAGCTGCGGCAGGGTGATCGAGCGGAACTTCTGCCAGGCGCCGGCGCCGTCGAGGGAGGCGGCCTCGTAGAGCTGGTCGGGGATGTTCTGCAGCGCGGCGAGGTAGAGCAGGAAGTTGAAGCCGATGGTCCACCACACGGTGGTGATGACCACGGAGATCATCGCGGTGTTCGGGTCCTGCAGCCAGGCGGGCCCCGCGATCCCGAACCATCCCAGGATCGTGTTCACGAGCCCCAGCTGCGGGTTGTACATCCAGTTCCAGAACTGGGAGACGACGGTGGAGGCGAGCAGGAAGGGCATGAAGAAGCTCAGCCGCCAGAACCACTGCCCCGGCAGGCCGATGTTCACCAGCACCGCCAGCAGCATCGCCACCAGCACCAGCGGGATCGTGGAGAGCACGGTGAACCACACCGTGTTGCCCAGCGACGTCCACACCTGCGGGTCGCCGAGCGCCTCCTTCCAGTTCGCGAGCCCCACGAACTGGGTGTTCGTGCCGGCGAGCGAGGTGCCGGTGAAGCTCATCCACAGCCCGTAGACCGTCGGCCAGATGAGGAACAGGCCGAAGGCGAGCAGGAACGGGGCGAGGTAGAGCCAGCCGCGGAGGTTGTCGCTGCGGCGTCGGCGCCGACGGGCGGGGCTCAGCGCCGGGGTGAGCGCGGGAGAGGGGGCGGCGGTCTTCCCCGGCGGGGTGACGAGGCCGTCTGCGGTGGTCATCGAACGTCTCCTTCGACGGGCGGACGGGGCAGGGACGGGCGGGGCCGACGGATCGGGGCGCGGAGCGCGCGGACGACGGCGGGGGCGGCGGGCGTGTCGGGCATGAGGGGCTCCGCGCTCACATCGGGCTGGGCTTCTGCAGCAGCGCGTCGATCCGGGCGACGAAGGCGTTCCACCCGTCGAGCGGGTCGGTGCGCCTCGCCCACACGTTCTGCATGTCGTTGCCGAAGTAGGTGTGGAAGTCGCTGCCGGAGCCGGTGAACCAGGCCGGCGGGTCGTAGACCAGGTGGTCCACGGCGTCGGCGTAGTGGGACTGCGGGATCAGCTCGCCGTAGGCCGGGTCCTCGACCACCGGGGAGTAGGCGGGGATGTGGCCGGCCGCCGCCCAGTCGATCGAGTTCTTCAGCAGGTGCGCGACCACGGCGTGGACGGTGCGTCGGCGCTCCTCGTCGGGGTTCATCTGGTGGGGCAGGACGAAGGAGTGGGAGTCGGCATAGGCGACCGGCTCGCCGAAGACGCCGGGGATCATCGTGATGTCGAAGGGCAGGCCCTCGTTCTTGTAGCTGCCGGTCTCCCACACGCCGCCGTAGAAGGCGCCGGAGCCGCCGGTGGCGAACTCGGAGATGGCGGTGCCGCCGTCGTGGCCGCCGTTGCCGACCTCGCCGTCGATGAGGGAGAGAATCCATTCGATCGCCTGGACGACGAGCTCCTCCTGGTACTGCATGGTCCCGCCCTCGGGCAGCTCGATCGTGCCGCCGAGCTGGGAGTAGTAGGTGGAGAACATGCGCCACTGGTTCGAGCCGTCGCCGAGATAGCCCCAGCTGAGGCCGAAGCCGCTGGGCGCCTTCCCGCCGAGCTCGAGGGCGAGGGCGCGGAAGTCCTCGGGGGTGTCCGTGGGCAGCAGCAGCCCGTCGCTGCCGAGCACCCCGGCGGCCTCGGCGATCTCGGTGTTGTAGTAGAGGACGAAGGGGTGGGAGTCCAGCGCGATCGCGGTGAGCTTGTCGTTGACGACCATCTTGTCCCAGATCAGCTCCGGGAAGTCCTCCTGGCGGATCCCGAACTCGCCCAGCAGGTCAAGGTCCCATTCGTCCAGGAGCCCGCCGGGCGCATAGCCGGGAACGCGGGCGGCGTGCATGACCGCGAGGTCAGGGGCGCGGCCGCCGGCCGAGGCCATGGCGAGCTTCGTGTAGTACGGCGCGCCCCAGGCCAGGACGGTCTGGGTGACCTTCGCGGCGCCGTCGGTGGCCATGTAGCCGTCGAGCAGCTCGCCCATCGTCACCCCGTCGGGGCCGGAGAGCAGGTGCCAGAAGGCGATGTCGTCGCTGGGCCTGGCCGACGCGCCGGCGCAGCCGGCGAGCGTGCCGAGGCCGCCGAGTGCGGCGAGCGCCCCGGCGCCCTGCATCAGGGAGCGCCTGCCCAGCACGGGGCCCGTCCGGGCACCGGCGCGGGGAGCGCGGGAAGAACCATGCATCATGCGGGCCACCTCTTCGTGGTGGGCGGGGCGGGCGGCTGCGCCGCGGGCTCCCCGCCCAGATCTTCGTGTGCTGAGTTCGAATTTACATCGTTGTAACGTGAGCGTCAACACTCCCCGGCCGACGCGTCGCGGCGGGCTCCCGCCCTGCCCGCTCACCTGCCGCCCCTGTTCCCTCCCAGCGCCCCGACCCCGGGGGCGGACACCCGCTCCTCCTCTGCGCCGGCCCCCGCACGTCCCCTGGGCCGACACGCGCGTCGAGAGCACCGAAACCTGGCGCAAAGGCCAGGTTTCGGTGCTCTCGGCGAGGGCCAGAAGCGTGTCGGGCTCAGGCGCCGGCCTGCGAGCGCTTCTTGTTCCAGACGTCGAAGGCCACCGCGACCAGCAGCACCACGCCGCGCACCACGGACTGGGTGGACTGGTCGATGCCCATGATCTGCATGCCGTTGGACATCACCGCCATGATCAGGCCGCCGATGATCGCACCGTGCACCTTGCCGATGCCGCCGGTGACGGCCGCGCCGCCGATGAAGGCCGCGGCGATCGCGTCGAGCTCGAACATGTTGCCCGCGCCGGGCTGGGCCGAGTTCGAGCGGGCCGAATAGACGATGCCCGCGACCGCGGAGAGCAGGCCCATGTTGATGAACAGCCACATGTTCACGCGCGTGGTCTTCACGCCGGAGAGCTTCGCGGCCTGGAGGTTGCCGCCCATGGCGTAGATGTGTCGGCCGACGATCGTGCGCTGGCTGATGAAGCCGTAGACCAGCACGAGCGCTGCCAGCAGGATCAGCACCACCGGCAGGCCGCGCGAGTGCGCGAGCTGCCAGGCGAAGGCCATGACCACGATCGCGACCACGGCGATCTTCACCCAGAACAGCGGGAACGCCTCGACCTGCTGCTTGTACTTCAGCTTCGCGAGCCGGCTGCGGTACTCCTGGATCGCGAAGACCACCACCAGCGCCGCGGCGAGGAACAGGGTGAAGGCGTCGAAGCCGTTGCCGCCCAGCAGCCCGTTGAGGAAGCCGCCGGAGATGAACTGGTACTCCCGCGGGAACGGCGAGAGGGACACGTTGCCGAGCACCTGCATGGTCAGGCCGCGGAAGATGAGCATGCCGGCCAGGGTCACGATGAACGCGGGGATTCCCACGTACGCGACCCAGAAGCCCTGCCAGATCCCGACCAGCACGCCGGTGCCGAGCGCGGCGAGCACGCCCAGCCACCAGGGCAGGCCGTTGCCGATCACCACCACTGCCGCGACCGCGCCGGTCAGCGCGACCACCGAGCCGACGGAGAGGTCGATGTGCCCGCCCACGATGACCAGCACCATGCCGATGGCGAGGATCAGGATGTAGGAGTACTGCAGGACGAGGTTCGTGAGGTTGCCGGGGCTGAGCAGCTGGCCGCCGGTGAGGATCGTGAACAGCAGGATGATGAACACGAACGCGATGTAGATGCCGCTGGTGCGCAGGTTGCGCGTGAGCAGCTCCTTGATGTCAGAAGTCCCGGCCATGAGCCGCGCTCACTCCCTCTCCATGGTCATGAGCTCCATGAGGCGCTCCTGGGTGGCGTCCTGGGCGGCGACCTCGCCGGTGACCCGGCCCGCGGACAGCGTAAAGATGCGATCGGCCAGCCCCATCACCTCGGGAAGCTCCGAGGAGATGACGATGATGGCCTTGCCCGCCTCGGCGAGCTCGTTGATGATCGTGTAGATCTCGAACTTGGCGCCGACGTCGACGCCGCGGGTGGGCTCGTCGAGGATCAGCAGGTCCGGCTCGGTGTACAGCCACTTGCTGAGCACGACCTTCTGCTGGTTGCCGCCCGAGAGCTTGCCGACGGTCGCCATGACCGTCGGCGTCTTGATGTTCAGCGAGGAGCGGTAGCGCTCGGCGACCGCGATCTCCTCGTTGCCGTTCAGCCAGCCGCCCGTGCGGATCTTCGTCAGCGCCGCGGCGGTGATGTTGGTGCGGATGTCCTGGATCAGGTTCAGCCCGTACCGCTTGCGATCCTCGGAGACGTAGGCGATGCCGGCGTCGATCGCGTCGGCGACCGAGCGCAGCTGCACCTCCTTGCCGTGGATGAGGGCGCGGCCGGAGATGTCGCGGCCGTAGGACCGGCCGAACACGCTCATGGCGAGCTCGGTGCGGCCGGCGCCCATCAGCCCCGCGATGCCGACGACCTCGCCGGCGCGGACGGTCAGCGACGCCCCGTCGACGACGACGCGGCCGGGCTGGGTGGGGTGGCCGACGTGCCAGTCCTCGATCCGCAGGATCTCCTCGCCGATCTCGGCCGTCCGCTCGGGATAGAGGCTGTCGATGTCGCGCCCGACCATGCCGCGGATGATCCGCGGGACGAGCGTGCCCCGCTCCTGCTCGGGCACGCGCATGTCGATCGTCTCGATCGTGGAGCCGTCGCGGATGACGGTGGTGGCGTCGGCGACCGCGGCGATCTCCCCGAGCTTGTGGGAGATGATGATGCTGGTGACGCCGCTTTTGTCGCGCAGGTCGCGGATGAGCCCGAGCAGGTGCTCGGAGTCGTCGTCGTTCAGGGCGGCGGTCGGCTCGTCGAGGATCAGCAGGCTCACGTCCTTCGAGAGCGCCTTGGCGATCTCGACGAGCTGCTGCTTTCCCACGCCCAGCTGGCCGACGGGGGTGACGGGCTTCTCCTTCAGCCCCACGCGCTCGAGCAGCTCGGCGGCGCGGGCGTTGGTCTCGTGCCAGCTGATCACCCTGCCGCGGGTCTGCTCGTTGCCGAGGAAGATGTTCTCGGCGATGGAGAGGTGGGGGATGAGCGCGAGCTCCTGATGGATGATCACGATCCCCTCGGCCTCGGAGTCGTTGATGCTCGCGAAGCTGACGGGGCGGCCGCAGTAGTGGATCTCGCCCTCGTAGGTGCCGGCGGGCTCGACCCCCGAGAGGACCTTCATGAGCGTGGACTTGCCGGCGCCGTTCTCGCCGCAGATCGCGTGGATCTCCCCCTCGCCGACGGTCAGGGACACGTCCTTCAAGGCGACGACGCCGGGGAAGCGTTTGGTGATGGACCGCATCTCGAGGATGTTCTCGGCCACGGGGACCTCCTTCGGGCAGGGGGTCCCGACGGCACGACGGCGCGCCGGGACCCCACCGGTGGTTCGGTGCTTCTCGCCTGCGTCAGAGCTGGCCGGACTCCACCTGCTCCGCCGTGTAGTAGCCGGAGTCGACCATGATCTCCTCGTAGTTGCTCTCGAGGACCATCTGCACCTCGAGCAGGTAGGAGGGGACGACGACCACGCCGTTGTCGTAGGTCTCGGTGTCGTTCGCCTCGGGCTCCTCGCCGTTGAGGATCGACTCCGCGGCCACGATCGCCTGCTCGGCGAGGTTGCGGGTGTCCTTGAAGATCGTGGAGGACTGGACCCCGTCGGCGATCAGCTTGATCGAGGCGATCTCGGCGTCCTGGCCGGTGACGATCGGCAGGCCCTCCTCGATGGTGGGGCCGAGGCCCGCGTTCTGCAGGGCGTTGATGATGCCGCGCGAGAGCGGATCGGCCGGGGCGAGCACGCCGGCTAGCTCCTCGCCGCCGTTGTAGTGGGTGGTCAGGAGGTTCTCCATGCGCTTCTGCGCGGTCTCCTGCTCCCAGCGCTGGGTGGCGGCCTGCTCGATGTCCATCTGCCCCGAGAGGACCTTCAGGGTGCCCTCGTCGAAGTAGGGCTGCAGGGTGTCGATCGCGCCCTTCCAGAACAGGTGGGCGTTGTTGTCGTCCAGCGAGCCGGCGAACAGCTCGACGTTCAGCGGGCCCTCGGGAGCATCGGCCGCGGGCTCGAACGACTCGTCGAGCATTCCCAGGCCGAACAGGAGCGCGTTGGCCTGGTTCACGCCGACCTTGTAGTTGTCGAAGGTGACGTAGAAGTCGACGTTCTCGTTGTCGGTGAGCAGGCGGTCGTAGGCGATCACGGGGATCCCTGCGGCCTCGGCGGCGTCGAGCTGCGCGGAGAGCGAGGCGCCGTCGATCGAGGCGATCAGCAGCACGGAGACGCCGGAGTTGATCATCTGGTCGATCTGCTGCTGCTGGGTGGGGATGTCGTCGTCGGCGTACTGCATGTCGACGGTGAAGCCCTTGTCCTCCAGGCCCTTCTTGATGTTGTTCCCGTCGGCGACCCAGCGCTCGTAGGTCTGGGTCGGCATGGCGACGCCGACGGTCTGGTCCTCGGGGGCGGCGTCGGGGTCGGGGCCGCCGGAGCCGGCGCCGGTCCCGCCGCAGGCCGCGAGGCCGAGCGCTGCCGCGGCGGCTGTGCCGCCCAGGATGAAGCTTCTGCGGTTGTGCATGGATCTCTCCTCGTCGAAGTCTCCGCCCGCTCCCCTCATCGGGAACGGGACACCGCGTGCGGCACATCGGCTCCCCCGGGCACCTTCGCCGTGGGGGCCGGCCGTTCGTCGGCGTGGACGTCGGGCCGACAGCGGTCCCGCGTCCGTTTCGCCCGATGCACTCCATGACATCGGTCGCCAGGATGATAACGTTCACATCGAGTCGTGTGTCAACCGACGCCGGCCGCGCCGTGGGTCACGATGTCGCAACGCCGCCGATCGCACCTCGCGCCGCACCCTGCCGGGCGCGCCCACCGTCACCGCCCGCCGAGCTCGGACCGGGCGATCCGCGCAGGTCATCGCCCTGTAGAGTGCCGCTCCACCGACCGTCCGCGAGGAGGACGCCATGAGCCCAGCGACGCGCCGCCCGTCGATGGCCGACGTCGCAGGCCGCGCCGGCGTCTCGTACCAGACCGTCTCCCGCGTGCTCAACCAGCCCGGCATCGTCCGGCCCGAGACCCGGGAGCGGGTGCTCGCGGCGATCGCCGAGACCGGCTACACCCCGAACCGTGCGGCCCGCGCACTGAAGACCACCCGCTCCTCGCAGATCGGCCTGCTCACCGACGGCTCCTCGCTGTTCGGCCCCTCCGAGACGGTCACCGCGATCGAGACCGCGGCCCGCGAGGCGGGCTACTCGGTGCTGCTGACGACGGTCCGCCCCGGGGACCCTGCGGGGGCGGCGCCGGGCGCCGAGCTGATCGGCTCAGGCGTCGACGGGATCCTCGTGGTCGCGGCGCACGAGGGGATGCAGCCGGTGGTCGCGGCGGCGGCCTCCACGATCCCCGTCCTCGCCGTCTCCGCACAGCCCCCTGCGACCGCATCCACCCAGGTCGTGGGCGTGGACCAGCGCCTCGGCTCGCATGCGGTGGTCGAACACCTCGCACGCACGGGCGTGTGCTCCGTCGCCCACCTGGCCGGCCCGACGGACTGGTACGACGCCCGCGCCCGCCTCGACGGCTTCCACGAGGCGACCGCGGAGCTGGGCCTGGAGGGGACGACGACCGCGCCCGGAGACTGGACGCCGAGGTCCGGGTACGAACTGACGCGCGGCCTGCTCGCGGGCGGCGTCCCGGAGGCGATCTTCGCGGCGAACGACATGATGGCGATCGGAGCACTGCACGCCCTGCACGAGCACGGCGCGCGGGTGCCGGTGGACGTCGCCGTGGCGGGCTTCGACGACACCGTCGGCGCGGAGTACCTGCTCCCCTCGCTGACCACGGTCTCCCAGCCCTTCGCGGAGCTGGGCCGCCTGGCGCTCCATCGCCTGCTGGAGCTGCTGGAGGATCCGGAGGATCCCGGCCCTCCCCCGCCGCCCCTGTCGCCGCGCCTGGTGGTGCGCCGCTCGACCCGCCCCGAACGGACTCACTGAGCGGCCCCGTCAGGGAGCCGGACACCCGGATGTGAACGTTGACAGAGCGGGTGGGCACCTGGTTCAGTGATCCCATGACGCACGCCGACGTGTCCCCCGCCCAGTCCCCCTCCCCCGTGCCCGGAGGGGACGACGCCGCGGCCCTGATCGCCGACGGCGGCGCCCACCTCGGGATCGAGCTGGGCTCCACCCGCATCAAGGCCGCCCTGGTCGACGGCACGGGCGCGGTGCTCGCCACCGGCTCCCACGCCTGGGAGAACGAGCTGGTGGGCGAGACCTGGACCTACTCGCTGGACGCGGTGTGGGCAGGGATCCGCGACTGCTACGCCGACCTCGCCCGCGAGGTGCGCGCGCAGCACGGCACAGAGCTCACGACCCTCGGCGGCCTCGGCATCTCCGCGATGATGCACGGCTATCTCGCCCTCGACGCGGGCGGCGAGCAGCTCGCCGAGTTCCGCACCTGGCGCAACACCTTCACCACCGAGGCCGCGGCGCTGCTCAGCGAGACGCTCGCGCAGAACATCCCGCTGCGCTGGAGCATCTCCCACCTGCTGCACGCCGTGCAGCAGGGCGAGGAGCACGTGGAGCGCCTCCACTTCCTCACCACCCTCGCCGGCTACGTGCACTGGAAGCTCACCGGCAGGAAGGTGCTCGGCGTCGGCGACGCCAGCGGCATGTTCCCGATCGGCGCCTCGGGCGACGCCTTCGACGCCGAGCTGCTCGAGCGCACCTCCGCGCTCGACCCGATCGCGGCGATGCCCTGGTCGCTGCCGGACCTGCTGCCCGAGGTGCTCGTCGCCGGACAGGACGCCGGACACCTGACCCCCGAGGGCGCGGCCCTCCTGGACCCGACGGGGACGCTGCAGCCCGGGGCGATCACCGCCCCGCCCGAGGGCGACGCCGGCACCGGCATGGTCGCCACCCAGGCCGTCGAGCCCCGCACCGGCAACGTCTCGGCCGGCACCAGCGCCTTCGCGATGGTCGTCCTCGAGGGCCCGCTGTCCGGGCCGCGCGAGGAGATCGACCTGGTCACCACGCCGTCGGGCCACCCGGTCGCGATGATCCACACGAACAACTGCACCACCGACCTCGACGCCTGGCTGGGCCTGTTCTCGCAGTTCGCGGCGCTCATCGGCGCGCCGCAGTCCGCCGAGGACCTCTACGGGACGCTGTTCTCCGCGGGGGCCGACGGGGACGCCGACGCCGGCGGCGTGCTGACCTACAACTACGTCTCCGGTGAGCACCAGACCGGCGTCGCCTCCGGCCGCCCGCTGCTGGTGCGCGAGCAGTCCGCCCGCTTCACGCTCGAGAACTTCATGCGCGCCCAGCTGTACGGCGCCTTCGGAGCCCTCGCCGTGGGAATGGACGCGCTGCTGAAGGACGAGGGCGTGCGACTGGACGTCATGTACGCCCACGGCGGCATCTTCCGCACCCGGGGCGTCGCCCAGCAGGTGCTCGCCGACGCGCTCGGCGTGCCGGTCGCACTCGGCGAGTCGGCCGGCGAGGGCGGCGCCTGGGGCATGGCGCTGCTCGCCGCGCACACCGCCCGCACCGCCGCGGCCGACGGAGCCGCCGGCGGAGCAGACGGCGGAGCGGCCGACGGATCGGGCGCCACCGCCGCGGGTGGCGCGCAGTCCCTCAGCGCCTATCTCGACGAGGTCGTCTTCGCCGGCCAGGACATCACCACCCGCTCCCCCGACGCCGCCGGCCGCGAAGGTCACACGACCTGGCTGGACGCCTACCGCGACGGGCTCCCGCTCGCCCGACGGGCCGGGGACCTGCTCGGCTGATCCGGCGACCAGCGCGGCGCACGAGCGGCCCGTCGGCCGACTGCTCGCGCGACCGCCACGACCGTCTCACCACCACAGCAGATCGGCCCGCCGGACGCCTCCGACCTCGCCCGCCGACCGGGCGGCATCGCCCTCGGCTCCAACTGTGAACGTTGACAGCACTGCAGACCCCGCACCGGAAGGAAGCCCCATGACCCTGGTCCTGACCGACCTGCCCGACGCCGCCCAGCGCGCCGTCGCCGCGACGCGCGAGCGCGTCGCCGCCCTGCACGCCGAGCTGCCCCGCAACCAGCTGGTGGTGTGGACCGCCGGGAACGTCTCCGAGCGCGTCCCGGATCTGCCGGAGGGCGTCCCCGGCCTGTTCGTCATCAAGCCCTCCGGCGTCTCCTACGACGAGCTGACCCCCGAGACGATGGTGGTGTGCACCCTCGACGGCGCGAAGATCGTCGACGGCACCCCCGATGCGCTCTCCCCCTCCTCGGACACGGCCGCCCACGCCTACGTCTACGAGCACATGGACCACGTGGGCGGGGTGGTGCACACCCACTCCACCTACGCGACCGCGTGGGCGGCGCGCGGGGAGGAGATCCCCTGCGTGCTGACGATGATGGCCGACGAGTTCGGCGGCCCCATCCCCGTGGGCCCCTTCGCCGTGATCGGCGACGACTCGATCGGCCGCGGCATCGTCGAGACGCTGCGAGAGTCCCGCTCCCCCGCCGTGCTCATGCAGAACCACGGCCCCTTCACCATCGGCAGGGACGCCCGCGCCGCGGTGAAGGCCGCCGTGATGTGCGAGGAGGTGGCACGCACCGTGCACGTCTCCCGCCAGCTCGGCGAGCCGCTGCCCATCGAGCAGTCGCTCGTCGACTCCCTCTTCGACCGCTACCAGAACGTCTACGGCCAGCGCTGACACCGGCCCACCCGGCGTACGCCCCGCCTCCTGCGCCACCAGCTTCCACCGACCCGCCGACCCGCCGACCCGCCGACCATCGGCCGCACCGATCCCACTCAGAGACGAGGACCCCACCATGCACAACCCCTTCGAGACCCGCGAGATCTGGTTCCTCACCGGCAGCCAGGGTCTGTACGGCCCCGAGACCCTCGAGCAGGTCGCCGCGCAGTCCCGCACCATCGCCGAGAGCCTCGACGCCGCCTCCGACATCCCGGTGCGGATCGTGTGGAAGCCCGTGCTCACCGACCGCGATGCGATCCGCGAGGTGGCGCTGGCGGCGAACGCGGACCCGGCCTGCGTCGGCGTCATCACCTGGATGCACACCTTCTCCCCGGCGAAGATGTGGATCCAGGGCCTCGATGCGCTGGCCACCCCGCTGCTGCACCTGCACACGCAGGCGAACGTGGAGCTGCCCTGGTCCACGATCGACATGGACTTCATGAACCTCAACCAGGCCGCGCACGGCGACCGCGAGTTCGGGTACATCGCCACGCGGCTCGGCGTGGACCGCAAGACCGTGGTCGGCCATGCCTCGGACGAGACGGTGCAGGCCAAGATCGGTCGCTGGGCCCGCGCCGCGACCGGCTGGGCGGAGATGCACTCCCTGAAGCTCGCCCGCTTCGGCGACAACATGCGCGGCGTCGCCGTCACCGAGGGCGACAAGACCGAGGCCGAGCTGCGTCTCGGCGTCTCCGTGAACACCTGGGGCGTGAACGACCTGGTCGAGGTGGTCGACGGGATCGAGGACTCCGCGGTCGACGAGCTCGTCGCGGAGTACGAGGAGCTCTACGACGTGGTGCCCGAGCTGCGCCGCGGCGGCGAGCGCCACGAGTCGCTGCGCTACGGCGCCCGGCAGGAGCTGGGCCTGCGCCGCTTCCTCGAGGACGGCGGCTTCGGCGCGTTCACCACGAACTTCGAGGACCTCGGCGGGCTGCGTCAGCTGCCGGGCCTGGCCGTCCAGCGCCTCATGGCCGACGGCTACGGCTTCGGCGCCGAGGGCGACTGGAAGACCGCGATCCTGGTGCGGGTGGCCGCGGTGATGGGCTACGGCCTGCCCGGCGGCGCCTCTCTGATGGAGGACTACACCTACGAGATGACGCCGGGCAGCGAGAAGATCCTCGGCGCGCACATGCTCGAGGTCTCCCCGACCCTCACCACCGGCAGGCCCGCGCTCGAGATCCACCCGCTGGGGATCGGGGACCGCGAGGACCCGGTGCGCCTGAAGTTCATGGCCGACGCGGGCCCCGCGGTGGTCGTGGCGCTGTCAGACATGCGCGAGCGGTTCCGCCTGGTCGCGAACGTCGTCGAGGTGGTCGAACCCGACGAGAAGCTGCCGAAGCTGCCGGTCGCCTGCGCCGTGTGGGAGCCGCAGCCCGACTTCGCCACCTCCGCCGAGTGCTGGCTGACCGCCGGCGCCGCCCACCACACCGTGATGACCACGGCGGTGGGCCTGGAGGTGTGGGAGGACCTCGCCACGATCGCGGACATCGAGCTCGCGATCATCGACGAGTCCACGACCGTGCGCTCCTTCGCCCAGGAGCTGCGCACCAACCAGGTCTTCCACCGCCTCGCCCAGGGGTTCTGAGCGGCCCGGCCGACGGGACGGGGTGGGGCGGCCGACGGGACGGGCGGCCCGTTCCGTCGGCCGCGCGGGCCCGTCCGACGGGCCCCGTCGGCCGATGGTCGACAGCTTTTGCTGCCGCCAGGACTCATGCAGAGCCCCACATTGGACCTGGCGGTACATTTCCTGCCATGCCCGACGCCGCAGCTGCGGGCCTGTCGCGCCGCGCGCTGTCGCGGACCTCGCCCGGGCCGCGCAGTCCAGCACCCGGAGACCGACTCCCCCGACCTTTCGGAGCGATGATGCCCAGCTCGAGCACCCCCGACACCGTCCTCCACGCCCCCGGGCTGAGCTGGTCGGGCACCGTGGACTACGGGCCGGGGCCGCTGCACGCGCCGACCTCTCTCGCCGCGCTGCAACAGCTCGTCGCCGGCAGCACGAGGCTGCGGGCGCTCGGCACCCGGCACTCCTTCTCCGAGGTCGCCGCGTCGGACGGGCCGCTGGTGACGCTCACGGCGATGACGCCGGAGATCGAGATCGACACCGAGGCGAGCACCGTCCGCGTCGGCGCGGGGGTGCGCTACGGCGAGCTCGCCGTCGCCGCCCATGCGGCCGGGCTGGCGCTGGCGAACATGGGCTCGCTGCCGCACATCTCCGTGGGCGGGGCGAGCGCGACCGGCACCCACGGCTCCGGGAACCGCTCGCGCTCCCTCGCCTCCTCGGTGCGGGAGATCGAGCTGGTCACGGCCGGCGGAGACCTGCTGACGCTCTCGCGCGAGGCAGACCCGGACGTGTTCGACGGGGCGGTCCTCTCCCTCGGCACGCTCGGGATCGTCACGCACCTGACCCTCGACCTGGTGCCGGCCGCGCCGATGCGGCAGACGGTCCACCTCGACTTCCCCGCCGAACGGATGGACGAGGGCAGCCTCGCGGAGATGCTCGGGGCGGGCGCGAGCGTGAGCCTGTTCCACCACTGGGACGGGCACATCGCCCAGGCCTGGGTGAAGCAGCGCGTGGACGAGGACGCGGCGCTGCCGGAGCACTGGCTCGGCGGCCGACGGGCGGGCGGGCCTGTGCACCCGCTGCCGGGGATGCCCGCCGACTTCTGCACCGACCAGACCGGGGAGCCGGGTCCGGCCCACGAGCGTCTGCCGCACTTCCGGCTCGAGTTCACCCCGTCCAGCGGCGAGGAGATCCAGTCGGAGTACTTCGTGCCGCGCGAGCGGATCGGCGAGGCGCTCGCGGCGGTGATGCCGCTCGGCGAGCGGATCCGTCCGCTGCTGCACGCCTCCGAGGTGCGGACCGTCGCGGCCGACGAGCTGTGGCTCTCCCCCGCCCAGCACCGGGACAGCGCCTGCGTGCACTTCACGTGGAAGCAGCGGCCCGCCGAGGTCGCGGCGCTGCTGCCCGAGATCGAGGGGCGCCTCGCCCCTTTCGCGCCTCGGCCGCACTGGGGGAAGGTGTTCACGCTGGACCCGGAGGTGGTGCAGGCGCAGTATCCGGACCTGGAGCGCTTCCGGGCGCTGCGGGACCGGCTGGACCCGGGCCGCGTGTTCCGCAACGGATACGTGGACCGGCTGCTCGGGGCGTGAGCGGCAGAGGTCAGCGGATCCTGCGGGACCGGAGAAGGGCCAGGCCCCCTCCGAGGAGGGCCAGGACTCCCGCTGCGCGGTCGCCGGCCAGCAGGACCACCTGCAGCCAGCTGCCGCCGCCGTCCTGCCACAGCATCCCGTGGCGCTCCACCTTCGAGCGCGCGGACGGGCCGAACAGCGCCGCGTCGAGCATCAGGTCGAAGCGGGCATCGGTCAGCCGGTCGGGGAGCGGGCAGAGGTCTTGGCGGATCGAGTCGCTCATGGCCGCATCCTGGAGCGCGCCCACGTCACGCCATCGGGGTCCCCCTCCTCGCGACGCGGACTCCCTCTGGCCTCGGCGTCCGACTTGGGTTAGCGTTTTCCCACCCCGGTTGGCACGCTTCACCCTCACGACCCGGCAACGACGCTCATCCTCGGAGGCCCCATGTTCACCCGACGCCAGACCCTCGCTCTCCTCGCCGCCGCCGGCGCGATCCCCGTCCTCGCCTCCTGCGGCCCGAACGCCTCCACCGGCGGCGGCGGCGGGGGCGAGGACTCGGGCACGGTGCGCATCTACTGGTGGGGCGGCGACCTGCGCCAGACCATGACCGAGGAGGCGCTGGAGCTGTTCGGCGCGCAGAACGCGGAGATCACGGTCGAGCCCGAGTACAGCGAGTGGACCGGCTACTGGGACAAGCTCGCCACCCAGACCGCGGGCGGCGACATGCCGGATCTGCTGCAGATGGACGAGGCGTACATCGACTCGTACGGGGCCCGGGGGTCCTTGCTGGACCTCGAGAGCCTCGGCGAGGCGCTGGATCTCTCGGCGATGGACGCGAAGGTGCTGGACACCGGTCGTCTCGCCGACGGCACCCTGGTCGGCGCGCCGCTCGGCATCGGGATCTTCTCGGTCGGTGTGAACCTCGACCTGCTCGAGGCCTCCGGCCAGGAGCTGCCCGACGACACCACCTGGACCTGGGAGGAGCTGCGCAAGACCGCCGCGGCGATCAGCGAGTGGGGCGCCGACCAGGGCGTGACCGGGCTGGACGTCTTCGGCCAGGGCGCGGCCGAGCTCGGCGCCTGGGCCCGCCAGTCCGGGCAGCAGCTCTTCCCCCGCGAGGACGAGACCGCGGTGGACGCGGAGACCATCACCTCCTTCCTCGAGTACGCGAAGTCGCTGATCGACGAGGGCGCCACGCCCGGTGTCGACGCGCAGATCGAGGACGTGGGCGCCGGGGTCGAGCAGGGCCTGTTCGGCACCGGGAAGTCCGTCTTCCACCTCCAGTTCCACACCCAGGTGCAGACCTTCGCGAGCGCCTCCGGGGCGGCGATGACGCTGCTGCGGCTGCCGGCCCGGACCAGCGGCGACCACCAGATGGTGAACAAGGCGTCGATGTACTGGTCGATCGCGGCGACGTCGGCCGCCCCCGAGAGCGCCGGCATCCTCATGGACTTCCTGCTCACCGATCCGGAGGCCGCGAAGGCGCTGCGGCTCGAGCGGGGCGTGACGGCCTTCCCCGAGGTGCAGAGCGCGATCGAGGGCGACCTCGACGAGATCGAGCGGATCTGCCTTGACTTCGCCCGTGACCTGCAGGCGGAGGTCTCCCCCGCGCCGCTGGTCACCCCTGCGGACGCCGTCGGCTTCGGCGAGGAGTTCACCCGGATCAGCCAGGAGTACTACTTCGGGTCGAAGGACGCGCAGGCGACGGCGCAGGAGATCCTCACGGTGCTGGAGGGGATGCAGCCGTCGCAGTGACCCGTCGGCCGCCGCGGCGCCACGCAGCCGGCGCACCTGCTCGCGCGCCGACGCGCTCAGGCAGGGCTGCCGCCCGCGCACGGACCGCTCACAGCGGCGCGTAGCGCGAGCGCAGCACGGCGTAGACGCCGTAGAGCATCACTCCGACCGCGACCACGACCAGCAGCACGGCGCCGGCGGGCAGCGAGGCCACGGTCTGGAACGCGCCGTCCAGGCCGGTCGCCTTCTCGGGGTCCGAGCCGATCGCGGCCCAGCCGAACAGGATCCCGACGGCGATCAGCGCGACGCCCTTGGCGATGTAGCCGATCACGCCGGTGACGAGCACGACCATACTGATCCGCTGGTCGCCGGGCGGGCGGAGATCATCCTCGAAGCCCCGGCCCGCTCCCTTGACCACGTGGTATCCGCCGATCGCGAGGACGACGAGACCGAGCAGGACCACCGCCCCGCGGCCCACCGGGCTGCCGAGCAGTCCCGCGGTGAGCTCGGAGGTCTGCTGCCCGGAGTCGCTGCTGCCGCCCGCGGCGAAGCGCAGCGCGGTCACCCCGAGCGCCCCGTACACCCCGGCCTTGCCGAGGGTCGTCACGACATGGGTGACGCGCCGGCAGTCGTCGTCGGCCCATTTCGCGCCGAAGTACGCCTCGGCGAGGTGCCAGAGGGCCAGGGCGAGCATCGCCAGGCCCCCGATCCACAGCAGCAGGTTCCCGCCGGGGGCGGCGGCGACGGTGCGCAGCGCGCCGGACTGGTCGGCGTCCTGCCCCGAGTCACCGAGGGCGACGCGCAGCGCGAACCAGCCGATGAGCACGTGCACCAGGCCGCTCATCACGAAGCCACCGCGGGCGATGCCCCCGAAGACGGGATGATCGGTCACGGTCTCGGCGGTGCGCTCGGCCGCCTCGGCGCCGTCGCGGGCAGCGCGCCCGGCGTCCTCCAGGGGGTTCATGGCGGAACTGTACGTCCGCCCAGCCAGGTCCGCTCGCCGTCCTCCCGGGTGGTCAGCCCGCGCCTCGACAGGGCAGACCGTGCTCTCAGATCTCCCGCAGGACCTGCGCCATGGCCTCGCAGGACTCGGCCGCCTGCGGGAGGCCCAGCTTGTTGAGGTGGCCGTGGGTGACGCCGCGGCGCACCTCGTCGCGCACGTCGACGCCGGCGGCGGCGAGCTGCTCGGCGTAGCGGCGGGCGCCGAGGCGCAGGTCGTCGTACTCGTCGGCCTCAAGATAGGTGCGGGGCAGCACGGCCAGCTGCTCCGCGGTGCCCAGGCCCGGGAACTCGTGGACGGTGGCCTGCTCGAGAGGACGGCCGAGGTACGCCTCGGCCATCCGCCGCATGTTCTCCGGCGGGAAACGGAACATGCCCGGCACCTCGGCGAGCGCCGCGGCCTCCTCGGCGGTGGGCTCGGGGTTCAGCGGATGCGTGACCGGGTACATCAGCAGGCTCGCGGCGGGCGCTTCGCCCTCCTCGGCCAGGCGCAAGGAGACGGCGGCGGCGAGGTTGCCGCCGGCGCTCGCACCGCCGAGCGCGACGCGGCCGGGGTCGATGCCGAGCAGGCGCGCCATCGAGCGGGTCCAGCGCACGGCGGCCATGACGTCGTCTCCGGGAATCGGGGCGTGGACGGGGAAGGTCTCGCCGGGCAGTCGCCTCGCAGGGGCGCCGCCGGTCTCGGCGGGCTCGTCGCACAGCCGGTAGTCGACGGAGACGACCACGGCATCCGCCCGGGCGGCGATGCGGCGAGCGGTCTCGTGCGCCTCGGGCATGTCGAGGTCGCCGTGCTGGAAGGAGCCGCCGTGGCACCACACGAGCGCGGCCCTGGGCCGGCGGCTGCGCGCGGCGGGGCTGTAGACGCGCAGGGGGACGATGCCGTGGGGGCCGCGGGCCTCGCGGTCCTCGATGCGCAGGTCGAGGCGCTCTGCCGGGCCGTAGGGCGCCTCCCAGGCCTCGCGCGCCGCGGCGGGGACCTCGTCCCAGCTGCTCGCGCCGCGCAGAGCCTCCAGGCGGCGCAGCATCTCACCGCGCGGGTCGGTCGGCGCGAACGGCTCCGCGGCGGGCGCGGTCGGCGGGGGCGTGGTCATCGGGTCTCTCCTGCGTCGGGCGTGGTGGTGTCGGCGATGCGCGGCGCGGAGCGCAGCACGACCTCGCAGTCGAAGCGCTGCGAGGAGGCCATGGTGCCGCGGAACCAGAGCAGGTGCTCGGCGGCGGGGTCTCCGGGAGCGAGGATCGGTCGGAGGTTGTCGACCTCGGAGTCCTCGGTGATCGCCATCCAGGCCCAGCTCGCGCCGCCGTCCTCGGTGCGGCCGCGGAACAGCTCGCGGTGCGGCAGTGCGCGGCCGTCGCGCGGGTCGATGGGGGTGGAGAGCACGAGGTGGTCGGGGTCGTAGGGGTCCAGGGCGGCGAGGCCCGTGTAGTCCTGCTCGTGGGGCAGCAGGCCGGGGCCGGCATCGGCGAGGGGGTGGACGGCCCAGGTGCCGCCCTTGCCGAGGCGGGCGTAGACAAGGCGCAGGTCGGGGATGGGGACGTCGTTGCCGTCGGCGTCCCTCACCGCGTCGGGTCCGGTGATCTCGGCCCCTTCGGGCCAGCCGGGGTGGTCCGCGCGGGCGGTCATCACGGCGGAGACCACCCCGTCGACGACCCGCAGGTCGGTGGTCCAGGCGTGGGTGAGGCGCGCCCCGCCCACCTCGCTGCCGACGGGCAGGATCGTGGTGAGCCGGTCCTGGTTCGGGGCGGGCTCGGTGAACAGCTCGCCGCCCACCACGGCGCCGGTCGAGTCGTGGCGCCAGCCCCCGGAGAGCACGCCGTGGTGGATCGCGTTGTCGTAGTCGCGGGGGTGGTGGTCGGTGGCGATGACGTGCAGCCCGTCGGGGCCCTCGGCGTAGCGGGCGTAGGCGTTGACGTAGCCGATCTTCTCGCGCTCGAAGAGCTTGCCGGCGAAGGTCCAGGTGTCGCCGTGGTCGTCGGAGACCAGCGCGCAGGGGTCGTCGTTGATCGCGCGGACGAAGCAGTAGAGCCGTCCATCGAGCTCGTGGAGGTTGGAATAGGTGACGTGGCGGCCCTCGGTGAGCTCGGACCAGTCGAACAGCTTCTCCTCGCCCCAGCGGGTGGGGTCGTGCGGCTCGCTGATCCGCCAGTAGGTGTTGTCGTCGGTCTTGTGGCGGGCGTAGACGGCGAGCCAGCGCCCGTCGGGGCGAAGCCAGAGGGCAGGCACGTCGTGGTCGTCGGACTCGAAGCCCTCGTGCAGCGTCACGACCTGCACCTCCCCGGTGTCGAGGTCGACGACGGAGAGGTCGAGGTCGCCGCCGCGACGGTCCCCGTCCTTCCCGGCGACGGACGCGATCGAGCCGACGACGAGCTGCCGCCGCTCGGGGTCGACGAGGGCGCGCTCGTCCTGGAACCAGCACCAGGCGCCGTTGGAGTTCAGGACCTGCGGGACGGGCTCGGCGGTCATCGGGGCTCCTCGTCAGGGATGCGCGGCCGCGGGGGCGGCTGATCGGCAGGGGACGCGGCGGTGCGGGGTGGCCGCCTCGTCGGGGCCGGTCCCGATCACCTCCGCGGTGAACGCCGGATCCGGACCGGGCCCCTATCCTCGGCCGCGCACCCCCTGGCGGTCAAGCGCTTTCCACCCTTGGCGCGGCAGGAAGGCACGCGTACCTCACACCGTGGCGCCGTACCGCTCCTCCTCGATCTGCTCGAGGCTCTTGCCACGCGTGTCCGGTGCACCGATCACGCCGATCACCAGGGCGACGAGCAGGAAGCCGATCATGATCATCCCGACGAACGGCACTCCCCGCGCCGCGAGCAGCGTCGGGAAGACGTAGCTGAGCACGCCGACGAGAATTCTCGCGGCGAAGAACAGCACGCCCTGCGCCGTCGCCCGGTACGGGGTCGCGAACATCTCCGCGGTCCACAGCGCATAGAAGGCCTGAGCGCCGATGCCTGCCGAGACGCCCCACAGCACCGCGAAGGCGATCAGCAGCGGCGTGGTGACGTGCGCGAACACGAGGAGCACCCAGGCGGCCAGCCCGAGCACGGCCCCGATCCCGTAGAGCAGGCGTCGGTCGACCTTGTCCCCGAGGAGCATGAATCCGAAGTAGGTCGCCGCGACGGTCATGGTCCACAGCAGCACCTGCAGGAGGTTCTGGCTCGCGGCGCTCGCCACCCCGGCGGTCTCGTAGACCCGGGGCATGAAGATGCCCATCTGCCCGGCCACCATGTTCCACAGGCCGTAGACGCCGATCAGGAACAGCAGCGCGGTGACGTTCTGGCGACGGGAGAGGAGCTCCTTCAGGCCGCGGTGCGTGACCACCTCACCTCGGGCCGCAGCATCGTCACGGACCTTCTTCTGCTCGACCCAGATGTCGGACTCCGCGAGACCCCGACGCACCCACCAGGTGATGAAGGCGACAACGAAGAGGTGGGCGAAGATCAGCCGCGATCCCAGCAGCCCGAGCGGGACCAGTGCGGTGGCGATCGCGAAGACGACCGCCGGCCCGAGCGACCAGGCGAGCTGCGCGGTGCCCACGTGGCGGGCACGCTTCGCGCCGGGCGCCTGCTCGGCGATGTACGTCCAGGCCACCGGCACTCCGGCGCCGACGGCGATGCCGGTGAGGATCACGCCGAGCACGAGCATCCACGCCTGTGCGGCGAAGACGACGAACAGGGTGCCGACCATGTAGAGGATCAGGTCGTAGGTGTAGATGAACTTGCGGCCGTAGCGGTCTCCGAGCGGTCCGCCGATCATGGCGCCGACCGCGGCGCCGAAGGCGTTGGCCGAGAGCGCGGCGACGAGGCCGACGACCCAGTTGGAGAAGCCGAAGTACTCCTGCCACAGCGTGAGGCTGGTCGCGAGGGCGATGATCGAGCCGGCCTCGATGTAGTTCGACATGGCCACGGCGATGGTGGCCTTCCAGCCGCGGACATGGCCCGTGGTCCGGGCGAGCGCCGGCGTGGGTACGGTGTTGCTCATGGGGTCCCTCCTCAGGGATCAGGGGGTGAGGCGACGGCGCGCGGGCCGACCCGGCGGTCCCGTCGCTCGGCCGCAGCCGCCCGGGGCGGCCGCACGTCGGCCGGACCGCCGCGGTCAGGCGAGGTGGAAGTACTGCGGCAGGACCTGCTTCTCCCCACCGCCGGGGGTGAAGTACTCCGCCATCGCCGCCTCCCAGCGCGGGCTGATCGCGGCGCGGGCGATCGCGTCCTGGGCGGCGTCGACGTCGTCGGCCTCGAAATAGCCGACGACCAGGCCGTCCTCCGGACGCAGGAAGAGGGAGTAATTGCGCCATCCGGCGTCGGTGAGCGCTGTGCGCATCTCCTCCCAGACGTCCTGGTGCGCGGCGACGTAGTCGGTGAGCTTCTCGGGGCGCACGTGCAGCAGGAAACAGCAGCGGCGCGGGCTGCGAGCACTGGTGGTGGCCAGCAGGTGGTCGAGATCAGGCGGCGTCATCGCTGCTCCTCATCGGGCGAGTCCCCCCGCGACGGATCGGTGCGAGGGCGGCGGGGACGTCTGTTGTCGAACCGCCGACGGGAATGCTAGGTTCTTTCTTGAGTCGTTTCAAGCCTAGACCCGGTCGCTGCTCGTCCAAGGCCGTCGCCGCCGACGCCGCCCGCACGGACCGGTCCATCCCGAAGGAGCCGCCATGACCACCCCCACCACGCTTCCCCCCGAGGTCGCCCGTGACCTCGAGGAGTTCTCGATCGAGGTCCCGAGCTGGGCCTACGGCAACTCCGGCACCCGCTTCAAGGTCTTCGGCACCCCGGGCACCCCGCGGGACCCCTTCGAGAAGATCGCCGACGCCGCGCAGACCCACGCCTTCACCGGCCTCGCCCCGCGCGTGTCCCTGCACCACCCCTGGGACCGGGTCGAGGACGTCGCCGCGCTGCGCGCCCACGCCGCGGAGCTCGGGGTCTCCCTCGGCATGATCAACTCCAACACCTTCCAGGACGACGAGTACAAGTTCGGCTCGCTCACCCACTCGGACGCGTCCGTGCGCCGCCGCGCGATCGACCACCACCTCGAGTGCCTGGACGTGATGCGGGAGGCCGGTTCGCACGAGCTGAAGATCTGGCTCGCCGACGGCACGAACTACGCCGGTCAGGACTCGATCCGTCGGCGTCAGGACCATCTGGCGGAGTCGCTGCAGGAGATCTACGCGGGCCTGCGCGAGGGTGAGCGGCTGGTGCTCGAGTACAAGTTCTTCGAGCCGGCGTTCTACCACACCGACGTCCCCGACTGGGGCACGAGCCTCATGCACTGCCTCGCCCTCGGGGAGCAGGCGCAGGTGGTGCTGGATACCGGCCACCACGCCCCCGGCACGAACATCGAGTTCATCGTCGCCCAGCTGCTGCGTCAGAACCGGCTCGGGGCCTTCGACTTCAACTCCCGCAACTACGCCGACGACGATCTGATCGTCGGCGCCGCGGACCCGTTCCAGCTGTTCCGGATCCTGTTCGAGATCGTGCAGCAGGACGCCCACCGCCCCGCTTCCGGGGTGAACTTCATGCTCGACGAGTGCCACAACCTCGAGTCGAAGATCCAGGGACAGATCCGCTCGGTGATGAACGTGCAGGAGACCCTCGCCAAGGCGCTGCTGGTGGACCGCGAGGCCCTGGCCGATGCGCAGCAGCGCCACGACGTGCTCGAGGCGCACGGCGTCCTCATGGACGCCTTCTGGACGGACGTGCGCCCGGCGCTCGCGGCCTTCCGCGAGGAGCGCGGTCTGCCGGCGGATCCGTTCGCGGCGTTCCGTGCGAGCGGCTACGAGGAGAAGGTCGCCGGCGAGCGCGTCGGCGGGAACCAGATGGGATGGGGAGCCTGAATGAGCACCGCACGAGAGACGATCGACGCCCTCCTGGCCCGCTCGAACGAGCTGGGCGCCGACCCGACGACGACGAACTACGCCGGCGGCAACACCTCCGCCAAGGGCACGGACACCGACCCCGTCACCGGGCAGGACGTCGAGCTGCTGTGGGTGAAGGGCTCCGGCGGCGACCTCGGCACCCTGGCCGAGAAGGGCCTCGCGGTGCTGCGCCTGGACCGGGTGCGCGCCCTGCAGGACGTCTACCCGGGCGTGGAGCGGGAGGACGAGATGGTCGCGGCCTTCGACCACTGCCTGTTCGGCAAGGGCGGGGCCGCCCCCTCGATCGACACCGCCATGCACGCCCTGGTCGACGCCCCGCACGTGGACCACCTCCACCCCGATGCCGGGATCGCGCTCGCGACCGCGGCCGACGGGGAGCGCCTGACCCGGGAGATCTTCGGCGACGCGGTGGTGTGGGTGCCGTGGCGTCGGCCCAGCTTCCAGCTGGGGCTGGACATCGCCGAGATCAAGGCGCGCAGCCCCGAGGCGATCGGCTGCATCCTCGGCGGGCACGGCATCACCGCCTGGGGCGAGACCTCTGAGGAGGCGAAGGAGAACTCGCTGCGGATCATCCGCGAGGCGCAGGCGCACCTGGACGCGCACGGCGCCGCCGAGCCCTTCGGCCCGGCCGATCCCGCCCGCGCCGCGCTGCCGGAGGCGGAGCGGCGCGCGAAGGCGTCGGCCCTGTTCCCCGTGATCCGCGGTCTCGCCTCGACCGACGCGCCGATGATCGGCCACTGGACCGACAGCGAGGACGTGCACGAGTTCCTGGCCGGTGAGAAGCTCATTGCGCTCGCCGAGCTCGGCACCTCCTGCCCCGACCACTTCCTGCGCACCAAGGTGAAGCCCCTGGTCCTGGACCTGCCCGCAAGTGCCCCGGTGGAGGAGCAAATCGCGCGCCTGCGCGAGCTGCACGAGTCCTACCGCGCGGACTACGCCGCCTACTACGACCGGCACGCGAGCGAGAACTCCCCCGCGATGCGCGGCGCGGATCCGGCGATCGTGCTGGTCCCGGGAGTCGGGATGTTCTCCTTCGGGGCCGACGCGCAGACCGCGCGGGTCGCCGGGGAGTTCTACGTCAACGCGATCCACGTGATGCGCGGCGCGGAGGCGGTCTCGACCTACTCCCCCATCGACGAGTCGGAGAAGTTCCGCATCGAGTACTGGGAGCTGGAGGAGGCGAAGCTGCGGCGTCGGCCGGCGCCCAAGCCGCTCGCCACCCGCGTCGCGCTCGTGACCGGCGGCGGCTCCGGGATCGGCAAGGCGACCGCGACGCGGCTCGTCGCCGAGGGCGCATGCGTCGTGATCGCGGACCTGAACCTGGAGAACGCCCGAGCCGTCGCCGAGGAGCTCGGCGGCCCGGACCGCGCGGTCGCCCTGCGGGCCGACGTCTCCGACGAGCAGGCGGTGATCGACATGGTCGCCGAGGCGGTGCTCGCCTTCGGCGGGCTCGACCTCATCGTCAACAACGCCGGGCTCTCGCTGTCCAAGCCGCTGCTGGAGACGACCGCGAAGGACTGGGACCTGCAGCACGACGTCATGGCGCGCGGCAGCTTCCTCGTCTCCCGCGAGACGGCTCGCGTGATGATCGCGCAGGCCATGGGCGGGGACATCCTCTACATCTCCTCGAAGAACTCCGTCTTCGCCGGCCCCAACAACATCGCCTACTCGGCGACGAAGGCGGATCAGGCCCATCAGGTGCGGCTGCTCGCGGCGGAGCTCGGCGAGCACCAGATCCGCGTCAACGGCATCAACCCCGACGGGGTGGTGCGCGGCTCCGGCATCTTCGCCGGCGGCTGGGGCGCGAGCCGCGCGAAGGTCTACGGCGTCGAGGAGGAGAAGCTCGGCGAGTTCTACGCCCAGCGCACCCTGCTGAAGCGCGAGGTGCTGCCGGAGAACGTCGCCAGCGCCGTGTTCGCGCTGACCGCCGGGGACCTCTCGCACACCACCGGTCTCCATGTCCCCGTCGACGCGGGGGTCGCCGCGGCGTTCCTGCGATGAGCGCCGGGGCCGACCGGCCGAGCTCGCACATGCGCGCCGTATCCGTTGCGGCCGGGCCGTCGGTCGACGGGTCGGCCGCGGCAGGCGGATCCGGGGAGGCAGGCGGATCGGGCGCGGCCGGCGAGCCGTTCGCCGTCGCTGCGATCGACCTCGGCGCGACCTCGGGCCGAGTGATGCTCGGGGTCGTCGCCGAGGGGCGGATCGAGCTGGTCCCCGCGCGCCGCTTCGAGAACCGCCTGGTGGAGCGCGATGGCCACCTGAGCTGGGACCTCGATGCGCTGTGGGCGGAGATCCGGCAGGGCCTGGCCGATGCCCACGACCTCACCGTGGTGCGCGGACTGGCGGGGCTCGCCTCGATCGGCGTGGACTCCTGGGCCGTGGACTACGGCTTCGTCGGTCCCGAGGGAACGGACGGCGGCGAGCGGATCGGCGAGGTGATCGCCTATCGCGACTCCCGCACCCACGGGGTCGCGGACCGGGTCGCCGAGCGCGTCTCCCGGGAGCGGCAGTTCGCGCTGACGGGCATCGCGCAGCAGCCCTTCAACACCCTGTACCAGCTCGCCGCCGACGACCGCGCGGCGGATCTGCCGCCCGGCAGCACCCTGTTGATGGTCCCCGATCTGATCGGGCACCTGCTCACCGGGGTACGGCGCAGCGAGAGCACCAATGCGTCGAGCACCGGGATGCTGGGCCTCGACGGGGGCTGGAACTCCGAGCTGCTCGACGCCGCGGGGATCGACCGGGAGCTGCTCGCGCCGCTGATCGCCCCCGGCGAGCGCCTGGGCACGGTGCGTCCGGAGCTCGGCCGCGAGCTCGGGATCGGGGAGGTGCCGGTGGTCGCGATCGGCTCCCATGACACGGCCTCCGCGGTGCTGGCCGTCCCGGCGGTGCCGGGGACGAGCCCGGTCGCCTTCATCTCCTCGGGCACCTGGTCGCTGATCGGCCTGGAGCTGCCCGCGGCGGTCGCGACCGAGGAGGCGCGCCTGGCGGGCTTCACCAACGAGGCCGGCGTGGACGGCACGGTGCGATTCCTCAAGAACGTCTCGGGGATGTGGCTGGTCAGCGAGTCCATCCGGCAGTGGGAGGAGGACGGGGCGCAGGTGGACCTCGAGGACCTGCTGGCCGCCGCCGCGCAGTCTCCGGCGGACCGCTTCCGCATCGACCCCACCGACGAGCAGTTCCTCGCCCCGGGGCGGATGGCGGACCGCGTGAGCACCGCCGCCCGACGGATCGACGGGGACGACCCGTTCCCCCGCACCCAGGCCGCGGTGGTGCGCTGCATCCTCGAATCCCTCGCGGAGACCTACCGCGAGGAGCTGCACGCCGCCTGTCGCTTGGCGCAGGTCCCCCTGCCCGAACGGCTGCACGTGGTGGGCGGAGGGTCACGCAACGCCCTGCTCAACCAGCTCACGGCCGATGCGCTCGGGGTCGAGGTGGTGGCCGGCCCCATGGAGGCGACGGCGCTGGGGAACGTCGCCCTGCAGTCGCGGACGCTCGGCGCCCTCTCGCAGGAGCCGGACGCGATCCGTCAGCTGGTTCGGGCGAGCATCGAGCTCGAGCGGTTCCGGCCCTCCGTCCCGTACCCGGCCCCCGATCCCGTCACCGCCCGCTGAGACTCGCCCCCGACGCACGAGGTGGAACCCATGCTCCCGTCCTCCGAACCCACGGGCTCCGAGGCGCCGGCCGCCCCGACCCGGGCGCATCGAAGTCTCCTGGACCGCGTCCGACGGCGATTTCGCCCTCAGGATCACCGTCCCCGTCGGCCGGAGCCGTTCAGCCCAGCGTCGACTCCCGCTTGACGAGGCTCGGGCGGAAGGAGACGTGCCGGCGAGGGGCGTCGGGGTCGAGGATCTCCTCCTCGAGCAGTGCGAGCGCGGTGCGGCCCATGAGCTCGGCGGGCTGGGAGACCGAGGTCAGCGGCACCACCGTCGAGCGGGCGAAGGCGATGTCGTCGTAGCCCACCAGCGCGATCTCCTCGGGCACGGCGACCTGGTGCCGGAAGGCGAAGGCCTGCAGCGCCCCGACGGCGAGCAGGTCGTTGACGCAGAACAGCGCGTCCGGCCGCTCGGGACGGGGTCGGGCGACGACGCTCTCCCCCGCGGCGCGGCCAGCGAGCACGGTGAGGCCCTCCGCCTCGATCACCTCGAGGGAGGCGCCGGCGGCCTCGGCGGCGGCGCGCGCCCCGTCCAGACGGGCCCTGACCTGGCGCAGGTCCTGCCGGGCCGCGACCACGCCGATCCGTCGACGGCCGAGCCCGGTGAGGTGGCGCACCGCGATCTCCCCGCCGGCGAAGTCGTCGACGCTCACGGAGGAGCCGCCGGTCGAGGCGCGCTCGCGCTCCACCAGGACCACCGGCGTGCCGCGCTCGCGGATCTGCTCGATCAGCTCCTCGCTCGCCCCTGTCGAGGCGAGCAGGATCCCCCGCACCCGCTGCTCCTCGAAGAGGGAGAGGTAGAGCTGCTCGCGCTGCTCGCGGTTGCCGGAGCTGCCGGAGATCACGGCGAGGGAGGACGCCTCCGCTGCGGCCTCGATCCCGCCGACGAGCTGGGCGTAGAAGGGGTTGCCCATGTCCAGCACGATCGCGCCGACGGTCGAGGAGCGGCCCAGCTTGAGCTGCCTCGCGGCGTCGTTGCGGACGTAGCCGAGCGCACGGATCGCCTCGAGCACGCGGTCCCGCCGCTCGGGGGAGACGATGTCGGGGCGGTTCAGCACGTTGGAGACGGTGCCGATCGACACCCCGGCCTCCCTCGCCACGTCCTTAATGCTGGCCGCCGTCCGTGCCATGGCCTGTTCCCTCCTGGAGCACTCCTGCTGCCGGTCCGACGGTCCGTGCAGGTCACCCCACTGTAATCTGCGCCGCTCCGCGTCCCTGCGGCAGCGCCCGTCCTGCATCCCTGCGGGGCTCAGGCTCGCTGTCCCTCGGGGGCCTGCTGCGGTCGCTCCGGCACGGTCCCGCCGCGGCGCGCGGTGGAATCCCTCGGCACAAAGCGGGTCTCGAGCCGTTGCCCGGTGACGGCCCCGGCGGGGGCGACGAGCGCGTCGATCCCGAGCGCGCCGATGCGGTGGCGCGGCACCCGCACGGTGCTCAGCGCCGGGCTGGACACGGCCGCGTACTCGATGTCGTCCCAGCCCACCACCGAGACGTCCTCCGGCACGGAGAGGCCGAGGGCGCGCAGCCCCGAAATCAGCCCGAGGGCGAGGACGTCGTTGTAGGCGAGCGCCGCGCTCAGCTCGCGCAGCAGCAGCGGCTCGGCCGCGGAGATCCCGCCCTGGATGCCGGGCGGGAAGTGGCCGACGTCCACGATCTCGACCTCGAGCTCGGCCCCGACCTGCTCGAGGGCGGTGCGGCGCTCGGACTCGGAGCGGCTCGCGCGGGGGCCGCCGACGTAGCCGATCCGGCGGTGGCCGAGCGCGACCAGGTGCCGCACCGCGGCCCGCACCCCGCTCAGCGCGTCGAAGGAGACGGTCGACAGGTCCCGGTGGCGGCGGTTGACCAGGCACAGCCGGGTCAGGCCCGACGCCGCCTCGAGGTCGCTCTCGCTCATCCGGCTGGAGCACAGCAGGATCCCGTCGACCTGTGGGGCGAGGGTCTGCACGAGCGGCAGCTCGCCGTCGGGCGCCTCCTCCGCGTCGGCCAGCAGCAGGTGCAGGCCGTGCTCACGGGCCCGGGCCTGGGCGCCCTTGAGCAGCGCCGGGTAGAAGGGGTTCAGCAGGTCGGGGACGATCACGCCGAGGGTCCCGGCGCTGCCGGGCGCGATCCCGCGCGCCTCCCGGGAGGGCCGGTAGCCGAGCTGGAGGGAGATCTCCTGGATCCGGTCGCGGGCCTCGTCGCTGACCATCTCGGGGCGGCTCAGGGCGCGGGAGACCGTCGCGACCGACACCCCGGCCTGCTCCGCGACGTCGCGCAGCGTCACCCTCATCCCGTCCTCCTCCCTGCTGCTCCGTCCCGGGCGCGCCCGGCTCCCACCATGATCTTCGCCGAGCGGCCCCTATGGGTCCGCTCTCCGCCGGTCTGCCCCTCCGGCCGACCGCGAGGTCGGGCCCCGGCTCAGGCCACGCCGACGGCGTCGGTCCTCTCCTGCGTCTCCCCCGCCGCGGCGGCGAAGGGGGCGAGGTGGCGGCCGATGTGCGCGGCGAGCACCTCGGAGTACTCGGCGTGATGGGCCTCGAGCACCCTGCGCAGGCGCTCGCCCAGCACGACGCCCTGCGCGTCGCTCGCGACCAGGGATTCCCCGTAGCCGACGTGGAGGATCTGCCGCGAGTCGGAGGCGGCGATCAGCGCGGCGGTGTCGACCCCCTCCAAGGTCTCGGGGGTGCGGTCCTCGTGGGCGGAGACCTGGTAGGAGGCGCGGGAGCGGGCGTACGCGGCGCGGGAGATGTCCCAGATCTGCGCCAGCAGCTCGGGGTCGTGGCGGGCGATGACCTCGAGGGCGCAGAGGTAACTGGTGCCGGAGGTCTTCAGGTGCACGTGCCCGTCCGTCGCGGCGACGGCGAGGGGGTAGATCGAGAACTTGTCCGAGCCGGAGTGCAGGGAGATCTTGTACCCGCCGTGGAGGCGGGAGATCGCGTGGTGGGCGGTGAGGTTCTCGCGCAGCTCGTCCTCGTCGCCGATGAACTCCACGCCCTTCTCGAAGCCGTCGACGTAGCGGGGTGCGAAGCTGAACCATTCCACGCCGAGGCGGTCGAGCTCGGCGGCCATGTAGTGGTGCTCGACGAAGGTGGTCAGCCAGGCCGTCTCGTCCACCGCGATCTCGGCCTCGACCTCGTGGCGGGCGCTGCCCGTCAGGTGGCGGAACAGCCGCGCGGCCTCGGCGACGGCCGCGCCGTACTTCACGGCCGCGGTGTCGATCGCCTCGCGGGTGATCTCGAGGCGCTGCGTGCCGAGGTCGAGGACGGTGCCGATGTAGCGGGCGCGCAGCGACTCGAGGTCGTCGCCGAGCGCCTCCCAGGGCACCTGCTCGAGCTGCTGCTCGGTGATCCCGCCGGTCACGTCGACGACGTGGTCGCCGGGGTCGAGGGTGAAGGTCACGAACCCTGCGGCGAGGCCGCGGTCGATGCCCTCGGTGGTCTTGATGTGGTCGCAGTCCGCGCCAAAGCCGCCGTCCCACCCCTCCTCGAGGCAGCCGAAGGTCGCCTCGTCGATCACGGAGAGGGCGTCGCGGCCCAGCCGGTCCATCTCGCGGATCGACTGCTGGGCGAGCACGGGGGCGAGGCCGGCGCCCTGGTCGCGGAAGGCGCGGGCCTGTCCGGCGGTCGCCAGGCCCAGCCGGTCGCCGGTGCCGACGGAGGTGCGGGTGTCCCCGATCGGCCGGGGGCGCAGCACCGCGAACGCCTCGCGCAGCGCGGCGGCGTTGGCGGGCGAGAGCGGGCCGCTGAGCAGGTGCCCGTCGCCGTCGGGGCGGATCTCCCCCTCGAAGGGGGCGAGACGGGCGGCGTCGGCGGCGCGCACCTGCAGGGTGCTGCCGTCGGCGGTGCGGAGCACATCCGCCTCGAGGTGGTCGGTGCGCAGGGTCATGAGCGGGTCTCCTCGTCGAGAGCGTCCCGGCCGTCGGCGCGGGATCCGGTGGTGGTCGTGGGGTCGGCATGCGTCGCCGACGGGCGTGGCGGTGCGGCCGACGGCTCGGGCACCGCGGCCGACGGGTGCCAGGTCGCGATGGCGTCCTCGTGGGCCCAGGTCGCGCCGCTGCGGCTGAAGGGCGCGCCGGTCTCGAGCGCGGCGGTCAGCGCCTCCTCGATCCCGTCGACGATGGGCCGGGCGGCCTCTCCCTCGCCGAGCCAGGTCACGTGCTCGGGGGCGATGGGCGCGGGATCGGGCGCGGTCTGGATCGCCTCGAGCACGGCGCTGAAGGGCGCGGTCGCGGCCAGAGGGCACAGCAGCGGGACTTCGGGGTCCCGCACGTGGGCGAGCAGGTTCTCGACCAGGTCGGTGCGCTCGTGCCGGGTCTCGGTGACGGTGCCGTCGGGGGCGGTGCGGCGCAGGAGGTCCTCGGTATAGGAGAGCCGGGCGGCGCCCCCGGTGCCGACGACCTCGATCCACGGCGCGCCCTGGACGGGTGCAGTGGTGGTCAGGGCGCAGACGACCGCAGGCCGCAGGCGGGACGCCCCGGTGTCCTCGCAGGTCGGGTCGGCGTGCGGCGGGGTGTCCTCGCCGAGGTCGGCGTCCGCTGCGCCGCGGACCGGGTCGATGCGCACGAAGGCGGTGTCGTCGGCCTCGATGTCGTGGGCGCGGCGCAGCTCGGTGGTGACGGCGGCGATGTCCTCGAGCCGGTCGATGCCGGCGACGACGAGGCCCGCGTGCACGCCGTGGGCGAGCGGGTTGGTGGCGACCCCGTCGGCGACGCGGCGCCCGTCCAGGCGGCGGCGTCCTGCCCAGGGCGAGCGGCGGTAGTAGGCGCGGTCGCGGGACCAGGCGCCGTGGACGCGCACGGTGTCGATCTCGCCGAGCTCGCCGGCGGCGACGAGCTCCCGCAGCGCGTCCACCCCGGCGCCGCCGCGGGCCTGGAAGCCGATCTGCACGACGCGGCCCGCGGCCTGCGCAGCCTGTTCGAGCACCGCGTGGTCGGCGAGCGCGGGCACGGGCGGCTTCTCGAGGTACACGTGCGCGCCCGCCTCGAGGGCCTGCAGCGCGAGCGGGAGGTGGGTGTCGATCGGGGTGGCGATCACGACCACCTCCGGCGGGGCGTCGGCGTGCGCGGCGAGGAGGGAGGCGAGGTCGCGATGCCAGATCCCCTGCACGGCCGCGGGCGGCTCGTGCAGGTCGACGACGCCGATCAGCTCGGCCCGACCCACCTCGCGCAGCCGCTCGAGGTTCTCCAGGTGCACCCGGCCGAAGCCGCGGGTGCCGATCAGCGCGATGCGCACCGGCGCGGCGGCGGTCGACGTGCCGACCGGCGCGGCGGCCGCCGTGGCGGAGGCGGACCCCGCAGCGGGGACGGACCCGGTCGCCCGGTCGGCCCCGGTCGCACGGTCGGTCCCCCTCGCACGGTCGGTCCCGGCAGCGGGGTGGGTCCCGGTCGCGGGGCCGCTCATCGCAGGGCCGCCTCGGGCTGCGGGTCGCGCTCCTCGAGCGGCACCCCCATGGTCGCGGCCACGTCGACCGGGGCGCCGCCGGCGAGCGAGGCGTTGCCGCTGATCCCGACGGCGATCGCGCGCATCCCGTCGAGGTGGTCGGAGGCGCGGCCCAGCGGGTCCTCGTCGGGGCCGACGAACACGTCGCGCAGCAGCAGCGCATCGCCGCCGCCGTGCCCGCCCTCGCCGGTGACGATCTCGACCTCGCGGGCGGGGCCGAAGTGGGTCTGGACCACGAGGCGCTCGCCGCGCTCGCGCACCCCGGAGTCCTCGCCGGTGACCGCGACCGCGCTCGGATCGACATGCGCCCGGCCGTCCTCGTCCCGCGCGATGACCTCGGCCCGCTCGACCACCTCGAGCTCGGCGCGGCCGGCGGTGCCGTTCAGCGCCACCCGGTAGCCCTCCCAGGGGCTGTGGGCGTTCAGCGCGTAGGTGAGCACGGCCCCGCGGGCGTAGTCGACGATCGCGGTGAGGTTGTCCTCGATGGAGATCCCGGCGTCGAAGACGGAGCGATCGCGCAGGTAGCCGTCGTGCTCCTCGGCGCGGAGGTACAGCGCCTCCAGGCGCTCGTCGGAGCGCAGGTCCAGCTCGAAGGGGTCGTGCGACCCGTCGTGGGTGCCGCGCGCGGGCAGCTCCTCCCGGCCGCGCTCCCGGGCGGCGTCGGCCCCGTAGAAGCGCAGGCCGCCGCGGGCGTAGACGCGGGTGGGCACGTCGTCCAGCCACCAGTTCACGAGGTCGAAGTGGTGGGCGGCCTTGTGCACGAACAGGCCCCCGGAACTGGTCTTATCGCGGTGCCAGCGGCGGAAGTAGTCGGCGCCGTGCTGGGTGTCCAGCACCCATTCGAAGGTCGCCGAGACCACCTCACCGATCTCGCCCGAGGCGACGACCTGCTTCAGCGCGGTGTTGCGGGGGCTGTAGCGGTAGTTGAAGGTCACCACCACGGAGCGTCCGGTGCGGTCGATCGCCGCCTGGATCGACTGCGCGCTCTCGGCGTCGATGGTCAGCGGCTTCTCGACGACCACGTCGGCGCCCGCGTCCAGGGAGCGGACCACGTGCTCGGCGTGCAGGCGGTCGACGCTGGTGACGATCACCCGGTCCACCTGCTCCTGCTCGACGATCACCTCGAGCTCCTCGGGCCCGCCGAGGCGCACCCCGGCGAAGGTCGGGACGCGGTCGCGGTGGAATTCGCGGCGGGAGGGGTTCACGTCGATCAGCGCGACCAGCTCGGCGACGTCGGCGTGGGGGCCGGCGATCGCGTCGAGGTACATCTGGGCGCGGTGGCCCGAGCCGATCAGGGCGTAGCGGGTGGTCATGTCTCTCCAGGGTCGTGGGATGCGGGGACGACGGGGCGGCGGGACGGGCGGGGCGGACGGCGCCTCTGCGGTGCCGACGGGGTGCGGGGCAGACGGCGCCGGCAGGTCGCCGGCGCCGCCGCTCTCATTTGATGCCGGTAGTGGCGAAGCCCTTGACCAGGAACCTCTGGCCAAACAGGAACACCAGGAACAGCGGGATCAGGGACACGATCGACATCGCGAACATGGCGCCCCAGTCGCTCGTGCCCTGCCCGTCCAGGAAGGACTTCAGCGCCAGCGGGACGGTGAAGTTGTCGGGCGTGGTGAGGTAGATCAGCGAGCCGAAGAAGTCGTTCCACGTCCACATGAAGGTGAAGATCGTGGTGGTCGCGAGCGCCGGCGTCATCAGCGGCAGGATGATCCGGAAGAAGATCCGGAAGTGCCCGCAGCCGTCGATGCGCGCGGCCTCGTCCAGCTCCCGCGGGATGCCGCGGATGAACTGCACCATCAGGAACACGAAGAACGCATCTGTCGCCAGGAACTTCGGCAGGATCAGCGGCAACATCGTGTTCACCCAGCCGGTCTGCGAGAACATGATGTACTGCGGCACGATCACCACGTGGATCGGCAGCATCAGGGTCATGAGCATCATCGCGAAGGCGATGTTGCGGCCCCAGAACCGCAGCCGTGCGAAGGCGTAGGCGGTGAGCGTGCAGGCGAACAGGTTGCCGATCACGCAGCCCACCACGAGCAGAGTCGAGTTCATCAGGTAGTGCGAGAACTCGAACGACTGCGCGCTCCATCCGCGCACATAGTTGTCGATGTCGAAGGACAGCGGGAACAGGGACGGGTTGCGGAAGATCTCGTCGTTGGGACGCAGGGACGAGACCACCATCCACAGCAGCGGGTAGATCATCGCCAGGCTCGCGGCGATCATCATCGTGTGCTTGAGCACCGCCCTGACGGTGCGGGCGCCGTGGGAGCGCGGGGCCACCGGTGTGCGGGGCGCGGAGACGTCGGCGGCGGGGCCTGCCGAGGTCTCGTCGACGGGGGTGGCGGGGCGGGCGAGGTCAGTCATCGTAATGCACCCAGAACTTGGAGACGAAGAAGTTGATCGCGGTGAAGATCGCGACGATGACCAGCAGCAGCCAGGCCATCGCGGAGGCGTACCCCATGTCGAACTGGCCGAAGCCCTTGAGGTAGAGGTAGAGCGTGTAGAACATCGTCGAGTCCGACGGTCCGCCGGTCCCGCCCGAGACCACGAAGGCCTGGGTGAAGGTCTGGAACGCGTTGATCACCTGCAGGACCAGGTTGAAGAAGATGATCGGGGTGAGCAGCGGGATCGTGATCCGGAAGAACTGCGCCACCTTCGAGGCGCCGTCGACGGACGCGGCCTCGTAGTACATCTGCGGGATCTGGCGCAGCCCCGCGAGGAAGATGATCATCGGGGACCCGAAGGTCCACACGTGCAGCAGGATGATGGTCCACAGCGCCGTGTCCGGGGTGGAGACCCAGCCGGGGAGGTTCTCGAAGCCGAGCGCGCCCAGCAGCTGGTTGACCAGGCCGGAAGCGCCGAACATCTGCCGCCACAGGATCGAGATCGCGACCGAGCCGCCCAGCAGGGAGGGCAGGTAGAACACCGAGCGGTAGAACGACAGCCCGCGCATGCCATGGTTCAGCACCACGGCCAGCAGCAACGCGGCCGCGAGCTGCAGCGGAACGCCCACGATCACGTAGACGAAGGTGACGACCAGCGAGTTGTGCAGGCGGGTGTCGCCGAGCATCCGCTGGAAGTTCTCCAGCCCCACCCACTCGGGGGCGGCGAGCATGGAGTAGTCGGTGAAGGACAGCACCAGGCTGGCGATCATCGGCAGGATCGTGATGCCCAGCAGGCCGAGCAGCCAGGGCGTCATGAAGGCGAGTCCGACCTTGTTGTCGGGATGCTTCTCGCGGGGGCCGCGCTTGTCACGGCGGGAGACGATCTGGGCGAGCTCTCCGACGGCGCTCATGCGGGTCCTCCCTTCGGGGATCTGCGGGGCGCGCCGGGGCCGGGCCGAGCGGTGCTCGCCCGGCCCCTGGCGAGCCGGTGGTCGGTGGGGGTCAGGACAGGGCCGCGGACAGCTCGTCGAGGAGCCGCTGGGCGGCCTCCTCGGCGGTGATCGTGCCGAAGAGCATGTCGTCGGAGGCGCGGGTGAGGATGGCCTCGAACTCTCCGCCGCCCTGCGGGGTGATCTCCGGCGGGGCGCCGAGCTCGGACTCGATCGCGTTCAGGAAGTCCACGGCCTTCTTGCTGGACTCGTCGAGGTCTCCGACGATCGACTCACGCACGGCGAGGTTGCCGGGCACGCCCCGCTCCACGGAGAGGACCTTCCCGGCCTCGGGCGAGTTCACGAGGAAGTCGACGAAGGCGACGGCGGCCTCGGGGTTCGCGCTCTTGGCGGAGACGGCCCAGTACATCGACGCCTTGTACCAGAGCTGAGCTTCGGCGGCGGAGCCCGCGACCGACGGCGGCCGCAGCACGAGGATCCCCTTCTCGGCCAGCGCGTCGTGGGCGACGACCTGGTTGGACCACAGCACGGTCATGCCGATCCTGCCGGTGTTGAACAGCGACTGATCCATGGAGGCGGCGGCGTCCTCGACGGAGGTGGAGGCGTCGGGCCCGGCGCCGCTGTCCTGGATGCGCTTGGCCCACTCGAACCAGGCGGTGGCGGTGGGGGCGTCGAAGCCCGCCGCGCCGTCCTTGTACTGGTCCTGGCCGGCCTGGCGCACCCACACCTGGAACAGGCCCTGGACGGAGCCCACCTGGGTCATGCCCCAGGTGCCGTCGGGGGTCGCCTCGGAGATCGCGACCGCGGTGTCGATCACGTCGTCCCAGGTCCAGGTGGTGTCGTCGGGGATCTCGACGCCAGCCTGCTCGAACACGACGGGGTTGATCGCGAAGGCGAAGGCGTTCAGGCCGGCGTTGATCGCAGCGAGGCCGACGTCCGCCAGCTCGCCCACCTCGACGGAGCCCTCGACGAACTCGGAGGTGTCGAGACCCGCGCCGGCCAGGTCGAGCAGGGCGCCGCGCTCGCCGTACTCGGCGAGGTACTTCTCGTCCATCTGGACCACGTCGGGGAAGTCGCCGCCGGCGGTCTGGGTGGCGAGCTTGTCCCAGTAGCCGCTCCACTCCCCCGGCTCGAGGGAGATGGTGACGTCGGGGGCGGACTCCTTGTAGGCGGCCACCGCGTTCTCGGTGTTCTCGTTGCGGGTGGGGTTGCCCCACCAGGCCAGGCGCAGGGAGCCGGAGTCGGCGCTGCCGCCGCCTCCGCCGCCCCCGGTCCCGCCGGAGGCGTTGGGCCCGCAGGCGGCGAGGCCGGCGAGTCCAGGGACGGCGAGGCCGAGGGCAAGGGCTGAGCGTCGGTCGATCATGAGATCTCCTTTGATCTTCGTGCGGTCGTCGGGGACGGCGGTCGTGCGGTGACCGCCGTGGTCATCGCGCACAGGAGGGGGCGAGGGGCCGGGGACCGTGCGGGGTCCGAGGCCCGACAGGGGACGAGGCGACGATCAGCCGCAGCGACCCAGAACCATGAAAGGTTTCATCACCTTCATGGGCAGCCACTCAGCATGGTCAGGGGTAGTCGATCACGCTGGAGCGGGGTGGATCACCACTAGGAAAGCGCTTCATTCCATCGTTGTCAACAGGTCGCTGCAAAGTTGCAGCACGCCTCTGCAAGGCCGCTGGTGGGGGCGCGCCCGGTCTGTCGCCACGCGCCGTTCACCTGCCCTCCACCGTCCCCCGCTACGGTGCACGCGCCAGCCGATGTGCCAGGACGGGAGGCCCCTGTGGACGTCACGGCATGGGCGATCGCCCTGATGGAATTCCTGGGCGGTCCCGGCACCGCGCTCGTGATCGCCTCCGAGGCGCTGTTCCCGCCGGTCCCCGGCGAGGTGCTGCTCCCCTTCGCCGGCGTCACCGCCGCGGCGAACGGCCAGCACGTGCTGGTGCCGATCTTCTGGACCACGCTCGGCTCCGTCCTCGGCGGGCTCGGCGTGTACGCGGTGGGGCGCGCGCTCGGGCTGCGGCGCACCACGGCGCTCGTGCGACGCCTCCCGCTGCTCGAGGAGAAGGACGTGACCATGGCGATGCGGTTCTTCGAGCGCTGGGGCTTCCCCGCCGTGGCGCTCGCGCGCTTCGTGCCGATGGTGCGCACCTTCATCTCGGTCCCGGCGGGGATCGAGAAGATGCCCGTGTGGCTGTTCGCGCTGGCCACAGGGATCGGCTCCGCGATCTGGAACGCGGTGTTCGTGGTCGCGGGCTACGCCTTCGGACAGGCCGGCGGCGAGGCGCTCGAGGGCTTCGTGCGGATCTACTCCTCGATCGTGGCGGGGATCGGGGTCCTCGCCCTGGTGGGACTGGCGACCCAGCGGATCCGCTCGCGGCGGGACCGGGCCGACGGGGAGGATGGAGTGACCTCCGGCGCCGATGGCGCCACGGCGACGGACTCGCGCTCTACGCTCGAGGAATGAGTCGCGCCGAGGACACCTCGCCCCGCTCCGGCCTCGCCGGTCCCGCGGCGGACGTCGGCCGCTGGTTCGCGACCGCGACCTCCCGCCCGCTGGACGGCCCGGGTCCGACCCGCGGCGGGCCGCGTCTGCCCGCCTGGGGGCCGATGGAGGGGGCGCGCTACGGCCTGCGCAGCCACGACCACGAGATCGACGAGGCGCTCGCGCTGCTGCGGGACCGGCCGGTCGCGGTGCTGAGCGGGGCGGGGATGTCCACGGGCTCGGGTCTGCCGGACTACCGGGGCCGCGATGCGGTGCCCCGCTCCCCCATGACCTACCAGGAGTTCATGGGGCACGACCTCGCAAGGCGCCGCTACTGGGCGCGCTCCACCGTCGGCTGGGAGCAGTTCCGCAGCGCCCGGCCCGGCCGTTCCCACCGACTGCTCGCGGCCCTGGACCCCGCCGCCTTCCCCGTCACCGCCGTGATCACCCAGAACGTGGACGGCCTGCATGCCGCCGCCGGCTCGGACCCCGTGATCGACCTGCACGGACGCCTGGACCGGGTGCGCTGCCAGCAGTGCGGCGCCCTCTCCTCGCGCGCGGCCCTGCACGCCCGGATGCTCGCGATGAACCCCGAGCTCGCGGCCCGCCTGCCCGAGCTCGCAGCCGATGCCGCCCAGGCGCCCGACGGGGACGCCGAGGTCGACCGCACCAGCTCCTTCCGCTACCCGCCCTGCCCGCTGTGCGGCGGGATCCTCAAGCCCGACGTGGTCTTCTTCGGCGAGTCCGCCCGGCGCGAGGTGGTCGCCTCCGCCTTCGCCGCGCTCGAGGAGGCGAGCGCCCTGCTGGTGCTGGGCTCCTCGCTGACGGTGCAGTCGGGGTTGCGCTTCGTGCGCGCCGCTCGGAAGCAGGGCAAGCCGGTGGTGATCCTCAACGACGGCCCGACCCGCGCCGATCCCGACGCGTCCCTGCGCGTCCATGGCCGCCTCGAGGACGTGCTCGCGCAGTGGGCCGGCGCCGTCGGCGCGGAGCTCGGCGCGACGGACGACGCCACGGGCGGCGTCGAGCACGGCGCGGCGGGCTGATCCGGACCGGCCGTCCCGTCGGCCCCGCCCGGACCCTCAGGCCTCCCAGACGCCGGAGGCGCCGCGGCGGTGCGAGCCCAGCAGGTGGGTGTCGAGGATGCCGACGGCCTCCATCAGCGCGAACATCGTCGTCGGCCCCACGAAGGCGAAGCCCTCCTTGCGCAGGGCCTTCGACAGCGCCGTCGACTGCGGCGATCGGGTGGGGATCTCGGCGACGGTCCTCGGGGCGGGGGTCGTCCCCGGCTGGAAGGACCACACGAGGTCGACGAGCCCGCCCTTCTCCCGCAGCGCCAGGGTCGCCTTCGCGTTGGTGATGGTCGCGAGGATCTTCGCGCGGTTGCGCACGATGCCGGCGTCGGCCATGAGCCGCTCGACCTCCGCCTCACCGTAGCGGGAGACGACCTCGGGGTCGAAGCCGTCGAAGGCAGTGCGGAAGGCGGGCCGCTTGCGCAGGATCGTCGCCCAGGACAGCCCGGCCTGGAAGGCCTCGAGGCTGATCCGCTCGTACATGCCCTGCTCGTCGCGGACGGGCATGCCCCACTCGGTGTCGTAGTACTCGCGCAGCATCGGGTCGCTCGCCGCCCAGGCGGGGCGGGCCAGGCCGTCCTCGCCGATCACGATGCCGGTGCCGGTGCCGGTGCCGGTGCCGGTGCGAGGGTCCGCGTCGGGGCGCGCGCCGGTGTCGGGGCCGGTGCGGGGGTCGGGGGCGGTCATGCGGTCCTCTCCAGGGTCAGCAGGGCGGTCTTCGCGTCGAGGCCGCCGACGTAGCCGCCGAGCGCGCCGTCGGTGCGCAGCACGCGATGGCAGGGCACGACGATCGGCAGCGGGTTGGTGGCGCAGGCGGTGCCGACGGCGCGGACGGCCCGCGGGCTGCCCACGAGCTCGGCGATCTCCTTGTAGGAGCGGGTGGAGCCGTAGTCGATCTGCGGCAGGACGCGCTGGACCTTCTCGCGGAAGCCGGTGGACAGGGCGCGGTCCAGCGGCAGGTCGAAGCGGCGGCGGGCGCCGGTGAAGTACTCCTCCAGCTCGGCGGCCGCATGGTCGAGCCGGCGCGGCGCCTCCAGCACGCGGGGACTGACCCTCGTCGCGAGTGCGGCGAGCACGGCGTCGAAGCCCTCACGCTCGAAGGCGACGCGGACCAGGCCCTGCGCGGTCGCGGCGAGCAGGAGGGGGCCGACGGGGGTGTCGAGCGTGCGATAGGCGACCTCGACGAGGCCGGCGTCGTCGGCCTGCTGCACGAGGCGGGCGCGGAGTCCTGCCAGGGCCGGGTCGGGGAGCGGGAAGAGCGCCTCCCGCTCGTTCGTCGTGAGGTGCTCGGGGAGGCTCGGGGTATCGGTCATCGCGCGGCTCCTTCCGTGTCGTCGCCTGCGGCGAAGGTCCGACGCAGGGCTCGGATGCCGTCGGCCGAGGCGCGGCGGACGGCCTCGGCACTCCCGCCGATCAGGGCGGCGGTCTCGGCGTGCGGGAGTCCGCCGAGGTAGTGATAGGCGACGGCGAGCCGCTGCCGCTCGGGCAGGGCCGCGACGGCGGTCCAGACCCCGTCGTCCCGGCCGGGGTTCCCGCGGCGGGAGGTCTGCTCGGGCAGGTCGTCCGTGGGCACGGCGTGCCGGGCCCGGCGGCGGGTGACGTCGATGGCCTTGCGATGGGCGACGCGCACCAGCCAGGCCTCGACGTTGGTGTCCTCCGCGAGATCGGGCCAGGAGGTCAGCGCCGCCAGGAACGTCTCCGCCCAGGCGTCCTCGGCGTCGGGTCCCGGGCCGAGCACGGCGCAGCACACCCGCAGCACGGTGGGGCCGTGCCGCTGGACCGCGGTCTCGTAGGGGATCTTCATGGTCATCACCCGGCAGACGCGCGGGCGGCCCGGGATGTGAGGTCCGGGTCCGATCGAGGCGCGGAGGGCGGTCCTGGGAGCGGCGTCGACCCCCGCGCCGATGACCGCGAGTACTCCCCCGCCGGCGGCGTCACTGCGGCGCGCCCTGGCCGCTGACCAGCACCGTCGCGAGCGCGCGCAGGGACGCGGGGCCGACGCGGCGGAACTCGAGGCGGGGGTCCTCGACGCCGGGGTCGAGGGCCTCCATGGTGAGCATCCCGCCGGCGGTCGCGTAGGCGCTGAGCTGCTGGACGGTCCCGTCAGCCGTGCGCACGCGGGTCAGGACGGTCAGCGCCCGGGTCGCGGCCAGCTGCGCGGCGAGCGGGTGGGCGGGCAGCTCCGAGCCGCGCACGTGGACGCTGCCGCCGGCGTCGGACTCGGCATCGGCGGCGGGATCGGCGAGGCCCGCGGGGTCGAGGAAGGCGGCCAGGCGCACGGTCGCCTCCTCGGCGCGGAGCACGGTGAAGCGGTGGAGGCCGTCGGCCGTCGTCTCCTCCTCGAGCACCCCGCCGGGGTGGCTGTAGCAGTGCAGGCGATGGACCTGCGGCCCGGCCTCGGTGCGAACGGTCCGCTCGGCGGTGGTGAACGACTCCGCGGTGCGACGCAGCACGAGGCAGCCGGAGATCTCGGGGCTGGCCCGCCAGCGCGGCCCCTCCTCGTGCCGGGCGGTGCGGGTGAGGACCTGACCGCCGGCGATCATGCCGCGCAGCGCGACGGCCGCGGCGACGCGTCGCTGCTCGGGTTGCGCGTCGAGCCAGGGCAGGGCCACGAACTGGCGGCGCTCGTACCCGTCGAGCGCGGCGATCTGCTCATCGCTCAGGGTCACCACCGCAGTGGCCTCCTGCGCGGCCGACGGGTCGGACGGGCGAGGCGCGACGTCCGACCCCGTCGCCTCTCCTCTCCGCACCCGTTCGAGCAGGTCACGGGCGGCAGCGACGTCCTCGGCGGTGTACTGCAGCGGTGCGGTCGGATCGGTGCCGCCGATCCCGGCGGGGAGGTCGGGGATCCGTGTCGACGCCTCGGCCGACGCGTCAGGGGCGGGGGACGCCGGGGTCGCGCTCATCCCCCGAGGCTATCGGGGGCCGCAGGTTCTGCGCCGCTGAGGACTCATCTCGTCGCCAGCACGGGTCCTCAGCGGTGCAGCACCTCGGCTCCGGCCCTCGGTGCGGGGCCGCACCAGCCACCGCCGCCCCGGACCCCGGCCGGCCAGGTTCTGTGCCGGTGGCGACTCATATCGCGGCGTCCATGAGTCGTCCCGGGCGCAGAAGGTCGGGGGAACGCTCGCGCGCCGGGGCATGCGAACGCGCGGCATGACGCCCGCGCGTCCCGTCGGACGCAGGGCGAGGTGACGTCCGCGCGGTCGGGGCCGACAATGGGGAGGACCCCGCCGTCGGACGAAGGAGCCCGCCCATGACCGCCACCGCCGTCGTCGACCTCAACGCCGACCTCGGGGAGGGCTTCGGCGACTGGTCGATGGGGGACGACGCCGCGATGCTCGAGGTCGTCACCACCGCGAACATCGCCTGCGGCGGCCACGCCGGGGACGGCTCGACGATGCGCGCCGCCTGCCGGGCAGCCGCCGCACGCGGCGTCGCGATCACGGCGCATGTCGCCTATCCGGATCTGCAGGGCTTCGGCCGGCGCTTCCTCGAGATCGCCCCTGATGACCTCACGGACCAGGTGGTCGTCCAGGTCGGGGCGCTGCAGGCGATGGCCCGCGCGGAGGGGACCAGCGTGCGCGGGGTGAAGCCCCACGGCGCCCTGTACAACGCGCTCGCCCGTCACGAGGCGCAGGCCGGCGCGGTGGTGAGGGCGCTCGGCGAGCTCGACGGCCTGCCCCTGGTCGCGGCGCCCGGCGCCGTGGTCGTCCCCGCGGCAGAGGCGGCGGGCCTGCCGGTGGTGCTCGAGGGCTTCGCCGACCGCGCCTATCTCCCCGACGGCACCCTCACCCCGCGCACGCGGCCCGGCGCCGTGCTCACCGACCCCGAGGCGGTCACGGCCCAGGCGCTGTCGATCGCGACCGAGGGCGGGGTGCGCACGGCCGACGGCACCTGGGTCGATCTGCCGGTGCGGTCGCTGTGCCTGCACGGGGACACCCCCGGCGCCGTCGAGCTCGCCCGGGCGGTGCGGGCCCGACTCGAGGAGGCGGGCGTGGACCTGAAGGCAGCGCTGTGAGGGACGGGGCAACGGACACCCTCCCTCCCCCGCTGCGCGTGCACCGCGCCGGGGAGACCAGCATCCTCGCCGAGTATCCCGACACCCCCGCCGTGCTCGCCGCGGCCGCGGCCGTGCGCGCCCTCTCCCCCGCACACCTGCTGGAGCTCGTCCCCGCCGAGCGCACCCTGCTGCTGCACGGCGCGGCGCCGCGCGACGTGCGCCTGTTCGCGGACCTGCTCTCGCGACTCCCCCGCGCCGCGCGTGAGGAGAGCGGCAGCGGCGAGACCAGCATCGGCATCGTCTACGACGGCGAGGACCTGGAGGAGGTCGCGGAGCTACTCGGGATGAGCACGGACGCACTGATCAGCGCGCATTCCGGGGCGACGTGGGCGGTCGCCTTCGGCGGCTTCGCGCCCGGCTTCCCCTATCTGGTCGCCGACGATCCGCACGAGGCGTCCGGCCCGCCCTGGGAGGTGCCGCGCCGCGCCGAGCCCCGCACGTCGGTGCCCGCGGGCGCCGTCGGCCTCGCCTCCCGCTACTGCGGCATCTACCCGCGCCCCTCCCCCGGCGGCTGGCAGCTGATCGGCCGCAGCGACGCGCCCCTGTTCGACGTGCACCGGGAGCCGCCCGCACTGCTCAGCCCCGGCACGCGGGTGCGCTTCACGCCGCAGCGCGCCGCCTCCCGTCCGACCGCCGCGACCGCCGCAGCCCTCGCCCGCGCCGCCCGGGAGGCCGCCGCCGTCCCCGCCCGGCTCGGGCTCCATCGCGGCGCGGGCCCGGGCACGAGCTCCCGTCCCGCGCTCGAGATCCTCTCCCCCGGTCCGCTGACGCTGGTCGAGGACGCCGGCCGGCCCGGGCGGGCGGCGATCGGCGTGAGCCGGTCGGGGGCCTTCGACCGCGGCGCCCTGCAGCGCGCGAACCGCGCCGTCGGCAATCCCCCCGGCGCCGCCGGGCTCGAGATCCTGCTGGGTCCGCTCGCGCTGCGCGCCGCCGCGCCGACGGTCGTCGCCGTCTCCGGGGCTCAGGCTCCGGTGCGGATCGGGCGCGGCGACGAAGAGGTCGGCGATGTGGCGCTGCCGGCCGACGCCTCCCGCGAGCAGGCTCTCGCCCTGGACCCCGGCGACCGGATCGAGGTGGGCCCGGCCGCGGACGGGCTGCGGCTGGTCCTCGCGGTCCGGGGCGGGATCACGCAGGTGAGGCGGCAGGATCCCGCCGACGACGAGCTGCTCGAGGTGCTCGGCGCACGCTCCCGCGACACCCTCTCCGGCCTCGGCCCGGATCCGCTGCAGGACGGTGACCTGCTGCTCGTCGGCCCCGAGCGGGGCCTCGACGCTGTGCCGACCGTCGTCGCCCCGGCGGGGACCGCGCCGGACGCCCCCGAAGGGGCCGACGGGGACGCCGTCCGCATCCCCGTGCTCATCGGGCCGCGCGCCGAGCTGCTCGGCGACGAGGCGGTCGAGGCGCTGCTCGGCACGGACTGGACCGTGCGACCCGACTCGGACCGTGTCGGGGTGCGACTCGACGGGCCGGCGATGCCGGTCCCCTCGGGCGCGGCGTCCGTGCCGAGCGAGCCGATGCTGCCCGGGGCGGTCCAGGTGCCGCCCTCGGGTCTCCCGGTCGTGTTCGGCCCCGACCACCCCACCACCGGCGGCTACCCGGTGATCGCCGTGGTCACGCGAGAGGGCTTGGACCGTCTCGCCCAGGCGGGGCCGGGCATCCGCCTGCGCTTCGTCACCACGGACGGCGACGGGACGCGCTGGTCGCCACCCGCCCGCCGATGACACGATGGACGGCATGCCGCGCCTCCTCCCCGACCCCGCCTACTTCGCCTCGCTGCCCAAGGTCATCACCTCGGGAGCGGTGATCCTGCGCGACGAGGACGACCGCTTCGTCATCGAGAAGCCGAACTACCGCCTGCACTGGCTGCTGCCCGGCGGCGGGGTCGATCCCGGCGAGGACGCCCGGCAGTGCGCCCAGCGCGAGGTCATGGAGGAGCTGGGCCTGGACGTCGAGGTGGGTCGCCTTCTCGCCGTGGACTGGCTGCCGGCGAGTCCCGTGCGCAGCGCGCCGATGGGCGTGCACTTCATCTTCGACGCCGGCGTGATCCCGCGCGCACAACTCGAGGCGGAGATCGTGCCGCAGGCCTCGGAGCTCGACGACTGGGCGCTCATCGAGGAGGACCGGGCGGAGCTGCTGTCGACCTGGGGCGCCGCCCGTGCCCGGCGCGCTCTCGCGGTGCTGCGCGGCGAGGCCGAGGTGGACCTGGTCTCCCATTCCCGGCGCTGACCTGTCGGTCCCGTCGGGAGGTCCAAGGCCGAACGGCCGACGGCACCCGTCGGGCGCGGCAGCTCGCCGGCGACGATGCCCTCGGGCGCGACGCCCGTCGGCCGCCGATCGTCCCGCGTGCCGAGACCGCGCGAGACACCCCCGAACCGCAACCATTCCGAGACGTCCCACTTTTTCTCACCCTGACCAGGAGTCCTGCCTCCGGCAGCGCGCCGCACCGCCCGACAGTGTGATCCACACCGCACGATGCAGCGGTCGCGGTGGGCCATGATGTGCCCACCCCTCCCCTCGTCGTCGGAGATGACATGAGCCCCTCCCCCCTCGCCCCGGAGTCCGCGGCCCCGGTCAGCCGGCCGCTCACCCGGTCGCAGCGCCTGGATCGCCTCCCCTTCACCCGCAAGCACGGCAAGCTGCTGGGCGCCTCCGGCATCGGCTGGGCGCTCGACGCGATGGACGTCGGCCTGATCTCCTTCGTCATCGCCGCGCTCACCGTCCACTGGGACCTCGCGAAGTCCGACGGGTCCCTCATCGCCTCCGCCGGCTTCGCCGGGATGGCGATCGGCGCGAGCCTCGGCGGGCTGCTGGCCGACAGGATCGGCCGACGCTCCGTCTTCGCCCTGACCCTGCTCGTCTACGGCCTGGCCACCGGCGCCTCCGCACTCGCCCTGGGCGTCGGCGCGCTGATCGCGCTGCGCTTCGTGGTGGGCCTGGGGCTCGGCGCCGAGCTGCCCGTCGCCTCGACGCTGATGAGCGAGTTCGCACCTGCCCGGATCCGCGGCCGGATCATCGTGTGGCTCGAGGCGTTCTGGGCCGGCGGCTGGATCCTCGCCGCCGTGATCGGCACGTTCGTGGCGACGTCGGGGCCGGCCGGATGGCGCTGGGCGCTCGCGCTCGGCATGATCCCGGCCGTCTACTCGCTGGTGATCCGTCTCGGGATGCCCGAGTCCGTGCGCTTCCTGGAGACGAAGGGCCGTCACGAGGAGGCCGAGCGGATCGTCCGCGACTTCGAGGCCTCCGCCGGGATCGGGGCGCCCTCGCAGGTCGAGGCGTCCACCGAGGCCCCCGCCGCCGACGGTCCCGGCAGGATCGGTCGCGCGGCAGAATCCACGGACTCCGCCGTGACGCTGCCCGTCGAGGAGACGGGCATCGTCGCCGCCGACGGGTCCGGCCGTGTCTCCGCCGACGCGGTCGGCGTCGTGCCGGAGGCCGATCAGGTCGCGACCGGCGGCATCTGGTCGGCGTCCCTCCGCGCCCGCACCGCCGGGCTGTGGGTGGTGTGGTTCTGCATCAACCTCTCCTACTACGGCGCGTTCATCTGGATCCCGACGCTGCTGGTGGACCGCGGCTTCGACCTCACGAAGTCCTTCACCTTCACGCTGATCATCACGCTCGCCCAGATCCCCGGCTACGCCGCTGCGGCCTGGCTGATCGAGGTGCTGGGACGGCGCTGGACCCTCACGATCTTCCTCGCCGGCTCGGCGCTGTCCGCCGTGGGCTACGGCATGGCCGACTCCGAGGCGATGATCCTGGTGGCCGGCTGCCTGCTGAGCTTCTTCAACCTCGGCGCCTGGGGCGCGCTGTACGCGATCGGCCCGGAGCTCTACCCCACCGCGGTGCGCGGCACGGGCACGGGCGCGGCCGCCGCCTTCGGCCGCCTCGCCTCGATCATCGCCCCGTTCCTGGTGCCGGCGCTGGTGCTCGCCGGCGGGCAGTGGCTCGCCTTCGGGGTGTTCGCGCTCGCCTTCGCCGTCGCCGCCGCCGCGGCCTTCACCCTGCCCGAGCAGCGGGGGAAGGCGCTGGCGGAGTAGGTCTCCGGCGCTGCCGCGACGGCAGGGGGCTGCGACGATCAGCGCCCCGCGTCACCAGGCACGTGTTGTTCGACGTCCGGTACCGCGCGGCAGAGGTTGTTCGACGTCCGGTACCAGTTTCCTGGTACCGGACGTCGAACAACTGGCGCGGTCCTGGTACCCGACGTCGATCAACTGGCCGGTGATAGGCGCGTGCGGGGTGAGGGGACGCCGCCGGCCCGCGTGCCGGGGCCGAACCGGTCATACCGAGCCCGAGCCCGGGGTGCCGAGCCCGGAGCACCGGGACAGAGCCACTCCCCGAGCCGGTCAACCCGTTCCCGAGCCCGGGGCACCATGCCGGGCCCGGGCCCGGCGTCCGCTCACTTGTCGAGAGAGCCGTCGTAGGCGCAGATCGCGTCGACCTTCGCCGCCGACGAGGACTCCGGGTCGAACTCGAGGTCGAGCCACACCTTCACCAGCTCCTTCGCGAGCTCCAGCCCGATCACACGCTCGCCCATGCACAGGACCTGCGCGTTGTTCGACAGCACCGAGCGCTGCACCGAGTAGAGGTCGTGCGCGGTCACGGCGCGGATGCCGGAGACCTTGTTCGCCGCGATCGCGACACCCAGGCCCGTGCCGCAGATCAGCAGCGCACGGTCCGCCTCGCCCGCGGCGATCTTCTCCGCCGCCTCGACCGCGACGTTCGGGTAATAGGTGCCGTCCTCACGGCCGGTCACGCCCACGTCGATGACCTTCTCGACGCGGGGATCGTTCTCGAGCAGCTCCTTGAGCGCGGACTTGTGGCCGTAGCCGGCGTTGTCGGAACCGGTGACGATGGTCAGAGCCATGATGTTCTCCTTCGGTGACGAATGACGGAAGTGCAAGTGAGACGGAGGCGACGGCGCAGTGAGGCGCCGCGGCCGCCCCGCTCAGGCCGAGAGCTTCTCGGCCAGCAGCGTGACGATCTTCGAGAACGAGATCGCGCCGGGGTCGGGGGTGCCCACGGACTTGTCGCCGTGGTTGCGGGCGCGGCCCAGGGTCGCGGAGATGTCCGCGGTGGCCTCGGCCGCCTCGACGGCGCGGGCCGCCGCGGTCTCGACCGTCCGGGAGGCGGAGGCGGCGGCGCCGTCGCCCTTCTCGGCGCCCGAGGCCCGGGCGAGGGCGATCGCCTCGCGGAAGGGCACGGCCGCATCGACCATGGTCTTGTCGCCGGGCTTCGCCCCGCCGAGCCGTTCGACGGCCTCGACGGCCTGGACCAGACCGGTGAGCAGGTGCTCGCCGGAGACGGAGGCGTCGTCGGAGAAGGCGCTGCCGAGGCTGGTCAGCGCCGCGCCCCACAGCGCGCCGGAGGTGCCGCCGGCCTCGGCGGACCAGGCCGCACCGGCCTGGACGAGGACGGTGCGGGCGCCGCAGCCGCCGGCGATCACCCGGTCGGCGGCCCTGCGGGCGGCCTTCGCGCCGAGGACCATGCCCTGGCCGTGGTCGCCGTCGCCGGCGATCGCGTCCATCCGGCCGAGCTCCGGCTCGAGCTCGACCAGCAGCGCCTCGACGTCGGCGAGGATCCCGGCGATCCGCTGCGCCGACTCCTTCGACTCGTCGGACGCGTCCGGGATCGGGTCCTCGCCGGGGGTGTAGATCTCGGTGCGCTCGGTGCCGAGGTCGCCCTCGACGGTGCCGCCGCGACGGAAGGCGGGGGCGTCGGCCGCGGCGAGCCAGTGCTGCTCGAGCTCCTCGTCCAGGCGCATCACGGTCAGGGACAGCCCGGCCATGTCGAGGCTCGTGACGTGCTCACCCACCTCGGGGCGCACGATGGTCAGGCCCGCTTCCTGCAGGAGCTGCGAGGCGTGCTTCCACACCACGAACATCTCCTCGTACTTCACGGTGCCCAGACCGTTCAGCACCACGGCGACGCGGTCCGAGTCGAGCTCGGGGGTCTCGCCGAGCACGCCGTCGACCAGCACCTTCGCGAGCTCCTTCGCGCTCGGCATGGGCTGCTCGTCAATGCCGGGCTCGCCGTGGATACCCAGGCCGATCGCCATCCGCCCCTCGGGGACGTGGAAGAGCGCGTCCTCCGCGCCGGGCAGGGTGCAGCCGTCGAAGGCGACGCCGAGCGAGCGGGTGGCGTCGTTCGCCTTCCAGGCGAGGCGCTCGGCGTCGTCGAGGTCGGCGCCGGCCTGGATCGCGGCTCCGGCGACCTTGAAGACGGGCAGGTCGCCCGCGATGCCGCGGCGATCGCGGTGCTCGCCCTCGCGGCCGGAGGCGATGTCGTCGCTGACGGCGACGATGCGCACGTCGATGCCCTCGGCGCGCAGCTTCTCGGCGGCGACGCCGAAGTGGAGCACGTCCCCGGCGTAGTGGCCGAAGCCGAGGATCACGCCGCCGCCGTTCTCGGAGTTCTTCGCGACCGAGTACACCTGGTCGGAGGACGGCGAGGAGAAGATGTTCCCGCAGGGCGCGCCGTGGGCGAAGCCAGGGCCGACCCAGCCGGCGAAGGCCGGGTAGTGGCCGGACCCGCCGCCGACGACGAGCGCGGGCTGCCCGGCGGGGGTCCGCTTCGCGCGCACCACGCCGCCGTGCACGCGCAGCAGCTCCTCGGGGTGCGCGGCGACCAGGCCCTCGACGGCGTCGGAGGGGAAGGTCTGGGGGTCATCGAACAGGTAGGTCATCGGGTCTCTCCGGATCGGCGGGGTCGGTGCGGATGGGGGCATGTGCGACGGCCATTGGGCCGGCGCCGGGCGGGCACGGCGGCCTTGGTGACGGGCGCGGGGCCGGCGGCGGGCCGCGGCCCCCACGGCGCCTCGGCCGACGGGCTCGGCGGCCGACGGGGTGGCCCGTCGGCCGCCGAGGCTCAGGCGGCGGTGTAGCCGCCGTCGATCGACAGGATCGAGCCTGTCACGAAGCTCGCGGCGTCGGAAGCGAGGTACACGGCGGCGCCGGCGAGCTCCTCCGGCTCGCCCGGGCGGGACATCGGGGTCATCGCGTTCCAGATGTCGATCTGCTCGCCGCCCTCCTCGTAGAAGCCGCGGGTCAGCTCGGTGCGCATGTAGCCGGGCGCGATCGCGTTCACGCGCACGCCGCGGGAGGCCCACTCGAGCGCGGCGGAGCGGGTGAGGTTGTGGACCGCGGCCTTGGAGGCGTTGTAGGAGGCCTGGGTCTGGGGCACGTTGGCGATGATGCCGCTCATGGAGCCGGTGTTGATGATGCTGCCGCGGCCCCGCTCGAGCATGGCCCGGCCGACGGCCGAGAGCACGTGGTAGACGCCGTCGAGGTTCAGGGACATCACGGCCCGCCACTTCTCGCCGTCCCCGTCCTCGACCGGGTGGTGGATGGTGCGCCCGGCGTTGTTCAGCAGGATCTCGATCCCGCCGACCTCCTGGTCGATCTCGGCGACGACCTTCTCGACCATCGCCTGGTCGGTGACGTCGAGGTGGCGGTAGGAGACCTCCACCCCGGTCTCGGCGGCGAGGTCCTTCGCGGCCTGCTCGCCGGTCGCGTCGTCGATGTCGGCGAGCACGATCGGGGCGCCGTGCTGGGCGAGGCCGCGGGCCATCGCGAGGCCGAGGCCCTTCGCGCCGCCGGTGACGAGGGCGGTGCGCCCGGTGAGGTCGAACATGGGGCTGATGGCGGAGGTCATGAAGGACTCCTTCGAAGCAGTGGGCGGACGGGGCCGGCGGGCGCTGCGCGCGGGGCGGGGCGCGACGGACGAGCGGGCGGATCGGTCGGGGCGGACGGGGCCCGGGGGCCGACGGTCATCCCGTCGGCCCCCGGGGCGCGGATCAGGCCTCGGCGGCGGCGATTTCCTTCTTGCCGACGCGGGGCTGGTCGACCTTCAGCGCGAAGGTCATCAGGAAGGCGAGGGCATACAGGCCCACGAACGCCCAGACCACGCCGACGTCCCCTCCCCAGGGGCGGACGACGGCGACCACGGCCGAGCCGAGGAAGGTCGCACCGCCCGCGGCGGTCGTGTACATCGCCATCGCGGCGCCCTTGTGGTCGGGGGCGAGCGCCGGCATGATCGCGCCGAGCGGCACGAAGCCGGCCAGCAGGATGCCGAAGACGGTGCCCGCGATGACGGCGACGACGAAGCCCCAGTCGGAGCCGGCCGGCACCCAGTGCGGCACGTACCACCACAGCAGCAGGCCGATCGCGGAGCCGACGATGCCGAACCAGCGCACCGTGGTGGTCCAGCCGATGCGGTCGCCGAGGGCGCCGAAGGCGGCGTTGAACAGGATGTTGCCGGCGAAGACGATCGAGGTCATCAGCAGCCAGCGGCTCTGCCCCCAGCCGAGGGTCTCGGCGATGACGGTGGGCAGGATGATGAACATGCCGAACTGCGGGGCGGTGTTGATCAGACGGGTCAGGAAGCCCATCATCACGCGCTTGTTCGTGAACGCGAGGTGCACGCCCGAGAAGATCACCTGGCGGGAGGTCTCGCCCTCCGGGGCCAGGCGGATGGAGCCGTGCTTCTCGCGCACCCCGAGCCAGGCGATCAGGAAGCCGGCGATCACGATCAGCGAGGAGACGGCCATGGCCCACCGCTCGCCGAAGAAGCCGCCGCCGAAGGCGGGGATCAGACCGATCGCGACGAGCGAGCCGATGGTGGGCATGCCGCCGGTGAACATGACGTAGAACCAGCCGACTGCCGCGCCGTTGCGCTCCTTGGGCACCACGGCGTTCACCCAGACCAGGAAGGAGAAGGCGAACAGCGGGAAGCCGAAGCCGCGGAAGAAGTAGGTCGCGGCCACCAGCGGGATCGACTCGGTGGACAGCGCGCCCAGGAACGCGGCCTGGAACACCAGCCAGACGACGAGGCCGAGCAGCATCACCCTGCGCGGGCCCCACAGGTCCGAGAGGGCGCCGGCGAGGTACGAGCCGACCAGAGAGGCGAGGGAGTAGAAGGTGATGATGGTGGCGGCGACATTGATCATCTCGTCGCCGCCGCCGAAGACGTTCGCCATGTGCGGGGAGACGAAGTTGGTCTCCACGCCGTTGCCCGTCATGAAGACGAGCACGCCGAGGAAGCCCCACCGCAGCGGATGGGGGATGCCGAGTCGGTCCAGGAAGGTCTCCTGGGACGACCCGGCGGCCGGGACGGCGGGTCCGGCCTGGGTGGTCGAGGGTACGGCGCTCATAAGGGCACTCCTGTGTGCGAGGGGGAGAGACACGGGGCGGCCGACGACATCATCGAGGCGTCGGCCGCCCCGTCAGGGCTGATCCGGGATCAGCGGGGCCGTGCTCAGCGGCCGGGGAGGATGGAGACCTTGACGGAGGCGCCGGCGGAGTCGGCGACCGAGTCGAGGGCCTTCTGGAAGTCGGCGAGGCCGAACTGGTGGGTGCAGATCTCGTCGAGCGGCAGGTCGCCCTTCTCGATGATCTTGATGGCGGCGGGCCAGGTGTGCGGGCCGAGGTGGGCGCCGCGCACGTCGAGCTCCTTGTCATCGGAGATGATCGACCAGTCCACGGAGACGTTCTCCTTGAACACGGAGTACTCCACGAAGCGGCCGAGCTTGCGCAGCAGGTTCAGGCCCTGCGGGACGGCGCTGGGGTGGCCGGTGCACTCGATGTAGACGTCGGCGCCGTAGCCGCCGGTGAGGCCGCGGATCTCCTCGTAGATGTCGACCTTCGAGGGGTTCAGGGTGAGGTCGGCGCCGCACTTCTTCGCGAGCTCGAGCTTGTCGTCGTCGAAGTCGAGGGCGATGACGAGCTTGGGGTTCTTGTGGGCCGCGCCGATGATCGCGCCGAGGCCGATGGGGCCGGCGCCGGCGATGACGACGACGTCGTCGAACTGCAGCTCGGCGCGCTCGACGGCGTGCATCGAGCAGGACAGCGGCTCGGCGTAGGCGGCGTGCTGCGGGGCGATGTCCTTGGAGATCCGGTGGGCGCGGGCGAGCTTCGGCACGATCATGTACTCGGCCATGCCGCCGTGGTAGTGCTTGAAGCCGAACATGTCGTGCGGGGCGCACATCCAGTACCAGCCGCGCTGGCAGTACATGCACTCGCCGCAGGGGACGATCTGCTCGACGACGATGCGGTCGCCGACGGAGACGCCGTGGTGGGCGAGGATCTCGTCGGAGCCTTGCACGACGGTGCCGGTGATCTCGTGGCCGGGGATGATGCCCGGCTCGACCCAGCGGTCGCGGTTCTCGTCGCCCCAGAACTTGGCGGCGCCGGCGTAGGCCTTGAGGTCGGAGGCGCAGACGCCGACGGCCTCGACCTGGATCAGGAGCTCATCGGCGGCGGGGGTCGGGACCGGGCGCTCCTCGAGGCGGTAGTCCTCGGGGGCATGCATGACGACGGCCTGCATGGTGGCGGGCAGCTGGCTCACAGAGACACATCTCCTTCGATACGTTCCGCCCGGCCTGGTGGCCCCACAGGGCGCGCCGACGGGTCGGGCCTGACCAGGAACACTCTAGGCAGGCCGGGAACAAACGTCAAGCACAAATGTTCCACGCAGGAGTGTCGCAGGTCAGAAGCTTGTCAAGGGGCGGATCGGGCGGGGTCAGCCCATCGAGACGGCGAGCGCGAGCACGGCCTGGGCCGTCGGCTCGTCGGTCAGCAGCGTCGTGTACAGCCCGGTGCGGGCGCCGGCGAGGATCGAGGGCGCCTTGCGCTCCCCCGCGGCCATCGCGATCGAGGTCGGCAGCGCGGTGAGCAGCGCGCGCGGCGGGCGCACCAGCAGCTCCGAGCCGGGGTAGCTCACCGGGTGCCCGGCGATGTCGTAGAAGTGGAGGTTGATGTCGCCGACGGCCGGGAGCAGCGCCGTCTCGTCGCGCGGCACCACGGAGGTCAGCGCCGCGCGACCCCGGTAGGGCTCGCCGATCCCGACCACCACGGCGCGGGCCCGCGCCCACAGGTCGGTGATCTCGCGGAAGCTGGGGTCGGCCTGCAGCGACTCCCAGAGCTGCTCCGAGGGGCTCGCCGGGGCGAACATGAACCTCGGCTCGGCCCGGGTGCGGTCCGCGAAGCGGCGCACGATCTCGTTGGTCTGGAAGGACGGGTCGGTCTCCTGCTGCCCGCCGACGGTCGGGGCGATCACCACTCCCGGCAGCTCGGGCAGCCCGGGCATGCCGCTGACGGCGTAGGTCGTCTTCCCCGAGGAGATCAGCAGCACATCGCCCCGCTGCAGGTCCAGCGAGCGCAGCTCCTCCCCCAGCAGGTCGCCGATGCCGCGGTAGTCGCGCTGGACCTGGTTGCCCGGGGCGATGCGCACGGAGCGGACGCCGAGCACGTCCTGCAGGCGGGCGCCGAGATCGGGCAGGTCGGCAGTGGGCGGCTCGAGCACCTCGAAGCGCACCATCCCGATCCGTCGCGCCTCGGCGAGGAGCTTGGAGACCGTGGGCCGGGAGACGCCCAGGCGCTCGGCGACCTCCGCCTGTCGCACCCCGTCGACGTAGTAGGCGGAGGCGGCGCGGTGGAGCAGCTGGAGGTCCATCGCGGTCTCGAGCATCGATGCTCCTCCCTCTCCGTGAAGGCCGTGTCCGGGCCCCGGGGCGGCAGGGCTCGCGCCGATGATCCTAATGAACGCCGGGCGGTGCTGCGGAACAGGGCCCGTCCTGCGCCTCTGGCAGGGCCGTCGGTGGCAGGATGGTCTGCGGCGATGACGGCACGGAGAGGCGGCGCGATGACGGCAGGCACGGGGGCGACGACTCCTGCTCCGCGGATCTCTCCGTCGGACTCCTCGGCAGCGTCGCCAGCGCCCACAGGGCCGGCAGAGCAGCCCGCCTCACCGACGGCGGCTGTGCCCCGTCCGGCCGGAGCGCCCGCCGGCGCGAGGGTCCCCGCCGTCCTGGGGGTCGACGTCGGCACCTCGAGCACGAAGGGCACCCTCGTCGCGCTCGACGGGACCATCCTCGCCACCGCCGTGCGCGAGCACTCGGTCTCGCGCCCCGCACCGGGCCACGTCGAGATGGACGCGGAGATCTGGTGGGACGAGTTCCTGGACATCGCCCGCGAGCTCACCGCCGACGGCGCCGCGGACGTGACCGCGGAGGTCACCGCGATCGGCGTCTCGGGGATGGGCCCCTGCGTGCTGCTCACCGACGAGCGCGGCGAGCCGGTGCGCCCCGCGATCCTCTACGGCGTGGACACCCGCGCGGGCGACGAGATCCGCCATCTCACGAACGTGCTGGGCAGGGAGGAGATCGTCGCGCACTGCGGCGGGATGCTCACCTCGCAGGCGGCCGGACCGAAGGTCGCCTGGGTCGCCCGGCACGAGCCGGAGGTCTACGCACGGGCGCGTCGGCTGTTCATGCCGGCCTCGTATCTCGCCTTCCGCCTCACCGGCGAGTACGTGCTCGACCACGTCAGCGCCAGCCAGTCCGCGCCGATGTACAGCCTGCGCCACCAGACGTGGCATCCCGAGTGGGCCGAGCGCGTCGGCCCCGGCCTCGAGCTCCCGGACCTGCGCTGGGCGGGCGAGGCGGCGGGGACCGTGCAGAGCGCGATCACGCGGCTCGTGCCCGGTCTGCGCGCCGGGACCCCCGTCATCACCGGCACCATCGACGCCTGGGCGGAGGCCGTCAGCGTCGACGCCGCCTCCCCGGGCGACCTGATGCTGATGTACGGCACCACCACCTTCCTCGTCGCGACCACCGTGGAGCCCGTCGCGAGCCGCACCCTGTGGCCCACCTCCGGGGTGGAGCCGGGCGCCTATGCGCTCTCGGGCGGCATGGCCTCCTCCGGGGCGATCACCGGCTGGCTGCGCGAGCTGACCGGCTCCCCGGAGTTCGACGAGCTTCTGGCGGAGGCGGAGGAAAGCGGTCCCGGCGCGAACGGGCTGGTCATGCTCCCCTACTTCGCCGGCGAGCGCTCCCCCATCGCCGACCCCGGCGCCCGTGGGGTGATCGCGGGCCTGACCCTCTCCCACAACCGAGGGGACCTCTACCGCGCCGCGCTCGAGGCCGCCGCCTTCGGGGTGCGCCACCACCTCGAGACCCTCACCGCGGCCGAGCTCAGCCTGGACCGGGTCGTCGCCGTCGGCGGAGGGGCCCGCAGCGACCTGTGGCCGCAGATCGTCTCCGACGTGACGGGCCTGGTCCAGCGGATACCGCGGCGCGTCGTCGGCGCCTCCTACGGCGGCTCGATGCTCGCCGCGCGCCTCGCCCACGGCACCGACGTCTCCCGCTGGAACCCCACCGATCACGAGATCGTCCCGGACACGGCGCGGCGCGAGCGGTACGACGAGCTGTACCGGCTCTACCGCGACCTCTACCCCGCGACCTACGAGATCACCCACGCGCTCGCGGCGATGCAGGAGCACTGAGGCCGGGACTCCCGCACGCCGTTCCCGCGCACCCCGTACGGTGGCCCCACCGGCACCTCCGCGCGCCGGTCGACCGCATCCAGCGCCCGGAAGGGGAGCCCCATGCATGCCGATCGACTCACCCAATCCCTCTGCCACCATGCGGAGGGGCCGTACTGGTCGGAGACCTGGGGCGGCCTGCGCTGGGTGGACATGCTCGCCGGGGACATGCTGCATCTCGGCGCCGACGGGACGGCTCGGCGCCTGCCCACCCCGAGCCCGGTCGTGGCCTGCGTGCGCCCTGCGGCCGACGGCGGGGCGGTGCTCGCCCTCGAGAAGGGCTTCGGCCTCGAGGACGCCGACGGGTCCATCCGCGCACTGCCACCGCTGTGGGACGAGGACGTGCGCATGAACGAGGGCGCGATCGCGCCGGACGGCTCCTTCCTGTGCGGGTCGATGGCCTATGACCAGCGGCCCGGCGCCGCCGCGATGTGGCGCCTGATGCCCGACGGCACCACCACCCAGCAGTTCGGGGACCTCACGATCTCCAACGGCCTCGCCTTCACGGCCGACGGGACGCGCGCCTTCTACATCGACACCCCCACCGGACGGGTCGACCTCTTCGACTGGTCCGACGCCGACGGGCTCGTCGAGCGCCGGCCCTTCGCGGACCTCTCCGGCGAGGACGGCGGCCCGGACGGGCTGTGCCTGGACGCCGAGGGCCGGGTGTGGGTGGCGATGTTCGGCGGCTCGCAGGTGCTGGGCCTGGACGAGCGGGGCGGGGTCGCCGAGCGGATCTCGGTGGGGGCGCGCCAGGTCACGGCCTGCACCTTCGGCGGCGAGGACCGCGGGACCCTGTTCATCACCACCAGCCGGGAGAACCTGGCCGACGGGGACGATCCGGAGGCCGGCTCGCTGTTCTCGGTGCGTCCGGGCGTCGTCGGCCCCGCCGAGGAGAACCTCTTCGGCGATCCCGACGACACCGACGCGGACGACTGACCCCGACGCTCCCCGGTCGTCCGGCCGTGACGACGAAGGCGCTCCTGGCGTGACCTCGGGGCCGTATGGCCGGTGAGGTCACGCCAGGAGCGCAGAATCGTGCGGCCCCGGCCGAGGTGGCCGCGCTCAGGACGCGGTCGTCGCCTCCGCCGAGCGGTCGCGGGCCACGCCGGTGGCGAGGGAGTCGAGCATGTCGTCGTACTCCTCCATCGCCTTGGCGGGCGGCTGCGGGGTGATCAGGCTGACCACGACCGCGAGCACGAGGCAGATCGCGAAGCCGGGGATGATCTCGTACAGGTGCTCTCCGCCGAAGAGGCCCAGGGTGACATCGAGAGGCTGCTTCTCCGCACCCCAGGACTGGCCCCAGACGAAGGCGACCACCGCACCCGCGACCATGCCCACGGCGGCCCCGGCCATGGTGAGCCGTCGCCAGAACAGCGACAGCAGCACGATCGGCCCGAAGGCGGCACCGAAGCCCGCCCAGGCGAAGGCGACCAGCGCCAGCACCGAGCTCTCGGGATCCAGGGCCAGGATCACCGCGATGACGGAGACCACGAGCACGCCGATCCGTCCGCCCCAGAGCTTGGCGCCGTCGCTGAGCTTCACGCCCACGCCGCCGACGATGTCCTCGACCAGCGCGGAGGTGGTCACGATCAGCTGCGAGGAGATCGTGGACATGATCGCCGCGAGCACGGCCGCCAGCAGGATGCCGGCGATCAGCGGATGGAACAGGATCTGTGCGAGGTCGAGGAACACCGACTCGCCGTTGGTCGCGTCGGTGATCTGCACGTCCCGGTTCTGCTGGAAGTAGGCCAGGCCCGCCATCGCGGTGAACACGGCGCCGGTCACGCACAGGATCATCCAGCTCATCCCGACGATCGTGCCGTACTTCGCGTCGCGCGAGGAGCGCAGCGCCATGAAGCGCACGATGATGTGGGGCTGGCCGAAGTAGCCCAGGCCCCAGGCGACGGCGGAGAGGATCCCCACCCACGTGCCGCCGGAGACGAGGGAGCCGAAGGAGGGGTCGACCTCGCGCACCGAGGCGAACATCGCCGTCGGCCCGCCGACGACGAACATCGCGGTGATCGGCACGATGATCAGGGAGACCAGCATGATCAGGCCCTGCACCACGTCGGTGTAGCTCGCGCCGAGGAAGCCGCCGAAGAGGGTGTACAGGATCGTCACGCCGCCCACGAGGAGCAGTCCGGTCAGGTAGGGGCCGCCGAACATCGACTGGAAGAACACGCCGCCGGCGACCATGCCGGAGGAGACGTAGAAGGTGAAGAACACCAGGATGATCAGGCCCGCTGCGATCCGCAGGATGTTCGTGCGGTCGTGGAGGCGGTTGCCGAAGTAGCTCGGCACCGTGATCGCGTTGCCGGCGATCTGGGTGTACTGGCGCAGGCGCGGGGCGACGAAGATCCAGTTCAGACCGGCGCCGATGGTCAGGCCGATCGCGATCCACGCCTCGACCATGCCGCTCATGTACAGCGCGCCGGGCAGGCCCATGAGCAGCCAGCCCGACATGTCGGAGGCCCCGGCGGAGAGTGCCGCGACGAAGGGGTGCAACTGTCGGCCGCCGAGCATGTAGTCCTCGCCGCCCTCGGTCTTGCGGAAGGCGTACAGACCGATGCCGATCATGCCGCCGAAATACACGACGAGGGCGACCAGCTTGAAGGCGAGCTCCATGGAAGTCTCCGATCTCTGGTGGGGAAGGGCGGACAGTCCGACACCGCGACCGCCGCGGGCGTCCTCGCTCGCAGGGGCCGACGGGCCGGCCGGGGACGACGCGCCACCGTACCGGCGCCCGGAAGGGCAGGTGCCGCGAATCCTACGCCGACGTGACGCCGATCACCTCGTCCCGTGTCCGGACGGTGACCTCCCTGCGGACGCGCGGACGCCCGGCACCCCTCGGGATGCCGGGCGTCCGTACGTCGATCAGCCGCACTTCCGCGCTGATCTCCTCCCGCAGGCGCTGCGCGGGCGGCTCGTCCCTCGCCGACCGCTCCGCGCCCGCAGTTCGTCGATCAGCCGAACAGCGCCTCGGTGTCGTCGTCGATCCAGTCGAGGGTCCGCTCGACGGCCTTGCGCCACAGGCGCATGTAGCGGTCGCGGGTCTCCTCGTCCATCTGGGGCTCCCAGCGCTTGTCCTCGGCCCAGTTGTCGATGACGTCCTGCTCGCCCTCCCAGTAGCCGACCGCGATGCCGGCCGCGTAGGCGGCGCCGAGCGCGGTGGTCTCGATGACCTTCGGGCGCACCACGGGCACGCCGAGGATGTCGGCCTGGAACTGCATGAGCGTCTCGTTCATGACCATGCCGCCGTCGACCTTGAGCTCGGTGAGCTCCACGCCCTCGGAGGCGGCATCCGCGATCGCCGCGTCGAGCACCTCGCGGGACTGGAAGGCCGTGGCCTCCAGGACCGCGCGGGCGATGTGGTTCTTGTTGTGGAAGCGGGTCATGCCGACCATCACGCCGCGGGCGTCGGAGCGCCAGTGCGGGGCGAACAGGCCCGAGAACGCCGGGACCACGAACAGGCCGCCGTTGTCGTCGACCTTCTTGGCGAGCTCCTCGACCTCCGGGGCGTCCTTGATCAGGCCGAGGTTGTCGCGGATCCACTGCACGAGCGAGCCGGTCACCGCGACCGAGCCCTCGAGGGCGTAGACGGGCTTGTTGTCGCCGATCTTGTAGGCGACGGTGGTGAGCAGCCCGTTCTCGCTGCGGACCAGGTCCTCACCGGTGTTGACCAGCATGAAGTTGCCGGTGCCGTAGGTGTTCTTGCCCATGCCGATCTCGAAGCAGGCCTGGCCGAAGGTCGCGGCCTGCTGGTCGCCGAGGATGCCGGCGATCGGGGTGTCGATGAGGAGGTCGTTCTTGCGGCCGTACCCGTACACCTCGGAGGAGGACTTGATCTCCGGGAGCATCGACATCGGGATTCCCATGTCCTTCGCGATGTCCTCGTTCCAGTCGAGGGTGTCGATGTTCATGAGCATGGTGCGCGAGGCGTTGGTGACGTCGGTGACGTGCACGCCGCCGTTGACGCCGCCGGTCAGGTTCCACACCAGCCAGGAGTCGGTGTTGCCGAACAGCAGGTCGCCGGCCTCGGCCCGCTCGCGCGCGCCGTCGACGTTCTCGAGGATCCAGGCGATCTTGGGGCCGGAGAAGTAGGTCGCCAGCGGCAGGCCCACGCGCTCCTTGTACTTGTCGGCGCCCTCGTCGCCGGCGAGGCGGTCGCAGATCTTCTGGGTGCGGGTGTCCTGCCAGACGATCGCGTTGTAGACGGGCTCGCCGGTGTTCCTGTCCCACACCACCGCGGTCTCGCGCTGGTTGGTGATGCCGACGGCGGCGAGCTGGTGGCGGTTGATCTCCGCGCCGGTCAGCGCGGAGCCGACGACGGAGCGGGTGTTGCGCCAGATCTCCATCGGGTCGTGCTCGACCCAGCCGGACTTGGGGAAGATCTGCTCGTGCTCCTGCTGGCCGGTCGAGACGATCTGGCCGGCGTGGTCGAAGACGATCGCGCGGGTCGAGGTGGTGCCCTGGTCGATCGAGAGGATGTACTTCGTCGAGTCGGTCATCGGAACTCCTTCGTGGTGATGAACAGGTGGTGGTCATGGTGCCGGACGGCCCCGCGCGGCGCACGGGAACCGCCCGGCTGTGGAGGGGTGCGGGCCGGGTCAGAAGGCGAAGCTCGCCAGGCCGGCGAGGACACCGCCGACGATCGGGCCGGCGATCGGGACCCAGGAGTAGCCCCAGTCGCTGCTGCCCTTGTGCGGGATCGGGAGGATCGCGTGGGCGAGGCGGGGGCCGAGGTCACGGGCGGGGTTGATCGCGTAGCCGGTGGGCCCGCCGAGGGACGCGCCGATCGAGACGACCAGCAGCGCGACCGCGAGGGGGCCGAGTCCGCTCGGCGTGCTGCCGAACATGATGATCACGAACACCAGCACGAAGGTCGCGATGACCTCGGTGACGAAGTTCCAGCCGTAGGAGCGGATCTCCGGACCGGTGGAGAAGGTGCCGAGGATCGTGCCGGGGTCGGTCTCCTGGTCGTAGTGGGTCTTGTAGGCCATCCAGGCCAGGACGGCGCCGAGGAAGGCGCCGATCAGCTCCGCCAGCAGGTAGGCGATGGTGTTCCCGAAGGTCACGGGGATCCCTTCGGCGTAGTCGCCGCCGCTCGCGGCCAGGCCGAGGGTCACCGCGGGGTTCAGGTGGGCGCCGGTCTTGTAGGCGACGTACACGCCGGCGAAGACCGCGAGGCCCCAGCCGAAGTTGATCATCAGCCAGCCGCCGCCGTTGCCCTTGGTCTTGCCGAGGATCGCGTTGGCGACGACGCCGCCGCCGAGCAGGGTGAGCATCGCCGTGCCGGCGATCTCGTACAGGAAGATGGTTGCCATGGGGCCTCCTCGTCGAGCGGTCCCGCAGCTCTGCGGGACCGGTGGCATCCAGTTGGTGGGGAGAGGGGCGGGTCCTGCCCGCCGATGGTCCGCGGGCGGAGTCGCCCGCGGAGAGCCTCCCCGGCCGGATCACGACCGGGGAGGGGTTCTGGGTCAGCCGCGGGTGGGCACCTCCGCGGCGGCCGCGATGCGGGAGGCGGCCTCGGCATCGGAGACGGTGGCCTCCCCGGCGAGACGGGCCTCGATGTACCCGCGATAGGCGTCGACCTCGGCGCGCACGGCCGTCTCGTCCCAGCCGAGCTCCGGCGCGAGCAGCGCGGCGACCTCGTCGGCCGCCGCGACACCGCGGTCGCGGGTCTCGTAGTCCAGACGGGTGCGGCGCTCGAGCACGTCGGCGAGGTGCCGGGCCCCCTCGGCGCGGGCGGCATAGACCACCTCGGCGCGCAGGTAGCGGGGGGCATGCTCGAGCGGGGTCGCGAGCGAGGGGTCCTCGTCGATCAGGGCGAGGACGTCGGTCAGCAGGCTGCCGTAGCGGAACAGGAGCCGGTCCGTGCGGATCTCGTCGAAGCCGTGCCGTCGGCCGATCTCCGCCTTGTCACGCACCAGGGCCGCGTAGCCCTGCGCGCCGATGACGGGGACGGAGCGGGTCAGCGAGGGGCGGCCGGGCTCGGTGTCCTTGATCGCGAAGTCGACGACGTCCTCGGCCATGACGCGGTAGGTGGTGAACTTGCCGCCCGCGATCGCGGAGAGGCCGGGCTCGACCTGCATGACGGTGTGCTCGCGGGAGACCTTGGTCGAGCCCTTGTCCGAGCCCTTCTTCACCGGCTGCAGCAGGGGGCGCAGGCCCGAGTACACGCCGATGACGTCCTCGCGGGTGAGGTCGTCGGCGAGCACGGCGTTGGCGTGCTCGAGCACGTAGTCGATGTCGTCCGAGGTCGCGCCCACGTCGCGGGGGTCCTCGGTCCAGGGGGTGTCGGTGGTGCCGATGACCCAGTACTCGTCCCACGGGATGATGAACAGCACCGACTTCTCGGTCTGGGTGATGATGCCGGTGTCGGGGACGGCGGGGATCCGGTCGCGGGCGACGGTGACGTGGATGCCCTTGGAGGCGAGGACCTCGAGGCCGGCGTCGGCCCCGGCGAGCTCCTGCTGGTCCTGGGTCCAGACGCCGCCGGCGAGGATGACCTGTCGGGCGCGGACGTCGAACTCCTCGCCGCTCTCCTCGTCGCGCACCCGGGCGCCGACCACGCGCTCGCCCTCGTGGAGGTAATCGACGACGGTGGTGTAGTTCGCGACCGACGCGTCGAGCTGGGCGGCGGAGCGCACCAGCATCATCACGAAGCGGGCGTCGTCCATCTGCGCGTCGTAGTACTCGAGCGCGCCGACGGCCTTGTCGCCGTCGAGCGCCGGGAACACCTCGAGCATCTTGTCGTGCAGGAGATGGCGGTGGAAGGGGACGGCGCGCTTGCGGCCCAGGGACTGCATCGCGTCGTAGAGCATGACGCCTGAGCCGATGAAGCCGCGGTCGATGACCTTCTTGAAGAAGGGGAAGACGAACTTGATCGGCTTCACCAGGTGCGGGGCGGTGTGCTCGAGCAGCAGGTCCCGCTCGCGCAGCGCCTCGGCGACCAGCTTGAAGTCGAGCATCTGCAGGTAGCGCAGGCCGCCGTGCATGAGCTTGGAGGAGCGGGAGGAGGTGCCGGAGGCCCAGTCGTGGGACTCCACGAGGCCGACGGACAGGCCGCGGGTCGCGGCGTCGAAGGCGGCGCCCGCCCCGTTCACCCCGCCGCCGACGACGAGGACGTCCAGCGGGTTCTCGGGGGTCGTGGCGCGCAGGCGGGCGAGGTGCTCGCCGCGGCCCTCGGGGGTGAGTGCGGATCGCTGCTGTTCGGACACGCTGGCTGCTCCTTCGCATCGGCACCTGGTGATCCCGGCGCTCGCGGCCGGGCCCGTCGCGCTCTCCGCGGCGGTGACGCGGCCATCCTGGGACGGGCGTGCAGCATCGCGCAAGCCTGGTGCACGAACGTGCAAGACTGGTGTCCATGACCCCCGCTTCCCGGCTCGAGGACCTCTTCACCGCTGCACGGATGTACTACGGGCAGAGCCAGACCATGGAGGCGATCGCCGGGGAGCTCGGGGTGTCCCGCTCGACGGTGTCACGGATGCTGCGGGACGCGCGTGAGGCAGGTCTGGTCCAGATCACCCTGCGCCCGCCCGAGGCGCATCGCGTGGAGGACCTCGGACGACGCATCGCCCGTCAATACGGGGTGAGGGTGCACGTGGTGCCGGATCCGCCCGAGGGTGATCAGCGCGACCGCCTCGCCGCCGTGGTCGAGGAAGCCGCGGAGCTGCTCGATCAGATGCTCGAGCCCGGTTCCACGCTCGGGGTCGCCTGGGGCACGACGGTCGCGGCGCTGCTGAGCACGGTCCGACCACGCCCCGTTCCCGGGATGCGGATCGTGCAGCTCAACGGCGCGATCAACGTCGAGGGCTCGGGCCTGACCTATATCGCCACCGTGCTAGCCCGGGCGGCGGAGCGATGGGACGCGACGGTGCACCAGTTCCCGGTCCCGGCCTTCTTCGACTACGCCGCGACGCGCGAGGCCATGTGGCACGAGCGCTCGGTGCAGCGGGTGCTGGAGACGCAGACGCAGGCCACGGTCGCAGTGTTCAGCGTCGGCGCCTTCGACGCGGAGGTCCCCAGCCACGTCTACACCCACAACTACCTCACGGCCGCCGACCTGCGCTCGCTGCGGGCCGACGGCGCGGTGGGCGATGTGTGCACCGTGTTCCTGCGGGCCGACGGCACCTTCCGCGACATCGCCATGAACGCGCGCGGCTCGGGCACCGCCCCGGACCGCCTGGCCCGGATCCCGCGCCGCCTCCTGGTCGCCTCCGGCTCTCGCAAGGCGCTGCCGCTGCGGGCGGCGCTGCGGGCCGGGGTCGCGACGGACCTGGTCATCGACGCGGTCACCGCCACGGCGCTGCTCGCCCTGCGCTGAGGCGACCCGCCCTGCTCTGCACGGCAGCACCTCTGCCCTGCCCCAGCCCCACGACGCCGTCCGCCGGCCCCCATCCTCGCGATGCCGAGACGTGGCTATGTGTCGGTATGGCGGCGAATAACGAGACAGATCCACGTCTCGATCGCGACCGGTCGGCGCCCGGGCGGGGCGACGCGGTCGGGAAGGGCTGCCGGACGGCGGGACGAGCGGCCGCCGCCGGGGATCAGGCAGTCACCCGAGTGATCATGCGGTCAGCGGGGGTGGATCAGGCGGAAGCGCTCGCAGACGACGGGCATGTCCGGGGCGAAGCCGCCGTGCGAGTGCTCGGTCCAGAAGCGCTCGTGGATCTGCCGCCAGGCCGCGAGGGTCCGGTCGCCCTCCCCCTCGGAGCGGGCGTGCTCGGCGGTGACCTGGTCGAAGGGGACGGTCACGACCTCCGTGGTCTCCAGCACCGCGCGGGGCGCGCCGCTGCCGTCGAGGATGATGGACAGCTCGCCGACCTCCGGGAGCGGGTCCCCGTCGACCTCGTAGTCGCAGAGCGAGGAGGCGGTCCCCGTCTTCACCCCGTCGAGCACGAGGCGGAGGAGCCCGTCGGCGTGCTCGGGGGTGGCGCCGAACGCCCATGCCTCCGGCAGCTGCGCGGGCAGCTCGGGGCGGGCGGTGCGGGCCTCGGCCCAGAACTGGTGAAGGGCGGCGTCGTCGCTGGTCACCCACGCACCCTACCGGGCACGGAGGCCATGCCGGACCTCTTTTCTCTCAGCCCTCGGCGGCGGAGAGGTCGAGGCGCTCGGGGTGGGTGTAGAGGTTCATGCGGCCGTCGCCGTCCTCCCGCGCGCGGGTGAAGCCGACGAGCGTCTGGCCGAACTCGCGGGCGGTCTCGACGGCGAGGGAGCTCGCGGCGGAGACGCAGGCCACCAGCGGTATCCCGGCCATGCAGGCCTTCTGGACGATCTCGAAGCTGGCCCGGGAGGAGACCAGCAGGAAGCAGTCCCGCAGCGGCAGGCGGTCCTCGAGCAGGGCCCAGCCGATCACCTTGTCGACCGCGTTGTGCCGGCCCACGTCCTCGCGGACAACGAGCAGGTTCCCCTCGAGGTCCACGAGCGCGGCGGCATGGACGCCGCCGGTGCGGGCGAATACGGCCTGCTGGTCGGAGAGCTCGCGGGCGGCGCGGAGGATCACGTGCGGGTCCGCCACCCAGGACTGCAGCAGCGTGTAGCGGCTCTTCTGCCGGACGGCGTCGATGCTCTCCGCACCGCACACCCCGCAGGCGGAGGTGGTGGTGAAGGCGCGCGCGACCTGGGGCAGCAGCTGCGGCCGGGTGGTCGTGAAGTCCATGACGTTGTAGGTGTTCTGGGCGAAGCCGCTGCCGGCGTCGACCACGGCGCCGTCGCAGTAGCGGGCCTCGGCCACGTCCTCGCGGTCACGGATCAGACCCTCGGCGTGCAGGAAGCCGTGGATCAGCTCGACGTCGTTCCCGGGGGTGCGCATGGTGAGGGAGAGCTGCTGCCCGTTCAGGCGGATGTCCAGCGGCTCCTCGACGGCGACATGGTCGCCCTTGCGTCCGGCGTAGAGCTTCCCGTCCCGCACCCGGACGGTGCGGATCCGCGTGCTGTCGGTGACCCTGCCCATCCCTCGAGGATAGTCCGCTCACCTGGGGCGCGGCCGGGCACGGGACGGGGTCGACGAGGGACGTGCGCGGGGAGAGCCCGACGGGGCATGCCGCGGGCCGACGGCCCGGCGAGGGCAGGGCACGGGAGGGCGGCCGACGCTCCGGTCACGGCGCCGGAGGTGCTCCGGCGCTGCGGGCGGTCACTCCTGGGCGTCCTCGGCGGCTTCCGGCGCACCGGTGCCGTTGCGACCGTTCTCCGCTAGGCGCTTGGCGAGGTCGAGCTCCAGCTGCCAGCCGTGGAGGTTCTCCTCGTAGTTGCGCCGCCGCACCGCCTCGTCCAGGCCCAGCTTCGCGAAGCCGCGCTCGCGCACGGTCAGCCGCACACGGTTCCGGGCCGCGGTGCCGGCGGGGTCGATCACGAACTCGACGGTGTTGTTCGGGGCGTCGGAGATCTCGCCGAGCCCGCCTCCGAGCCAGCGGAACGCGACGCGGTTCGGCGGCTCGTGCGCCTCGATCGCGAGCTGGAAGCTGCCGTGGACGGGATCGACCACGTGCGTGACCGGGCCCGACGTGGTGATCTCGTGCTCGCGGTGCTCGCCGTCGTTGATGAACCAGCCGGGTTCGCGGACGACCGCGAACACCTTCTCCGCGCTCGCGTCGATCAGCACGCTGTGCACGATCTCGTCGGGGACGGGGGCGTCGGCGGGGAGGGACTGTGCGTCGGCCATGGCGGTGCTCCTCGGGTCGGGGCGGCGTCGTCGCCGTCTGCACGAAGCGTGCCAGAGATCGGCGGCTCGGGCGAGGCTCCTCCTCCGGCCGACGGGTGCGGGCGGTCTGCGCGCACGAGGACGCCCGCCCCGGCAGGAGGGCGGGCGTCCTGCGAGGTCAGTCCTTCGTGACCGCGGCGGCGAGCAGGTTCAGCGACTGCTCGAGATCCTCCTCGGGGATCATCGGGAAGCGGATCTGCTTGAGCAGCTCGGGATCGGTGACGTCGGACCAGCTGTAGGTCAGCGACACCTCGGTCGCGTCCGAGCCCTGCGGGGTGAGCTCGTAGAGCCACTCCCAGCCCTTCGGGCCCTCGGGGGCGCTGCCGTCCTCCCCCTCGGGAGCCGGCTTCCAGCCCACCATCTTGTTCTCGTCGTATGCGGTGACGAAGTTGTGGGTGCGGTAGTCGCCGCCCATGTGGTCGCCGTGCATGTTCATCACGAACTTCTCGCCCGCGGCGGTGATCCGCTCGGTGTCGTCGGAGGCGCGGACGAAGCCGGAGCCGTCGAACTCGTGGTGGCGCGCGGGGAGCGTCAGCACGCCGAAGATGTCCTTCGAGGGGGCGTCGATCGTGCGGGTGACGGTCAGATGGGTCTGCTCTGTGTTCATCCCTCCACCCTGCCGCGGAAGCTCCGCGATGTCACGCCGCGACGACCGGGCGGTCGAACTGCCTGCTCACCGCGGCGCAGGGACTCCCTGGGAGCAGCCGGGCACGGCGCGAGGGGCCGACGGACGGATCCCGTCGGCCCCTCGCGCCGTGCCGCGGGCGAGCTCAGGCGTGCTGCGCGGGGCGCACCGAGCGCTGCGCGGACTCCTCCTCCGGGCAGGCGGAGCCGAGCTCCGTCATGCCGTCGACGAGCCAGCGCACCATGTGGTCCGCGAAGGAGGCGCGGGGCAGGATCCGCCAGGTCTCCTCGCCGCTGCGCACGAGCACCACCGGGATGGTGCTCAGCAGCGTCGCCTCGGCCCGGCCGACGCCGAACACGCGCGGGTGCAGGTCCAGCGCGACGCTCTTCTCGAGCACCTCGCGGGCGCCGGGGCCCTCGAGCACCAGCACGGTGCGGTTGGCGGAGAGGTCCACTGCCTGGCCGGGGACCCCCTCCTCGAGCGCCTCCTGGTAGGGCGCCTCGACGCCGGGCTCCTGTCGGCGGGAGACGTCCACGGCGAGGAACTCGTCCGGCGAGAGGCGCAGGACGTGCAGGCCGTCCAGGTCGCCGGTCACCTCGCCGTGCGCCGTCGGCAGCGGCACGCCCAGCACGGACTCGAGCGCCGACGCGCCCTGCTCGCCGGGCACGGCCCGCAGGCCGATCTGCACGGCGAACTCGTGCTCGCGCAGGGTCACGGCGCGCGCCCCGGTGACGGCGGCTCCCTCCATCAGGTCGGTCAGATGGCGGGCGGGGGCGGCGCGCAGCGGCTCCAGGACGTCCATCGAGGTGGTCGGGGTGGTGCTGTCAGCCGTCACGGCGGGCTCCTTCGGGGTCGACGAGCACGGGAGAGGTGATGGTCAGGTCGATGATCCGGTCCCCCTGCGGGGAGCGGACCTTCTCGCCGATGCGGCCGAGGCCGCCGTCGACCAGGGCGAGCGCGAACGGCTGGTCGAGAGCCGCCGAGAGGTACGAGGAGGAGACCCAGCCGATCATCGGCACGGGCCCGTCCTCGGGCGTGATCGGGGTGTCGGCGTCGACGATCTGCGCGCCCTCCTCGAGGCGCGTGCTGCCGTCGTCGCTGAGCAGGCCGACGAGCTGGCGTCGGTCCTCGCGCACGGAGTCCGGGCGGTCCAGGGACCGCTTGCCCACGAAGTCCTTCTTCTTCGCGCCGATGATCCACGACATGTTCGCGTCCTGCGGGGTGATCGTGCCGTCGGTGTCCTGGCCGACGATGATCAGGCCCTTCTCGGCGCGCAGCACGTGCATGGTCTCGGTGCCGTAGACGACGATGCCGAACTCCTGGCCGGCCTCGTGCACGGCCTCCCACACGGTCCGCCCGTAGAAGGCCTCGACGTTGATCTCGAAGGCGAGCTCGCCGGAGAACGAGATCCGCGGGATCCGGGCCGGGATGCCGCTGGCCAGGACCGTGTCGCGGAACTCCATGAACCCGAACGCCTCCTGGGAGACGTCGAGGTCGGGGGCGACCTTCGCGATCACGTCGCGGGAGCGGGGACCGGCGACGGTGATCGTGGCCCACTGCTCGGTCACCGACGTCATGGACACGTCCAGCTCCGGCCACTCCGTCTGGTGCCACTCCTCGAGGTGGTCGAGCACGGCGGCGGCGCCCGAGGTCGTGGTGGTCATGAAGAAGTGGTCCTCGGCCACGCGCAGCGTGACGCCGTCGTCCATGATCATGCCGTCGGGCCCGCACATCACGCCGTAGCGGCCCTTGCCGACCGGCAGCTTGAGGAAGCCGTTGGTGTACATGCGGTTGAGGAACCGCGCCGCATCCGCGCCGCGGATCTCGATCTTGCCCAGGGTGGTGCCGTCCATCATGCCGACGGAGTCGCGCACGCCGGCGCACTCGCGCAGCACCGCCGCGTCCATGTCCTCCTCGCCCTGCGGGAAGTACCGCGGGCGCTTCCACTGGCCCACGTCCTCCCAGACGGCGCCGTGCTCGAGATGCCACTGGTGGATGGAGGTGATGCGGGCGGGGTCGAACATCTGCCCGCGGCGGCGTCCGGCGAGGGCGGCGAAGCTCACCGGGGCGTAGGGCGCCCGGTAGGTGGTGGTGCCGATCCCGCCGAGGTCCTCCTCCCCCAGCAGCACGCTCATCACGCCGATCGCGGCGACGCCGGAGGTCTTGCCCTGGTCGGCGCCGGTGCTGATCGAGGTATAGCGCTTGACGTGCTCGACGGCGCGCATGCCCGCGCCCAGCGCGCGCAGCACGTCGCGCACGGTCTGGTCGCGCTGCAGGTCCACGAAGTGCTCGCGCCAGCGCTCGGGGTCCTCGGTCGCCGCGGAGACGGGACCGCTGTCCGGGCTGGGCACGAGCCACAGCGGCCGGGCCGGTGCCACGGGGGCCGACGCCTCGGCCTGCGGAGCCTTCGCCGAGACCGGGTGTCCGGCGGCGGTCGCGGCGGCGGCACCGGCCTCAGCGCCCTGGGAGAGAGCGCCGGCGAGGTCGGCGGTGCCGAGCACGGAGCCGGCCAGGTGCTGGTCCTCGACCGAGGGGACGGCGACGAACGAGGTCAGCGCCTCGTCGTACTGGATCCGACCCTGGCGCTGGGAGTGCAGGTGCACGAGCGGGGAGAGCCCGCCGGAGACGGCGAGGAGGTCCGCGGCGACGGTCTCGACCTCACCGGCGATCTCGCCGTCGGCGCCCAGCGGCGCGATCTGCACCGCGGTGAGGCGGTCCCCGTCGCCGCCGCCGACGGTGTCCACGACGGACCAGCCGAAGCGGGCGTCGACGCCGGTCGCCTCGAGGACGGCCGCGGCGCGGGCGCTGGGCTCGGGCCGGGAGTCGAGCACGAGGGGCAGGCGCACGCCCGCGTCGTGCAGATCCGCGACGAGCTCCCAGGCGGAGTCGTTCGTGGTCAGCACCGCGACGTCCTCGCCCGCGGCGACGCCGAAGCGGTTGAGGTAGGTCTGCACGGCCGCGGCGAGCATGACGCCCGGGCGGTCGTTGTGCGCGAACACGACGGGGCGGTCCATCGCGCCGGGGGCGAGCACGACCTGCTTGGCGCGGATGTGCCAGACGCGCTGGCGGGAGACGCCGGGGCGGCCGCCGTCCGCGCCCTCCGCGGGGAGTCCGAGGTGGTCGGTGCGCTTCTGCAGGGCGGTGATGTAGTTCGAGTCGTAGCTGCCGAAGACGTTCGTGCGCTCGAGCACGGTGACGTCCTCGGTGCGGCGCAGCTCGGCGACGGTCGCGTCGACCCAGTCCATGGCGTCCTGGTCGTCGATCCGCAGGCCCCGAGAGGACAGCAGCGAGCCGCCGGCGAGGGGCTGCTCGTCCAGCAGCATGACGCGGGCGCCCGAGCGGGCCGCCTCACGGGCGGCGGCGAGCCCGGCGGGGCCGGCGCCGACGACGAGCACGTCGGTGTGGACGTGCTTGTGGTCGTAGTAGGCGCGGTCCTCGCGCGGGTCGAGCGTCCCGAGCCCGCTGAGCAGGCTCGCCTCGAGCCCGTCGACGGCCTCGACCGCGGTGGCCGGGAGCATCGACTCGTCGACCCCGTCCTCCCGTCGGTCGTGGACCGTGATCAGGGCGTTGGTCTCCTCGAGGCCGGCGGCCATGAGGCCGCGGGGACGGGCGAGGTAGATCGAGGGGGCCACGGCCAGGCGACCGGCGGCCAGCAGGGCGCTGGCGACGGTGTCGCCGGCGAGCGCGGGCAGCGTCTCGCCCTCGACCGTGAGGGTCAGGGGCCGCGCGGGGTCGACCCCGTGGGCGGGGCCGCGGCGGGGGGTCTGGTTCTCAGGCATGGTCGTCCTCGTTCCCGGTGCGAGCCTCGGGGGCAGGGGTGGAGCCGTCGGCGGCGCTGCCGGCGGCGGAGGGATCGGCGAGGGAGCCGTCGGTGCGTCCCTCGGTGGTGGTCATCGAGGCGAAGCGGTCCGGCTCGGCGGCGTCGGCCGGGACCTTCTCGGGGCCGGGCAGGTCGGGGCGCGGGGAGCCCATCGGGTAGATGCGCTCGAAGCGGTAGGTGCGGGTGTCGCGCAGGGCGTTGAACCACTTGCGGCAGCCGGCCGAGTGCTGCCAGCGCTCGGCGAGGATGCCCTTGGTGTTGGCGCGGTAGAAGAGGTAGCGGGACCACTCGCGGTCGTCGAGGGCCGAGGGGTCCTCGGGGTAGGGCACGTGGGCCTCGCCGCCGTAGTGGAACTCGACCTCGTTGCGGGGTCCGCAGTGGGGGCAGTCGATGAGGAGCATGGTGGCCTCCTGGGGTCGTGGCGCCGGGGCGCGGTCAGTGGGCGACGCCGGCGGCGCCGTGCTCGTCGATGAGGTGGCCCGTCTCGAAACGGTCGAGGGTGAAGGGCGTGTTGATCTCGTGCGGCTCGTCGTGCGCGATCGTGTGCGCGAGGGCGAAGCCGGCGCCGGGGGTGGCCTTGAAGCCGCCGGTGCCCCAGCCGCAGTTGACGTACAGCTGGTCCACCTCGGTCTTCGAGATGATCGGCGAGGCGTCGGCGGTGACGTCGACGATCCCGCCCCAGGTGCGCAGCACGCGGGCCCGGGAGAAGATCGGGAAGAGCTCCACGGCGGCGGCGAGCTGGTCCTCGACGACGTGGAAGGCACCGCGCTGGCCGTAGCCGTTGTACTGGTCCACGCCCGCGCCCATCACGAGCTCCCCCTTGTGGGCCTGGGAGACGTAGACGTGCACGTGGTTGCTCATCACGACGGCGGGATGGACGGGCTCGAACAGCTCGCTGACCAGGGCCTGGAGGGGGCGGGACTGGACGGGGAGGCGCACGCCGGCGGTCTCGGAGACCTCGGTGGAGTGCCCGGCCGCGGCGAGCGCGACCTTCCCGGCGTTGATCCGGCCGCGGGTCGTCTCGACGCCGACGGCGCGGCCGTTCTCGACGATCACGCCTGTGACCTCGCAGTTCTGGATGATGTGCACGCCCATCTCGTCCGCCTTGCGGGCGAGCGCCCAGGCGACGTGGTCGTGCTTGGCGATGCCGGCGCGGGGCTGGTAGGTGCCACCGAGGACGGGGTAGCGGATGTCCTCGGAGATGTTGAGGATCGGCACGACCTCCTTGACCTGCTTCGGGTCGAGCCACTCGGCGTCCACGCCGTTGAGCTTGTTGGCGTTGACGCGGCGCACGGAGCCGCGCACGTCGCCGAGGGTGTGGTCGAGGTTGAGCACGCCGCGCTGGCTGAACAGGAAGTCGTACTCGAGCTCCTCGGGCAGCTGCTCCCACAGCTTCAGCGAGGCCTCGTAGATCATCGCCGACTCGTCCCACAGGTAGTTCGAGCGGATGATCGTGGTGTTGCGGGCCATGTTGCCGCCGGCCAGCCAGCCGCGCTCGAGCACGGCGACGTTCGTGATGCCGTGGCGGGAGGCCAGGTAGTAGGCGGCCGCGAGGCCGTGGCCGCCGCCGCCGACGATCACGACGTCGTAGCCGGACCTCGGCTCGGGCGAGTGCCACAGGAAATCGGGATGCTCGGGAAGAAGGTCGGCCATGGAGGGTTCCTTCGCAGAGGGGGACGGGGCGCGCCGTCGCCGGCGGTGAGCCGGACGGAGCGTGTGTCGACCAGTCGACTGTGACTGATATATCACTGGTCGCTCACTGTAGGGTGGGACACATCCGGTGTCAATACCGGCCGCCCCGACGCTCAGGAGCAGAGATGACCACGCCCCTCGGCACCTCCCCCGCCTCGCTCGCCGAGCAGGCATACCTGGCCCTGCGCGACCGGCTGATCATGCTCGAGATCGCCCCGGGCGAGCCGCTCCAGGAGGGCCGGATCGCCGAGGGGCTCGGCGTGGGCCGCACTCCGGTGCGTGAGGCGATCAAGCACCTCGAGCTCGACCATCTCGTGGTCACCTATCCCCGCCGCGGCACCTTCGCCACCACGGTCGACATCACGGCGCTGGCGGCGATCACCCAGGTGCGCGCGGCGCTCGAGCCGGTCGCGGTCCGCGCCGCGTCCGCGAACCAGGATCCCTCGGCCCGAGCCGCCCTCGAGGAGTCGCTGCGCTCACTCGACTCGCTCGAGGCCGAGCCCGAGGCCGCGGACCCGCGCCATGCCCTGCAGGTCGACGTCGGCGTGCACCGCGCGATCTACCGCGCCTGCGGGAACGTCTATCTCGCCGAGACGCTGCTGCGCCTGGACAACCTCTCCACCCGCATCTGGTGCGTGGCGATGCACCGCCTGCCGGGCCTGACCTCGCACGTCACCGAGCTGCGGGAGATGCTCGACGCGATGCTCGCGGGTGACGACGACCGCGCCGCCGAGCTCGTCGCGCAGCACGTCGCGGAGTTCGAGTCCTCCATCCGCACGGTGCTCTGAAACCAGCATCCGGCCCGGCGTGCAACGAGACGGTCACGGGCCACCGATCTCCTTGACGTGACCCAGCCCACAGGACATGCTGGCAACTCAGTTGTACTGAACGCAACGCACGAGTTCGCCGGCGCGCACCTCCTCCCGCGTCGCCCCCGAGCGAGCCGACGGCCCCTCCCGACGGCGGGAGGAAGACAGGAGCCCCGATGTCCAGCACCCCCTCCCATGCGACCGCGGCCGCGGCGACGCGGCTCGAGCGCGGCCAGGTCAGGCTGACGCTCAGCACCGTCGGCCTGGGCACCTTCATCGAGTGGTTCGAGTACGCCAGCTACGCCTATCTCGCCACCACCATCGCCCAGGTGTTCTTCCCGAGTACCGACCCCGGCATCGCGCTGATGCAGACCTTCGGCGTCTTCGCGCTCTCGTTCCTGGTCCGACCGATCGGCGGGCTGTTCTGGGGCCACTTCGGCGACAGGATCGGCCCGAAGCGCACGCTCACCCTCACGATCGTGGGCATGGGGCTGGCGACCTTCGCCATCGGCGTGCTGCCCGGCTACGCCACGATCGGGCTCGCTGCCCCGATCCTGCTGCTCGCGGCCCGGATGCTGCAGAGCTTCTGCGCCGCGGGCGAGTACTCGGGCGCGGCGGTGCTGCTGGCCGAGCACGCCCCGGCGCACAAGCGCGCCCGCTGGGTCTCGACCGTCCCGATCGCGACGTCGGCCGGCTTCCTCGGTGCGTCGGTGATGGCCTCGCTGCTGAACGGCCTGCTGCCCGAGGAGGCCGTGCAGGAGTGGGGCTGGAGGATCCCGTTCCTCGCCGCGGCGGTGCTCACGATCGTGGTGCGCTGGATCCGCCGCAAGGTCTCCGACTCGCCGGTGCGCGAGCAGATGGAGCAGGAGGAGGCGGTCGCGACCGCTCCGCTGCTCGAGCTGATCAAGGGCCACTGGCCCTCGATGCTGCGGATGCTCTTCATCATGGCCGTGAACGCGAGCGGCTACTACCTGGTGCTCACCTACATGGCCACCTACATCGAGGTCGAGCTGGGGCTGACGGCCTTCCAGTCCAGCCTGATCCTCTCGCTCGCGCTGGTGCTCTACCTGCCGCTGATCTTCGTGGGCGCCTGGCTCTCGGACACCTTCGGCAGGCGTCGACTGCTGCTGATCAACGCGATCGGGTTCATCCTGCTGAGCTACCCGGCCTTCGTGCTGCTGGGGCAGTCCGGCTTCCTCGGCGTGCTGCTGATCCAGATCTCGCTGGTGGCGCTGTTCAGCCTCAACGACTCGACCTTCGCCGTCTATTTCGTCGAGGCGGTGCCGCCGCAGGTGCGCCTCTCCGGCTTCGCGATCCCCTTCAACTTCGGCAACGCGATCTTCGGCGGCACCGCGCCGTTCATCGCGACCTGGCTGATCTCGGTCACGGACAACTCGTACTCGCCGGCCTTCCTCATCATGGGGCTCTCGCTGCTCGGGCTGGTCGCGCTGATCCTCCAGGGCGACTCGTACGATCCGAAGGCCGCCCGGGAACAGGCCGCCCGCGAGGAGCAGGAGCAGCTCGCCGCCCCCTGAGCGCCCGACGCGTCGCGTGGGCGCCTCACAGGTGCCGCGCGGCGCGCCGTGCCCCAGAACCCCCTTGACTGTGACCGCCGCCACGTGAATGATTGGGCAACCGCGTTGTGACCAACGCAACAGTGCAGGGGAATCAGTCCCGCGGACCGTCGAGCGATCGAGAACGATCGTCGTAGGCCCGGCCGCACCGACCATCCCGAGGGGTGTCCCATGACGACCACAGAGACGAACCATTCCGGCGCCGAGGACCCGTCCTCGCCCCCTGAGCCCGAGAACCGCGAAGGTGCGGCGGAGACGCCCGAGGGCGCCTCCCGCGCCGATGAGCGCACGGTCGACCTCCCCCGCTTCCGCGGATTCCAGATCCCGGCGCTGGATCGCACGATCATCATGGTGCTGCCGCCGCTGCTGATCGTCGGCGTCGTCATCGCGGTGATCCTCGCACCCGACGCCTCCGCGAACCTCATCTCGAACCTGCGCTCCTTCGTCACCGGCGGGTTCACCTGGTGGTTCGTGCTCTACTCGCTGATCGCCGTGGCGGTCTGCGTGTGGCTGTGCATCAGCCCGCTGGGCCGCATCCGCCTGGGCGGCCCGAAGGCCCGGCCGGCCCACGGCAACTTCGCCTGGTACTCGATGCTCTTCGCCTGCGGGCAGGGCGTGGGCCTGATCTTCTGGTCCCTCGCCGAGCCGATGATGCTGCGCGACGGCGCCCCGGTGGCCTCGGACATGGGCAATGCCGGCCAGTCCGGCATCATCTGGACCTACTTCCACTGGGGTCCCACCGCCTGGGCGATGTACTGCGCGGTCGCGATCTGCCTGGCCTACTCGCACCACAACCTCGGCAAGACCCTCACCTTCCGCGAGGCGACCGTCGACATCCTCCCCTCGGCCATGCGCCGCCCCGCCGGCGTGGTCATCGAGCTGCTCGCGATCATCGCGACCGTGCTGGGACTGGCGACCTCGTTCGGCTTCGCGGCGATGCAGTTCTCCTCGGGCCTGAACGCCTTCACCGGGGTCGCCTCCGGCCCCCTGGTCTGGATGATCGTGATCGTCGTGCTCGGCGCGCTCACCGCCGTCTCCGCCTTCATGGGTGTGAACAAGGGCATGAAGCGGATCAGCGAGCTGAACTCCGTGCTCAGCATCGTGCTGGTGGTCGGCGTGTTCGTCTTCGGGCCGACGATCTTCATCCTCTCGAACATGTTCCAGACCTTCGGCGGCTTCTTCGCCTCCTTCCCGGCCATGAGCTTCTGGACCGAGGCCGAGACCGCCGGCAGCGGAGCCCCCTGGGACGAGCTCTGGAACGGCCCGTGGACCGTGTTCATCTGGTGCTGGGTGATCGCGTTCTCACCCTTCGTCGCAGGCTTCATCGCCCGGATCTCCCGCGGCCGCACGCTCCGCGAGTTCGTGCTCGGCGTGACGATCGTGCCCTCGCTGATCGTGATGGTGTGGACCGCGGTCATCGCCTCGGCCGGCATCCGCTACGACGACCAGAACGGCCTGGTGATCTCCGAGGCAGTGAACGAGGACCTCTCGGTGGCGCTGTTCCGGATGCTGGAGATGGTGCCGGGCATCGGCATCCTCCTCATCATCATGGCGACCGTGCTGGTCGCGACCTACTACGTGACCAGCCTCGACTCCGGCACCTACGCGCTGGCGGAGTTCGTCTCGGCCCCCAAAAAGTCCGGCCCTGCCTTCCGCGTGGTGCTCGTGATCTCGATCGCGACCGTCGCGGCGGTGCTGCTGTCCCTCGGCGGCGCGGCCGTGGTGGACACCGTCCAGACCGGCACGATCATCGGCGCCTTCCCGTTCTCCTTCGTGATCATCCTGATGATCGTGAACCTGATCCGGCGACTGCGCCGCCGCAACGCCGCGGTCGTGCGGACCGAGCGCGAGATCAACGACCCCGAGCCCCGCCCCGAGGACGAGTTCGTCGACGAGGACGGGATCCCCGACCCCAAGCGCGGCGTCGGCGAGGGCACCTTCGTGCCCCCGCAGACGATCCGCCGGCACGACGACCGAAGGGATGACTACCGATGACAGAGCCCACCACGCCCGACCTCCCGTCGGCCGACGGGCCCGCCCGCACCGTGCGTCTGGCGACGATGACCGCCCGGGAGTACGAGGAGTGGGTGGGCGGCGGGAGCGCCGTCGCGATCCTGCCCACCGGGGCGTTCGAGCAGCACGGCCCGCACCTGCCGCTGGGGACCGACGCGATCCTCTCCACGGCGGTCGCGACCGCCGTCGCCGAGCAGACCGGGGCGAAGGTGCTCGAGCCGTTCACGCTCGGGTACAAGTCCCAGCAGCGTTCGGGCGGAGGGAACCACCTGCCCGGCACGCTCAGCCTCGACGCCGATGCGCTCATCGCCCAGGCGCGCCAGCTGATCCGGGCCCTGCTCGCCCAGGGCGTGCGGCACGTGGTGGTGCTCAACGGCCACTACGAGAACACTCAGTTCCTCTACGAGGGCGCGGACCTGGCGCTGCGCGACCTGGGCCTGGCCCCGGGCGCGGAGCAGTCGGTGGTGCTGCTGTCCTACTGGGACTACGTCTCCGCGCCGACTCTCGAGGTCGTCTACCCGGGCGGGTTCCCCGGCTGGGACGTGGAGCACGGCGGGGTGCTGGAGACCGCGCTGCTGCTGCACCTGCGGCCGGAGCTGGTGCACATGGACCGCGCGGTGAGCCATCCGCCCGCCGCGCCGTACCGCTTCGACCGCCTGCCGGTCGTGCCCGAGCGGACGCCGGAGACCGGCTGCCTCTCGGCGCCCGACGGCGCGAGCGCCGAGAAGGGCGAGCTGCTGTTCACGCAGACCGTTGCGGACCTCGCGGCGGAGCTGCGCACCGAGCTCGGACTCTGACCTCGACGAGCCTCGCCCCGCGTCCGCCTCGGGCGAGGGGCGGGGCTCGTCGTCCGCCGGGCGGCCCCGCCGGCCCCGCCTGCATCGCCGATCCCACCTCCGCCCGCCCCACCATCACGGGTCAGCAACTTCCTCCCCGAACCGCTTGACGTGACGCCCCTCACGCGCAACACTGACGCAACAGGGTTGCACTCAAGGCAACCACCAAGGCCACGTACCGTGCCGTGCCCCGCCGAAGGAGACAATCATGACCGCGACCACCGCAACCTCCGTCAACGACCTCGAGCGCCTCAAGGTCCTCCACAACGGCGAGAAGCAGCAGCTGACCTTCTCCGACGCCGAGTTCGAGCGCCGCCTCAGCGGCCTGCGCAGGATCATGGCCGAGAAGAACCTCGACGCCGTGATCCTCACCAGCTACCAGGGCATCAAGTACTACTCGGACTTCCTGTTCACGTACTTCGGCCGCTCCTACGGCATGGTCGTCACCGCCGACGACACCTGCACCATCACCGCGAACATCGACGCGGGCATGCCCTGGCGCACCAGCTACGGCGAGAACATCGTCTACACCGACTGGAACCGCGACAACTTCTACTACGCGCTCCAGCAGGCCCTGGCCCAGCGCGGGATCACCGACCCGAGGCGCCTGGGCATCGAGGACGACACCGTCACGCTGCAGATCCTCCGCCGCCTCCAGGACGCCTTCCCCGGCGCCGGGCTGGTCGACGTCTCCCAGGACGCGATGCGCCAGCGGATGATCAAGTCCGCCGAGGAGATCGCGGTGATCAAGGAGAGCGCGCGGATCGGCGACATCGGCGGCGAGGCGATCAAGAACGCCGTCCACGCCGGTGTGCAGGAGTTCGAGGTGGCGCTGGCCGGCACCGAGGCCATGACCCGCGAGATCGCGAAGACCTTCCCGCACCGCGAGGTGCGGGACACCTGGGTGTGGTTCCAGTCCGGCATCAACACCGACGGCGCCCACAACTGGGCCACCACCCGGAAGGTGCAGGAGCACGACATCCTGTCGCTGAACGCCTTCCCGATGCCCACCGGCTACTACACCGCCCTCGAGCGCACGCTGTTCTTCGGTGAGCCCGACGAGGAGTCGCTGCGCCTGTGGAACATCAACGTCGAGGTGCACCGCGCCGGCATCGAGCTGATCAAGCCCGGCACCGTGTGCAAGGACATCGCCCATGAGCTGAACAAGATCTACATCGGCCACGGCCTGCTGCCGAACCGCACCTTCGGCTACGGCCACTCCTTCGGCGTCCTCTCGCACTACTACGGCCGCGAGGCCGGCCTGGAGCTGCGCGAGGACATCGACACCGTGCTCGAGCCGGGCATGGTCGTCTCGATGGAGCCGATGATCACCGTGCCCGAGGGCCAGCCCGGCGCGGGCGGCTACCGCGAGCACGACATCCTCGTGGTCGGCGAGGACGGCGCCGAGAACATCACGAAGTTCCCCTTCGGCCCGGAGCACAACATCATCCCGGCCTGATCAGGCACAGGGGACGCCGGCCGGCATCACCGCACCCGCGGACGATGCCGGCCGGCGTCCTCGTCCCCGCCGCACCCGCCCGTGCTGCCCCGCCCCGACCCGACCAGAGCGGCATGATCGGTCATGGTCGATCACGGGCGCTGGGCGTGCCACTACGCCTATATAGGCGTACTGGTACGCCCTGAGCCGCCTCACGACCATCTTCACCGCCTGCCGGCCCGATCCCCGACCCCAGGAGCCCCGCATGAGCAGCCCGGAGACACCGCAGCACCGGCCCGCGGCCCCCGACCAGTCGGACGACCCCGTCGAGCGGGCCGGCGTGCACGAGTTCGCGCACACCCTGCACGAGGGCGCCGGTGACCTCCGCATCCGCCATCACTTCGCCGGCAGCTCGCAGCTGCCCGTCGCGCTGCAGACCTGGACCCTCGCCCCGGGCGCCTACGAGGGCATGCACGCCCATGACGAGCCGTCGCTCGAGGAGATCTACCTGGTCCTCTCCGGGCGGGCCCGCATCCGCCAGGACGGCGAGACGTATCTGCTGGGCCCCGGGGACGCGCTGCGCGCCCCGGCCGGCATCGAGCACGACCTGGCCTGCGAGGGCGACGAGCCGCTGCAGGTGCTCGTGGCATGGGGGCCGACGGGGCACTTCGACATGAGCGGCTTCGGCTCGTACCGCAAGGCCCTCGCCGCACGCGACGCCGAATCGGCCTCCCGCGACGAGCCCTCCACCGACACGGTCTCCCGCGGCGAGGCCCCTGGGGACGACGGCGCCGATAGGATTCGAGGATGACCAGCACCAACGAGCAGGAGCGCTCCGAGAGCGGCCGCGGCGCCTCCGTCATCGTGAACGTCCTGCGGATCATCCGCTGCTTCACCGTGGAGCATCCGCAGCAGGGCGTCACCGAGATCGCGGAGCAGGTCGGCCTGCACAAGTCGAGCGTCTCGCGGATCCTGGCGACCCTCGAGCAGGAGCGGGTGGTCGAGCGCGACGAGGCCTCCCGCCGCTACCGGCTGGGCCTGGGCCTGATCGCCGTGGCCGGGCCGCTGCTGGCGGAGCTCGACGTGCGCCGGGTCGCGCTCGAGGACCTGCGGGAGCTCGCCGAGCGCACCGGGGAGACCTCCGCGCTCGCGGTCTGGAACGGCGCGGCGTCGGTGACGGTGGAGCAGGTCCCGAGCCGCCATCAGATCAAGCACACCTCAGTGCTCGGAAGCCACTACCGCACGGCGCTGAGCTCGACCGTGCAGGTGCTCCTCGCAGCCCTCGAGCCCGCCGTAGCGGAGGCCCTGGTCGTTGCCGGCACGATCCGTCTCGAGGAGGGGTGGGAGACCGGCGACTACATGGAGCGGCTCGCCCGCGTGCGGGAGCAGGGGTACGCGCTCAACGACCGCGAGACCTCCGAGGACGAGGTCTCCCTCTCCGCGCCGGTGCGTGACCACCGCGGGGAGGTCGTCGGCGCGGTGCTGCTCGCGGCGCCGTTCTACCGCGGCGGGGCCGAGCAGCTCCCCGAGCTCGCCGCCCGGACCCGTGCCGCCGCCGACGCGATCTCCCGCCGGCTCGGCGCGGTGAGCCCGGGCTGAGGAGCCCCTCCCCCGCTCACAGCGGGTCGGCGACCGCCTCCTCGAGGCCGAGCGGCGCCCGCCCCAGGACCTCCTGGACGTGCCCGGAGACGAGATCGAGCTCGCCGTCGCGGATCGCGGTGTAGGTGCTGATCCACGCCTCGACCTGCCAGTCCGGTGCGCCGTAGGGGGCACGGGAGGCGCGGGCCTCGGCCATCGACTCGTCGACGTACTCGTACTCCTCCCCCGTCGCGCGCGTCATCAGCAGCGCCGCCTCGGCGAGGCTGACCGCGACAGGGCCGGTCAGGTCCAGCGCCCGCCCGGCGTAGGGGGCGGGGTCGCGTAAGATCCGGGCGGCGACCTCGGCCACGTCGCGGCGGGCGATGAAGGCACAGCGTCCCGTGCCGCCCGGGCCCCGGATCACCCGGTCGTCGCCGGCGAAGTCGAGCAGCACGTCGGCGTAGAAGCTGTCGCGCAGGAACGTCCAGGCCATCCCCGAGCCGCGCAGCATCTCTTCGGTCGCGCCATGGTCGCGGGCGAGGGTGAAGCCCGCGTCATCGGACGCGCCGAGGAAGGACGTGTAGACCACGTGCCGGACCCCGGCACGGGCGGCGGCGTCGATCGCGGTCCGGTGCTGGTCGAGCCGGTCCTCGGCCTCGCCGGCGGAGACCAGCAGCAGCGCGTCGGCCCCGTCGAAGGCGGCGGCGCAGGCGTCCGCGTCGCCGAACCCGGCCTGCGCCTGCTCGACGCCCTCGAGCGCGGGGAGGCGCTTGAGGCTCCGGCCGACCAGGCGCAGCGTGACCCCGGGCGCCCCGTGGAGCAGGCGGGCGACCTCGCCGCCCACCTTGCCGCTCGCCCCGGTGACCACGATGCGCATCAGAGCAGGCCCTTCTCCGTCAGCCAGCCGGTGGCGATGTCGGCGCTGGAGGCCTGGTCCACGACGCTCTGCCGGTTCAGCTCGACGAGGTCGTCGGCGCTGAGCTCGGCGATCACGCTCTCGATCGCCTCGGCCGCCTGCTCGTCGATCTTCTCGGAGACGACGGGGACCACGTTCTGCGGCAGGATCATCGACTCCGGGTCCTCGAGCACCACCAGGTCGTTCTCGGCGATGGAGGGATCGGCGCTGTAGATGTCGGCGAGCTGGACGTCCCCGTCCAGGAGGGCCTGGACGGTCAGCGGACCGCCGGAGTCCTCCACGGGCACCACCGCGATGTCGACGTCGTACACGGCCTTCGCGCCCTCGGGGCCGTAGGGCCGCGTCTCGAACTCGCTGTTCGCGGCGATCTTCAGGTCCTCCTCGACGCCGGCGAGGTCGCCGATCGCGCTGAGGGAGTGCGTGGAGGCGAAATCGGAGGTGGTGGTGTACGAGTCCTGGTCGGAGGCCTCGGCGAAGGAGAGCACGCGCAGCCCCTCCGGCAGGGCCTCCTCGAGGGAGGAGCGGATCTCCTCGGGGCTCGCGGAGCCCGCGTCGGACTCGTAGTGCTGCAGGAGGTTGCCGAGGTACTCGGGCAGCAGGTCCAGTGACCCGGCCTCGAGCTCGGGCATGTACACCTCGCGCTGGCCGATCTGGTACTGGCGGTCGACGGTGAAGCCCGCCTTCTCGAGCACCTGCGCGAACAGCTCGGCGATGATCTCGTTGGAGTAGTAGGCCTGGGAGCCGATGGCGAGCGTGCCCGCGGGGGCCTCGCCGCCGCCGTCGGAGCCGGCGGCGCCGGAGCCGCCGTCCTCCTCGAAGGGGTCGGAGCTGCCGCAGGCCGCGGCGCCGAGAGCGAGCCCGCCAGCGCCGAGGGCGCCCAGCAGGTGACGACGGGTGCTGTGGATGCTCATGAGGGTTCTCCTGGGAGGTGAGGTCGGACGGAGCGTGCGGCGGGGAGGGAACGGTCGGGACTCATGCGGCGGCCGTCCCGCGCGGTGCGGTCGCGCGCTGGAGCAGCAGCAGGGCCAGGTCGAGCACGAGGGCGAGCACGATGACCAGCAGTGACCCGGCGATCATCTGCGGATAGTCCTGGGAGCCGAGGCCCTGGAAGATGTACCGGCCCAGGCCGCCGCTGCCCACATAGGCGGCGAGCATGGCGGTGGCGACGACCTGCACGGTCGCGCCGCGTACCCCTCCCACCAGCAGCGGCATCCCCAGCGGGAGCTCGACCCGGGTGAGGATCTGCCATTCGGTCATGCCCTGGGCGCGGGCGGCGTCGACTGTCGCTGGGTCTGCGGACTCGACGGCGGAGTAGGCCCCGGCGAGCAGCGATGGGATCGCCAGGATCACGAAGGAGAGCAGCGGCGCGGTGAGCCCGATCCCCACCAGCAGCGCGAACAGGGTCACCAGGCCCAGGGTGGGCAGTGCGCGGGCCGCGCCCGCGGCGCCGACGGCGAGGCCCTTGAACCGGCCGGTGTGGCCGACGTACAGCCCGACGGGCACGGCGATCAGCGCCGCGACCAGCACGCCGAGCGCGGTGTAGCCGAGGTGCTCGGCGGTGCGCAGGGGGATCCCGGACGGCCCGGTCCAGCGCACCGGGTCGGAGAGCCATTCGAGGGCGCCGGCGAAGGGGTTCTCGTTCACGGCCTGCCCTCCTTCCGCCCGCGGTGCCAGGGCATGAGCGCCCGGCCCAGCAGCACCAGCAGCGCATCGGTGAGCAGCGCGAGGGCGGCGGTCGCGACGACGCCGGCGGCGATCTCGGCGACGATCCCTCGCCGCACCCCGTCCACGAACAGCATCCCCAGGCTCGGCACGCCGAGCACACCGCCGACGGTGACCAGCGAGATCGTGCTGACCGCGACGACCCGCACCCCGCCCAGCAGCACCGGTCCGGCCAGCGGCAGCTCAACCTGCCAGAAGCGGGCGACGGGGGCGAAGCCCTGCGCGGTCGCGGAGCCGAGCACATCGCGGGAGACGGAGCGGAAGCCGTCGGAGGCGGTGGGGACCATGAGCGCGAGGCCGTAGAGGGTCAGGGCGACGACGATATTCAGCGGACTGCGCACGCCGGTGCCGATCAGGCCCGGCAGCAGCACGAACAGCGGCAGGGACGGGATCGCGTACATCAGCCCGGAGGTGGTGGTCACGCCGGTGCGCAGCCAGCCGCGGGAGTTCGCGAGCTTCGCCAGCGGCAGGGAGAGCGCGAAGGCGAGCAGGATCGGCGGCAGCGCCTGGACCAGGTGCGCGCCGGCGTATCCCGCGATCACGTCGAGGTTGTCGAGGACCCAGCTCACCGGGGCCGCTCCTGCCCGCGCTCGCCCTCGCGGCCCCCGTCGGCCGCGGGGGCGCCGGCGAGCACCCCGGCGGCGCGCCCGTCCGCGTCGACGACGACGTCGCGGCCGTCGACATGCTCGACGTGCAGGGTGCGGGCGCCGCGGTCGGCGCCGACGAAGCTGGCCACGAAGTCGTCGGCCGGGTCGGCGAGGATCTCCTGCGGGGTGCCGACCTGGGCGATCCGGCCGCCGGGGCGGAGGATCACGACGCGGTCGCCGATGCGGAAGGCTTCGTCGATGTCGTGGGTGACGAAGACGATCGTCTTGCGCAGATCGCGCTGGAGGCGCTGCAGCTCGCTCTGCAGCTCCTCGCGCACGATCGGGTCGACGGCGCCGAAGGGCTCGTCCATGAGCAGGATGTTCGGGTCGGCAGCGAGGCCGCGGGCGACGCCGACGCGCTGCTGCTGGCCGCCGGAGAGCTGTGCGGGATAGCGGGAGGCGAGCTCCGGGTCCAGGCCCACGGTGTCCATGAGCTCGCGGGCCCGCTCGCGCGCCTCGCCCTTCGCGGTGCCGCGCAGCACGGGGACGGTGGTGATGTTGTCCAGCACGGTGCGGTGGGGCAGCAGGCCCGAGGCCTGCATGACGTAGCCGATGGAGCGGCGCAGTCGCACCGGGTCCATCGCGGCGACGTCCTCGCCGTCGATGGTGACCCGCCCGGAGGTGGGGTCGACCATGCGGTTGATCATCCGCATCAGGGTGGTCTTGCCGGAGCCGGAGGTGCCCACGAGCGCGACCGCCTCGTGGGACGCGATCTCGAGGGTGAAGTCCTCGACCGCGAGCGTGCCGCCCGGATACTCCTTGCGGACGTTCTCGAAACCGATCACGAGGCCTCCCAGGGCGGTCGGGCCGACGAGCTGTCACTGCCGGAGGGACCAACCCTATCGAGTGGCCCGACGCGCGGGGCCGCGCCAGGCCGTTCGGTCCGCCGCGTTCACCGACCCAGCGGCGGATGCTCCTCGACGCGGAGGCTGCCGCGGTGCACGGTCAGCGCCGCCCCCTGTGCGAAGGTCGCGAAGCCCGCCTGCGGGTAGCCGGTCGAGGAGACGAGCACCCGGTCGTGGTCGGCGCGCCAGCGCAGGTCGTACACCTCCGCCGGCTGATCGGCCGGGGCCTGGGGCGGGTCGTGCTGGGCGAAGGCGACGAGCGTGCCGGGCGTGGTGAGCAGGCAGTTCAGCGACTCGGGCGGGCGGCCGAAGAGCTCCATCGTCAGCGCGGTGAGCTCGGCGGCCGCGTGCTGGATCGCGAGCGCCCAGTCCGTCTGCCCCTCCCGCGGCGGGAGCTCGCCCGCCCTGGCGGTGACCAGCGAGAGGAACAGCTCGGAGTCGGTGGTGCCGAGCGGGGCGCGGCCGCCGCGAGCGAGGATCCGCTCGCGCAGCTCGTCGGAGAGGTCGAACTGACCGTTGTGGCTGAAGGTCATCTCCCCCTCGACGAAGGGGTGGGTGTTCTCGGGGGTCAGCGCGAGGCCCACGCTCGCCCGACGCAGGTGCACCACGATCGCCTCGCCGCGCGCCTCCGCGACCGCCTCCCCGTAGTCGTTCGAGGCGAGAGCGGTGTCGGTGCCGCGGCGCAGCAGCGGGAGCATCGGGGCGGGGTCGTCGCCCCCGTCGGCCCCCGTGCCCGCGGGATACGAGGCCACGCCCCAGCCGTCCTTGTGCCGCTCGGAGAGCGCCGTGAACAGCGGCAGCTCGCCGGGGACCACCTCGGGCAGCGGGAGCGCGCCGCGGGAGACGACGCCGAGCAGACGGCACATGGGAGAAGCCTTCCTGGAGGGGGCGAGGGCGGGGCGGCCGATGGGACAGCGGTCGCGCCGGTCGCCCTACGGGACGGATCGAGGGAGGGGACGAGCCGGTGCGGCCGAAGCCCGCCCCGCCGCGCTCAGCCCGCGGCGGCGCGGGCCTTCATCCGCGCGTCCAGCGCGAGCGCGATCCGGGTGAGCAGGAAGTTGATGACGATGTAGATCACCGAGACCACCAGGTACGTCTGCACCAGGTAGCGGGTGATCGACACGAGCGTCTTGCCCTGGAACTGCAGCTCGTTGTAGCTGACCACGTAGCCGAGGGTCGAGTCCTTCAGCAGCGTGACCAGGGCGAGGATGAGGCTCGGCAGCACCAGGCGCACCGCCTGCGGCAGGATCACCGAGGCCATCGCATCGCGCCGCGAGAGCCCGATCGCAGCGGCCGCCTCGTGCTGGCCGCGGTCCACGGCGTTGATCCCGGCGCGGAACACCTCGGCCGTGGTGGCGGAGGAGACCAGGATCATCGGGATCACCAGCATCCAGAACCGCGGGAAGGTCACACCGAAGGCGGGCAGGGCCAGCAGGAACGCGTAGACCACCAGCAGCATCGGGATGCCGCGGTAGAACTCGATCCACACCGCCGCGAGCGTGCTCAGCACCCGGAAGCGGGACAGGCGCGCCAGCGCCAGCAGCAGGCCGAGCGGGAAGGCGACCACGGCGGCGAGCGCCGTGACCTTGAGGGTTCCCCACAGGCCCTGGCCGAGGAAGGCGAGGTAGTCCACCCGCAGGTATACGATCCACTTGCCCGGGTCGAGCTGGCCGTTGGACCGGAACTGCCACAGCGCCCCCGCGAGCAGCGCGAGGATCGCGACCACGCTGAGGACCGACAGCAGCAGGATGCGCCGACGGCCCTTCGGACCGGGCGCGTCGAAGAGGACCTGGGTGGCGGTTGAGCTCATGCCTGGGCTCCTGCCGTCACGTCGAGCGCCTTGCTCGCGCGCGAGCGGTCGCGACCGCCCGGGGAGACGGCCCGCTCGATCGCCCCGCCGAGAGCGGCGCCGCCGAGGGACAGCACGAGATAGACGGCGCCGGCGATGAGGAACATCAGCACCGCCTGGGCGTAGCGGATGTTCAGCGTCTGCGTCACCCAGGTGACCTCCTGCACCGCGATCGCCGAGCACAGCGCCGAGCCGATCACGGTGCCGATGAACACGTTGACCAGCGGCTGCACCATCGAGCGGAACGCCTGCGGCAGCACCACGTGGCGCAGCGTGCCGAAGAAGCCGAGCCCGATCGAGCGGGCCGCCTCCGCATGGCCGACGGGCACCGTGTTGATGCCCGAGCGCACGTTCTCGCACACGAACGCGGCCGAGGACAGCGTCAGCCCCAGCACGCCGCACCAGAAGTACGGCAGGCGCAGCCCGACGTCCGGCAGGCCGAAGGAGATGAGGATCAGCAGGCTCAGCAGCGGGATGTTGCGGAAGATCTCGACGTACACGGTCGCCGCCCAGCGCAGCGGCGGGATCGGGCTGACCCGCGCCACCGCCATCACGGTGCCGACGACGAGCGCGAACACGTAGCCGAGCACCGTCAGGGCGACGGTCGTCCCGATGCCCTGCAGCAGCAGCGGGATGTTCTCGCGGATGGCGTCCATCAGGGGCCTCTCGGTGCGATCGGGGAAGGGAACAAGGACGGCCGACGGGACGACGCCCGGTCTGCGGGCCGACGCCCGGCCGACGGGCCGGCGGCCCGTCCGTCGGCCGGGCGGCTCAGCCCGTCAGGAGGGCAGCTCGCCGGGGACGGGCGGCTCGGGGGCCTCGGTGTCCATGACCTCGCCGATCGTGGCGGTCCACAGCTTCTCCCAGGCGCCGGAGTCGATGATCTCCTGCAGGAAGGCGTTGACGAATTCGACCGCGCCCTCGGCGTCCTTGGACAGGCCGACGCCGTAGGGGTCGTCCACGAAGGGCTCGCCGACGACGGTGACCTCGGGGTCCGCGGCGGAGTTGCCGAGCAGGACGCCCTGGTCGAGCACGTAGGCGTCGGCCCGGCCCTGCTTGAGCGCGGCGACGCAGGACTCGTTGTCCGGGAGGGTCTGGACATCGCCGGGATCGGTCACGAACTCCTCGATCGCCTGGATGCCGGTGGAGTTCGCCTGGGTGACCAGGTTCTTGCCGGTGAGGTCCTCGGGCCCGGAGATCGACTCCGCGTCCTCGGTGCGCACCTGGATGGCGGTGCCGGAGAGGTAGTACGGGCCGGCGAAGTCGATGACCTCGAGACGCTCGGGGGTGATCGAGTAGGTCGCGATCACACAGTCCACGGTCCCGTTCTGGACGAGGGTCTCGCGGGTCTCGACGGTGGTGTCGATGTACTCGACCTTCTCCTCGCCGCCCTCGCCGAGGATGTACTTGGCCAGCAGCTGGGTGATGCCGGCATCGAAGCCGGTGGGCTGCCCGCCGGTGGTCGAGGCGAGGGAGAAGACCTGGTTGGCGACGGTGCCGCCGCGGATCAGCTGGCCCTTCTCCTTGATCGCGGCGGCCCAGGCACTGCCGGCGACGGCGTCTTCGGCAGCGACGGGGCCGGAGGCGATCACGTCGGCGAAGGCCGAGCCCTCGCCGCCGCCGTCGGAGCCGCCGTCCGCGCCGCCGCCGAGGTCGGGGCCGTCACCGGTGTCGGAAGCGCAGGCGGCCAGGCCCACCAGGGGCAGGGCGGCCGCCGCGGCGACGACGGCCCGGCGGCGGGGGCGGAAGCTCGTGGGGTTCATGGGTCTCTCCGGTTTCTGCGTGCGCTCCGGGCGGAGCGGGGGTCGGGGTGTGCGAGGGGCGGCGGCGCGAGCGTCGGGCTGCGCCGGGGTCAGTGCGCGAGGATCTTGGACAGGAAGGCCTTGGCGCGGTCGCTGCGCGGGGCGGTGAAGAACTGCTCGGGCTCGCCCTCCTCGACGATCTCGCCGGCGTCCATGTAGACCACGCGGTCGCAGACGTGGCGGGCGAAGCCCATCTCGTGGGTGACCACGAGCATCGTCATCCCGGCCTTCGCGAGCTCGGCCATGACGTCCAGGACCTCGTTGATCACCTCGGGGTCCAGGGCCGAGGTCGGCTCGTCGAAGAGGAGCGCCTTGGGCTTCATCGCCAGCGCCCGGGCGATCGCCACGCGCTGCTGCTGGCCTCCGGACAGCGCCGTGGGCAGGGAGTTCGCCTTGTCGGCGAGGCCTACGCGCTCCAGCAGCTCCATCGCCTGCTGGTCCGCCTCTGCCTTCGGCACTCCGCGCACCTTGCGCGGGCCGAGGGTCACGTTGTCGATCGCCTTGAGGTGCGGGAAGAGGTTGAAGCTCTGGAACACCATGCCGACGTCGGCGCGCAGGCGGGTGAGCTCCCTGCCCTCCTCGGGCAGCCGCTCCCCGTCGATGGTGATCTCCCCGGCGGTGATCGTCTCGAGCCGGTTCAGGCAGCGGCACAGGGTCGACTTCCCGGAGCCGGAGGCGCCGATCAGGGCGACGACCTCGCCGCGGTGGATGTCGAGGTCGATGCCCTTCAGCGCCTGGAAGTCGCCGAACAGCTTGTCGACGCCGCGCACGGAGATCAGGGGCTCGCCGGTGCGGGGCGCGCCCTCGGGGCGGGTCGGGTCCTGCCCCGCGACGTCGGAGTCGGGCGGCGTGGTGCGCTCGTTCATGCTCCGAGAATGCTGCCCCCGGCGACATCTGTCCACATGAGGGGGGCGCTGATCGGATGTCGGGATGTATTCGTGACCGTGGCCGGGGGCGGTAAGCCGCGCTCCCCCGCCCTGCTCAGTCGTCCGCCGGCCGGTTGCCCCGCTCCTGTCTCCGGCCCAGCCACCCCGTCTGCACCACCCGGCACCGGCTTCCCGCACGCGCTCTGCCTGACCGCCCTGTCGGTCGCCGGCGGCGGCTTCCCGCCCCGCGGCTACCGGCCCCTCCCCGACAGGCGTCCGGCCCTCACCCGTTGAGGCGGCCGCCGGAATACCGGTCGAAACCTGCCAGTCGATGGCCGACGGGCCGGCCCCGGGAGGCCGCGCGGCCCGGCGTCGCCGACCCCGGGCCGCCCCGGGACCCGTCAGCCCTGGTACTTGCCCTGGTAGACGGAGTCGAAGGGGGTGTGGCCCTTCTGGCGGTTCTCGATGGAGCTGGTGACCACGGCCTTCGCGGTCCGGGCGGCCTCGAGCGGGGTGGCGCCCTTGGCGAGCTCGGCGGTGACGGCGGCGGCGAGGGTGCAGCCGGCGCCGTTGACGCGCTCCTGGCCGATCTTGGGGCTGCGCAGCTCGACGGTCTGCTCGCCGTCGTAGAACACGTCCACCGCGTCCTCGCCCTCGAGCACGACCCCGCCCTTGGCCAGCACGATCACGTCGAAGGCCTCGTGGATGCGCTTCGCGGCCTCGGCCAGCTCCTCGACCGTCTCGATGCTCTCCATGCCGGAGAGCGCCAGGGTCTCGAAGTGGTTGGGGGTGACGAAGGTGGCCAGCGGCAGGATCTGCGCCTTGAGCGCGTCGTCGGTGTCCTGGGCGAAGCCGCCCTCGTTGCCCTTGCAGATCAGCACCGGGTCGAGCACGACGTTGGTGAAGGACCGCTCGGCGAGCGCGCCGGCTACGGTCTCGATCGTGGCGGGGGTGCCGAGCATGCCGATCTTCGTGGTGTCGATGTCGTGCACCGCGGTGCTCGCCTCGATCTGATCGAGGATCAGCTGCGGCTCCAGCGGCACGAAGCGGTGGCTCCAGTCGTTCTTGGGGTCGAAGGAGACGATGCAGGTCAGCGCCGCAGCGCCGAAGGTGCCCAGCTGGTGGAAGGTCTTGATGTCCGCCTGGGCGCCGGCACCTCCGGAGGCCTCGGAGCCGGCGATGGTCAGGGCGACGTGAGTCATGGGGGCCTTTCTCGGAGTGTGTGCGTCGGTGTCGCCGAGGCGGTCTGCGGCGCGGGGGCCGACGAGCTCCGCCTCGTGACGGGTGCCGTCCGGGGACGGGCGCCGTCGGGCGACGTGACCGCGCGCTCCCAGGGCCGGCGCACCTCTCGGGGGCGCCTCCCGTCGCAGCGGTCGGTGCCGCGCGCTCCCAGGGCCGGGCGCTACGTACGGCGCCGCCGACCCGTCGCTGCGGCAGGTCCACGATGGTACCGGGTCCGGTACAGTGCCGGGCGTGCTGTCGCCGGACGAGACGACGGGGCGCAGCGCTCCGTCCACCACGCTCCGCGGCACCCCCCTGTCCGAGGGCGGCACGGCCCCCGCGAGCGCAGCGCACGAGGCCGGACCGTCGGCCGACGGCGGCCCGGCCCAGGGCACGACCTCCGATCCGTCGGCCGGCTCCCGACACTCCCTCCGCGACCGGGCGGGCGCGCTGGTGGACGAACACCTCCGCTCGACCCTGAAGTTCCTGGTCGTCGGCGGGCTGGTGTTCCTGCTGGACGCCGCGATGTACAACCTGCTGGTGTTCTGGCATCCCACGCAGGGCTGGGGCGAGGGCATCATGCACGGAAGCCCGCTCACGGCGAAGGTGCTCACGATCGCGGTCGCCTCGTGCCTGACCTATCTGGGCAACCGGCTGTGGACCTTCGGGGACCGGCCCCGCCCGGACACGACCCGCTCGATCATGCTGTTCATCCTGGTCAACGTGATCGCGACGGGGCTGCAGCTCGCCTGCCTGGCGTTCTCGCGGTACGTGCTGGGACTGGACTCCCCGCTCGCGGACAACATCTCCGGCACCTTCGTCGGCCAGATCGTCTCGACCTCGTTCCGCTATGTCACCTACGGGCGGCTGGTCTTCCCCCGCCGTTGAGCATCGGGCCGCTCGTCACCCCGGCGATCGCTGCCGTACTGCTCCGCGGCTCTGAGAGACTCGGGCCCATGAACTCCTCCGGTCCCTGGACCCGTGCCGCCGCCGCTGCCGGCCTGCTCGTGGGCGGGCAGGCCCGTCCCACCGTGTTCGCGCAGATGTCGGCGAAGGCCGCCGCCCACGACGCGCTGAACCTCGGGCAGGGCTATCCCGACGACGACCCGCCCGCCCTGGTCGCCGAGGCGGCGATCGACGCGATCCGGCGCGGCCGCAACCAGTACCCGCCGGGTGCGGGCGAGGCGGAGCTGCGCGAGGCCGTGGCCGAGCATCAGGCCGGCTGGTACGGACTGCGCTGGGACCCTGCCACGGAGGTGCTGGTCACGACCGGGGCGACGGAGGCGCTGGCCGCGACGATCCTGGCGCTGGTCGAGCCGGGCGACGAGGTGATCACGCTCGAGCCGTTCTACGACCAGTACGCGGCGCTGATCGCGCTCGCGGGCGGCGTGCACCGCACCGTCCCGATCACCTCCCGGCCGGGCTCCGCCACAGGCACCGGCTCGGCGGCCGACGACGGGGACCTGGTGCTGGACGTGGACCGGGACGCGCTGCGCGCGGCGTTCTCCGAGCACACCCGCCTGGTGCTGGTGAACACCCCGCACAACCCCACCGGTCTGATGCTGTGGGTGGAGGCGCTGCAGGCGATCGTCGAGGAGGCGGAGCGGCACGATGCGCTGATCGTCACCGACGAGGTCTACGAGCACCTCACCTTCGGCCCCGCCCATCTGCCGCCGGCGACGCTGCCCGGGGCGCAGGACCGCACGATCTCGATCTCCTCGGCGGGCAAGACCTTCGCCGTGACCGGGTGGAAGATCGGCTGGATCACGGCGCGGCCCGAGCTGATCACGGCGATCACCGGGGTCAAGCAGTGGCTGACCTACGCCTCGGGCGCTCCCTTCCAGCCCGCGGTCGCCGCCGGGCTGCGGATGGATCCGACGGTCTTCCACGATCTCGCCGCCGACCTGCGCGCTCGGCGCGACCTGCTCACCGACGGTCTGCGCCGGATCGGCTTCCGGGTGAGCGTGCCGGAGGCCGGATACTTCACCGTCGCCGACGCGGGCCCGCTCGGCGAGAGCGACGCCCGCGCCCTGGCCGAGCGCCTCCCCGAGGAGGCCGGGGTGGTCGCGATCCCGCTGTCGGCCTTCTACCGCGACGGCGAGGCGGGCGACGCCTCCTCGCACCTGCGGCTCGCCTTCTGCAAGTCGCGCGCGACGATCGAGCAGGCGCTGGAGCGGCTCGAGAGCTGGGCGGCGCCCCGCCGCTGAGCGGGTCCCGTCGCTGGACTGCCGACGGACGCTGCAGCCGACTCCCTCGGACGACCGGAGGGCCGGTCCCCGCCCCACCGGCATCAGCGCCCGCGGCTCGCCCCGCAGCGCAGTGTGCGCGGCCCCTCACGGACGACGGCCCGCCGGCTTCCGGTGCGCTCCGGAAGCCGGCGGGCCGTCATGGTGGCGGGCTCGGCCTCAGGCGGCCTTGACCCAGACGTCCTCAGCGCTGAAGTTCAGCAGCGGGGAGACGGCGAAGTGGCCGTTCTTCGCCTGGTCGGCCGGGATCAGGATGCCGATCTCCCACTCCCCGGTGCCGCCGTCGTGGAGGGTGCCCACGTCGAGCCAGCTCTTCGGCGTCACGGAGCCGGCGTCGCTGTAGGAGTTCCCTCCCTCGGTCACGTAGTCGACCATGAGGGAGAAGCCGGGCTCCGACGTGCCGTCTCCGTGGTAGGTCATCGACACCGGCACGAGGATGTAGGTCTCGCCCTCCCCGGGCTCCTCGTTGAACTCGTTGGCACCCATGACCTCGTCGGTCGCGTCCCAGTTCACGTCACCGATGGTGACGTCGAGGGTCCCGCCCTCGCCGTCCTCGACGGTGAACTTCTCGCCGATCGCGTAGGGGGCGTCCTTGGTGCCCTTGCCGTCGGCGGCGGCCTCGGTCGCCTCCTCCGAGGTGGCCTCCTCGTTCGTCGCCTCCTCGGAGGTCTCCTCCTCGGTCGGCTCCTCGGAGGTCTCCTCGCCGTCCTCGGTGGTGGCCTGCTCCGAGGTGGTCCGGTCGTCCGTGGGCTCCCCGCCGTCGCGGGTGAACAGGAAGATGCCGCCGCCGACGAGGAGCACGATCAGGGCCAGCACCGCACAGCCCGCGCAGACGATCAGCGGGGTCTTCGAGGACTTCTTCGGCGGTTCGGCGTGCTGGGCGTAGGGCTGCTGGCCGTCGGCCCCGAAGGCGGGCGCGGCGGACGGCGCCTGACCCCAGCCCTGCGGATCCTGGCCGTAGCCGGAGTTCGGGGAGGGCTGCCCGTAGGCACCGCTCGGCGAGCCCTGGCCGTACCCCTGCTGCCCGTACCCCTCCTCGCCGTAGCCCTGCTGCTGGCCATAGGGCTGCGGGCCCTGCCCGTAGCCGCCGTTCGCGGACTGCTGGCCGTGCTGGTCGTCGGACGGGGGCTGACCCCACGGGTTCTGCGGTGGCTGCGACATGGTCCGTTCCGGCGCCGACTGCGGCGCCGACCCCTCTCTGCTGACGGGACGTGCTCTGCACGAACCCGCGCGGGTCCGTCCGCGTCATCGTAGAGCGCGTCCAGGCGCCGTTCAGCTCTCCCCATGTCGCAGTCCGGTCACGATGCTCCGCGCACGAGAACGGGGGCGGCGCCGCGCGTCTCCGCGCGACGGCCGCCCCCGTCAGGACCGGGCTCAGCGCCCCGCGGTGAACCGCTCCCCGTGGAAGGCGCTGCCGGTGGTGCGCTCGGAGGCGCCGGAGGCGTCGAGATAGGGGGTGATCCCGCCGCGGTGGCGGGGGAAGCCCGCGCCGAGGATCAGCGCGAGGTCCACCTGCTCGGGCTGCTCGACCACACCCTCCTCGATCATCAGCTGGATCTCCTCGGCCAGGCCGGCCCGCACCTTCTCCAGCAGCGCCTCGCCGACCAGCGGCTCGATGCCGGCGGGGCGCTCGCCCTCGCCGAAGACCTGCGCGACCGTCGGGGAGACCGGCGGGTGCACGGAGGTGCGGCTGCGCTCGGTGAAGTGGACGCCGCCCTGCGCCATGACGCCGAGCCCTGGCGAGGCGTGGAAGCGGTCGCCGAGCTCCTCGAGCAGCACCTGGCCCACGTGGTCGGCGACGCCGAGCCCCACCAGGTCCAGCAGCTCGAAGGGGCGCATCGGCATGCCGAGCGCGTCGAGGGAGGCGTCGACCTCCACCGGGTCCGCGCCGGCGTCGAGGGAGGCGAGCACCCCGCCGAGCACGCGGAAGAGCAGTCGGTTGACGATGAAGCCGGGCGCGTCGGCGCTGCGCACCGCGAACTTCCGCAGGCGGCGCACCACCTCGAGACCGGTGGCGAGGGTCTGCTCATCGGTCTTCTCGGTGTGGATCACCTCGACCAGCGGCATCTTCGCGACGGGGTTGAAGAAGTGCAGGCCGACGACCCGCTCGGGGCGGGCCAGGTCCTCGGCCATCTTCGACACGGAGAGCGAGGAGGTGTTGGTGACCAGCAGCGCGTCCTCGGCGAGGACGCCCTCGAGCTCGGCGAAGACGGACTTCTTGATCGTCAGCACCTCCGGCACCGCCTCGATCACGAGGTCGCAGCCGGCGAGCTCCTGCAGGTCGGTGGTGGCGGAGAGGTTCTCGGCGATCGCGGTCGCGGTCTGCTCGTCGAGATGACCGCGGGCGGCGGTCTGGGCGATCACGTCGCGGGCGGCGGCCAGGCCCTTCTCGGCGATGGTCTCGTCGAGGTCGCGCATCACGACGGGGACCTGCAGGCCGAGCGCGAGCTGCGCCGCGATCTGGGAGGCCATCAGCCCGGCGCCGGCGACGCCGACGCGCGTGGTCTCCCGCGCGCCCTCGACCGGGGTGCGGCCGGGCTTGCCGCGGCGCAGCAGCTCGGCGGAGTAGAGGGACGCGGAGGCGGCATCGCTGCGGACGAGCTCGGCGAGCGCGTCACCCTCGCGGGTCAGGGCGTCCTCGAGGGTGGAGCCGGGCAGCTGCTGTAGCAGGATCAGGGCTCGGCCGACGGCGGGGGCGCCCTGCGCCTCGAGGCGCTGCGCCCAGGCGCGGCGGGTCTCGGCGGGGCTGTGCGGGGCGTCGAGCGCGTCCAGCAGCTCCTCGGCCTCGGGCGAGTCGGCGGCGGGCAGGGCCGGGGCGCGGCCGCCCCAGGCGCCGGCCGCTCCGGCCGGGGCGGTCTCGCCGACGACGGCGGGGTCGACCACGTCGGTGTCGGTCTCGTCGACGTCGACGTGGGCGGCGACCAGGGCGGCGAACTGCTCGAGGGCCTCGTCGAGGTCGGCGGCGATCTCGTCGACGAGCCCGGCCTCCTGGGCCTTCTCGGCGGTGAGCTGGCGGTCGCGGGCGGGGTCCTCGAGGATCATCCGCACGGCGGTCTCCGCGCCGACGACGGACTGCAGCAGCGTGGTGCCGCCCCAGCCGGGGAGGATGCCGAGGCTGGTCTCGGGCAGGCCGATGCCGCGCACGCCGGGGGCGGCGGTGCGCACGTCGGCCATGAGCGCGACTTCGAGGCCGCCGCCGAGGGCGACGCCGTTCAGGTGGGCGAGGATCGGGACGGGGCTGGTGCGCACGCGGACCTGCAGGTCGTGGGCGGCGCGGGTCATCGCGCGGACGTTCTCGGCGGCGGTGGGGTCGGCGAACATCGACAGGTCGGCGCCGGCGAGGAAGGTGCGGCCGGTGCCGGTCAGGGCGATTGCGCGGATCTCCCCGGCCTCGGCACGGTCGAGCGCGGCGGCGATCGCGCCGGTGACGGCGTCGATGGAACGGGGGCCGAGGGTCGCGGGGCGGCGCTCCTCGCCCTCCGGCGGGGCGAAGGTCAGAACGGCCACGGTGCCGAGTCCGGGATGCTCGCGATCCTCCGTGACGACTCGGGTGACGTGCTCGGTGTAGCTGCTCATCAGGGGCCTTTCGCGTTCTCGTCGTCGAGTGCCGCACAGTTGTCTGATACTGCGGGTTTCAGGTAGATCATGCCCCAGGTCGGGGCCGGGTGTCCACCGGGGCCGCTCCGTCCGACCGCCTCAGCTCGCACGGATCCAGATGCCCTCCTGGACATCGCCCGCGCGCGGGGTGAGCACGAAGTGCCCCTCCCCCCGGATCCCCTCGGGGACCACGAAGGCCTGCTGGGAGAGGATCTCGTCCGTCGGCACGGCGGTCTCCTTCTGCGAGATCTCGTCGTAGAGCGGGGTGGCCTGGGCGCCGTTCTTGTACTCGGTGCCGTCGGCGGCCACGTAGGTGACGTCGACCCAGTGACCGCCGTAGGTGGCGAAGGGCTTCTCCCCGCGATGGACCCCCTCGAAGGTGACCATGATGTTCTTCATCCCCTCGGCGGGCTCGTCGTTGAGGGAGTTCGTCTCCCGGATCTCCTCGGTCGCGTCCCAGTCCACGGCGGTGATCCGCACGTCGACGCGGCCGCTGTCCTCGGTCGGCTCGAAGGGGACGACGGCGTCGTGCGCCACCGCCTCGTCGGGGCCGACGGGGGCCTCGGCGAGGACCTCGCCGCCCTCGGGGACGGTCTGCTCCGTCGCGACCTCCTCCTCGCCCGGGAAGGGCGGCTCCTGCAGCGCCCGGATCCCGAAGAAGCCGCCGACGCCGAGCAGCAGTCCCGCGATCACCGAGACGGCGGCGACCGCGACGTAGAAGGAGGTGCGGGGGCGGTGTTCGGGCAGCGGCTGGGTGGGCGGCGTGGGCTGCATGTCGACCCCTCCTGCGGCGCGCCGCTCCGCGGTCGTCGCCGCCCCTCCCCCGGTGCGGTGCGCTGCCCCTGCGCGGGGCACCCTCACGCTAGCGCACGCGGCCTGCTTCCTCCGTCCCGCGCCCCTCCGGTCCGCAAGCCCCCGGCTCGCGGCCGACGCGCCGGCGCCCGGGCGCCGGCGACCACCAGCCGACGGCGCGCTCAGGTGGTCGCGAAGTAGAGGACCTCTCCGCTGAACGTCTCGACCCCGAGCCGGAAGCTCTCCACCTCCGCCTCGGGCACCACGAAGGCGCTGTGGAAGCGGGCACTGGCCCCGTCGGCGAGCGGGGTGATGCGCTTCATCGGGTCCGGGACGAGGCCTTCGCCGACGTCCGGGAAGTAGGTGCGCGAGGACTCGCCGGTCAGCCACAGCTCCTCGGCGGGCGCGAGGTGCCCGGTCCCGTCGTAGCGCACCTCGTACTCGACCAGGACCAGGCGATAGCCCTCCTGGATGGCGCCCTCGCCGTTCGCACCGGGCAGGGTCGCGTCGAGGTCGACCGCCAGCGGGGTGACGCTGAGCGTCCCGCCGGTCCAGACGCTCCAGGCGACGGTGTGCTCGCCGACGGTCGCGGGCCGGTCGTAGCCGCCGGTGCCGTCGGTGACCTCGCGCCCGTCCGCGTCGAGGACGGTGCCGGGCTCGCGCGGCTGCTCGGTCTGCGCGGGCGGCGCGGAGCGGGTGGCGGGCGCGGAGGACGGCGCGGCCGACGGATCCGCCGCACCGCCGCCGAGCAGGTTCTGCCCGGCGCCGAGCACGAGGGCGACGATCGCGACGGCGGCCGCGCCCTGCACGGCGACCATGGCGAGGATCACCCAGGCGGGCAGGCGGCCGTCGCGGCGCTCCTCGTCGGGCGTCCCCTCCAGGGCGTCGTAGGTGAAGGACGGCGCGCCGTAGGGGCCCTCGGCGGGGGTGTCGAAGAGGCCGTCGGGGATGCCGGAGGGCTCCTCGGAGGCCGCGCCGGTCGCGTCGGCCTCGGCCCCCGCTGACCAGGCGGGGACGTCGGCCGTGAGGTCGCGCGAGGGGACGGCACGCGCGCCCCGGCGGGGAAGCGCGGGCAGGGCGGCGGGGTCGGCGGGGGTGCGCGCGGACGGGTCGGAGGCGTCCGGCGCGTCGGCGCCGTCCTCCCAGTCGTAGTCGGAGGGCGTCCCCCGTCCCGTGCTCATGCATCGAGCCTAGAGGACGGGCACGACGGAGCGGCGGGGGTCGCGGGCCCTTGCCGACGACGGCGCGGCAGGCTCAGCCGAGCCAGGCGGTGACCAGCGCGTACGCACCGATCGAGAGGAGCAGGATGATCCCGATCAGCACCAGCGCGACGGCCCTCGGGGCGGGTCGGCGGGGTGCGCGGGGGTCGGGGTCCGGGGTGCTGGGGTCCTGGGCGTTCGGCACGTGCCGTGCTCCTTCCGGGGCTGGTCGGGGCCCGGCGGGGCGGGCACGGCCACGGTAGTCGACCTCCCGGGGACCGGGCTGGACGACGAACCTCGCGCCGACCGCCGACTGCGCCGCGCGGCGCCCGAGCTGCCACGCCACTCGCCCCGCCCCCGGACGGCATCGGCCGCCGGTCAGGGAGGCGCGCTAGCGTCGTGCGCGTACCGGCCGGTCACCGCCGCGCCCGCGGCCCGAGAGCCGACGGGCGCGGACGCACCCGGCCCCGCAACGTCACGAGGAGTGCTCCATGACCTCTGCTCCGACCGCATCCCTGACCCGTCTGCCCCGCACCGACCTCGAGGTGCTCCCCCTGAACCTCGGCGGGAACACCTTCGGCTGGACCTCGGACCGCGAGACGTCCTTCGCCGTGCTGGACGCCTTCGTCGCCGCCGGCGGCAGCTTCATCGACACCGCCGACGCCTACGCCGCCTGGGCCGAGGGCAGCGAGGGCGGCGACTCCGAGACGGTGCTCGGCGAATGGTTCGAGGCGCGCGGGAATCGCGAGGAGATCGTGCTGGCCACCAAGGTCGGCGCGAAGCCGTCGCGCACGGGCCTGTCGGCCGCGAACGTCGAGGCGGCGCTGGACGAGTCGCTAGAGCGGCTGCGCACCGACCGCATCGACCTCTACTATGCCCACTACGACGACGAGGAGGTCTCGATCGAGGAGCAGGTGCGGATCGCCGACGGCCTGGTCCGCTCCGGCAGGGTGCACCACCTGGGCCTGTCGAACTTCTCGCCGGAGCGCATGCGGGAGTGGTTCGAGGTCGCGACCCGCGAGGGCCTCACCGTGCCGGTCGCGATCCAGCCGCACTACAACCTGCTGGCCCGCGCCGCGTACGAGAAGGACTACGCCCCGATCGCACGCGAGTTCGACGCGGCCGTCATGCCCTACTTCTCCCTCGCCTCCGGCCTGCTGACCGGCAAGTACCGCACGAAGGAGGACCTCGAGGGCCGCGCCCGCAAGGGCATGGTCGAGGACAATCTCACCGAGGACGCCCTGGCCGTGGTGGACGTGCTCACCGAGGTCGCCGCGACGCACGACGCGGAGCCGGCGTCCGTCGCGATCGCCTGGCTGCTGGCCAAGGGCACGACCGCCCCGATCGCCTCGGCGAGCACGCCCGAGCAGCTGCCGGCCCTCCTCGCAGGCACGGCTCTCGAGCTCTCCGCTCAGGACGTCGCCGCCCTGGACGAGGCCTCGGCGCCCTTCGCCTGAGCACCGCCGGCGGCCCGGCGGTCTCAGGTCAGGCGGGCAGCTTCGTGGCGAGCACGACGTAGTTGCCGTAGCCGGGCTGCAGCGTGCCGTACCAGCTGCCGTCGCCGCCGCCGTCGGGGGTGCCGACGATCTCGCACAGCGCGTGCCGGCCGCCGTCGCGCAGCTCGCATCGCACGTCGAGCTCCTCGGGCAGCGGACCCTCGGGACTGTCGGCCATCATCACCGCGGTGACCATGGCGCCCTCGACCTCCTCCAGCGTGACCTCGCTCGGCACCGCCGCGCTCAGGCCGCCGATGCCCTGCGGGGCCTCGGCGACGGCGAGGCCGTCCGTGACGCCGACCTCGACGAGCAGCGAGGTCGCGCCGAACGCCGCAGGGACGAGGTGGACGACAGCGGTCTGCTCGCCCATGCCCCGGCCGTCGTCGGGCAGGACGCAGTCGGCGGTGTCGCCGGCGAGGGTCGCCGCGCCCTCGCAGGTCGCTCCGCTGCTCGCGAAGTACTCCTGGCCGGCGATGTCGGAGGCCTCCAGGGACGTGGCCCCGCGGTGCTCGCCGTAGAGGTTCTGCACGACGAGATACCCGCCGCCGAGGGGAAGGCTCTCGGCCGAGTAGGTGCCGGCCCACGAGGCGGGCAGGTCCGCCGCGGACGGGCCCGGGGCGTCCTCGCCCTGGTAGTCGCCTCCCTGGCCCTGCTCGTCGCCGCTCTGGCCATCGCCGTCCTGGCCCTGGCCGCCCTCACCTTGCTCACCCCCGGTCGTCACGATGCCGGAGGCGTTCCCTGCCGCGTCGTCCGCCGCCGCGCCGTCCTGCTCCGGCGCGGCCGGGGCCGGGATCGCGACCGCGGCCGGCTCCGGGCCCTCGGCGTCGGCCGCCTCGGGCACGGCCGTCCCGCAGCCCGCCAGCAGCGCACCGGCGGCGAGCAGCGCCGCGAGGGACGCCCCTCCGCGCAGCCTCGTGCCGCGGCGAGCCCCTCGTGCCCCGGTGTCCCCCGACACCGCCGCACCCACCCCTGCTGTCCTCGACGTCACTGTCCTCGACATCCCGACCTCCCCTGGGGGTTCCCCGTCGCCGCGCGCTCCGCAGCGGCCGTCCGGGTCGCGGTCGCGAGGACCGCTCGCCGATGACTTTACGACCTCTTTACCTCAATGACAACTCGCCTTTTCTCACGAAGCGGTGGGCATCGTCCTCGTCGGCCGCGCCCCCATCACCCCCGAGCCCCGCCGGCCCCCGCCGTTCACGCGGAGTGACAGAGCTGCGCGCCGATGCCCCGTCGGGAGTAGCGTGGCCCGGTCACGCCCGCTCCGCCGCACGAGGACACCGCATGCCGCTGGACGAACAGCCCCACGTCGGGAGCGCCGACGCCCCCTCGGGCGCGGAGCATCCGGTGCTCGACAACCCCGCCTGGTCCTCGCTCACCGGCGCCCACCGCGAGCTCGCGATCGGCAACGAGCACGTGCTTCGCTATCCGGAGGACGTCTCCCCCTTCGTGGGCGTGCGCGACTGGGAGCACCCCGACGTATGGGACGCGATCCTCGACGTGTTCGGGCACGATGCCGTGGTCTCCGTCTCCCACGCCGATCCGCTGCTGCCGGCCGGCTGGGCGCCGGAGTTCCAGATCCCGGGCGTGCAGCTCGTCCAGACCGACCGCCTCGCCCCGCGCCCCGAGCCGGAGGCGGTCGAGCTCGGAGCGGCCGACACCGACGAGATGCTCGCCCTGATCGCGCAGACCAGGCCCGGGCCCTTCGAGGCGCGCACCCACGAGATGGGCCGTTACGTGGGGATCCGACGGGACGGGCAGCTGATCGCGATGGCCGGCGAGCGCCTCCACCCCGAGGGCTGGACCGAGATCAGCGCGGTCGCGGTCCATCCCGAGCACCGCCGGCAGGGCCTCGCCTCCCGCCTCGTGCTCGACGTCGCCCACTACATCCAGCGCCGCGGGGACCGGGCACTGCTGCACGCCTCCGCCGCGAACACCGCCGCGATCGCCGGCTACGAGAAGCTCGGCTTCACGCTGCGGCGCCGCCTCACCTTCGGGGCGCTGCGCACGCCCTGAGCGGCGCCCTGCTCCTTCCGCGCTCCTTGCCGTCGTCATCGCCTTCGCCGTCTGGACCCAGCTGCGCCACTGGGGAGGGGGACGCTCAACACGCCGTCGGTCGCCCCGGCACGGCTCGCCGTCGCGATCGTCGGCGCCTCGACGGTGCTGCTGCTGTCGGCCTTCGCAGACGCCGCCGCCCCGGGCCGCGTCTGAGCTCTCCCCGGCCTGAAGGAGCGCGAGTCGGTACCGTCGTGCCATGACCGAGAGCGCGTTGTGGCCCGAGCCCCTGCAGGACGTCGACCGCAGCGACGAGGACCTGCGGGCCTGGGTCGCCGAGCGGATCCACCGCCTGGACGCCGACGGGCGCCGCAGCGCCGACACCCACCTGGTGCGCCTGGATCTGCCCGAGGACTGGGACATCCAGCTCTACCTCAAGGACGAGACGACCCACTCCTCCGGCAGCCTCAAGCACCGCCTGGCCCGCTCGCTGTTCCTGTTCGCCCTGGTCAACGGACAACTGCGACCGGGGATGCCGGTGATCGAGGCGTCGTCGGGCTCGACCGCCGTGAGCGAGGCCCACGTGGCGCGGATGCTCGACATCCCCTTCGTGGCCGTGGTCCCGCGCGGCACGAGCGCGCGAAAGATCGCGCTGATCGAGTTCGCCGGCGGGCAGTGCCACGTCGTGGACGGCGCGGCGGACATGAGCCGGGAGGCGCAGCGCCTGGCCGACGAGCTCGGCGGGCTCTTCCTGGACCAGTTCACCCACGCCGAGCGCGCCACCGACTGGCGGGGCAACAACTCCATCGCCGTCAGCGCCCTCGCCCAGCTCGAGCTCGAGCCGCATCCGGTGCCTCGCTGGATCGTGGTCGGCGCCGGCACCGGCGGGACCAGCGCGACCTTCGGTCGCCTGCTGCGCTACCGATCCCTGCCCACTTCGCTCTGCGTCGCGGACGTGGAGAACTCCGCGTTCTTCCCCGGATGGGTGCAGGAGGATCGGCATCTCACCACTGGGTCCGGCTCGCGGATCGAGGGCATCGGCCGCCCGCAGGTCGAGCCGAGCTTCGTGCCCGGAGTCGTGGACCGGATGATCCGGGTGCCGGATGCCGCCTCCGTCGCCGCGGCGCGCCACCTCTCGGAGGTGCTCGGCAGGCGCGTCGGCGCCTCGACCGGCACGAACCTCATCGCCGCTGCGCAGCTGATCACGCAGATGCGCGAGGCGGGCGAGACCGGCTCGGTGCTGACGCTGCTGTGCGATCCGGGCGACCGCTACACCGACACCTACTTCGACGACGACTGGGTCGCCGCGCAGGGCTGGGACCTCGCGCGCTGGCGCACGGCGCTCGCGGAGATGCTGCCGCTCGGGGTGCGCTGACACCCGGCCCACCCCGCCCGCGGAGGGCCAGGGCGCACTCAGCTCCAGGCACCCTGCAGCCACCGCCCCCAGCCCCAAGCCCGCAGCCCGCAGCCCGCAGCCCGCAGCCCGCAGAGCATGGTCGACTACTGGCGCAGGGCGTACCTCTATGCCTATATAGGCATAGAGGTACGCCAGACGCCCGTGACCGACCATGCCACCGACGGTGCCGGGCCTCGGATCGGGGGAACCGGACCCGGCAGCGCTCGGGATGCCGCGGCGGGAGGCTCAGCGCCCGGGCAGCTCGAGCGCCCACGCCTCGGCGAGCGCCCCGCGCACGCGGACCCGATCGCCGTCTGCCGGGTAGAAGCGCAGAGTGCACGGGGAAACCGCGTCCGGGAGGTGCTCGAGGAGGCTCGCGTCGAGGAACAGCGTCGCGGGTCCGTCATCGGCCGAGAGAACCTCGCGCGCAGTGCCGTCGGCTCCGAGGATCTCGACCGTGACGGCCCCGCGAGTGCGCACCTCGGCCCGCGCGGGAGTCTCGAGCAGGAGCTCGACAGTGCCGCCGGCCCCGGTGGCCCCGGGCACGTCGACGTCGTCCGCCGCCTCCAGGGGCAGCGCCTCGGCCCGCAGCGCGCGCAGCTCCGGGACCGGCGCGCTGCGCAGCTCCTCCCCGTCGAGCCGCAGCTCCCGCGGGAAGGTCAGCGCTCCGGCCCAGCCCTGGGCGTCGGTCTGCTCCTGGCTGCGCTGCTGCCCCTCCCATGACCAGCCCCACAGCAGCACCCGGCCGCCCTCGGCGTCGACGACGGCCTGGGGTGCGTAGAAGTCGGGACCGATGTCGACCTGCCCCCCGGCGGTCGGAGCGAAGCGCGGCGCGCCGTCCGGGCCGTCGACGAGGTCCCCCACCAGGTAGTCGACCTGGAGGGTGGAGCGCTCGTGGGTGGAAGGGTGCCCCCAGCGGGACAGCAGCAGCACCCAGCGCCCGCCGACGGGCACGAGCTGCGGGCACTCCCAGAGATCGGCGGGCGAGTGCTCGGCGGCGACAGGGTCGTCCCCGTGCAGCAGCGTGCCGACGAGCTCCCAGTTCTCGAGGTCCTCGCACGAGTACAGCAGCAGCGTCGGCACGAAGCGACCGCCCTCGCGCACCCCCGCGCCTTGGATCCCCCAGCGCTTCCCGCCGTAGGTGAACACGAAGGGGTCGCGGATCCCGATCAGTCCGGGCACCTCGGGCACCTCGGCGGCGACCACGCCGGTGCGGACCAGCTCGGTGCCGCTCTCATCGAGGCGGGTGACGAGCACGCGGGCGAGCTGGTTCTCGATCCCGTCGACCCCGGAGTAGACGAGTGTGGGCACGGCGGGAGCACCGGGCTCGCCTGCGACGGGTCCGGCGGACAGCTCGGCATCCTCGGCGGCGCTCGCGTCGGGCGCGTGGTCGAGGAGTCCGACGCCGCTCCAGCAGCCGTCCTGGTCGGCCTCTCCCGGGCGGGGCACGGGGCCCAGCGGCTCCTCGCGCCAGCTCACCAGATCCGAGGAGGACATGTGCCCCCAGTGGATGTGCTCGTGGCGGGTGGACGCGGGGTTGTACTGGAAGAACACGTGCCAACGGCCGTCGGCGGTGCGGTGGATGCCGTTGGGGTCGTTGATCCAGCCGAGAGGGTGGACGCGGTGGAGGGCCGGGAAGCCGAGGTCGAGCGTGGCGGTCATCGTGATGCTGCTCCTGGTGACGTGGGGGCGGGGACGGTGGGCAGGGGTCATTTCGAGGACCCGGCGGTGAGGCCCTCGCGGAGGTAGCGCTGGCCGAAGAGGAACACCACCACGGCGGGCACCATCGAGAGGATCACTCCCGCCAGCACGACCGAGATCGAACCCGTGCCGAGGTTGCCCTGGAGGGTCACGAGGCCGAGCGGCAGGGTGTAGTTCTGCTCGGAGATCATGAAGATCAGCGGGCGGAAGAACTCGTTCCAGTGGTAGTTGAAGGCGAGGACGCCCACGATCGCCATGCCGGACAGCGCCAGCGGCGCGTAGATCGAGAAAAAGGTGCGCCAGGGGCTCGCGCCGTCGAGCGCCGCGGCCTCTCCCAGCTCGAGCGGGAGCCCCAGGAAGTACTGGCGCATCAGGAAGGTCCCGAAGGCGGTGGGGATCGCGGGGAGGATCAGCGCGAGCAGCGTGTCGGAGAGCCCCATGCCGCGGATGATCATGAACACCGGCACGATCGTGACCTGCACCGGGACCATCATCGTCGACAGCACGATCGCGAACAGGGCGTTCTTGCCGCGGAACTCCATGCGGGCGAAGACGTATCCCGCCATCGCGGCGGTGAGCATCTGCCCGATCGCGACGACCCCGGTGACCAGGGCGCTGTTGAGCACCAGCAGCGGCACCGCGATCTGCTCGAACACCGCGGTGTAGCTCGAGAAGTCCGGTGACGTGGGGAAGAAGCTCGGGGGGAGGCTGAAGGACTCCGCGGCGGGCCGGAGCGAGGTGGTGAACGTCCACCACACCGGACCGAGCGTGAGCACGGCGGCGACGAACAGGGCGGAGTACTTGGCGAGGGCGGGCAGGCGGCGTGTCATCGGGGGTCCTTCCGGACGGGGACAGGGGCGCTCGCGACGGCGGGAGCGCGGCTCACTGATAGAAGACGAAGCGTCGGGCGAGGCGGAACTGGGCGGCGGTGACGAGCATGATCAGGACCATGAGGACCAGGCCGATCGCGCTGGCACGCCCGAACTCGAGCTCGCGGAAGGCGCTCTCGTAGATGACCATCACGACCGTGCGGGTGGAGTCCCCGGGCCCGCCGCGCGTGAGCACGTAGGGCTGGTCGAAGACCTGCAGCGCGGAGATGATCGCCATCACCGAGGCGACCAGCACGGTGGGACTCACCAGCGGCAGGGTGAGATGGCGGAACTGGCGCCAGCCGGTAGCCCCGTCGATGGAGCCGGCCTCGTAGATCTCGGTGGGAATCGAGCTCAGGCCGCCGATGAAGAGCAGGAACGAGAAGCCGAAGTTCTGCCACACGTACACCGCGATCACCACGACCATGGCCCACTGCGGGCTGGTCAGCCAGGGCACGGCCGGGATCCCCACCAGCGAGAGCAGCCAGTTGATGACGCCGTAGCTCTCGTTGAACAGGTACTTCATGAGGATCGAGACGCTCGCCGCGGACAGCACGAGGGGGAAGAAGAAGGTCGAGCGGAAGAACACCCGCAGCCACGGAGGCATCCGGGAGCTGACCAGCACCGCGAGCAGCATCGCGATGACGAGCTGGGCGGCGACCGCGACGACCACGAACACGGCGGTGTTCAGGAAGGAGATGCCGACGGTGCGGTCGGTGGCGAGGTCGGCGAAGTTCTCCAGCCCCACGAACTGCGGGGAGGTGATGATGTCCCAGCGGAAGAAGGCGAGAGCGAGCGAGCCGACGATCGGCAGCACCACGAAGATGCCGATGCCGAGCATCGTCGGGGCGAGGAAGAGCCAGCGCAGCAGGGCGCTGTCGCGATCGGCGGTCATGAGGGGTCCTCCTCGGAGAAGACGGCGAGCAGGTCGGCGTCCAGATCCGCGAGCGACCGCGCGACCTGCTCAGGACCGCCGGACAGCGCGGTGGAGACATTGCGGATGAGCGCCGTCTCGACGGCGGCCTGCTGCGGCGGGGCGGGGATCGGTCCGGTGGACGGGAAGCGGTCGAGGGTCTCGTAGAAGCGTGACCAGTGCTCCGGGCCGATGCCGGTGTACAGGGAGTCGTTCACCATCGAGCGCCGGGTCGGAGTGGTCGAGGGGGTCGGGAAGGCGAGCTCCATCGCCTCCTTCGAGGCGGTGTACTTGATCCACTCCCAGGCCTGGTCCGGCTTGTCGGTGGTCTTCATGACCGCGTATCCGGCGCCTCCGAACTGGTGACGCTGGGTCTTCCAGCGCGGGAAGAACTGCACGTCGTACTGCTCGGGACGCATGCCGCCCTCGGCGAGCCCCTGCACCCAGTAGCCGCCCGCGGGAGTGGTGCCGATGCGACCGGAGGCGAACAAGCCGACGAGGGTGTTGCCGCCGCCCTCCTCGGGACGCACGGCGAGGCCCTCGCCGACGAGGCCGCGCAGGTGCTCGAAGCTCTCGTGGACGCGGTCGTCGGTCGCGTTGGAGCCGGTCCAGAGATAACCGCCGGAGCGCTGCTCGCCGGGATAGAAGGTGGACCAGAAGTCCTCGCCGCCGCTCGCCCGCTCCTCGATCAGGAAGGAGGTGTCGTTGACGTAGAGCCAGGGCACGATCCCGCCGAAGAGACGATTGGTCCAGTAGTACGGGGTGGCGTCGCCCTTCATGCCGCGCAGCAGCTCGGTGAAGTCGTCCTTCGTCCAGTCCTCCCCCGGCATCTCGAGGCCATTGCGCTCGAGGACGTCGAGGTTGAGGTACATGTTCGCGGCGTTGAAGTCGAGCGGGAGCTGGTAGAGGGAGCCCTTGTACATGAACGCCTCGATGAGGCTGGGGTGGACGTCCTCGAAGTAGTCCTTCATCTCCTCGGCGTCGCGCAGGAGGTAGTCGTCCAGCGGCAGCGCGAGGCGTTCGGCGAAGAGCTGCGCCCCCTCTGTGGCGGTGTAGACGATGTCGGGCTGGGTGCCGGAGGCGACCATCGTGAGGATCTTCGCGAAGAAGTCGCCCCAGTCGGTGGCCTGCACCGACTGGATCAGCACGGGGATGTCGGGATGGGTCTCCATGAAGCCGTCCGCGATCGCCTGACGCCCGGCCGCGTCCTGCGAGGTACCGAGGATCAGGATCGTCAGGGCGTCCTGGCCGCGGCCGGGGATGTCGGCGCCGGTGAGGCGGGGCCAGGCGGCGACGGTGCCGGAGAGGGCTGCCGCGCCGCCGGCGCCGAGGAGGGCGCGGCGGGTGAGGGTGGAGGGGCTGGCCATGCGGTCCTCTTCGTCGAGAGTCGGGACGGTCGAAGCGGGTCGAGGGAGGAGGTGCGCGTCGATGCGGCTGTCCGGCGTCCTCGCCGACTCACCGCTTGCACACGTGTCGAAGTCGCCCGGAACCAGTATGCGGCGCAGCTTTCACACGTGTCAACCCTGATTCCGCGGCAGCGCCCGGAACCCATGACGCGGGCCGGTTCGCCCAGCCCGAGACCAGCCCGGTCCCGGAGCCGGCCCAGACCCGGGCGGAGCACCACCGGTCCTGCCTCGACCAGCCCTCGCAGCGGACGTCGAGCGAGGTCAGCGCCCCCGAGCCATCCCCACCGACTCCCGCTCGACGAGCGGGCAGTCGACGACCACGAGACCCGCGTCGTCGCCCGCCGCCTCGCCCTCCAGTCGCGCGAACAGCGCAGCCATCGCCCGGCGCCCCATCTCCTCGTGGGGCAGGGCGATCGTCGTGAGCTTCGGAACGAGCCGCTCGGCGAAGAAGTCCTCGTCATCGAAGCCGATCACCGAGAGATCCCCTGGAACGGCGATGCCCGCCGCGGCCGCGGCCTGGAGCACCCCGGCAGCGACCCGGTCACGGATGCAGAACACTCCCGTCGGCGGGTCCTCCCCCGCGAACAGCCGGGCGGCGGCCCGGTAGCCGTCGTCGATCTGCCACCCCGCCTTCACCATCCGCGGTTCGAGGCCTGCGTCCGCCAGCTCGTCACGAAAGCCGGCCTCGCGCTCGAGAACGGCCACGGAGCGATCGTCGCCGGAGAGCATGGCGATCCGCCGATGACCGGCCTCGACCAGGCGACGAGCAGCACGTCGAGCGCCGCCGTAGTCGTCGGGCACGAAGGTGGGCGGCAGCTCGGCACCCTCGCCGCGCTCGTCCGCCCCGGGCGGCACAGGTTCGTGGTTCGCCAGCACCAGCGGGATCCCCGGCGGCACGACGGGGAGAGGGCCCCTCATGCGGCCCATGGTCGCGTAGAGCAGTCCGTCCACCTGGCGCTCGGCAAGGAGGCGGGCGGCATCCTCGACGGTGTGGTCGCGCAGCGAGAGGTCCACGGTGATCACGAGGTGATCGTGCCGGGCGGCGACCATCGAGGCGGCGCGCGCCATACGGCCGGCGAAGGGCGAGGTCGCGATCTCGTCGGTGATGAGACCGATCGTGCGCGAGCGACGCTCCTTGAGGGAGATCGCGAGGGCCGAGCGGGTGTAGCCGAGCTCGGCGGCGGCGGCGAGCACGCGCTGCTGGGTGGCCACGGCGACCGTCCCCTCCACACGTCCGTTGAGCACCATCGAGACGGTGGCCCGCGAGACACCCGCACGCGCCGCGACGTCGGCGGAGGTGGGGCGGCGGGACGAGGAGCTCACAGCTCGTAGGGTACGCGGCTCCTCCGACCGGCGGCGGGCCGGGATCCGTAGCTCCTTCCCCGCGTTCCCGGTTAGTCGTCCTGTGCCCGCCCGGCCGCTCACACCACCGCGGTCATCCCGCCGTCGACGTGGAGGGTCTGGCCGTTGACGAAGCGGCTCGCGTCGGAGGCGAGGAACACCAGCGGGCCGACGAGGTCCTCGACGTCGCCCCAGTGCCCGTCGGGAGTGCGGCGGGTGACCCAGGCGGAGAACTCCTCGTCCTCGACCAGCGCCTTCGTGAGCTCGGTGGCGAAGTAGCCGGGGGCGAGGGTGTTGACCTGGATGCCGTGCGGGGCGAGGTCCGCCGCGAGCCCCTTGGTCAACATCGCGATCCCGCCCTTGGTCGCGCTGTAGGCGGCGATCGAGGGGCGGGCGAGCTGGGACTGGACCGAGCCGATCTGCACGATCTTCCCGCTGCCGCGCGCGATCATGCCGCGGGCGACGCGGCGGGCGCAGTAGAAGGCGGCGGAGAGGTTCGTGGCCAGCAGCGCATCCCAGTCCTCGTCGGCGAACTCCGCGATCGGCGCCCGACGCTGGATACCGGCGTTGTTGACCAGCACGTCCGGGGTGCCGTGCGCGGCCTCGATCTCGGTCAGCGCCGCGTCGACGGCGGCGGGATCGGTGACGTCGAAGCCGGCCGAGAGGACCTCCGGCACCTCGCCGGCCCCGCCCGTCGCCTCGGCGCCCACGCCGGTCCCGTCGGCGGCGGTCGTCCCGTCGGCCGCGCCCGCGCGCTCCGCGGCGACGGCTGCGGCGATCTCCTCGGCCGCGGCAGCAGCGCGTCCCGCGTCCCGGCCGTGCACGATCACGCGGGCCCCTGCCCGGACGAGGCCGGTGGCGAGCGCGCGGCCGATGCCGCGGGTGGAGCCGGTGACCAGGGCGGTGCGGCCGGTGAGGTCGAACAGGTCGGACACGATGTCTCTCCTTCGTGAGGGACGTGCAGGGGCGCGGTCGGACGAGAAGGCCCGGGCCGTGGAGCGGGCCCGGGCCTGCTTGGAGGATCTCAGGCCCGTGCGGGGCGCGACGTCTCGTCCGCGCCGCCGGAGCCGGGGACGACGGCGGCCTCGGCCTCGTAGGCGGAGTCCTTCTCAGTGGTGGACAGCCGGATCGCGTCCTCGGTGCGCAGCAGGTCGCGGCCGCGGGTCTCGGGGACCAGGAAGGTGGAGGCGGTGGTGATCGCGGCGAGGGTCGCCATGTACAGGCCCAGCACGATCCAGTTGCCGTCGGTCCAGGCCATCAGGGAGGCGCCGAGCACGCCGGCGAGGCCGCCGGCCAGCACCGCGGAGAGCTCGCGGGCCATCGCGACGCCGAGATAGCGGTGACGGTTGCCGAAGAGCTCGGGGAGCATCGCGCACTGCGGGCCGAGCATGGAGTTCACGGCCACGCCGATGCCGATCGCGACCACGGCGATCGAGAGTCCGGTGCTGCCCAGCGACAGCATCCACCAGGCCGGGAAGCTGTAGACCAGCATGAACACGGCGCCGAAGCGGTAGACGGGCACTCGCCCCACCTTGTCGGAGATCGCGCCGGTCAGCGGCACGGAGAAGACGCCGATGAGGCTGCCGAGGGTCACGCCCCAGGCGACGGAGCCGCGGTCCAGGCCGATCGCGGCGGAGGTGACGAAGGCGAGGGAGACGGACTGGAAGAGGTAGGAGCCGCCGTTCTCGGCCATGCGCAGGCCGATGCCGGTGACCACGCCCGGCAGGCCCTTGGTGAAGATGTCGCGCAGCGGCCGCTCGGCGGTCTGCTCGCGCTTCTCGAGGTGCACGAAGGTGGGGGTCTCCTCGAGCTTCGCCCGGATCCACAGCGCCACCAGGATCAGCACCACGGAGGCGAGGAACGGCAGGCGCCAGCCCCAGGAGAGGAACTGCTCCTCGGGCAGCAGCGTCAGTGCGGAGAAGGCGAGGCCGGCCAGCAGGGTGCCGGCCTGGATGCCGACGAAGGGCAGGGCGGAGAAGAAGCCGCGCCGTTTCACGGGGGCGTACTCGGCCATCAGCACGGTGGAGCCGGCCTGTTCGGCGCCCGCGCCGAAGCCCTGGGCGAGCCGCAGGATCACGAGCAGCGCGGGCGCGAGCGCGCCGACGGACTCGTAGGTGGGCAGCACGCCGATGAGCATGGACGAGCCGCCCATCAGCACGATCGTGGTGACCAGCACGAAGCGTCGGCCGACCTTGTCGCCGAGCAGGCCGAAGACGAGGCCGCCGATGGGGCGGGCCGCGAAGCCGACGCCGTAGACGCCGAAGGCGGCGATGAGGGCCATCGCGGGGTTCGACTGGTCGAAGAACAGCTGGTTGAAGACCAGGGCGGTCATCAGGCCGTACATCGCGAAGTCGAAGTACTCCAGCGCGCTGCCGACGCTCGAGGAGAGCGTGGCCCGGCGCAGGTTCGCCTGGTACTCGCGGTCCGCGTCCGCGGCGACCGCATCAGGCGGGGTCGTGGGGCTGGGGGTGGAGCTCATGGGACATCTCCTTCGATGGCTCAGAGAGGGGCCGACGGGCCCCGGGGGTGTTCTGCGCCGGGGTCAGCCGGCGGGTCGGAGGAACGGGTTGGTGAGCTGGGCGGCGACGCCGAGGGCGGCGCGGCCGAGGCGCTCGAGGGTCTGCTCGTCGGCCTCGGCGGCGGGGAGCGCGACGCCGAGGGCGAGGGGCGGGTCGGTGGGTCGCCAGGGCTCCAGCGGCACGGCCACGCCCCAGATCCCCTCCAGCCCGCGGCCGGGGTCGACGGACCAGCCGCGCTCGCGGGTCTCGGCGATCTGGGCGCGGATCTGCTCCGCGGGCGGCAGGTCGGGCGCCTCGGTGCGGGCGATGGCTTCGTCGACGCGGGCGTCGTCCAGTCGCGAGAGCATCGCGAGCCCGGCGCCGGTGGTGACGGCGGCCAGGCGGGAGCCGAGCGGGGTGCCGAGCCGGTGGGCGCGTCCCTCGTGCCGGGCGAGGTAGAGGGAGTACTCCCCGTCGAGCATCGCGACCTGCACGACCTCCCCGCGCAGCACCGGGTCGGCCTCGACGACGCCGTAGAACTCGCGGATCTGGTTGAACTCGTGGGCGAAGGCGCCGCCGAGCTCGGCGGTGCGTCGGCCCAGGCGGTAGCCCGCCTCGACGCGGCGGATCATCCCGCCGTCCTCGAGCACGGCGCAGATGTTGGAGGTGGAGGACTTCGCGGCGCCGAGGGCGCGGGCGAGGTCGGAGAGGGTCAGCGGGGCGCCGCCCGACTGCTCGAGCAGTTCGAGCACGCGCAGCGCGCGGGTGACGGCGGGGGCGGGGTCGCGGGTCGTCTCGGGCATGGTGACCTGCCGGCTCAGTAGAACTCGACGGTGTCGACCCGGTTGGCGAGCGCCTCGCCGTCCAGGAACCGGCGGAGGTTCTCGATGAACTGCGCGACGATCCGCTCCTCCTCGCGCCGGTCGAGCGCCGCGGTGTGCGGGCTGATCAGCACGTTCGGGTGATCCCAGAGGGGGCTGTCGGCGGTGAGCGGCTCGCGGGCGACGACGTCGAGGGCGGCGAAGCCGATCTGGCCGGCCTCGAGGGCGTCCAGCAGCGACAGCTCGTCGACGACGGTGCCGCGGCCGACGTTGACCAGGATCGTCCCGGGCCGGACGGCGCCGAGCACCTCCCGGCCGACGAGGCCGACGGTGGCGTCGGTGCCGGGGAGGGTCACGACGATCGCATCGACGTCGGCGGCCGCACCGGCGAGCTCCTCGATCGGGACGAGCTCGTCGACGCCCTCGACAGGGGCGCCGGAGCGGGTGGTGCCCAGCACGGTCGCGCCGACGGCGTGGAACAGCGCAGCGCAGGCCTTCCCGATCCCGCCGAGGCCGACGACCAGCACCCGCATGGTGTCGAGCTGGCGCATCTCCCAGCGCGGTGACCAGTCGTGGTCGCGCTGCTGGGCGAGGAGGCGGGGCAGGGTCTTCGCGCCGGCGAGCACGCCGAGCAGGGCGAACTCCGCGAGCGGGCCGCCGTGGGTGCCGGCGCTGGTGGTGACGGCGATGCGCTCGAGCTGCTCGGGCGCGAGGCCGGCGGCGCGCAGCTGGGAGCCGCCGCCGGCGGCCATGGTCATCACCCAGCGCAGGCGCGGGTTGGCGCTCGCGGTGCGCGCGAGCTGGGAGGGGTCGACGTCGGGGAGGGAGAAGAGGACGTCGGCGCTGTCGACCATTTCCTCGAAGCGGCGCTGCTGCTCCTCGGTGCGCTGGTGGGCGGGGTCGCCGTCCCAGTCGGCCGGGAAGCGGCGGGGGCGGTAGAGCTCGTGGTCGCGGACCACCTCGACGCGCGGCTCGGCCTGCGCGATGCGGGCGCAGAGCTCCTCGGGGAGGTCCACGCCGATCACGACGCGGGGGCGGGCGGCATCGGCGGGGGCCGACTGCTCGGGGGTGGTCGTCATCGAAGCTCCTTCGCTCGGACGGGACGGTCTGCGGTGACTGCGGGGCGAGCGTACCCCAGATTCAGTGGAGTGAACAGCGTCCAGCCCAGTGGACTGTCGTAGTCTGTCGCCATGCGAATCGATGACGCTTCCTCCACGCTCTCGCCCGCCCGCGCACGCCTGGGGGTGATCGGCCTGGGGTCGATGGGAGAGCCGATGGCCGGCCACCTGCTCGCCGCGCACGGCACCCTCGCGGTGCACTCCCGCACCCGCAAGGCGTCACTGCTCGAGGCCGGTGCGACCTGGACGGACACCCCTCGCGAGCTCGCCGAGCAGGTCGACGCCATCCTCGTGATGCTCCCGGACCTGCCCCAGCTCACCCCGATGCTCGAGGGCCCGGACTCCCTGCTCGCCGCCGGCACGGAGCTGCTGCTCATGATCGGCTCGACGAGCTCCCCGCGCGGGGTGCGCGAGCTCGCGGACCGGCTGGTCGGCGAGACGGGCGGCCGGGTGCGCCTCGTGGACGTGCCGGTCTCCGGCGGCGAGGCCGGGGCGCGGGCGGGGACGCTGTCGATCATGGCCGGCGGTGAGTCGGCCGACGTCGAGCGGGCGCGCACGTTGCTGGACCCCTGCGGGACGGTGCGCCACCTCGGCCCGCTGGGCGCCGGCGAGGTCGCGAAGGCGTGCAACCAGATGATCGTCGGCGCGACGATGATGGCGATCTCCGAGGCGACCGTCCTCGCCGAGCGCAGCGGCATCGCCCCGGCGGACCTGTTCGAGGTGCTCGAGGGCGGCTACGCGGGCTCGACGCTGCTGGCGGACAAGCGCGACAAGCTCGTCACCGGCGACTACTCCCCCGGCGGCATCGCCGCGTACATGACCAAGGACCTCGGCTTCGCGGCCGACGTCGCCGAGGACACCGGCACCTCGCCCGCCCTGCTCGGTGCGCTGCGGGGCGCGTACGACGAGCTGGTCGCGGCGGGCCTCGGCGAGGAGGATCTCTCGGTGGCGCGGCGCTTCGTCGCCGAGCGCGGAGCCTGAGCCGGGCACGGTCCGGGCCTCGACGCTGCACACGCACCGCCCGAACCGCACGCACTCGGCGCACTGATTGCTCGGCGCCCGGACGCCGCCCTACCACGATCGCCTGCCGCCGCCCCACCCCCTCTGTCCCGCGCGGCGGCGCACGGCACACCGATACTGGCCGCATCGGGCGGCCGCACCGCCCGCCCCACGCCCCGACCACCAGGAGGACCCTGTGACCGTCGTGAAGATCAACCGTCTCGCCGTCCCCGCCGGACAGGCGGCCGAGCTCGAGAAGCGCTTCGCCGCCCGGAAGCACTCCGTGGACGGGGCGCCCGGCTTCGAGGGCTTCGAGCTGCTGCGCCCGGTCGCGGGCGAGGAGCGCTACTTCGTCCTGACCCGCTGGGCGGACGAGGAGAGCTTCCGGGCCTGGGCCGACCAGCGCGAGGCCCGGGATCCGTCGACCACGGTCTCCCGGGCCGAGGGGATGCTCGAGTTCGAGGTCGTCGACCTGGAGTGACTCGGGCGCTCGGCCCGCCGTTCCGCCCCTGCCTCTCCACCCTCCCGCCTCGCTCGGCCGACGCGGGGGCGGGGAGAACTCCCCATGGCCTCCTTACCTCCGGGTCTCTAGTCTTCGGAAGCACGGAACACGAGCCTCGGAGGGAAGCAGATGGCGGCGTTCACCGCTGCACTGGACAGCACACTCGTGCGCGATGCCGCCGCACGGGCACGGGACGCCGGTGCGGACCTCAATCCGCTGTGGCGGACCATGATCACCGTCCCCGATGACCCGTCCCCCGGTGCGGCCGAGCACGATCCCGAGCACGAGACGCTCATCCGGCGCGCCCTGACCGCACCGTGCGTGACCGCGGTCAGCGTGACCCCTGCCGACGGTACGCGCATCGAGCTGCAGATCTCCGTCGATGCCGAGGGCGCCGTCGTCTGCGCCCGGCGGGGCGACGGAGCGGCCGGCTGGTCGCCGGTGGACGCGGAGGCGCTCCCGGAGATCGTCGTGTCGATGGCCCCTCCGGGATCCCGCCTGGCGGCCCCGGCGTCCATGACCACTCGCTCGAAGGCCACGCGTCTGCAGTTGAGCAGGGCACAGGTCGAGCAGATCCGCAGCGCCGTCGAGCACGGCGACACCGCCGACAGCGCCATCGCTGCGCTCCCGGATCTCGATCCCGACCTGCGCGATGCGCTGACCAGCACGGGTGATCGCGCGAGCCTCGCGATCCACCTCATCCCGCCCGCTCCGGAGGAGAGCGTGACCCTCCTGCGCCGGTGGACCAGCGGGGAGCAGAGACTCTACAGCGCCGACGGGCCGGCGGGGCCCCTCGCCGGGGTGCACCCGGTCGAGGACGGGGACTTCTTCGGCACCGTGATCCCCCTGCTGCAGGAGGGCGCGAGGATCGCCCGGGCGCACTCGCCGGCCGGAGGTGCGGCATGAGCGGCTTCCAGGGGATGGCCCCGGAGCAGGCGCGCGGCCACGCCGAGCGGCTGCGCACAGGATCTCAGCGGGTCGACGAGATCCATGCCGAGCTCGACGCGTTCGTGCAGGGCGTCGACTGGGTGGGCCCGGACCGTGAGAGCTTCGTCCAGGAATGGGCCGGTCAGGTCGGTCCGCAGGTCAGCTCGCTGTGCGAGCGCCTCCAGGGGCTCGGATTCGATCTCGAGGCGGAGGCCGACCAGCAGGATGCGGCCTCGGAGCCCGGCGGCGACGGCGGCGGCGACCCCGAGAGCCTGCTGCCCGAGAACGTCACCGACTTCCTGGACCGGCTCGACGAGGAGATCCGCGGACTGCCCGAAGGGCTCCAGCGGCTGCTCCCCGACACCCCCTGGGCGGAGATGATCGCGGGCGGCGTCGTCGACCTCGCTGAATGGACCGAGGGCGTCTTCGAGGGCGGCCGCGACGTCCTCAAGGGCCTGCCCGGACCGCTCGGCGACCTCTTCGACGGCCTGCCCGACGGGGACATCGAGATCCTCGACGAGCGCTCCGAGATCGAGCTCGGCGAGGAGCCCCGCCACGTGCAGGACAGCGAGGCCCCGCAGGACCTGGCCGATCTCATCTTCGACAACGACGAGACTCGCCGCGACATCCGGACGGTCCCGCCGGGAGAGGGGTACGACCATCTGGATTCCGCACAGATCCGCATCCAGACCCTCCAGGGCGCCGACGGCACCGAGCGGTACATCGTGCACGTGCCACCGACCCAGGGCGCGGATCTGTGGTCGGAGGAGGGCGGTCTCCCGGGAACCCTCGAGGGATGGAACGGGCAGGGCCAGCCCTTCGGCTGGGCCAACAACATCTACGCGATGGCGGGACGGGAGAATGCCGGGGCGAACGCCGTGACGGCCGCTATGGAGGAGGCCGGGATCCCCCCGGGCTCGGACGTCGCCTTCGTGGCGCACTCCCAGGGCGGTCTGGTCGCCGCGCAGCTGTCCGACGATCCCGCGTTCAACTCCACCACCGGCGCAGCGGGCACCTACAACGTCACCGACATCCTGTCCGTCGGCTCCCCGGTGCAGACCTACACCCCGGCCCAGAGCTCCACCGATGTGCTCAACGTGCAGCATGTCCAGAACGAGGGGACCGACGGTGATTTCGTCCCCACGCTGGACCTCGAGGGGCGCTCCTTCCGACATCCCGGCGGCAATCCGGCGGAGAACGTGCAGGACGTGCACATGCAGACTCCGCACGAGAACCCGGACTTCCCGCAGCAGGACGCGGCCCACAATGCGCACGATTCGGTGCACCGCGACGCGCACGACCCGTCCGTCTACTCGGAGACTTCCGGGTACTACGGCACCCTGCGCGAGCACGGGGACCATCCCGCGCTCGCGGGCAAGGCCGACCGCATGGACGGCCAGTACATCGGGGAGGACGTCGTGCTCGTGGACGACGTGGTCATCGACGCGCGCCGGATCTGACCGGCGCCGCCCGTGCGAGGGCGCTCAGGCCAGTCCGTAGTGCTCGAAGAAGTGGATGAAGCTGAGGGAACCGAACTGGTCGGCGACCTCGCTGCCGAGGAGCTCGCGGGGCTCCACCGTCGAACCGTCCGCGCCGTGCGCCGTGACCAGGACGGTCCGTGACCCGAAGCCCTCGTCCTTCTCGAAGATGTACTCCACGACGCTCCGCCAGACCGGATCCAGGGCGTCCAGGAGCTGCTCCTCGTCCACGTCGAAGCGGATGTCTCCGCGCAGGCTGGTGCGCATGGTCCCGCCGCCGCTGGTCTCCATCTCGGAGGAGGTCACGTGCTCGAACTCCTCCACCGGGTCGTTCAACGAGTCCGTGCGCGACGGCAGCAGACGCCCGCAGCCCGCCAGCGCGGCGATCATGCCCGCAAGTCCTCCGGCCATCAGCACTCGCCTCCGCATCCGCTCCGCCTCTCCTGATCCCACCGCTGCGATTGCTCCAGCATCGCAGATCCTGCCTGCTCCCTCACCGTCGTCGCGTCTCCCCGGTCCGCCCGCTGAGCTCCGGGCCCCGGCGTCCTGCGCACTCAGCGCTCCGCGAGGTACAGCGGCTCGCCGTCGATCGTCTCGATGGAGAACAGGGCAGAGCCCCGCTCACCCTCGGCCAGCTCGAGGGCGACGATCGCGGTCGCCCGGTCACCGTCGGTGAGCGCGCCGATGTCCCGGAGCGGGGCGGCGGTCGCGACGTCGAGGTCCATGTGGCAGCTGACCCAGGACATCGACTCGAGGCAGAGGTAGAGGTCCTCGGTCGGGACCGTGCCGCCGGGACCCGTGTACGCGACGTCGACCGTGGCCAGCACGTATCCCGCGCTCGGGTCGGGCGGGGGGTTCGCGGGGTCGGCGGCGACGGCGGCGTCCGCATCCCAGTCCACATCGGTGACGGTCACCTCGACGACCCCGCCGCTCACCGTCGGCCAGGACAGGGTGTGCTCCCCGAGCACGGCGGGCCGGTCGTAGGTGCCGACGTCCGTGACGACCGCACCGGAGGCATCGGTGACCCTGCCCGGCGTGTACACGCTCGAATACCCGCCGACGGGATCACTCAGCTCGTACGGCGCACCGCCGTAGTAGTAGAACAGCCCGCCGAGGACGAGGAGCAGCGCGAGCACGAGGCCCGACACGGCGAGCGCCAGCGAGGACAGCACGATCGCGACGATCGGCAGCGCGCTGCTCCGGGCACGCTCCGGCGGCGCCGACGGGGGCGGGAGCAGCGAGGGGTCGGACCACGTGTCCACCTGCGCAGGCTCGGCCTGCACAGTGTCGGACTGCGCGGTGTCGGACTGCGCGGTGTCGGCATGCGCGGTATCGGCCTGCGGGTCATCACGCAGCGCGGGCGCGAGCAGCGCCCACGGAGCAGGAGCAGGGTCTGCCGCGCCGTCGGGGGCGAGGGCAGGCAGGGGCTGAGGCGAGGAGCCGTCGGACATCGGTGACCGCCAGGGGTGCAGAAGGGACCAGGAGCCCGCGCTTCCGGTGGCCCGTGCGGCAGCGGTGAACGGAATGTAGCAGGTCGCGCGGCGATTCCCGCTCTCTCGTCACCGACTCGTGACCGTGGGGACCAGGGGGCCGCGTGAGGCGTCCCGCTACGCTCGCCGACATGGCCGCGACATCGCCCGTCCCGGACCCTCCCGGGAGGCTCCGCCGGGTGGGGACGGTCCTCGCGGTGCTCGCCGGCGGGCAGCTGCTCTCCGGCGTGCTCGTGGTGCTGCTCGCCGCTCCCGCCTCGAGGCTCCTCGCCCTCGGAGCGGTGCTGGTCGCTCTCGCGACGTGGCCCGTGGCGGCCTCGACGCTGCATCCGCGAGCCCCTGGTGCGGTGACGGCGGCGGACGCCCTGACCCTGCTCCGCCATCTCGGGGCGGGTGCGCTCGCGGCGGCGACCGTACTGGTCCTCGGAGGGGAGCTGGCCGCACGGTCGTGGCAGCTGGCCGCGCTGATCGCGACGACCCTGGCCACGGACGCCCTGGACGGTCTTGTCGCACGGCGCACCGGGAGCGCCAGTCCGATCGGCGCCCGGATCGACATGGAGGCCGACGCGGCGCTGGTGATGGTGCTGTCGGTGCTCGCCGCGACGGTGGTGGGACCGTGGGCGCTCGCGATCGGGCTGATGCGCTTTGCCTTCGTGGCAGCCTCGTGGGTGCGGCCTGCGTTGCGGCAGCCGCTGGCCTTCAGCCAGTTCCGGCGGCTCGTCGGCGGCGGTCAGGGGGTGGCGCTGCTGATCGCACTGGTCCCCGCCGTCCCCGTCCCGGCGGCGGCCGCGGTGGTCGCCCTCGCCCTGGCCCTGCTCGTGGTCTCCTTCGGACGGGACGTCATCCGCCTCGAGCGTGCGCAGCGGATGGCCCCCCGCTGAGGGGGCGGCGGGTCCACCTCTCCTTCGGCATCCCCCTGTTCGCCCCCGACGGCCTCGGCCGCCTGGGCCTGCCGACGCTGCTGTACGCGCCGCTGGCAGCGCTGGAGCAGTTCCGGCCCGCTGACGAAACCGCCTGTCTCCGGCGCGCCGGCGACGGTGCTCCTGCCGGGACGCGGCCTCAGCCCTCGAGGGTGATCAGTCGCTTCCCTCCGGGCGCGACGATCCGCACCTCGGGGCCGAAGGTCGCGTTCTGCACCTCGTGCGCGAACACGTCGGAGGAGACCATCGCGGCGAGGACGCCGACGCCGCCCGCGCGGAAGAGGAACAGCTGCGTGGAGGACTGGTAGTACTTGCCGTTCAGCAGCGTCGCGCCGGCGGCCTCGTTGACGCGCCCGGCGGGGGTGGTCTCCGGGAACACCATCAGCTCGTCGAACTCGACATCGACCACGTCGGCGAGAGCGCGCTCACCGCCGCCCTCCCACAGAGGACCGATCGCGTCGTCGATCGTGGAGCCCGAGGTCAGCTCGAGCTCGCCGTACGCTTCCGGACGTCCGATCCCACAACCGGTCACCGACGCTCCGGCGACGAGGGCCGCCAGAGCGAGCGCACCGCGTCTGGACGGCCGGAGTCCCCTCCGAGGGCGGCGGATCGAGACGGGACGGACCTGCGAGGCCATGACCGGGCTCCCCTCCCCTGAGCGCACGAGCGGCGGCGGAGCCCCCGCTCCGCCGCCGCATCCTACCGACCTGTCTCGAACAGGCCGCTCACGCGAACGCGCTGGTCCCGGTGATCGAGCGACCCACGATGAGCGACTGCATCGTGTCGGTCCCCTCGTAGGTGTGCAGCGCCTCGATGTCGCTGCGGTGGCGGATCACGCGGTTCTCGAGCAGGATCCCGGAGCCGCCGAGGAGGTCGCGGGCGTTCGAGGCGATCTCGCGGGCGGCGCGGGTGTTGTGCACCTTGGCGAGCGAGGCCTGCTCGGGCCGGATGGTCCCGGCCGCCTCGAGGTCGGCGAGGCGGCGGCAGTACAGCTGCATCGAGGTGAGGGTCTGCAGCATGTCCGAGAGCCGCACCTGGACGTGCTGGGCCTTGGCGAGCGGGCGCCCGAACTGGATGCGAGTGGTGGCGTGCTCGAGCGCGGCCTCGTAGCAGGCGATCGCGTGGCCGAGCGCGCCCCAGGCCACTCCGGCGCGGGTCGCGAAGAGGACCCTGGAGGTGTCCTTGAAGCTCCGCGCCCCGGGCAGCCGCTGGTCGAGCCCCACCCGCACGTCCTTCAGCGTGATGTGGGCCTGGTGGATGGCGCGCAGCGCGACCTTGCCGCGGATCACCTCGGCCTCGTAGCCGGGCAGGGACTGGTCCACGAGGAACCCGCTGACCTGGCCGTGAAGGGCGGGATCCGCTGCGTCATCAATCCGCGCCCACACCACCGAGAGGTGGCAGCCGGCGCCGTTGCCGATCCAGCGCTTCTCGCCCGTCAGCACCCACTCGTCACCCTCGCGGCGGGCGACGGTCTCGAGCGAGACGGAGTCGGAGCCGTGGTCGGGCTCGGTGAGGGCGAAGGCGGCGTGCTCGGCGCCGGTGGCGAGGGAGTCGCCCCAGCGCTGCTTCTGCTCCTCGGAGCCCAGCAGCATGATCGAGCGCAGCGCGAGCCCGCCCTGCACACCGACCATGGTGCCGACGCTGCCGTCGAGGCGGGAGAGCTCCATGTTCACCAGGCCCGTCGCGAGCGGGGAGAGGGTGCGATGGCCGGGCACGTCCAGGCCGTCGGTGAGCAGGTCGAGCTCGCCGAGGCGGGCGACGAGCTCGATCGGGTACTCGCCGCGGTCCCACCAGTCGTTGATCCGCGGCAGGACCTCGTCGGCGAGCGAGCGGGCATCGGCCCAGGCCCTCAGGTCCTCGCCCTCGACGTCCTGGAAGAGCGCGAAGTGGTCCGCGGTCGCGGGCAGGAGCGTCTCGGGGGTGGCGGCCGACGCGTCGGGCGCGGAGACGACGGCGCGGTCGGTGACCACCGACTCGACGCGGTCGCGGTTCTCGTCGGTGCCGGGGTTGCCGCCGAGGGAGATGTGGCCGGGCGCTGGGGCGTCCCAGCTGCTGGTGTCGGTGGTGGTGCGGGTGTCGTTGCTGGTCATCACTTGATCCTCTCGACGATGAGGGCCATGCCCTGGCCGCCGCCGACGCAGAGGGTGGCGAGGCCGTAGCGGCCATCGCGCTCGGCGAGGCCGTTCAGGAGCGTGGTGGTGAGTCGGGCGCCGGTGGAGCCCCAGGGGTGGCCGAGCGCGATCGCCCCGCCGTGGACGTTGAGCTTGTCGTGGTCGATGCCGAGGTCCTCCGCGGAGGGGAGCACCTGGGCGGCGAAGGCCTCGTTCAGCTCGACGAGGTCGATGTCCTCGATGGTGAGGCCGGCGAGGTCGAGGGCCTTCTTCGTCGCCTCGACGGGACCGAGGCCCATGATCTCGGGGCTGAGCCCGGAGACGCCGGTGGCGACGACGCGGGCGAGCGGGGTGATGCCCAGCTCTTTCGCATACGTTGCTTCCATCAGCACGAGCGCCGCGGCGCCGTCGTTCAGGGGGCAGCAGTTGCCGGCGGTGACGGTCCCCTCAGGACGGAAGACGGGGTCGAGACCGGCGACGGCCTCGTAGGTGACGCCGGCGCGCGGGGAGTCGTCGGTGTCGACGACGGTGCCGTCGGGGAGGGCGATCGGGGTGATCTCGCGGGCGAAGAAGCCGGAGGCCTGCGCGGCCTCGGCCCGGTTCTGGGAGGCGACGGCGAACTCGTCCTGCGCCTGACGGGTCACACCGCGCAGCTCGGCGACGTTCTCGGCGGTCTGGCCCATCTGGATGTACGCGTCGGGCAGCTCGCCGTCCTCGCGCGGATCGTGCCAGGGGGCGGGGATCTCGCGGGAGGCGCGCTTGTCGGTGCGCTCCCACGCGGCCTTGAACTGCGGGTCGCGGGCGTCCTCCTCCATGAGCTTGCCGGTGCTCAGCGAGATCGACTCGACGCCGGCGGAGATCACGGCACGCGCCTCGCCGGAGGCGATCGCGTGGAAGGCGGCGCGGGTGGTCTGGATGGAGGAGGCGCAGAAGCGGGTGACGGTCGCGCCGGGCACGGTGTCCAGGCCGAGCTTCACGGCGACGGTGCGGGCGAGGTTCCCGCCCTGGTAGCCCTCGGGGATCGCGCATCCCAGCTGCAGGTCGTCGATGGTGGCGGGGTCGAGCTGCGGGACCTGGTCGAGGGCGGCGCGGATGGTCTGCGCGGCGAGATCGTCGGGCCGGACGTCCTTCAGCGAGCCCTTGCGGGCGCGCCCGATGGGTGAGCGGGTGGCGGCGACGATGACGGCTTCGGGCACGGGTTCCTCCTGGGACGGCGGTGTCTTCGGGCGGCCCGGAGTCGCAGTGCGGCCGCAGGGATCCGCGCCCGCGGGACCTGCGGCCGACGTCGGCTCCGGACGGCGGCGTTAGTGATACTACGGGTTGCAGGTACCTGGTGGGAAGCGGACCCTTTCTCGGCGCCCCCGGGTCGCCGCCCGGATCATCCCCGGCGCGGGGTGAGGAGAAGGCGCGCGAGCAGGTCGATCGCGGCGCCGAGCATGCCGATCACGAGGATCACCACGAGCATCTCGTCGTAGGCGAGGCGGTCGCGGGCGTTGAGGATCTCGTAGCCGAGCCCGCTGGTCACGCCCAGCATCTCGGCAGGCACCAGCACCACCCAGGCGATGCCGAGGGCGAGCCGGATCGACTGCAGCACGGCCGGCCGCACCGAGGGGACGAGCACCGTGCGCAGCATCTCGCGCCGGTTCGCGCCGAGGGTGTGGGCGACGGCGACGTAGCGCGGATCGATCGCGGCGACCGCCGCCGCGGTGCCCAGCAGGATCGGCCAGATCGCCGCGGCCGCGACGAGGAAGACCACCGACGCCGAGCCGACCCCCAGCAGCGCCACGGCCACCGGCGCCCAGGACAGCGGGGAGATCATGCGCACGAACTGGACGGGCAGCGCGCTCGCCCAGCGGGTCGGCCGATGCAGGCCGATCAGCACCCCGGCGGGGATGCCGACGGCGGCGGCGATCCCCATGCCGAGCAGCAGACGGAGCGTGCTGGTGACGAGGTCCTGGACGAGCACGCCGGTGGAGAGCAGGGAGGCGAGTGCGGCGGGCACCCCCAGGGGGTCCAGCGCCGCGAGCATGGGACTGCCCGCCCCGCCGACGGCGGTGAGGGCCCACCACGCGAGCCCCACGGCGAGGACGCCGAGCGCGCCCCAGGCCAGGGCCGGACCGCGCTCCGCACGCACGCCGCGTCGACGGCCGGGGCGCCGCGACGCCCCGTCGGCCCCGCGCCCCGCGGGATCCCGGGGACGGGCCTCGGCGGTCGCGCCGTCCCGAGGCGCGGGCCGGCCGGGGTCGTCGGGGTCGAGATCAGTGGGGGCGAGGCTCATGGGGCGATCTCCTCGGGCTGGTCGAGGCCGACGAGGGAGCCGGGGTCGATCCGGCGAGCGGCCTCGCGCAGGGCCGTGTCGTCGACGACGAGGTCGTGGGCGTCGGCGGGGTCGATCTCGGCGAGCGCGCCGAGCGGGGCGTCGAGCACGGTGGAGCGCATCTCGCGGACGAGCTGCGCGGTGAAGCCGGGCCTGAGCACGGGGGTGAAGTCGATGGTCTCGCCGTGCCAGTCGGGGTGGGCGACGTGCGCGTGTCCGGCGCCTTCGCGGTGCATCGCGGCGGCGATCGCGGGCAGGGGCTGGGGGAGGTACGTCCCGGCGAGCTCGGCGGCGACGCCCTCGCGATCCTCTCGGCAGGCGATCTGGGCCCTCACGAGAGCCTCGGCGACGCCGGCGATCTGCTCGGGCGAGCGGCGCAGGAGCGTCCCGGAGGCGACGGTGACGCAGCAGGGATGGGAGCGCCACACGTCGCCGAGGAAGCGGCCGATGGTGCCGGCTCCCGTCGTCTCGCCCATCGCGTTGAACGGGTCGGCGACGGTGTAGCCGCTGATCGAGCCGGCGTCCAGCGCCGGAATCATGTCCGACGGCGCCATCGGCACCAGGGTGACCTCGCCACGGTCGCGAGAGGCGGTGCGTCGCACGACGGGGGTGAGCCCCTCGGCGCGCAGCATCTGCTGGACGATGACGTTGTGGATCGAGAACCATCCGGGCACGGCGAGGGTGGAGCCGGCGAGCGCTCCGAGCTCGGGCACGTCCCGGCCGAGGGTGAGGGCGGAGCCGTCGACGTGGTTCGCGCCGAGCACGGTGATGTCGGCACCGAGGTCCAGACGCATCTGCAGCGCCATCGGGAACAGCAGGTGGACCAGGTCGACGCTCCCGGCCAGCAGTGCCTCGCCCATCGTGGCCCAGGAGCGCAGCCGCACCGGCTCGGCCACCTCGACCCCGGCCTCGGCGAAGAGGCCGCGGGAGTGGGCGATGAGCAGCGGGGCGGCGTCGGTGATGGGGAGGTAGGCGATCCGCAGCGGTCGCTGCGGGGCCGTCCCGTCCCGCCCCGTGCCGCCCGACCCGCTCCCGGCCTGCCCGCCGCGGGGCCCCGGGACCTCGCCGCGGGCGGCGAGGCCGAGCCCGGCGCCGGCGAGGCCGGACAGCGCGAGCGCTCCTCCGCCGCCGAGGACGGCGCGTCGGCTCGGACCCCGCGCGCCCGACGGCGTGCGCGAGGAGCGCCGAGGGGTCACGCGCCCGCCTCGACGACGGCGCCGCGCCGGTAGTGGGCGAGCACCTCCTCGCGGGTGGTGCCGTCTTTCCGCGGGGTCCAGTCGGCGGTGATCCCGCGGGGCCCGTCGAGGTAGACGATGCGGTCGGCGACCACGAGCGCCTCGTCGACGTCGTGGGTGACCAGCACCGCCGAGATCCGCACGCGGGTGAGCACGTCGCGCAGCCAGGTCTGCAGGTCGGCGCGGATCGCGGGGTCCAGGGCGGAGAAGGGCTCGTCGAGCAGCACCACCGCGGGGTCGACGGCGAGCGCCCGGCCGAGGGCGACGCGCTGGGCCTGCCCGCCGGAGAGTTCGGACGGCAGGGCGCCTGCGAGCTCGGCGATGCCGAGGTCGTCCAGCAATTCGGGGACCCGCTCGGGGCGGAACCGGCCGGCGTTGGCGGCGTAGCGGCCGCCGAGGGCGATGTTCTCGGCGACGGTGAGCCAGGGGAAGAGGTCCGGGGACTGCGGGACCAGGGCGGGCAGGCGCGGATCCGCGCCGCGGTCGATGCGTCCGGACTGCGGCTGGTCGAGGTCGGCCAGCAGCCGCACCAGGGTCGACTTCCCCGCCCCGGAGGCGCCGAGCACGCACAGGGTCTCGTGCTCGGCGACCTCGAGGTCCAGGTCCTGCAGCACGGGGCCGGCGCCGCCGGGATAGCGGTGGGTGACCCCGTGGAGCGCGAGGCTGCTCATGCGTGCCCGTCCGTCGGGACCGGGACGCCGGCGCGGGCCAGCAGATGGCGCAGGTGCGTCTCGGTCGGTGACTGGACGGGCAGGAACGCCGCCTCGCGGGCGCGGCGCGAGGTGTCGGAGGCGAGCGCGTAGCCGCGACCGCCGACGATCTTCTGCTCGAGCCGGGTGGCGCGGCCGGTGAGCAGCGCGGCCTCGAGCCGCACCCGCACCAGCTCGGCCGGCCGCACCGCGGAGGCCGCGCGCACGCCCGCGGCGAGTGCTCCGCGCAGGTGCTGCCAGTCCTCGGCCGCCGCGGAGAGCTCCTCGGCGAGGACCTCGCGGGCCACGTCGTCGGCCCCCGCCTCGGCCGCATCCAGGGCCGCCCCGGCGAGGCCGAGGCACATGGCGGTCTGGAGCTGCAGGAACGTGGCGCGGACGTCGTCGCGGAAGGCGGGCAGATCGCGGGTGAGGACGTCCTGTGCAGGGATGCGCACCTCGTCCAGGAGCAGCACGCCGGAGGCGGTGGCGTCCAGTGCGGTGAGGCCGGTGAGCTCCTTGACCCGCACCCCGTCGGAGTCGCGCCGGTGGCGGACGACCGCGCGTCGGCCGTCCTCGAAGCGGACGGGGGTGACGACCCAGCCGCCCGGACGGAGGTTCGAGCACCAGGGCAGCACGCCGGAGACGACGAGCCCGCCGTCCGGGGAGTCGGTCGCGAGCAGCGGGATCTCGCCCAGCCCGGCCTCCTCCTTGAAGGCGGGGGCCATGCCGGAGGCGAGGGCGACGGCCCCGCTCTCCGCGCCCTCCGGCAGCGGGGCGCCGGTCGCCTCGTGGTACTCGATCGACGAGCGGTGGCCCCACAGCGCGAAGGCGGTCGCGGTGCAGCGGCGCGCGAGCGCGTGGGTGAGCTCCGCCGCCAGCGGAAGCGGCGCGGTCAGGAGGTCGAGCTCCCCGAGCGCGGCCGGCCCCTCCCAGAGGTCCGCCTCGGCCCGGTCGACCGCCGCGGCGCTCTCGGCGACGCGGGCGAGCACGGGCTCCGCCGCCGCGGGCAGCGCGGCGAGGCCCAGCCCGTCGCGGCCGAGGGGTTCCGTGCCGTCGCGGCCGGCGCGGTCCGTGCCGTCCGCGGGCACGGCGGTGCGGACGGAGGCGGCGGTCATCAGGCGCCCGTGGTGTCGAGCTCGATCGCGCCGAGCGCCCAGATGCGGTCGATCGGAGTGGAGACCGCCTCGCGGGCGCGCACGACGGCGTCCTCGTCGGGCGCGTCGTAGAAGCACAGGCACTTCGCGGTGTCCTCGCGCACGTAGGTGCGCAGGAAGCTGGTCTCGGGGACCTCGGCGTACTTCGGGGCGTTCGCTTTCTTGCGGGCGAGGTACTGGTCCATGGTGATCTCAGCGGGGATGTCCCACTCCACGAGGTAGCCGGCGCCGCGGCGCAGGGCCTTGATCTCCTCGAGCTCGGCGCCGACCAGGCGCACCTCGTCGGGGCCCTGGACCTCCTCGGCGACCTCGCGCACCGCCTCGCCGACGGCGGCCGCGGCCTCCGCGGAGCCGGCCTCGACCACGGTGAACAGGCGCGAGTGGTCGGCGGCGACCTGCGACTCGATGATCTCGGCGGCCTCTCCGTCAGCGGCGCCGAGGAGGGCGTCGAGCACAGCCTGGCTGCCTTCGCGGGTGGCGGAGGAGGGGGCGATCTCGAGCAGGAACAGCGACATGGGGGCACCTTTCGTCGTCCGCTCCGACGCCATGACGGGCCGAAGCATTGCTTATGGTGGCCATCAGAATGGCACAGAGTGCGGTGCCCTGTCGCCCCCGCGTCCACGGACGGACCGGCTCAAGAGGGGCCGGCGGCCTCCGCCTCCGTCGTCATCCGCGCCACGTGCAGCGCGAGATAGGAGACCTCGTCCTCGGAGAGCCCCTCCCCCATCCGCAGCTGCACGATCACGGCGAGCTGCTCGGCGGTGCGAGTCTCTTCCGGATAGGCCTGGCGGATGGTGCGGCTGATGAGGGACTGCTCTCCGGCCAGCTGTCGGTGCTGCTGGATGCGCACGAACATGTAGCGCACGTGGGTGATGAAGCGGGCGGCGGCCATCGAGTGGCGGTCCAGCTCCAGCCCGTAGCGCTCCCCCACGATCGCGAGCATCTGCTGGATCACGCCGGTCATGGTGTACGTGAAGGAGAGGTCGCCGGTGGAGAACCCGGCGTTGACGAGGTGGAGGGCGAGCGCGGTCGCCTCGTGCTCCGGCAGGAGCGGGTCGACCAGGCGGTTCACCTCGTCCAGGAGGCGGCGGGCGCGGTCGTACTCCTCGGGGTAGAGGGTCTGGACCTCCACGCGCAGCGGGTACTCGATCTCGATGCCGCGGCGCAGCCGGTCGAGGGCGCCGGAGACGTGGTCCGCGACGGCGATGGCGAGGGTGGGGCGGTCCGATTCGCCGTCCTCGATCCCGGCCTCGCGCAGTGCGATGACGACGGCGCGCAGCACCTCCTGGTCGATCATCGCGAACGCCTCGGCGAGGTGGTCGGGGTCGCGGCCGTCGGCGGGGACGAAGACCTGCACGATCTTCGCGGGGTCGACCTCCTGGCCCACCTGGGCGCGGAAGCCGATGCCGCGCCCGGTGAGGATGACGCCGCGATCGGCGTCGTCGCGCGAGAGCACCACGTTGTTGTTCAGGACCCGCAGCACGCGCATCGGCTCCGCACCCTCCTGTCGCACTCTCCTGGCGCACTCACCTGGCGCTCCTCGTCCTCGAGGGGGCCCGCCGCGGCGGACCGTCGCCGGTGCGCGCACCCTCTGCTGGGAGGGTACGCGCACCGGCCCTCCGGCTCAGCGCCGGGCGGTGAGCACGGCGTCCCCGACGGCGACCTCGCCCGCGGGGGCGGGCTCGACCGCGGCGAAGGTCGCCGTGTTCGGGACAGTCACCAGCGTGATCGGGTCGAAGCCCGCGGCGCGGATCGCCTCGAGGTCGACGACGGCGAGCAGGTCGCCGGCGGCGACCTTCTGCCCCTGCTCGACGCGGACGTCGAAGCCCTCGCCCTGCATGGTCACGGTGTCGATGCCGACGTGGACGAGCACCTCGGCGCCGCCGTCGGCCAGGAGCCCGAAGGCGTGGCCGGTCGGGGCGACGGTGGCGAGCAGCCCGTCGGCCGGGGCGAGGATCCGCCCGTCGGCCGGGATGATGCCCACGCCCTCGCCGAGCGCGCGGGAGGCGAAGACGGAGTCGGAGACCTCGTCGAGGCCGACGAGCCGGCCCGCGACCGGCGCGCCGATCACGACGGCGCCCGCGGAGGAGCCGGCGGCCGGGGCGGCATCCGACGCGGCGGACCCGTCGGCCGGGGTCGCGGATCCGCCCGTCGAGGCTGTGCCGTCGGCCGCGGAAGCACCGCCGGCCGACGGACCGGCGACGGGACCCGCGGACCCGGCGGCCGCAGCGGCACCCGCGGGGGCGCCGACGGTCGCGAGCTCACGCTCGGCCCCCGCGGCGTCGGCGGCGTCAGCGGCGGAAGCGCGCGCGGATTCGGCGGGTGCCGCGGCGGCCTCGGCGGCGTCACGGGCGGCGTTCGCCTCGGCGCGCTGCTCGGGGGTGCGGTAGTCGGAGAGGAACACGAGCACCATCGCGAGCACGAAGGCGACCGCGATCGCGATGACGTAGGTGAGCATCGGGTCGAACACGGGGATCGTCAGCAGCGAGGTGAAGGCGAACACGGAGGTGTTCACCCCGCCCAGCAGGCCCACCACCAGGCCGCCGGCGAGGCAGCCCACGAGCATGCGTGGGTAGATCCGCTTGAAGCGCAGGTGAATGCCGTACAGGGACGGCTCGGAGATGCCGCCGAACAGGCCCGCGGCGAGCGCGCCGGTGGCGGTCTGGCGCATCTCGGTCTCGCGGTGGCGGATCGCCAGCAGCAGCACGCCGGCGGTCGCGCCGAAGCAGGCGAAGTTCCATGCGCCCATGGGCCCCTGGATGAAGTCGTAGCCGAGGGCGTTGATGTTCTGCAGCATGAGCGCGTTCAGCGGCCAGTGCAGGCCCAGCGGCACGAGGAACGGGTACAGCAGCGGGATGAGGATCGCGAAGACGAGCGGCGCGTTGCCGTTCAGCCAGGCCAGGCCCGCGCCGAGCCCGTTGCCGGCCCAGATGCCGAGCGGGCCGATGAGGAACGCGGTCACCGGGATCATCACCAGCATCGCGAGGAAGGGCACGAAGACCAGCTGCACGTTGGCGGGGAAGACCTTCTGCAGCCCCTTGTAGACCAGGGCGAGCAGCGCCACCATCAGCAGCGGCACGAACACCTGGCCGCCGTAGTCGTTCAGCTGCATGGGCAGGCCGAACACGGTCGCGACGCACTGCTGGGTGCCGAGCAGCTCGTTGGTGGTGCAGGTGACGCCGGGGGCGGTGCCGTCCAGCAGGCCCATGTAGTCCGGGGTCATCACGGCCGCCATCACGGCCGCTCCGACCCAGCCGTCGATCTGCAGCTTCCGCGCCGCGTTGAAGGCGACCATGATCGGCAGGAAGTACAGCACCGAGCGCCACATCGCGTCGACGAACACCCAGGTCGCGGACTTGTCCTCGGCGCGGAAGTCGATCATCCCGACCGCGTCGAGCACGGAGGCGATCGCGATGATCAGCGAGGCGCCGAGCAGCACGCCCATGAGGGGGCGGAAGGAGTCGGAGAGGTACTCGAAGAAGCTGTCGAGCCAGGACCACTTCCCGCGCGCCTTGGAGCGGATCGCGGCCTTGACCTCGGCGTCGGTCTGCGGGCGGGGGCTGCCGCCGGCGGCCATCGAGGGCAGGGCCATGATCTGGGAGTGGACCCCGGCGACGGCGCCGCCGATGACGACCTGGAAGCGGTCGCCGGACTGCGGGACCGTGCCCATGACCTCCGGCAGGGCGTCCAGCGCCTCGCGGTCCACCTTCGCCCCGTCGTGCAGCTGGAAGCGCAGCCGGGTCGCGCAGTGGGTGAGGCTCTCGATGTTCTCGGGGCCGCCGACGCCGCGGAGGATGTCCTCGGCGGTCTGGGCGGTGGTCCCTGGGGAGGAGCTGCTCATGCGGCGTCCTCGCCCCCTTTCGTGGAGTGGTCCGGGCTCGGCGTCGGGCGCGGACCTGGGTGCGGGCAACAAAAAAGACCCGGGGCCCTGCCGGGTGCGTCATGGCGCGCGGCACGGTCCCAGGTCTTGCTCCCCCGCCGGGACGGGGGATGACAATCCGGTGAACGCTGAGGTTCGACGAGGACCTTAGCAGGATCCACGGGAAGCGCAAGGGGCGGGACGGGACTACCCTCGCGAGCATGTCAGCGCCCCGCACCGATTCCCACCCCGACGCCCGGTCAGCGCGACCCGCGTTCACGATCGACGTGCCCGCCCCCGCCGACGCACCGGGCCTCGCCCGGGTGCACGTGCGCGGCTGGGAGGTCGCCTACGGGCACGCCCTCTCGGGCGAGGAGTGGTTCGGCGAGCCCGCGATCGCGCGGCGCCTCGAGCACTGGACCCGGTGGCTGACCCCGGGCACTCCGGAGGCCGACGAGGGGTCGTTCCGGGTCGGGCGCGACGGGGACGGGGTCCCGGTCGGCCTCGCCGCCTCCTGGGCGCCGAGCGAGGCGGAGCCGGCGCGGGAGCGGGAGCTGTCGGTGCTGTACGTGCTGCCGGAGTGGCACGGCACCGGCATGGCGCGCGCCCTGGTCACAGCGCTGATCGGTGAGGAGCCGGCGAGCCTGTGGGTCGCCGAGGACAACGCCCGCGCGCAGCGGTTCTACGAGAAGCTCGGCTTCGCGCCCGACGGGGTCCGGCGCGTCGACGAGCAGTGGCCCGAACTCCCGGACCTCCGCATGGTGCGCTGAGCCGGCGCGGCCCCGGGGACAGGCCCCGCCGGGAGGTCCTGCCGCCCGGCCCGTCCCGGGCAGTTCCCCCTGGGCAGTCCCGGGCAGTTCCCCCTGGGCAGTCCTCCCCATGCAGTCCTCCCCATGCAGTCCTCCCCGTGCAGTCCTCCCCATCGCCGCCCTCGACGATCCGTCGTAGCGTCGGAGCACGTCGTCGACCGGCAGGGGGCCGGTCCGCTCGTCCGAGGGGGACATCATGACCAGCACGCTTCTCACCCGACGCGCCGCCCTGGGCGGCCTCGGCCTCTTCGCCCTGGCAGGCTGCGGCCTGATCGACCAGGAGCCGCCCGCCGAGCGAGACCGGAAGGACGAGGAGGACCCCTCGGACGACGAGCGGGACCAGGACCAGGAATCCGACGGCGACCAGGAGGAGCAGTCCGAGGAGCCGGAGGAGGAGGTCGAGTCCGAGGAGGAGGTCGAGGAGGTCGACCAGGACGAGGAGTCCGAGGGATCCGCCGCCGGCGCCGAGGGGGCCGAGGCGCAGATCGGCGTCACCTTCACCGACCCCGAGCTCGGCGACGAGCTCCGGATCATCTCGGTCAAGCGGGACATGCCCTCCGAGTCCGCCGCGGACCGCATCGCGGACGGCTGCGAGGTGTTCTGGCTGCAGATCGAGTTCACGCCCACCGGCGAATGGGGAGGTGCGCTGTCGACCAACGAGTTCGTCATCGACGACCACGGCGAGGTGCAGCGCGCGAACAGCGGCCTGAGCGACGAGATCTCCGCCGAGGGGCTCACGCCGCTCGAGCTGCCCGCCCGCTCCGACGGCGCGACCGGCCCGATCTGGATGGCCTTCGCGACCTGGGGGCAGCGCCAGGAGTCCTACTCCGCGGCGTACATCCGGCCCGCCACCGAAGTGATCGGCGAGGACCGCACCCTGCCGGAGTTCCGCTACGACTTCGACATCCCCGCGGCCTGAAGGGGCCGCGCCCTCAGCCCCCGAGCAGGACCGAGTCCGCGGTCAGGGCACGGCAGCGCTCGGACAGCGTGATGCCGAGCCCCGGGCGGTCCGGGACCAGCATCCGGCCCTCCCGCGTCTCGAGTCGCTCCTCGAACAGCGGGTCCAGCCAGTCGAAGTGCTCGACCCACGGCTCGCGCGGGTAGGCGGCGGCGAGGTGGAGGTGGATCTCCATCGCGAAGTGCGGGGCGAGCTGCAGGCCGGTGTGGTCGGCGAGGGTCGCGAGCCGCAGGAACTGGGTGATCCCGCCGACGCGGGGCGCATCGGGCTGGATGATGTCGCAGGCCCGGGCGTCGATGAGTCGCACGTGCTCGGCGACGGAGGCGAGCATCTCCCCGGTCGCGATCGGGGTGTCGAGGGCGTCGGCGAGCTGCCGGTGGCCCTCGACGTCGTAGGCGTCCAGCGGCTCCTCGATCCAGACCAGGTCGAACTGCTCGAGCCAGCGTCCCATGCGCAGGGCGGCGGGGCGGTCCCACTGCTGGTTCGCGTCGACCATCAGCGGGGTGTCCTCGCCGATGGTCTCGCGCACGGCCTCGACGCGCGCGCGGTCCACGGCGGCATCGGGGTGGCCCACCTTGATCTTGATCCCGCCGATCCCGGCCTCGAGGGAGCGCGCGGCGTTCTCGCGCACCTCCTCGAGCGGGGCGGAGAGGAAGCCGCCGGAGGTGTTGTAGGTGCGCACGGAGTCGCGGTGGGCGCCGATCAGCTTCGCAAGCGGGAGGTCGGCGCGCTTGGCCTTGAGCGCTGCGCTACGACCGCGAGGTGATCGACGCGATCAGCTGCTCGGTGCCGCTCCCCCGCCACTCCCCCGCGCACGAGGCGGAGATCCTCGCCGCGCTGCGCGCCGCGCGGGACCGCATCGAGGAGTCCGCGCCGGCGCCGGCCTGAACCGGCGATCCCGCGCCCCGGGTGCTGCTCCTCCCACCCGCCGGGACTCCACCTCCGCGCCGCGGTCCGCCCCTCCGACCTCGCCCCCATCCGCCGGGGCCTCGCCCCCGCGCCGCGGGTCGGACCGCGCCCGCTCGAAGATCCTCCCGCGGGTGGACGGCGACGTCCGCCCGGGCGGACGCGCCCGACGCACCCGTCGACGGATCGTAGAGGCATGAAGAACGCGACCATCGCCACCAGCCGCACCCGAGCCACCTCCGACCACCTCATCGCCTACCGACCCCTCCCCAGCGCCTGGGGCGACGTCGATGCGCTGCACGCCGTGCGCGAGCGCCGGGCGCTCGCCGCCGCCCAGGGTCTCGACCCGAGCACGCTGGGCCTCCCGGCCCTGCTCGCCACGACGCCCGATTCGGCCGACGGCTCCGCCGCCGCTCCGCGCCGGGCCCCTGCTCACCGCGCCCCGCGTCGGGGCCTGTGGTCCCGCCTGCTGGGCGGCGACGGGACCCCGCGCCAGGTCCGCGGCGGAGGCCAGCACCTCGCGGCCGCCTGAGCCGGCCGTCGACGTCGCCCTCAGCTCCCCGTGCGTCCCGACGCGTTGGTCGGCGCGGGGAGGGCGGGACACGCGCGCGCCGCGCCGTGCGACGGCCTACGATCAGTGCCATGACCAGCGCCTCGGACCGTCTCGCCGGCGAACGCCTCGACTACCTCGCCGGCTCCCTCGCGGACGCCGCCCCCGCGGACCCGCTCGCCCTGTGCGACGCCTGGCTGCAGGACGCCTTCGCCCGCCGCGACTCCCACGGCGACATCACCGATCCGACCGCCGTGGTGCTCTCCACCGTCGCGCTCGACGCCGACGGCGCACCCCGGCCGCGCTCGCGGACCGTGCTGCTGAAGGGGCTCGACGCGCACGGCGCGGTGGTCTATACGAACCTCGGCTCGGACAAGGCCCGCGAGCTGCGGGCGACGCCGCGGGCCGCTCTGCTCATGCCCTGGTACCCGCTGCAGCGACAGGTGCGGATCGAGGGAGCGGTCGAGGAGGTCTCCGCGGCCGAGTCCGACGCCTACTGGGCCACGCGTCCGCGCGGCTCCCAGCTCGGGGCCTGGGCCTCGCACCAGTCCCGGGAGATCGACTCGCGCGACACCCTGGAGGAGCAGTACGCCGAGGTCGAAGCGCGTTTCGACGGGGGCGACGTGCCGCGTCCGGAGTTCTGGGGCGGGCTGCGGATCCGTCCGGAGCGGATCGAGTTCTGGCAGGGCCGGGCGCACCGGGTCCACGACCGGATCGTCTACGAGAGGTCGGCCGACGACGCGGGCGCCGGCGACTGGACGCGGCACCGCCTGCAGCCCTGAGACCGGGACCCGACGCCGGCACGGCAGCACGCGATGTCGGTGCCGCGGGCGCCGCCGCGCGATGCCGTCGCGCGCATCGCCCGCTCACCCCGGAGGGCGCAGGAACCGCTCCGGGGCCTCGAGGAAGCTGCGCCAGGTGCGGACCAGGTCGAGGTCGTCGTAGTCGGCCCGGCGCAGCCCCCACTCCCCCAGCTCGTACAGGTCGGCGTCGGGCAGCGCGGCGAGGACCGGTGAGTGGGTGGACAGCACGATCTGCGAGCCGGTGTCGGCGATGCCCTGCAGCAGGTCGAGCAGGGCGAGGCATCCGCTGAGGGACAGCGCCGACTCGGGCTCGTCCAGCAGCCACAGCCCGCGGATCCTCGAGCGCTCCTCGACGAGCGCGAGGAAGGACTCGCCATGGCTGCGCTCGTGCATCATCCCGCCGACGCCGATCTCCTCGTAGTACGTGAACAGGGAGTGCATCGTCTCGGCGCGCAGGAAGAAGCCCGAGCGCGGGGCGCCGGCGCCGCGCACGAGCTGGAGATGCTCGACCAGCGGCGACTCGGTCCGACGAGTCGCATGCATCGCGCCGGTCCCGCCGCCCTCGGGGTTCAGCCCGAACGCGCCGGCGAGCGCCTCCACGAGGGTGGACTTCCCGGCGCCGTTGTCGCCGGTCAGCACCGTGATCGGTCCGAGTGCGAGGCCGTCGCGGAGCACCTGGCGGATCGGGGCGAGGGTCGCCGGCCACGCCGCATCCGCGGGGGCGAGGGGGTGCTCGCGCAGCTCCCGCACCGGCAGGGCCGGGGTGTCGAAGGGCGTGCGCGGGGGCCCGGGCTCGTCGAAGTCGTCGCCGAAGAGGCCGTCCATCAGCTGCTGCTCGCCTCCGCTCTGCTGTCCGTGGCACTATCCTTCGGCTCGGCCGGCCAGGCCGCTCCCGCGGGGCCGTCCATCACACGCCGAAGGCGGGCGGGTAGACGATCTGCCCGCGCGGCGTCGGACGTTCGGGGTCCAGGGCGAGGGCGAGGAAGGCCTCGTCGGGCACGTCGAACGGGGCGGTGACCCCGAATCCGGAGGCGGGGGTGAAGCCGAAGCGGGGGTAGTACTCGGCATGGCCCAGCACCACGACGAGGTTCTCGCCCTGCTCGCGCGCCGCAGCGAGCGCGGCGCGGATCGCGGCCGAGCCCGCGCCGCGTCGCTGCTGCGCGGGCAGCGTCGCGCAGGGGGCGAGCGCGAGCACGGGCTCCCCGCCGACGTGCGCCCTGGTCAGGAGCGCCTGCGCGACCGGTCGCGGGTCCCCGTCGGCGTGCGCGATCCAGGAGAGTCCCTCGATCCAGGCCTCCCCGTCGGCGCGGAGCGCCTCGACGAGATCCGCCTCCTCGGGGGTGGGGAAGCCGGCGACGAGCAGGTCGCGCAGCGCGGCGGCATCGTCGTGCCGCTCCGCGCGGGTGCGCCATGCGGCAGGGACATCCGGCGCCCGGGCGGAGTCGTGAGAGCTCATGGTGCCAGCATGCACCGTCGTCCGGACATCCTTCCCGAGGACCGCTACCCTCGTGCACGCCCCTCCCTCCCCCGATCCCTGCGAGGTCCTCCATGTCCCAGCCGCGCTCCCGCACCCCGCTCGTGCTCGGCATCATCGGCGGAGTCGCGTGCCTGGGCCTCGTCCTGGTGCTGGTGATCGGCGGTGTCGCCGGCTACCTGATCCTGCGCGAGGGCTCGGATCCCGGCACCGGCACCGCCACCGAGGAAGGCTCGGCGGAGGGCGCGGAGAGCTCGACCGGCTCCGGCGAGGTCGTGGCACCGCCCGGGGCGTCGGCCGACCAGCCCTATCTCGAGCTCAGCACCAGCGACGACGGGCCCGTGGTCGACGTCTACCTGGACTTCCTGTGCCCGCACTGCCAGACCTTCGAGGCGACCCAGGGACCTGACCTGCAGGAGATGGCCGAGGCCGGGGAGATCACGCTGCGGGCGCACCCCCGCCCGATGCTCGATGCGACCTCCTCCCCCACCGGCTACTCGGGCCGCGCCGCCAATGCCGCGCTCTGCGCCGCCGCGGAGGACCCGGCGAACTGGTATCCGGCGTCGGCCGCGCTCTTCGCGCAGCAGCCCGGCTCCGCAGGACTTCCCGATGAGGAGCTCATCGGCATCGTCGGGGAGGCCACGTCGGTCGACATCTCTGACTGCCAGGCCGAGGGCACCTACCTGCCCTGGCTGGAGCAGGTCGTCGAGCCGGAGGCCCAGCAGGCCGTCCCGGGCACGCCGGCCGTGCTCATCGACGGCGAGCAGTTCAGCGGCGACCTCACGAGCTCGGGGTCCGTGCGGAAGGCAGTCGAGGCGGCCTGAGCACCGCGCGCCCGACCGACCGCTCGGGAGCGCGCGAGCACGGCCGGAGATGCCCCCGGTCACTCCCCGCACCTCGTTCGGTGTCCCCCCGGCGACGCCCGGGCGAACACCTGAGGACAGTCCATCTCCAGCCCTGGGTTCTCCCCGGGGCCGGTCCTACCGTGGAAGCATGCAGACCGAGACCTGGCACTCCCCCGTCGGCCTCACCCACGACGCCGGGTGGGAGCTCGACGTCCGACGCACCCTTCCCGCCCCGACCTCCGAGATCTGGCAGCGACTGCTCGCCGAGTGGCTCCCGCAGTGGCTGGGCCTCGAGTCCGTCCCCCAGATGGTCGGTGCCCCGGTGCGTCGCGGGGGCCGGGTCCACGGCCGGGTTATCGGCTGCCATGTCGGCCGACGCGTCCGCCTGCGCTGGACCCCCGACACCCTGGACCACGAGACGGTGTTCCAGGTGACGCTCCAGGAGGCCCCGGAGTCCCTCGGCCGGGCCACGATCCTCGAGATCCATCAGGAGCGCCTGCTCGGCGCCGCCGAGCGACAGGGCCTGCTGGACCACTGGAACCTCGTCCTGGACGACGTCGTCGCCGCCCACGGCCGCGAGCTCGCCGGAGGCCGCCTCGACCTGCAGGGCTGAGAGCCCGGCAGTCAGCCCTCGTCGCGGTCAGCCCTCGTCGACCTCGTGGCCGATCGCGCCCTCGCCGTCGGGGATCTCGGCGTGCTCGCGCAGCACCTCGATGCGGGCCACGTCGATGTCCACGCCGCCGGAGATGCCGGTGACCGTCCCGTCGAAGCGCAGCTGCCACACGGCCCAGTCGCCCTGCATGGGGCGGCTGCTCGCGGAGAACAGCCAGTCGGGGCGTGAGTCCGTGACCGGCAGGCCGTAGTGGTCGCGCCACTCCGAGGAGGAGTAGATCAGCAGACGACGGCCCCAGGCCTTCTCGACGATCGCCGTGAACGCGTCAACCTCGGCCTGCGCGTCGACCGCGCCGGGCCGCTCCTCGCAGGCACCGTCGAACTCGAGGTCGAGAGCGGGCGGGAGCGCCGAGTCGTCGGGCGGGGCCGCGGCGAGGAAGTCCTCTGCCTGGTCCGCGCCGGAGGAGCAGAGCGTGAAGTAGTGGTAGGCGCCGGGGACGACCCCGGCCGCCTGCGCGCCGTCCCAGTTCTCCTGGAAGCGGGAGTCGACGAAGCCCGCGCCCTCGGTCGCCTTGATGTACGCGAAGCCGTACCCGTCGGAGGCGACCGCCGCCCAGTCGATCTCCTCCTGGTGGGCGGAGACGTCGATGCCCATCACCTCGTCGGGCGCGAGCGTCGTCTCCGCGGGCAGGTTCTCGAGCGCGGCGGCGTCGGCCGAGGTCGCCGTGACCTCCATCGCCGCGTCGTCCGCGGTGAAGGGCGCCGGATCGCTCTTGGCCGCCTCCTGCCCGCCCCCGCCGAGGCCGCGGATCACCGAGACGGAGCATCCGCCGATGACCAGCACGAGCAGCAGCGCGAGGGAGCCCGCGACGATCTGACGTCGGCGGACCTGCTCAGGCGTGAATCGTGGCACGCACCGGACGCTACCGGAGCAGGCCAGGCCGTCGCGGGAGACGTGCCGGGCGGGAGCGGAGGAAGGACAACGCTTCCCGGCTCGCGGCGGGGTCAGCGGGCGAGCCGGGTCAGTATGCGAGTCGGGTCAGTGTGCGAGTCGGGTCGGCACGGGAGCCGGCACAGCGCGCGAGTCGGGTCAGCGCGCGAACAACTCCGCGAAGGCGCGCAGGAGCCGCGGCGGCTGATCGGCCTCGACGTGCCGCAGCTCGGTGAAGATCTCCTCCATCTCGTCCGGCGAGAAGTAGCCGTGGTCGCGATAGGCGCGGGCCCGCTCGATGATCGAGGGGACATCCAGCTCGGGATGGAACTGGGTCGCGTACTGCCTGGTCCCGACGCGGAACATCTGCACCGGTGCGGTGCGTCCGCTCGCGAGCGCGGTCGCGTGCGGGGGCAGCGTGTGCACGGCCTCCTTGTGGCCGACGAGCCCGAGGAAGGTGTCCTCCAGCTGCGCGGCGCGGACCAGCGGGTCCTCGCGACCGGCCTCGGTGAGGGTGACCTCGACGGCGCCGAGCGGCTCGCCGTGGGCGCGGTCGATGAGGGCGCCCTGGTGGCTGCCGAGGGTGCCGATGCCGTAGCAGGCGCCGAGGAAGGGGACGTCGTGGGCGATGACCTGGTCGAGGACGCGGTCGATCTCCGCCTCGGCCCGCAGCTGCGCCTCGCTCTTGGAGTCGACGGGGTCGGAGACGGTGAAGGGGCTGCCGCACAGGATGATGCCGGAGATGTCGTCCATCGCGAGGTCAGGGAAGGGGTCGCGGTCCAGGCGCGCCCAGAGCAGGTCCTGCTCCTGGAGGCCGGTGAAGTCGAGCACGGCGGCGCGCTCGGTGGCGGCGACGTCGTCCTCGGGACGGGTGGCGATCTGCACGAACGGTTTCACCAGCGCATCGTATCCACTGGTGCGCGGTGCTCCCGGCCGTCCGTGCAGGCTCCTGCATCGCCGGTGATCGACGGCTCCGCGGACGTGCCGCCGGGCCGTGCCGCGGCGCGTCGGCGCGCTGCGGTCCTGTCTGCGCGCTGCGGTCCTGTCGGCGCGCACCGCGGTCCCGCCGGCCGGGCCGGCCTCTCCCGTAGTCTGCGCGGCGTCGACGACGCTCATCGAGGAGATCCCGTGACCGCTTCCCCTGCTCTTGTCCTCGCGCCGCCTCCCGCGGCCGTCGAACGGCCCGCCGTGCTGTGCGCCGAGCGGGTGCTCTCCTCGTGAGCTCACCGGCTGCGCTGGTCGCGGGACATCCGCTCCCGGAAGGGCTTCGGGCGGCGCAGGACCCGGCGCTGCGCGCGTGGCTCGCCCGCCTTCCCGCGCTGGTCGACGACGTGCTGGAGCGGTGGGAGCTCAGGGCGCTGCCGCCGTTCCGACCGGGCGGTTCGAGCGCCTGGGTCGCGCCCGTGCGCACCGCCGACGGGGACGAGCGGGTGCTGAAGGTGGCGTGGGCGCATGAGGAGTCCCGCGACGAGGCGGCAGGGATGCGGGCGTGGCAGGGGCTCGGGGCGGCGCAGCTGCTGCGCAGCGAGCGGCGGGGTGACACGGCGGCTCTGCTGATGGAGCACGTGCGGCCCGGGGTGCCGCTCGCGCGCTGCCTGACCTGGCCCGAGCGGGACGAGGTGGCCGCGGCGGTGCTGCGTCGGCTCCGTGTCCCGGTCGACGAGCTGCTCGGTGGGGACGACGATCCGGTCGCCGACTCCACCGCCCCCGCCCCGTCCTCGTTCCGGCCGCTCGCCGACATGTGCGCGTGGTGGGCCGACAGCGCCGCCCGGCGGCACGCCGAGGCCGTCCCGTCGCTGCTGCCGTCGGGGCTCGTCGAGCACGGCCTCGGTCTGTTCCGCGCGCTGCCCCGGGACTGGGACGGGGAGCAGATCCTGCTGGTCACGGACCTGAACCCGGGCAACATCCTCACCCATGACGGGCCGGAGCGGTGGCTGATGATCGATCCGAAGCCGTACATCGGCGATCCGCACTACGACGTGCTGCAGCACATGCTCAACGACGGGGAGCGCCTGGTCGCGGATCCGGGGGCGTTCGCCGATCGGATGGCTGACCTCGCGGGGCTGGATCGTCGGCGGACCCGACGGTGGCTGCTGGCCCGCTGCGTGCAGGAGGCCGGGGAGTTCGGTGACGCCGCATCGGCGGCGCTCCGCCTCGCGGCCGACGGCGTCGAGTGACGCTCCAGGGTCCCTGCGGCCCGCGGGGTCGAGTGACGCTCCAGGGTTCTTGCTGCTGAAGGGGTCGAGTGACGCTCTAGAGCCGCCGCTGCTCACCGCTCGGGCCGTCGTCGGACCCGCCTCCCGGCTCATCGGCTCGTCCTGACGCCGCACCCCTGTCCGATGCTGCGCCCTGGCCCGACGCCCCGCCTCGTCCCGAGGATCCGCTCCGGCCCGATGGCCCCCGCAGCGGCGTCGGCCCGGTCTCCCGCACTGCGCCGGAGTGTCCGGTCCAGCGCACCCGGTGCCCGGGCAGGGCGGGGCTCTCGACCCGTTCGACTTAGGCGGCGAGCTGCTCCTTCTTATTGCAGTGGGCGCAGAGCCCCTGTCCGTTGTTGAGGCTGGTGGGGCCTCCGCGGGAGACGGGGACGATGTGGTCGTACTGGCGGATCTGCGCATTGCAGAACGGTCCGCGGCAGGTGGTGTCGCGCCGACTGAGGAAGCGTCGCATCGCGGGCGGGAAGGGCCGCGAGGCGGAGTCCATCGCGATGAGCTCGTCGGCCGTGGGGTGGGCGTAGAGGCGTCGCAGCGTCGCCCGCACCTCTTCGCCGTCGGGGCCGAAGGGATCGCGCTCCCCCTCAGCGGGCGGGGTCGTGCAGGCCAGGAGCTGCTCGCGCACCGCCTCGGCCGGCACGGCGCCGTAGCCCTCGAGATGGGCGACGTCGCCCGCATCGGGACGGAACAGGGCGCGGTCGGTGATGATCACGCCGACCTCGAGCGTGACGGGCGGCGGCGCCCCCTCGCCGGGGCGGAGCACCGTGTCGACCAGGACGTCCGCCATCACGGCGGAGTGGCCGCTGCGGTCCCCGGCGGCGCGTCGGCGCTCCGCCTCGCGGCTGAGGCGGCGGTGGATCTGCTGGGCGTCGAGAGCGGAGAGCCGCGCCGTGAGGGTCGCCATCCCGTGCTGGCCGGGGGTCATCGTGACGTGGCGGTCCCTGCGCGCCCGGCGGTGGCGCAGCGCCGCACCCTCCGGGTCGAGCTCCCCGGCGACGGCCGCGACCGCGTCCCGCCACCTGCGGGTGCCCGCGCCGTCGAGCTCGGGGAGCCGCTCGCCGAGGATCCGATCGACCTCGCGGGCGAGGTCCGGCTCCAGCACGGCGGAGGCATCGGCGACGGCGTAGGCGGCATCCCCGGCGATCTGCCCCGCGGCCAGCGCGGACATGATCCGCGGGAGGGTCGCGACGAGACGCCGGGCGGAGGCGAGGGTGCGGCCGGCCATGTGCGGGGAGCGGCGGGTGATCAGGGAGATGTCGGTGACGGTGGAGCCGTCGGCCGCCTTCTCGACGCGGCTGCGCGAGGGGGTGGCGGCATCCTCGTGGGCGGCGTCGTCGCGCGCCTGCTCCCAGCGCTCGCGTCGCGTCGTCTCCTGCAGGGCGACCACGGCGCGGGCCTCGAGGGAGTCGAGCGCCCCGCGGGAGGCCTGGATCGCGCCGAGCAGGTCGGAGAACTCGCGGCGGGGACGGCCCTCGGTCGTGAACAGATCGGCGGGGTCGCCGGCGAGCCCCTGGAGGAGGAATGCCAGGTCACCGAGGTGTTGGGCGAGGCCGACGGGGTCCGTGCGGCGCAGCGCGGCGAGGATCTCCTCGGGGGCGTCCTCCCCCGAGGAGCCCGGGAACCACGGTGCGCTCGTCATGCCTCCATACTTCCGGCGCCGGTGCCGGAGGGCCAGGCAGGGGCCGGAGATGGGGACGGAGAGGCGGTGTGGAGGAACGGTCGGCGGTAGGGGCGCAGACGAGAGCGGGGTGAGGAGTGGAGCAACGGTCCAGCGCCCAGGCGACGCCGGCCTCGCCCACCGCCCAGCCCCGGGTCCCACAATGGAGGCATGACGACTCTCGCAGACTTCACCGCCACCACCCTCTCCGGCACCGAGCAGGACCTCGGCGAGCATCTCGGCTCGGTCGTGCTCGTGGTCAACACCGCCAGCAAGTGCGGGCTCACCCCGCAGTACGAGGGGCTGCAGGCCCTCCACGAGCGCTTCGCCGACCGCGGGCTCACCGTGCTGGGCTTCCCCTGCGACCAGTTCAACAACCAGGAGCCCGGCACCGACGACGAGATCTCCGAGTTCTGCCAGGTCAACTACGGCGTCACCTTCCCGATGTTCTCGAAGATCGAGGTCAACGGCGAGGGCGCGCACCCGCTGTACCAGTGGCTGACCGCCGAGCACGAGCTCGAGGGCGGGCTGAAGATCCCCGCCGGCGACATCGAGTGGAACTTCGGCAAGTTCCTGCTGGACCGCGACGGGCAGGTGCTGCGTCGCTGGTCGCCGCAGACCACCCCCGACGAGATCGCCGACGACATCGAAGCCGCGCTCGGCGCCTGAGCGGCCGACGGCCGGCCGGGGTGCCGACCCCGAGGGCTCCGGGCGCCACGGCTCCGGGCGCGACGACTCAGTGCGTGACGACCTCGGGCGCGGACCCGACGGCCTCGCCCCGAGGCCGTCGGCCCGGCGCCGCCGGGCTCACCCGGGCAGCGACCACCCGTCGGCGACGACGGCGTCCCGGTCCCCGGGCCGATCGGTGTCCACGAGCACCTGTCTCCGGTCCAGGACCCGCAGCCGCCCCACCCAGGCGCCGAGGCCGCGTGTGGAGCCGTCGGTGGTCAGGGCGAGCCGCACCTGCACCTCGCCCGAAAGCGGACCCGACGCATCCACCAGCGGGAACGTCCCCGTCCACGCCACGCGCCGGCCCCAGCCGGTGATCGTCCCGTCGGGGATCTCGACCGGCTCCTGGTGGCGGGCGGTGAGGCGGCCCGGCAGGGGCGTCCAGCTCTCTCCCCCGTCGGCCGAGACCTCGAGGACCAGCAGGTCGTAGGCGGTCTCGAGGTGCGCGAACAGCTCCGCCTCGAGCACCGGCTCGCGGCCGGGCAGGTCCGCGGAGATCTCCAGGGTCGCCGTGGCGGCGTCACGGTCCCCGGCGCGCCAGCCTGACCGCACGCTCTCGGGGACGACCCCGAGCGCATGGGCCACGCAGGTGGAGACCTCGCGACGGGTGACCGAGGTGGTGGACCACTCGCGGGTGGGGTGCACCGAGTTCGTCAGCAGCACCACGACCGTCTCCGTGAGCGGGTCGATGACCAGCGAGGTGCCGGTGAAACCGGTGTGCACGCCGCTGTACGGGCTGGTCAGGCCTGCGTGGTAGAACCAGGCCTCGAGCTCCGGGCCGAGGCCGCGCCGCGCGCCGCCCACCCCGGTGATCTCGGCGATGCGGTCGGTGAACATCGACTCGACGGTGTCGGGCTGGAGGATGCGCGCCCCGCCGTAGATCCCGCCGTGCAGGAACATCTGCGCGAACACGGCGAGGTCGCGGGCGGTGGAGAACACCCCGGCATGCCCGGCGACGCCGCCGAGGGAGTAGGCGTTCTCGTCGTGGACGTGCCCGTGGACGAGCCTGCCGTAGTACTCCACGTACTCGGTCGCGGCGATGCGGTCCTTCAGCTCCGCAGGCGGGTTGTACATCGTCTCGTCCATCCCGAGCGGGCCGGTGATGTGCTCGCGCACGTACGCGTCGAGGCTCGTCCCGGAGAGCTTCTCGACGATGAGCCCGAGCGTGATCAGGCCCAGGTCGGAGTAGACGTACTTCGTGCCGGGCGGGGTGCTCGGCGCGACGGTGAGCACCGCGTCGATCCGCGAGGGGATGTCCGGGAAGGCGGAGTAGAGGTTGATGAAGGCGGGCAGTCCGCCGACATGGGTGAGCAGGTGCTGGACCGTGACCTCGCCCTTCCCGTTCTCGGCGAAGCGCGGGAGGTGGTCGGCGACGCGGTCCTCGAGCGACAGCAGCCCCGCCTCGACGTGCTGCATGACGGCGGTGGCGGTGAAGATCTTCGAGATCGAGGCGAGGTCGTAGATCGTGTCGGTGCGCGTCGGGATCCGCTCCGCCTCGGGCAGCTCGGTGCTCGCGTCCTGCCAGCGCAGCGCGTACCCGTCGGCGTGCTCGTAGGCGATGCCGCGCTGCGAGGCGACCAGGAGCGTGGCGCCGGAGAAGCGGGGCGGGTCGTTGTCGAGGCCGGCGCGGAGGATGCCGGGCAGCTGGGCGAGCACGTCGGCGTCCAGGCCGACGTCGGCGGGCTCGACCTCCTCGAGCGTCTTCGAGGAGCCGCGCCGGTTCCAGGGGTGGGGGTGGGGTCCGCCGGGCCGCCATCCGGGAGCGGAGGCGGCGGCCTGCTTCTCGGGGCGCTCCTTGCGCGGCGCGGGATCGCCCATGGCGTGGGCGGCGGTGGTGAGGCCGACGGCTCCGGTGCAGGCGGCGAGCGCCCCGGCGGTGAGGCCGACGCGACGGGTGATGCCGGGCTGATCGGTGCGGGGCTGATCGGTGCCGTTCTGGTCGGTGCCGGGCTGGTCCATGGGGCTCCTTCGCATCGGGTCCGTCGCGCGGCCGGGGGCGTCCTCGATGACGCCGCACGTCCGTCTCCGCTGCTCGGACCGGGAGGCACGCAGGCTCCGCTCCCCCTGGTCGGGAGCCTCGCGCGCCGCCGACCAACCTATCCCCAGCCCTGTCGTGTGGCAACCGTCACACGCCGGGTGCGGGGGCGCGGGCTCGTCGTCGGCTCCGCAGGTCAGCGACCGCCGACGGGGCCGCTCCCCCGCTGGGCCGCCCGCACCTCGCGCAGGCCGAGCGCCAGCAGGACGATCGAAGCCGCCCTCAGCCCCGCCACCACCAGGTCCCCGAGGATCTCGAGGATTCGGGCGACGAGCACGACGCCGTCGGGGAATCGGTCCAGGTCACCGGAGACGTCGATGCCGAAGAGCAGACCGAGCAGGACCGGGGCGATGGCGAGCACCCCGCCGATCCAGAGCCGGCTCCCGCGACGGGCATGCACGATCACGACGATCGACAGCACCAGCGCCGCGACCCAGAGGGCCAGGCTCCCGAGCGCCAGAAGTGCAACGACGGCCCCGAACGTGGCCCGACCGCCGGGGTCGGCCAGCAGCCCGGTCCACGTCTGGAGGGGCCGACCCGCCATGAGCAGCTCCAGGAGCAGGCGCACGAGGCCGCTGAGCACCATCACGGCCATCACCGCGATCAGGGCGTACGCCGTGCGGACCGGAGGTTCGGACAGCGCGGGCGGGACCGGTCCGCGCGGCGGCCACGACTCGCTGCCGGGCGGAGGCACCGGTGCAGGACCGCCCGGACTCCACCCGCCCGCTCCCGGCCCGTAGGCCCGGTGGCCTTGGGCTTCCGGGCCGACCGGCCCCGGCCAGCCCGGTCCCGGCCCCTGGGCGCCCGACGCTCCCGGCCCTGGCGGGGGAGCTCCCGGCTCGTAGGCCTGGTGCCCGTCGCCGCTCGTGCTCGGATCCGTCATCGTCTCCCCCGCCCCCGGTTCGCGGTCACCGAACCCTCAGTTCCTCTCCAGCGCGAGCACGGGCACGCAGGCGGGGCTGAAGCCCAGCACCTGCCCGTAGAAGGACAGCGACGACTCGATCGCCCTCACGATCGTCTCCGCCTTCCGGAAGCCGTGCTGCTCGCCCTCGAACAGCAGATACGCGTGCGGGATGCCCTTGGCGGCAAGCGCGTCGCGGAAGGCCTCGGACTGGCTGGGCGGGACGATCCGGTCCTCGTCGCCCTGCAGCAGCAGCACCGGCACCTCGAGCTCGTCGACGTGGCTGAGCGGGGCGCGCTCGACGTACAGGTCCCGCCGCTCGGGATAGGGGCCGACGAGCCCGTCGATGTAGCGGGACTCGAAGTCGTGGGTGTCCAGGCGGAACTGCTTGAGCTCGGCGACGCCGAAGCTGGAGACCCCGGCCGCGAAGGCGTCCGTGCGGGTCAGGCACGCCAGCGTGGTCCAGCCGCCGGCGCTGCCGCCCTCGATCGCGAGCCGCTCCCCGTCGGCGATCCCCTCGGCGACCAGGTGCTCCATCACCGCGACGGTGTCGGCGACGTCGACCACGCCCCACTGGCCCTTGAGCCGGTCGCGGTAGGCACGGCCGTAGCCGCTGGAGCCGCCGTAGTTCACGACCACCACGCCGAGCCCTCGGGAGGTGTAGTAGGCGACGGGCAGCGAGAGCACCGGCGGGACGTGCGCGGTGGGACCGCCGTGGACCTGCGCGATGAACGGCGGCAGCTCGCCCTCGCGCCCGGCGAGGCCTTCCTGACGAGGACGGTGCACGATCGTGTGGACCACTCCGCCGTCCGCCAGCGGCACCTCGATGCTCTCCGCCTCCGGCAGGAGACCGGGGTCGGGGGCGTCGTCGCGGGAGGAGCGCAGCAGGGTGAGCGGGGAGAGGGACGGCGCGGCCGACGGAGCTCGTCCGGCCGCCGGAGCACCGCCGGTCGAGGCGGCCGCGGGCGCGGCGTCGGACGGGTCGGCCGACGGATCGGCCTGCGCGATCTCTTCCTCGAGCCGCAGCTCGGCGAGGTGGATCGCGCCGAACGCCGTCGGCGAGGCGCCGGCGAGGACGAGCAGCCCGTCCTCGCGGCGCTGCATGCCGCCGACCTCGGTGAGCGGGCAGTCCAGCGGGGCGAGCTCGCCGGTGCTGATCCGCAGCACGGACAGCGAGGTCGCGGCTCGGCCATGCTGGACGAGGGCCCGGTCGGCGTCGAGCACCTGGTACCAGGTGGTGCCGAGCGCCCACATGGGCCCGGCGAACTCCTCCTCGCGCTCGAGGACCTGACGGGCGCCGTCGGCCGACGACCACGTCCAGGGGTTCCACCAGCCGGTCACGTCGGAGAGGTACAGGAGGCGCTCGTCGTCGAGCCATTCGGGCTGGAGCACCGAGACGTCGGTGCCGCCGGCGATGATCTCGCCCTCCCCGGCGCTGCCGCCGAGCAGCGGTGCGACGTGCAGCTCGGTGCCGTCCCAGGGCATCTGCGGGTGCTCCCAGCTGATCCAGGCCAGGTGCGTGCCGTCGGGGCTGAGGCGCGGGTGGGCGACGAAGCGGGAGGCGGGGGTGATGCGGCGCAGGGCGGCGGGATCCTCCGCGGCGGAGCCGTCCAGCGGCACGGCGACGATGCTGCGCTCGATGTGCGGGGCGCCGTCGACGTCGGGGCGAGGACCCTCCTCGCCGCCTGTGTGGTCCTCGCACACCCACCACACCTCGGTCGTGCCGTCCGCGAGGGTGACGACGGTGGGGTCCGCCCAGCGCAGCGAGGGTCCGTGCGCGGACTCGACCTCGGGGCCGACGGGGGTGAGCGGGCGGGGCCGCTCGCCCTCGCGCAGCGCGTAGGCGCGCTGGTCGGCGAAGTTCACGAAGACGACCAGCGGCGGCTGGCCGTCCGGGCCCGGCGCGGGGACCACGGTCCAGCTCGCTCCTCCGTACTCGTGCACGCGCGAACGGGCATTGAAGGGGGCGGGCAGGACGGTGACGCGGTCGGCCGGCACGGACGTGGCGGGCGGCTGCGAGTCGTCGGCGGCGGAGGCGACCCCGGGGGCGGGGCCCGCGTCGGCGGCGGTGACGCCGTCGGCCCGGTCGGTCGCAGCGGCCGATCCCTCGGCGCCCTCGGCCGGCGGGAGCGCGACGGGACCCGCGGTGCGGACGATCGCCTGGCGGCCGCCTTCGGTCGCGATGCCCTCGGACCACCACACCTCCCGGCCGACGAGGCGCGGCGAGCCCAGGCGGGTGCCGCCGGTCGCGAGAAGGTCGGCGGTCAGGGGCGAGGGCCAGGAGCCGTACGGGAGAGTCGTCACCATGCGTCCAGCCTATGCAGGCGAGCGGTCCCGGGAGGTCGAGTCGTGCGTCCGGATCCAGCGGCCGGATCATGGACTCGTCCCTCCCGCGGAGAGCTGACGGGGTCGGGCGCGACGGTCATGGGCCCATCCTCCGCCGGTCGATTCTCTGCACGTCGCCGGAGCGGGCCCTGTCCTGCCGAGGCGGCAGGACATGGCTCCGCGTCTTCCTCACCACGTACTGCGCAGCACCCGCAGCGCGTCCTCGAGCGAGAGGCCCTCGTCGCGCGCGGCGGTCGCCAGATGGCGCGCCGCCTGCGCGACGGCCGAGGAGACCGGGGCCGCCTCGTCGCTGACCCGAGTGCCCGAGCCCACCCGGGTCACCAGGAGGCCGTCCGCCTCCAGCGAGCGGTAGGCCTTCGCCACGGTTCCAGGGGCGACGGCGAGGTCGGCGGCGAGCTGCCGGACCGAGGGCAGGCGCTCGCCCCGGCCCAGCCGACCCGTGGTGATCAGGCCGCTGATCTGATCGTGGATCTGCCGCGCGGGGCTCCCGCCCTCCGGGGTCACGCTGAGGATCACGACGGGACCGCACTGCGACGCGGGCGGGAGGGGGACGGCGCGGGCACGGCGGTCAGGGCCGTGAACACCCACAGCGCACAGCCCACGCACGCGGCCACCGCCGAGAGCACGTCGAGTGTGCCCGAGAGGGCGGCGAACGGCGTGCTGATCGAGAACCACCCTCGGTCACCGCCGGAGAAGGTGCCGGAGAGTCGCGAGGTGTTCGCCAGGGATCCCACGATCGTTCCCAGATGCAGCAGCAGCCCTCCGAGCGCGACCCGCGCGACGTTCGCGCTGCGCAGCCGGCGGTTCGCCGCGTCGGCAGGCTCCGCCTCGGCCAGCGGCGGGCGCGCGATCCCGGACAGGGCCCACCAGGTGGCCGCGCCCAGCGGCACCAGCAGCACCGGCGGGAGGGCGGAGTGATGCCATCCGTAGATGCCCGTGCCGAGCGTGCCCGAGCCGACGTCGACCACGTAACGGGTGTACTCGCCGTCCTCGTCCGGCCGGGAGGCCATGCCCGCGGCGAGCGTGGGCACGAGCACGAGCACGAGGGCGATGACGAGAGCGGCGAGCCAGCGGGCGTCGAGGAAGGTGCGCCAGGTCCGCGGCGCGAGGGATGCCCCTGTGGACGGCGCGCGATGCGGGCGGGCGGCGCCCAGCGCGACCAGGGCCACCAGCCCGAGCACCAGCGGCAGCGCGTAGCGGGCCCCGAAGACGGCCGACCAGAGCTCGCGGGGCGCCTCGACCCACAGCGGCATCGCCCCGAGCACGGAGTACGCCGCCAGGAGCACCACGGCCCCTCCGGCCACCGCCGCCGTCACGGCACGACCTGCCTCCAGCGCAGGGAGCCCGCGACGGCGCACCGCCCACGCGAGCGCACCGAGCACGATCCCGGCCAGGGGCTTCCAGAGCAGCATCCCCAGCAGCGTCCAGGCCATGACGAACCTCCACGGTGTACCAGCTAGTTGACACACACCGTATCAGTCTCGTGGTACACCTGGGGGCATCGCCCAGGCCGTTGCCCCTGCAGCCTGCTCGCTCAGCGCTCCTCGCTGTGCGGCTCCTGCTCCCCCTCGCCCGGCGCCCGGGCGAGGTCCTGCGGGGCGGTGCGCGGGTCCACGGGCGAGCCGGAGAGGTAGGCGGCGCGCGCCAGCACGTTCGAGGCGATGGAGGAGACGATGATCAGCGCCAGCACGGTGAGCAGCGTCTTCACCAGCACGACGGGGTCCAGCCCGCTGGTGCGGGTGTGCTGCAGGAAGGCGCCGATCACGATCATCGGCAGACCCAGGCCGGTGGCCGGGGAGAGCACGTTGATGCGGCTGAACGAATCACGGGCGTGGAACATCGACAGCGCGGCGGTGAGCATCCAGAACGCGCCGCCGATCAGCAGCACGCCGATCAGCACGGTGAGGGCGAGGTCGAGCACGGGGTTCATCGGCGCCCCTTCGTGAGGATGCGGGCCAGGGCCACGGTGGCGAGGATCCCCAGCACGGACGCGATCAGCGCGGCGTCCACCGCCGCGGCGGAGGAGTTCACCAGGCCGATCAGCACCAGCACCCCGATGCCGGAGAAGAACACCAGATCGCCCACCACGGCGCGGCTCGCCGGATCCGGGGCGGTGGCCACCCGGAAGAGGCCCACCAGGATCGCGGCGCCCAGCAGCACCACGGCGGTCCACAGGATGATGGTCATCGCTCGTCCTCCTCCTGCTCGCGGGACTGCTCGTGCGAGGACCCGCCCGGCCCGGCGTGCCCGCCGGGACCCGTGCGGTGGCCCGCGGCGCGGATCCGACGCACGGCGCGCCCGTCCGCGAAGCGCTCGTCGACCGCACTGCGCGACCGGCGCGGGAGCAGCGCCGCCTCGGCCCCGCCCGGCCCGCGGGAGGCGCGCAGCAGGCGCTGCTCCATCTCGCGCAGGTCCTCGACCACCTGCTCGCGCGACGCGGCGAACAGCACGTGCACGAACAGGCTCGGGCCCTCCTCGAGGGTGCCGTGGGCGGTGCCCACCACCAGCGTGCCCGGGGTGATCGTGATCGAGGAGGCCATCGCGATGATCTCCAGGTCCGTGGTGGCCCGCAGCGGGTACTCCACGATCGCGGGCGAGCTGCGGGTGCGCGGGCTGTACACCCCGGCGGCCACCGCGAAGGAGCCCTTCACGATCTCGCCGAGAATCCACAGCACGTAGGTGAACGTGTACCAGGCGCGCATCAGCCGATCACCGCCTCGACGTAGGCCTCGACATCCAGCAGGTCCGTGGCGGCCACGTCGATGCTGGGCAGCACGACGCCGATCCCCGCGAACAGCGCCATCGACAGCGCGATCATGGCCGCGCCCGGGGCCAGCAGCCGCCGCGGCACCCGCACCTCGTCGGGCAGCGGCTGCTCCTCGCCGCGGCCCGTGGTCGGATCGTCCGGCCGGTAGGTGATCATGTCCTCACCCCAGGCCAATCTGCGCCACACCCGCTGCAGGCCCAGCAGCGAGCCCACGGAGGCGACCACCACCGCACACAGCGCCGCCCAGCCCAGCACGGCGTCCCCGCCGGTGATCTGCTGGGAGGAGGCCTGCAGCAGGCCCACCTTGCCCCACAGGCCGGAGGTGGGCGGCAGGCCCACCAGGCTGAACATGCCCAGCGCCATCACGGCCATCACCCACGGCTCACGCCGGGCCAGGCCGCTGAGGCGGTCCAGGCGGCCCGAGCCGTAGGTGTGCTCGAGCGCGCCGGTGGTGAGCAGCAGGGAGGACATCGAGATCACGTGGTGGACCAGGTAGAGGATGCCCGCGGTCACCGAGAGCTGGGTGAGCAGCACCAGGCCCAGCAGGATGTGGCCCACGCCGGTGACCATCTGATGGCCCATCGCGGTGCGCACCCGGGTGGCCGCGGCGGTGGAGAACGCTCCCACCAGGATCGTGGCCAGCACCAGCACTGCGAACACGGTGAGGAACGGGAGCTCGTCGCCGAAGGCGACCGCGACGATGCGGTAGATCGCGTACAGCGCCACCTTGGTGTGCAGGGCGGAGAACAGCGCCATGATCCCGGCCGACGTCGCGGGGTAGGCGCGCGGAAGCCAGGAATGCACCGGCACCATGCCGCCCTTGACGGCCAGGGCCAGCAGCACGACGACCAGGGCCGCGGCGGTGACCTGGTCCTCGCCGCCGGCACCGGCCAGCGCGGCGAGGTTCACCGTGCCGGCGGTGCCGTACACGAAACCCACACCGATCAGCAGCACCGTCGAGGTGAGCAGGTTGACCAGCACGAACAGTCGGCCGATGCCGAGGCGACGCCAGGTGCCCGTCAGCGCGATCAGCGCGTAGGAGGGCATCAGCATCACCTCCACCCACACGAACAGGTTGAACAGGTCGCCGGTGAGCAGCGCGCCGTTCACGCCGGCGCTCAGCAGCAGCACCAGCGGCGGCACGAAACGGTACCGCGCCTCCCCCGTGAGCACGAGGAATACGCTGGCGGCGAGCGTGGACAGCGCCGTCACCAGCAGCATCACGGCGCTGAGGGTGTCGGAGACGAAGGGGATCGCCAGCACGTCGGAGAAGCCGCCGACGGCGTGGGAGAGCACCGGCACGGTGCGGTGGAAGGCCAGCAGCCACAGCGCGCCGAGCGCCACCAGCAGCGGGGCGCCCAGCATCACCGCGACCTCCACGGGGCGGCGACGCACCACCACCAGCGCGGCGGCGCCCAGCAGGGGCACCACCACGAACAGCGGCAGCAGGGCGGGGTTCACGGCGGGGATCATCAGTCGTGGGTCTCCCCGGTGTCGGGATAGGCGGTCATGTCGTCGTCCCGGCCGATCACCGCGAGGGTGAGCATGAAGATCGTGACCGCCATCGTGATCACGATCGCGGTGAGCACGAACGCCTGGGGCAGCGGATCGGCCATCTCGGCGCGGGAGGAGAGGTCGGTGAGCGGCTCGGCCCGCCAGCCGGGCACGCCGGTGGCCAGCAGGGCGAAGTTCGCGGCGTGGCTGATCAGGGTCATCCCGAACACGGCGCGCACCATGCTGCGCTGCAGCAGCAGGTACACACCGCCGGTCACGAGCACGGCCACGGTCAGGGCGAGGATCATCGGCGTCCGGCCTCCCTCGGCTTCGTTCCGGCGGTCAGGTGCGCGGTGCCCACCCCGACGCGTCGGCGGCGCGCGGGCTCGCCGCGGGTGGTGTCCAGCGGGCCGGGAAGCTCGCCCTCCACCGCCTCGTCGGTGCGCTCACGGGTGCCCTCGCCGGACTTCTCACCCGTGGTGGCGCCGGCCCCCAGCAGGTTCACGGCCACCATCACCAGGCCCAGCACCGCCAGGTACACGCCCAGGTCGAAGATCATCGAGGTGGAGACGTGCTGGCCCAGCAGGTAGCCGTGCAGCGGCTCGAGGAAGCCCTCGTGGAGGAAGCCCAGCACGCCGGAGCCGAGCGCCACCAGCACGCCCCCGCCGATCAGCAGCAGCGGCAGGCGCGGCGGGCCGATCTGGCGGTCCCGCGAGGTGGACAGGTACAGCAGCGCCACGATCGCGGAGCCCACCAGGGCGGCGATGAAGCCGCCGCCGGGGGCGTTGTGGCCGCGCAGGAACAGCATCAGCGACAGCAGCGCGAGGACCGGGCCCACCACGCGCACCATCAGCTGCAGCGCGGCGGCGTTGCCCCAGGCCGAGGAGATGGCCCGGTGCGCGGAGGTGCCCTCCTCGCGCAGGTGCGGGGCCTCGACCTGCTCGTCGGCGCGGGCGGGGTCGATGAACATGTGACGCACGCTGGAGAGCACGGCCACGATCGCCACGCCCGCCATGCCCAGCACGGAGAGCTCGCCGAGCGTGTCCAGCGCACGGAACTCCACCAGGATCACATTGACGATGTTGTGGCCGCCGGTGATCTCCTCGGCATTGTCGATGTAGTACTCGGCGACCTCGCTGCGGCCGCGCCGGCCCATGAACGCGAACACGCCGGCGCCGGCGGCCAGACCCACCGGGACCGCGACCAGCAGCGCGCCCAGCCGGCGGGAGCGGCGCGGGGCGCCGTCCCGCTCCGGGGCCTCGAAGCGCTGCGGGAGCCGCTGCAGCACCAGCATGATCACGATGATCGTCAGCGACTCCACCAGCAGCTGGGTGAGGGCGACGTCCGGGGCGCCCAGCGCCAGGATCTGCACGGTGGCGAGGATGCCCACCGCGGAGAGCGCCACCGCCGCACCCAGCCGGTCCCGCCGCGTGCACACCACGATCACGGCGACGGTGACCAGCACCAGCAGGATCACGTCGATGCCGCGGTTCATGCCCTGCTGCAGCGGCGCGAGGTCCCCCCACAGCACAGCGAGGGAGCCCAGCACCACCGCGGCGAAGGCCAGCAGGATCGCGCCCAGGTGGCGCATCGGGTCGTCGGAGGCGATGGGGCGCACCAGCACCGCCGCGACGCGCTCGGCAAGGCGGTCCACCGCCGTGAGCACGCGGGCGCCGTCCACGGGGAAGGGCCGCGCCTCCAGGGCGGGCAGCACCCGCTCCCGCGCCAGCGCGATCAGGGTGCCCAGCGCGATGATGGCGGCGGTGAGGCCCAGCTCCGGGGTGATCCCGTGCCAGAAGGCCAGGTGGGGGTGGAACTCGCCGCCCAGGGCGGCGTCCATCGCGCGGCCGACGGGGGTGTCCAGCACCCCCACCACCAGCGCGAGCGGCAGGCCCACCAGGATCGGCAGCGCGGCCGGGCCCAGGAACAGCAGGCCGGGGGCGTGGGCGTCCTCGGCGCGCACCAGCGCGCCGGTGGCGTCATGCGCGCCGGGGGCCGACGGCGCCCGCTCCCCGTCCACGCGGGCCAGGAGCTCCTCGTCACGACCGTCCACGAAGGCGCCCAGCACGATCTTCGCGCAGTAGGCGAAAGTCAGCACGCTGGCGCCGGCGATGCCGAGCGCCACCGCCCAGGGAGCCCAGGCAGGGCCGCCGGTCTCGAGCGCGCCGGTGAGCAGCGACTCCTTGGAGACGAAGCCGAGCATCGGCGGCAGGCCCGCCATCGACATGCAGCCCAGCACGGTCACCGCGAAGGAGCCGGGCATCGTGCGCCACAGCGCCGGCATGCGCCGCAGCTCGCGGGTGTGCACGGCGTGGTCCACCACGCCCACCATCATGAACAGCCCGGACTTGAACAGGGCGTGCGCGATGGTGTGCAGCACGGCGGCGAGGATCGCGTACTCGGTGCCCACGCCGATGAGGGCGACGATCAGGCCCAGCTGGCTCACCGTCGAATAGGCCATCAGCTTCTTCAGATCGCCCTGCTGCAGGGCCAGGAACCCACCCACGAACGCGGTGATCAGGCCCGCCACGATCAGCAGCACGTTCCAGGCGGGCACGTCGTGGAAGGCGGGGCTGAAGCGCAGCAGCAGGAAGATGCCGGCCTTCACCACGGCGGCGGCGTGCAGGTAGGCGGAGACCGGCGTGATCGCGGCCATCGCATCCGGCAGCCACACGTGGAACGGGAACTGGGCGGACTTCGTGCACGCCGCGACCGCGACCAAGAGGGCGACCAGCGTGGTGAACGCCGGGTCCTGCTGCCAGATCCCGTCGGCCAGCACCTCGCTGAGGGAGGTGGTGCCCAGGCGCAGCACCATCAGCGTGACGGCGCTGAGCAGGGCCAGGCCACCCAGGAAGGTGATCAGCAGGGTGCGCATCGAGGCGGCCTGCCCAGCCGCGCCCGAGCGGGCGATCAGCAGGAACGACGCGATCGAGGTGAGCTCCCAGGCGATGAACAGCAGCACCAGGTCGTCGGCGAGCACCAGGGTCACCATCGACAGGGTGAACAGCGCCATCACCAGGGAGAAGCTGAGATTGCGGCCCACTGGGAGGTATCGCGCCGAGTAGGCGAGCACCACCGCGCCGATCACCAGCGCGATCATCGAGAAGACGATGCCGATCCCGTCGGCCCGCAGCGCGAGCTCCACGCCCCACTGCGGCGCCCACGGGACGGCGAAGGTGGTGGCCGGGTCACCGGCCCCGCCCGCCATCACGGCGGCGGCGGCGGGCAGCAGCGCCGCGGCGGCGGCCAGGTAGAGGGCGGCGAGAACCCAGCAGGCCGCGCGGCCCATCAGCCGGTCCAGCACCGGGGTGACGGCGACGGTCGCGGCGAGGAGCAGCAGGGTCCACAGCACTGACACCGTCAGCACCCCGAACGTGCGTGGGCGGCGGCGTCACGGCGGGTCATGGCGGGGAGTCTAGCGAAGCGGACTGAGGGCTCCAACGCGCCGCCACCTCTCCGGCCGGGCGGGCTCCTCGCGCGCGCGTGCGAGAGAAACTCGTCTCCGCCCCGGCCGCGCGCCGCGGGCGAGGACGGAATCCGGTGAGCAGGCTCACAGCGAGGCCGCGGGGTAGGGCGGCCGACGGGCCGGGCGCGGGGCTGTCGGGCAGGGCGCGGGCCGTCGGATCCGGTGCGGCCCCGCCGGCCGCCGTTCCCGAGCGCACGCGGGCACCACGAGGGCCCCGCACGACGCGAGGGTTCTCGCGGGGCGCGCGGGGCCGTTCAGGCGTGGTGCGGGGCCGACGTCGCAGCGACGCCGACCCCGCCCCGGCGGAGCACCGGATCAGCGGCAGATCAGTGCGAGATCAGGGCCAGATCAGCACGGGGTCAGCCGCGCTGGGGCAGCACCTGCACGACCGTGGGCTTCGGGCCCTGGCCGTCGTAGTCCGGGAAGTAGGAGCGCTGGGCGCCGAACTCGCCGTCCTCGCCCGGGTGCTGCACGGAGACGAAGGCCGAGCGGTCCTCGTCGCGGATGATCGGGCCGCAGGTCTCGCCGTCGATCGGGACGGAGAGGAACTGCTCGACGCGGCCGCGGGCCTCGCCCTCCAGGGTGACGCGGAACAGGCCGTCGTTGTAGCCGATGCCGGAGGGGGCGCCGTCGGTGGAGATCCAGAGGTTGCCCACCGAGTCGAAGGCGAGGTTGTCCGGGCAGGAGATCGGGGAGACCTTCTCGACCGGGAAGCCGGAGAAGTAGGTCTGATCGCCCTGTGCGGGGTCGCCGGCCACCAGCAGCAGGTTCCACGCGAAGGCGGTGGACGTCTGGTCGCCCTGCTCGTCGATCTCCACGACGTGGCCGTCGCGGTTCTGGGAGCGGGGGTTGGCCTCGTCGGCCGCGGCCTTGCCCTCGGTGCCGCGGCCGGAGTTGTTCGTGCAGGCCACGTAGACGCGGCGGCTGTGCAGCGAGGGCTCGACGTCCTCGCAGCGGTCCATCTTGGTGGGGCCGACGGCGTCCGCCGCGAGGCGGGTGTGCACGAGGACCTCCTCGACGGTGAAGCCGGGGACCCGGGACTCGCCGTCGACCACGAGCGGCAGCCACTCGCCGGTGCCGTCGAAGGCGCCGTCGGAGGGGACCTCGCCGGAGCCGTCGATCTCGGCGGCGGGCGAGTTGCCGGTGAACCTCGCGACGTAGAGGTCGCCGTTCTCCAGCAGGGTCATGTTGTGCTCGCGGTCGCCCTCGACGTAACGGTCGCGGGAGACGAACTTGTACAGGTAGTCGAACTTCTCGTCGTCGCCGGAGTAGGCGACCGCGCGGCCGTCCTCGGCGATGATGATGTTCGCGCCCTCGTGCTTGAAGCGGCCCAGCGAGGTGTGCTTGCGCGGGGTGGAGGTGGGGTCGAAGGGGTCGACCTCGACGATGTAGCCGAAGCGGTTGACCTCGTTCTCGTAGCCCTCGTTGCGGGCGTCGTAGCGGTCGTGGGCGTTCTCCCAGCCCCGAGCGGTGGCGGCATCGCGCAGACCGTAGCGCTTCTCCGCGTCGGAGGTGCCGGCGGAGCGGAAGTAGCCGTGGAAGTTCTCCTCGCCGGAGACGAGGGTGCCCCACGGGGTGAGGCCGCCGGCGCAGTTGCCGAGGGTGCCCAGGACCGTGCGGCCCTCGGGGTCCTCGACGGTCCTGACCAGGTCGGAGCCGGCGGCGGGGCCGGTCAGCGCGAACTCGTCGTCCAGCAGGATGCGACGGTTCAGCTCCGCGCCCTGCACGTACCGGTAGGGGAAGTTCTTGTTCTTGCGCTCGAGCTCCACGACGGTGAGGCCGTGGGCGGCGCGGCCGATCTCGATCGCCTCCTCGGCGTCGGTGTCGGCCGGCAGCATGATGTTCTCGTTGGTGTACTCGTGGTTCACGAACATCACGGCGCGCTTGCCGGCGCTGCCCGGGATCTCCTGGATCTCGGTGTAGTCGTTGTTGTAGCCGAACTGGCGCTTCTGCGCCTCGGCGCTCTGGGCGTTCCAGTCGAACTCGGGCGCGTCGTCGAACAGCGGGTCGCCCCAGCGGATGATCGGGTGCCAGGCGAAGCCCCGGGGCACGGTGAACTCGTCGACGGCCGCGTCGACCGGCTCGATCGGCGTGAAGGTGAGCTTGGTGCCGTTCGGGGGACGGTGGCCGGCGCCGCCCTTGCCGTTGCCCTGGCCCTTGCCCTTCCCGTTGCCGGGGTCGGCGAGCGCGCCCTGTGTACCGGCCAGGCCGATCGCGAGCGCTGCGGTGGAGCCGCCGATCACCGCACGACGGGACAGCGCGCCGGAGGCGATGTCGCGGAAGGTCGGGTTGTCCGAGTGGTTGCACTGGCCGAAGGCGCACTGGCTGGCGCACTTGAGCTGGCAGGTCACCGCGGAGCGCTTGCCGCGCACCGCGTCCTTCATGAGCAGGGGCAGGTCGATCAGGGCCATGGATGACGTCCTTCGCTGGTGTACTCGTCTCCCCGCGCATCGCGATGCGCAGGACCAGATGACGGTGCGTCACGAAGGTGAGTCGCTCCCGGCATGCGGGGAACGGGCAGATGAACACCGGGCGAAGGGAATCCACCGAGACCGGAGGAATCGGACGGCCGCGGCGCGGCTGCCCCGGACGCACGACAGCGGCGGTGCCGCGCGGGGCACCGCCGCCGTCTCCCGGGCGAGGCGCAGGGCCGACGGGCCCCGCTCAGGGTCTCCTCAGAACCTCGCCGGCGCGACGAAGCCCTCGGGCTTGACCATCACCACCGGCACGGGCGACTCGATCGCGACCCGCTGCGAGGTCGAGCCCAGCAGGATCTTCCCGATCGGGGTGCGCTTGCGGATGCCGAGGATCACGAGGTCGACGTCGTCGTGCTCGACGGCGTCGAGGATGTCGTCGGCCGGATCGTCGCGCTTGGGGACCGTGCGCAGCTCGAAGCCGAGGCCGGTCTCCTCCAGACGCTCCTGCAGGGGGCGCTGGTCCGTGACGCCGCGCGCCTTGCGCGGGTCGGGGGCGCGCTCGGAGGCGAGCACGAGCAGCGAGGCGTCGCGGCGCTCGGCCTCCTCGACCGCGAAGTCGAACGCGGCCTCGCTGGTGGCGCTGGGGACGTAGGCCAGCAGGATCTTCGACATGGGTTCTCCCTCGGGGTGCGGGTCTCAGGGAACGGGGCGGGACGGCAGGCCGACGGCGGGGTCAGTCCTTGCCGAGGTCGTCGGGGTGGCGGAAGCGGGTGCGGCGGGCTCTCACCGCGCTGTTGTAGAACCAGGTGATCACGTACAGCAGGAGCCCGACCACCAGCAGGCCGCCGCCGATCACGTAGTTCTCCCGCGGCTGCGCGATCGGCGAGACCAGCGCGAAGGACGTGATCGCACCGATGATCGGCAGCACCGTCGGGGTGCGGAAGTGGCGCACGTCCACCTTGTCCTTGCGCAGCACCAGCACCGAGATGTTCACCAGGCCGAAGACCGCCAGCAGCAGCAGGGCGGTGGTGCCGCCGAGCGCCGAGATGGTCTCCTCGGCGAGCACGAAGCGCACCGAGAGCACCAGCGCGAAGGCCAGCACGGTGGAGAAGGCGATGCCGGCCCACGGGGTGCGCTGCTTCTGCAGCACGCCGCGCAGGAAGCCCGGCAGCACGCCCTGCTTCGCCATGCCGTAGAGCAGACGAGAGGCCATCATCATGTTGATCAGCACCGTGTTCGCGACCGCGAAGATCGAGATGAACGCGAAGATCGTGTCGATCGGGATCGCCGGGGCGCCCTCCTTGACCACCTCGAGCAGCGGGGTGGTCGACTCGGTGAGCTGGCCGATCGGGACCACCGCGACGGCGAGGATCGAGATCAGCACGTAGATCACGCCCGTGACCGACAGGCCCGCGATGAGGGCGCGGGGGAAGTTCTTGACCGGGTCGACGGTCTCCTCGGCCATGTTCACCGAGTCCTCGAAGCCGACCATCGAGAAGAACGCGAGCGCGGTCGCGCCGATCACGGCCATGAAGATGCTCTTGTCGTCCTGGGTCTCGAAGAGGACCACGCGCGAGAGGTCCGCCTTGCCCTGGCCGACGGCGAAGAAGCCGACGACGATCACGAGCGCCAGGCCGGTCAGCTCGATGCAGGTCAGGACCACGTTCGCCTTGACCGACTCGGAGACTCCGCGCAGGTTGATCAGGGCCACCAGGGCCAGGAACACCAGCGCGATGGTGGTGGCGACGGCTCCGGCGGAGTCGCCGAGCGGCTCCTCGAGCGAGAAGGCCTTCAGCACGTTCTCCGAGAGGAAGATCGCGCTGGTGGAGGCCGAGGTGATGCCTGAGGAGAGCACCGCGAAGGTGACCATGAAGGTCAGGAAGTGGATGCCGAAGGCCTTGTGGACGTAGAGGGCGGCGCCCGCGGCCTGCGGGTACTTCGTGACCATCTCGACGTAGGACAGGGCCGAGACCATCGCGACGGCGAAGGCGATGAGGATCGGCAGCCAGCCGGCGCCGCCGACCTCGCCGGCGACCTTGCCGGTCAGCGAGTAGACGCCGGTGCCGAGGATGTCGCCGACGATGAACAGCAGCAGGAGCTTGGGCGTGATCGCCTTCTTGAGCTCGGGCTGGTCGGCGCCGTGATCGGGGCCGACGGCGCCGGGGTCGCCGGCGTTCGCCGGGGCGGTCTCGTGGGACTCGCTCATGGGGATTCCTCCCGGGGAAGACAGGGACAGGAGCCGTCGCCGAAGCCTGTGCGGGGCGCGTCATGGCGCCCGACGCGGAACGGTCGACCGGACGGCGGTGCACGCACTCTACCCCGCGGTGACTGCCCTCACAGCGTCGGCGCCGTCGCCCGTCCCTCCTCGGCGCCCCGGCCGGGATCGTCGTCCCTGTCGTCGGCCGTGTCGTCGGCCGTGCCGTCCGTGGACCCGGCGGCCGCGGGCCCTCCCCCGCCCTCGATCGTCCCGTCGCCGCGGCCGTCGGCCGCGCGCTCCTCCCCGCCCTCGACCGCCCCGTCGTCGTCCTCCTCCGCGGTGCGCTCGCGGGGGTCCAGGCGCAGGGTCTGAACCCACTGGCGGGAGGCGTCGGAGCTGATCGCCATCACGCCGAGCGCGGAGGCGCCGGCGCCCACCAGCAGCGAGTGGGCGACGTCCCCGGTCATCGAGGTCGCCACGGCCAGGCGGGCGAAGGCGTCGGCCGTGAACAGCGCCATCAGCGCGATCCGGGCCCAGCGGCTGCGGCGCAGCACCCCGATCTGGAGCAGCAGCAGCGCGACGGCGAACGCGGTGGCGCCCCAGATCGTGCCCTGCTCGGGCAGGATCAGCGACGCGTCGGGGAAGCGCTCGGTGAGGTCGACACCGGAGCCGAGCGTGAACCACTGGATCGCCACGATCGCCGCCTGCAGCAGCGCGAGGAAGCCGGTGAAGATCACCGAGGGCGGCGGGAGGTGGTGGTCCGCGGCGCGGGCGAGCACCTCGTGGAAGTCCCCGACCGTGCCGTGCCACTGCGCGGTCAGCTCGTCGGCCACCTCGGTGCGGCGCCCGCCGAAGCGGGTCGCGCTCAGCGCAGTCTGCGTCGCCGCGCGGGCGCGGGACTTCATCACCGAGCTGCCGGTGGGACGATGGCGCGGCAGCATGATCGCGCTCGCCCCGTCGGAGCGGGAGGCCGCGCCGGTCACGTCGATGACCGGCAGGTCGCCGTCGGTGCGGAACCGGTCGCCCTGCCCGTTGCGGTCGTGGTACGAGGTGGAGAACTCCTCGATGACCTCGACCTCCACCTCCGGATCCGCGAAGCGGACCGTGTCCACGAGGTAGTCCCGCTCGACGTCGATGTTCTCGTCGATGCGGTGGGTGATCTGCAGGGTGAAGAAGGAGAAGCCGACGGCACGATCGTAGGTGCCCGCCGCGAGCCAGTCCGAGCGGTACCCGCCCGGCAGCACGAAGTCGGGCGGCATCCGCCAGAAGCGCACGTGATGGCGCTTGTCCGTGGTGCCGCCGACCTCCTGCTGATAGGTGAAGTCGTGGCGTCGCCCCATCAGGTACAGGTCCGAGACGGGGGCCGACGGGTAGGAGCGTCGCAGCAGCGTCGAGCGCACCATCGACCAGGCCGAGGAGAGTGTCCGCTCCTCCGCCAGCACCCAGCCGGCCCGCCGCATCGCCACGTGGAGGTCCCGCTCGGGGCCGTCCAGGGCGATGTTGATCGGGTCCGAGAGCACGCCCTCGGTGGTGCGGGTGCGGCCGAAGAAGTAGTCCGGCAGGTAGATCCAGGTCATCAGCTGGTGCAGTCGCGGCAGCGTGATGTAGGTGAGCAGGATCCAGAAGCCCAGCAGATACAGCAGCCGCACCGGCGTCAGCGAGAAGCCCTCGACCAGGTACAGCAGCGCGAGCCAGATCGCGACGACCACGCCCGCGGCGATGAAGAGGTTGTCCAGCAGCGCGTAGAGCTCGAAACGTCGGCCGCGCGGGGTGTGCCCGCGGGAGTGGTCGTAGCCCGGCGGCTCCGCGGGCACCGGACGGCCCAGCGGCACCAGTCGGGCGGACCGCGCCGGGGTCACCTCCGGCGTCCCGTGCTCGGCGACGTCATGCCGCCATCGTAGAGGGACGGGCTGGGAGGGCCGCGGGCCGGTTCGTCGGTCTCCGGTCGCGGGCTGGCCGGGCGGCCCAGGACGTCCGACTCCGCACCACTCGATGTCCGTCGACGCCGCGCGGCCGCCCACCGAGTCGCACTGACCGCGGCTCGCCGGGTGGTGCCGCCCGCCGCCCCGTAGGCTGGGCGCGACCCCGAGGAGAGGACCCTCCATGACTGCATCCCACCCCGCCGTCCCGACGCTCGAGATCCGCGGCGCCGCCTCGATCCCCCAGCTCGGCTACGGCGTGTTCAAGGTCGACCCGGACATCGCCGCCGACGTGACCGCCCAGGCCCTCGCCGCCGGCTACCGCCACATCGACACCGCGAAGATCTACGGCAACGAGGAGGGCGTCGGCCGGGCGATCGCCGAGTCTGGGATCCCGCGCGAGGAGCTGTTCGTGACCACGAAGCTGTGGGACGACGCCCACGCCTTCGACGACGCGATCGCCGCCTGCGAGGCCTCCCTCGAACGGCTCGGCCTGGACTACGTGGACCTCTACCTCATCCACTGGGCGGTGCCCTCGCAGGGGCAGCACGTCGAGGCGTGGAAGGCCCTGATCGCCCTGCAGGAGCGCGGCCTGGTCCGCGCCATCGGCGTCTCGAACTTCCCGGCGCAGCAGCTCGCCGAGGTCATCGAGGCCACCGGCGTGGTCCCCGCGATCCACCAGATCGAGCTGCACCCCTACTTCCAGCAGCGGGAGCTGCGCGCGATCCACGCCGAGCACGGCATCCTCACCGAGGCGTGGGGGCCGCTGGGCCAGGGCAAGTCCGACCTGCTCGAGAACCCGGCCGTCACCGCGATCGCCGAGGCCCACGGCGCCACCCCCGCCCAGGTGGTCCTCGCCTGGCATCTCGCGCACGGCATCGTGACGATCCCGAAGTCCGTCACGCCCTCGCGGATCGTGGAGAACCTCGCCGCGGCGGAGCTGGAGCTCACGGCCGACGAGGTCGCCGCGATCGACGCGCTGGACCGCGAGGACGGCCGCGGCGGGACGGACCCCGCCACCAAGTGACCCGCTGAGGGCAGGCGAACCGCCGCCCGAGCGCCCCGCTGCCGAGGTGCTCCGGCGGCCGGGCGCCCCGCCGCCGACCGAGTGCTGCATCTGGACCGCTGTGAAGCCGTCATGGCGGCCCGGATGCATCACTCGGCGCCGGTTCTCATGGGCAGGCGGCGCAGCCGCCTCCCCACACACATCGAGTGGCAGGTATCGACCGGTATGACTCAGGGACAGCGGTCGATATCTGCCACTCGGTGCTGGGCGCGAGGGCGGTGCGCCCGGTCCCGCTGTGCGGTGTCTCGCGGGGTCCGGGCCCGGCCGGTCCGCCGCCGCCGGGCTCAGTAGTAGACGGCGAGCGGGCCCGTCGGCCCCTCGACCACCTGCACCGGGGTGTCGAAGACGCGGGTGAGCACCTCGCCGTCCATGATCCGCGCGACGGGCCCGGCCTCGACGACCGCGCCCTCCTTCATCGCGATGATGTGGTCGGCGTAGTGGGCGGCGAAGTTGATGTCGTGCAGCACCACCACGACCGTGCGGCCCAGCTCGCGGGCGGCATCGCGCAGGCGCCCCATCATCTGGACGCTGTGGCGCATGTCGAGGTTGTTCAGCGGCTCGTCCAGCAGCACGTACTCGGTGTCCTGGGCCAGGACCATCGCCACGTACGCGCGCTGGCGCTGCCCGCCGGAGAGCTGGTCGAGATAGCGGTCCTCGAGGTCGTCGAGGTTCAGGAAGTCGATCGCCTCGGAGATCTTCTGCTCGTCGAGCCGGGTCAGGCGCCCCTTGGAGTAGGGGAATCGGCCGAAGCCGACCAGCTGGCGCACCGTGAGCCGGGTGATGAAGTGGTTCTCCTGGCGCAGCACCGAGAGGATCTTGGCGAGGTCCTTCGAGGCGGTGGAGGCGATGTCGTAGCCCGCCACCTCGATCTGGCCCTCGTCGATGCCCAGCAGTCGACCCACCATGGTCAGCAGCGTCGACTTGCCGGCGCCGTTGGGGCCCACCAGCGCCGTCACCCCGCCCGAGGGGATGTCGGTGGTGACCGGCCCGATCTGCACCGTCCCGGTCGCGGACCGGTACTCCTTCCGCACCCTGTCGATGGTGATCACAGGCGCCCCTTCCGCATGATGACGACGAGGAACACGGTCCCGCCGACGAGCTCGATGATGATGGAGACGACGCCCTGCGCGTAGAACACGTGGTTCATCACGAAGTAGGCGCCGGCGAGGACCACGAAGCCGGTGAGCGCCCCGAGGGGCAGCAGGCGGCGGTGGTCGTGGGTCCCGGCGAGCTGGTAGGTCAGCGTCGCGACGAGGAAGCCGAAGAAGGTCATGGGGCCGACGAGCGCGGTCGAGACCGCCATCAGCACCGAGACCAGGACGAGGGAGTAGATGGTCTGGCGGCCGTGGTCCACGCCCACGTTGATGCACACGTCCCGGCCCATCGCGATGACGTTCAGCGTGCGGGCGTTGAGCCAGATCAGCGTCGTCGCCACGATCACCAGCGGGATCGCGAAGGGCAGGTACTCGGCGCTCGCATTGGTCACCGAGCCGAACAGCCGGGCGCTGAGCACGTCGAACTCGCTGGGCGAGAGCAGGCGCTGCATGAAGGTCGAGACCGCGCCGAGCCCGCCGCCCATGATGATGCCCACCAGGAGCATGACCTGGATGTTCGCGTAGCGGCCGCGCAGCAGCCAGCCGTACAGCAGCACCGAGAGGCCCACCATCGCCGCGACCTGCGCGAGGAACTGGCCCGGCCCCTGCAGGGCGACGACGCCGGCCACGCCGAGCGTGTACACCGCGGCCGTCTGGATGACGGTGTACAGCGACTCGAAGCCCATGATCGAGGGGGTGATGATGCGGTTGTTGGTGACGGTCTGGAAGGTGATCGTGGCTACCGCCTGGCAGATCGCGACCACGGCCATCACCACCAGGGAGGTCACGCGCATCTCGGCGATCAGCCAGAAGCCGCGCGAGCCCACCGGCATGGGGTTCCCGATCGCGAGCAGCCCGAGGGCGGCACCCGCGGCCAGGACCACGAGGACGGCCAGCACGATCCAGTAGCGGCGCTGGGAGGCGGCGTCGGGGAAGGCGCCGGAGCGGGCGCGCACGCGCCGCGGGGCGGAGAGCACGCCGAGCTCGCCTGCGGCGTCGGCCGGGGCGGTGGAGAGCTCGACGGGGGCGGCCTCGTCGGCGACCGCCTCGAGGCGGCGCCCGTCGTGGGTCGTCGTGCGCTCAGCCATGTCGGCGCTGCCTCAGCAGGAGGGCGATGAACACGGCCGCTCCCACGATCCCGAGGATCAGGGAGACCGGCACCTCGAAGGGCATGATGATGGAGCGGCCGATCAGGTCGCAGATCGTGACGATCGCGATGCCGAGCAGGCACACCCAGGGCAGGTTCGAGCGCAGGTCGTCGCCGCGGATCATCGAGACCACGTTCGGGACGATCAGGCCCAGGAAGGGCAGGTTCCCGACCACGACGGTGACCACTCCGGTCGCGATCGCGACCAGGCCCGTGCCCAGCAGCACCACGCGGCGGTAGTTCACGCCGACGTTGGTGGCGATGTCCTCGCCGAGGCCCGCGACGGTCAGGCGGTCGGCGACGACGAACACGGCCACGCCCACGGCGAGCACGATCCACAGCACCTCGTAGCTGCCGCGCAGCACGGAGGTGAAGGAGCCGGCGAACCAGACCCCGAGGTTCTGCAGCGCGTCGAACTGGAGGGCGACGAAGGTGGAGACGGAGCCGACGACGGCCCCGAGCATGATCCCGATGATCGGCACGATCAGGGAGCTGCGCAGCGTGACCCGGCGCAGGAACAGGAAGAACACCATCGTGCCGACGAAGGAGAAGACGATCGCCACGCCCATCTTCGTCAGCAGCCCCGCCGACGGGACCAGCACCATCACCAGGATCAGGCCGAGCCCCGCCCACTCGGTGGTGCCGGTGGTGGACGGCTCGACGAAGCGGTTCTGCGTCATCAGCTGCATGATCAGGCCCGACATCGACATCGCAGCGCCCGCGAGGACCAGCGCGATGGTGCGGGGGATGCGGGTGATGGCGAACATCTCGCCGCCGCCCTCGGCGCCGAGCACGTCGTAGACGCCGGTGAACAGGGAGACGACCAGCAGCAGCGCGACCGCGCCGATGCCGATCAGGAGCTTGCCGTCGACGAGGCGCTCGCGGCCGCGGATGCGGGGCGGGGGCGCCTCGGAGGTGAGCTGGGGGGCGGTCATTCAGGACTCCTGGAAGGGGCGGTGGTCGCGTCGGCGCACGATCGTCGGAACCGGCGCGCCGCACGGGGCCGACGGGTGCTGCGACGACGCGACGCACGGCGGGCGGGGCGCGCAGGCCCTGCCCGCCGTGCGGCGGTCAGCGGTGATGGACGTGGCTCAGGCCTTGCCCTCGAGCGCGTCGGCGAAGGTGTTGAAGAACTCCGTGTAGGTCTGGATGCCCTCGTTGGTGTAGGTGTCCGCGGGCATGTAGACGATGTTGCCCTCGGCCACGGCGGTCACGCCGGCGAGCGCCTCGGAGGAGTCCAGCAGCTCGTTGGCGGGCGTGTACTCGGGGTCGTCGGCGGAGACGGCCGCGTCGCGGTCCATCACGAGGATCCAGGCGGGGTCCGAGTCGGCGATCGCCTCGACGGAGATGTCGTCGCCCTCGTGGTCGTCGCTGGCACCCTCGACCTCGAGTGCGGGCACCAGGCCGAGCGCCTCGAAGGTCCAGCCCAGCGTTCGCCCCTGGCCGGGAGCGATGTAGCCGATCTCGCCGCCGGAGGTGTTCACGGCCATGACGGTGGAGGAGCCGTCGTAGGCGGCCTTGACGCGCTCCATCGCGGCGTCGAGGTCGGTGCCGAGGGCCTCGGCCTCGGTCTGCTTCTCGAAGATCTCGCCGAGCACGGAGACCTGGCGCTTGAGCTCGTCGGCGAAGGGCTGGTCGTCCCGCGGGTCGAGCTCGAGGATCGTCGCGTCCGGCGCGTACTTCACGAAGTCGTCGTGGTAATCGGCGAAGCGCTGGCCGTTGATGATCAGGGTCGGCTCGGCGGCGACGACGGCCTCGAGGTCGGGCTCGCGGTGGCTGCCGAGATCGATGATCGACTCGTCCTCCTTGAGCGGGTTCGTCGAGGGCATCAGGGTGCGCGCCGCGGCGGTGAGGGTGACGCCCCAGTCGGCGAGGGTCTCGAAGGTGCGGTTGTCGGTCGCGACCACGGAGGACGGCGGGGTCTGCACGGTCTGCGGGCCGTTGTTGTCCTCGACCTCGACGGTGCCGGCCTCGGCGCCGCCCGCGTCGGAGGCACCGGCGCCCGTCGCGTCATCCTCTCCGGAACCGCCGCAGGCGGTGAGGGCCAGGCCGACGACGCCGGCGGCGGAGAGGGCGCCGAGGCTGCGGCGGGTGAAGGAGGTCATGGGAAGTCTTTCTCTCGACGGGGTCCGGAGGCGCGGCGGGAAACCGAGCCGCACCGTGGCTGAGGCTAGCCTCACCTGCGCGGTTTATGCCACTCCTTGCTTGCTTTATTCACCTGGCGGACCTGTGATCGTCATTACAAGCGCTGACCTGCGGGGACTTTCGTCCGTCGGCCGAACGACGGCGGACGGGCGGACGACAGGTCCGTGCCGTCGTCGCCTGCAGGCGTGTGGACGCGAGGGACGGGCGTCGTCGGGCGGCGGGCCGCGGAGATCGCGGCCTCGTTGCATCCACTGGCGCTGCGCGTGCGTCGGGGGCAGTACGCGGGGTCGGCTGCGGGATGAGCGCCGGTGGATGCAACGCCCGGCAGGAAACAGGAGCCGTCAGGGGCTCGGGGCCGGAGCGGCCGGCCCGCTAGGGTGGCCCCGGTCGCCGGGGGACGGCGGCCGGGGACGAGGGGACGAGCGATGAACGACCACAGGGGCGGTCCGGGGCCGCAGCTGCCGGACTTCTCCGCGCCCGGCGGCGAGCAGAGCGGTACCGGCGGACATGGGCCCGGAGCGCAGGGCTCCGACGGATACGGCGCCGACGCACAGCGCCCCGACGGGCAGAGCCCCGGCGGGTACGGCGCGACCGGCGGCGTCGGGGGCGCCTCCCTCCCGGACTTCTCCGGCAGCCCCTCGGGAGGCTCCGGCAGGACGGGCGGGCTCGGCGGAGAGGATCCCGGAAGCCCTGCCGGCCCCGACTCTCCCGGCGGATCGGGCGGCGGCCGCGGCCCGCTGCTCGCGCTGCTGGGCGGGGGCGGGTGCCTGGTGGTGATCCTCGCCGTGATCACGCTGGTGCTCTCGCAGACCGTGCTGAGCGGCGGCGGGGAGGAGCCCGCCGACGATCCGACCCCCAGCGCGTCGAGCCCCACGGACGAGACGGGCCCGTCCGACGACGGGGGCGCGTCGGACGGAGGCTCGGGCGGCCCGGCACCGACAGACCAGGAGCCCGCGACCGAGGCCGAGGCCTCGGGCACCGCCTGCACCATGCAGGGGGACGGGGCCGTGACCGAGCAGGTCGAGGGCGAGGTGCGCGGCGGCGGCCTCGCGTTCCCGCAGCAGGAGGGCTGGGAGGTCGGCACCGGCTGGGGCTCGCAGAGCGCCTACGTCACCGACCAGCACCACGCCGACCAGCCCGTGGAGGCGGGCTGGTACACGCTCGCGGGCGTCGGGAAGGTCGAGTTCCCCGAGGAGGAGGGCGGCTATCCCGGCGCCGAGGAGGCCGCGCGCGCGATCTTCCTGTGCGCACTCGAGCCCGAGCAGGGCGAGGAGCTCTACGGCGATCCGGCCATGCTGCGGAACTACCACGAAGAGGCCACCACGGTCGACGGGCACGACGCCTGGATCGTCTCCGCCGACGTGGTGATCTCCGATCTGGCCCTGCTCCACTCGACCGATTCCTGGCGCCGCGTGGTGATCGTGGTGGACACCCCGAACGGTCCGGCGGCTTTCGACGGCGGTGCGGCGCTCGGGCACGACCAGCAGGTCAGAGACCTCGAGTGGATGGTCGAGGGACTCACGGTCCTCTGAGCGGGTCCGCCCCGGGGGCTTCTCGGCCGGCGCGGTCGACGCGGGGGCGAGGAGGGACTCGCGCTGCTCGAGCTCGGCGGCGACGAGGGCGAGCGGTGCGGTCTCGAGCGTCGGCCCGAGGACGCCCGCGCCCGCGCCTGATCAGGCGCGGGCGGGCGGGGTCGGCGCGTCGGCCGGGCCGAGGAGCGGCCAACGGGGTTGGCCGGCCGTCGGGCCGGGGCTCAGGCCTGGTCGGCCTTGGCCTTCTTCGCCTTCGTGGCGGCGCTGCCGCCGGAGACGATCAGCGCCGCGGCGATCGCGAGCAGCCAGGTGTCCTTCGCGACGGCGGTGCCCTCCTGGGTGGGGCGCACGCCGTCCTCCTCGGTCATGCCGGGGGTGCGCAGGTACATCGAGACCAGCGAGCCGGAGAAGCCGGCGAGCGCGAGGCCCGCGACCTTCGAGGGGACGAAGGGCAGCAGCAGCGAGGTGCCCACGGCGATCTCGCCGTAGCTGAGGAACTTCGCGAACTGCTCGGGGGTGAGCTTGCCGAGCACCGGCACGCCCTGGGCGGCCATGCCGCGCATGTGCTCAGCGGTGCCGGCGTCCATGCCGAGCTTGCCGATGCCGGAGTTGAGGATGAATGCGCCGGGGACGGCGCGGAGGATCGCGGTGCTGAGTGCCATGGGGGCCTCCTCGGAGGAAAGTCGTTGCTGTTTCAATCAGATCGTAGGGCCGACGGGGTCGTCTGTCGACCCGCGGCGCGCCCCCACCGGCCCACGACAGCGCTCCGCGGCGCCTGAGGGAGCACGGTGCGGCGAACATGCTCTCTCAGACGCCGCTACCCTGCGGCCATCTCAGGGTGGGGCCTACCTCAGCGGCGGCGGCCTACCTCCAGGTGTCGGTGAGCGCGAGCGTCCCGTCGGCGCCGACGGTCGCCGTGCGGTTCGCACCGGACTCCCAGACGACCGCGCCCGTGCCGTCGACCTTCACGTACTTGTACTCGAAGCTCGTGCCGGCCGGCAGGTCCACGCCGCCCGTCCAGCTCGGGTAGCCCGAGGGGTCCAGGGCGACGCCGGAGGCGGGCTGCCAGCCGCCCAGCTCCGGCACCGAGCCGACAATCCGCACCTCCTGGCCCCAGACCGTGCTCGCGTGCACGCTCACGGAGACCTTCCCGGCGACAGGCTCGGTGCCCGAGTCGGGATCCGGCGTGGTGCCGCCGGAGGTCTTCTCCACGTGCAGGGCGAGCGCCCCGTAGGCGGGGAGGGACGCCGAGAAGGTGCCGTCGGCCGCGACGGTGATCGTCTCGGAGCAGTCGCTCGCGGCGACCACGTCGCAGTACGTGCCCGCAGGCAGCGAGCTGCTGTAGGTGCGGGTGGTCGCGGAGCCGGTGTTGTTGATGGCCACGAATCCCTTGTCGCCGCGGCCGAACGCGATTTGGTTGCCGCCGTCGTCCCACCAGTTCGTCAGCGCGGTGCCGGCGACGGTGTTGTGGAAGCCGACCATGCCCTGGATCTCGGTCCAGCGCTGGGTGCAGGTCCACGCGTCGGAGTCGCAGTTCGCGTCGGGCACGGAGGTCGCGGTGGCGCCGGGGGCGCCCGCATCCTTGTCGGTGAAGGTGTAGCCGGAGTACACCGAGGGGGACCCGTAGGGGTAGGCGAGCATGAACGTGTTGGCCAGGACGTACTTCGCACCCCAGGTCTCGTTCATGGTCTCGCCGTTGCGCTCGGTGTCGTGGTTGTCGACGAACACCCCGGCCTGGGCGGAGGGGAGCTTGCCGTTCGAGATGTGCTGCAGGTTCGCGATCGAGCCGTCGAAGTCGGACTTCAGCTGGCGGGCGTAGTCGAACTCGTGCACGTCACCGGTGCCCGTGTACTCGGACTCCTGGATCGGCTCGCCGGCCGCGCCGATGACCTCCTGCACCCAGTAGGCGTTCGGGTCGCTGAGCTTCGCCTTGATCGCCGCCAGGTCGCTCGCGGGGATGTGCTTCGCGGCGTCGATGCGGAAGCCGGCGACGCCGAGCGAGAGCAGGTCGTTCATATATCCGGCAAGGGTGTTCTGCACGTAATCGGAGCCGGTGCGGAGGTCCTGCAGGGACACCAGGCGGCAGTTCTGCACCTGGAACCGATCCTGGTAGTTGCTGATGTTCGTGCGGCAGTCGTTGAAGTCGGCGGCACCGTAGATGCCGGGGAAGTAGTCGATGCCGTAGGGGGTTCCGGCGGTGCCGGTGCCGGAGCCGCCGTCGGCCCCGGTGGTGTGGTTGATGACGGCGTCGGCGATGACCTCGACGCCGGCGGCGTTGCAGGTCTCGACCATGGCGGCGAACTCGGCGCGGGTGCCGAGCTTGCCCTCGATCTTGTAGCTCACGGGCTGGTAGGAGGTCCACCAGGCCGTGCCCTGGATCGTCTCCTGCGGCGGGGAGACCTGGACGTAGCCGAAGCCCGCGGGGCCGATGGTGCTCGTGCACTCCGCGGCCACGGAGTCCCAGGTCCACTGGAAGAGGTTGAGGATGGCGTCGCCACGACCGTTCTCCGAGGTGGCACCGCCGCTGGGCACGGGGGGCGAGCCCTGTGCGGGTGGGGAGGTGGCCGGGGAGCTGGCGACGGCGAGGAGGAGCGCAAGGGCGAGGGCTGCGGCGAGGCGGATCAGCGGGCGCGGGGCCGCTGTGCCGATGGGGGCGTGCTGCATGGGTTCTCTCCTGGGGATGGGCCGACCACTGGGGCCGACCCCCGGCGTCATAGCCGGATCGGGGATGCAAGAACTTGCGAAGGAACGCGTACGCTTGCAAAGGAGAGTAGCGAGCTCGGCTCGTGCCGTCGAGGGGTTCCGTCAAACCTGCCCGATTTCCGATTGTTCATGCAGGTCAGAAGCTTGGGCAAGAATCCGGCGACGGCGGACATCTGACGCCACCGCGATGCAAGATCTTGCACTCCGGGTTCCGGAGGACCTCCGCGTCGGGTCGACCGCAGAGCATCCCCCTCCACCTCCCCTCACCTCACCTCACCTCACCTCACCTCACCTCACCTCACCTCACCTCACGCTCTCCCGCGCCCTCGCCATGTCAACGTTGTGCCCGCTGTGCTTCCAGGAACGGAAGCACAGCGGGCACAACCGGCGGGTGCGGGGCGGGGGCCCGGCCGGCGCGGGGCGGGGGCCCGGCCGGGGCGGGGGTCAGTCGGCCTGCTTCTCGAGGGCGCGCTCGAGCTTCACGGCGCGCTTCTCGGCCTGCTTGGCGGCCCTCTTCGCCTCGCGGGAGCCGCTGCCGGTGCCGATGATCAGGGCGAGGGCGATCGCCGCCATCCAGGAATCCTTGGCCAGCGGGGTCCCGGACTGCGAGGGACGCACGCCATCGGCCTCGGTCATCTCCGGGGTGCGGAAGTACATCGAGAGCATCGAGCCGGAGAACCCGGCGAGCGCGAGGCCCGCGACCTTGGTGGGCACGAAGGGCAGCAGCAGGGAGGAGCCCACGGCGATCTCGCCGAACGCGACGAGCCGCCCGAACTGCTTCGGGGAGAGCGTCTCGACCGCGGGGATGCCGTTGACGGCCATCGCCTGGAGATGCGCGGCGGTCTGCTCGTCCATGCCGAGCTTGCCGATGCCGGAGTTGAGGATGAACGCGCCGGGGACGGCGCGCAGGATGGCGGAGCTGAGGTTCATCAGGGGATCCTCCCGAAGTGACAGTGGTCGGGACCAGGGTAGGCCGCTCCCGTGGCCGCGGGTGCGCTCACGGCGAGACGGCGAGGATCTCCCCGTGCAGCAGCACGAACCAGGCGTCGGGGTGTGCCGCCCAGTCGCGGAAGGCGCGGGCCACGTCCTCACGCACGGCGGCGTCGGCGAGCCCCTCGTGCTCGAGCTGCCCCGCGAGCGGGTCGGAGGTGATGCGGCCGGACCAGGTCGCGCCCCAGGCCGCGCGGGACTCCTCGGTGGCGTGCAACCAGGTCGACGCCCCGGGGGTGACGTCGGTGAAGCCCGCCTCGTGGGCCCAGGCGAGCAGGCGCCGGCCGGCGTCGGGCGTGCCGCCGTTGGCTCGGGCGGCGGCGAGGTAGAGCGTGAGCCAGCGGTCCAGCCGCGCATCCTCGGGGAACCAGCGGAAGCCCTCGTAGTCGCTGTCCCGCACGGCGACGAGGCCGCCCGGACGGGTCACGCGGCGCGCCTCGCGCAGCGCGTCGACAGGCCGCGGGAGGTGCTGGAGCACCTGGTGGGCGTGGACCACGTCGAAGGCGTCGTCGGGGAGGTCCAACGCCTGGGCGTCGCCGACCACGACCGTCACCTCGTCCAGCCCCTGTGCCGCGAGCTCCGCGCGGGTCAGCGCCGCAGACTCCTCGGCGACCTCGAGCGCGGTGACGTTCCCCGGGCCGACGATCCGGGCGAGGTCCGCGGTGATGGTGCCCGCGCCGCTGCCCACGTCCAGCAGCCGCTGCCCGGGTCGCAGGTGGGGCAGGAGGTGCGCGGCCGAGTTCTCGGCGGTGCGGGCGCGGTGGCTGCCGAGCACCGCCGCGCCGTAGCCGTGGGTGTAGGGGCCGGGCTGTCGGGCGCTCTCGGGGGGTCCGTCGCTCATGGCCCGACGCTACGCCCGGCGCCGCGGCCGGTCCCGCTGCGGTCGCGGAGCGGACGGGGCCGGTGCGCAGGACCGGGGGAGCTTGCAGCCCCGACGGCGCGAAGCGGAGAGGACGGGTCGCCTGCGGTTCAGCCCGGGGGTGCGCCCCCGGCGGCCAGATGCTGCAGGAGGTCGACGACCTCCTGGCTGCGGTTCCGTTCGGCGACCTTCATGGTCAGGCCCCTGCCCTCGCGCACATGGACGCGGAGCCGGCCGGAGAGCAGGCGCTCCTCGAGCTCGGCCCCGGTGATCGCCGCGGCCGGGGCCTCCTCGAGCACGGTCCAGCCGCGCAGACGGTCCATGACGTGCAGGACCCGCCTGTCGGTGACGATCAGCAGCGGGAAGGTGTCCGAGCGCTGGGCCCCGACGGCGACCTCGAACACGGTCTCCTCGGGGTCGAGCACCTGCTGGGGAAGGTTCAGGTCCGACGCCCGGAAGCGCAGGCCCTGGTTCCGCGCCATCGCTCGGCGGTACGTGGACTCCGCGCGACCGGCCCCGGCCCGCCCCGCGAGCAGCTGCGCCATCACCGTGTCGGCGTCCTCGCCGTGCTGCTCACGGATCTGCTCCTGGAGGGCGGCCGCCTCGCGCAGCCTGTCTCGTCTCGTCCCCATGCCCACGAGCCTACGGTCAGCCGCCGGGTCCGCGCTGCGGCCCGGGCCTCGTGCCGGGCCGTCGGCGGTGCCGACGCCGTGACCGGCTGCGCTCGATGGGGAGTACTCCCCATGGCCGCCGTCCTGGATCGCCCCTACCCTGACGTCAGTGCCCGGCCCGCTCGTCGTGCCGGCGGCACCGGATCCAGAGGGACCGATCATTCTCCGGGGGAACAGCATGAGCGGCTTCTACGGCGCCGACACCGATCAGCTGCGCGACCACTCCGCGCTGCTCGTCCAGCGGGCGACGGCGATCGGTGAGCTGCGCGACCTGCTGCAGCCGGTCGTCATGGACGAGAGCGCATGGCGCGGCCCGGACGCCGACGCCTTCCGCGAGCGCTGGTCCTCGAGCACGTCCCCGCTGTTCGACCAGGTCGGGGAGCTGATCTCCCGCCGCGGCACGGACCTCGAGCAGCATGCCGAGGAGCAGGACGAGGCCTCCGGCGCGGGGTCCGACGGGGGCGGCGGCTCCGGCGGCGGGAAGGACGGCGGCTCCTGGTGGGACTCGCTGCTGGGCGGGCTCAACGACGGCCTCGGCGTCTTCAACACGCTCCAGACCGCGTTCACCCGGGCCAAGAAGGTCTGGGACCTCGCCCGGATCATCGACCGCTCGACGGACTTCATCGGCGGGGCCGAGGACATCTTCCAGCTCGCCGCCGGGACCTGGAAGTACGGCAAGGACATCACCGAGTCGGCGTTCAGCGCGGGCACCGAGTACAGCGGCCTGGTCAAGAAGATGATCGGCGAGCTGCCGTTCAACGTCCCGACAGGGCTGGGGAACAAGAACTTCTTCGGCTGGGTGGACGACGCCGCCGGGAAGCTCTCGAAGGTCGCCCCCTTCCTCGACGACGTCGCCCCCTTCGTGGGCAAGGCGCTGCCGGGCATCGACGTGGTCACCGGCGGCTGGCAGATGATCGACGGCATCAAGAACGGGGACACCTTCAGCGCGGTCACGGGCGGGGCGAGCGCGCTCGGCGGCGGGCTGATGCTCGCCGGCGGCGCGATGTCCGCGACGGGCGTCGGGGCGATCGTCGGAGGACCCCTCGTGGCCGCCGGGGCGGTCATCTCCGGCGGGGCGGCGCTCGCGGACGTGGGCAAGATGGTCTACGACAACTGGCCCGCGATCTCCTCGACCGCCTCCGACGCCTGGAACGCCACCACGGACTTCGTCGGCGACACCGCCGGGGCGGTCTCGGAGGGCGTCGGGAACGTCGTGGACTCCGTCGGCGACGGCATCTCCGGTGCGGTCGACGGCCTCGCGGACGCCCTGCCCTGGTGACGCCGCCGCGCCCGCCGCGCCCATGAGACGCTGACCCCGACCCGTGACCGATCCGGGCCCCGCCGCGACGGCGGGCCCTCGCCTCCCAGGGAGCCGACCCCGCATGAGCGACACCCCGCAGGCCTCGCAGCAGTCCTCCTCGACCGAGCCCATGATCACCCAGCGCGACATGCTCGGGGCGATGGAGGTGCTCGCCGGTGCCGGGACGGAGCCGGAGGTGCTGATCACCCTCACCGACGAGGAGCTGAGGGGCCTGGACGGCGCCTCGGCGCTCGCGCTGCTGGGCAGCCCGTATCTCGACCAGGACCAGGTGGACGCCGACTCCGCCTCCGCCTCGGCCCTCCGCTCGCTCACCGCGCGGGGCTTGGTGCGGCCCGGCGGCGAGAGCGTCGAGGAGGAGGGGGAGCTCGTCTCCGGCTCCGGGGACCCCTCCGCCCGCCCCGTCCAGCTCGATCGTCGGCTCGCCGGGGTCGTGACCCTGCGCCGCATCCCGGAGGGGATGATCACCACGACACGGGCGCTGAACGGCGGCTCGACAACGCTCGCGCACTACCTGTTCCCCCGCCGCGGGGTGCTCGAGGAGTACGTCACCGTCGACGGGTTCCACCACTTCAGCGTCCCGGAGGTCGACGAGGTCGCCGAGCGGATCCGGAAGTTCACCGACCCGTTCGGCGTCGCCGGCGAGGACGGCGAGCCGACGACCACCACCCGCGCCGAGGCCGTCACCGGCCCGGAGGCGGCGGACGCCCGTGCGCTGTCGGTCATCACCTCCGTCGCCGAGGGCGAGGGGCGGCAGGCCACCGTCGTCGCGACCTCCGACCGGGTGCGGGTGATCGACGACGGCGCGGTGGGACCGCAGCGGTCCCCGCAGGACCAGGTGCAGGTCTCCGACGTCTCCCCCGAGAGCCTGCGCTCCGCGATCGACCTGCTCGTGCCGCGGTCGCCGGAGGAGGAGCCGTCGGGCGACGAGGGGACGGGCGGCCCCGGCGCCTGAGGTCCGGACGGCGCGCGGGCCGTCGGCCGACTCAGGCGACGAGCGTGCGGCGCCGCTCCCGCGCGTAGCGGCCGAGCACCAGCGCGAGGCCGACGACGACGCCGATCGCCGTCTCCAGCACGCGTGCCTCGAGCATCGGGCCGGCGGGCTGGGGATGGCCCAGCTGCACCATCAGCAGCGCGAGCGGGGTGATGAACAGCAGCGCGATCGAGTAGTTGCGCAGGATGAACATCTCGGCGAGGAACTGCAGCAGCACCACCCACACCACCAGCTGCCAGGGCTCGACCGGGAAGGACAGCAGGAACGCGGTCACGACCACCCCGAGGATCGTGCCGACGAGGCGATGGACGCCCTTCTCGATCCGTGCCCCGTGGCCCGGCGAGGCCAACGGCGCGACGGCCGCCACCTGGGCCCAGTACGGGAAGGGCAGTCCGGAGGCGAGGCCGATCGCGCCCGCGACCAGCGCGGCGACGAAGTAGCGGGTGAACTCGGCGCCGAGCTCGGCGCGGGTGACGTCCTCGTGGTCGCGGCCGAGCACCACGTCCGGATGGCGCTCCCCCGCCCAGTGCCCCAGCAGTCCCAGCAGCACGCACAGGGCGACGACGGAGGCCGCGATCAGCCCTGCCGTCCAGAACGGGGCGACCGACGGTGCGGAGGCGACCGCCGCGGTCGCGAAGACGGGGAAGATCGCCCCGCCCGGCTTCAGCCCGCGCGAGGTCACGAGGATCGCCGAGCCCCCGGCGACCAGCGCGCCGACGACGATCACGATCCAGGAGGAGAGCGCCTCGGGCATCTTCGGCGCCAGCTGGGCGACGGCCGCGCCGATCGTCACGCAGACGGTGAGCATGGCGCCGGCCAGCAGCTGGCGGCGGAAGCGCGCCCGGGTCGGCTCGTAGCGGGAGTAGATGCCGGTGAACGCCCCGAAGCCGACGTACATCGCGAACTCGATCCGGTCGGTGAGCAGCAGCACCGCCATCGGGATCGCGAGGCCCACCGCGATGCGGAACGCGGGGATGTGGTCGACGCGGGCGGGGGCGATCGTGAGCAGTCCGCGCACTCGCGCGAGGGGGGACGCGGTCCGGGGCACGCGACTCCTTCCAGGAGAGGGGCGCGACCGCGGTCGGGACGCACGGGGAGGAGGCACGACCGGGGTCGTCGTCGAACAGGGGCCCGCCAGGGCGGGCGGCGACGGAGCGCGCGGGCCGGGGCAGGGGAGGTCGCGGTCAGGCTAGCGCCGCCCGGCGTCGGCCGCCATGAGGTCGCGAACATCCCGCGGAGCTGTGACGTGGGAGACTCTGCCCATGTCCACCTCCCCCGCCGCGCCCGAGGGCGCCCGCACCGCGCCGCTCGTCGAGACCACGGGCATCGAGATCATCACCGAGTCGGAGCGCACCGCCCGGCCGCGCGACCTGTTCTGGCCCTGGTTCGCCGCGAACGTGTCCGTGTTCGGGATGAGCTACGGCTCCTACCTGCTCGGCTTCGGGATCAGCTTCTGGCAGGCGACGATCGTCGCGGTCATCGGCATCGTCCTCAGCTTCGCACTGTGCGGGCTGGTCGCGATCGCGGGCAAGCGCGGCTCCGCGCCGACGATGGTGCTCTCGCGCGCCGCCTTCGGCGTGCACGGCCAGAAGGTGCCGGGCATCATCTCGTGGCTGACCTCGATCGGCTGGGAGACCTCGCTGGCGATCTCCGCGGTGCTCGCCACGGCCACGGTCTTCGAGATCCTCGGGATCGGGGCGGGCAGCGCCGTCACCGTCATCGCGGCGCTCGCGATCGCGGCCCTGATCGTCGGCGCCTCCGTGCTCGGCTATCACACGATCATGAAGCTGCAGTCGATCCTGACCTGGGCGACCGGCGCGATGACGATCGTCTTCATGATCCTCACGATCCCCCACATCGACCTCGCCGCGGTGATGTCGGCCCCGTCGGGCCCGCCGCAGGCGATGATCGGGGCGCTGGTGATGGTGATGACCGGCTTCGGCCTGGGCTGGATCAACATCTCCGCGGACTGGTCCCGCTACCAGAAGCGCTCGGCGTCCGACGGGTCCATCATCCTGTGGAACACGATCGGCGGCGCGGCCGCCCCGGTGGTGCTGGTGATCTTCGGGCTGCTGCTGGCCGGCTCCGACCCCGCGCTGAACACGGCGATCGAGTCCGACCCGATCGGCGCGCTGATCACGATCCTGCCGCTGTGGGCGCTGGTGCCCTTCTGGATCGTCGCGGTGCTGACCCTGGTCTCCGGCGCGGTGCTCGGCATCTACTCCTCGGGCCTGACCCTGATCAGCCTCGGCATCAGGATCCCCCGCCCGGCCGCCGCCGCGGTCGACGGCGTGATCCTCACGGCCGGCACGATCTGGGTGGCGTTCTTCGCGCAGAACTTCATCGGTCCCTTCCAGAGCTTCCTGATCACCCTCGGCGTCCCGATCGCGGCCTGGGCCGGGATCCTCATCGCCGACGTGCTCTCCCGCCGCGCCGACTACGACGAGCAGGCGCTGTTCGATCCGAAGGGCCGCTACGGCTCGATCGACTGGATCTCCGTGGGCACCATGGTCGTCGCCTCCGTGATCGGCTGGGGCCTGGTGGTGAACTCCTTTGCGGAGGACGCCCCGTGGAACAACTGGCAGGGCTACCTGCTCGAGCCGCTGGGCCTGGGCACCTTCGTGGAGGATCCGGCCGGCGCCTACTGGGACGGGAACTGGGCCTACGCGAACGTCGGCGTGCTGTTCGCCCTGGTGTTCGGCTTCGCCGTCACCTGGTTCGCGCGCCGCAGCCGGATCCGCGCGCAGGAGCGGACGGCATGAGCGCACCCCACCTGCTGATCGTCGACCCGCAGCGGATCTTCGCCGATCCCGGCTCGGGCTGGGCCTCCCCGTTCTGGGACGAGGCCTGGGAGCGGATCCGCGAGCTCGCCGCGCACGTCGGTCCCGAGCGCACGCTGGTCAGCCGCTGGCTGCCGACGGCGGACCGCACCACCTCCTGGGGCGAGTACTTCCGGGCCTGGCCCTTCGCGGACGTCCCCGCGACCGATCCGCTCTACGACCTGGTCGACGGCGCGGCGGAGCTCACCGCCCATCCCACGATCGACGAGCCGACCTTCGGCAAGTGGGGGCCGCAGCTGCGCGCGAGCCTCGGCGAGGCCGCGACGGCGGCGCCGCTTCTGATCGCCGGGGTCTCGACCGACTGCTGCGTGATCGCGACCGTGCTCGCCGCCGCCGACGCGGGCGCCCGTCTGACGGTGGTGACCGACGCCTGCGCCGCCTCGGACGAGGCGAACGGGGCGGCGGCCCTGCACACGATGAGCCTGTTCGGACCGCAGGTCACGCTCGCGAGCACCGCCGAGGTCCTCGCGGTCTCCGGGGAGCCGGGCTGATCGCCGGCCCCGCGACCGACTCGCCACGCAGCGGCACCGCCCTCACGCCGTGACCCGCCCGGCGGCGTGGCACCCCGAGGCGCACGCGCCGAGACCGGGACAGGGAAACCGCTGGCCATGGCGAGCCCCGCCTCCGTAGTCTGCGCTCATGCACCGCCGCGCCCCCGCCCTTCCCCGCACCGCCCTGCTCACCGGCGTCGGCCGACGTCGCGGGATCGGCGCCGCGATCGCGCGCGGCCTCGCCGAGGATGGCTGCGACCTCGCGCTCTCCTTCCACGGCGAGTACGACCGGCGCGTGCTCGGCGAGGACGCCGACGTCGAGCTGCTGGCCGAGGAGCTGCGCGGCCTGGGCCGGCGGGTCGTGCTGCTGCCCGGCGACCTCGCCGATCCCGCCGTCCCGGAGCGTCTCGTCCACGACGCCCGTGAGGCGCTCGGCCCGCTCGGCGCACTGGTGATGAGCCACTGCGAGTCGGTGGACTCCTCGATCCTGGACACGACGGTGGAGAGCTTCGACCGGCACTACGCGGTCAACGTGCGGGCGAGCTGGCTGCTGCTCCGCGCCTTCGCCGAGCAGGTCCCCGTCGGCCTCGACTCCCCTGGTGGCGCGGTGATCGCCCTGACCAGCGACCACACCGCCCACAACCTGCCCTACGGGGCGACGAAGGGGGCGCTGGACCGCCTGGTGCTGGCCGGCACCCACGAGCTCGCCGACCGCGGGATCCGCACCAACGTGATCAATCCCGGCCCGATCGACACCGGCTGGATGGACGACGAGATCCGCGCCGCCGGCGCGGCGCAGACGCCCGGCGGGGAGCTCGGCGCGCCGGGCACCGTCGCGGACCTGGTGCGCTTCCTGCTGTCCCCGCAGGGCGGGTGGATCCGCGGTCAGCTGCTGCTGTCCAACGGGGGCTTCGCGACGCCCGCGGTCTGACCGCCGCCGGCGAGGGGATCGGCGGGCGCCGACAGCAGAAGGGTGCGGCCGCGGCGTCGCAGCGCTCGAGGGTCGCAGCACTCGAGGGGCGCAGCGCTCGAGGGTCGCAGCACTCGAGGGGCGCAGCGCTCGAGGGTCGCTGCGCTCATCGAGCCGCGGCGCCGCCCCCGCCCTGCTCGCTCCGCCCCCGCACCGCCCCGCAGCGCCCCGCAGCGCCAGCAGGGCACCGTCGCGTCCTGCGCCCCCGCCCCCTCCGGCACGGCCCCGCACTCCGGGCACAGCTGCCCGAGCCAGCAGGCGTCGTCCCCCGCCGGCACCTCGGTCACCGGCACGATCCGGCCCGCGGCGCGTCCCTCGTCCCTCATGCCTCCCCCTCGAGCACGCCGACCGTGCGCCACGCCTCCGCGACGGCCGCGCGCTCGGCCGAGTCCGCGCCGTGGCGGGCCTCGGCGGCGGCGAGCGTCGCGGCGGCGAAGGTCGCGAAGTCCGCGTCCCGGGGCAGGCCGCCGCGGGTGAGTGCGTCGTACCAGAGCAGACCCGCCCCGTCCTCGGTGCGCCCGCCGATCCCGGTCGCGGCCAGGTAGAACGCCCGGTTGGGGATGCCGGAGTTGATGTGCACCCCGCCGTTGTCGTTCTCGGCGTCGTGCGGGAGGTCGGCGTAGTGCGCCATCGAGTCCGGCTGCGGGTCCTTCCCGAGCACCGGGTCGTCGTAGGCGGTGCCGGGCGCCTTCATCGAACGCAGCGCCACCCCCTGCACGGCGTCGGTGAACAGGCCCGCGCCGATCAGCCAGTCCGCCTCCTCGGCTCTCTGGCCCCGCTGGTGCTGTGCGGTCATCGCGCCGAAGCAGTCCGCGATCGACTCGTGCAGCGCCCCGGGCTGGGCGAGGTAGATCAGGCCCGCCGTGTGCTGGACGACGCCGTGGGTGAGCTCGTGGCCGATCACGTCCACCGCGCCGGTGAACGAGGTGAAGTAGACCCCGTCGCCGTCGCCGAAGACCATCTGCTCGCCGTCCCAGTAGGCGTTGGCGAAGTCCTGGCCGTAGTGGACGCTCGCCACCAGCTCCATCCCCGCGCCGTCGAGCGAGTCGCGGCCGAACGCCCGCGCGTACAGCTCCCAGGTCGCGCCGAGCCCGTCATAGGCCTCGTCGGCCGCCGGATCGCCTGTCGGGTCCGCGCCCTCGGCGCGCACGAGCTGGCCGGGCAGCGCGGTGCCGCCCGCGGCGTCGTGGATGCTGCGGCGCGGGCCGAGCCCCGCCTCCGGCACGGCCGACGTCGCCGCTCCGGGAGCGGTCGACGGCGTCGTCCCCGCCGCGGCCGCGCGTCCGTCCGGCACCGCCGGGCGGGCGGCGGGGTCCGGGCGAGGGAGCCGCTGCGCGATGTGCGGCGGCAGCAGGCCCGCCGAGGTGCTCGGAGCGTCCGGCGAGGACTGCGGCCGGGTGCCCGTCGGGGCGTCCGTCCGTCCGGTCCGAGCGGCCCGCACCTCCCTGGTCGCGGTCGTGCGGGCGCCGAGGGCGAGGGTCCGTCGCGCCGCGTCCGCGCTCTGCCCCGTCGGCCCGTCGGCGATCCTGCGCAGCAGGTGCGGGGGGACGATCCCGTGCACGGGCCGCGGGACCGGGACGCATACCGCCGACCGCGGCAGGGGGCGCCCCGCCCCCTGCCGAGGCAGGGGCGGGAGAGGGTCCTGCGGGGCCGGGCTCATGCCCCCATCCTCGCCCCGCTCCCCGACGAAGGGAAGCGCCCCCGAGGTGCGGGACCTCGGGGGCGCAGTGCCGGAGCGGTGCTCGGGCGGTGCCTGAGCAGTGCCCGCCAGACGGCGGCACGGGGCGCGAGCCGCCCCGGCGGGATCACTTCGGGGTGATCTCCTCGCCCTCCTTCTTCCGGGCGGCCACGAGCGAGGCGATGATCGCCACGCCCATCGCGACCACGATGAAGCTCAGCGAGACCCAGATCGGCACCTCGGGGATCTTCGCGAGGGTGTCGAAGCCGGGGATGAAGCCCAGCGGCGCCTCGTGGATCGCGTGGATCAGCAGCTTCACGCCGATGAAGCCGAGGATCGCGGCGATGCCGTAGTGCAGGTAGGCCAGGCGGTCCAGCATGCCGCCGAGCAGGAAGTACAGCTGGCGCAGGCCCATCAGCGCGAAGATGTTCGCGGTGAACACCAGGAACGGGTTGCGGGTCACGCCGAAGATCGCGGGGATCGAGTCCAGCGCGAACATGACGTCGGTGATGCCGAGGGTGATGAACACCAGCAGCATCGGGGTGAACATCTTCTTGCCGTCCACGACGGTGCGGATCTTGTTGCCGTCGTACTCCTCGGAGACCGGGATGACCCGGCGCACCAGGCGCATGATCGGCGACTCCGCGTCGTCGTCCTCGTCGCCGAAGGCCTGCTTCCAGGCCGTGTACAGCAGGAACAGGCCGAAGATGTAGAAGACGCCGACGAAGTGCTCGATGATCACGGAGCCCGCGAGGATGAACAGGCCGCGCGCGATGAGCGCGATGATGATGCCCACCATCAGCGCTTCCTGCTGGTACTTCCGCGGCACCCCGAACTTCGCCATGATCAGGATGAAGACGAAGAGGTTGTCGATGCTCAGCGAGTACTCGAGCAGCCAGCCCGTGAGGAACTCCGAGGACGGCTTGGCGCCGCCCACGAAGAAGAGCACCACCGCGAAGACGAGCGCGAGGCCGACGTAGAAGCCGATCCAGCCTGCGCACTCCTTCATCGAGGGCAGGTGGGGGCGCTTGATCACGAGCAGGAGGTCGGCGAGCAGGATCACGCAGAGCACGACCAGGGCGACGATCTCGAAGCCGAGGTGCAGTTCTCCCATGGGACTTCTTTCAGGGGGCGCCGGAGTCGAGGAGGCTCCGGGCGGCGGACGGGGTCAGGGCGGCCGCTCCCGGCTCCCATGGGGGCCGGACGGCGTGCCTCAGGCTACCGCTCCCCCGCCTGCTGCGACCGCTCCGGCCGGGGTGAAGATCGTCATCGCAGGTCGCCGACGACGCCCTCCACCGCGGCGAGCAGCGTCCCGTCGGCCAGACGCGCCTCCGCCTCGGCGATGTCGGGGGCGAGGAAGCGGTCCGGGCCGGGCCCCTCGACGCTCTCCCGCAGCACCGCGATCGCGGCGGCGCTGCCGGCCGACGGGCTCAGCGGCGCCCGCAGGTCGATCGCGCGGGCGGCGGTGAGCAGCTCGATCGCGAGGACCCGGCGGAGGTTCTCGACACTGGTGCGGAGCTTGCGGGCGGCGTGCCAGCCCATCGAGACGTGGTCCTCCTGCATGGCGGAGGAGGGGATCGAGTCCACGCTCGCCGGCACCGCGAGACGCTTCATCTCGGAGACGAGGCCGGCCTGGGTGTACTGGGCGATCATGAAGCCGGAGTCCACGCCGGGGTCGTCGGCGAGGAAGGGCGGCAGGCCGTGGGAGCGGGACTTGTCGAGCATCCGGTCGGTGCGGCGCTCCGCGATCGAGGCGAGGTCCGCGGAGACGACGGCGAGGAAGTCGAGCACGTAGGCGACGGGGGCGCCGTGGAAGTTCCCGTTGGAGGTGACGGTGCCGTCCTCGAGCACGACGGGGTTGTCGATCGCGGAGGCGAGCTCGCGCTCGGCGACGGTGCGGGCGTGCACGATCGTGTCCCGCACGCCGCCGGCGACCTGCGGGGCGCAGCGCAGCGAGTAGGCATCCTGGACACGGGATCCCTCGGCGGCGACGTCGGCGATGATCCCGGAGCCCTCGAGCAGGGCGAGGATGTTCGCGGCCGACGCCTCCTGGCCGGGATGGGGGCGCAGCGGGGCGTGCAGCTCGGGGCGGAAGACGGTGTCGCGGCCGCGCAGGGCTTGCACGGACAGCGCCGTGGTGACGTCGGCGGTGCGCACCAGCTCGTCGAGGTCGGCCAGGGCCATCAGGAGCATGCCGAGCATGCCGTCCGTGCCGTTGATGAGGGCCAGGCCCTCCTTCTCCTCGAGCAGCACTGGCTCGATCCCCGCCTCGGCGAGCAGCTCGGGCACAGGCCGCTCCACGCCGTCGCGGTCGCGGGCGCGCCCCTCCCCCATCAGCACGATCGCGCAGTGGGAGAGCGGGGCGAGGTCGCCGGAGCAGCCGAGGGAGCCGTACTCGTGGACGATCGGGGTGATGCGGGCGTTCAGCAGCGCGAGCATCGTCTCGACGACGACGGGGCGCACGCCGGTGCGGCCGGAGGCGAGGGTGCGGGCGCGCAGCAGCATCAGGGCGCGCACCACCTCGGTCTCGACCTCGGGGCCGGCGCCGGCGGCGTGGGAGCGGATCAGGGAGCGCTGCAGGGCGTGGCGCATCGAGGGCGGGATGGACGTGTCGGCCAGCGCCCCGAAGCCGGTGGAGACGCCGTAGACGGGGGTCTCGCCCGCGGCGAGCGCGTCGATGTGGGCGCGGACGGAGGCGACCTGCTCGCGGGCGGCGGGGTCGAGCTGGACGCGGGCCCCTCGGCGGGCGACGGCGAGCACGTCGGCGGCGGTGATCCCCTCGGCGGAGAGGGGGACGGTGTCGGTCATGGGGTGTCCTTTCGGTGACGGGACGTGGCGGCGGGTCAGGCGATCCGCACCCCGCGACGGCGCACCTGATGGGTCAGCGGCATGCCGGGGCGGTAGGCGAGGTGGATCGCGGCAGGGGCGTCGAGCACGTGCAGGTCGGCGCGGGCGCCGGTCCCGAGATGGCCGACGTCGCTGCGGCGCAGGGCGAGGGCCCCGCCGCGGGTCGCGGCGCGCACGGCCTCGGCAAGGGAGAGGTGCATCTGCAGCACGGCGGTCGCGACGCAGAAGCTCATCGCGCTCGTGTAGCTGGTGCCGGGGTTGCAGTTCGAGGCGATCGCGAGGGCGGCGCCGGCGTCGAGCAGCTCCCGGACCGGGGCGAGCGGGGCGCGGGTGGAGAGGTCGCAGGCGGGCAGCACGGTCGCGACCGTCGGCCCGGCGTCCACGGCGAGGAGGCCGGGGGCGCCCCCGTCGGCCGTGGGCCGGGAGGCGGTCGCGGCGAGCGCCTCGACGTCCTCCGGCGCGAGGTGGTTGAGATGGTCGACGCTCGCGGCGCCGAGCGCGGCGGCGAGCGCGACGCCGCCGCTGCGGCCCAGCTGATTGCCGTGGACGCGGAGGCCCAGGCCGGCCGCGGCGCCGGCGCGCAGCACCCGCTCGGACCGGGCGGGGTCGAAGGCGCCCTCCTCGCAGAACACGTCGATCCAGCGCACGTGCTCCGCGACCGCCTCGAGCATCTCCCCCGCGACGAGATCGACGTACTCCTCCGCCCCGGGTCGGCCGTCCTGGCCGTCGTACTCGGAGGGGACGAGGTGCGCGCCGAGGAAGGTGACCTCGTCGAGCTCCCCGTCGGCCGCGAGGGCGGCGAGGAGGCGCGCGGCCCGGGCCTCGTCGGCGACGGTGAGGCCGTAGCCGGTCTTGGTCTCCATCGTGGTGGTGCCGCCGGCGGCGGCCTCCGCGAGCCGGGCCCGGACGAGGTCGCGCAGGCGCTCGTCGGACGCCTCCCGGGTCGCCGAGGTGGTCACGCCGATGCCGCCTGCGGCGTAGGCCTGCCCGGCCATCCGGGCCTCGAACTCGGCGGCGCGGTCGCCGTCGAAGACGAGGTGGGAGTGGGAGTCGACCCAGCCGGGCAGCACGGCCCGACCGCCGAGGTCCTCGCGCTCGTCGGCCGACGGGGCCTGCGGGGCGGGGCCGGTCCAGGCCACGCGGTCGTCCTCGATCACGAGGGCGGCCTCGCGCAGCACCTGCTCCTCGGTGACCTGCCCGGGGCGGGCGGGGTCGTCGAGGGCGGGGTCGAGGGTCCAGAGCTCGGAGATGCCGGTGAGCAGGGTCGAGGTCATGGCGTGCCTCCTCAGTCCCGGCGCACCGGGGTCATCGGGATGCGGACCCCGCGCTCGTGGGCGACCTGGTCGGCGCGGGAGTAGCCGGCGTCGACGTGGCGGATCACGCCCATGGCGGGGTCGTTGGTGAGCAGGCGCTCGAGCTTCTTACGAGCGAGCTCGGTGCCGTCGGCGACGCCGACCTGGCCGGCGTGGATCGAGCGGCCGATGCCGACGCCGCCGCCGTGGTGGATCGAGACCCAGGTCGCGCCGGAGCTGGTGGCGGTCAGGGCGTTCAGCAGCGGCCAGTCGGCGATCGCGTCGGAGCCGTCGAGCATCGACTCGGTCTCCCGGTAGGGGGAGGCGACGGAGCCGGAGTCGAGGTGGTCGCGGCCGATGACGATCGGGGCCTTGACCTTCCCGTCGCGCACGAGGTCGTTGAAGAGCATCCCGGCCTTGTGCCGCTCGCCGTAGCCGAGCCAGCAGATGCGGGCGGGCAGGCCCTCGAACTCGACGAACTCGTCGGCGGCGTCGAGCCAGCGGTGCAGGTGCTCGTTCTCGGGGAACAGCTCCTTCAGCGCCGCGTCGGTGACCTCGATGTCCTCGGGGTCGCCGGACAGCGCCACCCAGCGGAACGGGCCGAGGCCCTCGCAGAACAGCGGCCGGATGTAGGCGGGGACGAAGCCGGGGAACTCGAAGGCGCGGTCGTAGCCGGCGTGGCGGGCCTCGTCGCGGATCGAGTTGCCGTAGTCGAACACCTCGGCGCCCTCGTCCTGGAACTCGACCATGGCCTGGACCTGGCGGGCCATCGCCTCGCGGGCCTTCTTGGTGAAGCCCTCCTCGTCGGCCGCGGCCTCGCGCTGCCAGTCCTCGACGGCGACCTCGGTGGGCAGGTAGCTCAGCGGGTCGTGGGCGGAGGTCTGGTCGGTGACCACGTCGATCTGCAGGTCACCGGCCCGGTGGCGCTCGAGCAGGGCGGGGAAGACCTCGGCCGCGTTGCCGACGATGCCGATGGACAGGCCCCGCTTCTCGGCTTTCGCCGCATTCGCGCGGGCGATCGCGTCGTCGAGGTCGTCGGCGATCTCGTGGCAGTAGCGCTTGGCGACGCGGCGCTCGAGGCGCGTGCGGTCCACGTCCACGATCAGGCAGACGCCGTCGTTGAGGGTGACGGCCAGCGGCTGCGCGCCGCCCATGCCGCCGCAGCCGCCGGTGAGGGTGATGGTGCCGGCCAGGGTGCCGCCGAAGCGCTTCTGTGCGACGGCCGCGAAGGTCTCGAAGGTGCCCTGGAGGATGCCCTGGGTCGCGATGTAGATCCAGGACCCGGCGGTCATCTGGCCGTACATCATCAGGCCCTCGGCCTCGAGCCGGCGGAACTCGGGCCAGGCCGCCCAGTTGCCGACGAGGTTGGAGTTCGCCAGCAGCACGCGCGGCGCCCACTCGTTCGTGCGCAGCACGCCGACGGGCTTGCCGGACTGGACCAGCAGGGTCTCGTCGTCCTCGAGGTCCTTGAGGGTGTCGACGATCGCGTCGAAGGCCTCCCAGGAGCGGGCGGCGCGGCCGGTGCCGCCGTAGACGACGAGGTCGTCGGGCCGCTCGGCGACCTCCGGGTCGAGGTTGTTCATGAGCATGCGCAGCGGCGCCTCGGTCTGCCAGGACCTGGCGGTGAGGTCGGTGCCGCGGTCGGCGCGGACGGGACGGGCTCCGGGGAGGGACATCGTCGGCTCCTTCGTCGAGTGGTGTCTCGGGGTTCCCCACAGGACACCACCGCCACAGGGTCGGGTCGAGAGGCGGGACCGGAGTGATGTCCGGAATACCGGACGCCCAGAGCCGCTCGTCAGCTCCGCGCGCTCGCGGTGGCCACGATCTCCGCGAGGATCTCCCGGACCCGCTCGGGCTGCTCGACCCACGGCAGGTGCCCTGCCTCGGGGGCGACCCTCTTGCGGGGAGCTCGGGCATGGGCGGCCAGCGAGACCACGGGACCGACGGGGCGGGGGTCCTGCATGCCGTGGAGGAACGTGATCGGGCAGCGGACCGCGGTCGCCCAGGTGATCTGGTCCATGTCGTCGAAGCGCATCAGCGCACGATTGACCTGGTGGGCGATCGCGTGCGGAGAGGTCGCCATCGGTTCGGCGAGGTCGTAGCCGGATCGGGGATCGGCGTAGTCGGTCGCCCAGCTCAGGCGACGCCACTCCACCTCCTCGTCGGCGGTGCGCTGCCGTCCGTCCAGGGCGGCGAAGCGCTCCGCCCAGGGCGCGAGGCGGCGCGCCCGCTCGGCGCGGTACGGGGTGCGCCAGTCGCCCACTCCCACCCCGTCCACGTACCCGAGCGCCGTCACCCGATCGGGGTGGGTGCCGGCGTGCGCGAGGGCGAGGGTCGCCCCGAAGGAGTGGCCGACGAGGGCGACCCGCTCGTGCCCGAAGGCACGGCGCAGCTCCTCGATGTCCTCGACGAAGCGCGCGATGGTGAGGTCGGCGGGCGGGTCGACGGGGGCTCCTGGTGCCCCGCCGCTCCCGTCGGGACCCGTCGAGTGCCCGCAGCGCCGCTGGTCGTAGCGGTGCACGGTCGCGTGGCCCGCCAGCAGTCCGGCGAGCGGGGCGAGGTAGTCCCAGAGCCCCGGGCCGCCGTGGAGCAGGATCACCGCAGGGGCGTCGGCAGGCCCTGGGTCGGTCCAGGTCGCCAGGCGGGCGCCGTCGCTCATCGTCACGAAGTCCATGCCCGCACGCTACGGCCCGGCGGGCGCCCGGTCACCTTCCGGTCGGGGACGTCCCCGCCGTCTCCGCCCGCCCGCCGAGTCGCCGTGTGATCTCCTCCGCGCCGCGGCGCACGGAGGTGGCGAGGCGCTTGCGCTCGGCGGGGCCGACGCGAGCCTCGACGAAGGTCAGCGCCACGGCGGCGGCGGGCCAGCCGGCGTGATCGCGCACCACGGCGGCGACCGAGCCCATCTCGTCGCTGACCTCGCCGGACTCGCTCGCGATCCCCTCTGCGCGCACGGCCGTCAGCAGCTCCCTCAGCTCCTTCGGAGTGGCGGGGCCGGGTGCGTCGGTGCGGGCGGCGAAGTCGGCGGCGGTGCCGTAGAGGGCTCGCAGCTGCGGGGCGGGCAGGTGAGCGAGGATCGCGCGGCCGCTCGCCGTGAGATGGGCGGGGATCCGCACGCCGACGTCGGTGACGAGGCTCGGCCGGTTCCGGGCGCGCTCCTCGACCACGTAGAGCACGTCACGCCCATGCAGCACTGCGAGATGCCCGCTCTCCCCCACCTCGTCGACCATCGCCTCGACCACGCGGCGACCGATCCGAGCCAGCGGCTCCTGACGCAGATAGGCCCCGGAGAGCTCGTGAGCCGCCGGCCCCAGCCCGTACAGCCGCTCCTGGTCCAGGTGCAGGACGTAGCCGTGCTCGACGAGGGTCGCCAGCAGGTCGTAGGTGCGGGAGCGCGGCAGGTCCAGCTCCTCGGCGATGCGCGCGGCGGCGACGGGGGCGCGGCGCGAGGCGAGGAAGGTCAGCAGACGCAGCGTCGCGTCGGCCGCCGGGACTTTCGGGGTGGCCATGGCCGAAGCATGCCACCGACGCCCCCGAGGCGCAGCGGGACGGGCCGGCCCTCAGCGCGTCGGCGCCGGCTCTGCCCCGTCCTCCCCGCCGGCGGACCGCAGGCTCTGCGCCTCCCGCTCGGCCCGCACCAGCTCCCAGGTGCGCACGAGCCGGGGCAGGGTGAGGATCACCAGGCCGCCGACCATGTTCAGCGGGATCACCCACGCGCACCAGACCAGCCACTGGAGGTAGGTGGTCTCGGCGCCGGCGTGCATGGCCGCGAAGATCACCGCGGAGCTCAGCGCGCCGTGGAACATGCCCAGCCCCACCACCAGCAGCCCGGAGATGAGCGAGTTCGCGAGGGTCGCGATGCCCTCGCTGGAGCCCTGGCTCATCCTCGTCACCAGCGTGATCGTGAAGCCGGCCAGGATCGCGAGGGAGGCCGTCTCGAGTGTGAGGCCGGGCTCCATGTACTGCGCGGTCGACTCCAGCAGCACGTCCTCGAAGTGCGGGAACGCCGCGACGACCAGCCAGGCCAGCGCCCAGCCGCCGGCGAGGTTGGTCACCAGCGTCACGCTCCACAGCCGCAGCAGCTGCCACCAGGTGCCGTGCCCGGCCACGATGGCGTTGATCGGGACCAGGAACTCCTCGGTGAACAGCTCCGAGTGCGCCAGCCGCAGCGCGTACAGGCCGACGCCGAAGGCGAGCCCGCCCAGCAGCTTCGAGCCGGTCGCGTCCATCACCGCGAGCATCGCCAGCAGACCGAGCCCCACGTCGATCCCGCCGAAGAGCCCCGTGACCACCAGCGCTCGCCAGGTGCGGTTGAGCCGGTTCGCGCCCTCGGTGACGGTGTTCTCGAACTCCTGGACCAGGGCGTCCTCGACCGCGTGGTCGCTCGCGCCGAGACGTCGGCGTTCCTCGGTCTGGCCCGGACGGTCGCTGCGTGCCATCGTGACTCCTCGTCGTGCGGGTGCCGGTCTCGTCGTGCGGTTCTCGATCGTCCCACGTGCGCGGATCCGGCTTCGACCTGCCCGGACACCGCCTCTCGCCGTCAGGGCCGCAGCGTCCGGTGCGCCGGACGCCCGTGGTTCCCGCGCCGGATCGGCGGCGGGCCCACGGTGCCATGATGGGAGGAACCTACCCCCTTGGAGAGCCGACGAGGAGCCTTCGATGACGACCTCTTCCACCCCTGCCTCCGCGTGGACCGGACGGCACGACGGCGACGGCCCTGAGCACGCCCGCTGGCACCAGGCGGTGCAGGTCGTGCGCCGCGGAGAGGCCGACGGCGACGGCCCGTCGGGAGAGGTCGCGGAGGCAGGTGCCGCCGTCCCGGACCCGGCCGCGGACCACGTCGCGCTGCTCGGATTCCGCTCCGACGAGGGGGTGCGGCGCAACCGCGGTCGCGTCGGCGCGGCCGACGGTCCCGCGGCCCTGCGCCGCGCGCTCGCCCCGCTCGCCCTGCACGGGCCGCTCGCGCACGGCGAGGTCCAGCTGCACGACCTGGGCGATGCGGAGACCGTCGGCGAGGACCTCGAGGCGGGGCAGGCCGCGGCCGCGGCGCTGACCGCGCACGGCCTGGACCGGGCCGGATCACGCCTGACCGTGGTGCTCGGCGGCGGGCACGAGACCGCCTGGTCCTCGTACCTGGGGCTGATGGGCTCCGGCTTCGGCCCGCGGGCCGGTCAGCGCTGGGGCGTGCTGAACCTCGATGCGCACTTCGACCTGCGCAGCGAGCCGCGCCCCACCTCCGGCACGCCCTTCGCGCAGATGGCCGAGGCGGAGCACGCCGCGGGCCGCGAGCTGCGCTATGCGGTGCTCGGGATCGCGGAACCCTCGAACACCGGCGCGCTGTTCGAGAAGGCGCGAGGGCTGGGCGTCACCTGGTGGACCGACGAGCAGTGCCTCGCCGCCGGCGCCGAGGGGATCACCCGCTTCGTGGAGCAGTTCGCCGCGGAGCTCGACGTCCTCTACCTGACGATCGACCTGGACGTGCTCCCGGCCGCGGTCGCGCCGGGCGTCTCGGCGCCGGCCGCGCACGGGGTGCCGCTGCCGCTGATCGCCGCGGCCGTCCGCACCGCGGCGGGCTCCGGGAAGCTGGCGCTGCTGGACGTGGTGGAGCTGAACCCGTCCCTCGACATCGACTCCCGCACCGCCCGTGCCGCCGCGCGGCTCATCGACGACGCGGTGCGCACGGTGACCGGCGCGGGCGCCTGATCCTCCCCGCTCCTGCTGCCTGCTCCCCTGCTGCCTGCTGCCTGCTGCCTGCTGCCTGCTGCCTGCTCAAGGTCGAGCGCTGGCGCAGGGCGTACCAGTACGCCTATATAGGCGTAGCGGTACGCCACACGCCATCAGTCGACCACCGGACTCCGTCGAAGGTCGGACAAGGACCCCAGGCCGCGTCGGACCCATGCCACGGCGAAGCCGATCACCGTGCGGGGGCCCGGCCGGTCGTGGTGGATCGCGAGCACGTGGCCGATCTCGTCCTCGTGCCGGTGCGCAGCACGGCGGGCGGGGCTCGTCATGGAGGGTCCTCTCGTGGCGGGGTCGGTGGGAAGGGGCGCGAGGGCCGGCGGTGCAGGGACGTCGCGGCGGCGCAGCGGCACCGCCGGCGCGGCCTCAGAGCAGCAGCGTCTCGACCAGCGTCACCGCGGCGACGCCCGCGAGCAGCGCCGCGAACAGCAGGGTCAGCGTCGAGGGGCGCGCCTTCGCCGACAGCGGCCCGCCGATCACGCCGCCGACGGCGGAGCCGGCCGCGAAGACCAGCGTGGTCGCCCAGTCGACCTGCACGTCGGTGCCGAGGCGGGCGAGGAGGCTGGTGGCGGTCGCGATGATCATGACCAACAGGCTCGTGCCGGAGGCGCGACGCATCGCGAGCCCCAGCGCGATCACCAGCATGGGCACGACGATGAACCCGCCGCCCACGCCGAAGAAGCCGGTGAGGAAGCCGGTGAGCGAGGCGGCGGCGATCACGGATCCCAGCCGCGGGGAGGGCGGCGCGGCCGGGGCGAACGGCAGGTCGGGCTCGCCGTGATGGTGCTGCAGCCCGTCGGCCGTCTCGACCGTGTCGGGGCCGGGCTGGTCCAGCACCGGGTCGTCGTGGGAGGCGATGGGGGCGTCCCCGTCGGCGAGCGGGGCGGTGCCGAGCGCGGCGGCCTCCGCGTCCTCCGTCCGACGGGTGCGCAGACCGCGGCGCAGCATCGCCGCGGCGACGACGGCGAGCATGACCCCGAACAGGGTCAGCAGCACATCGGGAGGGACCAGGGCGGACAGCCGCGAGCCGAGGACGGCGCCGACCACCGACACCCCCGCGAACACGAGCCCCGCCCGCCACTCCACGTTCCGCTGCCGTGCATGATGGGGCAGGCTCGCCAGCGCCGTGATCAGCACGATCACGAGGCTCGAGGCGGTCGCGGCATGCGGCGGCATGCCCAGCAGGAACACCAGCACCGGCACCGCGAGGATCCCCCCGCCCGCACCGAGCGCCCCGACCACGATCCCGACCCCGAGGCCGACGCCGATCGCGAGCAGGACGAGCTCCATCGGGGGTCTCCTTCGGGCGGGGGCGCGGGCCAGCTCATCGTATCCGCGGGGAGGGGCAGGGCGCGGGCCTGCGGCGATAGACTCGCACCACCCCTCGGAGAGGAGCGGACATGATCCCGGATCCGCGCACCGGCACCCCGGCGCCGCTGGACCCCGCCTCGCCCGCGATGGGCGAGCGGATCGTGGAGGCGTGGCGGCGCGGCGCGCTCGTGCTCCCGCTCGGCGAGGACGACGCCACTCCCCTGCGCCTGCCCGGCCTGCACAAGTCTGCCCTGCCGCCCTCCCTCTCGGGCCAGGCGCGGGTGTCGCTGGCCGGGGTGGGCGAGCGCTTCGCCGCCTGGCGCGTGACCCCGCAGGAGAACGCGCCGGTCATCGTGCGGATCGCGCATGTCGCCCCCGAGGAGCTGCACCAGGACCTGGGCCACGAGATCGCGGCGCTGACCCTGATCGCGCCGGAGGCCGGCCCCGATCCGATCGCCGTGCACGACGACGCCGCGACCAGCCCGCTCGGCCACCCCTGCGTCGTCACCACCGAGATCCCGGGCGTGGCCGCAGCGCCCGAGGCCTGGACGGGCGCGCACCTGCGCTCCCATGCCCGGCTCCTCGCCCGCCTCCACGCCGTGCCCGCCCCGGGCCGCGGACCGGTGAGCTTCGGGGAGGACCCGTGGGCGGCGGTCCCCGTCGGCCCCCAGGCGCTGCTGCCCGAGGTGGAGGCCGAGGTCGAGTCCTGGCGCGCCCGGCACGGCGCGCTGCTCGCCGAGCACGGGCTCGAGCCCTTCCTCGAGGCGGCGCTCGCCCGGGTCGCCGGCATCGAGGACCTGATCGCGCAGCTGGACGGCTTCGCGCTCTGCCACGGCGACCTGTGCTCGACGAACATCCTGTGGGACGGCATCGACCCGTCGACCGGCCTGCCGCGCGTGCAGTACATCGACTACGAGTGGGCGCAGGGCGACGACCCCGCCCGCGATCTCGCGATCATCGGCGGTCCCGTGCACGGCGGGCCCTGGTACGTCCCGCTCGGGGAGGAGCAGGTCGCGGCCTTCGTCGACGAGTACGTGCGGGCGCGCGGCGAGCTCGGCGAGGTGCCCGCGGGGATCGCCGACGTCGGCGCGCTGCGCGAGCGGATGCGGGCATGGACCGCCTACGAGCGCACCGCGATGCTCGTCCACGTCGCCTCGCGCGCCGCGACCCGCGCCTCCCATCGTCAGGTGCTGCCGGTGCTGCGGGGCACCCTCGCCGCGGAGCTCGGCCTGGACGGCTGACTGTCCTCCCCACCACATCGCCCACCTGCACAGTGGCGCGATCCGGTCACCCTCTGTTTACGGTGGGCCCATGAGCGACTTCGTGAAGAACGCATCGAACGCCCCCAAGGGGCACATCGCGGCCGAGGCCGCGGGCCTGCGCTGGCTCGCCGAGCCCGGTGCCGTCCCCGTGGTCGAGGTGCTCGAGGAGGAGCCGGACTCGCTGCGCCTGGCACGCCTGGAGCCCGTCGTCCCGACCCCCGAGGCGGCCCGCGAGTTCGGCCGACGCCTCGCACGCCTGCACGACGCCGGCGCACCCGGCTTCGGCTGGTCCCCCGCCGACCCCGCCTTCTTCGGCCCGCTCGAGAACCCCTTCCCCGTCTCGACCCGCGTCGAGGAGGAGTTCGCGGTGTACTGGGCCGAGGAGCGGCTGCGCCCCCTGGCCGACAAGGTCACCCGCACCCTCGGCGCCGACGGGCACGACACCGTCGACGAGGCGATCGACGTGATCGCCGACGGCGCCTACGACGGCATCAGCGGCCAGGGCACGGAGGAGCCGAGCCGCGTGCACGGCGACCTGTGGTCCGGGAACCTGATGTGGACGGCCGACGGGGTGACCCTCATCGACCCCTCCGCGCACGGCGGCCACCGCCTCGAGGACCTCGCGATGCTCTCCCTCTTCGACGCCCCGCACCTCGAGGAGATCTTCGAGGGCTACACCGAGGAGCACCCGCTGCCCGGCGACTGGGAGCAGGACCTGCCCGCGCACCTCTTCTTCGGCCTGCTCGCCCACGTGCACCTCTTCGGCGAGGCGTACGTGGACCAGACGATCTCCACCGCCGAGGCGATCATCGCGCGGGCGGACGAGCTGGGCTTCTGAGCCTCACCCCTCGCGCCACCGCCGGGCGAGCTCTCCGGGCGTCGACCCCGTCGCGGTGCGGACGTCGTGGGTGAAGTGGGACTGGTCGGCATAGCCGAGCCGTGCCGCGAGCGCGGCGAGGTCCTCGTCGCCGCGCAGCCCGTCGGCCGCCTCGTGCAGCCGCCGCCGCCGGATCAGCCACGCGGGCGTGAGGCCGAGCCGCCTGCCGGTGAGCCGCTGCAGCGCACGCTCCCCGAGCCCGAAGCGGCTGCACAGCTGCCCGACCTCGCACAGCGCCGGGTCGTTCTCGACCTCCTCGACGATCGCGTCGATCAGGAGGTCCTCCTCCCGGGGTGGACCGAGACCGGCGATGCGCTCCTCCACGAGCGCGCAGCACGCCGCATGGACCTCGTCCTCGTCGGGCCCCTGCGCCATCAGCTCCCGCAGCGGCGCCGTGAGGCCGGCGAGCGCCGCGACCCCTTCGAGCTCGCGATGGCCGCCGGCGAGCTCGCGGAGCCCTCCCCCGTGCAGCACGGCGCCCGCGGCCGGGGCGAACATGACGCCGAAGCCCCAGGAGCAGCCCTCGAGCACCGTGGTGGAGAGCCCGGGATTCGGGCCGACGAATCGCGAGTAGGCGGGGGTCGTGATCATGAGGCAGACGGGGAACTGCAGCACCCGCTGCTCGGCCCGCTCCCCCTCCGGCACGTCCCAGACCGGGATCCAGTAGCGGCGCAGCCAGGGGCGCAGCGAGGCGGGCGGGAGCCGGCGGTGGATGGTGAAGCTGCGGTCGGCCGGGTCGCGCAGATGCGCCCGCTCGATGTCGTCCGACGCGCGTGAGGCCATGGCCGCACAGTAGCCGTGTCCGGCGGTGCCGCCCCGGTGACGACCCCGCGGACACGAGTCACCGGCGTCGGGACCGCCGACCCTTCGCCTCGGATCCGGCCCGTCGGCGGCGGTGTCGGGAATCCACAAGACCGCCCGACGGGTGCTCCGTAGCGTCGACCTCGCCCGCCCGGGACGTCCGGGACGGCGACGAAGGAGGAGACATGAGCACCACTGCACGACCCGCCGCCGGCCCCGACGCCGCGACCCGCTGGCGCGAGCGGTCCGCGCCGTTCACCGCGGAGGTGGAGGCGGTCGCCGACTGGGACGCGCCGAGCCCCTGCGAGGGCTGGACCGCTCGTGACGTGCTCATCCACGTCATCGACACCGAGCGGGAGTTCCTGGTGGGCGTCGGCCTCATCGCCGACGAGCGCCCCGCCGAAGAGAGCCCTGCGGACGAGAACCCTGCAGGGGAGACCGGCGAGGCGGTTGCGGACCCGGCCGCGCGCTGGGCCGCGCACCTCGACGTGGTCGAGGCGCTCCTGGCCGACCCCGCCGCGGCCTCCCGCCCCCACGGCGGGGCCTTCGGTCCGACGACCGTCGGTGACGTGCTGCTGGACTTCTACGGCTTCGACCTGATCGTCCATCGCTGGGACCTGGCCAGGTCACAGGGCCGCGACGCCCGCCTCACCGAGGCCGAGCTCGCGCTGGTCGACGCCGCGGTGGACGGCTGGGGCGAGCATGCCTACGCCCCCGGCATCTTCGGCGCGCCCGTGGACGTGCCCGGCGGGGCCGATGCCCAGACCCGGGTGCTCGCGAGGACCGGCCGCCGCGGCTGAGGCACACCCCCTCCGCCGGCCCCGGCCGCCACGTCTGCACTCACGCCGAGTGGTGCATGTGGACTGCCATGACCTGCACATAGCGGTCCACATGCACCACTCGGCGTCGGTGAAGGGCGCCGACGCATTCGGGAGGCGTGCACCGACGCGATCGAGACGTGGCCCTGTGTCGGAATGAGTCGTCATTCCCGCACAGGGCCACGTCTCGATGATGGTCCGGGGGCGGCCCCGGCCCCGTGGTCGCTGTTCAGCGGCGTGGGCTCAGTGGTCGTGGCCCTCGTGGTCGTCCTCGGCGCCGCCGGCATCGCTGGCGCCGTGGTCGTGGCCGTCCTCGTCGGCGTGGTCGTGGCCCTCGTGGCCCTCCTCGCCCTCCGACTCGCTCGCGCCCGGGGAGACCTCGTACTCGCCGGAGGCGGTGCCGGTGGTCACCTGGATCTCGTGCGGAACGACGGGCAGGTCGAGCTCGCGGTAGACCTCGCCGCTGGCGACGTCGACCATGCTGAGCTTCTTCGCCTCGGGGTCGACGACGAAGGCGGTGCCGTCGGCGACCGAGAGCATCGGGCCGGCCTCCTGCCAGTTCTCGCCCTCCTCCCACTCACCGGTCACCGGGACCTCGTGGAGGATCTCGCCGCTGTCGGGGTCCAGGATGTTCAGCTCACCGTCGTAGGTGAGCACGAGCGCCTCGCCGTCGGGGCCGCGGTCGAGGCTGCGGAACCAGTACGGGGAGCCGAGGTCGACGATCTGCTGGGTCGCGTCTCGGGTGTCGATCAGCGCGATCTCGGTGGGGCGCTCGATGCCGCCGGCGGGCTCTGCCTCGACCTTGTGGTCCGCGAGCACGATCGGGGAGTCCTCGTGGCCCTTCTGGTTGCCGGAGCGCTGGTAGTCGCCGTCGATCGCGACCTTGTGGAACTCGCCGTCGCGGTAGATCACCGAGCCGTTCTCGCAGCCCAGCGAGATGACGTCGCCGGACTCGGTGGGCTGCGCGGCGGCCTCGCCGTGCACGCCGGGGCAGTCGTCGGTCTCGGCGACGACCTGCCCGTCGGCGTCGAGGACCTGGACGGTGCTGCGCGCGTCCTCGGTGCCCTGGGTGGTGAGCAGCCCGCCGTCGGACAGCGGCACGGCGACGCCGTGGTGCGGGTCCTCGGTCGCGGTCTCCTCGAGCACGTCGAGCTGGCCGTCGCCGAGGGCGGTCGGGTCGATCAGGGTGATGTCGCCGGTGCCGTCGGCGAAGATCGCGGTGCGGTCGCCGTGGGGGACGACGTGGCCGGGCATCGGGGCCTCGAGGGAGAGGTCGGTGAGCGCCGGGTCCTGGACGTAGTAGTGGAAGTGGTCGCCGTGGCCCTGGGCGAGCAGGCCGGTGTCGTACATGGTCACGGCGTCGGAGGCGCTGACCGCGACGTGGCGGCCGTCGCCGGCCGGGTTCAGCCGCACGTACCCCTCGACGGGGGTCTCGTTCAGCACGGAGCCGTCGGCCGAGTCGAGGGTGACGACACCGCCCTCGTGGGCGAGGACGATACGGGGGCTGAGCGCGCCGACCTCGGTGCGGTCCGAGGACGGGGACTCGGCGGCCCCGGCCTCCTCGCCCCCGCCGTCGGAGGCTCCGCCGTCGGCGCCGGAGCCGCAGGCGGAGAGCGCGAGCACGCCCGCGCCGAGGAGCGCGACGGCACGCCGCTTCATGACAATGTTTCTCATCAGGTGCATGCCAGGAAGCTACCAGCGAATGAGAATCTTTCGCAATTGGGGAGCGGTGACCTGAATCACGACAGTCGTGAGGGGCCGACAGTATCGAGTGCTGCATGGAGCCGGGAGGCCCCCGCACGACGACGCCCGCCCCGCGGGATGCGGGACGGGCGTCGTGGCCGGAGCGGGCTCGGCTCAGATGACACCGAAGGCGATCATCGCGTCGGCCACCTTGCGGAAGCCGGCGACGTTCGCGCCGAGCACGTAGTCGCCGGGGCGGCCCATGTCCTCGGCGGTCTCGAGGCAGGTGGTGTGGATGTTCCTCATGATCTGCGTGAGGCGCTCCTCGGTGTGCTCGAAGCTCCACGCATCACGGCTCGCGTTCTGCTGCATCTCGAGCGCGCTGGTCGCGACGCCGCCGGCGTTCGCGGCCTTGCCGGGCCCGTAGGCGACCTCGGCCTCGCGGAACACGGCCACGGCCTCGGGGGTGCAGGGCATGTTCGCGCCCTCGGACACGGCGAGCACGCCGTTCTTGACCAGGGTGCGGGCGTCGCCGGCGCCGAGCTCGTTCTGCGTCGCGGACGGGATCGCGATGTCGGCCGGGACGTCCCAGACGCTGCCGCCCTTGACGAAGCGGGCGCCCTCGCCGCGGCGCTCGGCGTACTCGTGGATGCGGCCGCGCTCGACCTCCTTGATCTGCTGGAGCAGGTCGAGGTCGATGCCGTTCTCGTCGACGACGTAGCCGGAGGAGTCCGAGGCGGTGATCGGGGTGCCGCCGAGCTGGCGGGACTTCTCGATCGCGTAGAGCGCGACGTTGCCGGAGCCGGAGACGGCGACGCGGCGGCCCTCGAAGGACTTGCCGCGGGCCTTGAGCATCTCGTCGGCGAAGATGGCCGCGCCGTAGCCGGTGGCCTCCTTGCGCACGAGCGAGCCGCCCCAGTCCAGGCCCTTGCCGGTGAGCACGCCGGCCTCGTACCGGTTGGTCAGGCGCTTGTACTGGCCGAAGAGGTAGCCGATCTCGCGGGCGCCCACGCCGATGTCGCCGGCGGGGACGTCGGTGTACTCGCCCATGTGGCGGTGCAGCTCGGTCATGAAGGACTGGCAGAAGCGCATGACCTCGCCGTCGCTGCGGCCGTGCGGGTCGAAGTCGGAGCCGCCCTTGCCGCCGCCGATGGGCAGGCCGGTCAGGGAGTTCTTGAAGATCTGCTCGAAGCCGAGGAACTTCACGATGCCGAGGTTGACGCTCGGATGGAACCGCAGACCGCCCTTGTACGGGCCGAGCGCGGAGTTGTACTCGACGCGGAAGCCGCGGTTGACCTGCACGGTCCCCTCGTCGTCCACCCACGGGACGCGGAAGATGATCTGGCGCTCGGGCTCGCACAGGCGCATGAGGATCCCGTGGTCCTGGTACTCCGGGTGCCGGGACTGGACGACCTCGAGAGACTCGAACACCTCCCGGACGGCCTGGTGGAACTCGGGCTCGCCGGGGTTGCGGCGGAGCACGCGGTCGAAGGTGTCCTGGAGCGTCGAGTCGAGCATCGCAGTCCTTTCAGGGGCCCGGGGGCCCGATATCGCGGGGCCCTCGGGGTCGGGAGGGCGGAGCGGGGCCAGCGTACGCGTACGGAGTCGGGCGGTCACGGGACGTTCAGTGAGTGAACATGCACGTGCCTGTCTCGCCATGCACCAGCGAGACGGGGGTCACAGCCGAGCGTCGTCGCGACGACCCTTAAGAGCCTTCTCGTAGGCGGCGAGGGTCTCGTCGTCGAAGAGCACCAGGCGCAGCTCCCAGCGCCCGCCGAGCCGCGCCGCGCTCTCGCGCAGGCTCGCGATCGCGATGCGCGCGGCGCGGTCGAGGGGGAAGCGGTAGGCGCCGGTCGAGATCGAGGGGAAGGCGAGGCGGTGCAGATCGTGCTCGTGCGCGACCTCGAGGCAGCGTCGGTAGCAGGAGGCGAGCTCGGCGTCGCGGCGGGCCCGACCGGCCTCGTCGGCGTGGGCGGACCAGACGGGGCCGACGGTGTGCAGGACGTGCGGGACGGGCAGGTCGTGCCCGCCGGTGAGCTTCGCGTCTCCGGTCTCGCAGCCGCCCAGGGTGCGGCAGTCGGCGAGCAGGCCGGGGCCGGCGGCGCGGTGGATCGCGCCGTCGACCCCGCCGCCGCCGAGCAGGGTGGAGTTCGCGGCGTTGACGATCGCGTCGACGTCGTCCACCTGGGTGATGTCGCCGCGTCGCAGGGTGATCAGCGGGGGTCCTTCGGCGGTCGTCATGGTGCTCCTCCTCAGCACGTCGGGCTCGGCGGTGCCGACGCCCTCGCCCCGAGTCTCGCCCACCGAGGGCTCGGCAGGCGAGACTCCAGGGCCCAGAGGGTGATCGCGCGGTCCGTCGGCCCGGCCGGGAGACCCGGCGGGCCGACGGGCGTGCGCCGTCGGGCGGGACGCTCAGGCCTTCGGCGGCTCCTCGCCCAGGGCGAATTCCCGCACCTGCACCCACTTCCCGCCCTCGTTCTTCGCGGTCACGCGCAGGCGCGCGACCCGGGTCGCGACGGGGGCGTCGAGCGTGACCTCCAGCAGCGGGGAACCATCGGCGCTCGCCACCTCGGTCCAGCTGGCCCCGTCGGCCGACAGCTCGAGCACGCCGTGCTGGATCTGGTCGCCGGCCGTGTCGTCGCTGCGCGCCATCTGGATGCGCGCGAAGGTGATCGCGTGGCTCTCCTCGAGGTCGATGCGGATCTCGTCGCCGACCTCGGGCGCGCCGTCGGACCAGAAGAAGGTCGAGAGGTCGCCGTCGGCCATGCGCTCGGGTGCGTGGTCGCGGTAGGTGCCGAGGGTCGTGGTGGCAGTGGCGGGCAGGCCGCGGAAGGGCAGCGACGGGTCCTCGGGCAGGACCGCGCGCAGCACCTCCCAGGCGCGGGAGGCGAAGGTCTCGAACAGTCCGGCGGCGACGACGGGGACGATCTGGTCCTCCCGGTAGACGCCGCCCTCGCGCTGGTCGGGGACGGTGGCGCGTCCGGCGAGCGCGAACTTCTCGACCGCACGGGCCGCCGCCTCGGAGGCGGCCTCGTGCTCGCCGGCATGGAGCGCGGCCATCATCTCGTGCTGGGCGAGGAGGCCCTCGGCCCACTGGGCGCCCGCGACGATCCAGGGGAGCGTGTCCTGGTAGAAGCCGTCTGAGGCCATGTCGGCGAGGGAGCTCTCGAGCCCTGCGATCCGGGTCAGGCGGTCGACGAGCGCCGTGCCCTCGGCCCCGCCGTCGGCGTCGGCCTCCCAGTACGCCTCGAGGTCTGCCTCGAGCGCGGGGGCGAGCGGGGAGCCCGAGCGGTAGGGCCAGTTCTGGTGGAGGTCCGCGAGGATGCGCAGGTCGGAGCGGGTCTGTTCCTGGCGACCGGCGAGCTCGTCGACGACCGCGTCCCAGGACTCGGCCGCGTCGTAGACGGGCGGGTTCCAGCAGTAGTCGGCGTAGTTCCCGAGCGAGATCAGGGAGGCGTAGGGCTGGATCATCGGGTTCGCGGTGAAGCCGGCGAGGTGCTCGTGGAGGGTCGGGGCGCGGCCCTCGAGGGGGTTGAGGAAGAGTCGCTCGCGGCGGCCGTCGTTGACCGGGAAGTTGTCCCAGATGTAGAGGTGCTCGGTGTGGTACGACTCGACGGCCTTGACCACGGACTCCTCGGTGATCGAGGGGGAGAACACGCCCTCGCCGGTCCACTGCACGCGCACCTCCGGGTCCAGGCCGGTGCCGAAGGCGGTCTTGTAGTCGGTGGGTCCGGAGCCGGTGTACCCGGTGGGCACGGTCTGCAGCGGGGACAGGTCGTGCGCCCGCACGTACTCCTCCTGGACCCGGTTCAGGTAGTGGACCTGCGCCGCGGGCAGGGAGTCGAACTGTGCGGCGTCCTCCTCGCCGAGCTCCCACGGGATGTCGTCCAGTGCGATGTAGAAGCTGGTCACGCCCAGTTCGCGCAGCTGCTCGAACTTCGCCACAGTCGCCTCGAAGTCGGCGTCGGAGCCGTAGACGATGTCGTTGCCGGGCGAGAGGGCGTAGGTGAAGTCGACGTGGTGGGCGTTCGCGGTCTCGACCAGCTCGGCGAGCTTCTCGAGGTCCTCCCCCGCGTAGAGCTCGCGCCACTTCGAGCGCAGCAACAGGTCGTCCTTGGGCGTGTAGATGTAGGTGTTGAGCTTGTGCTCACCGGAGAAGGCGAAGAGGTCCTGCCGGGCCTGATGGGACCAGGGGATGCCGTAGAAGCCCTCGATCGCGCCGCGGATCTCCATCAGCGGCTCGTCGCGCACCGTGACCTCGGGGACCAGGGAGCGGCCGGCGAGGAGGCGGCGCAGGGTCTGGACGGCGTAGAAGGTGCCGCGGGCGTCGCGCCCGGCGAGGGCGAGGACGGTGCCGCGGTCGCGGCCGGCGGCGAGCACGTAGCCGTCGGCGGCGAGGTCCTCGGGGCCCCCGACGCCGAGCACCTCGAGCACCGGGGTGAGGCTCGGTGTCTCCTCGGGGGTCCCGAGGTGGACACGGGTGCCGCCGGCGGCGGGGTCGGCGTCCGCGGGGAGCGTCTCGACGGCGCAGCCGGCCGCCTCGAGCACCTCGACCAGGAGTTCGCGGGCCCGCTCGTCGACGCCGTCGCCCGCCTGCAGCTGCACGCGCCGGGTCAGGGGCAGCAGCTTCCCGGAGCCGGTGAGGGACTGCGGGGCGGGGTGGAGGGCGGGGACGGCGTCGCGGGTGCCGCCCTCGGCGTGCGCGGCACCCAGCGGCAGAAGGGCCGCACCGCCGGCGGCGAGGCCGAGGCCGAGCGCGGAGCGGCGGGAGAGGTGGCGCAGCGACGGGGTGGCGGCGCGGGCGGGGGTGGGAGGAGGAACGTCCGCAGAACGATTCACAGCGAGAGCCTTCCGATCCGCGCACGCGGCGGGCGTGGCGGTGTGGGGATGCGCGGGGCGCCGACGGGCACTGCGATGTGAGGCGCCCCACAGGGCGACGACACCGTATCAAGCGGGTGCGGCGGCGTCAGCGGGTCCGACCCGGCGATCGACGGGCGCGCCGCGGCGTCAGCCGACGGTCAGGACGATCTTCCCGCGAGCGTGCCCCTCCATGCTCGCGCGGAAGGCGTCGGCCGCCTCGGCGAGGGGGAAGGCGCGTTCGACGTCGATGCGGAGGTCTCCGGCCTCGGCGAGCTCGCCGAGCGCGGCGAGGTCCGCGGCGTCGGGCCGCACCCACAGGTACTCGCCGCCGGAGCCGACGACGGAGCCGTCGGCGATCGAGGCGTGGCGCCCGCCGTCCTTGAGCACGGCGAGGGTCTGCTCGAGCACCCCGCCGACGTAGTCGACGACGAGGTCGACGCCCTCCGGGGCGTGCTCCCGGACCCGCCCGACGAGCCCCTCCCCGTACTCGACGGGCTCGGCGCCGAGCCCGCGCAGCCGCTCATGGTTGCGCTCCGAGGCGGTGCCGATCACGCGGGCACCGGCCGCCGCCGCGATCTGCACGGCGAAGGAGCCGACGCCGCCGTTCGCGCCGTGGACCAGCACGGTCTGCCCGCTCTCGAGGCCGAGGCGGTGGAGGGACTGGTGGGCGGTGAGCCCGGCGAGCGGCAGCGCCGCGGCCTGGGCGAAGGAGAGGGAGTCGGGCTTGCGAGCGGCGGCGCGCACCGGGACCGTCATCTTCTCGGCGAAGGAGCCGGCCTGGACCCAGTCCTTGCGGGCGTAGGCCATGACCGCGTCGCCGACGGAGAACTCCGGGACGTCCAGGCCCACCGCCGCGACGACGCCCGCGACGTCCCAGCCGGGGATCACGGGGAAGATGGTGGTCATCAGCGGATCGAGGCCGCCGGAGAGGACCTTCCAGTCCACGGGGTTCACTCCCGCGGCGCGCACGTCGACGAGGATCTCGCCAGGGCCGACCTTCGGGTCCTCGAGCTCGGAGAGGGTGAGGACCTCGGGGCCCCCGTAGCTGCTGTAGGTGATGGCCTTCATGAGGGTGTGCAACGCGCGGCGCTCTCCCCGCATTCCCGTGGGACGCGCGCGGCTGCGGGCTCCTCGCGCGCGCGATCACGACCTCCGCCGGCCGCAGGAGCTCCACCAGGCTGGCGGAGCCGGGCAGGGCGATGCCTCAGGCAGCGAGGCCGGGGCGGCACAGGAGGCGCCCCGGACGTCAGCTCCGCACGTCGAGCTCGCGCTGCACCCAGGCCGGGTCGTCGGTGGTGATCGTGTCGACGCCGCAGGCGAGGGCCACCTCGAGCTGGGCCGCGGTGTTCACGGTCCACGGGTTCAGGCGCAGACCGGCCTCGTGCACGGCGCGGGCGGCGCGGAGGGCGAGCCCGTCGATCGCCGGGCCGATCCCCGCGGCGCCGAGGTCCTTCGCTGTCCGGATCGTCTGCGCGGTGATCTGCTCGACGAGATACGAGACCGGCGTGCCAGGGCTGCCGCGACGGATCGCCTCGAGCGCCTCGGCGTGGAAGGAGATGACGGTGGAGACCTTCGCCGGGGAGTCCTCCGGGAGCGCGGCGAGCTGCCCGGCGACGGCCTCGCCGGCACCGGCGACCTTGACCTCGATGAACAGGGGCACGGTGGTCGTCTCCAGCAGCTCGGCGAGCGAGGGGACCTTCTCACCGTCCTCGAGCAGCACCGTGTCGAGCTCGGCACGGGTCAGCTCGCCGATGGCGCCGCTGCGCCGGGGCGAGTCCGCCGCGGCAGTGCGGTCGATGGTCTCGTCGTGCATCACGACCACCTCGTCGTCTGCGCTGAGATGGACGTCGCACTCGAGCAGCTGGGCGCCGTCCTCGATCGCGCGGCGGAACGCGGCGAGCGTGTTCTCGGGGGCGTGCGCGCTGGCGCCGCGGTGGCCGACGATCGCGGGGCGGGCGGGGCGCTTCGGGGTCATGGTGCTCCTTGAGCGGTCGGGCGTGCAGTGATCGGGGGGCGAGCTCGTGCGGGTCGGGGGCGGTCCGGTCGCCCGGCGCGGCGGGGCGCTCGGGACGAGGCCCTCCCGTCCCGACCCCCAGCATGCCGCGGGTCACGCCTTCGCCCCGTGCTCGACACAGGTGCGGGACCGGCCGAGCGGCGGCCAGGGGCTCCCCCGTCCATCGCCCCGTCCCTCACACGCTCAGACCAGGGCGTGGCGCTCCATCAGCGACGCCGCCCAGACCGGGTCGTCGACGGTGAGGGTGTCGCAGCCGAGCTCGAGGGCCCGCTCGAGCTCCTCCTCGGTGCGTGCGGTCCACAGGTTCAGGGCGGCGCCGAGCTCGGCCGCGCGCTCGACGTCGGCCTGGCGGGCGTCGGCGATCCGCACGCCGGCGTGGACGACCCCGAGGTCTCGGCATGCCTGCCACCACTCGGGGCTCGTCGCGGTGGTGGTCAGCATCCGCGGGATCCACGGCGCGACCTGCTGCGCGTGCTGCAGCGGCTCCTGGTGGAAGGAGAGCAGCACGGCCGGGGCGGCCGACGGATCCGCCCAGGCCTCCGCGCCGCCGTCGCCGAACTCCTCGGCGAGGATCTCGAGCACCCGCTCCACGGCGCCCGGCGCCTTGATCTCCACCAGCAGCGGCGCCCGGGTGCCGTCCTCGCGCACGGCCGCCTCGAGCACCTGGGCGAGGGTCGGGATGTGCTCGCCCTCCCCCACCAGCACCCGGTCCAGCTGGGCGCGGGTCAGGTCGGCGACCGCGCCGGTGCGCAGCGGGGAGTCGGCCTGCGCAGTGCGGTCCAGGGTCGCGTCGTGGAGGATCACGTCCAGGCCGTCGGCGCTGAGATGGACGTCGCACTCGAGCAGCGTCGAGCCCTCGGCGACGCCGCGCCGGAAGGAGCGCACGGTGTTCTCGGGGTCGAGGGCGGCGGCGCCCCGGTGTCCGACGAGGGCGGGCTGCGTGGGGGTCATGAGGGGTGGTTCTCCTGGGTGGGATGGTCGGCAGGGCGAGCGGCCGGGGGCCGTCGCGTGCAGGCGGCCGGGTGGGCCGACGGGTCGTGCGGGCCGGGTGGCCCCGGGGCGGGCCGCCACGGCTCGCCCCCGGGGACGGCGGGTCCCGGTCGCCGCGGCGACCGGGACCCGCTCAGGGCAGGAGGCTCAGTTCCAGCCCTCGAACTCCACGGCCTCGTAGTCCTCGCGGTTGTCGTCGAGGGTCTCCTGGAGGGTGGCCGCGAGCGCGTCGAGCACCTTCTTCGGATCGGCGCCGTCGCCGTAGACCTGCGCCTGCGCGGCGCCGATCTCGGTGACGGAGCCCTGATCCCAGTTGGTGTAGTCCGCGGTGCGGGCGTTCTCGAGCTGGGCGAGCGCGACGCCGTAGTTCGGGTTCTCCGCGACGAGGTCCTTGACCGCCTGGGTGTCGGCCGCGGCCTTCACGATCGGGACGTAGCCGGTGCCTGCGTGCCACTCGGCGGACTTCTCCGGCTGGGCGAGGAAGCGGAACAGCTCCGCGCAGGCGTCCTGGCGGTCCTGGGAGTCGCTGCGCACGATCGAGAGGCCGGAGCCGCCGGTCGGGACCTGCTTCTCCTGGCCCTCCTTGGAGAGCATGAACGCGGTGCCCACCTCGAAGACGCCCTCGGTGGCGGCGGTGGTGCCGGTCAGCCCGGCGGTCGAGCCGCGCATCCCGGCGGTGATGCCGGAGGCGAAGTCGGTGCCCGCGGCCTGCGCCATGTAGCCGAACTTGTCCTCGTGGATGAACTTGCGCTGCCACTCCAGCCACTCCACGCCCGCGTCCTCGTTGATCGTGACCGCGAAGTCCTCGTTCGCGTTCGCCCCGCCGAATCCCCAGATGTCGGCCTGCGCGTGCCAGGCGTCGTCCGCGCCCACGGCGAGCGCGGCCAGCGGACGTCCCTCGACCTCGATCTTCGCCAGCTCGGGCGCGAACTCGGCGAGGTCCTCCCAGGTCTCGGGGCCCTCCTCGGGCAGGCCCGCCTCGATGTAGCGGGTCTTGTTGTAGTAGAAGAGCGGGGTGGAGCGGGCGAAGGGCACCACGAAGGTCTCGCCGGCGGCCTTGCCCTCGGCGACGTAGTTGTCGATGTAGACGTCGAGGCTCCACTCGTCGTCGAAATAGCTGTCCAGCGGTGCGAGCGCGTCGGAGTTGTAGAACTGGAGCCACTGCATCTCGGGGAAGCAGACGATGTCCGGGACCGTGCGGGCCTGAAGGGCTGCGGTGAACTTCTGGTTGAGGTCGGCATAGCCGCCGACGGACTCGGCGATCGCGACGATCTCGTCCTGGGACTCGTTGAAGGCCGCGAACTGCTTGGCGAGGACCTCGTAGTTCACCCCGGTGAAGGGCGCCCAGAACAGGATCGGGGTGCGGCCCTCGTACTCGGAGGGGACGGTGAGGTCGGCCTGCGAGAAGCCGTCACGGACGGAGCCGTCGGCGCTGCCGCCGCCCCCGCCGTTCGGGGCGCCGCAGGCGGCGAGGCCGGCGGCGCCGGCACCCAGGCCGAGAGCCGCCATCATGGTGCGGCGGGAGAGGTTCAGGGGGCTGCGGGACATGTGCATCGCTCCTTGGAGACGGGCCGGACCGGAGGGCTCCGGTGCGGTCGGGCGGGGTCGTCGGGTCGTGCGGGACCGGGGCCGAGCGCTCGTGCGCCCGGTCCGGCGGGTTCGGGGGGCGCTCGGGCCCGGGACGGTCGGGACGGAGCGGAGCTCGTCCCGTCGGCCTCACTTCATGGCGCCGGCGGCGAGGCCGCCGATGATGCGCTTCTGGGCGAGGAAGAAGAGGATCAGCATCGGCAGGGAGACGAACACGGCGCCGGCCATGATCACGCCCCAGTTGCTGTAGCCCTCCTGGCTGCGCAGGAACAGCAGCCCGATGGGGAGGGTGCGCATGTCCTCGGTCGAGGTGACGATCAGCGGCCACACGTACTCGTTCCACTTCCCGACCATGACGATCAGGGTGGCGGTGAGGATCATGGGGCTCGACAGCGGCACCACGATGGTGAGCATGCGGCGGATGTGGCCGGCGCCGTCGATCTCCGCGGCCTGCAGGATGTCCTTGTCGATCGTGCGCATGTACTGGTAGATCAGGAACATCGCGAAGGCGCTGGCGATGCCGGGCAGGATGATCCCGGCGTAGGTGTTCAGCCAGCCGAGGTTCGCCACGGTGATGTAGTTGACGATCAGCGTCACGTGGCCCGGCAGCATCAGCGAGGCGACGATCAGGCCGAACACGACCTTCTTGAACCGGAACTCGACGAACACGAAGGCGTAGGCGCACAGGATCGCGAGCACGATCTCGAGCACGGTGCCGACGCCGGTGGTGATGATCGAGTTCAGGAAGAAACGATCGAACGCGGCGGCCTCCCAGGCGCCGACGAAGTTCGAGAACGTCAGCTCGGTGGGGATCCACTGCAGGGGCCAGGTGTAGATGTCCTGGTGCGGCTTCAGTGCCGAGGAGAACAGCCAGTACAGCGGCACCAGGAACACCGCGATCGTGGCGAGGACGCCGAGGACCAGCAGCGCGGTCGCCCAGGCCGGGCGGCGGGGGCCGCGGCGGCGCCCGGTGTTGCGGGGCACGGAGGTGCCCTCGGGGGCGGCCGTCCCGTCGGGGAGCTGGGCGGAGGGGGCGGAGCTCAGGGTGCTCATGAGTCGTAGTTCACCTTCTTCTCGCCGTAGCGGACCTGCACGTAGGTGATGACCAGGAGGATCGCGAGCAGCACGGTCGCGGCGGCCGAGGCGCTGCCGATGTCGAACTTCTGGAAGGCCTGCTCGTAGACCATCCAGCTCAGCGTGCTGGAGGAGGTCCCGGGGCCGCCGCCCGTCATGATCGAGATGATGTCGAAGGCCTGCGCGGCGGAGATGATGCCCGTGATCGAGAGGAAGAACGTGATCGGGCTCAGCAGCGGCAGGGTCAGGTGGCGGAAGAGCTTCCAGCCGTGCGCGCCGTCGAGGGCCGCGGCCTCGTAGAGGTCCTTCGGCAGGTCGAGGATCGCCGTGTAGCAGATGACCGTGACGAAGCCGAGGCGCTGCCAGGTGTAGGCGATGGTGATCGACCACAGCGACCAGTCCGAGGTCGTGGTCCAGGCCGGGGAGTCCGCACCGAACAGCGAGAACGCCCAGCGGGAGAGGCCGTAGTTCGGGTCGAACATGAACAGCCACAGGATGCCGACGGCGGCGCCGGGCAGCATGTGCGGCGCGAACGCCATGGTCTGCGCGAAGCCCGTGAACGGGACCTTCGTGGCCAGCAGGCTGCCCAGCAGCAGGCCGAGCACGAGGGAGCCGACCACGCTGACCCCGGTGAAGATCAGCGTGTTCATCAGGACCTGGCCGAAGCTCGCCGAGGTGAACAGATCGACGTAGTTCGCCGCGCCCACCCACTCGGGGACCGGCTCGACGAAGTCCCACTCGAAGAAGCTCAGCCCGATGTTGTACAGCGCCGGGTAGTACGAGAAGACGATGATCGCGAGGAAGTTCGGGGCGATCAGCGCGAGGAAGAGCAGCGCGTCGCGACGGGCGCGGCGGCGACGCTGGGGAGAGCGCCGACGCGCGGGCCGCTGCGCGGCGGGGGTCGCGCCGGCCGGCGCGGACTCGACGGTCGACTCGCTCGGCGGCGCACCGGCAGCGGCGGGGGCCGTGCGGTCCGGGCCGTGGGTGCGGACGGGGGTAGTCATGGGAGCGCTCCCAGCTTCCTGGTCGGGACAGCTCCGAGGGGCTGTCGGGGGACGACGGGCTGCGCGACGGACGCGCCCTGCCCGGGGGCGGGCGGCCGTCGGCGGACCGGAGGGTCCGCCTCGCCCGCTGCGCAGGATCGGGATCCGGGAGCGGGCACATCGAGGACCCGGGCGGCCGCGGGGCGGGCGCCGGCGTTCTCGACGAGGCCACCGTAGAAAGCCGCGGGACGATCCGCCAAGGAGCCGTCGAGCTCGGTGAACCGACCGTGAACAGCGCCTGACCTCGCAGGTGGGAGCGCTCCCATGACCTTCCGGGCCGGTCTCCGAGCACCCCTGGGCACCGTCGGTCCGCCGCACGTCCACCGGAAGTTCACCGTCCCGGTGCCGACTGTTCGTCGTCGGCCCGGACGCGCTCCGGACCCCCTCCCCCGGTCTTCACCTGCAGGTCACCTGGGCGGTCCGCGGCGCCTTTCCGGCCGGGCTATCCTGCCCCGGACCAGCCGCCGACGCGACGCGCACCAGAGCGCTCGTGCAGCACCCCGAGGCATCCGGGACGGGAGGAGCCGCCATGCCGCGCCAGCCCACCATGGAGGACGTCGCCCGTGCGGCCGGGGTCTCGCGCTCCACGGTCTCGCGGGTCTTCCAGAACGACGGGGAGCGGGTCTCCCCCGACACCCTCATCGCCGTGCACGAGGCCGCCACACGCCTGGGCTACGTGCACAACCTCGTCGCCAGCGGGCTCGCCATGCGCCACGGCCGTCAGCTCGGCCTGCTGATCCGCGACGGCACGAACCCCGCCTACGGGCATCTGCTCTCCGAGACGAACCGGGCGGTCGAGCGGGCGGGGCGCACCCTCATCTCCGTGACCGCCTCCCGCCACGACTACGGCACCGCCGAGGTGGCCGGGCTGCGGCGCCTGCTCGGCCAGCGTGTCGCCGGGGTGTTCGTCGGCACCGGCGTGACCGCCGCCGAGGACCTCGTGGAGACCGTGACGTCGGTGCCGCTGATGATCGTCGGCCGCCCCAACGAGCATCCCCGCATCGAGTCCATCAGCTACGACGAGCGCGCCCACGGCCGCGCCGTCGCCGACGAGATCTCCGCGCACGGGCACCGACGCGTCGTCGTGCTCACCGCGCCGCTGCTCTACTCGCGCGTGTTCGACCTGCGGATCCGCAGCCTCGTCGAGCGGTGCGCGGAGCTCGGCATCTCCATCCTCCCCGTCGACCTGCTGCCGGTGGAGCAGGGCGTGGTGCGCGCCCTGGACACCACGAAGGAGGAGGGCGCGAGCTGCATCGTCTGCCCCGTGGACTACGTCGCGCTCGATCTGCTGCGGGCCGCCGCCGCACGCGGCGTGCGCATCCCCGAGGACGTCAGCACGCTCGGCTTCGACGGACTCGGCGACGGCCTGGACCTGGTGGGGCTCGCGACGGTGCGCCTGCCCGTCGAGGAGGTGGCCGCCCGGGCGGTCGAGCGGATGGAGGAGCTGCTCGTCGACGCGCAGGAGGACCCCGAGGGCCCGCTCGCCGCCGCCCCGCAGCCGGCACAGCACACGCTCGTCGAGGGGGAGCTCGTGCCCGGGCGCACGCTCGGGCCCGTGCCCGCTCACCTGCGGAGCTGAGCCGCGCTCGGCCGCGCGGGGTCAGGCAAGCCTGCCCGGAGCACATCACTGCAGGTCAGGGAAGGCTCACAGGGGTGACAACGACCGGTCGGAGGACTACCGTCGTCCCCATGAAGATGAGCAACGATCTCGAGAAGAAGTTCCAGGACCAGATCACCCTGGAGTTCGCCGCTTCGATCACCTACCGCCAGCTCGCCATCGAGGCCGATGAGCAGGACCTCCCCGGCATCGCCGCGTGGCTGCGCCACCAGGCCGACGAGGAGATCGTCCACGCCAACAAGTTCATCCAGCACGTCTCGGACCGCGGGAACCACGCCGCGATCGGCACGATCGTCGAGCCCGGAGTCAAGCCCGGCCTCTCGGTGCTGGAGATCTTCGAGGCCGCCCTCGCCCACGAGGAGAAGGTCTCGGAGTCGATCCGCGAGCTCTACCGCAGCGCGGACAAGGAGGGCGACTACGATGCCCGCCCGCTGCTGAACTGGTTCGTCGACGAGCAGCTCGAGGAGGAGGCCACCGTCTCCGAGATCATCGGCCGCGTGAAGCTGATCGGCGAGGACGGCTCCGGCCTGCTGCGCCTGGACGCCGAGCTGGGCTCCCGTCCCACCGAGTCCACCGAGGCCGACGAGGACTGAGCCTCCGCCAGGGGGCACCCTCCCGGCCGGCCCTGCACAAAGGGGACGCGAGCGGCATGCCGCGCAGATATTCTGCGCAGCGTGCTGCTCGCGTCCCCTTTCTGTCGGCGAGGGGGCTCTTTCGCATCGGTGCGGAGACCGGCGGGTCCGACTCCGGGGGTGTTCCGGGACGGTGCGCGCCGTGGAAGACTGACGCCCGGGCCGCGAGGACGCCGCCCGCCGCCGACCAGGGAGCCACGCCATGCCGCAGCCGCAGAACTCGCCCTACGTCGCCTTCCCCGGCAACGGCCAGGAGGTCCTCACCCACTGGCAGGAGCTGTTCGGCGGCGAGCTGGAGATGATGACCTACGACGAGATCCCGGATCTCTCGGGCTTCCCCTTCACCCCGCCCCGCGGCGCGGTCGCCCACGGCACGCTCACCGGCGGCCTCTTCACCGTCTCGGGCGGCGACGCGATCGGCGGGCCCGGTGACGAGTTGCCGCCGCTGGGCTCGGACGTCTACTCCTTCCTCATCGGGCTCGAGGACGTGGCGTCGGCGAAGGACCTCTTCGCGCGGATCGCCGAGGGCGGCGGGAAGGTCGCGATGCCCTTCGAGCTCGCTCCCTGGGGCGACCACTACGGCCAGGTCGTCGACCGCCTCGGCGTGATGTTCGCGCTGGTCGTGGGCGGGAGCTCGACGCAGAGCTGACCGCAGGTCGTCGCCGACAGCTCGATGCGGAGCCGAGTGCGCGTCGCGCCCGCACGGCGGTCGCGGCGCACCGCGGGCGCGCCGAACACGACGCGTGTCGGCACCTCGCGGTGCCGCCTCAGCGCGCGCAGGAGCCATTCGCCGTCGCCACGGCCCTCGTGCGCGAGGAGCCGGTCGTGCCAAGCAGACGCGTCGGCCAGCACGAGGGGCTTCTCGGGGTGCTCGCGGTCATGGCGGCACCCTTCCCTCACCGCTGATCCCGTTTTCAACTAGTTGATAGGGTGCGGTCATGCGTGCCTTCGGATTCCTCAGCTTCGGCCACTACGGCGGCAATCCCGCCCGGGGCGGGATTACCGCCCGCCAGATGCTCCACGACGCGATCGACATCTCCGTCGGCGCCGACGAACTCGGCGTGAACGGCGCCTACTTCCGCGTCCACCACTACGCCCGCCAGTCCGCCGCACCGATGCCGCTGCTGTCCGCGGTCGCCGCGCGCACGCAGCGGGTCGAGGTGGGCACGGGCGTGATCGACATGCGTTATCCCAACATTCACCCGTAACATTGGATTCATGACGAGTCGCGTAGCCGCGTACATGCGGATCTCCCAGGACCGCACGGGCGACGGATGGGCCATCGACACCCAGCGCCGCAAGATCAGCGACCTGGCCAAGCTGAGGGGCTGGCGGGTCGTCGCCGAGTACGAAGACTCCTCCGTCTCGGCCTCCAAGCCACGTGGTGCAGGCACGGACTGGGCGAGGATGCTCAAGGGCGCCGACGCCGGGCGGTTCGACATCGTGGTCGCCGTCGACATCGACCGGCTCCTGCGCAGCACCAAGGATCTGAACACGCTGATCGACCATGGGCTGCAGGTCGTCACGGTCGACGGCGAGATCGACCTCTCCTCGGCCGACGGCGAATTCAGGGGGACGATGCTGGCGGCCATCGCCCGCTTCGAGGCCCGGCGCAAGGCGGAGCGGACGATCCGCTCGAACGAGCGCCGTCGCGCTGAGGGGATGCCGGTGCTCTCGGGCTGGACGCCGTTCGGCTACACGAAGGACGGGGCGCAGATCCCGGAGCAGGCTGAGGCCATCCAACGGGCGTTCTCCGACTTCACCGCGAGCAGGCCCAAGTCGATCCGCGGCATCGCCGAGGATCTGAACGCGAAAGGGTTCGTCACCTCGAGAGGCAGGCCGTGGTCGACCTACGCGGCCCGGTACCTGCTGAACAACTCGCTGTACGCGGGGTTCATCAGGTACAACGCCACGGGTGAGCTGTTCCCGGTCGCCGAGGGTGATCAGTGGCAGCCGATCGTCCCCGAGGCACTGTGGCGCCGCTCAGCGGCCAAGCTGCGCGACAACAAGGCGAAGGTCGATCGTCGCGGCAATCAGCCGCGCTACCTGCTCTCAGGGGTCGCACGGTGCGGTCGGTGCGGGGCGGCGATGGTCGCCGGCCAGAACGAGCACCGGGTGCCGAACTACAGGTGCGGGCAGAACTTCCATGTGAGCCGGCAGCGCGAGCCGGTGGACGCGATGGTCGCCGCCACGGTGCAGACGATGCTGGCGAGCCGGGAGGTCACGGACATGCTCGAGCCCGAAGGGGGTTCAGAGCAGATGGACCGTCAGGCGATGCTGTCCCGGAGTGGCGAGCTGCGTGCCCGCCTCGATGACCTCGCACCGATGCTGACGGACACGACGGTCTCGATGGACATGATCCGCTCGTCCATGAAGGAGCTCGAGGTCGAGATCACCGCCATCGACGAGCAGCTGGCTGAGCCGAGCCCCTCGGAGGCCCGCAGGCTTGCTGAGCGCGCTGCCGGGGTCGAGGACGACCAGGCCCGCCGCGAGCTGGTCGAGAGGCTCTGGGAGGCGCTGAGCGTCGAGGAGCAGCGGATCATCGTCACCGAGCTGGTCGAGGTGACGATCAAGCCGATCCAGCGCGGCCATGTGCGGTTCGATCCGTCGCTGATCGTCATCGAGCGCCGTCGGGCGTGAGTGGGTCGCCAGTGGGCAGCCGGTGGTCTCTCCGTGGCCTCTGAGAGGCCAGGCGGCCTCGTGGTCGGTCACGGGTCATCAGGTGGCCGCTCGATGGTCTTCTGGTGGTCTCTCAGTGGCCTGTGGGTGACCAGGCGTGCAGGAGGTCTCCCAGCGGACCTCAAGTGGTCTCTCAGTGGCCAGTAGGTGGTCACTGGTGGGCGACCAATGGGCGCGGTGTTTTACCTGGTCACAGGTGGTCACGGCTGGTAGAGTAGGGGTACCGAGTAACAAGCTCGGTGCACCCGAGCGGTGGCACCCCGAGAGGTGTCACGGAAATGGACTCCCGGAGCGGTGCCACAGATGTGGACTTCCGCCCGCTCGATCAGATGAAGATCCACCTTCACGGGTAGGGCAGTCAGCGCCCCGCGACTCGTGATGCAGGCCGGCTGACTAGGGCGGACCGCCGAAACAGGTTCTAGCGGGACTCAGGCCGGTAGGCCCCCAGCGAACTCGACACGGTGCTCGTTCCTCACAGAGAGGAGCGGGCCATCATGCCTGCTTTCACCCAGAGTCCCCCGATCATCTCGATCCCCGAGGCTGCTGCCCGGGGTTATGCCAGTGAGGCCACGCTGCGCCGGCACATCCGCGCGGGTCGCCTCCCGGCCATCCGTATCGGTCATCGCATCAAGCTGCGCGTGGCTGACCTCGACGCTCACGTCGACGCTGCTGGCGTCAGCCCGGTCGACAGCGCCATCAGCGTGATCGCTGATCACGTCGATGACCTCGACGAGGCCCATCGTGCCCGTCTGAGCGCCCTGCTGGGCGGTGATGCTGCATGAGCGTCGCCACGATCGACAGGGCCGCCCAGAGGCGGCTGGACGACATCAAGGCCGCCGAGGCGGCCGGGCGTGAGGTCGGTGCCCGTCTGGCGCAGACCCCGCTGAGCGTGGAGCAGCGCGCCGTCGTGGTGCGCGTGCTGGGAGGTGGTCGGTGATGGATGCCTCCACCCCCATGTGCCCCCGCGACACGGAGAAGCCTGATCGAGACGAGAGTCCCTCGCGCGCGCGAGGAAAAGTTCTGGCAGAAAATGGCAAAACGGCAAAGGACACCATCGCTGACGAGTCCGGTGGGACCGTCGGTACCACAGCTGACCAGGGAGAACAGCCCTCTGAGCGCGCGGGGGCTTCCTTGGGTGCCCCCGCTGCCGTTTCGGAAACGGCAAAGGTTTCAGTCGATTCGGCAGAGGACGTCGTCCGGCCGTCGGCCGCCGGCTCCGACGAGGCGCTGGACGCCTCTCTGCCGGCCGAGGACGACACCGAGGCCCAGGAGGTGCTCGAGGGCGAGATCGTCGCTCCTGAGGCTGCTCAGGGCCTGCCGGACGACGATGTCGATTACTCGCAGCTCGATGTCCCTGGCGCAGATCGCTCCGATAACGTGGAGCCGGTCGTCATCGAGTCAACACCGGAGGAGGTCGTCGAGGCGGTCGCGTTCTTCGATCGCGCCAAGGGCGAGGAGACGCAGGAGCAGAAGAAGCGGGCGTCGGGCACCTCCCGCGTCTTCTCGGTGATGCAGTACCGCGCTCACCCTAAGACCGGTGAGGTCATGCTTACGCAGGAGCAGATCGACGAGGGCCTCGAGAAGCTGCACGGGCGGCTGCACAAGTGGGCGTATGTCTGGCATGACGCCGATCGTCTCGTCGAGGTCGATGAGGGTACCGGGGAGACCGTGTGCGTCGGGCTCAAGGGCGCACACGTCCATATGGTCCTGTGGGTCACTGACAGCGCCCGGTCGACGATCCGCACCGTCTCCGATGCCCTCAAGGTCCCGTCGGCCCGCGTGAAGACGCCTCGTGAGGCGGTCGGTGACGGCGAGGGCCACAGCGGCCGTGGCGCGGCCGAGAAGAGCTTCTTCGACCTCTGCGAGTACCTGCCCCATGAGTCGCGTCGGGCCGATGCGATCGCTGGTGTCTACCAGACGGAGCGGTCGTATCTCGTCGACAAGCACCAGGACGGCAAGCCCGGGAAGTATCAGTACGGCCGGGGTCGGGTCATGGCCAACTTCGCCTTCGGTCAGGAGCTCGACGCGCACATGGCCACTCGTCGCAGCGCTGCCGAGGGCACGAGGAGCCTCGGTGCTCGTAAGCGCAAACTGCGCCGTCTCGTCGGTGACGGGACGATGACCCTGGAGGAGGCGAAGGCTGCCGACGTGGATGCTTTCTGGGACGACCTGCCTCGGCTGCAGGCAGTCCACCACGAGTACCAGGTCCAGCGGAGCGATTCTGCGGCGGCTGGGCTCGGCAAAGAGTGGAGCAAGTCGACCGCGCTCATCCTCGGCGAAAAGGGAGCTGGCAAGGGGGTGCTGGTCGACGAGACACAACGGCAGTACCAGCGCCTCGCTGCACTGGGCGGCATGGTCTGCAGCTACGTGCAGCCGCCTGGTCGTAATGCGCTTGAGGCAGTCGGTGGCGCCGAGATCGTTCATCACGATGACGCCCGCTACGAGATGGTCCCCGGCTACGACGAGGGTCTGCGGTACCTCGATAATCACCGGGCGACGGAGCCGTACCAGCGCCACACGCGCAGTCGTCAGGTGGTGGCTCCGCGAGTGATCATGATGTCGAGCACGGAGACTGCGACGTCGCTCGGGCTCACGATGAAGGCGCGCCGGTCCAGCGACGTGCTGGCGCTCAATGAGCGCGATAGCGCGCGGCGCTACGCGCCGGTGGACATCGACGAGTACCTGCGCCGGATCGGCTGGGTCGTCGAGGTGTCCATCCCGGACGACGTGGAGCTGACCGGAGACGGTCGACGCGACTATCCGGTGATCCGCGAGCAGATGCTCGTAAGCGTCCAGCGGCCTCGGATGGGTGGTGACCGTCGCGTGGAGCCGGTGACGAGTCGCAGTGGTGAGCAGCTGGGGCGGATTACGACGACTCACGAGATGGAGCCGGTCGCGGTCGTGAGGGGCGTCGAGTCCGCGGCGCGGTTCCTCGCCGTCTCGATGCTGCTCGAGGGCAGCCCCGATGTCGTAGCCCGCATCCCCGAGACCGAGATCGCCTCGTACCTGGCTCAGAAGGCGGCGGTCGAGGCAGCCGCGGCAGAGGAGCAGGAGCGGGCGCGCAGGGCCACTGAGGAGGCTGCCGAACGCGAGCGCGAGGAGCGCGCCGAACACGAGCGTCAGGCGAGGATGCGCCGCCTCGAGGAGGAGCGCGAACGGGATCTGTGTACGTGTGGCGCGGATGTACGCAACTGGGCGACGCCTCACGCCGACGCCTGCGCGGCGCTCTCGGACGCCGAGCGCGAGAAGCGCCGTGAGACCGCACGGAAGACGCTCGACGAGAAGGCGCAGCGTCTGCGGGCCAACGGCTTCCTGCTGAAGTGACGGCCGCCCTACTTCTCGACCAGCGGGGTGGGGCGGCCGACGGCCTTCGGGTGCCTGGCGCACACCGGGGCGACGAGGTCTGGCAGGGGCACGCCGAGCGCGTGTGCGATGCCATGCAGCGTCGAGATCCTGGCGGCGACGCGCCCGGCCTCGATCTCGATGATCGTCTTGCGGTGGACGCCCGTGGCCTCAGCGAGGCGGTCGATGGACCAGCCTCGCTCCTTGCGCTGGTGGGCGACCTCGACGCCGAGGGCGCGGAGGTCAGGAGTGGGAGCAGGCATACCCTCCAGCCTGCGTCCGGCGCTTATTTTGCACAGTCACCTAAACGCGCCTATTCGAGGTAATGTGGGTCGTGACAAATCGTCCCTGGCCGGCACGGTGGGTGTCCGGCTCCCCACCCTCATCGAGGAGATGACCATGCGCACGACCGCTTCCCGTACGACCACCCGTCGAGCTGCTCTGGGAGGTGTCGTGGCCGCCGCCCTGCTGCTGACGAGCGCCTGCGGCTCCGACAGCGACGAGGCGGCTCCTCCGGCCCCTGAGGGGCAGTCGGAGCAGACCGCGTCGTCCTCCGTCTCCGACAGCGGCGGCGACGCCGAGGAGGGGGCTGAGACGTACACGGGAGGCGAGGCGATCAGCCCGGTGCGGTTCACCGCGACCTCGCCCGACGGCGAGCAGGTCGAGGTCCAGCTGCTCGGCATGGCCGACATCAAGGCCAAGGGCATGACCGACACGGCGTGGCTCCCGCAGACTCGTTACGACGAGGCTCAGGAGTGGCTCGACAAGATCGTGGGCGGCGAGCAGCTCACCCTCATCGAGGACCCCGCGTCGCCGGAGGACACGACCGAGGACGGTGCCTTGCTGCGCTACGTCGACTCGACCGGAACGAGTGCTCAGAGCATCTCCGGCAGTGACAGCGACGACGTTGCGATGGGGCTCATCAACCTCTACGCAGGCGTCGCCGACAACGACGAGAAGTGGGCCGGCCTCGAGCGCTACGACGAGTACGTCGAGGCGTCGCTGACGGCCGAGGAGCGCAACGGCGGTCTGCTGGGCGAGAACGAACTTGTCGCGGTCAACGAGGACGGCAGCGGGTACGAGTACAGCAAGTGAGCATCCTCGAGGGCAGCCCCGCATCAGCATCGGTGCGGGGCTGTTTTTGTGTGCTAAGCAGGGCCTTCCCTGGCTATAACGAGGTCGGCTCCATACACTGGAAGGCACGACGAGAGAACCCGAGACATGAGGGATGGTGGACATCATGGCGATGACGAGTGCACAGCGCAGGGCGGCTCAGCTGGCGCAGCTGCAGGCCGAGCAGGAGCAGTACGACAAGGCGGTGATCGAGGCTCAGGAGCACGCTGCGTTCGCACGCTGCAAGGCGGTCGAGGAGCTGTACGAGCTGCTCGAAGTGAAGAAGACCCGCAACGACAAGGATGAGACCAAGCGGGCGGAGAAGCTCGTCGAAGCCGTCGGCAAGCTCGTCGATCTGGTGGCACAGCAGGACAGCACGGAGAGCACCGAGCAGGCTCCTGCCCGTGTCGCCTCGGTGCCCGACGTCGAGCGCTCGGAGGCGTATGCCTGAGGCACGTGCGAAGGCCGAGACGGCCCCGATACCAACAGGTATCGGGGCCGTTGTCTGTCTTGGCAGGGTGGGGCCCCAGCGCAGGCCGAAGGCCGTAGCTGGGGCGGGGCGCAGCCCCGTTCCCGAGCGCAGCGAGGGCGAGCAGTCCGTACGGGCTATGACGCGCCAGCGTTATAGTCCCGTACGGATAAACTGCTCGCCGTTCTGTTATAGCAGCGATCATGGGGTATGATGGCAGGGTGCTATAGCAGAACCGAGCGGACGGGTGATGGCGATGACGACCAACGATGGGGCGCAGCCGAAGAAGCGGCGTCGGCGTCGGAGCACGTACCCGAATCGGTTCGAGGTGAAGCTCACGGACAAGCAGCTCGAGATGGTGACCGAGGCCCAGGAGGTCTCCCTCAGGGCGACGGGCCGCAAGGTCTCCCTTTCGGACATCGTGCGCAACGCGGTGGAAGACGGGTGCGCGAAACTCTCCGCTGCAGCGCGAGGTGACAACGCGACGAGCCCCGTGGCTGGCGGTGCAGTCAGCGACGAGGTGCTCGCCCGGTTCACCGACGAGATCGAGGAGACGCGCACTCAGGTGCGTCGCATCGGGCACAACGTCAACGCGATGACGAAGGTCGCACACACCACGGGTGAGGTGCCGGCGGATCTCCGCGAGGTGCGTGCGCAGCTGGACGCTCTGCAGGAGCGTCTGAGCGGCATCGAGGACGCGGTCAGGCTGTCTGGTGATGACGATGGCTGAGCGGGTCGCGGCCGTGGTGATGGCGAGCCCGACGCGCAATGTGTCGCGGCTCAATCGCTACGTCCGGCAGCAGAAGGAAGGGCAGACGGACGACCGCTTCGTCGCGGCGTCCGGCATCAACGGGTGCAGCACGCGCTACGCCGATCAGCAGATGCGGGACAACCGCAAGCGCTGGGCTAAGGACGGCCAGCGGGTCGTCACCGACAAGGACGGCAAGCAGATCTTCGAGGGCGAGTATGTGCACGCCTACCACGTCATCCAGAGCTTCGCCCGTGACGGCGAGGGCGCACTGAACCCTGAGGACACGGACGACTGGGAGAAGGCGCACGACCTCGGCCGGGAGCTGGCCAAGCGGGTGGCCGGTGAGTCTCGCTACGCGACGGTCCACACGCAGATCGACGGCAAGACCGGCTGCATCCACAACCACCTCGTGATCGACTCGATCGACCGGCAGACCGGACGCTCGTTCGACTCCTCGCACGTCAAGCATGCCGAGCTGGTGAAGACCCATGACGGCATGCTGCGGGAGCTTGGGTACGAGCAGGTCAACGAGTACCCGGAGCCCGGTGTCACCAAGACAGCCGTGAAGCTCGAGAAGTCAGAGCTGCGCGGTCTGCAGAAGCACAAGGTGTGGGAGGCCGACGGGCGCGAAGGTGCGGAGCCGTTCTCCGTGGCGGTGCTCAAGGACCGCATCAGCGCGACGCTCGAGCAGGACGACTTCACTGACTTCGAGTCCTTTGCTCGGGCGGCGCGGGCCAACGGTGTGGACGCCGAGGAACGCGGCAAGGGTGTCAGCTATGCGATGCTCCGTCTTGGTCCCGACGGGGCGGACTACATGCCCATCGCGACGTCGGACAAGCGCCGGGCCTCGAAGCTCGGACGTGACTTCGAGAAGACCGCGATCGAGGCTGCGATCGAGCGCAACATCGAGGCCGAGAAGCAGCGCGCCAAGGCCCCCAAGGTGCCCGAGCGCGAGTTGCCGGTCGACCCGGTCGCGTCCCGGCTGGACGCAATCATGGCCGACGCGCCGGCGCATGAGGCTGCGCTCGATGACGTCATGCTGTCGGAGCCGGAGCCTCCCGCGGCGCAGGGGGCTCAGGTCGAGGACGAGGACCTCGAGGTCGCACCACGCCGTCGGCGCCGGGCGACGACCGACGAGGACCGTGACCGCGACGAGACGGCCCCGACCGTCTCGGAGCCCGCGCAGGCCCCGCAGACGGCTCAGGAGCCCGTTGTGGCACCTCCTGCCGCCCATGAGGCTGCTGAGCCGTCCGAGGCCCGTCAGGAGCCGCGGGCGTACACCCGGCCGCGTGAACCGGAGCAGCCGAAGAAGGTCGAGGCGGAGAAGCCGGCTCCGAAGAAGGCGTTCGAGTTCGACGGGCTCTTCGGGGTCAACAGGACGGGGCTCGAGATGATCGCGCTGCAGAGCGCTCGGAATCCTCAGAAGCTCGACATCCAGCTGCGTGCAGGGACTGCTGATGCCGCGGGTCACCAGGTGCTCAGCCTGGGCAAGACGGCTCAGCACCCGAGCCGATTCCGGACCTACGCCGAGCACAAGCTCGCTCAGATCGAGCGGGCGGCTGGTAGCAACCGGGCTGAGGTCGAGGGTGGGCATGTGCTCGGCTTCCGCGCCGACGTGAAGTACAACGACCAGCACAAGCTCTGGCTGCCGGAGCGCTTCGAGAAGTCGCAGCTCGAGCCAGTCACGCCGGACACCATGCGCCAGCAGGTCGAGGCCCAGCGCGATGCCCGCATGCGGGGCCTGGTGTCCCGGTCGCGCCAGAAGAAGCTCGACATGAACGCGCAGAGGCACCAGATGCCCGAGATCTCCCGTGACCACGACCGTGGCTACGGGCTGGGCGGCTAGGAGAGGGGGTGATGGACATGGCACTGGGACCGATCGAGATCGCCGACATGCGCGATCGCGCCCGTCAGGTTCTGCACGAGGCCGATGATGCCGAGGCCGAGGCAGGTGCGTACTTGATCCGGTCGGGCGGCGGTGGGACCTTCCGCCAGTTCTACGACGAGCGGATGGAGCGGGTCGACAAGCTGCGGGCGTTGGGCAAGCAGCTCGAGGACGAGGCGCTTCGTCATGAGGCCGAGGCGCGCAGGATCAGGAACAGCAAGAAGAGGAGTTGATCATCATGGCCACCAGCCAGACCATCGACAGGGACAAGACCAAGCAGATCCGCACGATGCTCGCCGAGGGCACCGAGGAGCAGGTCAAGCAGCGCTACGGCGAGGACGTGACCGCGACCGAGGAGTACCAGCGGGCGCAGGAGGAGCTGCGGGCTGCCCGTGCTCGCCAGGCCCAGATGCGCCGTGAGGCAGTCGAGCAGGCCGAGCGCGAGGCGGCTGAGCGTGAGCGCCGGGAGCAGGCACGGGCAGCTCAGGCCGAGCAGGCCGGCTCGGACCGGGGCTCTGCGGAGGACCGGGACCAGGCCGAGGAGCGGGACGCCGCTCAGCAGGGCCAGGACGCCTCTGAGCGCGACGACGAGCCCTCCCAGGACCGTGAGGACGCCGAGCGCGAGAAGCGCCGTCAGGCGGCGCGTGAGCGCTTCAAGGCGACCAGGCCCCCGGGGCAGGGCCGGGATGCCGACCGCGGCAGGGACCTCTGAGGGCCACGAAGAAACCCCCGTCACCACATCGGTGACGGGGGTTTCTGCATGTCGGCTCAGGCGGCCTTGTCGGGCCAGAGCCACACGCCGGGCAGCTGAACAAGATGCCCCTTCCTGCCGCCGATGATCAGGCGGGCGGTGCCGACCTCGGTCGGCAGCAGGCTGGTGGGCGTCGTGCGCTGTACGCGCTCGGTCGAGATCGACCTGCGGTTGTTGTGGTCGATGGACTCACGCTGCACGTCTTCCTCGCCGTCCTGCCAGGCGGCAGCCTCGAGCAGGTCGCGCTCGGGAGCGCCAGGGAGCACGAGCACGGCGGGGAAGACCTCACGGAGCACCTCAGCGCCGTCAGCACCCCACCGGAGCTTCATCTGGTTGGTCGACTGGACGGCGGCGACGACGGCGACACCGAGGCCGCGCGCCTCGGTGATGTAGGTGGCCAGCTTCGGCAGCGGGGCCGTGTTGACCAGCTCGTCGATCGCCAGCAGGACACGGTCGAGGCCGCGGTCGATGCCGCGACGCCAGTGCCGGATGATCGTCTCGATGGCCGCGGCGGCCGCGCCGGCCGCGACGCCGTCGGCCGGGGCGATGATCGCCAGGGTCGGCTCGCCCGGCCCCTCGAGCATGCTGGGCTTGAACGGCACTGCTCGCCTGTCACCGCGCACGGTGGACAGGAGCCAAGGGGCCAGGCCGGCCTTCATGGTCGCGGTGACCGAGTCCCGCATCTTCGGATCCTGGGCCTTCAGAGCCCGCAGCGCCTCGGCGTGGAAGCTGGTCTGCTCGACAAGGGAGTACGCCTCCGCCAAGGAGGGCACCGAGCCGGGCTCGGAGTCTTCGGGCGGCTCCAGGGTCCGCAGGGCCTTCACAGTCCAGCCGATGCCCTCGCCGGATGCCTTGCCGGCTTCGAGCAGTGCAGCCAGGGAGTCCGAGGCGAGCGTCTGCCAGAAGGCGTCGTTCCCGCCTCCGCCGCCAGCCTGGTCGGAGGCACCCAGGGCACCGACCTTCATGAGCGTGTCCGCCATGGCGATGGCATCGTCGCTGTTCTCGATGAGCGCGGTCGGATCAGCGGTCACCCGCGTGTACGACCGGCCCTTGAGCCACGAGATGTCGTCGTGCAGCTCGCCTGCCAGGTCGAGGACGTACAGCGGCCCGCGGTTGGCGACGCCCTTCTTGACGAGCCATCCCAGGAAGTCGGTCTTGGAGGAGACGATGACGCGCGGTCCCCTCCACAGGATCGCTGCCGGTGCGAGGACACCGGTGGTCTTCATCGTGCCGGTGGGGCCGCTGACGAGCAGGTGCGGCCCGGTCCTCACCTGCTCGTTCTTGCCGATCACGCCGCCGTAGGGCGTCTGCTGGCTGTGGTCGGTGCTGGTCTTCTTAGCCATCGTCATCATCCTTCTTGTCGGTCCATCGGTGACTGCGTGCCTCACGGGCACCGTCCGAGAGCCGCTGCTTGCTGGCCTCCCTCTCCGCGTCGACGACCTTCTTCAGCTCGTCGGGTGTGAGGGTCGTGTAGGCGTGCATGGCCAGGGCTCTGAAGAACAGGCCGGCCCCGATCTTGTGCTCACGTGCCGCTGCCCGCATCGTCGCCAGCTCGTCCTCGCTGAGGGGGACGTACTGCTTCGCGCTCATAGCCATGTGCTCTCTCCTTGTCGATGTGCTTCTGGTTCCCCACTAGGGTACCCATCTGCCCAGCCGACCTCAGCTGTTGCGGTTTCTCTGGTTCCCCAGTAGGGTACCAGACATACCCCATCGAGCGATAGCGACAGAAAGGAGAACGCGATGCGGATCGGTAGCGTGATCAAGCTGGTCGTCGGGCTGGTGGTCTTCCTGGCGATCTTCATGGCCGGCTTCACCGCAGGCGGCATGGTGACCTCGAACGGGATGGTGGAGAGCGACAAGATCGCCGACTGCCTCCCGGCGCAGGACATCGACGCGCTGCAGGCGTGCGTCAACGGCGAGTCGGCCGCGAAGGAGGGCCAGGAGCCCTCTGAGCAGGCCACGGAGCCCAGCGACGGGGGCGAGCAGACCTCGGCGGCCACTGAGCCGTCTGAGGGCGCCCAGGAGCCTGCTGAGGAAGAGGAGACGCTCAGCGAGGACGAGGCCCGCGAGGAGATGGAGGAGGCGATGTCCAACGTTCTGTGGGAGCCCCGCGGTGAGTGGGTCTACAACGAGAAGCACGAGGAGTGGGAGTTCCAGGTCGAGGGCATCTACGCGGGCGTGCATGCCGCGGGTGAGCCCGACCGTGAGCCCACGGGCTCGTGGGACTTCGACTACGGCGACGAGCGCTGGGTCTTCACCCCGGAGGAGGGCTGAGCCATGGCAGGACGGTACGAGAGCGAGCGGGCAGCCTGGCTGCTCGAGCACGAGGCCAGCTGGCACATGAGCGATCGGCGCATGGCCGACGGCCTGCGTCGTCGTGCTGCACGCACGGCGCAGAAGGAGTCCGGCTCGACCGGGACGATCCACCACCAGGCGCGGATCAAGCCGATCATCAGCCGGTTCCTCTCCCGTTCGGACGAGGGCGGTGAGGCGATCTGGCGGCTGCTGGCGGTGCTGATCACCGCGCCGATCTTCCTGGTGGTCGTCGGGCCGGCACTGCTGGTCTCGCAGGCTGCGTACGCCGGGTACAGCACGGCCATGCTCAAGGCGGGGCGTCGGCCCCTGGGCTGGCCGTGGCTCGCCCTCGCAGCGGCGCTGGCAGCGGCCAGCGTGTTCGTCGTCCAGTGGGGCTCGCTCGTGCGGGTAGAGGTCATCCCGTTCTTCAACGTGCACGTGGCGGACGAGCAGATCGGCGGGGCGTACCTGTGGATGCAGGGCGTGCTGGCCTGCCTGCTGACCGGCTGGCATGTGCGTCGGCACGGCTGGCCGGGTGCGCAGGTCGGGAGTACGAGTGCGCGGCTGAGCACCGAGATGCTCGCGGCGACCGAGGCGACGAGCGAGTACGTCCCTGCGGTCCCTGAGCCTGTGAGCGTGCCCGTGAGGGACGAGGAGGACGTTGAGCTGCCGGAGATCCCGGAGGACGACGAGGAGGAGCTGGCGGCCCTCGAGGCCGCCTTCGAGCCGGACGAGATGGACGACGAGGACGACCTCGAGCCCGACCCGGCGTTCGTCGAGCCTGGCTCGCCCGGGAGGGCTCGGCTCATCGAGCAGGGCATCAACGAGAAGAACTGGATGATGGGCGAGATCTTCGCCCACATCGACAAGGACAAGGAGCAGGAAAATGCCTGATCAGAACATCAACATCAACCTCGACCGGGGTGCCAACGCCCATGGCTGGCAGGTCGCCGGCACGATCATCGGCATCGGCGGTGTCGGCATGCTCGCCTGGGCGATGTCGAACGCCGGCATGCTCGACCTCGCGGCGACGGGGCTGACGGTCTTCGGGTTCCAGTTCGTCGGCCTCATGCTCAAGGCGGGGCTGCTGGTGCTGCCGGAGGATGACGGCCCGGACTTCCGCGAGACGAAGGGTGCCCTGCGCACGGCATGGCGGGAGTTCCAGGCGTTCCAGGCCCGCTCGCCCATCTGGCGGCTTGCGCTCATGGCCGTGCTGTACACGGTCGGCTTCATGGTCGTGCGGCTGCTGCTGACGCAGGCGATGGGGGTCTTCCAGAACGTCTGGATCGCAGGCGGCATCTCGGCGCTCGTCGCCTCGGTGATCGTCGCCCCGACGCTCATCAGCAACCTCATCAAGGGGGTCGGCTCCAAGACGGGCGTGAAGGTCACGAAGGACAAGAGCGACCGCGATGTCGAGCATGTGCGCCGGGACGAGGGTGTGAAGCCGTCGCCGGCCGACGAGGCAGGGTTCATCCCTGAGGTCCCTGAGGACGACAGCGACTGGAGGCAGTCTGCGTGAGACCCGCACCCCGTTACCTCCCACACGGCAAGCGCCCCGGACGAGATGTCCGGGGCGCTTCTGTGTGTCGTGGGGGCTCAGGTGGTCGCGTAGGCCCCGGAGCCGCTCAGGGCGGCGTAGAGGGTCGTGCGGGACACGCCCAGCTCTCGGGCTACTCGAGCATGGGCGACGCCCGCCTCGACCCGCTCACGGGCCTCGGCGATCTGCTCGGGGGTCAGGCGCACCGTCTTGGCATAGGTGCCCTTCTTCTTGGCGATCGCGATGCCCTCGGCTTGCCGCTCCCTGATGGTCGCCCGCTCGAGCTGTGCCATCGCTGCCAGCACGGTGAGCATGAACTCCCCCTGCGGGGTGTCCGTGTTCAACGCAGGATTGTCGATGAACTCCACGGCCACGTCCTTGTCGCGCAGCTGCTCGACGAGGGCGAGCAGGTCGGTCGTCGACCGGGCGAGGCGGTCGGGCGACTTCACGAGCACGGTGTCGCCCTCGCGGACGTACTCGAGCATCCGGGTCAGCTCGGGCCGCTCCCGACTGCTGCCGGAGATCTTCTCCGTGAAGATCTTGTCGGCCCGGCTGAGCACCTCGAGCTGCCGGTCGAGGTTCTGGTCGGCCGAGCTGACCCGCGCGTAGCCGACGAGCTTGCCTGTGGTGTTCATATCGTCTAGACCTCCTGTGCAGATGTGTCCACCATACCCAATCGGGACCATATTGAACAGCTCGCAGGCAGGGACTCGACCTGTGTTCAACGGGTACACCTCGCTGGACAGGTGCTCAGCTGGCAGATGACCACACTCCCCGATGCCCGGCGATCCGACGCAGGAGGATCGACGGGCGCCCCCGGCTGAAAAAAGATCCCCGCAGGCCGTAGCCCGCGGGGATCTCGTTCTGGCGCTCAGTCCTGCTTCTGCAAGAGCTTCGAGGTGACGTGGTTCTGGTGCGGGATGGTGATCGAGCCGTCGTCGTTCACCGTGCCGTAGACGTTGTAGCTCATCAGGCCGACGAAGGTCAGCTCGTCGCCGTTACGGGACCAGGAGCAGTCGTCCTCGATCTCGGCCTGCGGGTTGGTGCGCTCTGCGGAGCCGCAGGTGCCGCCCTCGCCGAGGATCAGCATGTATCGCCCCTCCTTGGCGTCGAGGTACGTGCCCTCGAGGTTGTTGCCGCTGCAGCCGGTGAGCAGGGCGGTGGTGGCGATGGCGAGTGTGGTGGCGGTGATCAGGTGGCGGCGCATGGTGGGGCTCCTATGGGAGGCAGGGATCGGTCAGACATGCTATAGGCGCGTTTACGTGACAGTGCAGTAAACGCGCCTATAGCTCAGAGGTTGCGGAAGACGATCACGCCGCCGTCCTCGCTGTGCTCGACCGTGTAGTCCATCAGCAGGTCGCGTGCCCACTGGTCGTAGTCGATGTAGCGCCGGACCTCGTCGGAGACACCCTCGAGCAGGCCGCCCTCCTCGAGCAGGTGATCGGCGTACTCCCGCCAGGAGCACCACTCGCCTTCGTAGCGGTCCTCGAACGCCTCGAGCGACGGGAAGTCGCCCTCGCCCTCGGCGACGTAGCTGCCGGACCGGACCCAGGCGAACAGCGCCTCCTGCTGGTGCTCGGGCACCGAGGTGAGGACGCGGCCCCACTGGGCCGCGGTCATGGGGTCCATCTCGCCGGCGACAGGGATGCCCTCGTGGTCCATCACCCAGAGTTCCTCGTGGTCGGTCGCGTGACCGTGCAGCTGGGCAGGGGTGACCTCGTCGCAGTCCTCGGCGTCGTACCACTGCCCGACGAGATCACCTTCGTTATGGCACGCGAGACAGCCAAGCCACGCGCGGGGCTCGGTGTGGCGGATGATGCGGGCGCTGGTCGTCATGGGGTCCTCCTCGTCCATGAGCAGGCTGATCACCTACTCCTCAGGAGGTCTCCCGGGCCGCCGCGGCGGCCTTGTGCCCTACGATCCGACGCGCCCGGCCCAGAGCTATGTCCTACCCCTCGAATAGAATCTGGAGGGTGCAGGCGCGACGAGCGGGGCACGCTGACGGAATGCCAACGAGACAGAGGGACTAGAGATGGACGATGCCACCGCGCTCGAAGAGCTACCAGTTGAGCAGCTGATCGAGATGATCAGGGAGAAGACTGGCGCTGGCGTCAACCTCTCGTTCCCCGGCAAGGTCCTCGCTCGCCAGCTGGGCCGTCGGGTACGGCCTCGCAACCAGCGGACGGTGAAGTCCCTGAGCGCGGGTGACGAGCACGGTCGCTCGCGGAACCTCCTGATCGAGGGTGACAACCTCCAAGCGCTCGCGTCGCTGTACCGCGAGCGGGGCCAGATCGACATGATCCTGACGGATCCGCCCTACAACACCGGCGGTGACTTCCGGTATAACGACAAGTGGGACAAGGACCCGAACGATCCCGACATGGGCGAGTTCGTGGGCAGCGACGACCCCGCGAAGCACACCAAGTGGATGAAGTTCATGTACCCGCGCCTTCAGATGATGCGGGCCATGCTGAAGCCGTCCGGCGTCCTGGCGATCTGCATCGACAGCCGTGAGCTCTTCCACCTCGGACAGATGCTCGACGAGCTGTTCGGCGAAGAGAACCGCTTGGCGATCATCAACTGGCAGAAGACCGCTGCCCCACGTTCCGACAAGGGCGGTGTCACCGCCACAACCGAGTACGTTCTCGTCTATGCGCGGAACATTGTCCGCGCCAAGACGGCCTCTCTCGAACGGACAGACGCCGACAATCGGCGCTACGGGAATCCCGACAGTGATCCGGGAGGGCTATGGCGCGAGGGGAATCTTACGGCGCGAACGTGGTCCAAGAGTGGCGACTACGCCATCCAGTCCCCGTTCACTGGCGAGTACCACTACCCCGCTGGGGAGGGAGCATGGCGACACCCGAAGAGGAACATCAAGGAGTGGCTGAACCAGTGGGGTTCGCCTTATGTGGAAAGGGCCCTCGACGACGGCAAGGTGAAGGCTCTAGTTTTAAAGGACGGTTTCTCGTCTGATACGGCAACCCGTGCTGAGGAACGCCTGGCACAGCCTAGGTGGCCATTCATCTGGTTCGGTCGCGACGGACAGGGCCGACCACGCACGAAGACCTATCTAGAGCAGATTAAGAAGGGCAAGGTCCCCGTCACATACTGGGCAGATGACGACCTCGGTCTCCCCGTGGAACTGGGATCGACCTCATGGGACTTCGAGGAGTCGGGCCGAAGTAGTGACGGCGCGAGTGAACTGACATCGATCGTCGGCAAGGGGCACGGTTTCACGACTGTGAAGCCGTTGAAGCTGATGATGAAGCTGCTCCAGCTCTGGGTCCCCACCGACGGAACGGTGCTCGATCCGTTCGCCGGGTCTGGAACGACTGGACATGCCGTGCTGGCACTGAATTCACTATCGGGAGGTGACCGACGATTCATTCTCGTCGAGCAGGGACGACCGGAGCGAGGCGACTCCTACGCCCGGGCGCTCACCGCTGATCGCCTGAAGCGAGTCATAGAGGGCACGTGGGCCAACGGCGAGGGTTCCTCGCTGGACGGCGGGTTCACCTTCAAGGTGCTGGAGAAGAAGGTCGACGCACAGACCCTTCTACTCATGGAACGCGACGAGATGATCGATACTGTCATCGCCTCGCATTCGAGCACCGGCAGCCGCAGAGCGGCGGTACTCATCCCCGTGGTGGACGAGGACAACGAGCCGTACAGCTACCTGGTGGCGAAGAATGCGGCCAATGAGGGGATCTTCCTCGTGTGGTCGGGGGCTGGCTCCAACACGGACCTGACTGAGGACGTCTACGAGGCGATCACCGAGGAAGCCGAGCGAGCCGAGCTGGCTGACGTCTACCACGTCTACAGTCGCCGGAACCTCCTCGTGACCGATGACGTGATCTGGTACCAGATACCTGATCGAATCTTGTCCGACTTCGGGCTCGACGTCCGCACCGAGTCGTTCACCGAGGAGGGATGATCCATGGCACTTGAACTTTTTCAGTTCCAGCAGGACGCGGCCTCCCAGATGGCCGACCGCTACATCAAGTACAGCGATGAGCCGCTCAGCTTCGGGCGGGGCGCGAAGCGCCGTGAGGTGCCGTTCTACCAAGCGCTCTCGTCCATCACGGGATCGGGCAAGACGGCAATCCTCGCTCAGGCGGTGAGTGAGATCGTCGCGATGTCAGAGGTGCCTCCGGTGATCCTCTGGCTGTCGAAGGGCAAGGTGGTGGTGCAACAGAGCTACGCCAACCTCGCCGAGGGCGGAAAATACGACCACCTGCTCACGGATGTCGCGGTGCGTCTGCTCAGTGAGTACAACCCGGAGGATGTCGCCGATTCGAGTGAGGCGCTCCTCTACTTCGCGACGGTCGGCACCTTCAACCAGAAGGACAAGGAAGAGAGCAAGCTCAGGATCTACGCACTCGACACCGACGCGATCGAGTCGACTCGTTGGGAGGCGCTCAAGACGCGCGAGACGGCGGACGGCACACGGCGCCCGCTTGTGGTGGTCTACGACGAGGCTCAGAACCTCAGTGACCAACAGACGACCCTGCTCCTGGAACAGCAGCCGTCGGTGTTCCTCCTGGCCAGCGCGACGCTTCAGTTCCCGGCCCGGTTCGACACCGAGGTCATCCAGCAGCTCCGGACGCAGGCCGACTACCAGGACGAGGATCTGATCACCTCCGTCAAGTCCTCCACCGTGGTGTCCTCAGGGCTCGTGAAGGGCATGATCTCGCTCGACGGGCTCAACGCTCCGATGCAGGAGACGGTCTCTGAGCTGCTCGCCGACATGGAGGACGCTGAAGCGGCGGCGAGGGCGGAGAGACTGAGCTTCCGGCCGAAGGCGATCTACGTCTGCAACACCAACATCCTCGCCGACGACGCAGGGCAGACGGACGATCCCAAGCAGCCGTTTGACCAGCGTCAGGCACCCCCGATCCTGATCTGGCGGTACCTCACCGAGCAGTGCGGAGTCCCGGCCGACGAGGTGGCCGTCTACGCCGACCTCAAGACCGATCGCGATTTCCCCCTGCCGCCTGATTTCGTGCTTTTCACCGGTGGTGAGAGCGACTACGACGACTTCATGGCGGGCGACTATCGACACATCATCTTCAATAGGACGCTCCAGGAGGGCTGGGACGACCCGAGCGTCTACTTCGCCTACGTCGACAAGACGATGGAGTCGTCGATCCAGATCACGCAGGTTGTCGGCCGCGTGCTGCGCCAGCCGGGTGCGACCCACTACGAGTCCGACCGGTTGAACACCGCCCACTTCTACGTCCGCGTCGACCGCAACGACACCTTCGCGCAAGTCGTTGAGGACGTCCGCAAGGGGCTCGGCGGGGATGCACCCGAGGTTCGCATCCTCACATCTCCTCCGGGGTCCGAGCTGCCGGTGAGCCTCGATGCCAAGGAGTCGCGATCCGTGCCCCGTACGGCGATCGACAACGGACCCACGGTCGAGCCGGTCTCGAAGGTGCTCGCGAAGGTCCACGACTACAGCCAGGACACCGTGAACACCCGCGGTGTCGGACGGCGCAGGACCGTGCAGCAGGCGATCGGCGCAGGCGAGGCGAAGGACTCGGAGTGGGTCGACTTCGAGCAGTCGAACCGGGTGAACGCGCGCTGGGTGTTCCGCCGTGAGGTCGCCAGGAGGTACCGCCCGTCGCTCTCGATCATGGAGACGGACTCGCAGAAGTTTGACGCCAAGGTCGGGGTCGGCAGCACGGCGTACGCCAGCTTGACCGACTACGCCGCTGAGGCGGTCGACGAGTACCTCCGCCACGCTGTGGTGAAACAACTGAAACCGAAGCCGTACGAAATCGGCAGCACGCTGGTGCGTCGCGGATCGATGGAGACATTCAAAAACGCTCTGCACGAGGGCTACGACGATCTGCGGCCGTTCGAGCTGAGGTTCGCCCGGGCACTCGATGAGACCGGCCTGCCGTGGGCGAGGAACCGCTCTCAGACGGGTTACAAGATCCAACTCGTCTCGCTCGGGCAGACGGTGTGGTTCTTCCCAGACTTCCTGGTGTGGTCCGGCGACAGAGTCCTGTGTGTCGACACGAAGGGCAACCACCTGGTCGAGAGCGATGCGCGCAGGAAGCTCCTATCGATCCAGCCGCACAAGGACGTCTCCACCACCGTCGAGGTGAAGTTCGTGACCGAGGGCACCTTCAAGGCGAACGGCACGCCGGATGGCAAGGAGGGCTTCTCAGTCTGGGCGCTCGGCAGCGACCGATCCTTGCGCACTCAGGAGTTCGAGGACCTCGCGGCGGTGGCGAAGAGCTTCAAGGAAGATAAGTAGCACCAGGGGCGAGCACGCGGACTCGGTAGGCCCTGGATGCGAACGGCCCCACAGTGCTCTCCTCGAGGACCTCGACGAGTCCGGCCGCTGTGAGAGCTCTGGTGAAGCCCGAGTGCTCGCTCCAATCCTTGATGTACGCCTCTCCAGGGGCGCACACGAGCCCGTAAGCACCGAGATCGGTCGAGAGGACCTCTTCGTCGCCCGTGGCCTCATCAAGGTGCACGAGCAGCGCGCAGGCCGTGTCGTACACGAGCGGGCCGGTCATCTCGAACTGCGGATAGTGCACGGTCACGGTGTCGCTGATGGTCGTCCAGGACATGGGTACCTCCGAGTAGCTGTATGCGGTCAGCACAGCCCCCGGGTCGCCGGCGGCGACCCTTGTGCAGCGACCGTCATGAAGCTAAGTGCTCGTACGAGAACCCGCTCTACCTCGCCGAGGAGGCCGCGGCCCTCGACCACATCGCCGACGGCCGCGTGGCGCTGGGCGTCTCCCGCGGTGCGCCCGAGGCGGCGGACCGCGGCTGGGAGTCCTTCGGCTACACCGGCTCGACCGACCCGCGCGGCGCGGACATCGCCGCGGCGAAGTTCGAGACCTTCCTGCAGGCCATCCAGGGCCATCCGATGACCCGCGCGGCGGCGCAGCCCTACATGTCCGACGCCGCCCCGCACGCCCCGCTCGCGATCGAGCCGCAGTCCGAGGAGCTCATCCGGCACATCTGGTGGGGCTCGGGCTCCCGCGCGACCGCCGAGCGCACCGGGCAGCAGGGCCTGAACATGATGAGCTCGACCCTGCTCACCGAGGCGAACGGCTCCTCCTTCGGCGATCTCCAGGCCGAGCAGATCGACGTCTTCCGCGAGGCGTTCCGCGAGGCCGGGCACACCCACGTCCCGCGCGTCTCCGTCTCCCGCAGCGTCTTCCCGGTCCTCACCGACCGCGACCGGGTGCTCTTCGGCGCAGGCCGGGGCGGCGACGGCGACCAGATCGGGATCATCGACGGCACCCGCTCCACCTTCGGCCGCACCTACGTGGGCGAGCCCGACCGACTGATCGAGGAGCTGAAGGCCGACGCCGCCGTGATGTCCGCCGACACCCTGCTGCTGACGATCCCGAGCCAGGCCGGCGTCGACCTGAACCTCGAGATCCTCCAGAACTTCGCGACACACGTCGCGCCCGCGCTCGGCTGGAAGCCCAACACCGAGGGCCCCGTCGTCGGCGACCCCGTCACCGCCTGACGCGACGGTCCGGGACCGCGCGGCCCCGGTGCGGACGGGCGGCCCCGGTGCGGACGGGCGGCCCCGGTGCGGACGGGCGGCCCCGGTGCGGACGGGCGGCCCCAGCGAACGGGCGGCCCCAGCGAACGGGCGTTATGCAGCACGCAGTGGCGATATCGCCACTGCGTGCTGCATAGCGCCCGCGCAGACCGGCCCGCGACGACGAGACCGACGGAGACGGGACCGCGTAGCCTGCGGGGATGCTCCGCATCGCCTCGGCCAACGTCAACGGGATCCGCGCCGCTCATCGTCGGGGCTTCGGCGACTGGCTCGCCACGCGCGGCTGCGACGTGATCGCGCTGCAGGAGGTGCGGGCACAGGCCTCGAAGCTCCCCGACGGCGCCTTCGGCGACTTCCACGTCGCCCTCGAGACCGGGACGCTGCCGGGTCGGAACGGGGTCGCGGTGCTGACCCGTCGGCCGCCCGCGGCGGTGCGCACCTGGTCCGGGGCGGCGCTGCTCGGCGCGCCCGACGAGGCGCTCACCCCGATCCCCGCCGAGGACCGGGTGCCGCTCTCCCGCGGACTCTCGCACTTCGTCGCCGAGGGTCGCTACCTCGAGGTGGACCTCGGGGACGCCCCGGTCACCATCGCCTGCCTCTACCTCCCCAAGGGCGGGCTGCCCGCGCACCTGCAGCGGCCCGAGCGGATGCGGGAGGCGCCCGACGGGGGCGCGAAGTACGCGCGGAAGATGCAGTTCATGGACGGATTCGCCCGCTACCTGACCCGCACGCGCCGTGCCGCCGCGGCCGCGGGGCGAGAGTTCCTACTGATGGGCGACCTGAACATCGCCCACACCCGGCAGGACCTCGCCGCCTGGCGCCGCAACCAGCAGACCGACGGATTCCTGCCCGAGGAGCGGGAGTGGCTCGGACAGCAGCTCTCCCCGCGCACGCTCGTGGACGTGGTGCGACGCCTGCACCCGGACGAGGACGGCCCCTACTCGTGGTGGTCCTGGCTCGGGCAGTCCTTCGCGAAGGACGCCGGCTGGCGGATCGACTACCACCTGGCCACGCCGCGCCTGGCGCGTTCGGCGGTGCGCGCGGCCGTGGACCGGGAGCACGAGGGCATGCGCCTGTCGGACCACTCCCCCGTCGTCGTCGACTACGACCTGGGCTGAACCGGCCACGCGCGGCCAGGGAGGGGCGCGGAGGCGCCGGGGCGACCATGACGGGCCGGTGAACCCCCGCGCACGCTCCGGTGAGCACTGGATGGACATCTTTATCTTCGCCTCCGCCGCTCTCGCGAATTCTTTCCATCCGAGCCAGCATGGGCGTCGCCCTCCCCCTCCCGGACAAGGACGACCATGGATCTCTCCTCCGATCTCCGCCCCGCCGAGCCCGCCACGCCCACCCGCTTCGTCGCCCCTGACCGCGGCGCGAACCTCGCCCGTCGGCGCCGAATGACCCGGCGCCACTTCACCGCCGCGTCGCTGACCACGCTGACCGCCGCCGGGGTGCTCGGCACGGCGCCGGCCCTCGCCGACGACGGCGCGTGGCGTCGCCAGGATCCCTTCACCCTCGGCGTCGCCTCGGGCGATCCGACCTCGAGCTCCGTGGTGCTGTGGACCCGCCTGGCCGTGGACCCGCACGTGCTGGACGGCCGCGGCGGCATGCCCTCGGCGCCGGTCGAGGTGCGCTGGGAGCTGGCCCGCGACGAGCGCTTCCGCGACATCGTGCGCCGCGGCACCGAGATCGCCCTGCCCGAGGAGGGCCACAGCCTGCACGTCGAGCTCGAGGACCTCCCTGCGGACTCCGAGTTCTTCTACCGCTTCCGCACCGGCCGCCACGTCTCCCGCACCGGCCGCACGCTGACCACTCCCGCCGCCGGCAGCAGCCGGAACCTGCGCATGGTGCACCTGTCCTGCTCCCACTGGGAGGGCGGCTGGTTCACCGCCTACCGTCGTGCGGCCGAGGACCGTCCCGACCTCGTCTTCGCGCTGGGCGACTACATCTACGAGGGCGGGCCGGGCTCCTCCACGATCCGCAAGCACCCCCACCGGCTGTGCACCACGCTGGAGGACTATCGCCTGCGCTACGCGACCTACAAGACCGATCCTGACCTGCAGGAGTTGCACGCCACCGCGCCATGGATCGTGACCTGGGACGATCACGAGATCCAGGACAACTGGGCCGGCGTGCACCCGAAGAACGGCGTGCCCACCGACGCCTGGATGGCGCGGCGGATCGCCGCCCAGCAGGCCTACTACGAGAACATGCCGCTGCGGCGCAGCAGCGCCCCCGTCGGCTCCTCCATCCAGCTGTTCCGCCGCCTGCACTGGGGCGACCTGGCGACCTTCCACGTGCTGGACACCCGCCAGTACCGCGACCTCCAGGCTTGCCACGACGGCGGGAAGACCTGGTGGTTCACCGACTGCGCGGAGCAGGAGGACCCCGAGCGCACGATCCTCGGCGCGGATCAGATGCAGTGGCTGCAGGACGGGATGATCGAGGCGGGGACGACCTGGCAGCTGCTCGCCCAGAGCGTCTTCTTCGCCAAGCGCGACAACGCCCCCGGCCCCACGACGACGCTCGGCTCGGACGGCTGGGACGGCTATCGCGCCGACCGCGACCAGATCGTGCGCACCTGGGACGAGCACGAGGTCGCGACCCCCGTCGTGCTCACCGGCGACGTGCACGTCCACTTCGCCAACGAGCTCAAGGCCGACTTCTGGGAGCCGGACTCCGCCACGCTCGGCGTGGAGCTGGTGACCACCGCGGTGACCTCGGGCGGCGACGGCAGCGACAAGGCCAAGGGCGAGGACGACGTGCTCGCCGAGAACCCGCACATCAAGTACATCAAGAGTCGGCGCGGCTACATCCTCTCGGAGTACTCGACCGAGGAGCTGCGCGTGGATTACAAGACGCTCGCGGAGGTGACCCGGCCGGGCGCCGAGATCCAGGTGGACCGCACCTACGTGGTGCCCGCCGGGGCGCCGGCGCTGCACCGGGCGTGAACGGCGACCCGAGCCCCGTCGGCCGCGCGCCGCACGACGCCGCGCGCAGGCCGTCCGTCGGCCGACGGGGCCGGGTCCGACAGGCTCGCCGACCACCCTCGGTGATCTGCACCGGCACCCCTTCCGCGGAGGTTCCCGTCGAGTAAGCTGGGCGCCGTGAGCGTCGGTGGGGCGCTCGCCCCACACACCACCACGGAGGACCGTGATGCCGCAGCATGCCGCCGCCCCGGCCGCGCCTGCTGCACCCCTCTTCCCGTCCTCCGCCCTGACCGGCACCGAGGCCTCGCGCCGCCTGCTGCATCCGGAGTCCGAGGCCCCCGCACTGACGCTGTGGGGCTCCTCCTCGATGAGCTCCGAGGGCGGCGACGAGGCGACCGCCGTGCCGGTGCGGATCCACGAGCACCTCGCGCTCGCGGCGGCCCCCGCTCCCGTGCACCCCTTCGGCGTGGGCGCGTCCTGGTCCCGGCACACCCTGCTCCAGCGCGGCCTGGACACCCCGACGCTGATCGGCCGGGGCGATCCCGAGCCGGGCACCTCCCGCCTCGAGGTCACGCTCGACTCCGACCTCGCCCCGTCCGGTCCGATCAGGGTGCCGGGCCGGGTCGACGACGTCGACGGGATCCTCGACGGCAGCTCGGGGACCTGGTACTTCACCCCGTCGGACCCGGCGGAAGCGGTCACCGGCGGCGTGTTCGTCTCCTCGCTCGCCGAGATCGCGGAGGGGTCGCGGCAGGTGCTGTGGATGGGGAAGAACAACATCCGCGACGTCGAGGGGGTGCTCGAGCACACCGCCCGGATGGCCGAGGCCGCCGCGCCCGGTGACACGCTCGTCCTCGGCCACTGGTGCACGGAGCACGACGAGGCCGGCTCGGCGACGGGAGCGGCGGTCGCGGAGGTCAACGCCGGGCTCGCGGAAGCTCATCGCGATCACTTCCTGGACGTGCAGCATCTGCTGACCGGGGAGGAGGGCCTGGCCAGCTCCCCGCTCGCGCCGCTGCAGCTGCTCGAGCAGGGCACCACCCACGACGCCCTCGCCCGGGCCGTGGTGCCGCCGCTGCTGATCGCCTCCGACGGCATCCACCTCAACGGCTGGGGGAACCTGGTGCTGAGCTGGGCGATCGTGCGAAGGATGCAGGAACTGCGGTGGCTCTGAGACGACCTGCGGCGCCTCGCGTGCGCCCCGACCGGCCCGGCGCACCGGCCCCGGCCGCCGCCCGAGCCGTGCTCGTGACCTCGGCCGCCTCCGCACCGGAGCCCGTCGCCGTGGTGCCCGTCGGCCCGGCCCGCCCCACGCCGCCGCGCCGCACCCTGCTGCTCGCGGGTGCCGCGGCCGCCGCCGTGGTCGGCGCGGTCTCCGCCGGGGTCGTGCTCCCCCGAGTGCTCGGCCCCGCCAGCAACCCGTTCTCCGATGTGGCCGACGGCGATGCCGGGCTCGAGGCGATGCTCTGGGCGGACGACACCGGCGTGCTGCCCGCGGCCGGCGGCGCCTTCTCTCCGGACGCGGTCGTGACCCGGGGCGAGGTCGCCGCGGCCCTGCACCGCTTCGCAGGCACCCCGGCGGTGCCGCTCGAGGACGTGCCGGTGCTCATCGTCGACCTCGGCGAGGACCCGGAGCAGGCCTCCGCGCTGCTGTGGCTGCACGGCCGCGGCGCGCTCTGGGGCGATGCCGAGTTGAAGGTCCATCCCGAGGATCCCGCGACCCGGGAGGGCGCCTCGGGGATGCTCGCCGCGCTGCTGCGTCCCGCCCTCGCGGGGATCGGCGCGGTCTGGCCCTCCGGCGGCGCCGACGGGTCCGGCGGAGCCGAGGGGAGGGACCTCCCCGCAGGGCTGTCACAGGATGCGGCCTGGCTGACCAGCGCCGGGATGGCTCCCGACGGGTCGACGCACTGGCAGGGCGAGCAGTCGGTGACCCGCGCCGAGCTCGCGGCCGTGCTGCACCGCGCCGACGGCGTCATCGCGAGCGCGCTCGGCTGAGCGGCCCGCCCGCGCCGCAAGTTCCCACCCGGCGACGTCGGCCCCGCGGCATAGAGTGGAAACCATGCCGACGACGCCCGCTCATGCCGCTTATCTCCGCCACCCCGACGTCCGGGGCGAGCTGATCACCTTCACCGCCGCGAACGACGTGTGGCTCGCCCCGCTCGAGGGAGGCCGTGCCTGGCGCCTCACCGACGAGGGCGCCCCCGTCTCCCACCCGCGCTTCTCCCCCGACGGCGCCCACATCGCCTTCACCTCCCGCACCTCGGGCGGGCCGGAGGTGTGGGTCGCGGACGTCGCCGGCGAGTCCGCGCCGCGCCGCCTGACCTTCTGGGGCCGCCCCGCCACGAAGGTCGTCGGCTGGCTGCCCGACGGCCGCATCGTCGCGACCACCAGCTATGCCGCGCCGGTCGCACGTGATGCCCAGCTGTGGGCCGTCGACCTCGAGGGCACCACCACGCTGCTGCCGCTGGGCCGCAGCGGCGAGGTCGCGATCCACCCCTCCGGCACCACGGTGGTCGCGACGCCGTGGCGCCGCGACCAGGCCTCCTGGAAGCACTACCAGGGCGGCACGGCCGTGAAGCTGTGGCTCTCGCGCGAAGACGTGCCGCTGGACGCGCCCGCCGAGACGCATGCGGCCCGCTCCTGGGAGCCGCTGCTCGACGAGATCCTCGCCTCCAAGCTGCGGATCGCCTGGTACGGGGACCGGCTGCTGTTCGCCTCCGACACCCCCGGCCCCGGCGCGGCCCTCACCGATCGCGCCTCGGCGAACCTGTGGTCCGTCGCCGCCGACGGCACGGACCTGCGCTCCCACACCTCCCTCACCTCGGAGGAGGGCTACCTGCGCGAGCCCGCGACCGACGGAAGCGCGATCGTGTTCAGCTCCCGCGGGCGCCTGTTCGCGATGGACTCCCTCGAGGCCGCGCCGCGGGAGATCGAGGTGCTCGCCTCCGGCGTCGGCGCCGCCCGGCTGCCGCGCCCCGCCTCGGCGAGCGAGAACCTGCTGGCCATGCGGCCGCTGCACGACGCGCGCGCGAGCGTCGTCGAGTGGCGCGGCTCCGCGCACGCCCTCACCCATCGCGGCGGACCGGCGCGGCTGCTCGCCGGGGCCTGCGGTCTGCGGCTGCGGGAGGTGCGACCGCTCGGCCGCTCGCCCTTCGCCCTGTTCGTCTCCGATGCGGAGGCCCTCTCGGATCGTGAGCAGGGCGGCGTCGGCTCCGACGTGCTGGCGCTGGCGCGGCTGGACGGCGGCGGCGAGGAGATCCGCCTGGCCGTGGGCGAGGTGGGCCGGATCCTGCACGCCATCCCCTCGCCCGACGGCTCCCGCATCGCGATCGTCAGCCACGACAACGTGGTGCGCCTGGTGACCCTGCGCGGCCTCGAGGACCCCGCCAAGGAGGCGCACGGGAAGGGCGCCCACGCTACGACGGCCGCGGACGCCGGTTGGGAGTCCGACGCCGACAGCTCCGTCGCGGCGCCGCGCCTGGACCATGTGCGCGAGATCGGCCGCAGCAGCGGCGGCGAGGTCAGCGACCTGGCCTGGTCGCCGGACGGCCGCTGGCTGGTGTGGGCCGAGCCGAACTCGTGGCAGCTCTCGCGCCTGATGATCTCGGACACCGAGGACCAGGAGCCGACGGGTCGCGCGCTCACCTCCGGGAAGTTCCAGGACTCCGCCCCCGCGTTCAGCGCCGACGGCAAGCACCTGGCGCTGCTGAGCCTGCGCACCTTCGAGACGGTCTACGACGACATGGTCTTCGACCTCGGGTTCGTCAACGCCGAGCGGCCTTTCCTGCTTCCCCTCGAGCGCACCACCCCCGACCCCTTCGGCCCGCACCCCGACGGCTGGGGCCCCGCCCCGGAGAAGCCCGCGGCCGACGCCGCCTCCGGCTCCGCGGACGACGGCACCGGCCGCGGCCCGGCGGGCGGCGCGGGATCTCGGACCCCGTCGGGCGCGGCCTCCGGCCCGTCGGCGAGCGCCGCCACGGCCGAGGCCTCCTCCCACCCCGCGACCTCGCACTCCGCCGCCGGGGCGGAGGACGCGCACCGTCCGCCGGCCACCCGCATCGACCTCGAGCAGGTCGAGTCGCGCCTGGTGCCCTTCCCCGTCGTCTCCGGCTACTACTCGCATCTCACCGCCGTGACCGGCGGCTTCGTCTGGCTCCGCCACCCCCAGCAGGGGGTGCTGGGCTCGGCCCGCGCCGGTGTCGAGGGCGAGGCCCCCTCGCCGGCCCTCGAGCACTGGTCGCTCGCGGACCGCAAGCTCACCGTCCTCGCCGAGGACGTCACCGACCTGGCCGTCTCCGGCGACGGCGAGACCCTGGTGATCCGGCAGGGCGAGCACTGGGTGCAGCTCCCCGCGACCCGCAAGGCCGAGGACGAGGACCCCGCCCGCATCGTCATCGACACGGGGCGCCTGCGCCTGACCGTCGACCCGGTCAAGGAGCGGCGCGGCATGCTCTGGGACAACTACCGGATCATGGCCCAGCAGTACTGGCGCGCGGACATGGACGGCATGGACTGGCACGCGATGACCTCCTGGTACGACCCGGTCATCGAGCGCCTGGTCACCGAGGACGACTTCCAGGACATGATGTGGGAGGTCCAGGGCGAGCTCGGCACCTCGCACGCCTACGTGCAGGGCGGGGTGTACAAGGCCGATCCGCCGATGCTGCCGGCCCATCTCGGCGCGGACCTCGAACGTCGGGACGGGCGCTGGGTGATCACCCGGATCCTGCCGGGCGACTCCTCCGACCCGGACGCCCGCTCGCCGCTGCTCGCCCCCGGCGTCGATGCCCGCGTGGGCGATGCGGTGCTGCGCGTGGACGGCCGGGACGTCGGCCCCGAGGGGATCGAGGCGGCGCTCGTCGGCTCCGCCGGGAAGGCGACCGAGCTGGTCCTGGGACGCGACGGCGACGAGCACCGGGTGGCGGTCACGCCGCTGGGCGACGACTCGGAGCTGCGCTACCAGGCGTGGGTCGAGTCGCGTCGCGCCCTGGTCGCGGAGCTCTCCGGCGGCCGGCTCGGCTATCTGCACATCCCCGACATGGTCTCCTCCGGCTGGGCGCAGATGCACCGCGACCTGCGCGAGGCGACCACGAAGGAGGGCCTGGTCGTGGACGTGCGCTACAACAGCGGCGGCCACACCTCCCAGCTGGTCACCGACCGGATCGCGCGTCGGGTGCTGTCCTGGGACTACCCGCGCCACGAGCGGCCGGGCACCTACCCCGCCTTCGCGCCGCGCGGCGCCGTGGTGCTGGTGACGAACCAGGAGGCCGGCTCCGACGGCGACATCGTCAACGCCGTCTCCCGCGCCCTGGAGGTCGGGCCGATCATCGGCACCCGCACCTGGGGCGGTGTGATCGGGATCGACGGCCGCTACGACCTGGTCGACGGCACCGGCGTGACCCAGCCGAAGTACGCCAGCTGGTTCGAGGGCGAGGACTGGGCGATCGAGAACTACGGCGTCGAGCCCGACATCGAGGTGCCGCTTCCGCCCAGCGCCTGGGTGGCGGGCGAGGATCCGCAGCTCGCCCGCGGCGTGACGGAGGCGCTCGCGCTGCTGGAGCAGACGCCCGCCGCGGTCCCGCCGCCTCTGCCCGCCCCGCGCTTCGGCACGCCGAGGGGCTGAGCCTCCCGGCGGTCGCTCCGCCGCGTCTCGCCCGGCCGCGCGCATCAGCGGTCGGGCGAGGTGCGTCCGGGACGAGGTCAGGGCGCGTCCGGGGCAAGGCCAGGGACTTCGGCCCTGGCCGCGCAGGCCGGACGGTCGTACCCTCGGAGGTACCGACGGCGGGCTCGACCGATGGGGGCATCCCGTCGACGGTCGCGCCGCGCCCCCGGAACGGAGGCCCCGATGCCCGCCGACGACAGCTCCACTCCCCTGCTCTTCGATCCCGAGTCCCGTCCGGTCGGGGTGCTCGTCGGCTACGACGGCTCCGACCAGGCGATCCAGGCCCTCCACTATGCGGCGACGATGGCGCTGGGGATCGGCTGCCGTCTCACGGTGGTCTCCGCGTTCACGGTGCCCGTGATGGTCTACCCGAACATGGCCTCGCTGCCGCCGGTGCCCGAGGACGAGGCCCGTGCGGCCGCGTCCCGGCAGGTCGCCGCGGGCGCCCTCCCGCACCTGGAGGGCTATCCGGGCGAGGTCGCGCTCGAGTCCGTCCAGGGCGATGCGGCCGGCGTGCTCGTCGAGCTCTCCGCGCTCGCCCGCCTCGCCGTGGTCGGCTCTCGCGGCCGGGGCGGCTTCCTGGGGCGCCTGCTGGGCTCGGTCTCCGAGGCGCTGCCCGCCCATGCGCACTGCCCGACGGTGGTGGTCCCCGCCGGCTACGTGGTGCCCGAGACCACCGGTCGCGAACGCTTCACCCAGGTGCCGGGCACGGAGCCCGTGGTGGTGGGGCTGGACGGCAGCGAGGACAGCACGCTGACCACCCTCGCGCAGCGGGCGGCGGCGGCTGCCGGGGCGCCGCTGCACCTGCTGCAGGCGATCCCGCCGCTGGACACCTGGTCCAGCTCCGCGCTCGCCGCGGTGCCCGACCAGCAGTTCCTGGACCGACAGCGGGAGGAGCTCCTCGCCCTGCTCGAGGGCGAGGCCCGGGCGCTGCGCGACCGGAACCCCGAGGTGGCGGTCACCGCCTCGGTCGAGGTCGGCGATCCCGTCGCTCTGCTGGTGGAGCGCTCGCGCGACGCGCGACTGACGGTGGTGGGGACCCGTGGACGGGGCCGCATGATGAGCGCCCTGCTCGGCTCGGTCTCCCGCGGCCTGCTGGAGCGGGCGCAGGGCCCGGTGATGGTGGTGCCGGACCTGGACATCTCGCGGATCGGCCACGACCGGCGACGCCCCCGCTGAGTCGGGCCGTGCCCGGCGCCCCACCCGCTCAGCGCAGCGAGTGGGCGGCGATCTCCGGGAAGCGCACGGCGAGGTCCTGCCGCGGCTCCCGCCCGGGCTCCGCGGCGGCCCCGTCCGTGCGCTCGGCGGTGCGAGCGACGGGATGGGTCCCGTCGGGCCGGAGCTCGCGGGCGATGAGCGCATTCCCGCGCGCGATCCGCCCGGCGACGGAGAGGCGCTCGTGCTCCTCGCGCGGGGTGACGATCCGGGCGGCGATCAGGCGGGTGAGGGATCCGAGGGCGACGGCGAGGAGGGCGATGAGGACGATGAACAGGAGTCCGAGGAGTGCTGCGGTCATGGCTCGATCCTTCGCCCCTGCACTCTTCAGCACAAGCGATGATCTGCACCCCTCTGTTCAGTCGGACTGAACAGAGGTAGGGTCGCGGCATGCTCGATCCGCTCAAGCTCCGCGTCCTCCGCTCCGTCGTCGAGACCGGCAGCATCCGCGCGAGCGCGGAGGCGCTCGGCTACACCCCGTCGGCCGTGAGCCAGCACCTGTCCAGCCTGCGGCGCGAGACGAGTCTGGAGCTCGTGGAGCGCTCGGGCCGAGGGATCGTGGTCACGGCGCACGGGAGGGCGCTGGCCGAGCAGGCAGGCCCCGCCCTCGAGGCGCTCGCCGCGCTCGACCGCACCGTGCAGGACCTGCGCTCCGGGCGCACCGGCACGCTCCGGCTCGGCTATGCGGGCTCCTTCGCCGCCACCTGGATCCCGCAGCTCACCCTCGACGTGCGCCGACGCTTCCCCGAGCTGGGCCTCGACTTCCGCGTGCGCGAGTGCACCGATGCCGATGTGGGCGCGGACGGCTTCGACATCGTCGTCGGCGAGGGGCTCCCCCTGGAGAGGGCCGAGGAGTGGGAGTGCCAGGACCTGCTCGAGGAGGGGTACGTCGTCATCGTCGGCCTCGACCACCCGCTCGCGTCGCGCTCCGAGGTGACGCTCAAGGAGCTGGCCGACGAGCCCTGGGCGACCGACGACCCGCTGGACTCCTCCTGGTTCGAGCGCATCGCGGCGGCGTGCCGCGCGGCCGGTTTCAGCCCTGCCGTCGCGGTGAACCCGCGGGACTTCCCCACCGTGCTCGGCTTCGTCGCGACCGGGGACTACGTGACCGTCCAGCCCTCGCTGATCGCGGAGGACCTCCGTCCGGACGTGGTCGCGGTGCCCCTCGCCGGACCGGGCCCGCGCCGCCGGCTGCGCGTGCAGGTGCGCTGCGCGGTCTCCCGCAGCCCGGCGACGCGGTTCATCCTCGACCGACTCCACGACCGGTCCGAGCACAGGGCGCGCACCATCCCGGGCGTGGTGCACCTGGCCTCGGGCGCTCGCCGCGCGGCCCCGACGGGCGACCCCTCCTCCGGCGCGACGGGCGACCACTCGGGCGCGCCGGGCAGTCCTACCGGCACGTCGGCCGCCCCCTCCGGCGCGACGGACGGCCCCGTCGACGCCGATGCGGGGATGCCCGCCGCCGTGCTCTGAGGGCTCGCCCCGCACTGCACCGACCCGGCCCGCACGACACCGACACCGACACCGACACCGACACCGACACCGACACCGAGGAGGATCCATGACCGCCGAGCACCCCGCCCCCGCTGAGAACCCCACCATCGCCGGGAATCCCGACATCGACGCCCGCATCCGTGATCTGCCCGTGCGCGCCGAGCTCGCCGACGGCTCCCTGGTGATGGAGGTCGACCTGGCCGGCACCGCCGCGCAGCTGTGGGAGGCGCTCACGGACCCCGCCCAGCTCGCACGCTGGTCGCCCGTCGTGCCGGACCGCGCCCTGACCTCGCCGGGCCCGGCCCTCTCGCGCGAGAACCCCGGGGAGGACCCGGTCACCGCCGACGTGCTCGCGATCGCCGGCGAACACGCGCTCACCCATCGCTGGGGCGAGTCGACCCTCGGCTGGATGGTCGACGAGGGGCAGCTCGACCTGCAGGTCACCCTGCCGGACCCGCAGCAGGCGCAGTACTTCGCGGCCGGGTGGCATGTGTGCCTGGCGGTGCTCGACGCCCGGCTCGAGGGCCTGGACCAGCAGAGGCTCGTGGGGATGGACGCCCTCGAGCACGGCTGGGAGGAGCTGCGGGCCCGCTACGCCGACGAGTTCGGCCACCCGCACGGCCCCACGCCCGGCCAGGACGCCTGACCCGACGCGCTCAGCGCTCCTCGATGTGGAGGGCGACCTCGACCTCGTCGCCCACCTCGACCCCCTCAGCGCGCTGCACCGCGACCTTCACCGGCACGAGATAGCCGCCCTCGCGCGGGAACAGCGAGGTGGTGAAGTCGGTGTCGCCGATCCGGGCCTCGACCGCGATGCAGCCCCAGCCGTAGCTGGTGCTGCCCGAGATCGCGGCGATCGCGTCGGCCTCCTCCTCCGGCACGCGCGCGAAGACGAACGGGGCGGGGCCGCGCCACTCGATCGTCGGGGCCCGGAAGCGGAGGACCATGCCGGGAGCGACCGGCCTTCGCCCCACCCCCAGGGGTTACCGAGAAGTCATGCGTCGCTGTGTTCCGCCCACGGAACACCACTGCACATGACTCGGCGGTAACTCCTCGTGGGCCGCCCGACACCCCTCCCGGGCGGACCCCGCACCCCACATGGCCCGACGCGGCCCCGGGCTCCGACGAGCCGGGGTCAGTGACCTCCGCCGGTGTACAGCTCGGGCTCGGGAAGGCCGTGCTCCCGGCGCACGCGTCGCGACAGCCCCTCGAGGGCGGTGAGCGCGGCCAGGACGTCGTCGGCCGTCACCGGGAAGGGCATCGCGTGGATCGTCTCGCCCTCCGCCGTCGCGGCCTCGGCGACAGCGCGGAGCTCCGTCCCGTCCTCGGGGGACAGCCCGATCTCGGTGAGGGTGTTCGGCAGGCCCACCTTCGTCGTGAACACGATGAAGTCCTCGATCTCCTGGGCGGGGGCGCCCTCGAGGACGAGCTGGGCGAGGGAGCCGATGTTGACCTTCTGGCCATGGGTGAGCCCGTGCGTCTGCGGGGCGGCGGTCAGCCCGTTGTGGATCGCGTGCGCGGCGGCGAGACCCCCGGACTCGAAGCCCAGCCCGGACAGCAGCGTGTTCGCCTCGACCACGGCCTCCAGGGCGGGAGTGACCACGCGCGCGGCGACCGCATCGAGCGCCGGCAGCGCGTTCTCCCACAGGATGTCCCAGCTCAGCTCCGCCAGCGCGGTGCCGGCGAGGGTGGGGCGACCGCCGGCCATCGCCGTGGCGGTGCCGCGGCGGGTGGCGCGCGCCTCGAGCCAGGTGGCCAGCGCGTCGCCGATCCCGGCGGCGAGGAAGCGCGCCGGCGCCTCGGCCACGACCTGGGTGTCGATGAGGACGAGGTCCGGGTTGCGGGGGAAGAAGCGGTACTCGTGGAACTCGCCCTCGGCCGTGTAGATCACCGCGAGCGCGGAGGTCGGCGCATCGGAGGAGGCCGCCGTGGGCACGCTCGCCCAGCGGATCCCGGCGAGGTGCCCGGCCGCCTTCGCGGCGTCGATGCTCGATCCGCCGCCGAGGCCCACGATCACATCATGGCCGCCGGCGGCGATCGCGACGACCAGCGCGTCGACGGCATCCGGCGTCGCGAAGCGCTCGAAGCCGACGCGCACCACGGGCAGGCCCGCCGCGGCGAACGAGGCGGTGACCTGCTCGGAGAAGAGCCCCCAGACGGTGTCATCGGCAACGAGCAGTGGGCTGCTCCCGAGGGGGGCGAGATGGGTGCCGAGCGCGTCGAGCGCCCCCTTCCCCTGGACATAGCGGCTCGGGCTGGCGAGGACGGTGAGCTCGGACATGGCGTGGCGCTCCTTCGGGCCGGCGGGCGGGCCCGCGACCACGAGCCCGCGCTCCAGCCTCGTCCCGTCCCGGTTGCGCGGCAACGAGGGTTCTCGTCGGTCGAGAAGTCCGGCCGTCCCTCCCCCGGGGGGGCGGACCCGAAGATGCCCGACCGCGGCGCTCGCCCCCGCCGCGGGACCTCGGCCCCGCGCGGGCGGGTCCGGCCGCGACTAGGATCGACGCACCGGCGGAGGAGACCCACGGGGGCGGCCCCGTCGGCCCAGGGAGCCCCCGGCCCAGGAGGTCGAGATGCCCGACGACGACGTCACCGCCCAGCCCGCCCGGACCAGCCCCGCCGACACCTCTGCACCGACCGACGCCGCCCCGGCGCCCGGCGCCTCCGACGCGCCCGGCACCTCGCTGGACGGGGACCGGCCGCTCGGTGTGCTCATCGGCTACGACGGCTCCGAGCAGGCCGTCCAGGCGCTGCACTACGCCGCCCGCGCCGCGCTGCGCCAGGATCTGCCGCTCACCGTGGTCACCGCCTACACCGTGCCGACCATGGCCTACGCCGAGGCGGCGCTCACCCCGGTCGTCCCGGCCGAGGTCGCGCGGCTGAACGCCGCCCGCGAGCTGCTCGACGAGGCGCGGGAGCACCTGCGCGACTACAGCGGAGCCGTCGACCTGCGCGCCGAATGGGGCGATGCCGCGGGCGTGCTCGTGAAGCTGTCGGCCCAGGCCGCTGTGGCCGTCGTCGGCGCGCGCGGACGCGGCGGCTTCCTCGGCCGGCTGCTCGGCTCGGTCTCCGCCGCGCTCCCCGCCCATGCGCACTGCCCCACCGTCGTGGTGCATCGCGGCTACGAGCTCGGCGAGGGCGCGCACCGCTTCGAGCCCATCGAGGAGGACGCCCCCGTGACCGTGGGCACCGACGGCTCCGCCCGGGCCGAGGCGGCGCTGGACGTGGCCGCGCAGGCGGCGCTGTCCCGCGGCACCTCGCTGCGCGTGCTCATGGTGATCCCGTCCCTGGAGGACTGGGGCGGCTCCTATGCGGCCTGGCGCCCGGACCCCGATGTCGTCCGGACCCATCGCTCACGGGCCGCGGCCCGGCTCGAACGAGGCCTCGAGCAGCGTCGCCGGAAGCAGCCCGAGCTCAGGATCACCAGCGAGGTCCTGGTCGGCGACCCCGTACGGCTGCTGATCGCGGAGTCGACCGATGCGCAGCTCACCGTCGTCGGCACCCGCGGGCACGGGCGCGTGACCAGCACCCTGCTCGGCTCGGTCTCCCGTGGCCTGCTCCAGCACGCCGAGGGGCCGGTGATGGTGGTGCCGTCCCACGCCACGTAGTACGCGCGGACCCCGGCCGGTCGCACCGACGAGGGGCATCTCGCGCCGCGCTGCGCGGCCCGACGGGGCAGAATGGCGACATGTCCGCCTCCCGCTCGCCGCTGCGCCTCGTGCGCGGAGGCACCGCCGCCTCGATCGCGACCGCCGTCGCGCTCGGCGGCCACCTCGCGGGCGGCGGGGCGATGCCGGCCTGGCTCGGGATCCTCGTGCCCTGGTGGCTCGCGGTCGCCGTGTGCACGCTGCTGGCGGGCACGCACTTCTCCCTGGCCCGGATGGGCGTCGCGGTACTGGCCAGCCAGGCGCTGTTCCACGGACTGTTCAGCGCGGGCACGCCCGGTGACCCGGGGCGGGCCCTCGTGGACCCGCCGGGCTCCCATCTGGGCCACGGCGCGGGCCGCGCAGGGCACGGCGCCGGGGGCGTCGTCGGGCACGACGCTCACGGCGACGGCGGCGAGGGGGTCGCGTCGGTCGCCGACCATGCCCTGCACGGCAGCCACTCCGATCTCCGGATGCTCCTGCTGCACGTGCTCGCCGCGATGGTGACCGCGGTGCTACTGCAGCACGGTGAGTCGGTGCTGATGCGCTGCGCACGCCTGGCGCTGACGGTCCTCGCGGTGCTCGCGCATCCGCCGCTGCTGCTGCTGATCACGCTGCTGGTGCCCGAGCGGCCGGCCCGGCCCCTGCCCGCGGCACCCCATCTCCTGCACGCCCAGCGTGCCGTCCTCACCCCGCAGCTGCGCCGGGGCCCTCCGGTGGTCCTCGCGGCCTGAGCAGGGACGACGCCCTTCGTCGTCCGGCAGCGCCCGGCGCCCAAGCGCCCGGGACCTCGCCTCCCCGCGGCACGATGCCCGGTGCCCTCGCGCCCGGCGGCACGGCGTCCGATGCCGACCGCCCCGCGCGTGACGACCGCGCACCGACGCGCCCGCTCGGGCCCTCCCCGATCGACCATCACCCGTCCGGCACGCCTGCCGCACGGGTCCGCGCCGACCGCTGCCCGCACGCCCCTGCGCCGCGGACCGTCGGCCCTTCGAGAGGACCTTCCATGTCTCAGCATTCCCTGTCCCAGCGTTCCTTCCTGCCCTCCCTCGCCCGTCCCACCCGCCGGGCCGCCCTGGCCGCGGCGCTGCTCCTGCCGCTCGCCTCCTGCAGCTCCGACCCCTCCGCACCTTCCTCGGGCGGCGCCTCGGACGGCGGCGGCACGAGCGCCGAAGGGCTCACCCTCGTCGACCCGTGGGTGAAGGCCGCCGAGGAGGGCATGACCTCCGCCTTCGGCACCCTCACCAACGACACCGGCCGCGATCTGCAGCTGATCGCAGCGAGCACCCCGTCGGCCGGGATGGTCGAGCTGCACGAGACCATGGGCGACGGCTCCGGCGGCATGAGCATGCGGGAGAAGGAGGGCGGCTTCCCCGTCCCCGACGGCGGCGAGCTGGTGCTCGAGCCGGGCGGGAACCACCTCATGCTCATGGACCTCGCCACGCCGCTGCAGCCCGGCGACGAGGTGGAGCTGACGCTGCAGTGCGAGGACGGCACCGAGCTGGTCGTCACCGCCACCGTGAAGGACTTCGCCGGAGCGCAGGAGCACTACGAGCCCGAGGGCTCGTCCGGCTCCGGCGCCTCCGACGGCGGCGGCGAGCACGACGGGCACGACGCCGACGGACACGGCGACCACGGCGGCCACAGCGCCGACGAGCCCGCGGAGGGCTCCGAGTCCGAGGACGGTGCAGAGTGACCTCCCCCGACGACCGCACCCCCGCCCGCCCCGGCCGGCGCCACCTGCTGCGGGCCGGCACCCTCGGCGCCGGCGCGCTCGGCATCGGCGCCGCGGGGGTCGGGCTCGGCCGCTCCTTCGGCGACCCCGCCGCCCCTGCCGAGGAGTCGGCGCCCGGCCAGGCGCCCTACGGCGGCCCGACCGTCCCCTTCCACGGCGTGCACCAAGCCGGGGTCGAGACGCCCGCCCCGGCGTCGGCCACGCTGCTGGCCCTGGACCTGCGTGAGGACGTGGACCGGGACGGCGTGCTGCGGATGCTGCGCCTGCTCACCGACGACGCCGCCCGCCTCACCCGGGGCGAGCCGGCGCTCGCGGACACCGAGCCGGAGCTCGCGACCGAGCCCGCCTCCCTCACGATCACCGCCGGCTTCGGCCCGGGGCTGATGTCCCGGGCCGAGCGCCCGGCGCCGGACTGGCTCGCGCCCCTGCCCGCCTTCGGCATCGACGAGCTCGAGGAGCAGTGGTCGGGCGGGGACCTGCTGCTGCAGGTCGCGGCCGACGATCCGCTGACGGCCTCCCACGCCGCACGGATGCTGCTGAAGGACGCCCGCGCCTTCACGACTCCCCGGTGGGGGCAGACGGGCTTCCGCCGCTCCCCCGGCGTCGTGAGGCCCGGCAGCACCCTGCGGAACCTCTTCGGCCAGCTCGACGGCACCGCGAACCCCGCCCCCGGCAGCGAGCACTTCGCGAAGGTGGTCTGGATCGAGGACGGCCCCTTCGCGGGCGGCACCTCGATGGTGGTGCGTCGGATCCGCATGGACCTCGACGGCTGGGACGAGGCCGACCGCGGGGCGCGGGACGCCGCGACCGGCACCCGACAGGACGACGGCGCGCCGCTGTCGGGCGGGGACGAGAGCACCCCGCCGGACTTCGAGAAGGTCTCCGCGAACGGCTTCCCGGTGATCGGGGAGTTCTCGCACATGCGTCGGGCCCGCGGGGTCGACGACGGCGAGCACCAGGAGATCTACCGTCGGCCGTACAACTACGAGCACGCGCCGGCGCCAGGCTCGGGGCTGCTGTCCGAGGCGGGGCAGGTGTTCGTGTCCTTCCAGGCCGATCCGCTCACGCAGTTCCTGCCGATCCAGCGCCGCCTGGACGAGCTGGACCTGCTGAACCAGTGGACCACCCCGATCGGCTCGGCCGTGTTCGCGATCCCGCCCGGCTGCGCCGAGGGCGAGTTCCTGGGGCAGTCCGTGCTGGAGTAGCCGAGCCGCCGCCGTCCCGTCCGGCCGCAACCGAGCGCCGTCTGCACAGAAGGGACTCCAGCGGCACGGTGCGGAGCTGAGCTCCTCACCGTGCCGCTGGAGTCCCCTTTCTACCGGGCCCTCCACGACGAACCGACGAGGAGGGCGGCGAGTGCGGGAGATCGACAGCCGGCAGGTGGCAACCCGTGGCGAGCCCGTCGGCCTTGTGCGAGGTCCTCGTATGCTGGCCGGAACCCCCTGCGCCCCGGCACGACCGCCCGGACCGTCGTGCTCGCACGCGCAGGCCCCGACGACCGCAGGAGATCATCCATGCCCCGCTTCAACATCCCGGCCGAGGACGCCCAGGGACCCCTGGTCGTCGGGATCGACATCGGCTCGGGCGGCACCCGCGCCGCCGTGTACGACGTCTCGGGCCGCGAGGTCGGCAAGCTCCAGCACAAGGAGATCCACGCCTTCACGGTCGACGACGACGGCACCAGCACGATCGACGCCGACCAGATCGTCGCGGAGATCCGCACCGCGCTCTCCGCCGTGCTCGGCCACGGCGAGCTGCCCGGCGACGTGCGCGCGATCGGCTTCGACACCTTCGCCTCCTCGCTGATCGCGGTCGACACGGCCGGCAACGCGTTGACCCCGTGCATCACCTACGCAGACACCCGCTGCCACGCCCAGGTGGGCGAGCTCGCCTCCCGCGTCGACGTCGACGCCCTGCACGAGCGCACCGGCGCCCGCCTCCACTCCTCCTACACCGCGCCGCGGCTGCTGTGGCTGCGCAAGGAGCACCCCGAGGTCTTCGCCCGCACCGAGCGGTTCATGGCGCTCGGCGAGTACGTGGCCTTCAAGCTGCTGGGCACGCCCGCGCTCGGCACCGCCTCCGCAGCCTGGTCCGGCATGATCGACAGGCGCACCGGGCAGTACGTGCCCGAGCTGCTCGACGCCGTGGGCGTGGACGAGGCCGCGATGGGCCTCGCGATCGACCCCGACGACGCGCTGCCCGTCGCCGGCACCCCGCTGGCCGCCGAGTTCCCGCAGCTGGCAGAAGCCGTGTGGCTGCCCGTGATCGGCGACGGCCTCGCTGCGAACCTCGGCATCGGCGCGCTCGGGACCGGCACCTGGGGCATCTCCACCGCGACCTCCGGTGCGATCCGCCAGCTCCTGGACACCGACATCCCCGCCCTCCCCTCCGGGCTGTGGGCGTACCGCGTGGACCAGCGTCGCACCCTCGTCGGCTCCGCGATGAGCGACTGCGGGCGCGTGCTGGACTGGTGCCGCAACGAGCTCGCGATGCCCTTCGACATCGACGCGACCGACACCGCGACCCTGTTCTCCGGCCCGCCCTCGGCCGGCACCCCGCTGGTGATCCCGTTCTTCTCCGGAGAGCGCGGCACGAAGTGGCGCGGCTCCTCCCGGGCGATGTTCGCGAACGTCGGCGCCTCCACCACCTGGAAGGACATGCTGCTCGGCGCGATGGAGGGCGTGGCCCTGTCGTTCCTGCGCATCGCCGACCAGATGCGCGAGGCCGGCGGCGAGCCCGAGCGGATCGTGCTCTCGGGCGGCATGACCGGGGCGATCCCCGGCTGGCTGCACCTGCTCTCCGACGCGCTCGCCATGCCGATCGACCACGTCGCCGTCTCCCGCTCGACCATGCGCGGCGCGGCCGTGATGGCCCTCGAGCAGGCCGCGCCCGAGATCCGCGTCGCCGAGGCGCCGGTGCTCGCCCGGGTCGAGCCGGTGCTCGCCCACCAGGACTACTACCGCGAGCGCCTCGAGCGCTTCGAGAAGCTCGCCGACCTGGCCTGAAGCGAGGCGGCTCGCTCGCACGGGCACCGCATGCGCTGGCCGCGGTGCATGGTCTGCAGATGGCGCATGGCGTGCCTCTATGCCTATAGAGGCACAGAGGCACGCCATGCGCCATCACCGCACCATCGCCTGGCGCGGCGTGGATCAGATCACGGACGTGGGAGGGCCGCGGTGCCGGAGAGAGCCCTGCCGCGGCGGGGACCTGATGCCCCGAGGAACAGGAGCGCTGAGTCTCAGGCGCACCGCACGGACAGCACGACGCCCCGCGGAACAGGTCCGCGGGGCGTCAGGTTCGGCCGGAGCCGAAACACCCGGACCTCAGGGGCGGGGCAGGCGCTGCTCCTCGGCGACGACAGCCGCGACCAGCGGGTCGCGGGCGGCCACGTCGAGCAGGGCGAGCAGGGCGGTGACCCGCTCGGTCGCGTCCTGGATCCCGGCCGCCGAGGCGATCTCGGCGCTCTTCGGGTCCTGCACCTCGTGCCCGGCGCGCACCCGGTCGGTGACCCAGGCGGTCCAGGCGGCGACGGCCGCGACCTCGCCCGGGGCCTTGTCCGGGCCGCCGAGCTCGGCGATCACGGGCAGCGCCCGCACGGGCAGCTTCGCAGTGCCGTCGGCGGCGATGCGGATCAGGTTGTCGGCAAGGCGCGGGTTGCGGAAGCGCTCCTCGAGGGCGGAGGTGTAGGCGTCGAGCTCGTCGGCCGGCAGCGGCAGCGTCTCCCGAGCCTCGCTCCACAGCTGCTCGACCAGGGCGCGCACCTCGCGGTGGCCGATCGCCTCGTCCACGCGCGTGACGCCAGCGACCTGGCCGGCGTAGGCCATGAGGGTGTGGGCGCCGTTGAGCAGGCGCAGCTTGCGGCGCTCGTGCACCTCGATGTCGTCGGTGAACTGCACCCCGGCCTTCTCCCACTCGGGGCGGCGGCCGCGGAAGCGGTCCTCGATGACCCACTCGGTGAAGGGCTCGGTGACCACCGGGACGGCGTCGGCGAAGCCGGTCTGCTCGCGCACGGTGTCCGCGGCGCCGTCGTCGGCCGAGGGGGTGATGCGGTCGACCATGGAGGAGATGACGTCGACGTGGTCCTCGAACCAGACGGCGGTCTCCTCGTCGAGCTCGGCGCGGACGGCCTGGCCGAGCACCTCGCCGTTGCCGGTGAGGTTGTCGCAGGAGACCAGCGCGATCGGCTCGGTGACGCCGGCCTCGCGGCGGGCCTTGAGGCCGAGCGCGATGCGGGCCGGGGCGGAGGTCGCGGGGTCGGAGCCGGCGGAGTAGCCCTTCTCGGTGATGGTCAGGGTGACCACGGTGGTGAAGGGGTCGGCGAGCAGGGCGACCAGGGCGTCGACGTCGGCGGCGGGGTGGACCTCGTCGATCACGTCGAGGACGCCGACCTCGTCGGCCTCGGGGCCGCGCACGATCAGGCCGTACTTGCCGCCCTGGGCGTTCAGCGCATCGGCCATCGCGGCGGAGCGTCCGGTGAAGGCGACGACGGACCAGCCGCCGGCCACGGCGGTGGCCTGCAGGGTGTGGGCGCGGGCGAAGTTGCCGATGCCGAGGTGGACCAGACGGCCGACGTCGGAGGGGGCGGGTGCGTTCATCAGGGCGTTTCCTCTCACGCGGGCTCGCCGAGGCGGAAGACCTCGCGAGGCTGCTGGCTGGGCAGGGTGGCGACGAGCTCGACGGCGTCCTCGAGGCGCATACGGTGCTCGGCGACGAGGCCGGCCAGGTGAGTCGCGTCGATGCGGCGCGACATGTCGTGGCGCGCCGGGATCGAGCAGAAGGCGCGGGTGTCGTCGATGAAGCCGCTGGTGCGCGTGTAGCCGAGGGTCTCGGAGACGGCGCGGCGGAAGCGCAGGATCGCATCGGGCGAATCGATGAACCACCACGGCGCCCCTGCGTAGACCGAGGGGTACACGCCGGCCAGCGGCGCGATCTCGCGGGAGAACACGGTCTCGTCGATCGTGAACAGCACGGTGCGGAAGTTCTCCGCGTGGCCCACGTCGTTGAGCAGGGGGCGGAGGTGGTGGACGAAGTCGACGGCGACGGGGATGTCGAAGCCGACGTCCGCCCCGAACTTCTCGAACATCACATCGGAGTGGTTGCGGGAGACGGCCGGGTGGAGGGTCAAGACGAGCCCGTCCTCGGCGGCCAGCCGGGCCTGGTCGGCGAGCAGGTGGCGGCGCAGCGCCACGGCCTCGTCGGCCCCGATCGTGCCCTCGAGCGCGGCGGAATAGAGGCGGCGGGCGTCCTCGATCGCGAGCCGCTCGGTGCCGGGATCGATGTGGGCGTGGTCGGAGGAGACAGCGCCGTGGTCGCGGAAGTAGAGGCGGCGGGTGCGCATCGCCTCGAGGTGGCCGTCGTAGGTGCCGGTGTCGACGCCGGCGGACTCGCCGAGGGCGGCGACCAGCTCGGGGAAGTCGGCGCGGGCGGGCTCGAGGTACTTGTCGGGCCGGAAGGTGGGGATCACGCGGCCGGTGAAGGAGGCGTCGGCGGTGAGCGCGTCGTGCGGCGCGAGGTCGTCGACCGGGTCGTCCGTGGTCGCCAGGACCTCGATCCTGAACTGGTCGAACAGGGCGCGCGGGCGGAACTCGGGGCGGGTGAGCTTGTCCGCGATCTCGTCGTACATCGCGTCGGCCGTGCGCGGGTTCAGCACGGTCTCCAGGCCGAAGACCTCGGAGAACTCGTGCTCCATCCAGTAGCGGGAGGGGGTGCCGGCGTAGGCGTGCCAATGCTCGGCCAGCAGGTGCCACGCCCTGCGGGAGGCCTTCTCGTCCAGCGGCCCCTGTCCCACGCCGAGATCGGCGAGGTCCACGCCGCGGGCGTGCATCAGACGGTTGACGTAGTGGTCCGGGGTGATGAACAACGAGGTCGGATCGCGGAAGGGCTCGTCGTCGAGCAGGAGGCGAGGATCGACGTGCCCGTGGGGCGAGACGATCGGCTGATCCTTCTCGAGCTCGTAGAGGCTGCGCGCGATCTCGCGGACGGCGGGGTCCGCGGGCAGGAGGCGGTCGGGGTGCGGGACGAAGGCGTCGTTGCTCATGCGGCCATCCTCGCAACCTTTCGTGAGAGCGTCGGACGGTTGTCACGGGTTGCCGGGGAAAGCGCCCTCCGTCAGGCTGATCGGCGCCCCGGCAAGCGGCCGGGGACCGCGTCGGGCGCGCCGCCTCAGGGGGTCTCGCGCGGTCCCGTGCTGCCGCGGGGCACGAGCCGCACGGGCAGCGACCCCTCGACCGGGGTGCGGTGGGCGGAAGGGTTCTCGATGCGGCGGATGAGGCGCTCGACGGCGGCACGGCCCTGGGCGCGCTTGGGGCTGACGATGGTGGTGAGCCCGCCGCCGACGAGCCGGGAGAGCTGGATGTCATCGTGCCCCATCACCGACAGCTCCTCGGGCACGCGGATGCCGGCGCGCAGTGCGGAGACCAGGAAGCCGAAGGCGACCAGGTCGTTGTAGCAGATCACCGCATGGGGCAGGGAGTCGCGCATCTCCTCGAAGGCCTGCTCGCCGCCCGCGATGGTGGGGGCGAAGGGGCCGTGGCGCTGGATCTGCATCCCGTCCCGGCGGGCGGCGACGCGGACGGCGCGCCAGCGCTCCCCGTCGGACCACGAGTTCACGGGCCCGGCGACGTAGGTGACGGTGCGCAGGCCGTTCTCGGCCAGGTGGGCGATCGCCTGGCCCATGCCGTGCTCGAACTCGGGGGTGACGGAATCCAGGCCTGCCACGCGCCGGTTCATCACGACGACGGGGATGCGCTTCGACAGGTGGTTGAGCATCGCGTCGGACTGCCGGGTGCCCGAGAGCACGATCCCGTCGACGACGTTGACGGCACTCTCGAGGCTCGCGCGCTCGCGCGCCTCGTCTTCGACGGCGTCCAGCAGGAGCAGCAGGAAGTCCTGCTCCTGGGCGGCCTCCTGCATGCCGGAGACGAGCTCGGCGAAGTAGGGGTTGGTGAGGTCCGGGACCTCGATGCCGAGGCGCTGGTGGCGGTGGGCGCGCTCCTGCGAGGGCGGGGCGGAGGTGCGGTAGTCCAGGACCTTCGCGGCCGCCATGACCTTGGCATGGGTCGCGGCGCTGACCCGGCCGGGGCGAGAGAAGGCACGCGAGACGGTGGAGGGGGCGACACCTGCCTCCTTGGCGACGTCGTAGATCGTCACGCGCGCGTCCGCCACTCGGCCGGCTCCGTCCCGCACCCTCCGGGCGCTGTCCTCGCGGGCGCTGCGCGCCCGCTGTCCTCGGCAGAGCTTACCCCGAGCCGAAGGCAACCGGCGGCAACCGTCCGCCCGTCACTCCGAGGGGTCCAGCTGCCTGATCACGGTCGCGGGCACGCCGCCGACGACGCAGCGGTCGGGGACGTCCTTGATGACGACGGCGCCAGCGGCGAAGACGACGTCGCTGACGAGCCGCGCCCCGCCAGTGCCCCCTAGGTCAGTGCACCCCGCCGAGCTCGACGAGCAGGACGCCCACGACGATCAGCCCCATCCCGCCGAGCATCAGCTTCGTCAGCGGCTCGCGGAAGAGTATCCGGGAGAGCACGGCGGTGGCGACGATCCCGACGGCGCTCCAGATCCCGTAGGCCACGCCGAGCGGCATGCCGGCGGCGAGCGCGCCCGAGAGCAGTGCGAAGGCGAGCAGGTAGCCGACGACGACCGGCAGGTACCAGCGGCGGTCGCCCGTCGCGGACATCCGCAGGGAGAGGGCCGCGCCGACCTCGGTGACGATCGCGCCCAGGAGCAGCAGCCAGCTCGTCATGCTTCCTTCCCCTCGTGCTCGTCCTCGGACTCGTCGGGGATCGCGTGGATCTCGAGCTCCCGCAGCAGCTCGACCTCGCCGCGGGAGCCGTAGGCAGTGGCGCCGGCGAGCCACTCCTCGACGGGGATCTCCGCCGTGTCGGCGGCGGCGACCGGCACCGGGCCGGGTCCGCCGTGCGGCCGCTCCCCCGCTCCGGCGTCGGCGGCGGTGGCGGCCTCGGCGCGGCGGGCCCGCTGGGAGCCGAGCTCGACGACGGCGACGCCGGCCGCGATGAGCAGGATCCCGCTGACCTTCAGGGCGCCCAGCGATTCCCCGAACAGCACGGCCGACGCGCCGGCGGTGAGCACCACCCCGATCGCGCCCCAGAGCCCGTAGGCGACGCCGAGGCCCATGCCGCGGCGGAGCACCTGGGCGAGCAGGGCGAAGGTGAGCACGTAGCCGACGACCACGACGACGTACAGCGCAGGCCGGTCGAGGGCGCCGCGCAGGGAGAGCGTCGCCGTGACCTCGGCGAGGATCGCGGCGGCGAGCAGCAGCCAGGTCGTCATCGCGCCTCCCCTCCGGCCGTCGCCTCCTCCAGCAGCGCGGCGGCGAGGGAGCGCAGGCGCTCCGCCTCCTCCCCCACCTCGTCGAGCAGGCCGGCGGCGCGGTCGAACCAGAGCCCGTCGGCCATGAGCCGCACGGCGAGCAGCCGTGCGCGGCGGTCCGCGGCGACACCGGCGGGCACGTGCAGCCAGGTCTCGACCTGCTCCTGCCAGCGCTCGGTGAGCGTCACGCGCAGGTGCGGGTCAGCGAAGATCACCAGGTCCGCGGCGGAGAGGGCGGCCGTGCAGGCCCAGTCGAGATAGGCGAGGTGGCGCTGGTCCGCGGGCGCCTCTGCCAGGCCGGCCGGCGCGTCGGCCAGGTCGTCCGCGGCCCCCGGGTGGCGGGCGGCGACCTGTGCGAGCAGCTCCCGCTCGTAGCGCGCCGCCATCCGATCGAGGATCGCGCCGAGCAGCTGCTCCTTGGTGGAGAAGTGGTACATCAGCCCGGGCTTGGTGACCCCGGCGGCGCGAGCGGCGGAGTCCAGGGTCAGCGTGCCATCGGCGCCGAGGTGGGCCTCGGCGGCGTCGAGCATCGCCTCGCGGGCTGAGGGGCGGTGCGCGGGGCGTGAGGGCGGCGTGGAGCGCGCGGGTGCCATGGGACCTCCGAGGTCGAGGGGAACGCCCGTTACTTTACTGACCGGATGGCCAAGTGACGCAAGCGTCGCCGGGCGTCGAAGTGCTCGCATCGCGCGGCGTGCAGCCTGCCCGCGCGGCACCACATGGGCCGTGTCATCAGCCTCGGCGTGCGTCCCGAGCACGCCTCTTGGCCACGGAGCATGCTCGACGCACGGCCGCTCACTCCCCCGGCGCAGGGCCTGCGGGCGATCCGGGCGGCGCACGAAGGCTTCTCTGCGTGATACCAGAGCGGTATCATCCAGTCATGGCCATGACTCTGCGACTCACCGATGACGACGAGAAGATCCTCGCCGAGCTCGCCCGCGAGGAGGGCGTCAGTCGGCAGGAGGCGACGGTCCGCGCGATCCGCGAGGCGGCGGCACGACGAGGCCACGAAAAGGCGGTGCAGGACCTGTCCCTGCGTGCACGCACCCGCTACGCCGATCTCCTCGACCGCCTCGCGCAGTGACCCCGGTCCGCTATCTGACCCTCGAGGACCTGCTGACTCTGGTCGACGACCTCCGGGTCGGTCCGGTGCGTGATCTGGGCCTCCTCGAGTCCGCAGCGCATCGCCCCACGACCACCCTCTGGGGCGCGGAGGCCTATGACGGGCTCGATCTGAAGGCCGCGGCGCTCCTCGAGTCCCTCGTCCGCAACCACACGCTCCTCGACGGCAACAAGCGCCTCGGATGGCTGGCCATCGTGGTCTTCTTCGGCCTGAACGGTGTCGACCTCGACGCGCCCGATGATGCGGCCTATGAGCTGGTCATCGCCGTATCCACAGGACAGATGCCCCTCGAGGAGGCAGCGGAGGCGCTCGCGGCCTGGCACTGAACCATCGTGCACTCCCTCAGAGCCGGATCATTCCGGCGCGGGGGCCCAGCGGGCGATCTGCGCGGCGAGGTGCCCGGCGCCGTAGCCGTTGTCGATGTTGACCACGCCGATGCCCGGCGCGCAGGCCGAGAGCATGGTGAGCGCCGCGGTGACGCCGCCGGCGGCGACGCCGTAGCCGACGGAGGTGGGCAGCGCGACCACGGGTGCGGGGATCTGCCCGGCGACCACGGTGGGCAGCGCCCCGTCCATCCCGGCGGCGACGACCACACAGGCCGCCTCCCGCAGCTCGGGCAGTCGGGACTGCAGGCGGTGCAGCCCCGCGATGCCGATGTCGGCGATGAGCTTCGTGGGCCGGCCGAGGTGACGGGCGGTGAGCTCCGCCTCGCGCGCCACGGGCAGATCGCTCGTGCCGGCGCAGGCCACGATCACGAGGCCGCCGCTCGGCGCGGGCGGCGCGGCGGGCCAGGCGAGGAAGCGGGCCGACGGATCGTGCGAGGCGTCCGGCAGGGCGGCGAGCACGGCCTCGGCGCGGGCCTCGTCGGCGCGCGTGAACAGCACCGGTCCGAGGTCCTCGCGGCCCTCGGCGGCGAGGCGCGCGTAGGTCGCGGCGATCTCGTGCACTTGCTCGACGCTCTTCGCGTCGCAGAGCACGGCCTCGGGCGCACCGCGGCGGGAGGCTCGGTCGAGGTCCAGGTCGAGGAAGCCCTCGACCCTCCCGGCCCCGTCGGCCGGTCCTGTCCCGTCGGCCGGCGCCTCAGCCACGCGCGGACTTCCCGACGATCTGCAGGGAGAACAGTCCCGAGCGGATGCCGTCGAGGTCGATGGTGACGTGCTGGAACCCGGTCCCCTTGCCCGCGGCGACGAGCGCCTCGCGGATCTCGGGCTCCATCGCGCGGGGCAGCTCCTCGGTGGGCAGCTCGATGCGGCCGACGGCGCCGTGGTGGCGCACCCGGCAGTCGCTGAAGCCCTGCTCGTAGACGGCGTCCTCGAGGTCGTCGATCTGGCGCAGCTTCTCGGGGGTGACCTCCTGCCCGAAGGGGATGCGGGAGGCGAGGCAGGGGGCGGCGGGCTTGTCCGCGACGGGCAGGGACAGCTGCCGCGCCACCTCGCGGACCTGCGACTTCGCCATGCCGACGACGGACAGCGGCCGCAGCACCCGGTGCCGGGTCGCGGCGCCGGCGCCGGGGCGGTCGTGGCGGGTGGCGTCGTCGGCGTTCTCGCCGTAGGCGACCGCGTCGAGCTGCTGCTCGCCGACGACGTCCTCGCCGATGCGGGTGAACAGCTCGTCCTTGCAATGAAAACACCTAGCAGCGTCATTCTTCTGGTAGTCGGGGTTCTCGCCCTCGTGGGTGGGGACCTCGACGACCTCGGCGCCGATCACGCGCGCGACCTGGTGGGCCAGGCGCCGCTCGCGCCGGGCGAGGGACGGGGAGACGCCCAGCAGCGCGACGACGTTCTCTGCGCCGAGGGCCCGGACGGCGAGCGCGAGCAGGGTCGCGGAGTCGACGCCGCCGGAGTAGGCGACGCCGAGCTTCCTCACGCCCGCGAGTTCGGCGGAGACCGCGTCGGCGAGCTCGAGCGCCTCGCCCTGCAGGGCGTCGGGGGTCATCTCCTCGACCTCGAAGCCGGGATGGCCGGGCGCGAACAGCGAGGTGGGGGCCTGCGGGGCGGTGCCGAGGGTGAGCGGGACGGGCTGGCGGACGGAGGTCACCTGCTCTGCTCCGCGGCGCCGTCGCGCTCGGAGGCGAGGCGGAAGAGGACCTCGCCCGCGCGGTCGATCACGAGGGTGTCGGGGTCGTCGCGCAGCGCCTCGATGTCGAGGGAGGCGGGGTCCATGTACAGCACGTTGTACGCCTCGGTCTCCTCCTTGGAGATGGAGGTGGCGAAGTAGCGGTTCACACGCTGCTTCTCCTCCCCGGTCTCGGGGTCGTAGGTGCCCAGGCCCGTGACGTGGGTGGAGTGGGCGAGCTCGCCCCAGGGGTGGTCCTTGAAGCGGTCCCACTGCTTCGTGAAGTACTCGATGTTGTGGTACCCGATCTCGCGGATGCCGGGATGCATCTCGGCGACCGCGGTGATGTGCGGGGCGTAGATGATCACGTCGCCGCCGTCGGCGCAGACGGGCTCGGACTTGTAGAAGCCCTTCGCCCCGGTCCACATGTCCTCGTACATCTCCGGGACGAGGGCGACGATCCGCTTATAGGGCTTCTCGACGTAGGTGATGTGGGTCTGTGCGGAGATGTTCGCCATCGCCGCCCAGGCGGCCTGCGGGTCGCCGAACGCGATCGCGCCGAGGTCCGCTCCGCCCTCGGCGACGTCCATGGTGAAGGCGAGCTTCTCGGTGGGGATGAGCTCGCTCGCGGCGTCGATGAGCTGGCGCACGGGGGTGATGCCGAGGGTGCCGATGATGCGGCTGGCGGTGATCAGCGCACCCACCCAGTGGGAGATGTCGATGACGTCGTGCACCGAGCAGCCGGGGAAGAAGTACTTGTTGCCGCCGGAGAAGCCGACGACCTCGTGGGGGAAGACGGGGCCGACGATCAGGTTCACGTCGGACTCGACGCAGAGCTTGTTGATCTGCACGTTCATGGGGATGTCGGTGAGCAGCCCGCCGGTGAGCTCGGCGATCTGCTCGGCGGGGATGACGCCGAGGTCCGCGATCTGGGAGGGGTCGTCCCAGGCATGGTTCAGGACCGTCCACTCCGGGTAGGTCGCCTTCGCGCCGCGCTCGGTGGAGCCGAGCAGCTGGTCGATGGCCTGCTCGCTCATGGCGGCGTGGGTGCCGAGCGCGATGAGCACGGTGACGGAGGAGGCGCGGCCGGCGAGCGCGTCGTGGATCGCGGGCAGCACCTTGGGCAGGGGCACGGAGCGGGTGCCGTCCGGGATGATCAGGCAGACGCTCTTGCCGTCGAGGTCCTGCCCGGCGAGCTGCTCGGCGACGAAGCCGGCGATCTGCTCGTCGGTGAGGTTGCCTCCCGGGCCGCCGAGGAGGGCGGCCCGTTCGGCCAGGCCCTCGGGGATCGGGTGGATCGTGGGCTGCTGGGTCGCCGTCGTCGTCTGGCTCATCGCTCCACTATGCGCCGTCGGGCCTGACCAGGACAAGGACCGCCAGGCAGTTGCCATGGGGGCCGCGTCGTCCATCGGCTGCCGGCCCGGGGCGTCGGCAGAGGCTATCTGGGCCGTAGCGCTCAGCGCAGCGCGAATGCCACCCGCAGGGCTCGGTCGATGCGCATGATCGTCGCCGGCCGGAGAGCGCCTCCATGCCTGACCGGATCATCGTCGTAGAGCGTCTCGATGTCATCGCACAGGATCCTGCCCGTGAACGGCGAATCGGCAGTGTCGAGCACGACGATGCTGTCGAGCGGCGGCTTGACGCTGGTCGTCATGCTTGCGACCAGCGCACTGCCCAGGGCGTTGTTTCGGGCGTTGTTCGAGACCACGACCCAGGGCTTCTCACCGTGGCCGAGATCCGCCCAGTAGACGTTCCCACGCACGAACCTCACTCGTGGCCGGCCTCAACACGCCTCCGCGCACGCTCGCCTCGGCGCGCGCGAGTCGAGGCGGCGAACGCACGATCCTCCTCATCGAGCGCCTCGCCATAGGCGGCGTAGCCAGCGGCGGTGACCCAGTCGCTCACGGAATGTCGGGCGACGGCCAACAGCGCGGAGAGGGCCTGCAGCACATTGTGAAGCACTTCCTGATGCAGGCAATGCCTCATGCACCGCTGCTGATGACGCCCGACTGCTGTTGCTGCCATGCCACGAGGCGATGAGTCGGAGAACCTGGACGACACGGTGTCGCGTGCGGGCTCGACCACGGCTCCCACGACCCACCCGGCGCGTGAGAGGACTTCGACGTGCTCGGCAGGCTGCTGCAGCTCTACCTCCACGACTTCTCCGAGCACACGGGCTGGGACGTCGGCGAGGATGGCCTCTTCCACCACAGCTGGCTCGATGCCTACCACGAGGAGCCGGGCCGTCACGCCTACGTGATCCGGGTCGAGGGCCGCCCCGCAGGATTCGCCCTGGTGCGGGAAAGCGGAGCGGCTCCACATGGCCGAGTTCTTCGTGCTGCGGAAGCACCGGCGCGCGGGCGTGGACCTCCCTCCACGGCGACCTGCCGATCACCCACGTTTCGTCGAGGCCGACGAGGTCACCGGCATCATCGACTGGTCCGAGGGTGCCCCGGGGGGACGCGATGTTCGACCTCGCGATCCTCACCCTCGGCCACGAGGAGCACCTGGAGGACCTGCTCACGGGCTACGGCACCGACGTGGACCGCGACGTCATCCGCGTCTGGTGGTCGGTGCGGAGCCTCACCGCGGCGCGCTGGCTGCTCGAGCACGGTCTCGACCTGGACGCTCCGGATGCGAGTTCGACGTGCTGCGCGCACAGATGCGGGAGTCGTCGTGAACGCAGCGGCCGTCCGTGCCCCGGACGAGCTGGGCTACCGTGCCGGAGTGCCGAACTCTCTCCGCGATGCCCGCCCCGCCGACCTGCCCGCCGCTGCGCACACTCTCGCCACGGCCTTCGACGACTACTCGTGGACACGGTGGTCGATCCCCGAGGACCACCATGCCGAGCGACTCGAGGAACTGCAGTCGATCTACCTCGAGCACGCCCTGAGCAGTGGCATCGTTCTCGTGAGTGAGCACCTGGACGGGGTGGCCGCCCTGCTCCGCCCGCATTCCCCCGCCCCGGCGGACGCGGCGCAGGCACGGATCGCCGACCTGCTGGGCGACCGTCTCGACGTCTTCCTCGCCGCCGAGCTGCCGCCACGGCCGACCGAGGCGTGGGAGCTTGCGACCCTCGGAGTCCGCCCCTCGGCACGGGGGCGGGGCCTCGGCTCCGCACTGCTCGCCGAGGGCCTGCGCCGCGTCGATGCGGCCGGTGGGAGCTGCACGCTGGAGACCTCGGACCCCCGCAACGTGGAGCTGTACTCTCGCCACGGCTTCTCCGTCACCGCGACCACGCGGATCCCCGACGGCCCGGTCGTCCATTCGATGCTGCGAGCCCCCGTCGAGACGGGACGGCCGTGATCCCAAGCGACTGCGCGGGTGCGCTGCCCGGGCCGGGCGAGGTGCTCCACGCCCTCAGCTCACCACATCGGCGCTACTGCGCGGAGTGCTGAGACTTCCCCGGCGGCCACGCCGAGCCGGGAGGCGGCGCGTCCGCAGCGCCGCGGCGGGAGCAGCTCGAGGAGATCGGGGTGGAGGTCGAGGTGAGCGGGGTGTCGCGACTGCATGTCGAGGAGTCTGCGGCGGACGGCGGCCTCGATCTACGACTGTGGGTCCTCACCACCGGGGCGGGCAACCCGCGCAACCTCGCGCCGGAGGAGCGCGACGACCTGCGATGGTTCACTCACGAGGAGCTGCCCACCCTGCGGCTCGCACATCCGTCGTACGCACCGCTTCTCGAGGAGCTGCTCGCTCCGACCGACGGCCCGGCTCCGCCGCGTGAGCCCGTGGCTCACTCGACACCGAGCGCCCCATCACTCGATCACTGAGCGCGTCACCCTATGCACTGAGGTCCTCGGTCTATGAAGTGACGCTCTCACTCCATGAAGTGAAGCCTTCAGACGATCGAGTGAGGTCGTGAGCTCGACGGCTCTTCAACAGCGCCCCACGAAGCACCTCCTCATCTCGGAAGCTCCTCCTCAGAGCCACCACCGAGCTCTCCTGTCCCCCTGCATCTCTGTTCCGCAGACGCGTAGGGTCGAACCATGGGAATCACGGGATTCATGGGACTCGGGGGCTGGGAGATCATCATTCTGCTGGCAGTGGTCGCCGCCGCGGTGGTGGTCCTCGCCGTGCTCTTCGCGGTCGTCCGTGCGGCCGCCGTCTCCGGCGCACGACGGGCGCAGCGAGAGACGGAGCCGACGCGCAAGGATCGACAGGACTGATCCGGCTCTCCCGATGCTCGGCACAACGCCCCACCCCTTCGCACGCCGCTGTTGCCGGTGCGCCGCACTCGCGCGCGTCCGCCATTCACGCCGGCGGCGTGATGAAGCTCGTCGACGATGCGGTGCGCTGACGCCCGCGGCGCCTCAGCGGCGTCGGTCGAGTACGTCGAGGCGCTGCAGGACGGTGCCGAACAGGCTGCCCTCCGAGATCGCTCGCGTCGTGGCGCCCGCGATCGTGGCGGTCGCGCGTGCCTGCTGGTGATCCGTCATGTCGGCCCCTGCCCTGATGATTGCCGCGTCCCATGAAAGCGCGACACGGCCATCCGCCGACGCGCCTCTCACGACTTTCCGGTGCTCCGGGTAGCTAGGGCAGGTGACATCGCTGGTCAGCGGCACCACAGTTCACCTCCACGATCTGGACAGTTCCGCTTTCCAACACTCCTCCGAGCAGGTCGTCCGTAGCACCTGCCCTCGCAGGCGACGGCGGGCGGCCTCGACCATGGACTCGTCGGCATCCAGCGCCGTCACCGTCCGCCCCGCGCGCTCGGCCCGCTCGGCCAGGTGCCCGGTGCCGCATCCGACGTCGAGCAGCTCCCCGTCGGGCAGATCGGCGCACCGCATCACGGCCCCCGCCTTGCATCCATTGATGCATGCATTAGGATCGCCTCCATGCGTTCCCCCACCCTCCCCTGGCTCGATGACCGCGAGAACCGGCCGATCGCGACGCAGATCGCCGCGAGGACGGCCCGACAGATCGCCACCGGCGATATCGAGCCGGGCGCCTTGCTGCGTGAGGTCGACGTCGCCGAGGAGCACGGCGCGAGCCGCACCCCGGCGCGCGAGGCGATGCTGCAGCTGGAGACCTGGGGGCTGGTGCGCCTCCTGCCGAAGAAGGGCGCCCAGGTCACGACCCCGACCGCCCGGGAGCGGGAGGAGCTGCTCTCTGTCCGCGCGATGCTCGAGGGGCACGCCGTCTCCCGCATCGCGCCCGACGAGACCCGTCGGTCCTCCCTCGTCGAGGCGCTCGCGCCGGTGCTCGCGGCGCAGGAGGCCGCGACCGATCGTCCCGCGGACTTCGCCGTCCACGACTACGCCTTCCACCTCACCCTCGCCTCCCACGATGGCAACCGCGTGGTCGAGGAGGTGCTGCGCGCGCTCGGACCGCGACTGTTCCGCCTCACGCATCTGGCAGTCCTCTCCCCCGCCGCGGACCTGCCCGCCCTGCACCGCGAGCACGTCGAGCTCACCGATGCGGTGGCGCGCGGGGACGTCGCCGGCTTCCGCGAGATGATCGAGGGCCACCTGCACACCGGCCACGATGCCTACTCGGTGGTGTCCGAGTGAGGCGCGCACGGATCCCGGCCTGGCTCGCCGTCGCCCCGACGGGCTTCCTCCTCGCCTGGGGCGGCAACCACTTCACGCCGCTGCTGCACGTGTACGAGACCGTCGGCGGCTATGCGCCCTGGCAGGCGAACCTGCTGCTGGGGATGTACGTCGCCGGCCTCGTCCCCGGGATGCTGCTGGCCGCGGGGCTCTCGGACCATCACGGCCGTCGGCCGATCGCGATCGCGGGCCTGCTTGCCGGGGCGCTCGGCAGCGTGGTGCTCGCGGCGAGCATGTCGAGCTTCGTGCTGCTGTGCGCCGGCCGCGTCCTCGCCGGGATCGGAGTGGGTGTGGGCATGTCGGTCTGCTCGACCTGGATCAAGGAGCTCTCCTGCGCCCCGCACGACCCGGGCGCGACGCCGACCGCCGGGGCCCGACGCTCCTCGATGATCCTCACCCTCGGCTTCGCGCTCGGCGCGGGCGTGACGGGCTCGCTCGCCCAGTGGGCGCCGCTGCCGGGGCAGCTGCCCTTCCTCGTCCATCTCGGGCTGTGCCTGCTCGCCGGGATCGCGCTGCTCGCGGCGCCGGAGAGCCTGCCACGCGAGCTGCGGGCCCGCGGCGCGCTGCGCGATGACCTGAGGGTCTCCTCGGTGAGGCATCCCGTCTTCGCGCGGATCGTGCTGCCGGCCGCGCCGTGGGTGTTCGCCGCCGCCGGGGTCGCCTACGCCATCCTGCCTGCGACGGTCGAGGCGCAGATCGGGGACTCCGCGACGATCTACGCGACGGGCCTGACCGTGCTCACCCTGGGCATCGGCGCGATCGCACAGGGCACCGTGGGCCTGATCGACCGCCTCACCCGCGGCCGCGCGCTGATCGTGGGCCTGAGCGGCATGAGCGCGGGGATGATCCTCGCCGCCGTCGCCGCGGATCTGCGCCGCCCGGTGCTGGTGGTGGGCGTCGCGGCACTGCTCGGCGCGTCCTACGGGGTGTGCGTGGTGGCGGGGCTGGTCATCGCCCAGTCCCTCGCCTCTCCGCGCGAGCTCGCCGGGATCACCGGCGTCTACTACTCCCTCGCCTATCTCGGTTTCCTGCTGCCGACGATCCTCGCGGCGCTCACCCCGGTGCTGCCGTACACGGGCGGGCTCGCGATCGTCGCCGCGGTGTGCGTCCTGTGCCTGGCGGCGGTCACCTGGGGGCTGCGCCGCCCGCAGCCCCGACCCGCGGAGGCGTCACCGGCCGGCCAGCCCGTCGAGCCGGAGGCCGCCGCGGTCGCGGCGTCCTGAGCCGCTCACACCGCATCGCCGAGTTTCCAGGACGCGCTCTGGCGGACCGCACAGCCGCCGCGCCCCACCACGGCGCCGTCCTCCCGCGCCGCCCAGGCACCGAGGCCCTCCTCCCGCGGGTCGGCGAGCTGTCCGGCGAGCGCGTCGCGCGCCCCGGCGAACTCGTCGAACCAGCTCCTGGGCAGGGGGTCCAGGTGAGGGAGCCGGTCCGTCCGAGCGGTCGGCGGAGTCGTCCCACCCGCTCGTGCCCAGTAGGTTCGAGAGCCCGGGCGCTCCCCGCCCGGCCCCGACCACGAGAAGAGGACCGCATGCCCTTCCTTCCCCGCGGAGGCCTCGGATGCTGACCCCCACTGCGCGCGGCCCGCTGAGCGAGGCCGTCCTGGAGGCCATGCGCTCCGGGGAGACGGCAGGTGTCGCGGAGCTGCCTCCCCCCGAGGATGCCGACGACGCCCAGCTCACCCTGTGGTGCCTGTACGAGCTGCACCACCGCGGCTTCGACGACGTCGCCGACGAGCACGAGTGGGACCCGCAGCTGATCGCGCTGCGGCAGCGGCTCGAGGCGGACCTCGAGCAGCAGCTGCGCGAGCGGGCGCCGGAGCCGCCCGCCCCCGGCGGTGACTTCGCCACGGAGTTCTTCGCCGCCATCGCCGCGCACGACGGCCCGTCGGCCGCCGAGCACATCCACCGCGCGGCGACCGAGGAGGAGGCCAGGCAGTTCCTGCGCCACAAGTCGGTCTACACGCTCAAGGAGTCCGACCACACGACGTGGACGATCCCTCGCCTGAGCTATCCGGTGAAGGCCGCGGTGGTGGAGCTCCAGTACGACGAGTACGGCGGCGGGAACCCGCACCGCCTGCACGCGAACCTCTTCGCGAAGGGGCTCGCGGCGAGCGGGCTGGACGCCGAGTACGGCGCCTATCTCGACGAGGCGCCGGTCGAGGTGCTCGTGCAGAACAACGTGATGAGCCTGTTCGGCCTGAACCGCCGGCTGCGTGCCGCCTCGCTCGGCTTCCTCGCCGCCTTCGAGGCCACCAGCTCCGCGCCCTCGCGCAGGATCGCCCGCGGCCTCACCCGGCTCGGCTTCCCGCCCGAGATGGTCGAGTACTACACCGAGCACGTCGAGGCCGACGCCGTCCACGAACAGCTCGCGGTCCGGACCGTGTGCGGCACCCTGATCGGGGAGGAGCCGGAGCAGTACGAGAACGTCTGGTTCGGTGCCTGGGCGTGCCTGCACGTGGAAGACCTCTACGGCGAGCGCATGCTGGCGGAGTGGTCGGCATGAACCGACAGTCACCTGACGACCATCCCGACGTGATCCTCTGCCCGGATGGCCCGATGCTGCTGCGCGGGGAGCACGTGATCGAGGACGAGGACGGGGGCGAGCACCCGACCACGCGGCCGGTGAGCGCCGTGTGCCGCTGCGGCGCCTCGGGCATCAAGCCCTGGTGCGACGGCACCCACAAGACGCTGCGGAAGCGGCCCGGCCGCTGAGCCGCTGTCCGCCGGCACGTGCTGCCCACCGCTGAGGTTCCCTCGGCGCCCGCCGTCCGCCCCCCGGGTTGCGCGGGCGGCGTCGTCGGCGACCTGACCGACCCCGATGGGCGGGGACGTGGGCGAGCCCGTCCGCATCGTGCATGCCAGGTCTCTGCCCGATCACCAGGGCTCCTGCGGGACGAGCTGCTCCGCGGCGTACAGCTGCGCAGCCGCGCGGCCCCCAGGGGCGCGCCGGTCGGCGCGACCGAGCTCGCTGGCCGGGCCTGGCGGCAGCAGGCCCGAGGCGGTCTGCGTATCGCTCCCGCCTGACACTGCGCCGCTGGGGCTTGGTCGAGGACGTCCGGTCTGCCGTAGCCGCTCGACCGCCGGACGTGGCCGGACACACGTGGCCGCGCGCCATGCCGCGCCGTACCGTGTCAGAAGCACAAGAAGCGCCTGCCCCGCCTGCGCCGCCTCCCTTCCCCCCCCCGGAGCCACCCCTCGATGAGCACGTCCACGCAGCCGACCGACACCCCCGCGACCACGCGTCGCCGTCCCGGCCTCTCGGCGCGACACCTGCACTTCATCGCCCTCGGCTCCGCGATCGGGACGGGCCTGTTCTACGGCTCGGCCGGCGCGATCCAGGCCGCGGGCCCCTCCGTGCTGCTGGTGTACCTGCTCGGCGGCGCGGTCGTGTACTTCATGCTGCGCGCGCTGGGCGAGATGGCGGTGCGGATGCCGATCTCCGGCTCCTTCGCGGAGTACACGCGTCGCTTCCTGGGCCGCTGGGCCGGGTACATCACCGGCTGGATGTTCGCCTTCGAGATGCTGATCGTGTGCCTCGCGGACCTCACCGCGATCGCGATCTACATGCGCTTCTGGTTCCCTGACACCGCCCAGTGGATCTGGGTGGCGCTCACGCTGCTGATCGTCGGCGCGGCGAACCTCGCCAGCGTCCGCTGGTTCGGGGAGCTGGAGTTCGCCTTCACGATCGTGAAGGTCGCCGCGGTGGTCGCGATGATCCTCGGCGGCGCGGCGATCCTCGCCTTCGGGCTCGGGGATCCCGCGACGCCCACGGGGCTTTCGAACCTCACCGCCGACGGGGGCTTCTTCCCGCACGGGCCCGGCGGCATGATCAGCGCGTTCATCCTGGTGCTCTTCGCCTTCGGCGGCACCGAGATCATCGGCGTGGCCGGCACCGAGGCGGAGGACCCCGCCAAGGCCATCCCGAAGGCCGTGAACACGGTCCCGGTGCGGATCCTGCTGTTCTACGTCCTCGCGATCGGCGTGATCCTGCTGCTCACCCCGTGGCAGCAGATCACCGGCGAGGAGTCCCCGTTCGTGCAGATCTTCGACACCCTCGGCGTGAACTGGGCGGCGGCGCTGCTGAACATCGTGGTGATCACCGCGGCGCTCTCCGCGATCAACGCGGACCTCTTCGGCGCGGGCCGCGTGGTCGCCGGCATGGCCCGCCAGCGCCTGGCCCCTGCAGCCCTGTCCCGCACGATGCGCGGCGTGCCGGTCGTGACCACCCTCGCGATGCTCGGCGTGCTCGTCGTGGGCGTGCTGCTGAACTGGGCGCTGCCGGACGAGGTGTTCACGATCGTCGCGTCGCTGGCGACCTTCGCGACCGTGTTCGTGTGGCTGATGATCCTGCTCGCGCAGGTCGCCTCCCGCCGCGGCATGAGCCGCGAGGAGCGCGCGGCGCTCGCGTTCCCCGTGCCGCTGTGGCCCTACGGGCAGGCGTTCGCGATCGCGTTCATCCTGTTCACCTTCGGGATCATGGTGTGGCAGTCCGAGTACCACACGGCCCTGCTGGTGGGCGTCGGGTTCCTCGCGGTGATGTCGCTGCTCTACGCGGCGACAGGACGGCAGCGGCGCCCGGTCCGGTCCTGACGCGGCACTGCCCGGCTCCCCACACGGGGACCCGGGCAGCGTCGAGATCTCGGCACGGCCGAGGCGGCCGGCTGCTCAGGCCTGCGTCACCCGCGCAGCGCGAACCCGCCGGTCCAGTCGATGATCTCGCGGGCGGCAAGGGTCATCTGCAGGAAGCCGACGGCCTCCATCTCGCGGGCGCGCTTGAGGGAGCCCGCGTCGACGCCCTTCACGCCGCCAGCAGTGACCAGCTCGATCAGCGCGGACTTCGCGGACTCGTCGTCGCCGGCGACCAGCACGACGGCGGGTCACGCGGCTGCAGAAGCGCGGACTCGTCGAACGGACCTCCTGCGCGGGCGACGGTCGCGCCATCAACGTCCGCCTCACGCGCGAGGGACTGCGCACCTATCTCCGCGCCACCCCTCCGCACATCGCGCTCGCCCGCGACACGATCCTCGGGGACCTCTCCGACGAGGAGCTGACCACCCTGGCCGGCCTGCTCGAACGGGTCGCCGACCGGCTCGACGACCGCTGAGCGGCGCGGTCGCCGCGGTCCCCGCCGCGCGTGCTCTGCCGAGGCGGTCGCGCTCGGCCTCCTGACCCGCGACGCCGCGGGCAGGTGCGGCACAATGACGGCAGACACCGTCGTCGCCGCCGGGAGGCACCCCATGTCCGAGATCGTCATCGTCGCCGCCGCCCGCACCGCGCAGGGCCGGCTCCAGGGGGCGCTGTCCTGCTTCTCCGCCCCGCAGCTCGGCTCCGCCGCGATCGCCGGGTCGCTCGAGCGCGGAGGCGTGGAACCCGCCGCGGTCGACGCCGTGGTCATGGGGCAGGTGCTGCCGGCCGGCTCCGGCCAGAACCCCGCCCGACAGGCCGCGCTCGGCGCGGGCATCCCGTGGTCCACCCCCGCCAGCAGCGTGAACAAGGTGTGCCTCTCGGGCCTGACCGCCGTGATCGACGCGGCGCGGATGATCGCGTCCGGGGACGCGGAGGTCGTGGTGGCCGGCGGCATGGAGTCGATGTCCCAGGCGCCGCACCTGCTGATGGGCTCCCGCGCCGGCTGGAAGTACGGGGCGGTCGAGGCGCTGGACCATATGGCGCACGACGGCCTCACCGACGCCCACGACCGGGTGAGCATGGGCGAGTCCACCGAGCGGCACAATCCCCGCTTCGAGGTCACGCGCGAGGACCAGGACCGGGTCGCGGCGCTGTCCCATCAGCGCGCCGCGGCCGCGGCCGACGTCCTCGCCGAGGAGATCGTGCCGGCCTCGGTGCCGCAGCGCCGCGGGGAGCCGGTCGAGGTCACGGCCGACGAGGGCATCCGCCCCGACACCACCGCCGAGTCCCTCGCCCGTCTGCGCCCCGCCTTCGCGAAGGACGGCACGATCACGGCCGGGAGCTCCTCCCAGATCTCCGACGGCGCCGCCGCGCTCGTGCTCACCACCTCCGCCCGCGCCGACGCGGAGGGCTGGCAGGTCATGGCCCGGATCGGCGCGAACGGGCAGACCGCGGGGCCGGACAGCTCCCTGCAGGCCCAGCCGGCCGACGCGATCGCCCGGGCGCTGACGAAGCAGGGGATCACCGCCGCGGACCTCGACCTGGTCGAGATCAACGAGGCCTTCGGCGCCGTCGTCGCCCATTCGCAGCGCGCGCTCGGCGTCTCCGAGGAGATCGTCAACGTGCACGGCGGCGGGATCGCGCTCGGCCACCCGATCGGCGCCTCCGGGGCCCGGCTCGTGGTGCACATGGCACATGAGCTGGCCCGACGCGGCACCGGCACGGCCGCCGTGGGCCTCTGCGGCGGAGGCGGGCAGGGCGAGGCGCTCGTGCTGCTGCGGTGACCGGGCCGAGGGGAACCGGGCCGCGGGGACGAGGGCCGATGCACCCGGGCCAGCTCGTGCTCACCGCGCAGGACGCGACCCGGCAGATCACGGACCTGCTGCCCGGACTCGAACCCGACGATGGCCGAGCTGGGCCGCTCGACCTGTCAGCGGCTGCTGGAGGACCCGTCGGCCGCGGCCGGAGCCTGATCGAGCACGAGCTGGAGGAAGGCCAGGTCGAGCCAGCGCCCGAACTTGGTCCCCACCTGCGGCAGCACGCCCACGCGGTCGAAGCCGAAGCGCTCGTGCAGGCGCACGGAGCCCTGGTTCTCCGCATCGATGCCGGCGACCATGACGTGCAGGCCCTGTGCCCGCGCGCGCCCGATCAGCCCCTCCAGCAGCGCCGAACCGATGCCCCGGCCGCGCAGTCCCTCGCGCACGTAGAGCGAGTGCTCGACGGTGTGGCGGTAGCCGTCGTGCGGCCGCCACGGCCCGTAGGTCGCGTAGCCGAGCACGGTCCCGTCGTCCTCGAGCGCGACGAGCACCGGGAAGCCGCCCGCCTGCCGCTCGGCGATCCACTCGGCGCGGTCGGCCGCGTCGACGAGGCGCTCGTTCCAGATCGCGGTGGTGTGCTCGACGGCATGGTTGTAGATCTCGGCGATGCCGCCGGCATGCTGCGCGGTCGCGTCGAGGATCTGCATCGGGGCCTCCCAGGGCGCTGTGGACCCGCAGAGCATAGTCCTCTGCACGCCGACTCCCTGGCCGTACCGTGCCTCCATGGACATCACCCCCTTGGACGACCCCCGCGTGCCGACCGCCCTTGCGCTGCTCACGGACCTCGGCCTGCCCGCCGAGGAGGCGGTGGTGCTGCATGCCTCGAACACGCTCACGCTGCGCCTCCGGCCGGCCGACGTGGTGGCCCGCATCGCCCCGCGCGACCGCGCCGGAGATCTCGCGGTCGAGCTCGAGCGGGCCGAGGCGCTGCAGGCCGTCGGCGCGCCCGTCGGCCCTCCCGACCCGCGCCTCGCGCCATCTGTGCATGTGCGCGGGGAGCACGCGATCACGCTGTGGGAGCACCACCCCTCGCGCGACCGAGCGGAGCTGCCGCCGGCGGAGTACGCGGCCGCACTCGCGGCGCTGCACGCCGGCATGCGGGCGCTCGACCTGCCCGTCGCACCCCTCGCGGACCGGGTGGGGCACGCCCTGGACCTGCTGCGGGACCCTGCGCGCACCCCGTCGCTCGCGCCCGCGGACCGGACGCTGCTGCAGGAGACCCTCACCCGCCTCGCAGGCCGCGCCGCGACCGGCGGCCCGCAGCAGATCCTGCACGGCGAGCCGCACCCCGGGAACCTGCTGGACACCCCCGCCGGGCCGCGGTTCATCGACCTGGAGACCTTCTGCCGCGGGCCGGTCGAATTCGACCTCGCCCACGCTCCCGCCGAGGTTGCCGCACACTATCCGGGCCACGAACCGGCGCTGCTCGAGGAGTGCCGCACCCTCTCGCTCGCGCTCGCGACGACCTGGCGCTGGGATCGGGAGGACACCTTCCCGGACGGCCGAGCGATCGGCGTGGCGTGGCTGGCCGAGATGCGGGCGCGCGTCGAGGGGTGAGGCCGCGGGACCGCGGTCCCAGCTCGCGCATACCCTGCCCGGGTATGGTCGGGGCGTCCTCGCCGTCGTCCCGAAGGATCCTCCGATGACTGTCGACCTGCCGCGTCGCACCCTGCTCGCCGCCCTCGCCACGACCCCGCTGGTGCTCGCCGGTTGCTCCGCCGGCCCTTCGGCCGCGGAGGATCTGCTCTCCGCCCACGACCTGCCCGCCGGCACGGCCCGCGAGGTGATCGACGCGCTCGAAGCGCTGCCGCTCGACGAGCGGCCCTCGGAGCTGCTCGCCTCCGTCGGCACCGACGTGCTCACCCTCTCCGACGCCGCCGGGCGGGAGGCGACCCTCGAGCTGCCCGCGGAGGAGCTGTACGTCTCGGTCGCGCCGTTCGTGTCCGGCACCCATGAGTGCTTCCTCCACAGCCTCACCACGTGCCTCGGCGAGCTGGCGGAGGAGGAGCTCGCGGTGCGGGGCCAGGACGCCTCCGGGGCGGTGCTGATCGACGAGGAACGCACCACCGCGCCGAACGGCTTCCTGGGCCTGTGGCTGCCCCGGGACGCGGAGCTCACGCTCACCCTCGCCGGAGAGGCCGGTGAGGCCACGACGACGCTGCGCACCGACGCCGAGGCCCCCACCTGCATCACCACGATGCAGCTGGGGGCCTGAGCAAGGCAGCGCCTCAGCGCCGGACGGCGACCGCCTCGGGCCGCAGGTCCAGGCGGCGCAGCAGCTGTGCGTTCAGTGCGACCACGACGGTCGAGGCGCTCATCAGCAGCGCGCCGACGCTCATCGGCATGACGAACCCGATCGGGGCGAGCACCCCGGCGGCGAGCGGGACGGACAGCAGGTTGTACCCGGCCGCCCACCAGAGGTTCTGCCGCATCTTGCGATAGGCGGCGGTCGACAGCTCGATCACCGAGAGCACCGAGCGCGGGTCGGAGGAGGCGAGCACCACCCCGGCGGAGCCGATCGCGACGTCGGTGCCGGCGCCGATCGCGAGGCCGACGTCGGCCCGGGCGAGGGCGGGGGCGTCGTTGACGCCGTCGCCGACCATCGCGACCTTGCGGCCCTCGTCCTGCAGCGCGGCGACGCGGCTCGCCTTGTCCTCGGGGCGCACCCCGGCGAAGATCCGGTCGATGCCGAGCTCAGCGCCGACGTGCTCGGCGACGTCCCGCGCATCGCCGGTGATCATGACGACCTGGATGTCGCGGGCGTGGAGGGCGTCGATCGCCTCGCGGGACTCCTCCCGCACCGCGTCGGCGAGCTTCAGGGCGCCGACGGCCTCGCCGTCGCGCAGCACGTGCAGCACGATCGCGCCCTCCTCGCGCCAGGCCGGGGCCTCCTCGAGCTCCGCGGCGCCGGTCTCCTCGAGCAGGCGCGGCCCGCCGACGCGGATCTCGTGCCCGTCGACCTGCGCGCTCACGCCGAGCGCCGGGGCGGAGGTGACGTCCGAGGCGGCGGGGACGCTCACCCCGTCGGCCTCGGCGCGCTCGCGGATCGCGCCGGCGAGCGGGTGCTCGCTCTCGGACTCGGCCGCGGCGGCCAGCCCCAGGAGCGTCGGCGCGTCGAGCCCGCTGCCGGGGGCGACGGCGATCTCGGAGAGCTCGGGCTCACCGCGGGTGAGGGTGCCGGTCTTGTCGAACAGGACGGTGTCGACGGTGCGCATGCCCTCGAGGGCGAGCCGGTCGGTGACGAGCACGCCGGCGCGGGCGGCGCGCTCGGTCGCGAGCGAGACCACCAGTGGGATCGCCAGGCCCAGGGCGTGCGGGCAGGCGATGACCAGCACGGTGACGGTGCGGATGACCGCGTCGTCGGGCATGCCCAGCAGCGCCCAGACGAGCGCGGTGATGACCGCGGCGCCGAGCGCGAACCAGAACAGCCAGGCGGCGGCCCGGTCGGCGATGCGCTGGGCGCGGGAGGAGGAGCTCTGGGCCTCGGAGACAAGGCGCTGGATGCCGGCGAGCGCGGTGCCCTCGCCGGTCTCGGTGACCTCGATGCGCAGGTTCGAGTCGGTCGCGACGGTGCCGGCGACCACGCGGTCCCCCGTCGTGCGCTCCACGGTCCGGGACTCGCCGGTGATCATCGACTCGTCGACGTCGGCGCGGCCCTCGACGACGGTGCCGTCGGCCGGGATGGAGGCGCCGGGGCGGACCAGCACGAGGTCGCCGGTGCGCAGGTCGGCAGGGGCGACGGGGACGATATCCTCACCCTCGATCCGCTCGGCCTCATCGGGCAGCAGCGCCGCGAGGGAGTCGAGCGCGGAGGAGGTCTGCGCGAGGGAGCGCATCTCGATCCAGTGCCCGAGCAGCATGATCACGATCAGCAGCGCGAGCTCCCACCAGAACTCGAGCGAGTGGTGGAGCAGGCCGAGGGTCGCACCCCAGGAGGCGAGGAAGGCGACGGTGATACCGAGGCTGATCAGCAGCATCATCCCCGGGGCGCGGGAGCGGAGCTCGGAGAGTCCGCCGCTGAGGAACGGCTTTCCGCCCCACACGTACATGACGGTGCCGAGCAGCGGCGCGACCCAGCGAAGGCCCGGCACGTCCGGGATCGTGTAGCCGATCAGGTCCGCGAACATCGGCGAGAGGCCGACGACAGGCACCGCGACCACCAGCATGATCCAGAACAGCCGACGGAACTGCGCGACGTGATCGCCGTGACCCCCGTGCCCGTGGTGCCCGGCGTGCATGTCGTGGCCGCCGTGATCGCGGTGAGCCCCGCTCCCGTGATGCCCGGCATCCATGTCGCGCCCGACGTGCGCGTCATGTCCATCGTGGCTCCCGCGGCCCTCGTGCTGGTGCGTGCCCCGATCGCCGCCTCCGACGCCGAGAGCGACGTGGGAGTCCTGCCGTCCGTGCCCCTCGTGCTGTGTGCTCATACCGCGACCCTATACCCCTAGGGGGTATTGGCCAAGTGTGGGGGCCCGACGTCACCCACCACTCTCCACCGAACGCCGACCGTCCGTCCCCGAGTCGGGGAGTCGTCGAAGAAATCCACGTACATCACGTACATGAAGCACATGACGTACACGGAAGTCGCCGCGAGCCCCCCCCCCGTGCCGCACCCCTCCCATTCATCGTCAATCATCGATATGATCGCCGCATGGCGATGCCGATGGAATCCTCTCCCCCGCTCTTCGACGTGGACGAGTCCCAGGCCGCGCTCTTCCACGCCCTGGCCGAGCCGACCCGACTCGCGCTGCTCCAGCACCTCTCCACCGGGGAGCACCGGGTGCGGGACCTGGTCGACCACCTGCACCTGGCCCAGTCGACGGTCAGCAAGCACCTGGCCTGCCTGCGGGACTGCGGGCTGATCAGCAGCCGCAGCGAGGGCCGTGCCTCCTGGTTCTCGCTCACCGATCCGGAGCGGCTGCGCTCCCTGCTCGCCCTCGCCGCCACGATGCTGTCCGGCGCAGGCGCGGCACCGACGGTCCACGAGCACCTGCACGACCCGCGCGTCGGCGGCGGCCCGGCCGACGAAGGCGACCCGCTCGACGCGAGCGGCCCGCCCGACGACGGCATCCCGCTCGGCGAGGCCGGCCCCCGATGACCGCCTCGCACACTCACGGCCATGGTCACAGCCACGCCTCCCCGACCACCGGCCGTATCCGCCTCGCGATCGCCTTCGGGCTGACGGCCCTGATCGTCCTCGCCCAGGCGGTCGGCAGCGTGGTCACGGGCTCCCTCGCCCTGCTGACCGATACGGCGCACGCGCTCGTGGACGCCTCCGGGCTGCTGGTCGCGCTGATCGCCGCGACGATGCTGCTGCGTCCCGCGAGCCCCGCCCGCACCTGGGGCTTCGCCCGGATCGAGGTGCTCGCCGCGCTCGCCCAGGCGACGCTGCTGATCGTCGTCGGCACCTACACCGCGATCGAGGGGCTGCGCCGCCTCGCCTCCCCGCCCGAGATCGCCTCGACGGAGCTGCTCGTCTTCGGCGCGGTCGGGCTCGCGGTGAACCTGGTGGCGATCCTCGTGCTCGCCGGCGGCAAGGACACCAGCCTGAACATGAAGGCCGCCTTCCTCGAGGTCGCCAACGATGCGCTCGGCTCCCTCGGCGTGATCGTCGCGGCGCTGGTCATCCGCTGCACCGGCTTCCAGCAGGCCGACGCGCTCGCGGGCCTGTTCATCGCGGCGCTGATCGTGCCGCGCGCGGTGCGGATCCTGCGCGACACCCTGCGGATCCTCATGGAGTACACCCCCGAGGGCGTGGACCTCGACGAGGTGCGCGAGCACCTGCTGGCCCTCGAGCACGTCCAGGACGTCCACGACCTGCACGCCTCCAACGTCGGCAGCAGCCTGCCGATCCTCTCCGCGCACGTGGTGGTGGCCGAGGAGTGCTTCGGCTCCTCGCATGCGATGGAGATCCTCGAGGAGGTCCACGAGTGCGTGCGCACCCACTTCCCCGTCGCCTTCGAGCACGCGACCATCCAGATGGAGAGCCCCGACGTGCACGCCCGCGAGGCGGCCCGCACCCTGCACGCCTGAGGCCGACGAGGCCCCGAGCCCTCAGTCGAGCGCGCGCCGGACGATCTCCTGCATCTGCGCGAGTCGACCCCACTCGTCGTCGTCGCTGCCCGCGTAGACGAGGGAGAGCCGACCGGCGTACCCGGCCTCGGCGAGCACCTCCAAGGACTGCTCGAGGTCGGCCTCGTCGAGCACTCCGGGGGCGAATTCCCGTGCCTTGACCTGGGAGCACTCCGCCTGGCCGGCGACCGCCGCGATCTGGCGGTACTTGTCCTCGCCGTCCCAGTTGCCGGTGTCGACGAGCAGCCCCACCTCGCCCTCGAGCAGCTCCAGCAGACGCCGTGTCGCGGCCGCGTCCACGAGCAGGCCGCGCCAGTTCTCGGTGAGCACGCGCAGGTCCGGGTGCTCGGCGGCGAGCTCCCGCAGCCGCGCGGCGCTGAGGGCGAGGGTCTCCTCGCTCGGGAGCTGGTCACCGGCGGGCACCCGCACCCGCGGCGTCCCGAGCTGCTCGGCGACGTCGAGCCAGCTGCCCAGCCAGCGCTGCTGCTCACGACCGTGCTCGGGATGGACCACGTCCCCGTCGTCCACCAGCAGCACCTCGAGGTCGACGCCCGCCGCGTCGAAGGCGGCGCGCAGCTCCGCGAGATAGGACGCCTCTGTGGTGGGGAGGTAGAAGTGGCACAGCTGGGCGCTCGCGAACCCGTGCGCCGCGAGCTGCGCCGGCAGTTCGAGCAGCGGCAGGCCCCCGCCGTCGGTGTTCTCCGCGAGCGCTCCGGAGGGCGCCGATCCGGGGGCGACGTAGCGGCCCATCGTGCGGAACAGCGACCAGGTGTGCAGAGCAGGCGTGGGGTCGAGGGCGAGGGCCATGGGATCTCCAGCGATCGGCGTCGGGCGGATCCGCCCATCATGGCGCACGGAGCGACGCCGCGCAGGGCGGGTGCCGATGCTGCGGCCGACGGGCGTGCACCGCCCGAGCGCGACGCGCCGACGGCCCTTGACCGCTCGTCCCGGGTGGAGTGTCCTGGCCGCATGACAAAGCTGAGCGCACGCGCCGAGACCCTGCTCGCCCTCCATCACCAGCCTGCCCCCGTCGTGCTCCCCACCGTGTGGGACGCCTGGTCGGCCCGTGCCGCCGTCGAGGCCGGCTTCGAGGCGCTGACCATCGGCAGCCACCCCCTCGCCGACTCGCTGGGCTCCGGCGACGGCGAGCAGATGAGCCTCGACGAGGCCCTCGCCGGCATCGCCCGCATCACCCGGGCCGTGGACGCACCCGTCTCGGCGGACATGGAGTCCGGCTACGACACCGCCCCCGCCGAGCTCGTCGAGCGAGTGCTGGAGGCGGGGGCCGTCGGCGTCAACATCGAGGACACCGTCCACTCCGAGGGTCGGCTGCGCGGAGCGCAGGAGCACGCCGACTACATCGCGGGGATCCGCCGGGCGGCCGACGAGGCCGGGGTGCACCTGGTGATCAACGCCCGCACCGACGTGTTCACGACCGACGAGCAGATCCCGGACCGGCTCGCCGAGGCGATCACGCGGCTGAACCTGCTCGAGAAGGCGGGGGCGGACTCGCTCTACCCGGTGGGCGTGCCGGACACCGCGACGCTCGAGGCGCTGCTCGCGGCGGTGAGCACTCCGCTGAACGTCACCGCGCACCCGGTGAAGGGTGCGATCCCGGACGGCCTGACCCTCGCCCGACTATCGGAGCTCGGCGTGCGCCGCGTCAGCTTCGGCCCGCTGCTGCAGGCGGCCCTGGGCGCCCACCTCGACGAGGTCACCGCGGCCTGGCGCTGAGCGGCACTCCACGGACCGGGCGGCCCTGGTCCTCCACCACCCGCCGGGAATAGGGTCTCCCGCAGCGGATCCTGCTCGCGATCCTGGACCGCGCCCTCGAGCAGGGCGTGACCTTCATCGACACCGCCGACGTGTACGGCGGGAAGGACCACAAGGGGCGCTCACCGCGCAGCGGGACCGCTGGGAGGCCTTCTGCGAGGACCGGGATCTCGCCCCCGGCCAGGTCGCGCTCGCCTGGCTGCTGCACCGCCCGGGCGTGCTCGGTCCGATCATCGGCCCGCGCACCATCGAGCAGCTGGACTCCGCGATCGAGGCGGTCGACATCGCGCTGTCCGAGGACGACCTCGCGGCTCTCGACGAGATCCTCCCCGGCCCGGGTGGTCCGGCCCCGGAGGCCTACGCCTGGTGACGACGGCTCACCCCACCAGCAGGCAGAACGGGTGGCCCTCCGGGTCGGCGAGGACGTAGAGCGGCTCGTCCGGCACCTGGGTGCGATCCATGAGCAGCGGCCTACTGGTCGGTCCCGTCACGGTAGCCCGACGACCCTGCGGCGACCAGGGCCCTCGCGCAGATCAGACCGCAGGGGGACCCTCCGCCATCCCGCGGTCCGATCCGTCGGCCCCCGCCCCGTTCCTACGCTGGCAACCACGCTCAGGGATCTGGGCGCGCATCGATCACCAGGAGGGCATCCCATGACCGCCACCTACGCACCCGCCGTCCACCACGGCACCGGCAAGGGCACCGCGAGCCTGCTGCTCGGGATCTGCTCGCTGCTGGCGGGATGGACGCTGATCGCTCCGGTCCTCGGGCTGGTCCTCGGGTTCATGTCCCGCGGGGACGAGCCCTTCGCCCGCGGCCGCGCCGGCTGGGGGATCCTCCTGAACCTGCTGGCCATGCTGGGCTGGATCCTCGCCGGTGGGCTCCTCCTGGCCGCCAGCGCCGGATGGATCGGCTCGGAGGTCGACCTCAGCGGGCTGTTCGCGGGCTGAGGCGAGGAGGGGCGTGCGTCGGCAGCGGTGAGAGCGCCGGCGACACCGCTGCCCCTCAGCGCACGTCCGCGACGCTCCCCAGCTGCTCCTCCGCCGTCGGCCGACGGGACGCGGTGGCGGGGCTGAGCACCGCCGCGAGGAGCGCGACCGCGAGGGGGACGACGAGCGCGCCGCGCAGCCCGATCTCCTCGCCGAGGAACCCGAGCGTCGGCGGGCCGACGAGGAAGGCGAGATAGCCGATCACCGAGGCGAGGGCGACGCGCGCGGCGGAGTCCGGGCCGGAGTCCCCGGCGGCGGAGAGCGCGAGCGGGAAGCCGAGGGAGGCGCCGAGCCCCCACAGCACGACGGCGACGACGGCCACGACCTGGCTGTCCACATAGGCGATGAGCGCGAGGCCGGTCGCGGCGAACAGGGCACTGACCAGGAGCACGCGGGAGCGGCCGACGCGCTCCACGATCGGCCCGCCGGAGAAGCGGCCGATCGTCATCGAGGCCGCGAACAGGGCGAACACGAGCGAGCCCATGGTCGCGCCGAAGCCGTGCCCGTCGACCATGATCAGCGGCAGCCAGTCGTTGGCGGTGCCCTCGGCGAGCGCCATCGCGAGCACGACCCCGCCGATGCACACCAGCCGCAGGTCCTTCCAGATCGCGGGCCGCGGTGTCGCGGCCTGCGCGGCGCGCTCGGCGGCGGTGACCCTCCCCGTCCCGACGGGGATCGCGCGCATCGCCCACAGCAGCAGCCCCGCGCCGACCGCGGCGGTGGCGACGAGATGCGGCACCACCGGGAAGCCCGTGCCGTTGGCGAGGATGCCGAGCACCGCGCCGATCACGGTGCCGAGGCTGAAGCAGCCGTGCAGGGACGGGAGGAAGGAGCGCCCGCCGAGCCTCTCGACGTCCGCACCCTCGACGTTCATCGCGACCTCTCCCCCGCCCATCCCGCCGCCGAACAGCGCGAGGCCGAAGGCGGTGAGGAGCGGCTGTCCTATCGAGGCGCCGAGCGCGATGGTCGGCAGCGCGACGACCACCAGCGTCGAGCCCGCGAGCACCACGGGCCGGGTGCCGAGCCGCATCACGAGCGGTCCGGAGGAGAGGATCCCGAGCATCGACCCGATCGAGAGTCCGAAGAGCACCAGCCCCATCTGCGCGGTCGAGGCGTCCAGCAGGTCACGCACCGCGGGGGTGCGGGTGACCCAGCCGGACATGCTCAGGCCCGGCAGCAGGAACAGGGCGTAGAGCGCGAAGCGGCGTCGGCGCAGGGAGAGCGTGGGCGAGGAGGGCACGCGGACGAGCGTACGCAGGGGGCGACCGCAGGTCACGGGCCGTCCGTCGCATCGCCCCTGGTGGACTGTCGGCCCGCAGGCCTACGCTCTCCCCGAGCGCCCGGCAACGATCCGGCGCCGACGCCGAGGAGGACGTCCGCCATGCCCGCTGCACTGCATCCCTACCTCAACTTCGACGGCAACGCCCGCGAGGCGTTCGAGTTCTACGGCGAGGCCCTCGGGGCCACGCCCCAGTTCGCCACCTTCGGGGAGTTCCAGGCCGTTCCCGAGGGCGACCCCTCCGCCGACAAGATCATGCACGGCTCGCTCGAGGTCACCGACCTGATCCGCCTGTACGCCTCCGACGTGATCGAGGGGATGGGCGAGTACACCCGCGGCACCAACGTCACCCTCTCCCTGATGGGCGATGACGAGGCGGTGCTGCGCGGCGCATACGAGAAGCTGTCCGTGGGCGGCGAGATCACGATGCCGCTCGAGAAGCAGATGTGGGGCGATGTCTACGGCGCCTTCACCGACCGCTTCGGCATCGTGTGGCAGGTCAACATCTCCGGCAGCGAGGGCTGAGCGGTCTCCGACGACCTCCGCGCCCTGCTCGAGGCCGAACGCACCCGCACCCACGAGCGGATCGGGGCGCTGCGGCGCGACCACGCCGCGATCCTCGACGGGATGGCGCTGACCTCGACCGACGACGAGCACGACCCCGAGGGGCAGACCACCGCCGTGGACCGCTCCCGCACCGAGGCTCTGCTGGCCGGTGCCGAGCAGCACCTCGTCGATCTCGACGCCGCCGAGCAGCGGCTCGAGGACGGCAGCTACGGCATCTGCGAGGTGTGCGCCCGGCCGATCCCGCGCGCCCGCCTCGAGGTCCGGCCGACGGCGAGGACCTGCGTGGACCACGCCGCCTGACCGTAGGCTTCCCGTCATGACCGCTGCGACCGCCTCCTCGCCCGACGGCACGATCGTCGTCGTCGGCTCCGTGAACGTCGACCTCCTTGCGCAGGTGCAGCGCCATCCCCGGCCCGGGGAGACGCTGCATGGCACGGGCGGGCAGATGCTCCCCGGCGGCAAGGGCGCGAACCAGGCCGTCGCCGCCGCGCGCCTCGGCGCACGGGTCGCGATGGTGGGTGCCGTCGGCTCCGACGTCCAGGCGGAGGCGGCGCTGTCCGCGATGCGCGAGGCCGGCGTCGACCTCGGCCATGTCGCGGAGATCGAGGGGCCGACGGGACTGGCGATCGTGACGGTCGCGGAGGACGGCGAGAACTCGATCGTCGTCATCGCGGGCGCGAACGATGCCATGGGCGCCGGCCGAGTGCGGGCCGCGGCCGAGGTCATCTCCGCAGCGCGCATCGTCGTGTGCCAGGGGGAGATCCCGCGGGACGGCATCGAGGCGCTGCCCGCCCTGGTCAGGGGCCGGTTCCTCCACAACCCCGCACCGGTGATGGAGCTGGATCCGGCAGTGCTGCGCGCCTCGGACCCACTGGTCGTGAACCAGCACGAGGCCGGGCTCGTCCTCGCCCAGCTCGCCCCGGACCAGGAGGCGCCCGAGGACCCGGAGGCCGTCGTCGCCGCCCTGCGCGCGGCGGGGATCCCGTCGGCCGTCCTCACCCTCGGCGCGGACGGCTCGCTGGTCGCCGACCAGGCCGGCGTGCGCCGCATCCCGCCCGCCCCGGTCGAGGCCGTGGACACCACCGGCTCCGGCGACGCCTTCATCGGCGCGCTCGCGCTCGGGCTCGCCCGCGGCGACGATCTCGCCACCGCCGCCCGCCTCGCCTCCCGCGTCGGCGCCTTCGCCGCGACCGGCGAGGGCGCCCAGCCCAGCTATCCCACCGCGGCCGACGCGCTCCCGCCGCTGCAAGAGGCCTGAGGCGACGCCCTCACGGCGGACGCCACGGAGCCGGAGCGGACGCGGGAGTATCCTGCGGCGGGGCGTGAGCCCGCGAGGTCGCGCCCCTGCGCCGAGCGGACCCGCCCGGCGGACCCCACCACGAAGGATCGCCCCCATGACTACTCCCCGCGTCACCGTCCAGCAGGCCTGGGATGCCCTCGCCGAGGGGAACGAGAGGTTCATGGCCGGGGAGCTGCGTCACCCGCAGCAGAACGCGGCCCGTCGCTCCGAGCTGACCGGGGCGCAGGCGCCGAACGCGGCGTTCCTGGGCTGCTCCGACTCGCGCGTCGCAGCGGAGATCCTCTTCGACTGCGGCCTGGGCGACCTCTTCGTGGTGCGCAACATCGGCCAGATCGCGAACGAGAACACGGTCGCGACCATGGAGTTCGCGGTCGCGGAGCTCGGCGTCGCCGTCATCGTGGTGCTCGCCCACGGCTCCTGCGGCGCGGTGAAGGCCGCGATCGACCAGACCACCGCGAACCCCAGCGAGGTCACCCCCGCGATCCGCAAGGAGCTCGAGGAGATCCGCCCGGCCGTGCAGCAGGAGTGGTTCGCGACCCAGCAGGTCAGCCCCTACGTCGACCCCTCGCTCATCGACGTGGACGCCGTGGGCCGTCGCCACCTCGACGAGACGGTCAACGCCCTCATGCGCCAGTCCACCGTCATCTCCGACGCGGTCGCCGAGGGGCGGCTCGGGATCGTCGGCTGCCAGTACCAGCTCGAGGAGGGCCGGGTCTCCCCGATCTCCTGGGTGGGCCGGCTCGACGTCGCCCGCTGATCGGCACCGTCTCTGAGCGGCACCGCCCGCTGAGCAGGGCGTTCAGCCGCCGAGCTGCGCCTCGAGGTCGTCGGTGGTGACGTTCGCGCCGGAGGAGGGCTCGACCACATCCGCGGCGAGCACCCGCAGGGCGGCATCGCCCTCGGGATGCGCCTCGATCCGCACGAAGGCCCGTCGCACCCCGGGCTGCTCGCGGTAGGTCCGGGAGACGGTCTCCAGCACCGTGAGCAGGGACTTCTCGACGCCGGCCCGGTCCTCCCCCTCCAGCACGAGCACCCCGCCGATGGTGGTGCCGGCGCTGGTGGAGTCCTGGAACTGCACGAGCCCGCCCCGGTGCTCGGGCAGCGCCTCGACGGCGGTGCGCAGCGCGTCCTGCACGGCGCCGACGTCGCTGCGCCCGCCGAGTCCGCAGGCGGCGAGCAGGCTTCCCACGATCCCCACGAGCACTCCTCTGCGGCCGACGCCTCTCATCGGCCCATCATCCCCCACCGTCACCGCGCGCCGCCTCAGTTCTCACGGTGCACGCCAGAGCTGTAGTGCTGGACGTTGCCGGGATCTCCGGTGAGGAAGGGTGCGAGGCTCGGGTCCCGGTTGTACTGGGAGAGCGCCGAGTTCGGGTCCTGCAGCTGGGTCTGGACGGAGTTCTGGTACTCGGCGCCGCTGTGGTTGGTGCCGACGTCGAAGATGTTCGAGCCGGGGCTGTCGAGCGTCACCGTGGTGGTGCTGCCGGAGCCGATGTTCTGGTTCGCGAGCAGCTCGGAGGGGTTCGGGACCGGCAGCGGGATCGGGATGCCCTTGGGCCCCGGCACGATCGGCCCCGTGTACGAGCCCTCGGCGTCGATGCGGGGCACGAGGTCCGACCCGTGCTGGATGTTCAGCTGGTTCACGGACGAGGGGACCGAGTAGTTGTCCACCGGCGAACCGTAGGTCATGACGTTGGTGACGTTGTACTGCGAGGCGAAGTCCTCGTTCGCGGCGAGACTCGAGGCGATCATGCCGCCCTGCGAATGGCCGTTGAGCATCAGCGGGGTGCCGGGCGGGATGTCGTTGTCCGCATAGAGCTGCGCGATCGCGTCGGCCGTCGCCTGGGAGCCGGCGGACCAGCCGCCGGAGCCCGCCTGCAGCGCATTGCCGGTGAGGTCCATCGGGTTGTCCCCGGCGCTCAGCCCCCACTGCTCCGTGCCGGGGATGTTGACGATCACGCCGGTGGGCGGGTTGCCGACCACGCTCATCGAGACCTCGCCGGTCTCCTTGTCGCCGTAGGTCTGCTGGGTGTTCGCGATGATCTGGGAGAGGTCGCTCGGGGGCACCAGGCCGGACTCCTCGCCGGTGACCGGGACGGGCGCGTCCGCGTAGCCGGTGCCGTCGTCGCCCCAGTGGTGGTCCACCCCGGTCACGAGTTCGACCAGTCCGTTCGCGCCGCGGACCAGCCCCGTGGCCCCGTCGACCAGCACCTCGGTGAAGCGCGGCCACTCGAAGTCCCGCACGGCGTCGATCGCGGTGCTGACCAGGTCCTTCCCGTCCTGGACGCGATCGCCCAACCAGTCCAGGCCCTCGCCGATCCGGTCGCCGACCCAGTCCGCGCCGTCGGAGATGCGGTCCCCGAGCCAGTCCATGCCGTCGCCGATCGCGTCGACGACGTCGCCGGCGGTGTCCCCCAGCCAGTCCATCATGTCGCCGAACCAGCCGCCGTCGCCGTCCTCGGAGGCGCGGTCCTGCTCCTCGACGTGCTGCTGCAGCTCGCGGGAGCGGTCCTCGAGCCCGGGCATCACGAGCGACTCGCCCTCGCGATGGGTGCTCCCCCACTGCTCGCGGAAGGCGTCGGCGTCGGGGCCGACCCAGGCGACCGACCGGACGCTGCCGTCGAGCTCGCCGAGCAGTCCCTCGAGGCGCTGCGCCGCCCGGGCGAGCGCCTCGGACTGTCCGGTGACCTGCTCGGTGTCCATCCCCTGGAAGCTCATCAGGCGGCCCTCCCCGCGGCGTGGGCGGTGACGTGGTCGATCGCGCCGATGACCTTCGCGCACAGCGCATCGGCGAGGGAGCCCGGTGCGGCTTCGCGCACCTCGGCGCCGTCCTCGCCGGGGACCAGCAGGGCGAGCTGCTCGCCGTGCTGTCCGAGCGCGTACCAGGAGCCGCCGCTGACGGTGGTCTCCTCCGGGGTCGGGGAGGAGACCACGACCATCTGCACCTGCGCGATCGATGGGGCGTCGGCGAGGTGCTCGGGGGCGGGGGCGGGCTCCGCGTCGGTGAAGGCGGGGCGCTGCGGGACCAGGGCCCGCACGAGCGCACCGAGATGCTCGATCGTCGCGAGGCCCAGCAGCACACCGTTCGAGCGGCGGCCGAGCCGCATCGTCGTCTCGTCGGCGCTGACCTCGCGCTCCTGGTCGATGACCAGCACGAACCGCCCGGCGATCCGCAGGGTGGTGGTCCAGCCGCGGTCCCCGTCGACGCAGACGAGCTCGGCGCCGACCGGCGAGCGCAGCCCGCTGCGCAGCAGCTGCTCCCAGTGCTGGTCGAGGACGAGGGCGTCCTCGTCGTCCGGGGAGTCGACGAGGAGCCCGGCGAGCTCGAGCTCGACGACCTGCTCCTCGGTGAGCTCGGGGGCGGGCTCCTCCCCGAGCGCGAGCGCACGCACCCGGTCGAAGGCTCCCTCGCTGATCCGCACCAGGCGCGAGGGTCCGGGCAGCGCGGTCACCCGCGGCCCCGCCCCTGGCGTCCTCGACTGCTCGTCCTCGTCCCGATTCCCCATGGCCGTCCCCCTCGCCCGTCGTCACACCACTCCTCCGGGCACGCTAGGTGCGGCCGACGGGGGTGGGAATGGGGAGGACTCCCCATGGACAGGCGGCGGGCAGGCGTCCGACGCGTCGACATCCGACGAGCCGTCCGACCCCCGCCCGGCCGACGGCGCACCGGTCGCCGCCGGCCCGGCCCGTCTCAGCCCTCCGCCAGCACCGCCCGACGCCACCCGCGCGCGGAGCTGATCACCGCGATCTCCTCCGCCTTCTCCAGGTCGGAGGCCGTCAGCTCCCGCTCCACGAGCTCCCCGGCCTCGAGCGCGAGGCGCCGCCCCACCCCGTCGAGGCAGCCGTCGGCGAGCGGCGGGGTGCACCAGGTGCCGTCCACGCGCAGGGCGAGGCTCGCGATGGTGGTCTCGACGAGGCGTCCGTGAGCCCCGCGGAGGATGACGGCATCGGCCTCCGGGTGCCGTGCCCGGGCGGCATCGAAGTGATCGCGCACGGACGTCTTATGGGCGCTGAGCCCGACGGGGAAATCGGTGGGCTGCGCGTCCAGCACGAGCCGCACCGGCTCCGGCGCGGCGGTGAGCGGGCGGGGTTCGGCGGAGAGGCTCCCGTCGCGCCGCAGCCGCAGCCGCACCAGCTGCTCGCCCTCGAGCGCGGCGACCTGCCCGAGCGCGGCCTGCAGCGCCTCCTCGTCGATCCCGATCCCGAAGCGCGCGGCCGAGCCGCGCAGTCGCTCGAGATGGGGCTCGAGGTGCTGCGCACGGCCGTCCCTCACGGCGAAGGTCTCCAGCAGCGCGAAGGGCTCCCGCTGTCCCGTCGGCAGCACGGCGGCCTTGACCAGCAGCTCGTCGTACTCCCCGTCGGCCGTGGATCCCCAGGTCACGCCGCCGCCTGCGCCGTAGGTGGCGGCGCCGCCGGCCTCGTGGTCGATGACGACGGTGCGGATCGCGACGGAGAGGCTCGCCCGCGGGGGCTCCCCCTCGCTGCCCGGGGCGATGACGCCGATCGCGCCGCAGTACACGCCGCGCGGGGTGTCCTCGAGGCGCCTGATCAGCTCCATCGTGGAGAGCTTCGGGGCGCCGGTGATCGAGCCGCAGGGGAACATCGCGCCGAGCACGCCCGCGAGGCCGGTGCCGGGCAGGGGCCGGGAGCGCAGGCGGGAGACGAGCTGGAACAGGGTCGGGTACTCCTCGACGCCGAGCAGCTCGGTGACCTCGACGCTGCCGGGCTCGCTGATCCGGGCCATGTCGTTGCGCAGCAGGTCCACGATCATGACGTTCTCGGCGCGGTCCTTCTCCCCCGCCGCGAGCATCTCCCGCGCCGCCTCGTCCGTCGCGGGATCGCCGGTGCGCGGGGCGGTGCCCTTCATCGGCGCGGTGGTGATCTCGTTCCCGTCCCAGGTCAGGAAGGTCTCGGGACTCGCCGAGACGACGGTGTGGCGGCCGAGCTCGAGATAGGCGTGGTGGGCGCCACGCTGGCGGTGGGCGAGATCGCCGTAGAGGCCGTAGGGGTCCCCGACGAGGCGCGAGCGGAGCCGGGTGGTGAGGTTCGTCTGGTAGGTGTCGCCCTCGGCGATCGCCGCCCGCACGGCCGCGATCGCCTCGGCGTGCTCGGCCCGGGTCCAGTCGGGCTGCCAGGGCTCGAGCGCGTACCCGCCCGCGGGGGTGAGCGGGGCGGGGGCGGGGTCCGGGGCCTCCGCGATCCCCGCCCACACCAGCGGCAGACCGTCCTGCCCGGCGTGGACCTGTGCGTCGGGGTCGAGCCCGGCGGCGGCCTCGTAGGCGATCATCACCACCGCCCAGGCGCCGTCGGCGACGGCCTGCTCGATCTCGGCGAGCGCGGGCCGCACCTCCTCGGGCCGCTCCGCCCGGATCTCCCGCGCGAAGCGGCCGAACTGCAGCGTCGTGCCCGCGACGAGGTCGTCGAGCCGGGCACGCGGCGCAGGGGCGGAAGCGGAGGTCATCCCCGCATTCTGCCCGATCCACGACCCGTCGTCGGTGCCGTCCTCGGAGGCGGTGCCGATACGATCCGGTCATGGATCCCGCCACGCCCCGCAACGCCTATGTCGACGCGACCGCCGGGATCGCCGGCGACATGCTGCTGGCCGCGCTCGTCGACGCCGGCGCGGACCTCGCGGGCGTCCAGCGGGTGCTCGACGCGCTGGTCCCGGACTCGGTGCGCTTCGTCCGCACCGACGTGGACCGCGGCGGGCAGCGCGCGGTGAAGGTCGACGTGGAGGTGTTGGTCGACGACCCGCCGCACCGCACCTGGGCCTCGATCCGGGCGATGCTCGAGAACGCGCGCAGCCATGCGGAGGTCCCCGGGCGCACGATCGACCTGGCGCTGGCGGTCTTCGGCCGCCTCGCCGACGCGGAGGGCGCGACCCACGGGGTCCCGGCCGACGAGGTCCACTTCCACGAGGTCGGGGCGCTGGACTCCCTGGCCGACGTGATCGGGGCCTGCGAGGCGTGGCGGCAGCTCGGCATCGAGGAGGCCACCGGCAGCGTCCTCGCCGTCGGCTCGGGCCGGATCCGCGCCGCGCACGGCGACATCCCCGTCCCGGTCCCGGCGGTCGCCCGCCTCGCGCTCGGCTGGCCGACGGTCGCCGGGGAGATCCTCCCCCCGCGCGGGCATGCGCTCTCACACGGTCACGATCTCAGCCACTCGCACGCCGACGCGCGCACGCACAGCCACGATGAGCATCACGGCGCAGACCGCGGGCACGACCACGGCCATGCCCACCCACACTCGGACGACCCGGTCCCCGTCCCCGACTCCGACGCAGCCCTGCCCGCCCACGCCCAGGGCGGTCCGCACGAGCACGGCGGCCGGCGCGTCCCCTCCGGTGTCGCCCCCGGCATCGGCGAGCTCGCCACCCCCACCGGCGTCGCCCTCCTGCGCGGCCTCGCCTCCTCCGCCGGGCCGCAGCCGATGCTGGTCACCGAGGCGCTCGGCGTCGGCGCCGGCACGAAGGACACCCCGGGCCGCCCGAACGTCGTCCGCGTCCTCGTCGGCCGCCCGTTCACCGCCGAGCCGCACGCCGCCGGGCAACCCTCCGCAGCGCTCCCGACGACCGCACCCCGGTCGACCGCGCCGCGGACAATCGATCCCGCCTCGGCCGATCCCGCGGCATCAGACCTCGCCCCCGTCCCCAGCACCCTCGCCGCGAACGAGCTGCCTGCCGACGATCTCCCGCCCGACGCCCACGCCACCCCCGCCTCCGCCCTCCAGCTCGAGGCGAACGTCGACGACCTCGACCCTCGTCTCTGGCCTCGCGTCCTCGAGGAGCTGCTGGACGCGGGCGCTCTGGACGCCTGGCTCGTCCCGATCTCGATGAAGCACGGCCGCCCTGCGGTGACCATCCACGCGCTGGTCCGCGAGGGCTCGCAGGGCACGACCGCGGCCCTGCTCATGGACCGCACCGGCACCCTCGGCGTGCGGATGCACCGGGTCGAGCGGATCATCCGCACCCGCGAGTTCACCGAGGTCGAGGTGCGCGGCCAGCGCATCGCCGTGAAGATCGCCCGCGACCAGGACGGCGCCGTCGTGCGCCGAGAGCCCGAGTTCCGCGACGTCGCCGCCGCGGCCCGCGTCCTCGGCATCAGCGAGCGCACCATGCTCGACCTCGCCAAGGAGGCCGCCTCCGGCCTCTCGACCAGCTGACACGGCCCGTGCCGACGCTCTCCCGCGCCCACGCGACGACAACGGCACCAACGACAGCAGCGACCACAGCGACCAGCAGGGCTGCTGCAGAAAAGCACGTACATCGTGTACGTCACGTACGCCGATTTCTTCGACGGCACCGCTGCTCGTTCCCGACACGCCGTTCCGCCGACGGTCACGACCAGCGGCCCTCGGGCCGCGCCCGGCCGATCGCCCGGCTCGACTTCCCCCGTTCCACAGCGGCACCCCGACCCCCGCGAGATACTGGGAAGGACCCGACGACGCTCCCGAGGAGGAGGACCCATGCCTGCCCTGCCCGACGCGATCACCAAGGCCATGACCATGGCCCGCACTGCCGAGAACGGACGCCACGCGGAGGTCCTGGTGAGCGACGGCCCGCTGCGCCAGAGCGTCATCGCGCTGCGTCGCGGCGTGCGCCTGCCCGAGCACAACTCCCCGCCCGCCGCGTCGATCCAGGTGGTGCGCGGCAGCGTGCGCGTGACGGGTCAGGAGGAGGCGGAGCTGCGCGCCGGCGACCTCGACGCGCTCACCCACTTCCGCCACGCCGTCGAGGCGCTCGAGGACTGCGCCTTCCTGCTCACCACCGTCACCTCGCAGCCCAGCGGCGGCAGCCACGCCACCCGCACCGGGGAGCTGCCCGTGACGGAGGACGAGGACCGAGCCTGACGGAGCGGCCTGACGGAGCAGGGCCCGACCGCGCCCGGCAACGCTCCTAGCCCACCATGCCGCGAGCTCCCCGCGCGACGGATCGCCGGGGAGCTCGCGACGCGTCAGAGCGTCAGCCCACCTCGCCGCCGCCCTGCCCGCCGCTCATCTTCGCCAGCCGCAGCCACGTGTCCACCACCGTGTCCGGGTTCAGGGACATCGAGGCGATGCCCTGCTCGAGCAGCCATTCGGCGAGATCCGGGTGGTCCGACGGGCCCTGCCCGCAGATGCCGACGTACTTCCCCGCCGCACGGCACGCCTCGATCGCGCGGCCCAGCATGAACTTCACCGCCGGGTCCCGCTCGTCGAAGGAGTCCGCGACCAGCGCCGAGTCGCGGTCCAGGCCCAGCGTCAGCTGGGTCATGTCGTTCGAGCCGATCGAGAAGCCGTCGAAGTGCTCGAGGAACAGCTCCGGCACCGCGGCGTTCGAGGGGATCTCGCACATCATGATCACCTCGAGCCCGTTCTCCCCGCGCACCAGCCCGTGGCTCGCGAGCAGGTCGATCACGCCCTTCCCTTCGGCGGGGGTGCGCACGAAGGGGATCATGAGCTTGACGTTGGTCAGCCCCATGTCCTCGCGCACGTACCGCAGCGCCTCGCACTCCATCGCGAAGCAGTCGGCGAAGTCCTCCGAGAGGTAGCGCGAGGCGCCGCGATAGCCGATCATCGGGTTCTCCTCCTCCGGCTCGAACAGCGTGCCGGCCAGGAGGTTCGCGTACTCGTTGGACTTGAAGTCGCTCATCCGCACGATCACGGGCTCGGGGTGGAAGGCCGCGGCGATGGTCGCCACGCCCTCGGCGACGCGCTGGACGAAGAACTCGCGCGGCCCCTCGTAGGCGCTGATCCGCTCCGTCACCTGCGCGGCGATCTCCGGCTCGTCCTTCTCCAGCCGGTCCAGCTCGAGCAGGGCGCGGGGGTGGATGCCGATCTGGCGGTTCACGATGAACTCCAGCCGCGCCAGACCCACCCCCGCGTTCGGCAGGCGGGAGAAGGAGAACGCCTGTTCGGGGTTGCCGACGTTCATCATGATCTTCGTGGGCAGCGCCGGCATCGAGTCGACCTCGGAGGAGGAGACCGAGTAGTCGAGGATCCCCTCGTACACGTAGCCGGTGTCGCCCTCGGCTGCGGAGACGGTGACCTCGTCCCCGTCGGCCAGGTCGCGGGAGGCGGTGCCGGTGCCGACCACGGCCGGGATCCCCAGCTCGCGGGCGATGATCGCGGCGTGGCAGGTGCGCCCGCCGCGGTCGGTGACGATGGCGCTGGCGCGCTTCATGATCGGCTCCCAGTCGGGGTCGGTCATGTCCGCGACGAGCACCTCGCCGGGCTGGAACTCGTGCATGCGGTCGATCGTGTCGAGCACCCGGACGGGGCCGGCGCCGATCCGGGCGCCGATCGCACGACCCTCCACCCGGACGGGGCCTCGGGAGGCCAGCAGGTACTTCTCCACGGTGTTCCCGGCGCGGGACTGCACGGTCTCGGGGCGGGCCTGGAGGATGTAGAGCCTCCCGTCGGCCCCGTCGAGTCCCCACTCGATGTCCATCGGCCGCCCGTAGTGCTCCTCGATGACCAGCGCCTGGGTCGCGAGCTCGGTGACCTGCTCGTCGGTCAGCGACAGCCGGACCCGCTCGGCGGGGTCGACGTCGACGAAGGCGGTGGTGCGGCCGACGGCCGTGTCGGTCGTGTAGATCATCTTGGTGGCCTTCTCGCCCACCTGCCGCTTGAGGATCGCGGGCCGGCCCTCGCGCAGCCCGGGCTTGTGGACGTAGAACTCGTCGGGGTTCACCGCGCCCTGGACCACGCCCTCGCCGAGCCCGAAGGCGGAGGTGATGAACACGGCCTGGTCGAAGCCGGACTCGGTGTCGACGGTGAACATGACGCCGGAGGAGCCGATGTCGGAGCGGACCATCTTCTGCACGCCGGCGCTGAGCGCGACCGCGGCGTGCTCAAAGTCGTGGTGGACGCGGTAGGCGATCGCCCGGTCGTTGTAGAGCGAGGCGAACACCTCCCGGATCGCGAGCAGCACGTCGTCGATGCCGCGCACGTTCAGGAAGGTCTCCTGCTGCCCGGCGAAGGACGCGTCCGGCAGGTCCTCGGCCGTCGCCGAGGAGCGCACCGCGAAGGACGCCTCCTCGCCGCTGCCGGCGGCGAGCTTCTCGTAGGCGCCCCGGATCCCCTCCTCGAGAGCGGAGGGGAAGGGCTGCTCGATGACCAGCGCCCGGATCTCGCGGCCCGCCTCGGCGAGCGCGATCGTGTCGTCGGTGTCCAGACCCTGCAGCCGCTGGTCGATCCGCTCGGCAAGGCCCGTCGCGCCGAGGAACTCGCGATAGGCGTCGGCGGTGGTCGCGAAGCCGTCGGGCACCGCGACCCCGAGGGCGGAGAGGTTCGAGACCATCTCGCCCAGGGAGGCGTTCTTGCCTCCGACCTGCTCGAGATCGGCCATGCCGAGCTCGGAGAACCAACGGATGCTCTGCGTCATTGCTGCTCCTTCGGGGTGGGGACGCTCACCGGGCGGTGGTGCCGCGGCGAGCCAGGGACTGGAGGATCAGGGTGGACATCTCCTCGACCGACTTGCTGGAGGAGTCGACGAAGTCGATGCCGTGCGTGTCGTACACGCGGCGGGCCCTCGACAGCTCCCAGCGGGTCTGCTCGAGGGAGGCGTAGCGGGAGGAGGCGCGGCGCTCGGAGCGCACGGCGGTCAGCCGCTCGGGAGAGGTCAGCAGGCCGAAGCAGCGGTCCGCGACGGCGGAGATCGAGCCGGGCAGCACCTCGCCGGCGAGGTCCTCGTCCACCAGCGGGTAGTTCGCCACGAAGATCCCGTGCATCAGCGCGAGGTACATCGAGGTGGGGGTCTTCCCGCAGCGGGACGGCGCGATGAGGACGACATCCGCTTTCTCGATGGCGCGCACGGACTGCCCGTCGTCGTGCTCGATCGCGAACTCGACCGCCTGCATGCGGCGGTTGTAGCGGCGGGAGTCGCCGACGCCGTGGAGTCGGGCGGGGGCGTGGTCGCCGGTGACGCCGAGCTGCGCCTCGAGCTGGGCGAGATGGCCGCTGACGAAGTCGATCACGGGTGCGCGGGTGCGCAGCAGCTCCTCGCGCACCGACTCGTCGACGACGGTGAGGAACACCAGCGGCGCGATCTCGCCGTCCATCGCCGCGTCGAGGTCCTCGCGCACCTCCCGCGCCTCCTCGACGGTGCGGAGGAAGGGGATCAGCCGACGTTCGAAGGGGACCGACGGGAACTGCAGCAGCAGCGCGTTGCCCATGGTCTCGGCGCTGATGCCGGTGGAGTCGGAGATGAAGAAGACGGGCACCGCCTCGGCCGCGGGCCGGTCGTCGGCGGGGCGCGGCCGGCGGCTCGAAGGCGCCGTCCGCGCGGCGGGCAGCGGCGGGGGGATCGGAAGCGATGCGTTCATTCGGCGCCCCTTGCGGTGGGCCCGGCCGGGGCCGGGGACACGTCGGTGTGCTGGGGCCACCGTAACCGCGAGCGCCGTCGCCGCGTGCTCGCGACCACGAAGGTGGCGCGGCTCACCCGTCGTCTGCGCGAGATCGCCGAGGTGAGCGCGCACTCGAGCGCGATCGTGCACGTCCGGAGGTGGTCAGGCCTCCGCAGCCGGTGACGGGTCCGCGCGCATCGGCCAGCGCCGCACCAGCTCGTCCCGCAGGCGCTGCTCGCGGACGTCCAGCACCGCGGCGAGCAGGATCCCGGCGGCGAGCACCATGATCGCGCCGACGAGGACGAGCGGCGCCTGCGCGTCGAGGGAGCGCAGCGTCGGACCGGCGGAGGAGTAGATCTCCCAGGAGGGGCCGTCCTCCCCGATCGGCACCACCCACAGCCCGAGGCCGATCGCGGCGAGGGCCCCGGCGAGGGAGTGCATCGCGAGCAGCAGGCGGGGCGCACCGGCGGCGAACAGGCTCCGCAGGAGCGCGATGGCGGGCGGGGGCGCCGCAGGGTCGGCGAGGGCGGTGCGCACCGCCCGCATCTCGGCGCGGCGGGCCAGCACCTCGCAGGCCAGGGCGAGGAGCAGGCACAGCAGCACGAGCGCCCCGCACACCCCCACGCCCGCCACGACCAGGTCCACCAGCTGCTCGCCGCGGGGGTCGAGCTCGGCCCGCTCCCCCGCCCGCCCGCCGGACCAGCGCTCGCGGTCGGGATAGGCGAGGGCGAACATCAGCTGGAGGGCGAGAAGGCCGACGGCGGCGCTCGCGCCGAGCACGCCGAGCGCCGCCCCGCCCAGACGCCGCGCCCCGGCGCCGGGGAGCACCTCGGGCCCGTCGACGCCGCGCGCCGCGGCCACGTCCTCGGCGGTGAGCGCGCGGCCGGCGGCGATGATGCGGTGCGGTTCGGTCCAGTGGGCGCGCAGCCGCTGCGCCGTGCGCTCCTGGCGGGCGCCCAGCACCTTCTCGAACAGCGGGATGCCGGCGCCGATCAGGCCCAGCACCAGCAGGCCCGCGGCGATGACCGCCAGCCCCACGGCATCGATCCCGCTCTCGAGCATTGCGGCGATGACGATGAGATGGACGAGCCCGAGCACGCACAGCAGCACGATCGCGATGATCCTGTACGCGCGTGCGCTGGGCTCCGTCGCCTCCGCCCACTGGCCGGGGGCCGGCACGTCGGCGGCGGGGACGCCCTCGTCGAGCCGACGGGCGAGGGCCCGGGCCATGAGCGGTCCCTCGAGCGCGCCGAGCACGCCGAGCGCGAGGAACGCGAGCACCAGCAGGATCAGCATCCCCGCGAGGGAGGCGCGGCCCGCCAGGTCGATCGTCGACCCCGCCTCCGAGTCGGACAGCAGCTCCTCGGAGACGATCCCGGCGACGACCACGGTCCCGAAGAGCACCCCGAGGCCCACCATCACGTGGACGGAGGCCCGGAGGGCCTGGCGCTGCAGCGCCGGTCCGAGGCCGACGGGCAGCACCCGCCAGCGCGACTCCGCGATCGGTGCGGGCTCACCCATGCTGGAGCACCCCCACCAGGAAGTCGTCCTCGGCGGGGCGGAGGTCCCAGGTGGAGAAGCGCTGGGCGAGCTCGAGCCCGGCCGCGGCGGCGTCGGCCGTGAAGTCCTCGATCGCGTAGCCGCGGTCGAGCCCGAACCCGACCACCAGGCGACCCTCCGGCGCGAGATGCGCGGCCAGCGCCGTGAGCGCCGGCCGGCGCTCCGCCCCCGCGAGGAAGGTCAGCACGTTGCCCGCACACACCGCGAGGTCGAACAGCTCGCGCTCACCGTCGCCATCGACCAGGTCGAGCTCCGCGAGGTTCCCCACCTCCCAGCGCCCGTCCGGCTGCTCGGCGCGCGCCACCTCGATCAGGTGCGGATCGAGGTCGACGCCGACGACCTCATGCCCGGCTCGCGCCAGTCGCCCGCCGACCCGCCCCGTGCCGCACCCGGCATCGAGGATCCGCGAGCCGCGCCGCGCCATGGCGTCGATCAGCCGCGCCTCGCCGTCCAGGTCCTGTCCGGCCGCGGCGAGGCGCTTCCAGCGTGCGGCGTAGCCGGCCGCATGCTCAGGGTTGCGCCGCACCGCGGCCGTCCACAGGTTCTCGTCAGGGCCGATGCCAGAGGTCGTCATGACCCCATTGTCGGGCCCGTCCTCAGGCGTACGCGCGCGAGTCGTCCCGGATCTGGCCCACGAGCTCCTCGAGCATGTCCTCGAGGGTGACCACGCCGATCACCTCGCCGCCGGGACCGGTCGCGGCGCCGAGGTGCGCGCCGGAGCCCTGCATCTCGGCGAGCGCGTCGCGCAGCGGCTGGTCGCCGCCGATCCGGGGCAGCGCCCGGATCCGCTCCGCGGGGATCGGCTCGTCGCGCGTGGCCTGGACGGCGTCGAGCAGGTCCTTGATGTGGACGTAGCCGGTCAAGCGCCCGTCGGCCGCCTTCACGGGGAAGCGGGAGTAGCCCTCGACGGCCGCGGCCTCCGCCTGTGCGGCGGTGGCGCCCTCGGGCAGGGTCGAGACCTGCTCGAGCGGGATGACCAGGTTCGCGACCGAGCGGGCCTCGAAGCGCAGGGCACCCAGCAGCAGCGCCTCGTCGTTGTCCTCGAGCAGCCCGCCCTCGCGGGACTCGCTCACCATCGCCGCGACCTCGTTGCGGGTGAAGGCGCTGGTGACCTCGTCCTTCGGCTCGATCCCCATCATCCGCAGCACGAGGTTGCCGATGGAGTTCAGCAGCCACAGCAGCGGCCGCAGCACGGTGACGATGCCCATCAGCACCGGCGCCAGGATCAGCGCCATCCGCTCGGGGCCGGCGAGCGCGATGTTCTTGGGCACCATCTCGCCGAAGACGACGTGGAGGTAGGTGACCAGGGACAGCGCGATCACGAAGCTGATCGGGTGGGTGAGCGCGCCCGGCACGCCGATCGCCTCGAAGGGGCCCTCGAGCAGGTGCGCGATCGCGGGCTCGCTGATCGCGCCGAGCGCGAGGGAGCAGACGGTGATGCCCATCTGGGCGCCCGCCATCATGAGGGAGACCTGCTCCATCGCGGAGATCGTCACCTTCGCGGCCCAGTTCCCCTCGAGCGCCTTCGGCTCGATGACAGAGCGCCTCGCGGAGATCAGCGCGAACTCCGCGCCGACGAAGAAGGCGTTCAGGAGCAGCAGGACCAGGGTGGCCAGCAGGCCGACGTAGTCGCTCATCGGGACACCTCCTCGTCCTCGGCCCGCACATCCGTCTCGTCGGGCGCCGCCTCGACGATCACGTGCACGGTCTCGATCCGCATCCCGTCGATCTCGACGACGACGATCCGCAGGCGCGCCGGCTCCTCGCCGGGCGCCGGGTCGGTGTCCACGACGATCTCGTCGCCGACCTCGGCCAGACGGCCGAGCTCCATCGTGACCAGGCCGCCGAGGGTGTCGTAGTCCTCGTGCTCGGGCACGGTGACGCCGAGCCGCTCGGTCGCCTCGTCGGGGCGCATGCGCGCATCGAGATCCCAGGAGCCGTCGGGCTCGGGGGTGTCGTCCGTCTCCTCGTCGTGCTCGTCGCGGACCTCGCCGACGATCTCCTCGACGAGATCCTCGAGGGTGATGAGGCCGGCGTGGTCGCCGAACTCGTCGACGACGACGGCCATCTGCAGGCCACCGGCGCGGAGGGTGTCCATCAGGTCGTCCAGCGGCACCGTGTCGGGCACGAACGTCGCCGGCCCCATCACGGCGTCCACCCTCGTGGTGGGCCGCTCGTCGAAGGGGACGGCGAGGCCGTGGCGGATGTGCGCGACGCCCGCGATCTCGTTCTCGTCGTCCTGCACGGGGAAGCGGGAGTGCCCGGTCTCGCGGGCGAGCTCCAGCAGGTCGGCGACGGTCTGGTCGACCTCCAGGGAGTCGACCCGGCCGCGGGGCACCATCGCGTCGTGCGCGCGCCGGTCGCCGAAGGCGAGGGTGCGCTGCACCAGCGAGGCGGTCTCCTCGGCGAGGGCGCCCTCGTCGGCCGAGCGCTTGACCAGGACGGACAGCTCGTCGGCGCTGCGGGCGGAGCTCAGCTCCTCCTGCGGCTCGACGCCGAGCGCACGCACGACCGCGTTCGCGTTGCCGTTGAACAGGCGGATCGGGAGGCCGAAGATCGTGCTGAACAGGCGCTGGAAGCCGACGACCAGCTTCGCGGTGCGCAGGGGCTGCGCGATCGCCATGTTCTTGGGGACCAGCTCGCCGAAGATCATGGTCATGCCGGTGGCGAGGACTAGAGCGAGCGCGACGGACGCGGAGCGGGCCGCGACCTCGCTGAGCCCGGCGTCCACGAGCGGGGGGCCGACGAGGGCCGCGATCGCGGGCTCGGCGAGGAAGCCGATGCCGAGGTTGGTGACCGTGATCCCCAGCTGCGCTCCGGAGAGCTGCGTGGAGAGCGTCTTCATGCCCCGCAGGACACCGCCGGCGCGCTTGTCGCCGCTCTCGGCGGCGGCCTCCACGTCATTGCGGTTGACCGTGATCAGGGAGAACTCCGCGGCGACGAAGGCGCCGCAGGCCAGCACGAGCAGGAGCCCGATCGCCAGCGAGACGAGGGGGCCGATCAGATCCATGGACGGATCCCCCCGTGGGAAGTGAATGAGTGCAGGCCCGAAGGCCTGGGACTGTCACTGGGGGCGTCGCTGGCGGCGCTCATGATCTCCTGGTGCTCCTAGGGAACCGCGCCGTCTCTCGGCGGGGAATGCAGGAATGCTACAGCCCGCCCCCTGGACGGCGGGAGGGAACGCGGGGGAGCGCTCAGCGCCCGTCCGCGTCGGCGGCCCGACGCTGCAGGAAGGCGGCGACGGCCCGGAGCTCGATCTCGTCGACCGCGTGGCCGAGCTGCGGGCGACGCTCCTCCTCGAGCGCGGTGTGCGCGCCCATGAATTCGCGCACCGCCTGCTCCCGCTCGGGATCGTAGAGGGGGTCCATCCCGCCGTGGCCCCACAGCGCAGGCGGACGCACCTCCGCGAGCGCGGCATCGCCCTGCATCGCAGCGGGGAACGGGAAGCCGGAGAGGTTCACGACGAACCGGAGCGCATGCGGATCGCGGCGCAGCAGCTGGAGGGCGACGGCGCCGCCCTGGGAGAACCCGATCGCGCCGACGACGGGGCGGTCCTGCGCGGCGATCCACTCCTCGACGGCCGCGGAGGAGGCCTCGATCGCCTCGGGCCGGTCCGGGGCCACGGGCATGTCGAACCAGGCGAAGCCCTGCACGTACCGGAAGATCCCGCGCACGGAGACGTACTCGAAGACGGGCGGGAGGAAGGCCACGAGGCTCGCGAGGTCGCGCTCGTCGCTGCCGAGCCCGTGCATCAGCAGCACGATCGGGGCGTCCTGCGCGCCGCCGCGCACCACGGCGCTGGGGTCGAGGTGCGGGGAGATCAGCTCCACGGGGCCGTACTGGGGCGAGGTCGTCATGGCACGAGGCTATCGACCCGCAGGCGTCAGGGCAGGGAAGAACCCCCAGGTCGCGCGGTGCGCTGGTCGGAAGGACGAGGTCCGACCCCTGGGGGCCCCGGCAGCTCGGTGGTATTCGCTGCGCGTCCGTAGGAACGGTCGCCTCAGCGGCGAGCCACCTCACATGTCCGATCAGAGATCACTTCTCGGATCACCTCCTTCCCTGTGTGCTCACACCGTAGGCCCGTCGTCACCCGCGAGCAACGGATTAAACGGGGACGGCGTCGCCGCAGGTCAGGGCAGGGGCGGTTCCTCCTCGGGGAGGATCTCGTCCAGTCCCCCGTCCTCGCGGGCGATCTCGTCAAGCTGCTCGTCGTCGACGTCGGCCTCCATGCGGTCCTCGTCGCGGTTGCCCTGCTCGGCGGCGGTCGCGCCGTCGGCGCCACGCGCCATGTCCGTGTCGATGCCGTGGGCGTCCACGAGGCGCTCCTCGGGGCCCTCGGCGGCGGCGCGATCGAACTCCAGGGTGTCGTCGATGCTGACCTCGTCGGAGTCCGGCGCCGGATCCTGCCCCTGGACCTGGTCCACGTCCTGCCACTGGTCCTCTCCCAGCGGCCCGTCCTCGCCCTGGGTCGTGCTCTCGGGGTCGAAGCTCTCGGTCATGTGTCTTTCCTCCGGAGGGTGCTCGGGCGGTCAGCTCAGGGCGTCGATGATCGCCGCGTTGAAGGCGTCGAGATCATCGGGTGTGCGGGAGGTGATGAGGCGGAACCCGGCCTCGTCGTCGATGACCACCTCCCGGTCCGCCCAGCGGGCACCCGCGTTGACGAGGTCGGTGCGGATGGCGGGGACGGAGGTCAGGTCGCGGTCGGCGGCGAACCCGGTCTCGACCAGCATCCAGGGAGCGTGGCAGATCGCGGCGACGACCTTGCCGTCGGCGCCGAAGGCCCGCACGAGCTGCTGGGCGGCCTCGTCGGTGCGCAGCTGGTCGGCGTTGAGCGTGCCGCCCGGGATCACGAGGGCGTCGAAGTCGACGGCCCTGACCTGCTCGTAGGTGGTGTCCACGGGGACCTCGGGGCCGGGGTCCCTGTCGCCCGCGAGGGTCTTGACGACACCGGGCTCCGTCGCCGCGACCGTCACGGTCGCTCCCGCCTCACGCAGCGCGGCGATCGGCTTCGTCAGCTCATCGGACTCGGTGCCGAAGTTGGTGGTCAGGACCAGGATGCGTCGATCGTTCAGGGCAGCCATGGGGCTCTCCTTCCGTCGGTGACACCTGCGACGCTAGCACCGCGGAGCGGGCCGCGCCCTCCCGTTCGACCGACCGTTCGGGGGTGCCCCTCAGGTGCCGCAGAAGGTCATGAAGGCATCGCCCCCGTCGCCCGGCCCCTCGAGATCCTCGAGCCCCTCCCGCCGCTCGAAGGGCGACCCCACGGCGTCGAGCAACCTCAGCACCGGTGCCATGTCCCCCAGGTGCGCGGCCCGCAGCGCCGCCTCGAGATGGACGTTGCGGGGGACGTACAGGGGGTTCGCGCGGCGCATCGCCGCACGGGCCTCGTCGGCCGAGTCCCCGTCGCCCCGCAGCGTTTCCCAGCGCCGCGACCAGTCCTCGAACGGTGCCGGCTCCGCGAACAGCCCCGCCGCCGTGCCCCCGCCGAGCGCCCGGAAGAACCCCGTGTGGTCCACCCGCTGCTCCTCGAGGAGGGTGAACAGCTCCTCCCCGAGCTCCCGCACCTCGCCCCGCTCCCCGCGGACGCCGAGCTTCGCCGCGAGCCCGTCGGCGTACGCGTCGAGATACCTGCTCTCGAACCCCTCGAGGACCGCCGTCGCCCTGGTCACCGCAGCATTCGGCTCCCCTTCGATCACCGGCAGCAGCGCCTCGGCGAAGCGGGAGAGGTTCCACAGCGCGATGCCGGGCTGGTTGCCGTAGGCGTAGCGGCCGCCGCGGTCGATCGAGCTGAACACGGCGCCGCGGCGGTGCACGTCCAGCACGGCGCAGGGCCCGTAGTCGATGCCCTCGCCGGACAGCGTCATGTTGTCGGTGTTCATCACCCCGTGCACGAACCCGAGCAGCATCCACTGCGCCACCAGGTCCGCCTGCGCCTCGGACACGGCCTGCAGCAGTCCCAGCGGCCCGTCGGCCGACGGGTGGTGCCGGACGATCGCGTGGTCGACGAGCCGCCCCGTCACCTCGGGCCCCAGGTGCCAGGAGGCGTACTCGACGGTCCCCACCCGCAGGTGGCTCGCGGCGACCCGCACCAGCAGCGCACCCGGCTCGTCGGTGACCCCCTGGCGCGGCGCGATCCTCTCCCCGGTGGTGAGCACGGCGAGGGCGCGCGTGGTGGGGGCGCCGCAGGCGTGCAGCCAGCGCCCGATCACGGCCTCGCGCAGCATCGGACCGAGCGGCGCCTTCCCGTCCCCGCCCCGCGCGAAGGGCGTCCTGCCCGCCCCCTTCAGGTGCAGGTCCCGTCTTCTGCCCCGGGCGTCGACGATCTCCCCCAGCAGCACCGCCCGCCCGTCGCCGAGCTGCGGGTTCGCGGTGCCGAACTGGTGGCCGGCGTAGGCCTGCGCGACGGTGCCCTCGATCTGCCCGGTCAGCAGCGCCATCCCGTCCTCGCCCTGCAGCCACTCGGGATCCAGCCCCAGCTCGCGGGCGAGCTCCTCGTCGAGCCAGACGAGCTCCGGACGCGGCGGGACGTCGGCCCGCCACGGCGTCGAGAGCTCGGGCAGCTCGGCGGCATAGGTCTGATGGATCTCGGGCACGGCTCACCTCTTCCCCACCAGGCTACGCCGTCGGGCCTTACCCACCACCAACATCTGCGGCTCGGACCAGCACATGGTCCGCGGCCGCACCACCGCCCCCGAGGACCTCGTGCTCGGACACGAGATCACCGGCGAGGTCGTCGAGACCGGGCCGGGCGTGGAGTTCATCAAGGAAGGCGACCTGGTCTCGGTCCCCTTCAACATCTCCTGCGGCCGCTGCGAGATGTGCAAGACGGGCCGCACCGAGATCTGTCTGAACGTGAACCCGGACCGTCCCGGCAGCGCCTACGGCTATGTCGACATGGGCGGCTGGGTGGGCGGGCAGGCCGAGTACGTGGTGGTCCCCTATGCCGACTGGAACCTGCTGAGGTTCCCGGACAAGGACCAGGCCATGGAGAAGATCCTGGACCTGACCATGCTCTCGGACATCTTCCCCACCGGCTTCCACGGCGCGGTCTCCGCGGGCGTCGGCCCGGGCAAGTCGGTGTACATCGCGGGCGCAGGCCCCGTCGGCACCGCCGCCGCCGTGGGAGCGCAGCTGCTCGGCGCGTCGGTCGTGATCATGGCCGACATGAACGCGGACCGCCTCGCGAACGCCGCGACGTTCGGCTGCGAGACGATCGACGTCTCGAAGGAGGACCCGCGCGAGGGCATCGCCCGGATCCTCGGCCGCGAGGAGGTCGACGCGGGCGTGGACGCCGTGGGCTTCGAGGCCCGCGGGCACGGCAAGGACGCGGCCGAGGCTCCGGCGACGGTGCTGAACACGCTCATGGATATCACCCGCGCGGGCGGTGCGCTCGGCATCCCGGGCCTGTACGTCACGGGTGATCCGGGCGGCGTCGACGAGAACGCGAAGGTCGGCTCGCTCTCGATGCGACTCGGGCTCGGCTGGGCGAAGGCGCTCAGCTTCACCACAGGCCAGTGCCCGGTGATGCGCTACCACCGCCAGCTCATGGAGGCGATCCTCCACGACCGTGTCCAGATCGCCGACGCCGTCAACGCCACCGCGATCTCGCTGGATGACGCCCCGAAGGGCTACGCCGAGTTCGACTCCGGCGTCGCCAAGAAGTACGTCATCGACCCGCACGGCGTGACCGGCAAGGTCCAGGCAGCCTGACCTGGCACGACACCTGACATCGGTGTGAGGACGAGCAGTCCTCACACGGATGTCAGGTCACCCGACGTTCACCCCGACACCACCCAGGTGTCTCCCAGGTCACATACGGTGCTCGAGGCCCTCCCCTCCAGCGAGCAGGATCCTCGATGCCCTCCGTGCCCCGCGCCCCCGCCCTCACGCAGACCCGCTGGCTCGCGCTCCTCGCGGCCTTCGCCCTACTCCTCCCCGCGCTCCCGACCTGGCCGGCCGCTCCCGCCGCGGCGGAGGTCACCGACGAGCAGCTCGCCGAGGGCGGGGTGCTGCGCGACTCGCAGGACTACCGCGTCGCGCCGGGCCTGGACCTGACTACCTTCTCCCGCCTCGAGGAGGGCGGCTGGAAGGAGGGCAGCGTCCTCACCGCCGACCTCACCGAGTCGACCCTCTCGGTCGACGTCACCGACGACGGCACCGTCACGGGCCGCTCCCCGCTGACCGATGTGATGCACACCGGCGAGCGCGGCGACCGCGCCGTCGCCGCGGTCAACGGCACCTTCTTCGACATCAACCACTCCGATGCGCCGCTGCGCACCTCGATGAGCTCCGCCGGCGTGCGCATGGGCACCTCCGAGGCGATGCCCGCCCTCACGCTCGCCGACGGGAAGGCCGCGATCCAGGCCCTCTCCGCCTCCGGCGAGCTCACCACGGCCGACGGCGCCGTCCACGAGCTCGAGGGGATCAACAACCCCTCCCTGCCCGAGGACGGGATCGGGGTGTACACCCCGGCGTGGGGCGACTACACCCTGGACCGGCCCGTCGGCGCGCCCGAGGCGATGTCCGAGGAGATCGCGCTGGCGACCGTCGTCGACGGCACGGTCACCGAGGTCACGGAGGTGCAGGGCTCCGCCGGTGACCCGGCGATCCCCGAGGACGGACAGGTGCTGCTGGGCCGGGAGGACGGCGCCGACATGGTCGCGGACCTCGAGGTGGGCGATGAGGTCGACATCGAGATCGGCCCCGACCAGGACGTCGACCTCGGCATCGCCGGCAGCCATCAGATCCTCGAGGGCGGCGAGGTGCCGGACATGGGCGAGGACTCCCTGGTCACGACCTCCCATCCCCGCACCGCCGTGGGCGTCAGCCGGGACGGCAGCGAGCTGTTCGTGCTGGTCCTGGACGGCCGCAGCACCGCGTCCACGGGGATGACCCTGCCGGAGCTGGGGCAGATCCTCGAGAACATGGGCGCGCACAACGCCGTCAACCTCGACGGCGGCGGCTCCTCGGCGCTGGCCGCCCGCACCGCCGGCAGCGAGAGCGAGGCGATCTGGAACAGCCCGTCGGACGGGGTCGTGCGCGAGGTGCCCAATGCGCTGGTGTTCTACTCCGACGCCCCCGCCGAGGAGCTCGCCGACGTGCAGACCTCCCTCGCCCTCGAGGGCGAGGACGCCGTCTTCCCCGGCCTGCAGCGATCTCTCGAGGCGACCGGTCTCGCCGCCGACCTCTCCCCGGTGATGGCCGACGGCGCCTTCACCGCGGAGGGCGCGGTGGAGCTCGAGCAGTCCGACCAGGCCGGCGCCGCCGTGCGCGGCACAGGTCCCGGCGGCGGCGCCGTCACCTACACCGCCGCAGGCCATGAGGCACGGCAGGAGCTGCGCGTGCTCGGCGAGCCCGTCGGCCTGCAGGCCTCGGAGCGCTCGCTGAACCTCCCGGACGCCGAGACCTCCCGCACCGTGGCCCTGACCGGCTACGACGCCGACGGACGTCGCGCCCGGATCGAGACGGCGGATGTCGAGGCCACGGTATCCGACGGCTTCGAGGTCACCGACGACGGCCTGGGGAGCTGGAGCGTGCGCGCGACCGGCGAGGCCGCCACCGGCACGCTCACCCTCCGCGCCGCGGGCCTGTCGACCACGGTCCCCCTCACCCACGGCACCGAGGAGCAGCAGGTCCTCGACTTCTCGGACCTCTCCGCCTTCAGCGACGACGCGGCTCGGGCGACCGGCTCCTTCGAGGCGGCCGAGGGGCCGGCCGGCGAGGACGGCGAGCCGACGCCCGGCGTGCGCATGACCTACGACTTCACCACCTCCTCGGCGACCCGCGGCTACTACCTGGTCGCGGACGAGCCGGTGACGGTGGACGGCTCGACGCAGGCGCTGACGATGGACGTGCTCTCCGACGGCAGCGGTGCCTGGCCCCGGCTGCAGGTGCGCGACGGCGAGGGCACGGTGACGAACCTCGACGGCGAGAACCTGGACGGCGAGGGCTGGCAGAGCGTGCGCTTCACGGTGCCGGAGGGGCTGCCGCAGCCGCTGACCGTCGAGCGCCTGCGGATCATGGAGACCCGCCCGGAGGCGCAGTACACGGGCGACATCACCGTCGCGAACCTCCGCGCGACCACCACCCCGCAGGCCGAGCTGCCCGAGGAGCCGGGGATCCATGACGCGGCGCTGCTGGCGAACGGCGACGTCTCGGACCGTGCGCAGCGGATCGCGGTGATGAGCGATGCCCAGTTCGTCGCCGCCTCCCCGGACTCGGACGCCGTCGAGGGCGCGCGCCGCACCCTGCGGGAGATCCGGGAGGCGTCCCCGGACCTGCTGGTCATCAACGGCGACCTGGTCGACGAGGCCTCGCCGGAGGATTTCGCCCTGGCCCAGCGGATCCTCGAGGAGGAGTGGACGAGCGACATCCCGTACGTCTACGTGCCCGGCAACCACGAGGTGATGGGCGGGGACATCGCGAACTTCGAGGAGGCGTTCGGGCCGACGTCGACCGCGCAGGATCTCGGCGCGACGAAGGTCATCACGATGAACAGCGCCCCCGGCACGCTCGCCGGGGACGGCCTGGGCCAGCTCGAGATGCTCGAGGAGCAGCTGGGCGCGGTGGCGGAGTCCGATGCGCTGACTGGCGCGGTCGTGTTCTTCCACCACCCGACCGACGATCCGCTGCCGAGCGAGTCGAGCCAGCTGTCCGACCAGCGGGAGGCCCGGGCGATCGAGGAGCAGCTCGCCGAGTTCCGGCGCACGACGGGCAAGTCCGTCGCGCTGGTGAACGCCCATGCGGGCGTGTTCCACGGCGCCGCGGTCGAGGGCGTGACCACGCTGGTGAACGGCAACTCGGGCAAGTCCCCGGCGGGCACGCCGGCGACGGGCGGCTTCACGGGTTGGACGATGCTGGGCATCGATCCGGCCTCGGGCGTGGTGGGCCGGAATCCCGCCACGCAGGATCGGGTCGACTGGCTCGCGGCGGAGACTCGCCCGTGGGTCGACTCCCTCGTGGTCGGGGGCCGGGACCAGCTGGCGGTGGGCGAGGTCGGGGAGGTCTCGGCGACGCTCACGCAGGACGGCCGGGAGGTGCCGGTCGCGTGGCCGGTCACCGCCCAGTGGGGCGGCACCGGGGTGCATATCGCGACCGGCGGAGCGGGCGACGAGCAGCCGGACCGGCGTGACGTCGTCCGCGTCGATCCGCGCACCGGCGAGATGACCGGGCTGCGCCGCGGCGCCGCGACCGTGACGGTCACGGTGAACGGCGAGACGGCGCGGATGACGGTGAAGGTCGCCGGCGAGGGCCGGTGAGCTAGAACGGCGGGTCGCCGAGCGCGGCGATCGCATCGGGGTCCGGCGGCCGGAGCCGGCTGCGCAGGTGGGGGTGGGCGATGGCCATCGCCTCGCGACGCTGCTCGTCGACCCGTTCTCGTCGTGGCCTGGACTTCTCCGCGGCGACGTGGCGCTCCGCCTCGGCGTGGAGGCGCTGGTGGATCCGCCACGCGGCCTCGAGGGCCTCTGCGGTGACGGGGGTGACGAGGTCGGTGTGCTCGACGGTACGGGCACGGACGCCGCCGTCGATCTCCCAGTCGGTGGTGACGGGGCCGGGTGCGTCGTCGGGCTCGCGGGTGGGGTCGAGGAGCCCGGCGGTCTTGAGCTGGTGGTGCCTCCAGCACAGCCGGTGCAGGTTCTGGAGTGACGTCGGGCCGCCCTCGTCGGGGTGGTCGTGGTCGTACGCGACGATGTGGTCGTCCTCCGCGGCGAGGCGGGTGGGCCGTTCGCATCCCGGCACCGCGCAGAGCGGATGGCGCAGCCGCAGCTGGAGCCTCGCCTGGGCGGTGGGGTGGTAGGTCTCGGCGACCGCGTCGCAGGGCGCCCCGATGATCGGGTCGGTGAGGATCCGCAGCCAGGTCGGCTCCCCGGCGGCGAGGTCCCGGGCGAGCTCGGCCGGGATCGGCGTGAGCCCGTCGAGCATCGCGGGGGTGTTCTCGAGTCCCATCAGGGTCGTGACCGGCACGGTGACGAGGATCTTGTAGGGGCTGCGGGTCTCCTGGACCGGGTCGATGTCCAGCACGGAGTGGGTGAGGATCGCGTAGCGCAGGGTCGCGAGGGAGAGGGCGCGGCCCCGCTCGGCGAGGTCGCCGTCGATGTCGAAGGGCAGCGGCCCCTCCTCGCCGTCGCGCAGGGCGGCGCGCTGCGCCTTCTGGACGGTGCGCGCGGCGACGTCGAGCCGGTGCGCGAGACCCTGGATCTCGGGGATCGGGCCGGTGACGTAGAGCGAGGCGGTGCCGGCCTTCGTGTCGACGTCGAGCAGCTCGACGGAGCGGGAGGCTCGCGGCGGCTCGGGGACGGTGCCCGCGGTCGCGAGCCGCACGGCGAGGCGGACCTGCGCCTCGAAGGTGGCCTTGGAGACCGCGGGGATCTCCACCCCGGCGAGGTGGCGGTCCACGGCCTCCTTCTGCGCATCGTCCAGCCTCCGCACCTGGCGCAGCAGATAGCGGTGGAAGTCCTCGGGCATGTCGCCGCGCGCGAGGTGGACGAAGGTCGCCGGCATGAGATCCACGGAGGTGCGCGCGTCCAGCACCATCGACCAGGCGCGGGCGGCGGAGGTGCGCAGGCCCACGGCGACCTTCACGCCGGTCATGTCCGCGTTCTCGGGGATGCCGCCGGTCTCGGGGTCCTCGCGGAAGAACACCGCCAGCTGACGCAGCTGGTGAGCGTAGAGCCGCGCCCTCGTCTGCATGGTGCGATGCAGTGCGAGCACCCGCGACGCCTCGATCGTGCCGGGCTCCACCTCGGCGAGCAGCTGCTCCTGGTCCAGCGGCCGACGGGCTCGCACTCTCCAGCGCGGGGCGGGAGACTGCGTCGCGCCGTCGGTCACGGCGGGTGTCCCGGCTGTGGCGATGCTGCCCTGGGTGGCTTCGTCGGCGGTCGCCGCGTCTACAGCGCTGCCGGCGCCGGTTCCCGTGCCGGCGTCGGACTCGGACTCGAGCGGGGCCCCCGACCCCTCGTCGAACTCACCCATCACGCCCTCCTTCCCCGATCCGTGGACGGGACGGCCTCGGTGCCGTCCGCTGTCGCGACAGAGAATCTCTTTCAAGACTCCCAACACCTCAAACAATACCGTCGAAACGGACATTCCAGAAGGGCTCAGGCGTAGTGGGGATGAATTTGTGGGTAACCCACCTGTGGGGAGGAGAGGTCGCGGCCGGCGCGTTATGCGACGGCCACTCGAGGGAGGGGCAGGGCGCTGCGGAGGTGGGAGCGGAGGCAGGGACAGGAGCATCACGCTGTGGGGGTGGGAGGAGGGGCGGGGATGGGAGCAGGGTGCTCCGAGGGCCGGAGCGTGGGCGCGAGCAGGGGTGCCGCGGGGACGGGAGCACGTGCCCGACGGGAACGGGTCCCGAACGGTGACGGCACCGGAGAGGACGGGCGCGGGACAGGGCCTTACCCGAGAACACCGAGATCGTCGCCATCCCCGCTCTTTGCGAATTGTCAAGTGCACGCTCAAGAATGTGGAAAAGCGCGACTTGGGAAGAGCCGTCGGAATTGATTCTCGCGGCGACGGCGGCGTCGTGCGGAGCTCATCGACGCACGCGGCGGGCGCCCGCACGCACCACCCGCACCGGCGACCGCGCGCCCGGCACCGAGTAGTGTCATCCCCATGACCGCACGCACCACGTACCTCCTGGTGGACGGTGAGAACATCGACGCCACCCTCGGCGTCTCGGTGCTCGGCCGACGACCCCAGTCCGACGAGCGCCCCCGCTGGAACAAGCTGCTCCAGCACGCCGAGCACGCCTGGCACCAGCCGGTGCGGGGCCTGTTCTTCCTCGCCGTCGGCGACAGCCTCCCCTCCGGGTTCGTGCAGGCCCTGATCGCGCTGGGGTACAAGGCGATCCCGCTGCGCGGCGAGGGCAAGGTCGTGGACATCGCGATCCAGCGCACCGCCGAGGCGCTGCAGGACCGCCCGGCGGACGTCATGCTGGTCAGCCACGACAAGGACTTCGTCCCGCAGATGACGGACCTCGCGGCGACGCCGGACCGGCGCACCGCGCTGGTCGGGTTCCGCGAGTTCATGGCCACGGACCTGCAGGACATCCCGGGGATCGAGTTCCACGACCTCGAGTACGACGTGCACGCCTTCACGAGCCGTCTGCCGCGCGTGCGGATCATCGACATCGACGAGTTCGACCCGCTGGAGTTCATCCTCTGACTGGCCGACGACCGATCGGTCGTCGGACTGTACACACCTCGGGGTGGGTGCCCAGGGTGAGGGCATGGCTGGATACACCACGACCAACCCGACCACGGGACGAACCGACAAGCAGTTCCCGGCTCTGGACTCCGCGGGCGTGGAGGACGTGCTCCGACGGACGCACGCCGCCTTCCCGGACTGGCGGGGGACGCCTCCGGAGCGACGCGCCGAGATCCTCGAGCGCGTCGCCGACGCCTACGACTCCCGCTCGGAGGAGCTGGGACGACTGATCGCCATCGAGATGGGCAAGCCCCTGGCGCAGGGGATCGGCGAGGCCGAGCTGGCCGGATCGATCTACCGGTGGTACGCGACGCACGGCCCCGAGCTGCTCCAGGACGAGCTGCTGGACCCGCAGGGAGCGCAGGAGTCGCTCGTGCAGACCGAGCCGATCGGCCCGCTGGTCGGCGTCATGCCCTGGAACTTCCCGTACTACCAGGTGGCCCGCTTCGTGGCCCCCAACCTGATGACCGGCAACACGATCATCCTCAAGCACGCGGAGATCTGCGCCGGCTCCGCCGAGGTGATGGCCGAGATCCTGCACGACGCCGGGGTCCCCGACGACGCCTACGTCAATGTCTTCGCCGATCACGACCAGATCGCCGAGATGATCGCCGATCCGCGCGTGCGCGGCGTGTCCCTCACCGGCAGCGAGCGAGCAGGAGCCGCCGTCGCCCGGACCGCGGCGGAGCACCTCAAGAAGTCCGTGCTGGAGCTGGGCGGCTCGGACCCGCTGATCGTGCTCGAGGACGCCGACATCGCCCGGGTCGCCCGCGCGGCGGCCACCGCGCGGCTGTCGAACGCGGGCCAGGCCTGCAACTCCCCCAAGCGCATGATCGTCCCGAGCGCACGGCTCGACGAGTTCGTCGCGGCGATCGTCGAGGAGTTCGAGGGCGCGACGCTCGGGGACCCGCTGGACGAGAGCGTCGACGTCGGTCCGCTCTCCTCGCTCGGCGCGCGCGACGGCGTCGTCGAGCAGGTCGCCCGCGCCGTCGAGCAGGGAGCGACTCTGCACACGGGAGGCGACGCGCTGGACCGGGAGGGCGCATTCATGCGGCCCGCCGTGCTGACCGGCGTCACCCCCGACATGGACGCCTACTCCGAGGAGATCTTCGGCCCGGTGGCGGTCATCTACGGTGCGGAGTCCGTCGATCACGCCGTGGAGCTGGCGAACGACGTGTCGTTCGGGCTGAGCGGCTCCGTCTGGAGCGAGGACCTGGCCCGGGCGCAGGAGGTCGCCGACCGCCTGGACGTGGGGATGGCGTACGTCAACGAGCACGGGACGACGCTGCCCGGGCTGCCCTTCGGCGGGGTGAAGCGCTCCGGCTACGGCCGCGAGCTCGGCCGCTGGGGCATGGGCGAGTTCGTCAACGTCCGCCTGCGCCGCACCGCCGTGCGCTGAGCAGGGCCGGGGACGCGCTCCGCGGCGATCGACGGCAAGTGCTCAGCCCGTCGTCACCCGCTGGTCACTTGTCGGTGCTGGGGTGGAGCGCATGTCCCACGCACCCCGGACCCCCGCCCGCCGCCGCGACTCCTCGCTCGCCCTCCCGCCCCTCGGCCGACGCACCCTCCTGATCGGGGCGGGCCTCGCGCTCGGCGGCACCGCCGCCTCGACCCTCCCCGCCCAGCGCGCCTTCGCGGAGGACGCGGGGCTGGACCCCACCGGGACCACCCTCGAGGCGGTCGCGGTGCCCGAGGCCGGGGAGAGCGGCACCTACCGCCGCCTCACCGCCGGGCCCGGCTACGCCTTCGAGGTGCGCGAGGACGCGCTGGACCACGCCGCGCAGGCCTCCCGGGCGGACACCCGCGTGCCACTCGCCTCGTTCGTCCAGTTCACGGACCTGCACGTGCTCGACGCGCAGTCCCCGATGCGCTTCGAGTTCCTCCACGACATCACCGGCTCGGCGTTCCGCCCGCAGGAGTCGCTGACCACCCAGGGCGCCGTCTCCCTCATCGAACGGGTCAACGATCTGCGCCGCGGCCCCCACACCGGGCGCGACCTCGACTGCGTGGTCACCACCGGCGACAACACCGACAACCACGAGCACGTGGAGCTCGACTGGTTCCTCGCCCTCATGAACGGCGGGGAGATCACCGCGAACACCGGGGCCGACGGGACCTGGGAGGGCGTGCAGACGGGCGGCTCGACCCACTACTGGCATCCCGGCGGCGAGGTCGAGGACCGCTACGCCGAGGCCGGGTTCCCGCAGCTGCCCGAGCTGCTCGCCGGTGCCATGACCACCCACACGAGCCCAGGCCTGGACATCCCCTGGTACAGCGTCTTCGGCAACCACGACGACTCGATCAGCGGCACCCTCCCCACGGACTGGGACGTCCTGCGGGAGATGTACACCGGCTCGTGGAAGTTCACCGGCTTCGCCTCGGAGACTGCGAACCGGCAGCTCGAGGCGCAGGTGCGCACCGCGGAGGCCGGCGGCACCGGCGAGGCGCAGCGCCAGACCCTCTCCAGCTCCCTCGACCCCGAGCGCCGGTACGAGGTCACCCCCGACGAGCGCCGCGAGCCCTTCACCCCCGAGGAGTACATCCGCGCCCATCTGGGCCAGACCCCGCGCGTCGGCGCCCCCGGGCACGGCTTCACCGAGGAGAACGCGGTGGAGTCGACCGGCTACTACACCTTCGAGATCGCGCCGGGCGTGGTCGGCATCGCGCTGGACTCCACGAACCGCGCCGGCTTCACGCAGGGATCGCTGGGCCACGCCCAGTACCGCTGGCTCGAGGAGACCCTCGAGGAGGGCTCCAGCCGGTACTACGACGGGATCGGGCGCCTCCAGCGCACGCAGTCCGAGGACACGTACTTCGTGGTCTTCAGCCACCACACCCCGGACACGATGAACAACCTGCTGCTCGAGCCCGGCGTCGGCGAGCTGCGCCATGCCGGCTGGGACGTGGAGAACCTGCTGGGCCGCTTCCCGAACGTGCTCGCCTGGGTCAACGGGCACACGCACACCAACACGATCGCGCTGCACGGCGACGACGTCGCCGAGCGCCGCTACTGGAAGATCACCACCGCCTCGCACGTGGACTTCCCGCAGCAGGCGCGGGTGCTCGAGGTGGTCGACAACCGCGACGGGACGCTCTCTCTGCTCAGCACCCTGATCGAGGCGAAGGCCCCGTACCAGGGCGAGGGCCTGGCGAGCCTGTACCGGGAGCTGTCCTTCAACGACCTCCACGCCGAGCGGGCGCAGGAGGGCGAGGGTCGGGACCGCAACGTCGAGCTGCTGCTGGCGGCGCCGGGGCACTGAGACGGGGCGCGGCCCGCCGCTGCGGGCCGCGCCGCCCGCCGCAGCACCCGGACATGAAGAATCCCCTCTGACCTGCTGGTCAGAGGGGATCTCTCGCGGTGCGCAAGGGGGGACTTGAACCCCCACGCTGTTGCCAGCACACGGACCTGAACCGTGCGCGTCTACCAATTCCGCCACTTGCGCGTATCTCCGGCACCGGGTCTCGTGGCGCCGAGGCCGAAGGTTCCCTTAGGTTACCCCCGCCGAACCCTGAGCCCAAGCCGACATCCTGCACAGTAACGAACGCCACTCCGGGCCGGTTCGACGCCTCGACGCTCAGCGCATCGACTCGGCCTCCTCGAAGGCGGAGTCGATGTCGGCCGGATCGATGCGGCGTCGGCCCACCACCACGTAGAGGACGGTCGCGACGATCACCGCGGGGATGCCGACCATCGCGGCGACCTGCATGCTGGGCCGCACGAACACGGTCGCGAAGACGGCGGCGAGGCCCACCAGGCCGACGCCCGCGGTGACCACGCCGCCCGGCATGCGGAAGGTGCCGCCCCGCTCGCCGCGTCGGCGGAAGGCGATGTAGGTCGCGAGGATCAGCGCCCACACCATGATCACCGAGAACACCACGAGGCTCATCATGTAGCCGAACACCCCGCCCACGCCGCTGAAGGCCAGCAGCGCCGCGCCGATCAGGCCGATCGAGCTCAGGGCGATGCCGACGGCGGGGACGCGGCGGGCCGTGACGTGCGCGGCGAAGCGCGGCGCGAGCCCGTCGGAGGCGAGGGAGTGCAGGATCCGGCTGCCGGCGTAGAGGTTCGCGTTCGCGGCCGACAGCGCCGCGATCAGCACCAGCAGGTTCGTGATGTGCGCGGCGCCGGGGATGCCGATCCGGTCGAAGACCATGACGAAGGGTGAGGTGGCGACGTCCTCGCCGGTGCCGGCGGCCTGCTGCCACGGCACCAGGCACACCACGATCCCGATGCACAGCACGTAGAAGAAGGCCAGGCGCACGATCGTGGTGCGGGCGGCGGTGCGGATCGAGCGGGCGGGATCCTTCGCCTCCGCGGCCGTGATCGACAGCAGCTCGATGCCGCCGAAGGAGAACATCACCACCGACAGGGCGACCCACACCGCGGACCAGCCCATCGGGGCGAAGCCCCCGTCGGCCGTGAGCTCGACGAAGCCGGGCGCCTCCTGGCCAGGCATCCCGAAGAACACCAGCACGGCGCCGATCAGGATGAACACGAACACCGCGATCACCTTGATCGAGGACAGGAAGAACTCGATCACGCCGAAGGAGCCGACGCTGGAGAGGTTGATCGCGATGATCAGCGCCGCGAACAGCAGGATCCCGGCCCAGATCGGCACCGCGGGCACCCAGTAGGCGAGATAGGCGGCGCAGGCGACCAGCTCCGCGCCGGTCACGCAGACGGTGACGATCCAGTACAGCCAGCGGCTGAGATAGCCCCAGAACGGGGAGAGGTAGCGGGCGGCGAGGGTGCCGAAGCCGCCGCGCACGGGGTGGCGGGAGGCCATCTCGCCCATCGCGAGCGCGATCGTCGCGGCGATCAAGGCGCCGAGCGCGAAGGAGATGATCACGGCGGGGCCGGCGATGCCGATCGCCTCGCCGGAGCCGAGGAACAGGCCGGTGCCGAGCGCGGAGCCCATGGCGATCATCGCCATCTGGCCGTGGCCGAGCGAGCGGGCGAGCTGCCCGTCGGCGCGCTCGTCGGAGGAGGGGGTCTGGGTGGTCACCCGTCGAGGGTAGCCCCGACCTGCGGCCGGGGTCGGGACCTGTCAGCCCTCGGTGTCGAGGTCGTCGCGCACGGTGGCGTTCAGTCCGACGAGCAGCAGCACGCCGGCCGGGACGAGGACGAGAAGGCCGATGTCGGCGATCTCGGGGACGAGGGTGAGGCCGTAGCCGGCCGAGAGCAGGAGCACGGCGAGGGCGACGAGCCACATCGCGTAGGGTCCGCGGGGGCGGGGGTCGCGGGGGCGGCGGGTCGGAGGGCGGGTGGGCTTCTGGAAGGTCGTCATGTCCTGACTCTTCCGGATCCCGGCGACGGGCACATCCTGCGATGGGAGGAGCCGGCGGCGGGGATGGTCGGGCGACGGTCCGACGATGGTCGTGGGGGCGATCCCCCGGGCTCCCTCAGGCGATGCCGCGGAACCGGTCGATCGCGTCCTTGGCGTCCTTCAGGCTCGCGCCGGTGCGCTCGCGGTACACCTTGATCGCCTCGATGACCTTCCCCTCCGCGACGAGCCGACGGCACTCCTCCGGCACGCGCGGAGCGCCCGACTCCTCGCGGAGCCGCTCGAGCTCCGCCTCGCCGACGCCGGCCCGCTCGGCGAGCAGGCCGACGAGGCCCTCGAGCCGTGCGTTCTGCGCCTGGAGGTTCTCGAACATGGTCTGCTGCTGCCTGGTGCGTCCGAACATGGCGACAACCTATCCGGCAGGCGGCCCGAGGAGCCTTCGACGAAGGTCTCGGGAACGCAGCAGCGCCCCGCACCATGAGGGTGCGGGGCGCTGCGGGGTCGATCAGGCCGGATCAGGCCTTGGCGGCACCCTTGGCGGCGACGACCTGGACGACGAGGTTCGCGAAGATCTCGTCGTGCAGGCGCACGGTCGCCTTGTGCTCGCCGAGCGAGCGGATCGGGGTGGCGAACTCGACGGTGCGACGGTCGATGTCCTTGTCGAACATCGCCTTGACGCCCTCGGCGACCTCCTTGGAGGAGACCGCACCGAACAGACGGCCGTTCTGGCCGGCGCGCTCGGCGATGACGACGGGCTTCGACTCGAGCGACGCCTTCAGGGCCTGCGCCTCCTCGATGTTCGCGATGGCGCGCTTGCCGCGGGCCGCACGGATCTGGTCGAGCTGACGCTGACCGCCCTTGGTCCACGGGGTCGCGAGACCGCGGGGCAGGAGGAAGTTGCGGGCGTAGCCGTCCTTGACCTCGACGACATCGCCGGCGGCACCGAGGCCGGTGACCTCGTTGGTGAGGATGAGCTTGCTGGTCATGTGCTTCCCTTCCTCGCTCAGCGACCGGAGGTCGAGTACGGCAGCAGGGCGATCTCGCGGGCGTTCTTCACGGCCTTCGCGATCTTGCGCTGCTCCTGGACGGAGACGCCGGTGACCCGACGGGCGCGGATCTTTCCGCGGTCGGAGATGAACTTGCGCAGCAGCGCGGCGTCCTTGTAGTCGACGGTCTCGAGACCGGCGGCCTTCAGCGGGTTCTGCTTCTTCTTCGGCTTGCGAAGAACAGGCTTGGCCATCGTGGTGCTCCTTCTTTCTGAGGGGAGCCCGGGCATGCACCCGGGATGGGGTTGTTCTGTGGGGTTCTCTGCGCGGGGTGCCGGGATCCGGCGCGCCGATCAGAAGGGCGGGTCGTCGTACCCGCCCTGGTTGCCTCCGCCGGCCCACGGGTCGGCGTTGGGAGCGCCCTGGGGCGCGCTGTAGCCGCCCTGACCGCCCTGGTTGCCGTATCCGCCCTGGCCGCCGAAGCCGCCCTGGCCGCCGCCCTGCGGGCCGCCGCCGAAGCCGCCTCGGCCGCCGCCACCGCCGCCGCGCTGGACCTTGGTGGCCTTCGCGGTCGCGTAGCGGAGGGAGGGGCCGATCTCGTCGACGTCCAGCTCGATGCTGGTGCGGTTGTTGCCCTCGCGGTCGGTGAAGGAGCGCTGCTTGAGGCGGCCCTGTGCGACCACGCGGGAGCCCTTCTCGAGCGACTCGGCCACGTTCTCCGCGGCGTCGCGCCAGATGGAGCAGCGGAGGAACAGCGCCTCGCCGTCCTTCCACTCGTTCGACTGGCGGTCGAAGGTGCGGGGGGTGGACGCGATGGTGAACGACGCGACCGCGACGCCGGACTGCGTGAAGCGCAGCTCGGGGTCCGCGGTGAGGTTGCCGATCACCGTGATGACGGTGTCATTCGCCATGGGTGCTCCTCTGCTCCGGGGGTGTGGTGGATCGTGCGGGGGTCAGAGACGGCAGGTCACTCGGCGTCGAGACGCATGAGCTTGGTGCGCATGACCGACTCGTTGAGCCCGAGCTGACGGTCCAGCTCCTGCGCGGTCGACGACTTCGCGGTGAACTGCAGGACGATGTAGATGCCCTCGGACTTCTTGTCGATCTCGTAGGCGAACTTCCGCTTGCCCCAGACGTCGACGTTGTCGATGGTGCCGCCCTCGGTCGGGACGACCTGGACGAGCTTCTCGAAGGTTCCGGTGACGGTCCGCTCATCGACGGACGGGTCGAGGATCACGACCATTTCGTACTTGCGCATGTTCTGGTACCCACCTCCTGTGGTCTCTGCGGCCACGGTCTCTCCGTGGCAGGAGGGTTCATGCCGCCCGTGCGGGCATCGGCGATGCACGTCACGGACCGCAACAGCCTACCCGGGCCCAGGAGCATCGGCCAGGGAGTACCCGCCGGTGCGCGGCGCATCACAGGGCAGGGGCGTCGGAGCCGGGCTGCGCGGCACGACCGATCGGTCCGCCCGCGCGATCGTCCTCGCCCTACCGTAGGGGGATGACCAGCACCGATGAGCGCCCCACGCTGCGCCGCACCGTCACCACCACCGGGCTCTTCCTGTTCATCCTCGGGGACGTGCTCGGAGCGGGGGTGTACGTGCTGGCCGGGGAGATCGCAGGCATCGCCGGCGGCGCCCTGTGGGTGCCGCTCGTGGTGGCGCTGCTGTTGGCCCTGCTGACCGCCGGCTCCTACGCCGAGCTCGCGACCAAGTACCCCCGTGCGGGAGGCTCCTCCCACTACGCCACGCGCGCGTTCGGCCCCTTCGCGGGGTTCCTCGTCGGGTTCTGCATGCTCTCGGCCGGCATCGTGTCCGTCGGCGCGCTCGCGCTGGGCTTCGCCGGTGACTATCTCGGTGCCTTCGTCAGCCTGCCCGCCGTGCTCGTGGTGGTCGTGTTCCTCGTCCTGCTCGCGGCGCTGAACACCCGCGGCATCTCCGAGTCGCTGGGTGCGAACCGCGTGGCCACCCTGATCGAGGTGGGCGGCCTGCTGCTGGTGATCGTGCTGGGCGCGATCGTGATCGGCCGGGGCGAGGGCGACCTGGGCCGGCTCACGGAGCTCGGGACCCCCGAGAACGGACCTGTCGCGGCGGTGCTCGCCGGCACCGTCCTCGCGTTCTACTCCTACGTCGGCTTCGAGACCAGCGTGAACATCGCCGAGGAGACGAAGGACCCCTCGCGCTCCTACCCTCGCGCCCTGTTCGGGGCGCTGATCGTCACCGGTGTGGTCTATGCGCTGATCGGGGTGGTCGCCTCCGCCGTCGTGCCCACCGAGGAGCTCGCGGGCTCCTCCGCACCGCTGGCCCTCGTGGTCGAAGCGGCGGGCATCGTGCCGCCGGTCGTGTTCAGCGCGATCGCGCTGATCGCGGTGGCGAACGGGGCGCTGCTGACGGGCATCATGAGCTCCCGCCTCGCCTACGGCATGGCGTCCGACGGACTGCTGCCGCGGGTGCTCGCACGGGTCCTCCCCGGGCGCCGCACCCCATGGGTCGCGATCCTCGTGACCACGGCGCTGTCGATCCTCCTCGCCCTCACCGGGACCATCGACGTGCTCGCGGGCACCATGGTGCTGCTCCTGCTGGTGGTCTTCCTCTCCGTGAACGCGGCCGTGCTGGTGCTGCGCCGCGACCGGCCGGAGCACCGCCACTTCCGCGTCCCGGCCGTGCTCCCGGTCGGGGGCCTGGTCTCGTGCCTGCTGCTGATGACGCAGGTGGAGTGGGCGGTGTGGCGGCTGGGGCTCCCGTTCCTCGCCGTGGCGGCGCTGCTCGCGGGCCTCGCCGCATGGCGGCGGCGCCGGGCCGGTGAGCACACCGGCGCCGGCGCCGCCTGAGGCTCAGGCCCCCGCGGGGAACCGCTCCCAGACGCGGTGGCTCCCGAGCAGGGCGATGATCTCGCCGAGCACGCTCTCGCCGTCCTCGCCGACGACGAGCCCTGCGCCGCCAGGGGCGGTGCGCTCCTCGAGCGCCTCGCGGCCCGGGCCCCAGGCGCCGATCGCCTTCGCGTGGCGCCAGCACTCGTCGATCAGCTTGCCCACCCGCGGCTCGACCTCGCCGTTCCCGGGCGCGCCGGCCTTCGAGTCCACCGAGGGGCGGGAGTCCGGGGCCAGGAGCGGATTGCCGGCGAGCAGCAGGGCGTCCACCTCGACGGAGGCGGCGGTGCCGAGCGTGCGAGCCACCGGCACCCCGGCGACCTCGCCGCCGCGCGGTGCGATGACCAACGGGGTCATCGAGGCGGCGACGATCGCCTCGTGCAGCTCCAGCAGGTCCGCGTTGTCCGCCTCGGGGTCGACGACGATGCCGATCTTCCTGCCGTCGACGGGCCAGCTGCCGCCGAGCTGGGACAGCGGTGCGCTGGTGGCCGGCCCCTCCTCGGACCCGTCGGCCGGGACCGTCGGCTCCGGGGCGGGCAGGCCGAGGGCCGAGGCGACCCGCGCGCAGAGCTCGCCGTCGATGTTCGCCAGGCTCTGCAGCTGGCGCTCCTTGATCGTGTTCTCGTAACACTTGCCGAGCTCGAAGGAGTACGCGTCGACGATGTGGTCCCTCTCGACCGGCGTCATGCTGCGCCAGAACAGGCGGGCCTGGCTGAAGTGGTCCTCGAAGGTGGCCGAGAGCTCCCGCTCCTTCACCCCCTCCGGCACCCGGACCGGCAGGTCCTCGAAGGCGCCGTCCATCTCGCCCGCCATGAACGGGCAGCCCCCGTCCAGGGAGTTCGGCTGATAGGGCGCGACACCGGCGTGGTCGCCCTGCTGACCGTAGCCGTCCCGGAGCATGTCGTTGACCGGGGCGTGCGCACGGTTGATCGGCAGCTGCGCGAAGTTCGGCCCACCGAGCCGGGTGAGCTGGGTGTCGACGTAGGAGAACAGCCGCACCTGCAGCAGCGGATCATCGGTGACGTCGATGCCCGGCACCAGATGCCCGGGGTTGAAGGCGACCTGCTCGGTCTCGGCGAAGTAGTTGCTGGGGTTGCGATCCAGGGTGAGCCGGCCGATGGGCTGCACCGGCGCCAGCTCCTCGGGCACGAACTTCGTGGGGTCCAGCAGGTCGATCCCCTCGAAGCTCTGCTCCTCGTCGTCGGGGAACACCTGAATCCCGAGCTCCCAGCTGGGGTGGGCCCCGGACTCGATCGCATCGGCGAGGTCGCGGCGATGGAAATCCGGGTCGTTGCCGCCCAGGAGCTGCGCCTCCTCCCAGGTCAGCGAGTGCACGCCGAGCTGAGGCTTCCAGTGGAACTTCACCAGCGAGGTCTCCCCGGCAGCGTTCGCGAGCCGGAAGGTGTGGATCCCGAAGCCCTCCATCATCCGGTAGGACCGCGGGATGCCGCGGTCGCCCATGAACCACAGGGTGTGATGCTGGGCCTCGGTGTGCAGGGAGACGAAGTCCCAGAAGGTGTCGTGCGCGCTCTGGGCCTGGGGGATCTCCCGATCGGGATGGGGCTTGGCGGCGTGGACGACGTCGGGGAACTTGATCCCGTCCTGGATGAAGAACACCGGGATGTTGTTGGCGACCAGGTCGAAGGTGCCCTCGTCGGTGTAGAACTTCGTGGCGAAGCCGCGGGTGTCGCGGGCGGTGTCCATCGAGCCGCGCGAGCCGACGACGGTGGAGAAGCGGGTGAACACCTCGGTGCGCTTCCCCTTGGCGAGGAATCCGGCCCGGCACACGGGTTCCGCGGTGCCGTATCCCTCGAAGACGCCGTGGGCGGCGGCGCCGCGGGCGTGGACCACCCGTTCCGGGATCCGCTCGTGGTCGAAGTGGGTGATCTTCTCGCGCAGGTGGTGGTCCTGGAGCAGCACGGGGCCGCGGCGACCCGCCTTCAGCGAGTGGTCGGTGTCGCGCAGCCGCGCTCCCTGCGAGGTGGTCAGGAAGGCGCCCTGCTGGGCGTTCTTGCTGTGCTCCGGGCCCGGCTCGGCGCCGGTGGGCGTGCGCGGCTGCGCACCCTGCTGATCGGGCTTCGGCGGGAGGGGCCCGTCCGGTGTGGTCGGCTCCTCGAGCTGGGGCGGGCGGCTGCCGGGCCGGCCGGGAGCGGGGGTGGGGGTCTTCTTCGGAGGGGTCATGACGTGTCTCCTCGGGGATTTGCGCGGGTCGTCGCTGACACCGGTCACGGTAGGCGCGCGGGCGGCGGACCGACAGTCTCCCGACCGTCCGTGCAGGGCATTGCGCAGAACGATCGGTCCGTGCGGCCGGGCCGATCGGTCCGGCATGGTGCCCTCGTCGCGGGCCGCGCCTACGGTGGCGGTGATCCGCACCCGGAGGAGCGACCATGACCGAACCGTCCGTCGAGGACCGCGGGATCTGCGTGCTCGTGCTCAGCGATCCCGGGCAGTGCACAGACCGCGCCATCGCCGTGCAAGAGCTCTTCGAGCAGGAGCTGTCGCGCGTCTTCGGCAGTGCGACCGTGGAGGTGCGCCCTCAGTTCTTCGGGGTCAGCGACACCCGTACGCTCGACTTCCGCCCCATCGACTCGCTGCGCGAGGAGTTCACCCGCGTCGACGCCGTGCTGCTGCTGACCGAGATGCCGCGCCTCTCCCACGGCAGGCCGGAGATCGCGAAGCTGTTCCCCGACGAGCGCGCCGCCTCGCTCTCCTATCCCACGCTCGGCGTCCTCGCCGGGAGGCGGCGGCTGGTCGCGCTGTTCATGTCCTGCGTGCTCCGGCTCGTGGACGGCGCGCCCGAGGAGGAGCGGGAGCGGTACGACCTGCGGTGGAACCGCTGGTCGGAGCCGGATGCCGCGGAGGACGCCCCCCGGTACCTGCACGCGCACACGCTCACCGGCGTCCCCCGCACCGTGCTCGGGATGGTGGCGACGAACGCCCCCTGGCGCACGGCGCCCCAGCTCTCCTCGGCACTTGCCGCCGCCTCCGCGGCCGGGGCGTTCGGCGTCTTCTACAATTCCATCTGGCAGATGTCCGCCGCGCTGTCGACAGGCCGGCTGATGATGACCGGGCTGCTCGCGATCACGCTGATGGTGCTGTGGCTGCTGCTGAGCAACGGGCTCTGGGAGCGCGCACGCCATACGGAGCCCGCCGAGGTCCTCGTGTACTACAACCTCTCCACCGTGCTCACGCTGTTCCTGTGCGTACTCGCGCTGTACCTCGCACTGTTCGTGCTCATCCTCGCCGCCGGCCTGGTGGTGATCGATCCGGACTTCATGGAGCAGATCGTGGAGAAGCCGACGGAGCTCTCCAGCTACATGGACATCGCCTGGCTCAGCGCGGCGATGGGGGTGGTCGCGGGCGGACTCGGCACGAGCTTCGACGGGTCGACGGACCTGCGCCGGCTCACCCATGGGCAGCGGGAGATCGCGCGGCGCCCGCAGGGCGAGGACGACCGCTGAACCGCTCTCAGGACGGCCGGCGCCGCTCCAGGTCCCTCACGGCGGGCCCCTCGAGCAGCGTGCCGTCCGGCGCGAAGCGGGAGCCGTGCAGCGGGCAGTCCCAGGAGCGCTCCGCATCGTTCCATCGCAGCGCACCGCCCAGATGGGTGCACACCCCGGAGACCGCGCAGGTGCGGCCCCCGACCGTGGACACGGCGACCGGGGCGCCGCCCGACCGGCCGACGACGCCCTCGCCCTCGCCCGGGGCCCGCTCGGGCAGCGCGTGCAGCTCCGCCTGCGCCCACCCGGCGGCGAGGTGCGCACCGACCTGCGCCGTCATCGAGATCCCGGCGGCGAGCGCACTCGCCCCCGCGCCGCGCCGCAGCGCGGGGTACCACGCGGGCGGCGCCTCCTCGAGCAGACCGCTCATGGCCAGGGCGGCGGCGACACCGCCCGTCATCCCCCACTTCGCGAACCCGGTCGCGGCGAGGATCGTGCCCCCGCTGCCGGGGAGCGCGCCGACGAGCGGCAGGCCCGAGGCGCTGTGGTAGTCCTGCGCGGCCCAGCTGTGGGTGCGCTCGGCGCCGGGGACGAGGCCCCGGGTCCAGTCGTCGATCTCCCGGAGGATCCGGCGCGGTGACTCGGCGCGGCCCGTGACGTGGTCTCCGCCGCCCACCAGCAGCAGCTCCTCGTCCCCGAGCGGCACGGAGCGCAGGGTCCGGTCCGGGGCGTCGGCCGAGATGTGCATGCCGCGGGGCCGCCAGGCGCCGGGCGGCAGCCGGTAGGTCATCGCGTAGGAACGGCGCGCCGTGACGCGCTCGGCGTGCCCGCTGCGGTCCAGGACGGTGCTGCCGGTGGCGAGGACGAGCCGCTCCGCACGGACCTCGCCGCGCGTGGTGCGGAGGGTGAGGGGGCCGGCGCGGCCCACCCTTGTCACGCGGGCGCCCTCGACCAGGATCCCGCCGAGCGCGTGCAGCTCGCGGGCGAGGGCGGTGAGGACCTCGAGCGGATGGAACTGGGTCTGGCCCTCGAGGGTGACCGCACCGGTCACCGGGAAGGGCAGCTCGGTGGTCGCGGAGTGCGTGACCGCGAGCCCGAGCTCGCGGGCCGTCAGCCATTCCTCGCGCACCGACTCGGCGCCCTCGGCCGTGGTGGCGAAGGTGGTCGCGGGTCGCTGCTGGACGGGCACCTCGTGGAGCGCGCACGCCTCGAGCAGCCAGCGCCGTGCCTCCGTGTGGGACGCGAGATGGGCGCGGGCGGTCCCGAGGGAATGGCGGGAGCGCAGCTCGGAGAGCCGGGTCCCCTGCAGGAGCGTGACCTTCGCCGTGGTGTGGCCGGTCGCGACCGCCCCTGCGGACCGTGCTTCCAGCACGATCACCCGCTTCCCGGCTCGGGCGAGCATCACGGCGGTCGCCAGCCCCGTCAGTCCCGCGCCGGCGATCGCGACGTCGTAGGAGATGCCGACGGGGAGCTCCGCGGTGGGGATCCGCGCGGGGTCATGGGTGTCGAGCCAGAACGAACGCATCAGGGGACCTCCACGCGTCTCGCAGCGCCCCCGGCGATCTCGGGGCCGTCCGCCCACCCTACGGACCGGCCTCGGGAGCCGCTCCCGGCCTTGACCGATCGGTCGTGCAGGTTGGCGTTGCGCGGAAGCGCTCCTAGTGTTCGCCGAGAGGCACCCGACGGCGGGGCCGCCGCTCGGGAGGAGTCGGGATGACTGTTGCTGATCGCACCGCGTCGGCGCCGACGACGGCGCCCGTGCGCCGACGCCGGCGGCGACGGCTCGACCGGGAGGCGCTCGCCGGCTACGCCTTCATCTCGCCCTGGATCCTCGGGTTCCTCGTTTTCACCGTGATCTCGATGGGCTACAGCGCGTATCTCTCGGCCACCGACTACGACCTGGCCACGAACACGGCTCCGTGGGTGGGCGGCGCGAACTACGCAGAGCTCGTCGAGGACCCGAAGGTCCTGCAGTCCCTCGGGAACACGTTCACCTACGCGCTGATGTCGGTGCCGCTGGAGACGGCGTTCGCGCTGCTGCTGGCCCTTCTGCTGACGTCGATCCCGCGAGGGCAGGGCTTCTTCCGGGTGCTCTACTACCTGCCCAAGATGACCCCTGCCGTCGCGACCGCCGCGGTGTTCCTGCTCCTGCTCAACGGCAACCGTGGCGCGGTCAACCAGTTCCTCGGCGTCCTCGGCATCCAGGGTCCGCAATGGCTGATCGATCCGGACTGGATCATCCCCTCGATCGTGCTGATGTCCGCGTGGGCGGTGGCGGGCTCGATGATCATCTACATGGCGGCGCTGCAGGGCGTCCCGGTGGATCTCTACGAGGCGGCGGCGCTGGACGGCGCGGGACCGATCCGCAGGTTCTGGCGGATCACCGTCCCCCTGATCTCGCCGACCACGTTCTTCCTGGTGGTCACCAACACCATCTCGTCGCTGCAGGTGTTCGACCAGGCGTACCTGCTCTTCTACCGCGACGCGAGCAGCTCGGCGCCCTCCGCCTCGCTGTTCTACGGCATCCACCTCTACCAGCAGGCGTTCCAGCAGTTCAACTTCGGCCTCGCCGCCGCGATGGCCTGGGTGCTCTTCATGATCATCATGGTGATCACCGTGATCCAGGTCCAGGTCTCGAAGCGTCTCGTGCACTACCAGGGGGAGCCCCGATGAGCACCGCGAAGCAGACCCTCGAGCAGACCGGCACCGGCGCTGTCGCGTCCCGCATCGCGCCGACCGGCACCGGCCGCACGGGCGCGCTCGCGGGCGCGGTCACCGGTCATGCGGACGGCCCCCGCCGCGCGCTGCGACGGGTGGGCACCGCGCTGCGCTGGGCGCTGATCCTCGCCATCGGCGGGATGTTCCTCTACCCGCTGGTGTGGCTGCTGGCGGCGAGCCTCAAGCCGCGCGGCGAGGTGTTCGACAACCGCCTGATCCCGCGGACCTGGTCCCTGGAGAACTACACCGAGGTGTGGGCGCAGCTGCCGCTGGCGAGCTGGTTCATGAACTCCGTGTTCATCGCCGTGGCCGGGGCCACGCTCATGACCCTGTCGAGCTCGATGGTCGCCTTCGGCTTCGCCTACTTCCGCTTCCCGGGCCGGAACCTGCTGTTCGGGCTGGTCCTGGCGACGATGATGCTTCCCGGCGCCGTGACCCTGGTGCCCAACTACCTGATCTGGAAGCACCTGGGGTTCCTGGGGACCACCGTTCCCCTGTGGGGCGCGGCCCTGTTCGGCTCGGCGTTCTACATCTTCCTCATGCGCCAGTTCTACCGCGGCATCCCGCGCGAGCTGTTCGAGGCCGCCCGCGTGGACGGCTGCACCTATCTCGGCCTCTTCCGCCGCATCGCGTTCCCCCTGGCGCTGCCCTCGGCCGTGATCGTCTGGCTGTTCGAGTTCCAGGCGTCGTGGAACAACTTCCAGGGGGCGCTGATCTACCTGAACTTCGGCACCCCCGAGGAGTACACGGTGCCGCTCGGGATCAACTACGCGATGACCCTGTTCTCCCCGACCGCGGGCGGACACGGCGACTACCAGTACGTCATGGTCGCCTCCGTCGTCGTGACCCTGCCGATGCTGCTGCTGTTCGCGGTGGGGCAGCGGTACTTCGTCGGCGGCCTCGCCGGGGTCGGCGTCAAGGGCTGAGAGGGGCGCCCAGCAGGGCACGGGGCGCCCGCCGCGCTCACGAGGCGCTGTCGAACTCCCGCTGCGCGCTCTCCTGCGCGTCGCCCAGCGCCTGGGCGGGTTCCTTCTCCCCGTTGAGCGCGGCCGTGACGGCGTCGAGCAGGGCCTGCTTGACCTGCTCCCCGACGGGCGAGGGGCCCGTGGACCGCGGAGCGGACAGGACGTCGTAGTAGACGGAGATCGACTGGTCGAAGTCCGCGTCCCCGGACTCCTCGACGTACTGCTCGCGCACCTGCTGGTCGGCCTCGGGCGACCCGGTGAAGAGCCCGGTGTTGATCCCGCTGCCCTCCGCGACGGTGGCCGCCCGGGCCTTGCCGGCCTCGAGCCACGCCTCGGTGGAGGTCGCGGCGAGCGCCCAGGCGAGGGCGCCGTCCGGGTTCGCGGCACCGGCGGGGACCGCGAAGGCCGACCCCCCGGCGAAGCCGATCGGGGCGCCGTCGAGGCCGAGGATCGGCACGGCATGGAGGTCCACGCCGTCGGCGAAGTCCGTGAGGACGTTGAGGTACCACTGCGCCCAGGACTGTGCGACGACCTGGTCGCTGACGTACTGGTTCTGCTCTCCGAAGACGTCCATGGCGTTCTTCAGCGAGGTGACCTCCGCGTAGCCGCCCTGGAGGTCCATCAGCTCCTTCATCCAGGTCAGGGCGTCCACGTTCTCGGAGCTGTCGAGCGTGGGTGCGCCGTCCTCGCCGATGCTGCCGCCGCCGAACACCTGGAGCCACATCTCCGCCGAGCCGGGGATGTCGCCGTCGAGGCCGAGGGCGGTGGGGGCGGAGCCCTCCATGGAGGTGCCCTTCTCGGCGACCTGCAGCAGCGCGTCGGGGACAGAGGTGTCGAAGTCCTCCGGGGCGATCCCCGCGGCCTCGGCGGTCCGCACGTTGATCAGGAGCGCGCTGGGCTGGAAGAACTGGGGGACGGCGTAGGCCGCCCCGGCCTGGGTGACATCACCCAGGGCGGCCTCGTAGTACTGCGTCGCCGGGTCGACGCCGTGCACCTCGAAGCCCTGGTCCAGCGGCATAATGAGGCCGTTCGCAGCGAAGGTCGCGACCAGGGAGCGATCGAGCTGGATGAGATCGGGGACCTGTCCGGCGGCGGCCTGGGCGGTGAACTTCTGGGAGTCGAAGTTCGCGGTGTCCATCGAGACCTGGAGGTCCGGCAGCTGCGCAGCGGCGTGGTCCGCGCGCGACTGACCCACCTCGTCCGAGGGGTTGAAACCCATCGTCGCGAGCTGCCCGGTCGCGGCGTCGGCGAACTCGTGCTGCTCCTGACCGCCTCCCGCGCCGGGGGTCTCGCCGCCGCGGTCGCAGGCTGCCAGTCCCATGACGGTGGCCGCGGCCCCGGCCTGCAGGGCGCGTCGTCGGCTCAGCATGATGGTCTCCTTCCGCAGCGGACGGTCGACGCTGGTCACGACGACTCCGTCCCGCTCCTGATCGCAAGCTAGATCGCGTGCCCCGAGGCGGCAACCAAACCGTCCGAGCGGTCCGAGGAGATCAGGAGGGGCCCTCCCCACGGGCGAGCTCGGCGGCCTCGCCGGCACCGCGCGTCCACACGTCCCCGTGGCCGGGCAACACCGTCGAGGCACCGGTGTCGGCGATCGGGTCCAGGGAGCGCAGGGCCAGCGCGCTGTCGGCCGTGGCGGCCCCGGCGATGATCCGCGGTCCCGTGCGCCCGGTGTACGGGTCGAGGGTGACCAGCGCGTCGCCGGAGAGCACGGCATCCCGCTGCGGCAGGTGCAGGGCGACGTGCCCGAAGGTGTGGCCGGGGGTCGAGATCACGCGGGGGGAGCCCGGCACGTCGACGGTCTCGCCGGGGGTGAGCGCGCCCGTGTGCTCCACCCCCTTCACCCATGCCGCGCCGGCCCCGAGCATCCGTGCCAGGACGGGGAGGGCGCGCGGGTGCCGCAGGGGGTAGAGCGCTCGCGGGTTCTCATGCGCGTAGCGGTAGGGGTGGGCGGCCAGCTCGGCGTCGAGCGGGTGGACGAGCACCGGGATGCCGAGCCGCTCGACGAGCCGTCGGGCGACGCCTACGTGGTCGAAGTGGGCGTGGGTGAGCACGAGCGCTCGGACGTCCTCGGGGCGGTGCCCGAGGTGGCGCAGCGCCATCCCGAGCTCGTGCCAGAGGCCGGGGAGGCCGGCGTCGACGAGCGTCAGCCCGTCCTTGCTCTCGATCAGATAGCAGTTGACGTGCGCATGGGCGAGACGATGGACGCCGGGGGCCACATCAGGGGTGAGCATTCGTCCTCCTTGCTCGGGTGCAGGGAGGCTACGCGCGGGGTCGACCCCGGGTCACGGGTCGACCGGTCGGCTCCGGCGGTCAGCCGCGGCGGTTCCCCTCGCGCCCGATGGCGGCTCCCTGCCCGGCCGCGCCCTGCTCGCCGTCGCCCGTCGGCGGTCCTGCGGCGTCGGCCTCCCCGTCGCCCTGCTCCTCGGCCACGGACTCCTCGGTGGGCTGCTCGGCGTCCTCGCCGTTCTCCTCCTCGGCGGCGGGCTCCTCGGTGGTGCCGGTCCTGCCGGCGACCAGGCGGCCGCCCATGACGTTCTGCAGATCGCGCGCGGAGCCCTGGGTGGGCGGGCCCTGCAGCGCCACGGGAGCCGTCGGGCCGGGTCACGGACTGCACGACGTAGCTGTCGCGGTGCACGCCGCCGGAAGCGGTCGAGCCGTACACCTCGGCCATCTCCGCGACCGTCGGAGAGGCGGAGCCGAGGACGTTCGAGGCGTCCGCAGCCAGGCCTGGGGTCCTCTCCGGCAGGCCGAGCGAGATCGCGGTCTCCATCGTGCGCTCGGGGCCGACCTCGAGATCCGCCTCCGCGTAGGGGCGCTCCCTGGCCGGCTCCAGATCAGCCCTCCGACCGGTTCCCGCGCATGGCGCGCTTGGCGCGGGCGAACCAGCCGCCGGTCGAGATCGCGTTCGGGACCCCGCCACCGGCCATGAAGCCGGCGGTCTGCCCCATCAGGCGGGTGTGGCAGCTCTCGCACAGCCGGCGTCCCGTGAACGAGCGATGCACCGTCCCGCGGATCCGGTTGCGGCACTGCTCGCAGCGGGCGGCCATGGTCAGTCCCCTCCTCGGCCGCCGCCGCGGCCCTCACGGCCGCCGCCGAGCCCCTGGCCCTCGCCGGGCAGCAGGTCCTCGACCTCGGGGAGACCCGCGTCGGCCTCCTCCTCGCCGCCCTGCTCGTCGGCCGGCGGCTCCTCGGTGGGCTGGTCCGCGGGAGGCTCCTCGTCCGCGGGCGGCTCCTCCGACGGGGGCTGCTCGGTGGGCTCGGGCTCCTCCGTCGTCGGCTCCTCCGTGGGCTCGGGCTCCTCCGTCGTCGGCTCCTCCGTCGTCGGCTCCTCGGTGGTCGGCTCCTCCGTGGTGGGCTCCTCGCTGGGCTCCTCCTGCGTCGGCTCCGGGGCGCGGGTCGGCTCGGGCTCCTGCGTGGGCGGCGGGACGTAGCTGCGCTCCTGCGTCTCGTTGTCCAGCTGCACCTCCTCGGGGAACTCGAGGTACTCCTCGCCCTCCAGGGAGGTCGACATGATGTCGCCCCAGATCTGGGTGGGGAAGGTGCCGCCGGTGATGTTCTGCTCCCCGCCGAAGGGGGTCAGGGTCTCCTCGGAGGTGCCGTCGGCCGAGGGCTGGAACATGCCCACGGCGGTGACCAGCTGCGGGGTGAAGCCCACGAACCAGGCCGAGCGGAAGCTCTCCGAGGTGCCGGTCTTGCCGGCGACCGGGCGGCCGCCCATGACGTTCTGGAGGTCGCGTGCGGAGCCCTGGGTGGGCGGGCCCTGCAGGGCGACGGTCGCGTTGATCGCGACCTCCTCGTCCATGCCCTGGGTGTCCGTGGTCTCGTGCTCGTAGCGCGAGGAGCCGTCGGGCCGGGTCACGGACTGCACGACGTAGCTGTCGCGGTGCACGCCGCCGGAGGCGATCGAGCCGTACACCTCGGCCATCTCCGCGACCGTCGGGGAGGCGGAGCCGAGCACGTTCGAGGCGTCGGGGAACAGGCCCGGGGTCTTCTCCGGCAGGCCCAGGGAGATCGCCGTCTCCATGGTGCGCTCGGGGCCGACCTCGAGGTTCGCCTCCGCGTAGGCGGTGTTGATCGAGTTGGTGGTCGCCTTCTCGAGGGTGACCCGGCCGTAGTCGACGTCGTTGAAGTTCTTCACCGTCCAGCCGCCGCGGAAGGTCTTCGGCGAGTCGCCGTCCCAGCGGGAGTCCAGCGGGTAGCCGTCCTCGAGCGCGGCGATGAGGGTGAAGGTCTTGAAGATCGAGCCGGCCTGCATCCGGGACTGGGTCGCGTCGTTCTGCGCCTGGGTGACGTAGTCCGCGCCGCCGTACATGCCGCGGATCGCGCCGGTGGAGGGGTCCATCGTCACGGTGCCCACGCGGTTGTTCTCGGGCCGGTCCTCGGGCAGGTTCTCGACGGCCTGCACGGTGTTCTCCTGGATCGCCGGATCGATCGTGGAGACGATGGTGAAGCCGCCGGTGTTGATCTCGTCCTCGGTGAAGCCCTCGGCGATCAGCTCGCCCCGCACCTGCGACAGGAGATAGCCGTTGGTGCCGCCGAGGGAGTTCTCGGAGTTCGGCTCGACCGTCTGGGGGAACTCGAGGGCGTCCGCCTCGGCGGGGGTCATCTGCTCCTCGGCGACCTGTCGGGTGATCACCCGGTCCCACAGCTGCGTGGACTTCTCCGGATCGTTCGCCGGGTCGTAGGTCGAGGGGCTCGGGATCACGGCGACCAGCAGCGCGGCCTCCGCGTCGGTGAGCTCGGAGGCGTCCTTGTCGAAGTAGGCCTGGGAGGCCTCCTGCACGCCGTACGCGCCGCGGCCGAAGTAGATGGTGTTGAGGTAGCGGGAGAGGATCTCGTCCTTGGAGAGCTCCTGGTCCGCCTTCAGCGCCATGATCGCCTCCTTCGCCTTGCCGACGTAGGAGGTCTCGGTGCCGGTGTAGTACCGCTCGACGTACTGCATGGTGATGGTGGAGCCGCCCTGGCGGGCCCCGCCCTGGAGGTTGTTGACGAAGGCGCGGACGATGCCGCGCGGGGAGACGCCGCGGTTCTCGTAGAAGCTCGAGTCCTCGCTCGCGACGACGGCCTGCTTGATGTTGTCGGGGATCTCCTCGGCCGGGAGCTCGGTGCGGTTGATCTCGCTGAACTGCCCCATCTCTGTCTCGCCGTCGGCGAAGTAGACGCGGGAGGTCTGGGCGAGGGCGAAGTCGGAGGGCTCGGGCACCTCGGTGTCGTTGTACAGCCACACCGCGAAGCCGAGCCCGGCCAGCACGAACAGCGCCATGGCGCCGACGATCATGCGCAGCGAGGGGATCCAGCGCCAGGGGTTCTTCCGCCCGGCGCGGGGGTAGTTCAGGAAGTTCGTCGCCGCGACCTTCTTCCCGCGGCCCGTCCCCGCGCCCTTCGGGGCGGCGCCGGCGTGGCGGGCGCTCACGGAGGTGCGGGAGGTGGGGCGCTTCGCGGAGCTCGCGGAGGCGGCCGACGTGGTGGCGGCGGCGCCTGTCCTCGCGCCGGAGGTCCCCTTCGACGCAGTGCGGCTGGTGCCCTTGGCGCTGCCGGTGCTCTTCGAGGAGCCGCTGCGACTGCTGCCCTTGGCGGCGCCGCCCTTCGCGGACTTCCCGGAGGGCGTGCGGCGCACACCCGCGGCGCGGCGGTTGCCGCCGCCGCTCGACGGGCGTCGGGACTCGCTCATGGCTGCTCCTGGTCCTTCGGGGGCATGGACGGATGAGGGCGCCGCAGCGTCCAGCTCCCCAGTATGAGCACGCCCCCGGTCCCGACGGAACGATCCGGCGGCGAAACACACAGGGTGTGCACGAGCCGTGCGGCCTCGCTCACACCGTCCCCGAGCGACGCGCCGAGGGCCCCTACCCCTCGGTCCGGGCCTCCCACCAGGCACGCAGCTCCTGCTCGGCGCGCTCCTCGCCGAGCGGACCGTGCTCCATCCGCAGCTCGAGCAGATGCTTGTACGCCTCGCCCACCTCGCGGCCGGGCGGCAGGTCGAGGATCTCCATGATCCGGTTGCCGTCGAGGTCGGGACGGATCCGCCCGATCTCCTCCTGCTCGGCGAGGTGGTCGATGCGGGCCTCGAGCTCGTCGTAGGCGCGGGCGAGGGTGCGGGCCTTGCGCCGGTTGCGGGTGGTGACGTCGGCGCGGGTGAGGCGATGGAGGTGCTGGAGCAGGTCGCCGGCGTCGGTGACGTAGCGGCGCACCGCCGAGTCGGTCCACGGCGAGTCGACATAGCCGTGGAAGCGCAGATGCAGCTCCACCAGCCGCGCCACCTTCTTGGTGGTGTCCTTGTCGAAGGTCAGGGCCTTCATCCGCTTCGCGGTCATCTTCGCGCCGACGGTCTCGTGGAAGCGGAAGGTCACCGCGCCGCCGTCCTCGAAGCGGCGCGTGGCGGGCTTGCCCACGTCGTGCATCAGCGCGGCGAGGCGCAGCACCAGGTCGGGGCCCTCGCACGGCCCGCCCGAGCCGGCCGGGCTCTCGAGGTCGATCGCCTGGTCGAGAACGGTGAGGGTGTGCTCGTAGACGTCCTTGTGGTGGTGGTGCTCGTCGATCTCGAGCTGCAGGGCCGGCAGCTCGGGCAGCACGTGCGCGGCCAGGCCCAGCTCGGTCATCAGCTCGAGGCCGCCGCGGGGGTGGGCGCCGAGCATGAGCCTCACGAGCTCCTCCCGCACCCGCTCGGCGGAGACGATCGTGATCCGCTCGGCGAGCTGCTCGATCGCGTCGGCCGTGGCGTCCTCGATCCGGAAGCCGAGCTGGGCGACGAAGCGGACCGCCCGCATCATCCGCAGCGGGTCGTCGTCGAAGGACTGCACGGGCGCGACGGGGGTGCGCAGCAGGGTGCGGGCGAGGTCGGCGAGCCCGTCGAAGGGGTCGACCAGCTCGAGGGAGGGCAGGCGCACCGCCATCGCGTTGACGGTGAAGTCGCGACGGGAGAGATCGCCCTCGAGGGTGTCGCCGTACTCGACCTGCGGCTTGCGCGAGGCCGGGTCGTAGGACTCGGTGCGATAGGTCGTGATCTCGACCTTCACCCCGTCGCGCACCCCGCCGAGGGTGCCGAAGTCGCGCCCCATGTCCCAGATCGCCCCGTCCCGCGTCCAGGAGCGGAGGATCGCCTCGGTCTGCTCGGGCCGGGCGGAGGTGGTGAAGTCGAGGTCGGCGCTCGAGCGGCCCAGCACCGCGTCCCGCACCGGCCCGCCCACCAGGGCGAGCTCGTGGCCGGCGGCCTCGAACAGCCTCCCCAGCTCGTGGACCTCCTTGGGCAGGGCCCGGAACATCGAGGCGGCACGGGTGCGGGCGGTCGCGAGGCGCTCGGCGGTCTCGTCGGCAGGTTCGGTCACGGGCGGTCCTGTCCAGGGGAGGAGGGGATGGAGATGTCGTGGAGGCGGGCGCGCCTCCTCGGCGCCTCTACGGTAGCGGCCGCTTACAGTGTCCCCATGCCGTCGTCCCAACCTGCCGTGCGCCCGGTGCTCGCGGCACTGCTGGCGGCACTGGTCATCGCCTCATCAGTGCTGGTCAGCGGCCCGGCGACCGCGCTCCCGGGCGCGCAGGCCGCGCCCGCGGAGAGCCCGTCGGCCCCGCCCGTCCCGGACGACGACGCGCCGGTGACCATGGACCTCGTCTCACTGACCCCCACCTCCCTCGCCCCCGGCGGCACGCTCCGGGCCGAGGTCGAGGTGACCAACGCCTCCTCCGCGCCGCTGACCGACCTCGACCTCGAGCTGCGCACCCGCACCTCCCGGGTCACCGACCGGGGGGCCCTCGCGAGCTGGCAGGCGGAGGCCGGGCCCGACGTCGAAGGGCCGGCGCTGGCCACCGCCTCCGGGACCCCGCCCGCGAGCCTCGCGCCCGGGGAGAGCACCACCCTCGTCGTCGAGGCCACCGCGGAGGAGCTCGGCTACTCGGAGGAGACCTACTACTGGGGGACCCGCCGCATCTCCCTCACCGTCGCCGCGGACGACGAGCCGCTCGCGGGCCTGCGCACCTTCGCGGTGTGGCGGCCCGACGGCGCCGAGGAGACCATCACCCAGTCCACGCTGCTGCCGGTGTCCGAGGCCGACGCCGCCTCCGCGGTGCTCGCCCCGGAGGAGCACGCGGCCTCCGCGGAGCAGGGGCGGCTCGCCGCTCTGCGCGCCCTCGCCGCCCGCGAGGACGTCGACTGGTGGCTGGATCCCGCGCTGATGGATCCGCCGACCCTGCCCGAGCCCGAGCCCGAGGCCGCGGGCGGCGAGGAGGCGGAGGGCTCCTCGGCCGCGCCATCCCTGCGCCCCGACCCGGCGTCCACCGCGATCGCCGACGAGCTCGACGCCGCCGTCGGCGAGCGCACCGTGCTCGCCGCCCCCTACGCGGGCGCCGATCTGGTGAGCCTGCGGGAGTCCGGGGCGATGCTGCTCGAGGGCGCCGCTCGGGACGCGGCCGACGGGGTGTGGGAGACCCGCGGCATCTCGCCCCGCGCCCAGGTCCTCGGCGTCCCCGGCGCGGAGGCGGATGCCGAGGCCCTCGAGGACATGATCGAGGTCGGCGCGACCGCCGCCGTGGTGCCCTCCAGCTCGCTGCGCCCCGACCCGAGCTCCACGGTGACCCCGAGCTCGGTGGGCGTGTACGAGTCCTCCCGCACCGAAGGCGCGCAGCTGTCCGTGCTCGCCCCCGATCCCGTGCTCTCCGAGGAGTTCTCGCTGCTGACCGGGGACTCGGACGCGGAGCAGACCCGTCAGCGGCTGCTCGCCGAGACCGCCACGATCGCCTCCGAGTACTCCAGCGCGCCCCGCCACCTGCTGATCTCCCCGTCGGCCGCGGCGGACCTGGACCCCGCGGCCGCCGGTGCGGTGCTCGACGCCTTCGCCGAGGCGCCCTGGATCGAGTCGGGCCGCACCTCGACGCTGCTGGACACCGCGGACCAGCAGTCCTGGACCACCGACCCGGGTGCCGACGGCGAGGAGCCGTACGCCCTCGGCCGGCTGCAGGCCGAGGACGTGCACCCCTCCGGCCCGTCCGACGGGAGCTGGCGGGTGCTCGAGGAGACGACCGAGGCGCAGCTGCTGGACCCGGCGGTCCTCGAGGACCTCGAGGGCACCTGGCGCCGGCTCGACGCGCTCGGCGCGGCGATGGAGGACGACGCCCCGCTGGACGCCGCGCGCCGCGAGATCCTCTCCGCGACCTCCCTCGCCTGGCGCGGGGACCCCGGGACCCCGGCCTCCCGGGCGCAGGACGCCGCCGAGCGGGCCGACGCCCTGCAGGACCGGATCCAGGTGGTCCCCGCCTCCGGCTACAACGTCGTCTCCGACACCGCCGCCGTGCCCATCACGATCACCAACGGCATGGACACCCCGATCACGGTGAAGGTCACGGTCACCTCCGACCGGCCCCTGGTCCAGGTCGGGGAGCCCGCGGTGGTCACCGTCCCGGCGCACGGCCAGACCAACGCGAGCGTGGACGTGGAGGCGGTCGCCAACGGCTCCGTCACCCTCACCACCACCCTTACCACCGAGGACGACCGGCAGCTGACCGACCCCGTCGACGTGCCGCTGACGGTGAACCCGTCGTGGGAGAACTGGACCACGCTCCTGCTCGTCATCGCGATGGGCCTGCTGGTCGTCGTCGGCGTCGCCCGCGCGCGCCGCACCGGCTCCAGCAGCCGCGCCCCCGCGATCCGGGGCCCCGAGGACCCGGAGGAGCTCGCCCGCACGGGACGCTCCACGCTGGACACCTCGGTGCCGGAGCGGACCTGGACCGAACGGGCGAGGCACCGCGGCGGGGACGCGGCCGACGGGCCCGCGACGGCCCCCGATCCCGACGACGCCCCTGACCACGACCCCGACGACACCCCCGAGGAGGACCCCCGATGAGCACCACCCGCCGGGTCCGCAGGGTTCATCACATACCCCGCCATCGCCGCCACGGCAGCCCCTCCAGCCGCTCGCGGCTGCTGCAGGCGAGCGTGCTCATGGCCTCGGGCTCGATGGTCTCCCGCCTGCTCGGCTTCGTGCGGAACTTCCTGTTCGGCGCGATCCTCGGCGGCTCCATGTCCTCGGCGGCCAACGCCTTCTCCGCCGCGAACACCCTGCCCAACACCATCTGGCTGCTCGTGGGCGGCGGCACCCTGAACGCGATCCTGGTGCCCGCGATCGTGCGCGCCGTGAAACGGCCCGATCGCGGCAGCGACTACATCTCGCGCCTGATGACCCTGGTCGCGGTGCTGTCCCTCGGCGTGACCGTCGTGTGCATGGTGGCGGTGCCGCTGCTGCTCACCCTCACCAGCGGCGTGCTGCCGCCGGCGACCTATGCGCTCGCGGTCCAGCTGGGCTACTGGATGATGCCGCAGATCTTCTTCTCGGCCCTGTACGTGATGTGCGGGCAGCTGCTGAACGCCCACGACTCCTTCGGCCCGTACCAGTGGGCGCCGGTGCTCAACAACCTCGTCGGCATCGTCGGGGCGGCGCTGTTCCTGGGTCTGTGGGGCACCGTCGGCGATCCCGCGCAGTGGACGATCCCGATGATCGCGGCGATGGCGCTGATCAACGTCGGCGGCTCCGCGGCGCAGGTCGTGTTCCTGTTCTGGTACGTCAAGAAGCTCGACCTGCGCCTGCGCCCGAAGTGGGGGCTGCGCGGCCTCGGGCTCGGCAAGCTCTCCCGGATCGGGCTGTGGTCGCTGGCGATGCTGGGGCTCGGGCAGCTGGGCATCTGGGCGTCCCGCTGGGCGACCGGCGGCGCGGTGCGGATGACCGAGCAGCTGCAGGGCCAGCCCGAGCTCGCGGCCCGCTATCCGGCGCTGCTGACGCTGGAATGGGCGTATCTCGCGTTCATGATCCCGCAGGGCATCATCGCGGTCACCCTGGTCACCGCCGCGTTCCCGTCCATCTCCCGCAGCGCCGCCGCGGAGGACCATGCCGGGGCGCTGGCCCGCTACACGGACACCAACCGGATGCTGTCGGTGCCGATGGTGCTGTGCACGGCAGTGTTCGTCGCGCTGTCCGGGCCGATCATGTGGGTGATCGGCGGCGGCACCGGCGAGATCGGCGCCCGCGCCAACGGCAGCGTGCTGGTGGCCTACATGCTGGGGCTCATGCCCTTCGCGTCCCTGTACCTGATCAAGCGGCTGTTCTACGCCTACGAGGACGCGCGCACCCCGTTCCTCGCGCAGATCCCGATCGCCGCGGTCACGCTGATCTCCGTGCCGGTGATCCTCACGCTCGTGGATCCGCAGTACGCGGCGATGAGCGCCGCGGGCGCGACCAGCCTCGGCAACCTGCTGGCCTGGCTGTTCGGGCTGTGGCAGCTGCGACGTCATGCCGCACGGCACGAGGTGGCGCCGCCGAGCCTGCGCGCCGAGGCGCTGCTGCTCGGGAGGCTGATCGCCGCCGGCGCGGTGAGCTGGGCGGCCGGCACGGGCCTCGTGGCCCTGCTCGACGGCCTGATCTGGCAGCACCGCGCGCTCGCGGTGGTGCTCGGCATGGTGATCGGCGCGGTGATGATCGTGGTGTTCACGGCGGCGGGGCACGTGCTGCGCGTGCCGGAGGTGCGCCAGCTGGTCGGCACGACGCGACGCCTGGTCCTGAGGCTGCGCCGTCGCGGAGCGGGGGCGACCTCGTAGCATGGTCGACGCAGATGACGGGCATCGACCCGCCGGACGAGGAGAGGGAGGGTCCGTGAGCACGAACCCCGAGCAGGATGCACTGCACGCGAGGTGGACCCTCGAGGGCAGGATCCCGCTGTCCGGTGTGGCCGACGGCGCCGTCTGGCGCCGCGCCCGCTCCGTCGCGACCGGCGAGTCCGTGGTGCTGTTCATCGTCCGCGGCGAGGCCGCGCTCGAGGCGGCCGATGCGGTGCGCCGCGCCTATCTCGTCGAGGAGCCCCGTCTGCTGCCCGTCCGGGAGATCGTCGTGCTCGACGACCCCCGGGAGGAGTCCGACACCACCTCGACCGGTGCACCCGAGGACGGGCCGACGACGGTCGTGGAGTACCCGATGCCTCCCGCCCCGCCGCTCGCGGCGCTGCTGACCGATGGTCCGATGCACCCCGAGACGGCGCGCGCGATCATCGGCGAGGCGGCGACCGGTCTCGAGGCCGCGAGGCGCCGCGGCGTGCGCCATCAGTTCCTCGACTCCAACCGCGTCTTCGTCGACACGCGCTCCGGCGGCGTGCACATCCTCGGCATCGGCGTCGAGGCCGCCTCGCACCCCGGTCTGGACCGCTCCCGGGAGGTCGCCTCCTTCCAGGACACCGCGGCGCTGGTCGCGCTGCTCTACCGGGCGCTCACGGGACGCACCCCCCAGCACGACGGCACTGGCACCGTGCCGCGGCCCTCGACGCTCGTGGACACCGACATCCCCGCGGACCTCGACCTGCTGTGCGACCTGGTGCTCAACGAGTCCGCCGACGACATCCCCGAGACCACCCGCGGGCTGATCGAGGCGCTCGAGCCGTGGCAGTCCATCCCGGTGACCTTCGAGGCGTATCCGCGCGGCGCCGCCGGCGGGGTGTCGGGGGCCCGAGCTGCGTCGGGCGACGGTGCGACGCCGAGCGATGGTCATGGCTCGGAGGCCGCTGCGGAGACCCCAGGGGCGGTCGGCGGCGAGTCCGGTGCCCGGGACACGCGGGAGGACGCGGAGCGGGGCGCCGCCGGTCCGGCCGTCGGGGCCGGCGCTGCCGGTGCCGGCGCTGCCGGTGCGGTGACAGGTGCCGCCGTGGTCGCGGGCGCGGGGGTGACCGGTGACGACGCCGGCTCCCGCCCGGATGCGGACGGCACCGGCGATGCCGGCTCCGACGCTGCTGATCACGCCGTCGGCGCCGCGTCGGCCGATGCCACCTCGGCTGATGCTGCCCGGGCCGAGAACGGCCCTGACGACGCCGAGCCCGTCGACGACGAGCCCGGCGACGCCGCCGAGAGGACGGCGGCCCTGCCGGCCATCGACGACGCCGCGGTGGGCACAGGCGAGGATCAGGTCGTCGACGAGCGGTCGGAAGACGCTCGAGTGGACGAGACGCAGGCCGCGGCGAGCGAGACCGCTTCGGTTCCCGCTGCGAGCGCAGCCACGATCGGCGAGGACCTGTCGGCGGAGGACGGCTCCTCCTCGAGCCAGGACGCCCCTGCCGGCGAGGAGACGCCTGCGGAGACCTCCGGGGAGACCCCTGCGGCGCCGCGGGAGGACCACTCCGCGGCGGCCGCGACCCTCGTGAAGGACCTGCATCTCGACGAGAAGCGGGACACCAGCCCCTTCCCGGGCCACCTCGACATCACCCAGCTCCGTCGGCCCCAGGCGGAGGCCGCTCGGACGACCGACGCGGCGCAGGACTCCGCCGTGTCGGGAACCGGTGCGGTGGCCGCGGCGGGCCTCGCCGGAGCCGCCGGCGCGGCGGGAGCCGCAGGCGCCGCCGCGGCGCAGTCCCCGTCGACCCAGCAGTCCCCGTCGACCCAGCAGTCCCCGTCGGCAGGACAGTCCCCGTCGGCCGAGCCCGAGGCGACGCAGCAGATCCCCTCGCGCACCTCGGGGACGCACTGGCCGCTGAGCCCCGCCGGTTCGCCCGCGGGCAGCGATGGGCGCGCCGAGCAGCCGGGGGTCGGCGCGATCGCGCCGACGGCGGACCATGCCGCCCCCACCCCGTCGGTCGCTCCCCAGCAGTCCAGCGAAGCGGAGCAGAGCGGGACCGCGGGCGAGGACGAGCCCACCGCGGCGATGCCCGCCGTCGGCGCCGCCGCAGGACCCGCCGTGCACGAGACCGGTCCGATCGTGGTCCAGGGCCGTCGCAGCTCCTACCTGGACGAGACCCCCGAGGAGACGACGGTCCCGCACTCGCGCGGCTCCCTGCTGCGCGACGTGGTCGGCGTCGCCGTCGACGCCGACGATCCGGACACCTTCGCCCTCGGCCCCAGGGATCGTGAGAAGCGCTCCCTGCAGTCGCAGTGGATCGTCGTCGGCGGCGTCATCGTGGTGATGTTCGCACTGGTCCTCGCGGTCACCGCCATCACCCGCGACCTCCGCGAGATCATCGCCGACCCGCTGGCGACCGCCACGCCCCAGACCACCGCCCCCGTCGAGGAGGACACCGGCGAGGCGCCCGCCGAGCCGACCCCGACGGACACGGAGGAGCCGGAGCTGCCCGCCCCCGAGCTCACCGGCGTCGAAGTGTTCACCCAGGGCACCGACCTCGAGCCCGACAACGCCGATCAGCAGGACCGAATGACCGACGGTGACCCGGGGACCTTCTGGTCGACCAAGCACTACCAGAGCGCCGACTACGGCGGCCTCAAGGAGGGGGCGGGCGTGCGCCTGACCTTCGCCGAGCAGTCCACGCTCAGGACCGTCAAGGTCACCACCGCGCGCAACAGCGGCGGGCTGATCGAGCTGCGGGCCGTGCACGACGACGGCTCCCTCGGCGACGTGCTCGCCAGCGGCGAGCTCGCCGGCGACGGCGAGGTGCTGCTCGAGACCCCGGAGCCCGTCGAGGCCGACGAGGTCGCGCTGTGGATCCCGGAGCTGCCCCCGGACAGCAACGAGCAGGGCCGCTACCGCGCCCGCATCGCGGAGATCCAGGTCGGATGACCCCCCGCGATGTGCGCCGGGGGCCCGCACGACGTGCGGACACCCGCAGGCCGCGCATCCGCTCGGTGCTCGGCATCCCGCTGCCGATGATGATCCTCGCCCTGATCATCGCGGCCCTGCTCGGCGTGCAGCTCGCCACCGCGCTGGAGCAGTCCACCACCAGCGCCTCCCACATGACCGGTGCCTCCGTCGACTCCGGCTCCGGCACCGGGAAGAATTCTGCCGGTCTGACCGTTGTCACGGAGGCGAGCCTCGGCACCGAGGTCCAGCGGCTCGTCGACACCGGCACGATCCAGCCGATGACGAGCTTCGACGCCGCGCAGTGCCAGCAGGAGCAGGGCATCACCGAGTCGATCCTGATCATGGAGGAGGTCTCATGGGGCGGGGAGGACACCACCGGCTGGCTGCTCGTCCACGGTCCCGTGGACCGCGAGACGCTGCGCGCGAACGGCGGCATCATCTCCGCGACGGTCGTGCTTCCCACCTGCGGGACCGGAGCGCACGACGAGGACCCCGGCCAGGACCGTCTCTGGGCCGGCCATGTGATGATCGGCCCGCTCTGACCCCGTCGGCCCCTCCCGAGCCCCCATACTGGACGACGGTCCTCCCGCCGACCGCCTCCGCCCCATTCCACGGAAGGACACCCTCATGACCCAGCCGATCCAGGCCCTCAACATCCTCGGCGGCCCCGCGCCGGCCGCGCAGCCGCTCGTGCAGCCCGTCGCGGACGACGACGGCACCGTGCACGAGGTCGTCATCGTCGGCTCCGGCCCGGCCGGCTACACCGCCGCGATCTACACGGCGCGCGCCGAGATGAAGCCGATCGTCATCGCGGGCGCACTCGACGCGGGCGGCGCGCTCATGACCACCACCGACGTCGAGAACTTCCCCGGCTTCCCCGAGGGCGTGCAGGGCCCCGAGCTGATGGCCTCCTTCCAGGAGCAGGCCGAGCGCTTCGGCGCCGAGGTCGTCTACGAGGACGCCGTGGATCTGCAGCTCGACGGCGACGTGAAGAAGGTGACCCTCGAGGACGGCACCGTGTACCGCGCGAAGTCGCTGATCATCACGACCGGCTCCGCCTATCGCAAGCTCGGCATCGACGGCGAGGCGGACCTCTCCGGCAAGGGCGTCAGCTGGTGCGCGACCTGCGACGGCTTCTTCTTCAAGGACCAGGACATCGTCGTGGTCGGCGGCGGCGACAGCGCCGTCGAGGAGGCCACCTTCCTCACCCGCTTCGGCAAGTCCGTCACCCTCGTGCACCGCCGCGACGAGCTGCGCGCCTCGAAGATCATGGCGCGCCGCGCCGAGGCCGATCCGAAGCTCACCTTCGCGTGGAACAGCGAGATCGTGCGGATCAACGGCCGCGACAAGGTCGAGTCCGTGACCCTGCGCGACACCGTCACCGGCGAGGAGCGCGACCTCGTGACCTCCGCCGTGTTCGAGGCGATCGGCCACCTGCCCCGCACCGACCTGGTGCGCGGCAAGCTCGAGCTGGACGACGAGGGCTACATCGTCTGCCAGGGTCGCAGCACGTACACCTCCGTGCCCGGCGTCTTCGCCGCCGGCGACGTCGTGGACCACACCTACCGCCAGGCCATCACCGCCGCAGGCACGGGCTGCCAGGCCGCGCTGGACGCCGAGCGCTGGCTCGCCGACCGCGCCGCCGGCATCGACGCCGCGACCGACGCCGAGCAGCCCGTGGTGGAGGCCGTCTCGCAGTGACCGTCCCGGCGGTGCCCGAGCCGGCAGTGCCCGAGCCTGAGTCCCCCGTCCGCCCTCCTCTCGGCCCCTCCCGGGGGAGCGCGGGGAGGGCGGACGTCGTCCTGCCCGCGCAGCAGCGCGCCCACGGCAACGGCCCGCCTGACGCATCGCGGGACGCGGAGCGGGTGCCGGTGCTCGTGCTGGTGAGCGCGGACTGGGCGGCGCCGTCCCGGCCCGCCCCCACGCTGCTCAGGGAGATCTCCCGGCGCTGGGGGACCTCCATGCAGTGCCTCCTCATCGAGGACCCTGAGGACGCCTTCCTGGACCGCTGGGGTATCGAGCACCTGCCCACCTGGCTCCGCTTCGTCACCGACGACGTAGACGGGGAGCAGAGCGAGCTGCACGGCCTCACCCCCGGGGGAGAGGAGCTCGTCCTGGGCGGCCCGTGGCGGCTCACGCACCGGCGCAGCGGAGCGCTGCCCAAGCACGTCGTGGACGCGGAGCTCGGACCCGAAGCCGGTTGAGGGGAGCCTCTACGGCCGTGGGATCGCCGGCGGCCGCACCGGTCCCTCGAGACCGGGCTGTCGCGCCCGCGGGCAGGACGAGCTCAGCAGCCACGCCGTGTTCACGATCCAGTCGTGGTCGTCGCGACCGCGCGCGGAACGATCTGTCAGGGGGCGACGTCCCGACGACATGGTTCCGCGTCCGCATCTGGCCGCGCCCTCGCGAGGTCGACGCCGCGGCCAACGCGACGGACTCGCGCTGCGCCCGACGGAGCGTGTCATGCGAGGCGTCCTCCACGTCGTGTCAACCTAGGTGCAACCGCCCGCGCTGACGTGCATGGACGGTGCATCCACATCGCTATCCACATGAGTATCCACAGACCTCTCCTCGTCTTTCCACAAGGTTATCCACAACTGGCTGTGGATGACGGTGGAACCTCTCTGACCACGACCTTCGTCACAGAAGTGCCCCTGACCTGCGGCTTCAGATGATCTCCGAGTCCTGCTGACGTCGGCCCGGGGATGTGCTACGGGAAGCTGTTGTATCGCAGGTCACATTCTGGACAGTTGGCCCGAAGAGGTTGTCCACAGGGTTCTGCACACTGTGCATGACCATAGAAGGTGCACGTGAATCACAAGGCGAGCGGCGGGAGCGGGCGCGCCGTACCGCGCCGCCCACGTGGGCGTCCGCCTCCTTCGTGCAGACATCGAGACTCCGAACAGCACCTCCGGCCTCCGTGCCGCACTCGCTCCGCGCGGGAGGCCGATGTCTCTCCCCGTACACCAGAAGCGACGCTCTGTGCCCGATCCACAGGAGCCGCGCCGGCTCGAACAGCACAGGGGTCGGCGGTGGGAGGAGTGTGAGCAGGTCACGTGCGGCTCGCTCGGACAGGCTCCACTGGCCCGTCGACCATTACAGCGCCATGTTCGCTGTGAAACTCTCCTGATCTGTTGAGGTAGGCCTCCGCCGCCCGCGGGGTTGTCCCCTCAGCGATTCCCCGGGCGCGCCCGTGCACTGGTAGAGGGGTTTCACGACAAACGGCGTCTCGCCGGAGACACGCTCCCTTGGACGGAATACGCATGCGCTCAGGGCCGACGGAGGAAGCCTCCACGCCACGTGGGCAACGCGTTAGTCGTTGGTCATGAGGTACCGGAGATGCCACCGCCCCGGCGGTCCCTCCACTCGGCTGGATGATCCATACAGCGGTTCCACGTGCAACGAACGGGGCCGAGAGCGCGCAGCGTGCTGAGCATGTACGGCGTGACGCCTCTCCCGCCACGTCAGGGAAGAGCCCTTCTGATGAGACGGAGCCCCACGGTCGACAGCACGGTATGGGGAAGGTGAAGCAGAGCAGCGCAACTGACGACCAGCAGTGCCCACCTGCCGTTTCACGGGAAACCGATGGGCCTGCTACGAGTGCAGGGGGACGCCTCGATGCCCTGCCGTAGTGCGGGTTTGACGTGAAGCAGGCTCAGTCCCGGGGGGCAGCGGAACGCACAGCTCTGGACAGGGGCTCGCAATGCGGAGTTCTGCACTCATCGGCGTTTCACGGGGAACGCTTCCACTCCCCACTGGAGGCGAGTCGCGGCACGAGATCGTCAGCTCGTCCTTGGATTCGCGCGATCCGACGTGCATCCACCGAGAAGGGCCCTCACAGTCGCCGCTGGGAGGTTCCAGCACCATGTTTCACGGCAAACGCTGTCGTAGGAGTGGCGGTTGAGAGCTCGCCATCCCAAGAATGCAACCGGCAACATGGGATGAGCACGCGAAGCCTCCAGCCCAAGACACGGCGCTTCATTGGGGCTTGATGCAGACGGAAGCGGAGCTATACAGCATCACCGTCACGAACAGCAGTTCCACTCGAAACCTCAAGGGCCGGGGTCCACCGGCGCACCCGGCAGTTGCTCGGATGCAGGCGGACAGACTCGCCACACAGTCGTCGCGATCGGCTGCGCCTGCCAAGCCGATGTTTCACGCGAAACAAGGATCAGGGACATTACCCGTCCATTTCTGATGCGTGTCACGCCAGACACTCACGGTGAGCGGGAGAGTGATCGCGTCCTACTCGGCCCGGTCTAGATGCTGCTGCGCGCACGGGAGGAGCGGGCGCGTCGGCTCGTTTCACGTGGATCCCCGAACTCACGATCTCCACACCGCCGACTCGGTCATCCGCGACGACGGCACCGCTCGTGTCCGGACACGTGCGATTCACGGGAAACATCGGTGGCCCGAGAGTTGTGTGCTCCTCAGGGACGGGCTTTCCCTCGCTGCGCATACGTCGATCGAAGTTCATGGAGTGAACGCCGTTGACACTCCGGGGAGGGGCGACCCTGTGACGGCTCACGTGAAAACCACTCCGCGCCACGGCTTTGACGACACTCCCGACACCGGAACTCTGCCTATGACTCACCAGGCGTCGCGCGAAGCAACATAATCATAAGAGCGGTCCGAAAGCCCTGGTCGGCGGACTTTGGCCAGCGTTTCGCGTGAAACAGTGCACTGGGCAAGTTGACATGACGGGATCACTGCGACGGATACGGCACTGTTCCCCGCGACGGACATCTTCCACGTGGGTACCACCGGCCCGGCAGAGGCGGGGCAGCTCGTCCCCCGGATGCCGCGGACTCTCCTCCTTCGAGGATCGTGCACCGCGAGCCCTGGAACGCACGTCCCAGGACCAGGCGACTCGGTTTCCCGTGGAACTCCCCAGGGGAGCGAGTCAGCCGAGGCCGGCGTTGCATGAATGGCATCAGATGCTCGCGCAGGCATCCTCAGGAGACCGGAGCATCTCAGTGCCGACACCTGCGGCCCTCGCAATCTGCAGCGGCGAGCCACATGTTTCCCGAGAAACCACGAGGGACCGAGGCACGTACGGACTCCGCTTCCACAAGGGTGCACACATCCGTGGACAACCACTCTCCGTTGGAGAAGTGCAGTCCACAGAGTTGTACACAACGGTGGACAAGCTCCGTTCTGCACTCTGGCCTGCATCGATGGCACGGGATCATCCCCCGGTACGAGGGCGACGCGGGGCTGCGGAGGAGGCTGCGGAGGGAAGACGAAGACAGGTGCGTCCACACCGCGTGCACCGGGCGGAGCTGACACACATACCGTCCATGGCAGATCCGTGTGTACTGTGACACCACTCACACTAGAGGAAGGACCCTTTCACTGAAGGGCCCCCTCGGGGTGCTGGTGCTCCTCGCGGGCGAACGCGGAGTTCGGCCGGCGGGAGGGGGACGGGACGAGCACGCTCTCGTCGGTCAGAAGAGGAGCGCGCTCGTCATCGGGACGACGGCATGGCGCACGTTCCACGCCGCAGCACGTCAGCGCTGCAGCGAGCGGGTGCGGAACGGACCCCGCACTCCCCGAGTCACTCCGGGGCCGGGAGCTCCAGGCCCATGTTCTCCATGAGGCGCTCGAGATCCTCGAGGTTCGTGAACTCGAGGGTGATCTTGCCCTTGCGCTTGCCCACGTCGATGCGCACGGGCGCCTCGAGGCGGTTCGACAGCCGGCTCGTCAGGTCCACGACGTGCGGATCGTAGGTGCTGCGGCGAACGGTGCGGGGAGCCTGCTGCTGCCCGCCGCGTGCCACCAGGCGCTCTACGGCGCGCACGGAGAGCCCCTCGCTCACGATCCGCTGGGCGAGCTCCTCCATGAGGGTCGGATCGTCCAGGGACAGCAGCGCACGGGCGTGGCCGGCGCTGATCGCTCCGCTGGCGAGACGGCGCTGCACGAGGGCGGGGAGCCGCAGCAGGCGGAGCGTGTTCGTGATCTGGGGGCGAGAGCGCCCGATGCGCTCTCCCAGCTCGTCCTGCGTGCACCCGAAATCGTCGAGCAGCTGCTGGTAGGCGTTCGCCTCCTCCAGCGGGTTCAGCTGGGTGCGGTGCAGGTTCTCGAGGAGCGCGTCGCGCAGGAGGTCGTCGTCGCTAGTCTCGCGGATGATCGCGGGGATGGCGGTGAGACCGGCACGGCGGGCGGCGCGCCACCGGCGCTCGCCCATGACGAGCTCGAAGGACTCCCCGTCCTCGGTGACCGGGATCGGGCGCACCACGACGGGCTGCAGCACGCCGACCTCGCGCAGCGAGTACGCGAGCTCGTCGAGCTCCTCCTCGTCGAACATGGTGCGCGGGTTGCGGGGGTTCTCCCGGACCTCGTGGATCGGGATCTCCGCGAACTCCGCGCCAGGGACGCTGACGAGGCCCTGGCTCTCGAGAGGAGCTCGCTCCGAGCCGGCATCGGACTGTCCGGCAGCGCCGGAATGCGCTTCCCCGGCGTCATCGCGCGCATCCCCATCGGGACCGACCGCAGCTGCGTGCTCGGAGTCCGTCTCAGCGGGCTCGTCGGTCGCAGGGTGCTCGTCGGCCGGCGCGGAGCTGTTCTGAGCAGCAGGGGCTTCCTGAGGGGCGGCAGCAGGCAGCTCGGTCGTGGAGGGCTCGGCAGGCGCTGCCGGCTCGGCGTCCTCCGACGGGGCGGTGTCGCGCACTCGGGTGTACTCGACCGCCTCGACGTCGACGATCGGGCTGTCCTCGCCGCGCAGGGGGGCCTCCGACTCCGCGGAGCCGGCCTGCGGGGCCTCCTCCGGCGCGTCATCGGTCTCGGACTGCGCATCCTGCGCGCTCGACGCCGGGGCCGTCGCCTCGTTCTCTGCGGCGGCAGGAGCGGCCTGCGAAGAAGCCTGCTCCTGCTCGGCCGACGAGGAGGCGACGGTCGGGACCTCGTCGGTCCTGACCGGAGCGGTCTCGTCGACTGCTCCGCCCGTCGCGGGGGCGGGGGTGGGAGTGGTCGGCGCCGAGGTGGGCCGAGCGGTCGCGCTCGCGTCCTTCGAGGCGGCGGTGCCCTCCGCGGTGCCGGTCGAGTCGGCGGCAGCCGTGGGCACGGCCGCGCTCTTCGCGCCGGTGGATCGCTTCGCCGGGGAGGAGGCGCCCTTCGAGCTGGAGGTGCTCCTCGCGGGCGAGGAGGTCCTGGACGAGGAGGTGCTCTTGACAGTCCCGGTGCTCTTCGCGGCTCCCGAGCTCTTCGCGGTCGTCGACGGCGCGGACGTCGCCGAGGTGCTCTTCGAGGCGGTGCCCTTCGACGCAGTGCTCTTCGACGCAGTGCTCTTCGTCGTCGTGCCCTTCGAGGCGGTGCTCTTCGACGTGGTGCCCTTCGAGGCGGTGCCGGAGTCCTTGGACGCGGTGCCCTTGGACGAGGTCGAGCGGGAGCCGGTGCCCGCCGAGCTCGACGTGCCGCGCTGTGCCGCCGTGCCCTTGGAGGTCGTCGAGGCTTCGGCGGCCGTCCCGGCGCCGGAACCGCTCGCGTCCGCGCCACCGGAGGAGTTCCCGGCTCCGGAGCGCTTCGCGGTCGACGAGCTGCCGGAGCGGCCCGCGGCGCGGCCGCGTCGCTCGGCGGCGGCGCGCGCCATGCCGGTCGCCAGGTCACGGGCGCCGCCCCGCTGGGGGGCGTCCTCGGAGGAGACCTTCTCGCCGGAGAAGAACATGTCCACCGGGCGCGTGCTCGACGCGGCGGAGCTGCCCTCCTCCTGCGGACGGGTGCGCGTGCGCAGCTCCTGCTCAGGAGCGGGCGAGGAGCCTGCCCCCGGGATCAGGGCGCCGAGACCTCTGCCGAGTCCTCGCTTCTGCGTCATGGCCGTTGTCCTTCCGAGAAATGTCGTCACCGTGGGGGTGACCTCCGTGCCGGGCGCGACATCGCGCGGTGAGGGGAGGTCGAGGTCAGGGAGCGGGCCGGGAGTTCAGCTCGAAGGCCGCCGCCCGGTAGGCGAGCGCCCCGCTGGAGCCGGGATCGTAGGTGAGCACGGTCTGGCCGTAGCTCGGCGCCTCGGAGATCCTCACCGATCGCGGGATCGTGGTCTCGAGGGTCTGGTCGGGGAAGTGGTCCCGCACGTCCTGGGCGACCTGTGCGGCGAGGCGCGTGCGCGCGTCGTACATGGTCAGCAGGATCGTGGAGACCACGAGATCCGGGTTCAGGTGCTGCCGGATCAGGTCGATGTTGTTCAGCAGCAGCGTCAGGCCCTCGAGCGCGTAGTACTCGGCCTGGATCGGGATCATCACCTCACGGGCCGCGACCAGCGCGTTGACCGTGAGCAGGCCGAGGGAGGGCGGGCAGTCGACGAGCACGTAGTCCAGGCGGGGCAGGCCCTGGGCCTCCCGCTCCTCGAGGTGCTCGCGGATGGCGTTGCGCAGCCGGTTCTCGCGGGCGACGAGGGAGACCAGCTCGATCTCGGCGCCGGAGAGATTGATCGTCGCGGGGGCGCACTGCAGGCGCTCCATGTCCGGGACGTCCTGGACCACCTCGGACAGCGGCGCGGACTCGACCAGCACCTCGTACATGCTGGGCACCTCGGCATGGTGCTCGATGTTCAGCGCCGTGGAGGTGTTGCCCTGCGGGTCGGCGTCGATCACGAGCACGTGCAGGCCGCCCATGGTCAGCGCGGCCGCGAGGTTCACGGTGGTGGAGGTCTTCCCCACCCCGCCCTTCTGGTTCGCGATGGTCACGATCCTGGTCTGCTCGGGGGAGGTGAACTCGACCTCCTCCAGCTGCCGGCGGCGGGCGTGGTCCCGGGTGAGCTCGCGCATCAGCGGGGTGTCGTCCATCGACCCCGCCCCCTGGGAGGAGCCCTCGCGCTTCTCAGCCACGCGCATCTCCCTTCCTGCTCGCCTTCGGCCGGCGACGCACTTGGACCACTGTAGTGGGAACCTCGACCTCGCCCATCCCGTACCGGGTGATGGTGGGGTCGATCCCGCCGAGCTTCGTGAGCACCTTCTGGGCCCTCTCGATCTCGTCGGCGGCCGAGGAGCCCTTCATCGCCAGCAGCAGCCCCTCCTCCTCCACCAGCGGGAGGGTCCAGCGGGCCAGCTTGTCCAGCGCCGCGACGGCCCGGGCGGTGACCACCTCGAACTCCCGCTCGCCGTGCAGCTCCTCGGCACGGGCGCGGACGACCTCGAGGCCGAGGCCGAGCTCGGCATCGACCTCCTCCAGCCAGGTGGTGCGACGCTGCATCGTCTCGATCAGCGTCACCTGCAGCTCAGGGCGGGCGATCGCGATCACGACGCCGGGCAGCCCGGCCCCGGAGCCGACGTCGGCCAGGGTCCTGACCGACGGGTCGATGGCGTCGGCCATCAGCGCGCAGTTGAGCAGGTGGCGCTCCCAGAGCCGCTCCACCTCGCGCGGTCCGATCAGACCGCGCTCGGGACCCTGCTCGGCGAGCAGGGCGGCGAAGCGCTCGGCGAGCTCGAGCCGGTCGCCGAAGAGGCGCTCGGCCAGGGGTCGGAGCGATGCGGGGAGCGTCGTCACGGCAGGCCTCAGGACGTCGGGTAGATCACGACGTGACGGCCCTTGCCGTCGCCGTCGGACTCGGAGCGCAGCCCCTCGCGCTTGGCGACGTCATGGACGACCTTGCGCTCGAAGGGGTTCATCGGCCGCATCGGGACCGGCTGCCCGGACTCCTTCGCCTCGGCGATCGCGGAGGCGGCAAGCTCCTCGAGTCCGCCCTTGTGCTCGGCGCGGAAGCCGCCGATGTCCAGCATCAGGCGCGACCGGGCGCCGGTGCGGGTCTGGACCGCGAGGCGCGCGAGCTCCTGCAGCGCGTCCAGCAGCTCGCCCTTGGGGCGGTTCAGCTCCGCGAGACGGTCCGCGCCGCGGATCTCCACGGAGGCGCGGTCGCCGTCCACGTCGATGTCGATGTCGCCGTCGAGGTCCGCGATGTCCAGCAGCTCCTCGAGGTAGTCGGCGGCGATGTCGCCCTCCTCCTCGAGGCGGCGCAGGCGCTCCTCGTCGGACTCGCCGTCGGACTCGTCATCGGACTCGCTCTCGACCGCGTCCTGCGTCTCGGCGGCCTCGGCGGAGCCGGCGGAGTCCGCGGGGGCGGCGGTCTCCGCGGCCTCGGCGGCCGGGGCATCCGTGCCCTCGTGCGCCTGCCGGGCGGCGGTCTCGTCGGCCGACGACGGATCGGTGATGGTCTCGTTCATTCAGGGTCCTCCGGGAATGCAGGGATGGACGACCCGGGAGCGACCGTGCTCCCGGGCCGTGAGGTCACTTCTTCCGCTTCTTCTTGCCCTTGTCCAGGGGGGAGCTCTTCGGCGGGGGCACCGGGAAGTCACCGGACTCCTCCTGCGCCCTGCGCCGCTCCTCGGCGGCCTTGGCGCGGGCCTCGCGGGCGCGCTGCAGCTTCTCCTCGTCGGAGAGCTTCTTGCCGCCCTTGTTCTTGGAGGTGGGCTGTACGCGGATGTTCCGCTCGGGCTCCGGATCGGGCTCGGCGACCTTCTTCGGCGGGGTGAAGTCCAGCGGCTCCAGACCCTTCTTCTCGCGCTTGGCGTTGATGCGCTCGTGGCGCTCCTTCTCCGCGTCGGAGCCGGGGGTGGGGGTCGCGCGGATGACGATGTACTGCTGGACGAAGGTCCACACGTTGGTGGTCAGCCAGTAGATGAGCACACCGATCGGCATGCCCGGCCCCGTGATCACGTAGATGAACGGGAGCATGTACAGCATCATCTTCTGGGTGCTGGCCATGGGGCCCTCGAGGGCGGCCTTGGGCATGTTCTTCATGGTCAGCGACTTCTGGGTGAAGAAGGTGACCGCGCACATCGCCGCGATGATGATGCCGGCGACGATCTTGGTGGTGGCCCCGCCGTCGCCGGAGTTCAGGAAGCTGTCGGCGATGGTGACGTTGCCGAGGATGGTCGAGTTGCTGGCGCTCTGGGCCAGCGGCGTGGTCAGCGGGCCGAAGGCCTCACCGCCGGCGGCCTCGGGCAGCTTGTTGAACAGCACCCGGAACAGGCCGAAGAAGATCGGCATCTGGAGCAGCACCGGCAGGCAGGAAGAGAACGGGCTGGCGCCGGCCTCCTTGTAGACCGCCATGGTCTCCTCGGCCATCTTCTGCCGGGACTCCTGGTCGGTCTTGCCCTTGTACTTCTTCTGCACCGCCTGCAGCTCGGGCGAGACCATCTGCATCGCGCGCGAGGCGCGGATCTGGCGCACGAACAGCGGGATGATCAGGGTGCGGACCACGGCGGTGAGCCCGACGATGGACAGCACCCAGGTGATGCCCGAGTTCGGATCCATGAACAGCGACAGCACCGCATGGAACTTCACCATGAGCCATGCGACGGCCCACTCGATCGGATACAGGGGATTCATCGGCCTGGTCTTCCTGCCGCACGGATGCGCATGTCGTTCATGCGAGGTGCCGGCTGTGGTCGGGAGTCTCGGACAAGGGTAGGCCCTAGGGGGCCGGGCGCCGCAGTCGGCGTGGATTGCTCCACATGCCCGGCGCCGGGACCGGATCGAGCCCCCCGCGGGTCAGGGGGTTGCAGCGGAGGATCCGCCAGGTGGTGAGCAGGATCCCCTTGACGGCCCCGTGCGTGCGCAGGGCGTCCATGCCGTACTGCGAGCAGACGGGGTCGTACCGGCAGGCGGGCGGGGTGTACGGCGAGATGCCCACCTGGTAGCCGCGCACCGGCAGCATCAGCAGCCGGCGCGGCAGGCGGCCCAGGCGCCGCAGCGCGCCCTCGCGACCTCGCGCGCGCTCCGGCGGGACGCCGCTCACCGCGACCGCTCCTCGCGGCGGGCGAGCTTGCGGGAGGCGGAGGCGAGCGCCGAGTCCACGTCCTCGCGGAGCTCGGCGAAGGGCTGAGCCTCGATGCCCGGCAGCGCCCGCAGCACGATCGCGCTGCCGGCGGGGAGGGTCTCGAGATGCGGGCGCACGATCTCGCGCAGGCGCCGGGTGACGCGGTTGCGCACCACGGCGTTGCCGATCTTCTTGGACACGACGAATCCCACGCGGGGTGCCTCCTCCTCCTGCGTGAGCAGGGTCAGGTGCACGACCACGTGGGATCGAGCGCTGCGCGCGCCACCGCGGGTGACCGCACGGAACTCGTCGCCGCTGTGGAGCCGGCGACTAGACCAGTACACGACGACGTGACGCCTCGGCCCTGGTCACCGTCGTCTCAGGCGGAGAGCTCGGCGCGGCCCTTGGCGCGACGGGCGTTCAGGATGCTGCGGCCGGCGCGGGTGCGCATGCGGGCGCGGAAGCCGTGCTTCTTGGCGCGGCGGCGGTTGTTCGGCTGGAACGTGCGCTTGCTCATGGTTCTCCTCGATCGTGGGCACGGGCGTGCCCCTCGCGGTGGCGTGTGGTCTGCTGCGCGAACGGATGTCCGGGCGCACCCGCCGGGGCGGGGCGGCTGCCGTGTCCCACATCGGGACGGTGCCGTCGGGCGGCGCGCAGCGCTGACTGCACGATTTTAGGCGCGGGGGTGCACGGGGTCAACGGAGGAGCCCCGCTGAGGGCCGGTTGTGGCCCGATTCTCACTTCCGGGGGCGTGTCGTGACGGCCCCGAGGGCCCGTCGTGCCCTTCGGGTCCTGTCCCTCCGACCCAGCGACGCCCGACGGGGCGGCGCCGCTCACATCGTCACGGTCGTCCCGGTCACGTCGGAGGCGGCTCCCCGACCTGTTGTCCACATCGGCGATCCACAGCGGTGAGGATAATGTGGAAAACTGTGGCGACCCGCGCCCGAGACCTGAGGGGGACACCTGATGCCGGAGGCGAACGCCGACGCGATCTGGGACAGCACGCTGAGCATCCTGCGCCGCGACGACACCGTCTCCCAGCGTGTGATGGCCCTGCTCACCCTCTCCCGCCTGATGGCCGTGGTCGCGGACACCGCCCTGCTCGCCGTGCCCTCCACCTCGGCGAAGGAGCTGATCGAGAACCGGATCGCGGGTTCCCTGAAGGCCGCCCTCAGCGAGGCCACCGGCAAGGACCTCCGCTTCGCCGTGACGGTCGACGAGTCGCTGCTGCTGGAGGGGGACGACGAGGACGAGGCCCCTGCACCGCCGCTGACCTCCTCCTCCACCGCCCGCAGTGCACATCCTGTGGACAACGATGTGGACAGTTCCACGGGGGATGTCCACACCCCGCCCTTCCGTCGTGGACGGGGCTCCGTGCTCCCCTCCGAGCCCGCCTCCGGCCGGCCCGCGCTGCCCTCGAGCAGCACCCCGGACTCGGTCGCCTCCGCCGCTTCGCGCTTCGGCCGCGGGGAGGACGAGTTCCACGGCTCCGCGGCCGACGATCCCAGCGCCTATGCGGGGATGTCCGCCCTCAGCGGCGCCTCCGCCCCCTCCCCGGGTCCGGCGCCGCGCCGCCCCGCCCCCGCCGGCGGCGCCTCGACCCTCGGCGAGGACTCGCGCCTGAACAGCAAGTACACCTTCGACACCTTCGTGATCGGCTCCTCGAACCGCTTCGCGCAGGCGGCCGCGTCGGCTGTGGCGGAGACGCCCGCGAAGGCGTACAACCCGCTGTTCATCTACGGCGGATCCGGTCTGGGCAAGACCCACCTGCTGCACGCGGTGGGCCACTACGCACAGAGCCTCTACCCCGACGTGGTGGTGCGCTACGTGAACTCCGAGGAGTTCACCAACGAGTTCATCAACTCGGTGCAGTCCGGCCAGTTCGGCAAGGCGCAGGAGTTCCAGCGCCGCTATCGGGACATCGACATCCTGCTGATCGACGACATCCAGTTCCTGCAGCGGGCGCCGGAGACGATGGAGGCGTTCTTCCACACCTTCAACACGCTCTACAACTCGGACAAGCAGATCGTGATCACCTCGGACCTGCCGCCGAAGGAGCTCGGCGGCTTCGAGGACCGGATGCGCTCCCGCTTCGAGATGGGGCTGATGACGGACGTGCAGCCGCCGGACCTCGAGACCCGCATCGCGATCCTGCGCAAGAAGGTCGCCCAGGAGAACACCGGCGAGGTGCCGCACGAGGTGCTGGAGTACATCGCCAGCCACATCGCCACGAACATCCGCGAGCTCGAGGGCGCGCTGATCCGCGTGCAGGCGCTGCACTCCCTCTCCCGCCAGCCGATGGACGTCACCCTCGCCGAGTCCGTGCTGAAGGATCTGCTCTCCCACGACGACGGCGCGCAGATCACCGCCTCGACGATCATCGCCCAGACCGCGACCTACTTCGGGCTGTCGGTGGAGGAGATCGTGGGCACCGGCCGCAGCCGGCGCCTGGTCTCCGCGCGGCAGATCGGCATGTACCTGTGCCGGGAGCTGACGGACATGCCGCTGATCCGCATCGGCGAGGAGTTCGGCGGCCGCGACCACACCACCGTCATGCACGCGAACAAGAAGATCAGCGAGCTGATGAAGGAGCGTCGGGCGATCTTCAACCAGGTCACGGAGCTCACGGCGAGGATCAAGAGCTCGAGCTCCTCGGCCCGGCAGTGACGCGGGAGTGACTCAGCCGACCGCCTGAGGTCGCCGGAGAATGTCATCCCAGGTCAGACCGACGTTCTCCCCAATTGTGGATAACTCTGTGGACAGTGTGGAACGACGAGCATCTGCGCAGGAGCCGATGTGCACGGAGGAATGACAGGAATCTGACGAGGGCAGGGATCCGTGCACAGACCGTGCACGAGCTTCCTGTGATTGTCGACGAGTCGTCCACGTCCACAGTGTCGGCTGTGGCCTGCAGACATGTCGTTTATCCACGAGATCCACAGCCGTGATGATGAGGTCTGTAGTTTGTTGCTCGTCGTGGATGTGGAGGGCGGGGGTCGGCAGCAGCGGCCGAGGAGCGCGGAGGAGCAGGGGCGGAAGTCAAGGATCTGCGGCGGTGTGTCGTCGAAGGGCTCCGGGAACCGATACGCTGTCCACCGTTCGATCACGATCCGGCTTTCGACCACTGCGAAGGAGTGGCAACGGTGAAGTTCCACCTCGACCGCGGCGTCCTCGGTGACGCCGTCTCCTGGGCCACCCGCACCCTCCCTGTCCGTCCGGCGATGCCGATCCTGCAGGGCGTGCGCATCGTCGCCGATGCGGGCGGCGAGCTGCAGCTCTCGACCTTCGACTACGAGGTCAGCGCCCAGATCCGTCTCGAGGCGGAGATCGAGCAGCCGGGCGAGGTGCTGGTCCAGGGGCGGATGCTCTCGGACATCGTCCGCGCCCTGCCGAACAAGGACGTCAGCGTCGCCCTCGAGGGCACGAAGCTCCAGGTCCGCTGCGGCAGCGCCCGTTTCGCGCTCGCGACCCTCCCGGTCGAGGAGTACCCGCAGCTGCCGACCATGCCCCCGGTCGCCGGCACCGTCGCGGCCGACGTGTTCTCCGAGGCGATCTCCCAGGTCACCGTCGCGGCCTCGAAGGACGACACCCTCCCGCTGCTGACCGGCGTGAAGGTCGAGATCAGCGGCGAGACCATGACCCTGATGGCCACCGACCGCTACCGCCTGGCGCTGCGCGAGCTGACCTGGAACCCCTCGTCGCCCGGCGCCGAGCTCACCGCCCTGGTCCGCGGCCGCACCCTCCACGAGGTCGCCCGCTCGCTCGCGACCGGCGGCGGCGTCGAGATCGCGCTGTCCGACGAGGACTCCGCGAACCTGATCGGCTTCGAGGCCGGCGGCCGCCGCACCACCTCCACCCTCGTCGACGGCGACTACCCGCCGGTGCGACGCCTGTTCCCCGAGACCACCGCGATCACCGCCGTCGTCTCCACCGGCGCGCTGATCGACGCGGTCAAGCGCGTCTCCCTGGTCGCCGAGCGGAACACTCCCGTGCGCCTGTCCTTCTCCGAGGGCCAGGTGGCGCTCGAGGCCGGCGCCGGCGACGACGCCCAGGCCAGCGAGGTGCTCGAGGCGCAGCTCGAGGGCGAGGACCTCGTCGTCGGCTTCAACTCGGGCTTCCTGCTCGACGGCCTCGGCGCGCTCGGCAGCGAGTTCGCCCGCCTGACCTTCACCGACTCGATCAAGCCTTCGGTGATGACCGGGCAGGACTCGCTCGAGGGCGAGCCCGACAACTCCTACCGGTACCTCATCATGCCGATGCGGATCTGAGGGAGGGCGAGCTCCCTCCGTGCACCTGACCGCGCTCGAACTCACCGACTTCCGCTCCTACCGGCAGCTGAGCCTGCCCGTCCGTCCCGGCATCACCGTCATGGTGGGCCCGAACGGGCAGGGCAAGACCAATATCGTCGAGGCGCTGTGGTACCTCGCGACGCTCTCGAGCCATCGCGTCCCCCACGACGCCGCGCTCGTGCACCGCGGCGAGTCCACCGCGATCGTCCGCGCGAGCTTCGAACGCGCCGGCCGGCCGCTGCAGATCGACCTCGAGATCACCCCCGGCAAGGCGAACCGCGCTCGGCTCCAGGGGCAGAACGTCTCCCGGCTGCGCGACCTGCTCGGCGAGGTGCGGGCGGTGCTCTTCGCCCCGGAGGACCTGGGACTGGTCAAGGCCGATCCCGAGGGCAGGCGCCGCTTCCTCGACGAGCTCCTGTTCGAGATCGCGCCCCGCTTCGCCTCGATCAAGGCCGACTACGACCGGGTCCTCAAGCAGCGCGGCAACCTGCTCAAGCAGATGCGCTCGATGCGGCGCGGCGGCTCGGGACGCAGCGTCGGCGGGCTGGACCCGGCCGAGTCGGCGGCCTCCACGCTCGAGGTCTGGGACCAGCAGCTCGCCCGTCACGGCGCCGAGCTGCTGCGCGCCCGGCTCCACCTCGTGAACCGTCTGAGCCCCCACCTGGGCTACTCCTACCTGCGGGTCTCGACCGACGAGGGGGCCGAGCAGGCGCTCGACCTGCCCCCTGACCAGCGCGGCGAGGTCGCCTCCCCGGCGGACGTCCGCTACCGCTCCGACGTGCTCGACGAGCTCGGCGCCGCGCCCGGGGAGCTTCCCGGCACCCGCGAGATCCACGACGCCCTGCTCGCCCTGGTCTCCGCACGGCACGACGAGGAGATCGACCGCGGCACGAACCTCACCGGCCCGCACCGCGACGACCTCGAGATCCGCCTGCACGACTTCCCCGCGAAGGGCTACGCGAGCCACGGCGAGTCCTGGTCCCTCGCGCTCGCCCTGCGCCTGGCCAGCTACGACCTGCTGCGCCTCGAGGAGGGCGACCTCGGCGACGGCGAGCCGATCCTGATCCTCGACGACGTCTTCAGCGAGCTGGACGTCCATCGCCGCGAGCGGCTCGGCCGGATCGTCACCGACGCCTCGCAGGTGCTGATCACGACCGCGAACGACACCGACATCCCCGCCTCCCTCGACGGCGAGATCCACGTGGTCGACGTGACGCTCGGCGAGGCGGTCCCGCGCAGCGGGGGCGGGCTGCGATGAACGGCGGTGCTCCGCGCCCGAGGATCGCGAACCCGTACGGGCTCGGCACCTGGAGCGGGGCAGCGGCGGGGTCCGAGGAGCAGTCGACCTCGCCGACGGCTCCGGCTGCCGTGCCCGTGCGGGGCGGTGCCCGGAACGGGGACGGTGCCGAGCGTGCCCGCGGCGGAGCGCGGCCGGGCGGCGAGGAGGCTCGTGGCTCCGTCGCGTCCCGCTCCGGCGCACCGACGCCCGTCGGCCCCGGGGATCCCGACCGCGAGGAGCAGGTGCTCTACGATCCGCCGGACCTGCCGGCGCCGGCGGATCCCTTCGAGCTCGCCCGCCGCACCGTCAACCGCTCCCGTGCCGCCGCCCGCGACCGTGGCCTCTTCCCGATCTCCGCGAAGACGCAGGCCAGGGACGTGCGCGACCGGTCCGGCCGGGCGCCGGGCTACTCCGGCTCGCGCCCGGACCCGCGGGACCCGCAGGGCATCGAGCTGGTGCTGAAGAAGGTGCTGGGGAACCTCGGCTGGAACGCCGGGATGAGCACCGGACGGGTGCTGGACGAGTGGGACGAGATCGTCGGCGAGCGGCTCGCGACGCACTGCCGCCCGGTCTCCTTCGAGGACGGGGTGCTGGTGGTCAGCGCCTCCTCCTCGGCGTGGGCTGCGCAGCTGCGGATGCTCACCCCGCAGCTGATCACCACCATCGAGGAGCACGTCGGCTCCCACGTCGTCTCGGAGCTGAAGGTCACCGGCCCCGCCGCCGCCGAGCGCAGCTGGAAGAAGGGCCGACGGACGGTGACCTGGCGCGGACCCCGGGATACGTATGGCTGATCGACGTGCTGCGAGGGACGAGTGGTAGGAGATCAGCGGGTGGGTGGAGCCTGATCGACGTGCTGCGAGGGACGAGTGGTAGGAGATCAGCGGGTGGGTGGAGCCTGATCGACCTGCCGGCGAGTGATCCGGCGTTCATCCGCCGTCATCCTCCCGGCCGACCCTGCTACGGTGTGCTCTCGACGAGCTGATGATGCTCGCGTGCACTGGGGTCGGTGAAATTCCGAGCCGGCGGTGACAGTCCGCGACCCGAGGGCCCATGGCCCGAGGCTGACCAGGTGGAACTCCTGGACCGACGGTGAGAGTCCGGATGGGAAGCGCACGCGGTCGACGTCGCCTGGCGTCCCTGCCGCCCCTCCGGGCCCGGCCGGCGCCCCCGGTGACGTCGTCCCCTTACTTCCTCTCCCTCCGGGACCGCGAGCAGCGGACGGAGGAGAGGCCATGGACCCCGGCACCACGCAGGACGCTGCGAGGATCACCCCTGCGGAGAACGCCGCGCTGCGCCGCGCGCTCGAGATCGCCGCGGACCCCGCCGTGCCGCTCGGCCCGAACCCCCGCGTCGGCTGCGTGCTCCTCGCCGCCGACGGGACGATCCTCGCCGAGGGCCATCACCGCGGGGCCGGCACCGCCCACGCCGAGGCCGACGCCCTCGCCCGTGCCCGGGAGCTGCCGGGAGCCCCCGCGGCCCTGCGCGGCGCGACGGCCGTGGTCACCCTCGAGCCCTGCGACCACACCGGTCGCACCGGCCCCTGCACCCAGGCGCTGCTCGAGGCCGGGATCGCCCGTGCCGTCGTCGCCCGGCGCGACCCGAACCCGCAGGCCGCAGGCGGCATCGACCGCCTGCGCGCGGCCGGGGTCGAGGTCGTCGGCGACGTCCCCGCCGAGCTCGCCGCCACCGCCGCGGCCCTGAACCGAGGCTGGGAGCACGGCCTCGCCCATGCCCGGCCCCTGGTCACGGTGAAGACCGCGCTCACCCTCGACGGACGCGCCGCCGCGGCCGACGGCACCAGCCAGTGGATCACCGGCCCCGCCGCCCGCGAGGAGGTGCACCGGCTGCGCACCACCTGCGACGCCGTCCTCGTCGGCACCGGCACCGCCCGCAGCGACCGCCCCACGCTCACGGCCCGACGGCCGGACGGGACCCTCCACCCCCGCCAGCCGCTGCGCGTCGTGATGGGCACCTCCGAGGCGCCGGACCTGCCCGCCGTCGACGGCGCCGGGGAGGCGCTGCACCTGCCCACCCGCGACCCGTCGGCCGCGCTCGCGACGCTCTTCGACCGCGGGATCCGGCACGTGCTGCTCGAGGGCGGGCCCACCCTCGCCGCCGCCTTCCTCCGCGCCGGGCTCGTCGACGAGCTGATCGTGCACCTCGCCCCCACCCTGCTCGGCGCCGGCCGCCCCGGCGTCGCCGACCTCGGGATCACCACCCTCGCCCAGCGGCTCGACCTCGAGCTCACGGACGTCGCCCCGCTGCCCACGCCGGGCGGCGCGAGGGACCTCCGCCTCACCCTCCACCCCCGCACTACCCCCGCCCCGGCCTGACCAGGAAGGACACCACCATGTTCACCGGAATCATCGAGGAGCTCGGCACCGTCGAGGCGCTCGACCTCGGCGCCGACCCCGCCGCCCTGCGGATCCGCTCCCCGCGCGTGCTCGAGGGCATCGCGCTCGGCGACTCGATCGCCGTGAACGGCTGCTGCCTCACCGTCACCGCCGTCGTCGGCGAGACGTGGAGCGCCGACGTCATCGCCACCACCCTCGCCGCGACCACGCTCGGCACGCTCCGCCCCGGCGACCGCGTGAACTTCGAGCGCTGCGTGCGGGCCGACGGCCGCCTGGACGGGCACATCGTGCAGGGCCACGTCGACGGCGTCGGCGAGATCCTCTCCCGCGACGAGCAGGCCGGCACCACCCTCCTGCGCCTGCGCCTGCCGGGCGGCCTCTCCCGCTACGTGGTGCCCAAGGGCTCCCTCGCCGTGGACGGGGTCAGCCTCACCGTCGCCGCGATCGATGGCGACGAGGTCACCATCGGCCTGATCCCCGAGACCCTCGAGCGCACCACGCTGGGCACCCGCGCCGTCGGCGAGGGCGTGGACCTCGAGGTCGACGTGCTCGCGAAGTACGTCGAGAAGCTCACCGCCGGTCTGCTGCCCGCGGGCGCCCCGGAGGCCGTGACCGGGTCGGAGCAGGGACGATGACCGGCCTGCGCCTGGATCCCGTGCCCGCCGCGATCGCGGAGATCGCCGCCGGCCGGCCCGTCGTGGTGGTGGACGACGAGGACCGCGAGAACGAGGGCGACCTGATCCTCGCCGCCGCGACCGCCACCCCCGAGCAGGTCGCCTTCGCGGTCCGGCACTCGAGCGGGCTGCTGTGCGCGCCGATGAGCGCCGAGCGGGCCGACGCCCTCGAGCTGCCGCTGATGGTCGCCGCCAACGCGGACCCCTTCCGCACCGCGTACACGATCACGGTCGATGCGGCGGAGGGGGTCACCACCGGCATCTCCGCAGCGGACCGGGCCCGCACCCTCACCGTCCTCGCCGATCCCGGCTCCGTCCCGACCGACCTGATCCGGCCCGGGCACGTGCTGCCGCTGCGGGCGAAGGCCGGCGGGGTGCTCGAGCGGCGCGGCCACACCGAGGCCGCTGTGGACCTCACACGGATGGCAGGTCTGCCCGCGGTCGGGATGATCGTCGAGCTCGTCCACGACGACGGCACCATGCAGCGCGGGCCTGCGCTGCGCGCCTTCGCCGACGAGCACGGCCTGGCGATGATCTCCATCGAGGACCTCGCCGCGCACCGGCGGGAGATCGGGGAGGCGGCGCCGCTCGCGTCGGCAGTGCCGTCGTCCGCACCGGCCGCCCCGGCGTCGGCCGCGTCGGCCGGGCCGGTCCCCGCCCTGCTCGAGTTCACCGAGGCGGTGCCGCTGCCCTCGGCCCACGGCGCCTTCCGCGCCCTCGCCGTGCGGGAGGGCACGGCGGAGCACCTGGTGCTCGTGGCCGGGGACGTCACCGGGGAGGAGCCCGTGCTCACGCGGGTCCACTCCGAGTGCGTGACCGGCGACGTGATCGGCTCGCTGCGCTGCGACTGCGGACCCCAGCTGCACGAGTCCCTCGCCCGGATCTCCGCCGCCGGCCGCGGCGTGCTGGTGCTGCTGCGCGGGCACGAGGGCCGCGGCATCGGCCTGGTCCAGAAGCTGCGGGCCTACGCCCTGCAGGACGCGGGCCGCGACACCGTCGAGGCGAACCTCGACCTCGGGCTGCCCGTGGACGAGCGCAGCTTCGCCGCGGTCCCGCGGATCCTCGAGCACCTCGGCGTCACCGCGATCGACCTGCTCACCCACAACCCCGAGAAGGCCGACGCCCTGCGCGCCGGCGGCACGCGCGTGCACCGGGTCCTCGACCTCGAGGCCCACCCCACCCCCGAGAACCTCGCGTATCTCACCACCAAGCGGGACCGGCTGGGCCACCACCTGACCGGGCTTCCCGCGCTCGATCCCACCACCACCCCTGTCACGACCCCCGGAGGAACCTCATGAGCGGCCACGGCGCCCCCACCCCCCAGATCACCGCCCGCCCCGACGCCCGCGTCGCGATCGTCGCCGCGTCCTGGCACGAGGAGGTGATGGACGGCCTGGTCGCCGGCGCCCTGCGCGCCTGCGCCGATGCCGGCATCGACCATCCCACCCTGGTGCGCGTGCCCGGCTCCTTCGAGCTGCCCGTGGTCGCGGACCGCCTCGCCCGCAGCCACGAGGCCGTGATCGCCCTCGGCGTCGTGATCCGCGGCGGCACCCCGCACTTCGACTACGTCTGCTCCGCGGCGACCGACGGGCTCAGCCGGGTATCCCTCGACCACGGCGTCCCCGTCGGCTTCGGGCTCCTGACCTGCGACACCGACGAGCAGGCACGGGATCGGGCCGGCCTTCCCGGCTCCGTGGAGGACAAGGGGCACGAGGCGGCCGCGGCGGCGCTCGCCACCGCCGAGGTGCTCGCGGGGCTCCCGGACGTCGCCCGCTGAGCCCCGTGCGGTACGCCCGAGAGCGGACATCCCAGGCGCGCCTGTGCCGCCTCCGGACCCCCTCGGGCGTACCCGCCCCCATCCGAGGCTCCCGGAGCGCGTTGAAGAGGCCGTCACGGAGCGTCTGGGACGCATCCAGCGTCGCGTCGTCCACAGGAACGGGGCGTCGAATAGGCCCAGCACCCGTTCTCCGATAGGATGACGGCGGTTCGGCCGACGTCGACCGGGGTCGAAGCAGCCCGGTCACCTCGATGCCGTCGGCCCGATCGCCGAGGCCTGCGGGTGCCGCTCGCGCGCGTGCGCGAGGAGCTCCTGCGGATCCCGCACGCGTCGGGCCGCAGGGACACCGCCGCACGGTGCCGCCGGACCACCCTCGGTCCGTCCGACCGAGGGACGACCGGACTGCGAGGAGCCACATCAGGTGAGCGACAGCGACCGCCCCATGCCCGACCAGGACCTGCCCGAGGGCACCTCGGACCCGTCACCGGGAGCGGACGGCGCAGCACCGGCCCCCGAGGCGACGTCGGCCCCGGCGCCGACCACCGCGGGGGAGAAGGCGGCCCGCGCGCCCGAGCACTACGAGGCCTCGGACATCACCGTCCTCGAGGGCCTCGAGGCGGTCCGCAAGCGCCCCGGCATGTACATCGGCTCCACCGGTGAGCGCGGCCTGCACCACATGGTCCAGGAGATCGTCGACAACTCCGTGGACGAGGCGATGGCCGGCCACGGCGACACCATCGAGGTCACCCTCCTCGCCGACGGCGGCGTGCGCGTCGTCGACCACGCCCGCGGCATCCCCGTGGACATGCACCCCACCGAGAACAAGCCCGCCGTCGAGCTGGTGCTCACCGTGCTGCACGCCGGCGGCAAGTTCGGCGGCGGCGGCTACGCCGTCTCCGGCGGCCTGCACGGCGTCGGCTCCTCCGTGGTCAACGCCCTCTCCATCCGCATGGAGGTCGAGATCCGCCGCCAGGGCCACGTCTGGCGGCAGGCCTACTCCCGCGGCGTCCCCGAGGCCCCGCTGGAGAAGGGCGAGGAGACCGACGAGACCGGCACCACCATCACCTTCTGGGCCGACGGCGAGATCTTCGACTCGACCGAGTACGACTTCGAGACGCTGCGCAAGCGGTTCCAGCAGATGGCCTTCCTCAACAAGGGCCTGCGCATCACGCTGACCGACGAGCGCGCCGACGAGGCCCCGGAGGACGAGGAGGTCGACGTCGAGCTCGAGGCCGAGAAGGCCGAGCAGGGCGAGACCTCCGGCGGCCCCCGCACGGTCTCCTACCTCTACGAGCGCGGCCTGCAGGACTTCGTCGAGTTCATCAACTCGGCCAAGCGCGCCGAGGTGATCCACCCCGACATCATCTCCTTCGAGTCCGAGGACACCGACGCGAAGATCTCCGTCGAGGTCGCGATGCAGTGGACCGGCGCCTACACCGACTCCGTCCACACCTACGCCAACACGATCAACACCCACGAGGGCGGCACCCACGAGGAGGGCTTCCGCTCCTCGCTCACCTCGATCGTGAACCGCTACGGCCGCGCCCAGGGCCTGCTGAAGGAGAAGGACGCCAACCTCACCGGCGAGGACATCCGCGAGGGCCTCACCGCGGTGATCTCCGTGAAGCTCGGCGAGCCGCAGTTCGAGGGCCAGACCAAGACCAAGCTCGGCAACACCATCGCCCGCACCTTCATGGTCAAGGTGATGACCGACCAGCTCACCGACTGGTTCGAGTCCCACCCGAACGAGGCCAAGGCGATCGTCATGAAGGGCCAGGCCGCGGCGATGGCCCGCGAGGCGGCCCGCAAGGCCCGCGACGCGACCCGTCGGAAGTCCCCGCTGGAGACCGGCGGCATGCCCGGCAAGCTGCGCGACTGCTCCTCCCGCAACCCCGCCGAGTCCGAGATCTTCATCGTCGAGGGCGACTCCGCCGGCGGCTCCGCCGTGCAGGGCCGCGACCCGCGCACCCAGGCGATCCTCCCCATCCGCGGAAAGATCCTGAACGTGGAGAAGGCGCGGCTGGACCGGGCGCTGGACAACCAGGAGGTCCGCTCGCTGATCACCGCCTTCGGCACCGGCATCGGCGAGGACTTCGACGCGACCAAGCTGCGGTACCACAAGATCATCCTGATGGCCGACGCGGACGTCGACGGCCAGCACATCTGCACCCTGCTGCTGACGCTGCTGTTCCGCTACATGCGCCCGCTGATCGAGCTGGGCCACGTGTTCATCGCGATGCCGCCGCTGTACCGCCTGAAGTGGTCCAACGCTCCGCACGAGTACGTCTTCAGCGACGAGGAGCGCGACGAGCGCCTCACCGCCGGCCAGTCCGCCGGGCGCCGCATGCCCAAGGACAACGGCATCCAGCGCTACAAGGGTCTGGGCGAGATGGACTGGAAGGAGCTGCAGTCCACCACCATGGACACCGCCACCCGGACCCTCAAGCAGGTCACGGTCGACGAGGCCGCCGACGCCGACACCATCTTCTCCGTCCTGATGGGCGACGACGTCGAGTCCCGGCGTCGCTTCATCCAGGAGAACGCCAAGGACGTCCGCTTCCTCGACATCTGAGCGGGGCCCCGGGGCGGCGCCGACCCCTCTCGCGCGCCCCCGGGACCCCCACGACCCACCGGCCCCACCCGAAAGGCCCTCCCCGCCATGAGCGACACCCCGAACGACCCCACCGGCCCCGAGGACGACCAGCCGTCGGCCGAGACCCCGACCCCCGCCGAGAGCGCCGGGATCGGCGGTCAGGAGATGCCCGACGGCTCCAGCGAGCTCTCGGCCGACGAGGCCGCCTCGCGCACCGTCACGCTCGTCGACCCCCTCGACGAGGACGAGGTCGACCGCATCACCCAGGTCGACCTCAACCAGGAGATGCAGCGCTCCTATCTCGACTACGCGATGAGCGTCATCGTCTCGCGCGCCCTCCCGGACGTGCGCGACGGCCTCAAGCCCGTCCACCGCCGCATCGTCTACGCCATGTACGACGGCGGCTACCGCCCCGACCGCTCCTTCTCCAAGTGCGCGAAGGTCGTCGGCGAGGTCATGGGCAACTACCACCCCCACGGCGACTCCGCGATCTACGACGCGATGGTCCGCCTGGTCCAGCCCTGGAACATGCGCTACCCGCTGATCCTGGGCCAGGGCAACTTCGGCTCCGCCGGCGACGACGGCGCGGCCGCCCCCCGGTACACCGAGTGCAAGATGGCGCCGCTGGCCCTCGAGCTGGTCCGCGACATCGAGCAGGACACCGTGGACATGCAGGGCAACTACGACAACACCGTCGACGAGCCCTCCGTCCTCCCCGCCCGCTTCCCGAACCTGCTGGTCAACGGCTCCGCCGGCATCGCCGTCGGCATGGCCACGAACATCCCGCCGCACAACCTGCGCGAGGTGGCCGACGCCGTCCAGTGGCTCCTGACGAACCACGAGGCGACCAAGCCCGAGCTGCTCGAAGCGTGCATGAGGTTCATCAAGGGCCCCGACTTCCCCTCCGGCGCCACGATCGTCGGCACCGACGGGATCGAGGACGCCTATCGCACCGGCCGCGGCTCCATCACCCAGCGCGCCGTGGTCTCCACCGAGGAGATCAACGGCCGCATGGCGCTCGTCGTCACCGAGCTGCCCTACCAGGTCAACCCCGACAACCTCGCCCGCAAGATCGCGGAGATGGTCAAGCTCGGCAAGATCCAGGGCATCGCCGACATCACCGACGAGACCTCCGGCCGCACCGGCCAGCGCCTGGTCATCACCCTCAAGCGCGACGCCGTGGCGAAGGTGGTGCTGAACAACCTCTACAAGCACACCCAGCTGCAGGAGAACTTCTCCGCGAACATGCTCGCCCTCTCCGGCGGCGTGCCCCGCACCCTCTCGATCGACTCCTTCGTGCGCGAGTGGACGAAGCACCAGATCGACGTCATCGTGCGCCGCACGAAGTTCCGCCTGAGGAAGGCCGAGGAGCAGATCCACATCTACCGCGGCTACCTCAAGGCGCTGGACGCGCTGGACGAGGTCATCGCGCTGATCCGCCGCTCCCCGGACGTCGACCAGGCCCGCACGGGCCTGATCGACCTCCTCGAGATCGACGAGATCCAGGCCAACGCCATCCTCGCGATGCAGCTGCGGCGCCTGGCCGCCCTGGAGCGCCAGAAGATCATCGAGGAGCACGACCGGCTCCAGGCCCTCATCGAGGAGTACACCGCGATCCTCGCCGATCCCGCCCGCCAGCGGCAGATCGTCTCCGAGGAGCTCGGCGAGCTGGTCGACAAGTACGGCGACGACCGTCGGACCCAGATCCTCCCCTTCCACGGCGACATGTCGATGGAGGACCTCATCCCCGAGGAGGACGTGGTCGTCACGATCACCCGCGGCGGCTACGTCAAGCGCACCCGCGAGGACCAGTACCGGGCCCAGAAGCGCGGCGGCAAGGGCGTGCGCGGCGCGTCCCTGCGCGAGGACGACGTGGTCGAGCACTTCTTCACCACGACCACCCACCGCTGGCTGCTGTTCTTCACCAACCAGGGCCGGGTCTACCGCGCCAAGGGCTACGAGCTGCCCGAGGCGCCGCGGGACGCGAAGGGCCAGCACGTCGCGAACCTGATGGCCTTCCAGCCCGACGAGCACATCGCCTCCGTCCTCGCGATCGACTCCTACGAGGACGCCGAGTACCTCGTGCTCGCCACCGAGTCGGGCCTGGTCAAGAAGACGGCGATGACCGCCTTCGACTCCAACCGCACCGGCGGCATCATCGCGATCAACCTGCGCGACATCGACGGCATCGACGGCACACGCCCCGACCGCGTGATCGCCGCCCGCGCGGTGAACGGCGACGACGAGCTGCTGCTCGTCTCCCGCAACGGCCAGAGCGTGCGCATGCCCGCCGCGGACGACGTGCTGCGCCCGACCGGCCGCGCCACCAGCGGCGTCACCGGCATGAAGTTCCGCCATGACGACCAGCTGCTGGCGATGGACGTGGTGCGCCCCGGCACCTTCGTGGTCACCGTGACCGACGGCGGCTTCGCCAAGCGCACCAGCGTCGACGAGTACCGCCTCCAGGGCCGCGGCGGCCTGGGCATCCGGGTCGCGAAGCTGCCCGACGACCGCGGCCACCTCGCCGGCGCCGCCGTCGTCGAGGAGACCGACGAGCTGCTGGTCGTGATGGAGCGTGGCCGCGTGGTCCGCTCGAAGGTCTCCGAGGTGCCGCCGAAGGGCCGCACCACCATGGGCGTCACCTTCGCCAAGCCCGACAAGGGCGACCGGATCCTGCTGGTCACCACCGGGCCGGAGAGCGAGCTCGACGAGGACGAGGCCGAGAAGCCGGTCCTCGAGGACGCCGGCGACGGCGGTGCGGAGTCCGCGGACAGCGCGGTGAGCCCCGCCTCGCCCGACGAGGCCGGAGGCGAGGAGGATGTGGAGATCTCCGACACCGCCGCCTCCGCGACCGAGGGCGGGCCGGGCGATGCTCTAGGCTCTGACGAGTCCGAGACCTCGCCCGACGATGCAGACCAGAACGAGGAGTGACCCGTGAGCACCAGTGACTCCAGGACCGGCACCGGGAAGACCGACGCCGCCGAGTCCACCTCGAAGCTCCCGGCCTTCGACAGCGCCTCCTCGCCGTCGGAGCAGGGACTCGGCTCCGGCAAGGGCTCCGCGGCCCGCGGCGCGAGCCGCAGCCCGAAGAAGTCGGCACCGGCCGGCGGGGCGGAGAAGGAGCGCCGCGGCCCGCGCCGGGTGCGCCTGACCCTGGCCCGCCTGGACCCGTTCTCGGTGATGAAGCTGTCCTTCCTCGTCGCGATCGCCGTCGGCATCGCGACCGTGATCGCGGTCGTGCTGCTGTGGAACCTCGTCGAGGCGATCGGCCTGTGGGGCAAGGTCGACCAGCTGGGGCGCGACCTGAACGGCGGCAACCCGCTGCCCTTCATGGAGTTCTTCAGCTTCTCGAAGATGACCAGCTACGGCACCATCGTCGCGGTGGTGAACGTCGTGATCATCACCGCGCTCGGCACCCTGGGCGCCTTCCTCTACAACCTCGTCGCCGCGCTGCTGGGCGGGCTGAAGATGACCTTCACCGACGAGTGAAACCCGGGGCGGGCGGGGACGGCTCACGTGCTGCCCGCGCGCCGGGCACGGACCCGTCCGCCCGCCGGGGACCGATGACCCCACCGACGCCGCCGCGCCTCCCCGAGGCCGGCGGCGTCGTCGTGTCCGGGACGATTCCGCCGGCGACGTGGCGTCGGCGTGCGCCTGGACCCGCCCCGGCTCCGCCGCACACCCTCGGCGGGCCCACGTCGTCGTCCCTCCCCGTGTCCCGTCTCGCCGGCCGGCGAGACGTGGCTTTGTGGCGGAATGGGCCCTCATTCCGACACAAAGCCACGTCTCGGGTCGGCGCGGCCCCTTGCGAGCAACTTCTGCGGCCCCAGGACCGAAGCGGGGCCGACATGAGTCGTCAGGGGCGCAGAACCTCTCCGTCAGCCCGGGGTCAGGGCTGCTGGAGCTCGGTGACGTCGGCGACCTGGGCGTCGAGGCGGGCGAGGGTCTCCTCGGCGGGGACGGTCGCGGCGACGCCGTGCGCGCCGGCGCCCATCGAGATGCGTCGCTCGGGATCCCCGGCCAGGGACGCGTCGGCCACCACCGGCCAGGCCGTGGTCGCGCCGAAGGGCGTGATCGTGCCGCGCTCGTAGCCGGTGACCTCCTTCGCGACCTCCTTGTCCGGCATCGACAGGCGGTTCACGCCCAGCAGCGCGCGCAGCTTCGGCCAGGAGATCTCCCGGTCGCCGGGCACCAGCACGAAGAGGTAGTCGCCCTCGCCGCGTCGCACCACGAGGGTCTTGACGATGTCGCGGGGCTCGACGCCGCGGGCCGCGGCGGCCTCCGCGAGGGAGCCGACCCTCCCGTGTCGAGTGATTTCGTGGGGCAGACCCAGGGCCGCCAGGGCATCGGTCGCACGCTGCTCGCTCATGGAGCCAGCGTAGGCCCCGACCCCGGGCGCGCAGTCACCGGGAGCGCAGTCACCGGGAGCGCAGCTCCATCCAGTCGTCGGGGCCCTCGAGCGGCGTCCAGCCCGCCCGCTCGTACAGCGGTCTGCCCGCCTCGGACGCCTTCAGCACGATCCGCTTCAGCCCCATCGTGTCCAGGTCCTCGAGGATGCGGTCGACCAGGGCGGCGCCCAGTCGTCGTCCCCGGTGCGCGGGATCCACGATCACGTCGGCGAGCCAGGCGAAGGTGACGCCGTCGGTGACGACCCGGGCGTAGGCGACCTGCTCACCGCGGCCGCTCTCCTCACGGGATCGTGCGTAGAGGCCGTAGTTCCGGGAACCGGCGACGATCGCCCGCTGCGCCTCGAGGGTCCGACCCTCGGCCCAGGGAGTGTGCTCTGCCAGCAGACGGTGCACGCGGCCGGTGTCGATCCGTGCGGTGTCGGCGGAGAACTCGTAGCCGTCGGGGAGCGGGGAGGGGCGCGTCATGTCTGTCATTGTGGATCCGGACGTCGCGCGCCGGTGGCGTGGTCCGTGTCCCGTCGCTGCCGAGGGCCGTGTCCCGTCGGGCCCGAGGGCGGTGTCCTGACGGCCACGAGGGCGGGCGGGGTCGTCGGCGCGCGGTCGGGTGCCGGCGGCGGACGTGAGCGCGGTCGCGCAGACCTGGGGGGGCTCGCGGGCGCCGCGCTACGGTCGAGGGATGTCCCTCGCGCCTCCCGATTCCCTGCCGAGCACCGTCGCCCCCGAGGAGTACCCGTGGCTCGGGCCGTCGGCGACCTCGGCGCTGCTGCTGGCCGACGGGGTGGTGGACCTCGAGCCCGGCGCGGACGGGGGCGCCGACGACGCCGGCTCGCACCAGGACTCCGCTGTCCCCGCGCAGCCGGCGGAGGACCAGGTCACCCCGCTCGTGGACCGCGCCGCGATCGAGCAGGTACTCGCCGCCGCAGGCGCCGCGCCGCTGGCCGAGCGGACCCTCGTCCTCGCCGTCGGCTCCAACCAGACCCCCTGGACCATCGCCCGGAAGTACCGCCGTTCGGGGCGCGACATCGACGTGACCACGCCCTTCGTGCGCTGCACCGTGCACGGCCTCGCCGTCGGCCATGTCCCGAGCAGCGCCGCGCCCGGATACCTGCCCGCCGCTCCGTACCGCGCCGACGGGGAGCGGATGGAGCTGGTCGCGACCTGGTTCGACGAGGAGCAGCTGGCCGTCGTCGACCGGACTGAGCCGAACTACGACCGTCTGCGGCTGGAGGCCGCGGACGTCCCGCTCGCGCTCGCGACGGGCGAGCGGCCGGCGCACGTGGACGTCTACGCCTCACGGTGGGGCGTGCTGGCCCGCGACGGGGTGCCGATCCCGCTGCGGCACCGGCAGCAGGAGCTGTTCGACGAGCTCCACGCCCTCACCGGCGACGAGCGGCTCATCGGCGCGGCGGCGGAGATCTGCGCCCGTCTCGCTGCGGACCCCGAGGTGGTGCGGGGCCTCGCCCGCGAGCACGGCCTCGTTGCCGGCGACGGGCTGCCGCGGCCCTGAGCTTCGGCGGACCGCCCCTCGGCGCCCCGACGATCAGGAAGCGTGGAGCCGGCCACGATACTGTGACCTCGCGAACAACCGCCCCGGTCGGTTGGACGAGGCGACCAGGCTCGGGGTAACGTTGTGCGTCGGCGGAGATCCCCGGGAACTTTTCGGAGATCACCCAGCACGGGCCTATAGCTCAGTCGGTTAGAGCGCTGTCCTGATAAGACAGAGGTCGCTGGTTCAAGTCCAGCTAGGCCCACTTCGAGGATCGGAGGAACTCATGAAGAAGTTCATCGCGACCACCGCTGTCGTGCTCACCACGGCCGTCGCGGGGATCCTCACCTGGCGGAAGGTCGAGTCCGACCGGATCCGCAACGATCTGTGGAACGAGGCGGAGCGCGTCTCCGTCGAGCAGGACATGGCGGCGCGGAAGCAGACGCAGCACTCCTGATCCGCACCGGTGCCGCAGCGAGTACGATCGGCACCACCCACGGGGACTTAGCTCAGTTGGTAGAGCGGTAGCTTTGCAAGCTTCAGGTCAGGGGTTCGACCCCCCTAGTCTCCACCAGGCAGGACAGACGAAGGCCCCTCCCCCGGGAGGGGCCTTCTGCGTGTCCGGCCGTGTCCGCACCGCCGTCGACTCGGGCCGGCCTACTCCCGCGCCGTCGTCTCCGCGACCGTACCGTCGACGCCGACGAGCGTGACGACGTCGTCGGCGCCGAGACGGGCCTCGGGCGGGACCTGCGCGTCGTCCTGCACGAGACAGCCGCGCAGACGGGCTCCGGCGCCCACGTGCGCACCGTCGAGGACGACGCACTCCACCAGCTCGGCACCGGCCTCGACGACCGCGCCGGGACTGATCACGCTGCGGGTCACGCTGCCGGCCACGTCGCTGCCCTGGGCGAGCAGGGAGGTGCTCACCGCGGCGCCGTCCCGGATGCGGGCGGGCAGCAGCTGAGGCTGGGCGGAGAAGATCGGCCAGTCGGGATCGTCGAGGGTCACGCCGTCGCCGTCGAGCAGGTGCATGTGCGCCGCCCAGTACGAGGCGAGGGTGCCGATGTCCCTCCAGTACCCCTCGAGGCGGTGCTCGACGGTCCGGTGCCGCTCGACGAAGTGGGGGATGAGGTCGTCGCCCCAGTCCTGCAGCTCGCCGACCCGCTCCGGCAGAGTCTTCAGGGCCTCGAGCAGCGCGGGGGCGTTGAAGCAGAAGATCTCGGTGGCGACGAGATCGGTGGGCGGGTCCTCCGGCTTGTACCAGAACTCCTCGACGATGCCGCCCTCCCCGGTGCGCACCACGCCGTGGCGGGAGGCGTCATGCGGGAGGCGGGTGGTGACCATGGTGAGCTCGGCGTCGGCGGCCGCGTGCGTGTCCAGCACGTCCAGCAGATCGATCGTGTAGAGGTGATCGGCGCTGAGCACCAGCACGATCTCCGGGGCGAACTCGGCGATGAGCTCCTTCTGCCGCCACAGGGTGTCGCTGTTGCCGGTGGCGAAGCCCTCGCCCTCGGCGCCCTCGAAGGGGGTGAGGGTGCGCAGCCCGTCGTGGGTGCGGTCGAGGTCCCAGGGCCGACCGGCCGACAGGTGCTCGTTCAGCGAGTGCGGGAGATACTGCTCGACCACCCACACCGCCGAGAGGTGGCTGTTGGCGAGATTGGACAGGGCGATGTCGATCAGCCGGTAGGAGCCGCCCACGCGGAGGGCGGGCTTGGCCTGCTCGTCGGTGAGCGCTCCCATCCGGGAGCCCTGTCCGCCGGCGAGCACGATCGCGAGGGTGCGGGGGATGCGCATACGGGCCAGGGTACGGCCGCGACGCGCGAGGGGGGAGTGTACCGACCGGCGGGTCCAGCCCGTCGGCTGCCCCGCGGAGACGCCGCCGGACCGCGACCCGGTCGCGCGGAGTCCCTGTCCGCGCCCCCTCCCGTTCCGGAGGACGGTCGGCTAGATTCTCCAGGCATGACACTCGACCCCGTCATCCGCCTCCGACTCTCGACGATGATGTTCCTGGAGTTCTTCGTGTGGGGCGCCTGGTTCGTCACGCTCGGCACGTACCTCGCCGCGGATCTCGGTGCGAGCGGCAGCCAGATCGCCCTGGCCTTCCTCACCCAGTCCCTCGGCGCGATCCTCGCCCCCTTCATCGTGGGCCTGATCGCGGACCGCTGGTTCGCCGCGCAGCGCATCCTCGGTGTCCTGCACCTGTTCAGCGCCGTGATGCTCTTCCTCGCCGGCAGACAGGGCGAGTTCGGGGCGTTCTTCGTGTTCGCGCTGCTGGCGATGATCTCGTTCATGCCGACGCTCGCGCTCGCGAACTCGATCTCCTTCCGCCGCCTGACCAGCCCGGAGCGGCAGTTCCCGGCGATCCGCGTGTTCGGCACCATCGGCTGGATCGTCGCAGGGCTGCTCATCGGCTGGCTCGGCTGGGAGGCCGGGGGAGCGCTCGAGAACACCTTCGTCATGGCCGCGATCGGCTCGGCGCTGCTGGGCGTCTACGCCTTCACACTCCCGCACACCCCGCCCGAACCCGGCCAGGGCCGCGTCACCGTCCGCGACGTGCTGGGCCTGGACGCCCTCGCGCTGCTGAAGTCCCGCTCCTACCTGGTCTTCTTCCTCGCCTCGATCCTGATCTGCATCCCGCTGGCGTTCTACTACAACTTCACCAACCTCTACCTCAACGAGATCGGGGTGCAGTCGGCCGCGGCCGTGCAGTCCCTCGGCCAGGTCTCCGAGGCGCTGTTCCTGCTGGTCATGCCGCTGATGCTGAGGAAGCTCGGCGTGAAGCGGACGCTGCTGATCGGCATGCTCGCCTGGGCGCTGCGCTATGCCCTGTTCGCCTTCGGGGACGCCGGCTCCCTGCTGTGGCTGGTGATCATCGGCCTCGTGCTGCACGGGGTCTGCTACGACTTCTTCTTCGTCGCAGGGCAGATCTACACCGACCGCTTCGCCCCCAAGCACGTGCGCAGCGCCGCCCAGGGCCTGATCTCGCTGGCGACCTACGGCGTGGGCCTGCTGATCGGCTCCCTGATCTCCGGCCCGATCGTCGACGCCTTCCTCGCGGCCGACGGCGCCCACGACTGGCGCACCATCTGGCTCATCCCGGCGGCGCTCGCCGTCGGCGTCGCGCTGTTCTTCGCCGCGCTCTTCCGGGAGCGGGAGACGGTCGAGGCGGCGGAAGTGTCGCAGGGGACCTGAGGGCCGCCCTGCACGATCCCCTCTCTACACCGTCCGCAGCGAGCTGAACAGCAGGTTCGTCTGCGTGGTGCGCACGCCCGGGATCGCCCGGACCCGCTCCAGCACGAGGTCGAACTCGGCGAGGTTCCGTGCCCGGATCTGCAGCACCAGGTCCCAGGTGCCGGTGGTGGAGTGGAACTGCTCGAGCTCCGGATAGCCGCGCAGCTCTCGCACGATCTCGGGGCTGCGGCTGTTCTCGGTCGCGACCAGCATCACGCCCTGGACCGAGTCGTGCTCGATGTCGCCGCTGACCCGGATCGTGAACCCCTCGATCACGCCGTTGTCCACGAGGCGGTCGATCCGCGAGGTGACGGTGGAGCGGTTGACCCCGAGCTCCCGGGCGAGGACGGCCACCGGGGTGCGGCTGTTCGCGCGGAGGAGGGCGATGAGGCGGTAGTCGAGATCGTCGAGCACGCAGACAGCCTAATACCGCCCAGCAGACTGCTCGACCTCCCGCCGTTCTGCCCGGCATCTCGATCATTGCGACGCCGCATCGCCGCCTCCTAGAGTCACTGTCGGCCCAGGTGAGGGCGTGATTCCGGGAGCTCCTCCCGCAGTGAGATCAAGGTGGTGAGAAGTGCTCGACGTGTCCGTCCTGCCCGCTTTCCTGCTGGCCGTCACGGTCATCCTCGTGACTCCCGGCCCGGACATGGCGTTCATGGTCGCCACCGGCATCAACCAGGGCAGGCGCGCTGCCGTCCAGGGCGCCTTCGGGGTCACCTCGGCGATGACGATCTGGGTGCTCGTCGCGGCGACGGGGCTCGGCGTCGCGCTGACCCAGCTGCCGGCCGCGCTGGACGCGATCCGGCTGGCCGGCGCCGGCTATCTGGCCTTCCTCGCGATCACCACCTGGCGCCGCGCCGGCGCCCCGCTCGCGGAGGCCTCGGTCGTGCCGAACGTCTTCCGCCGCGGCTTCGTCGTCAACATCACCAACCCGAAGATCGCGCTGTTCTTCGTCGCCTTCCTGCCCCAGTTCCTGGGCACGACGGGCGGCTCCGGGGAGAACCCCTTCGCGCAGATCCTCATGCTGGGCCTGCTGCTGCAGCTGACCGGCCTGCTCACCGACCTCGCGATCGGCAGCGCCGCGGGGCTCTTCCGCGACGCGGTGCTCAGCCGCCCGCGCGTGCGCTACCTGCTCGACGGCGCGGCCGGCACCGTCTACGGCGCGCTCGCGGTGCTGCTGGTGATGGGGGTCGTGCACGGCTAGACCCGCGCCGCCGGTCGGCAGCAGACTGGACGCATGACAACCGCCGACCAGCACAGCACCACCCCTCGCACGGCTCTCGTCACCGGCGCGACCAGCGGGATCGGCCGCGAAGTCGCCCTGCAGCTCGCCGAGCTCGGCTCGAGGGTGATCGCCGTCGGCCGCGACCGGGAGGCCCTCGCGCAGCTCGAGGACGCCTCCGCGCTGATCACCCCGCGCGCCGCGGACCTGCTCACGGGCGACCTCGCCGCGCTCGTGCCCGACCGTGTGGACGCCCTGGTCCACGCCGCCGGGATCTCCCCGTCGACCCGGGTCGAGGACACGGCCGATGCGGACTGGGAGCGGGTCTTCGCCCTCAACGTCACCGCCGGTGCGGCGCTCGTCCGGCACGCCCTGCCCGCCCTGCGCGACGCGCGCGGCACCGTGGTGCTCGTGAACTCGGGCGCCGGCACCGCCGCCCGTCCCCGCAACGCCCCGTACGCCGCGAGCAAGCACGCGCTCCGGGCGCTCGCGAACGGCCTGCGCGCCGAGGAGGAGGGGAACGGGGTGCGGGTCTCGACCGTGTACCCCGGCCCCACGGACACCCCGATGTTCGGCGGGGACGTCGACCGGGGTGAGCTGATCCGTCCCTCCTCCGTCGCGAGGGCGGTGGTCATGGCCATCACCGCGAGCGAGGACGTGCAGCTCACGGACATCCACGTCCGGCCCCGCCGCGAGCTGTCCTGGTGAGCAGGCGTCCGATGGCGCGCAAGCCCGCGTGATCCGCGGACGGTCACAGCGGCGACCTGCCCCGCGGGGTGCGGCCCGAGCACGTCCCCGCAGCGCGGTGCGCTGCGCCGAACGCCTATGCGGGGGCCGGTGCTGCTCGTCGCGGCGGGCATCGATGCTCCCGCTGACCGGGCGAGCGTCGCCGGCGACGTGCTCATCGACGCCGAGGTGAGGTGCCTGGGGCTGGAGCTGGGGCGCAGGGCGACGGCCCGACGAGCCCGGAGATCCTCACCCTCGCGGCGGCACCGATGACGCGGGGCCGGCCCCGCCCTTCGGCTCCCCACTGGTCTTCCCCTCGGTCGAGGGCGCGTGCCGCTCGAGGAACTCGAGCATCGCCACCCGGTCCACCCCGGTGAAGGTGCCCGTCGGCATCGCGGCGAGCAGCGAGGCGTGCAGGCGCGCGACCGGCCAGACCGAGCCGTGCCAGCGCTCGACCAGCTCGGGCGCGGGGCGCCGGCAGCAGTCCGGGTCGGGGCAGCTCGAGGAGTGACGCACGCTCGTCTCCCGGCCCCGGAACCACTTCGTGTGCGCGAAGTCGGTGCCCACCGAGATGGAGAACTCCCCACCGGAGCCGGACTCGATGCGGGAGGTGCACCAGTAGGTGCCGCCGGGCTTGTCGGTGTACTGGCTGTACTGCCGCATCCGGTCCTCTGAGCGGAACACCCGCCGCGCGCTCCACCAGCGGCACACCAGCTGCCCCTCCACCGCGCCGAGCGCATCGGTCGGGAAGCGGACGTGGTCGTTCTGGTACGCCTTCACGATCGCGCCCGAGGAGTGCACCTTCAGGAAGTGCACCGGGATGTCGAGGTGATGGGTGGCGAGGTTCGTGAAGCGGTGCGCGGCCAGCTCGTAGGTCACGGCGAACTCGTCGCGCAGATCCTCGACCGACAGCTCCCGCTGCGCCTTCGCCCGCTGCAGGAGCTCGCTCGCCCCCGCTTCCGGCACCAGCATCGCCGCAGCCAGGTAGTTCACCTCCACCCGCTGGCGCAGCAGCTCGCCGTAGTCCGCGGGCTCGTCCATCCCCAGCACGTGCGCGGCCAGGGCCTGCAGCACCGTGGTGCGGGGATCGGCCGCGTCGCGCCCGAGCGGCAGGTAGATCCGCATCGACGACGCATCGGTGATCGAGCGGGCCGAGTGAGGGAGGTCCGGCACCGAGTGGAGGGAGAAGCCGAGCTCCTCGGCCAGCAGCGAGACCTTGCGGTGCGAGAGCGGGCCGCCGCTGTGCCCGATCCGGGCCAGCAGGTCCCTCGCCGTCTCCTCGAGGGCGGGGTAGTAGTTGCCCGCCTCGGACTGCTCCTGGCGCAGCTGCCCGTTGACGCGCCGGGCCTCCTCGGGGGTCGCCGCCCGCTGTTCGTGCAGGCGCCGCAGCTCCTCGTGCAGGGTCAGGATCGTCTCGATCGCCGCGTCGGAGAGGGACTTGCGCACGGGCAGGTCCGGCAGGCCGAGCCCCTGGTACAGGGCTCCGGCCCGCGCCTTCTCGAGCGCGATCTCGAGCGCCGCCCGACGCGACGGGGGCTCCGGGTCCAGCAGGTCCTCGACCCCCACCTCGAGCACGCGCGCGATGCGGCGCAGCTCCCCGAGGCGCAGCTCGCGCTTGCCGTTCTCGATCACGGACAGCTGCGAAGGGGCGCGGTCCAGGGCCGCGGCGAGCTCGGCGAGGGAGAGGCCTCTCGCGGTGCGCGCGGCACGGATCCGTCGGCCGATGAGCAGCGGGTCAACGTCGTCGTCGGGATCGGGCGCGAGCGCGCCGGGTGCTGGTGCGCCGGGCGCGGGCCCGCCGGCCGCGGGGGAGGGGCGGCCGACGGGCCGGCGGTCGCCCGTGCCGGAGCCGGGGGCGCCGGCAGCGAGCCGTCGCGCGGCGTCGTCGGGGCGTCGGCCGGAGGTGCGGGGCTGAGCGGTCATGCGGACCAGAGTGACACAGATAACTTCTGAAGAACAGAAATATGGCGGAAGTTCTTTCGGATCGGGTCTTCTGAGGGCGTTGCGGGGCGGCAAGAGTGTGACCACTCGACGAAGTTCGTCGAGGACGGCAGCCCCACCGGCCGCCGGAGCAGCCCGAGGAGCCGACGATGACCACCCCGACCCCCTCCGCCCCGCGCAGCACCACCCGCCCCGGGGACCCCACCATGACCGCCGAGGAGCTCGCCCGCGACTGGGAGATCGACCCGCGCTGGTCGGGGGTCCGCCGCGACCACAGCGCTGAGGACGTCCTCTCCCTCACCGGCCCCGTCCGCGAGGAGCACACCCTCGCCCGCCGCGGCGCCGAGCGCCTCTGGGAGATGATCCGCGAGAACGACGAGAACCCCGGCTCCTGGATCTCCGCCCTCGGCGCGCTCACCGGCAACCAGGCCGTCCAGCAGGTCCGCGCCGGGCTGAAGGCCATCTACCTCTCCGGCTGGCAGGTCGCCGCCGACGCCAACCTCTCCGGCCAGACCTACCCCGACCAGTCGCTCTACCCCGCCAACTCCGTCCCCTCCGTCGTGCGCCGGATCAACAACGCGCTGCTGCGCGCCGGACAGATCGAGTTCGCCGAGACCGGCACCACCAGCCGCGACTGGCAGGCGCCGATCGTCGCCGACGCCGAGGCCGGCTTCGGCGGCGCCCTGAACGCCTATGAGCTGATGCGCTCGATGATCGAGGCGGGCGCCGCGGGCGTGCACTGGGAGGACCAGCTGGCGAGCGAGAAGAAGTGCGGCCACCTGGGCGGGAAGGTGCTCGTCCCGACCTCCCAGCACGTGCGCACCCTGAATGCCGCTCGTCTCGCCGCGGACGTCGCCGGCACCCCGACGGTGATCATCGCGCGCACCGATGCGCTCGCCGCGACCCTGCTGACCAGCGACGTCGACGAGCGCGACCGGCCCTTCCTCACCGGGGAGCGCACCGCGGAGGGCTTCTACGAGGTCACCCCCGGGATCGAGCCCGTCATCGCGCGGGGCCTCGCCTACGCCGAGTACGCGGACCTGCTGTGGGTCGAGTCCTCGACACCGGACCTCGAGCTCGCCCGCCGTTTCGCCGAGGCGATCCATGCGCGGTTCCCGGACCAGAAGCTCGCCTACAACTGCTCGCCGAGCTTCAACTGGAAGCGGCACCTGGACGATGCGCAGATCGCCCGCTTCCAGCGCGAGCTCGCCGCGATGGGCTACGCATTCCAGTTCATCACCCTGGCCGGCTTCCACTCCCTGAACCACGCCATGTTCGAGCTGGCCAGCGGCTACCGCGACCGGCAGATGAGCGCCTTCGTCGAGCTGCAGGAGGCCGAGTTCGCCTCCGCCGAGCACGGCTTCACCGCCCATCGCCACCAGGCCGAGGTGGGCACCGGCTACTTCGACCGGGTCGCCACCGCCCTGAACCCCACCTCCTCCACGCTCGCCCTCGCGGGCTCCACCGAGACGGCCCAGTTCCACTGAGCGCCGTCGGCCCCGTCCCCGGGGCCGCGAGCGGAGACCCCGCCGCCCCCGGGCGAAGAACCAGCGTCCACCTGACCCGTCCCCTCGGCCCGCCACCCCGCGCCGGACCCCAACGACCATCCTGACCAGCCACGTGTCCCGGAAGGACCTCGCCATGACCCTCATCGACTACCGCCGCCCCCTCTCCGAGCAGCGCCCCGCCGCCGGCACCTCGACCGACCCGTCGGCCCCCGACCGCAGCACCCCGCGCGGACGCCTCGAGGTCGTCGGCCCTCTGGGGCCCCGCTTCGAGGAGATCCTCACCCCCGAGGCGCTCGACTTCCTCGCCCTGCTGCACGACCGCTTCGCGAGCCGACGCACCGAGCTGCTCACCGCCCGCACCCTGCGCCGGGAGTCCATCGCGGGCGGGGCCATGTTCGACTTCCTCCCCGCCACCCGTGCGATCCGCGAGGACCGTAGCTGGCGCGTCGCCGGCCCCGGGCCCGGCCTCGAGGACCGACGCGTCGAGATCACCGGCCCCACCGATCGGAAGATGACGATCAACGCCCTGAACTCGGGGGCGAGGGTGTGGCTCGCCGACCACGAGGACGCGCTGAGCCCCACCTGGGACGCCGTCATTGACGGGCAGCTGAACCTGCACGACGCGATCCGTCGGCAGATCGACTTCACCGGCGAGAACGGCAAGGAGTACCGCCTGGCCGAGGAGACGGCGACGATCGTGTTCCGGCCCCGCGGCTGGCACCTGCCCGAGCAGCATCTGCGCTGGGTGCGGGCCGACGGCCGCTCGATGCGGGCCTCCGCCTCGCTGGTCGACGCGGGGCTGTACCTCTTCCACAACGCGCGCGAGCTGATCGAGCGCGGCTCCGGCCCCTACCTCTACCTGCCCAAGCTCGAGTCCCATCTCGAGGCGCGGCTGTGGGACGAGGTGTTCGCCACCGCCGAGCGCCGGCTCGGGATCGAGCACGGCACGATCCGCGCGACCGTGCTCATCGAGACCCTGCCCGCGGCCTTCGAGATGGAGGAGATCCTCTACGAGCTGCGCGATCACTGCGCGGGGCTGAACGCGGGGCGCTGGGACTATCTCTTCTCGATCATCAAGATGTTCCGCGACCGGGGCCGACGCCGCGTGCTCCCGGACCGCTCGCAGCTGACGATGACCGTGCCGTTCATGCGGGCGTACACCGAGCTGCTGGTCGCGACCTGCCACCGCCGCGGCGCGCACGCGATCGGCGGGATGAGCGCCTTCATCCCCGACCGCCGGGACCTGGAGGTGACGCGGCAGGCGCTGGTCATGGTCGCCGAGGACAAGCAGCGCGAGGCGAGCGACGGCTTCGACGGCACCTGGGTGGCGCATCCGGACCTGGTGCCCGCCGCGCAGGCCGAGTTCGACGCGGTCCTGGGCGAGCGTCCGCACCAGGTGGACCGGCTGCGCGAGGACGTGCATGTGACCGCCGAGGACCTGCTCGACCTCGAGGTCGAGGGCGGGGCCATCACGGCCCAGGGGATCCGGCAGAACATCCGCGTCTCCCTGCGGTATCTGGACGCCTGGCTGCGCGGCTCGGGCGCGGTCGCGATCGACCACCTGATGGAGGACGCCGCGACCGTGGAGATCTCCCGCTCGCAGCTGTGGCAGTGGATCACCCAGGGGATGCTCACCGACGAGGGGATGCCGGTGACGCGGGAGAGGGTCGAGTACTTCATCGACCGGGCCGTGCTCGAGCTCGACACCGAGCAGGGCAGCCGCCTCCCCGAGGCGGCCGAGCTGCTCAAGGAGGCGGTCCTCGGCGAGGAGTTCCCCGCCTTCCTCACCAACGGCGCGTACGAGCGCCACCTGGGGTGATGGACAGGAGGTGACGGTGCGCCGGGTCGGCGCACGGGTGAGGTCCGGAGGGTGCTCGGTCGAGCGTTCCGGACAGATCGGACACCCGTGCGCCGACCCGGCTATGTTCAGGCCATGCGCATCGGCATCGACATGGGCACCACCCGCACCATCGCGGCGGGCGTGGACCGCGGCAACTATCCCGTCCTCCCGTTCACCGACCCCGACGGGGACGAGCACGGCCACTTCCCCTCCGTGATCGCCGAGGTCGACGGGCAGCTCGTCCACGGCTTCGAGGCGGAGCGCGCCGCCCGCGCCGGCGCCCCTCAGCTGCGCTCCTTCAAGCGCCTGCTCGGCGATGCGGGCACCCATCCCGGCACGACGATCCGGCTCGGCGGGCGCGAGCACCTGCTGCTGGACCTCATGACCGCCTATCTCACCGCGGTGCGGGAGGCGCTGCCGGTCCCGGTCGGCCAGGTCGCCGCCTCGGTCCCCGCCCACGCCCACTCCGCCCAGCGGATCATGACGCTCGAGGCCTTCCGGCGCGCCGGCACCGACGTGGTCGCCCTGCTCAACGAGCCCTCCGCGGCCGGCTTCGAGTACACCCACCACCAGTCCCGCAGCCTCACCGCCCGACGCACCCGCATCGCGGTCTACGACCTCGGCGGCGGCACCTTCGACAGCTCGCTGGTGGAGGCCGACGGCGGCGGGCACGCCGTGCTCGGCAGCCACGGCGTCAGCCGTCTCGGCGGCGACGACGTCGACCAGGTGCTGCTCGAGCTGGTGCTGGAGCGGGCAGGGCTGACCGTGGAGGAGCTCGGGGCGCCTGCCGTGGACGCGCTGCGCGAGGAGTGCCGCGCGGCGAAGGAGCGTCTGCTGCCGCAGACGCGTCGGATGATGATCGACCTCGGCGAGGAGCACGACCCCGTGATCCTCCCGGTCGAGGACTTCTACGCCGCGGCCGCGCCGCTGATCGAGCGGACCCTCGAGGTCATGGCCCCGCTGGTGGGCGAGCTCGATACGGAGTCCGGCATCGCCGGGATCTATCTCGTCGGCGGCGGGTCCGGTCTGCCGCTGGTGGGACGGATGCTGCGCGAGCGCTTCGGCCGCCGCGTGCACCGCTCCCCGTACCCGGCGGCCTCCACCGCGATCGGCCTCGCGATCGCCGCGGACCCGGACTTCGGCGTCACCCTCGCCGACCGGCTCTCCCGCGGCATCGGCGTGTTCCGCGAGGTCAGAGCGGGGGAGGGGGTCACCTTCGACCAGGTCCTCACCCCCGACGCGCCGCTGCCGACCACCAGCGCCACCACCGTGACCCGGAGCTACACCGCCGCGCATGACCTGGGCTGGTTCCGCTTCGTGGAGCATGCGGCGCTGGATGCGAGCGGGGAGCCGCGCGGGGACCTGGTCCCGTTCGCGGACGTGCTCTTCCCCTTCGATCCGGCGCTGCGCTCGCTCGACGAGGCGGCGCTCGCCGAGGTGGAGGTGACGCGCCGCGAGGGCGGGCCCCGCATCGAGGAGCTCTACGAGCTGCACCCCTCAGGCGCGGTGACGCTGCGGATCACGGACCTGGACAGCGGGTTCAGCCGGGAGTACGGCCTCGCCCGGCGGGGGTGACGGCGGGGGCGGGCGCGCTCAGCGAGCGCCGGGGAACTCCTCGAGCACCTCGTCGAGGATCTCCGCCGTGTCGCGGAGGCGGGCGATCCGTCCTTCGAGCTCCCGGCGGTGGGTGCGCAGCGAGTCGATCCCGTCGGCCCCGCCGTCGTGCCTTCCGAGCAGCGGCGGCAGCAGCGGCGCGATCTCGGTGCTCGTGAGGCCGGCGGCGAAGAGCCGCTGCACGAGCAGCACCCGGTCCATCGCCTCGGCGTCGAAGCGTCGGTGGCCGGCGGCGGTGCGGGCCGGGGTCAGCAGGCCCTGCTCCTCGTAGTAGCGCAGCGAGCGGGCGCTCACGCCGGTGCGCGCGGACAGCTCGCCGATGCCGAAGCGTGCGGGAGCACCGGTGCTCGCAGCAGGCTTCACACGGGTGTCAACAGCGGTCATGGCGCCACAGTATGTCCGAGTCGGCATCAGATCGTGCAGTTCAGAGGCGTGTCGCGATAAATGACATGGATGTGACGCCCCGCTCCGCTGCATGGTGCATCGACGCCGTCGGGAGAGACTGTCCCCATGCTGACCCTGCGCCTCGATGGCCTCCGCATCTGCGACATCCCCTCGTTCTACGACGAGATCAACAGGGTGTTCATGGCCGGGGAGGACTGGCGGCTCGGGCCGAGCCTCGATGCGCTGGACGACATGCTGCGCGGCGGCTACGGCGCACTGCATGACGCGGAGGAGGCGCGGGTGATCTGGGCGGAGCACGCCGCGTCCGCGGAGGCGCTCGGCGTGGAGGTCACGCGTGCACAGCTGCTGGCGAAGCTCGAGGATCCACGCTTCGATCAGGCGATCGCGCGTCGGAAGCTGGATCGGCTGGAGGCGGAGGGCGGGCCGACGTACTTCGACACGGTGCTCGAGGTGTTCGCGGACCATCCCCGGATCGAGCTCGTCCTCGCCTGATCTGTGCGGTCTCCGGATCAGTGCGCTGGGGGCTCGGGAGCGTCCGTCGGTCCAGGTGGCTGCGACGGTCTTGGAGCACTGCCCCCCGCCATGTCGTCCAGCAGGACGAGAACGCCGTCGCTGACAGGGCGGGGCCGGATGATCGGCAGGTCCGTGATCCGCAGCTGCAGGCGGTCGAAGGCGCGGTAGATCGTCGACCATCCCTTCGCCGACGAGCCCTCGTCCAACGCTGGTTCCTCTCCGGTCGCTCCGGTGCCGTGGGGCGATGCGACGGGCGGGGTCGCCGTCACGAGGGAGCCCTCGACGACGGGAGGAGTCTCGGCAGCGGACAGCGGGACGCCGTCGACGGCGGTGGCTGCGGGGAGAGCAGGGCGGGCAGAGGTGGAAGAGTCTGCGGCGCGAGGCGCGGGCAGGCCCGCGCTCCCGGACTCCGCCAGCTGACGCCGGCGCTGCCGTCGGTAGGTGCCGACCGGGTCGAAGTTGATGCCGCCCCGCCGCGACTTCTGGCCGTAGCGGGTGGTCCACTCGACCGTGCGCCGCGTCCCGTCCTCGTCGTGGATGACGCGGACGCTCTCCCCGGACTCCTCCTTCTGGTTGTCCCCGCCGCAGGTGCCGTTCCCGTTGTCGAGGCTGGTCGCACCGCCCTGCGACCAGGGCACGATGTGGTCCATCTGGCGGATCGGGGCATTGCAGAACGGTGCCCGGCAGGTCTGATGGGCGAGCGTGAGGAAGCGCCTCAGGGAGGCGGGGAAGGCTCTGGACCTCGCCTCGACACCGACGAGCTGGCCGACGTCGAGGTCGGCGTAGAGGTTCCGGATCGTCAGCGCGAGGTCGGTGTCCTCGTTCCCGGAGTCCACGGCCCGCAGCATCGCCTCGCGGACGTGGTCGTAGGGGACCGGCCCGAATCCCTCGATCGTCGCCGCATCGGCGTGCGCCGGGGCGAGCAGGGACCGGTCGGTGATGATGATCCCGATGTCCAGGGTGGTCGGATCGATGCCGTCGCCCCGGCCGACCAGGGCGTCGGCGAACATGTCCGCCATGATCTGCTGGTGGCCGCGCCGGTCGCCGGCGGCGCGGGCTCCCTCCGCCGCGACGGACAGCCCCTTCCGGATCCGGGCGGCGTCGATCGCCGGGATCAGCGCCCGCACGGAGGCCATGCCGTGGTCCTCGCGCGTGATCGTGACGTGCCGGTCCTTCATCGCCCGACGGTGGCGCTCCGCCGCCCCCTCCGGATCCAGCGCATGGAGCATCCGCGCGACGTGGTCGGAGATCTCCCGGGTGCCGCAGTCCTGCAGGTCGGGGAGCTGCGCGGTGAGCATCGTGTCGACCAGTTCCCGCACATGCGGCGGCACCGGCCCCATCGCCGTGCCGACGGTGTGCACCGAGCGGGGGTTCAGCGTGCCCTCGGCCAGGGCGGTGAGCATGCCCGGCATGCTCTGGACCAGTCGCCGGCAGGTCGCCAGGCTCCGACCGGCCACGGACCGCGACTCCTTGAGCATCCGCGACGCCTCGGAGCGGGCGACCTGCATCGCCTGGCGCGGGCTCTCCTCGCGCTGCAGGCAGTCCTCCTTCACCGCGGCCTCGAGGCGCACCAGCGCACGAGCTCGCACCGCATCCAGAGCAGCTTCGATCCCGACGATGCTCGACAGCAGCGCCTTGGTCTCGGCCACGGACAGACGGTCGAGCGACGGGGAGCCCTGCACGCCGAGCGTCATGAGGGCTGCCCGGGCCGCCGCGACATCGACCTCTCCGACGAGGACCGCTCTCTCTTCCACACGCACGGGTACGTCCGCGGGCGGGGCGTCGTGCACCTGGTGGTGGCCGTCGTCGGCCTCCCCGGTGGCGTCGCGTCGCTGCGGATCCTCTGTCATGTGACCAGTATCGCATCTCTGTCGGATAGAGGGAAGAGATCTGTGGAGACCCCTCCACAGATGTGCACAGAATGTGGAAGAGCATGGTGCGTGGAGGAACGGTGGGGAGGGTGGTCCCGTCCGGACGCGGCGGCAGCGGCGGGAGGTGCGTCAGGAGAGCGCGGACGGCGAGCTTGCTCCGACGGGCGACGGTCCGGGCTTCCCGGTCCGTTTGCCTGGACGGATGTCGACTGTCGGAACTGCGTGGGAGGCTGTCCGCGAGAGGCGGAGGGGAATGGGGCTCGGAGAGACCGCCCTGTTCACGGGGCAGGAGCGGTCGTCATCGGGGGCTCGGAAAGAATTCGAGAGGCACGTCCGCCGGTTGCATTGCAAGTATCGACGAAGATGCAGTCCGCGGAATGGACGAGTCGTCGTCGAGAATGAATCGCACGGACATGCGAAGCGGTCGTGAACGCTGCGCGAGCACCCCGAGCCCGTCCGCGCGAGCGCTCCCACCCCCGCCCCGGCGCCTCGCGGGGCGGGTGCAGGTCGGAGCCGTCCCGTCGGCCTCAGGCGGTGTCGTGCGTGGCGATGAGCGAGACCGCCACGAGGAGCAGCGCGATCGCGCCGAGTGCCGCGCCGGCATAGGCGGGCAGCGCGCGGTGCTCGAGACCGCGGTCGTGACGGCTGACCCCGGCGTATCCCAGGACGACGGCGGCGAGACCGGGCGGCATGGCGAGCACGTCGCCGATGATCGGGATCAGGGCGCAGAGCAGCGCGATCAGGCCGAGGGCGAGGGAGAGGTCCCCGGGGGAGCGCCGCCCGCGTCGGGGCGGACGGGCATCGTCCATGCACGCATCGTAGAGGGGAGTGTGCGATCTGCTCCGGGTGGCGCACCTGCGCGCAGTGCTGCCGGGCACGGCGAAGGTGCTCGGACCCGAGGAGGTGCGTCAGGCGGTGCCCGCGCAGGCGCGCAACGTGCTCACGGCCCGCGGCGAAGGCAGTACGCTCCGCTGGGACGAGCCGGGGCGCCATGGTGCGCCGAGCTCGGGACGAGTCGATGACGACCAGGAGCCGGGATGAACGCACTCCGACGGGCAGAAGGGGACGCGCCGCGTCGCCTCCGCTTCGTGTGGGACTACTCAGTGCTGCTGGACTGGTCGGCCGACACGGAGGGCGACGACCTGCCGGATGTCGAGGAGCTGCTCCCCGCCGATCTCGTCGCGCGAATCCACGCGTGGGGCGAGGAGATGGAGGGTGCGTACGGCGAGTACTTCTCCGAGAAGCCTCCACCCGTCGCGCCGGAGCTCGCGAAGCAGCTGGAGGCCGAGTACCGCGGGTTCCGCCAGGAGATCCGCGGGCTGGGGTTCGAGCTCATCCGGGAGCGCCCGGGCTGGCCCTTCGGCGTGCGGGAGCGCCCTGCGTGGATGTTCCGTGCGCGGCCTGGGCGGGCGGCAGGTGAGCTGGCGTGAGGCGGCTGCTCGCCGGGCTCGACAACGCCGTGCTCTTCATCGTGCTCGCACCTCTTCTGCTCGTCATGCTGATCCTCGTCGTTGCAGGTGTTGCCGTCGCCTGGGTCGTGCAGGAGATCCTGGCCACGGTGAGGAGAGAGCCCCGTGTGCGCCTGCCCGACACCGGGGTCGTCCTCGTTGGACGGCCCGATGCGGAGACGAGCCGCGAGTTCGTCGCGGCAGCGATCCTCTCGCGGTGCTCCGCCGAGGTGGCCCGCCATGCCGGAGAGGGCGGTGACGTCACGCTCACCTCGGACGCCGCGGCGGAGCTTCCGGTCGTCGTCCGACACGCCGAGGAGCCCGTCGACGAGGAGGACGAGATCGAGGTCGACATCGGCCCCTGGACGGTGGGGTGCCCGGAGGGCTATGACTACGGCGGGGGCGATGCCGCGGTCACCATGGCCACGGCGGACCTGGACCGCGGCCTCACCTGCCGCGTGATCGGGAGGCGGACGGTCGCCCTGCTGCGCCTCGAGGAGTCAGGGGTCTGGTGGCGTCCCGAGGCGGATGGCGGCGGGGCCTTCGCCCAGGCCGGGTTCCGGGACCTGCCGGGGAGCGCCGCGACCGACGCCGAGCTCACACGACACCTCAAGAGGACGAGGGCCCGACAGGACGAACACTGAGCGCGCGACGAGCGCCCCGCCGGGCCCGCTCCGCGGCACCACGCCGGGCACGCTGACCTCACTCCAGCGGGTTCTCCTGCGGCGGCAGCGCCGCGACCAGCGGGTGGTCCTTCTCGATGACGCCCATTTTCGCCGCGCCGCCGGGCGCTCCGAGCTCGTCGAAGAACTCGACGTTGGCGTTGTAGTACTCCGCCCACTCGTCGGGGGTGTCGTCCTCGTAGAAGATCGCCTCGACCGGGCAGACCGGTTCGCAGGCGCCGCAGTCCACGCACTCGTCAGGTTGGATGTAGAGCATCCGGCTGCCCTCGTAGATGCAGTCGACGGGGCACTCGTCGACGCAGGCGCGGTCCTTCACGTCGACGCAGGGCAGGGCGATCACGTAGGTCATCGGATGCGGTCCTCCCAGGAGCGGTGGGGCGGTGCGGGCTCTTCCCGCAGTGCTGCCAGCACCGTAGGATCTCAAGTGCACTTGAGGTCAAGGCGGAGGGAGATTATGCGCATGAACGCGCCCCACGAGCCCGAGGAGCTCATGACCATCGGCGAGATGGGCCGACGCACCGGCGTCGCCGCGAGCGCCCTGCGCTACTACGAGGACCTGGGGCTCATCGCCTCCGTGCGCACCGCCGGGAACCAGCGCCGCTACGCCCGGCACATGCTGCGCCGCGTCTCCCTGGTCTCGGTCGCCAAGCGACTCGGGATCCCGCTGGCCGACGTCGGCGCCGCCTTCGGCGACGTCCCCATGGACCGCACGCCCTCCCACGCCGAATGGCAGCGGGCCTCCCGCCGCTGGCGCCGCACCCTCGAGGAGCGTCGACGCGCGATCGAGCGGCTCGAGCACGAGCTCACCGGCTGCATCGGCTGCGGCTGCCTCTCGCTGAAGGCCTGCGCGCTGCTGAACCCCGACGACGCGCTCGCCGCGACCGGCGCCGGGCCCCGCCGGCTCGAGGACGTCATCGAGGACGACGACGAGGCGTGAGCGCGGCGCTCTGCGTCCGCTGGTGGCGGAGCAAGACGCATGGGTTTGCCTTCAAGCGGACCTGAGGTTCTATGGTCGAGCTGTTGCTCGTCGGGCGGACCGGCGGGGTTCGACGAAAGGAAGGACTGATCATGACGGAGTACACGCTTCCCGATCTCGATTACGACTACGGCGCGCTGGATCCCTCGATCTCGGGGAAGATCATGGAGCTGCACCACTCCAAGCACCACGC